>NZ_CP069163.1:2400000-3626872 GCF_018802765.1 Paludibacterium sp. B53371
CCCACAGGAAACGCAAGGCCAGGCGCAATCGGGCCAGGTAGCGGAGATCTGTGTCATGACGACGGTAGCCAGTTTTCATGTTCACAGCCTAGCGGATCCTCATTGATCGTTTTTGCGCAAATGCACAGCCAGCCTGCGAGCTGGCTGATGTCGTTATAATCAGCGAAAACCATGACGAATGACCAAACAAAATGCACACAACATGCCGTACCGAATCCTTGCTGCTGCGCCAGCACCGTTATCACATCCGCCACTGGGGCGATGAGGGAGCACCGAAACTGTTCATGCTGCACGGCTGGATGGACTGTGCGGCCACCTTCGAATTTCTGGTCGCGGCCCTGCAGCAATCCTGGCACGTGATTGCCCCCGACTGGCGCGGTTTTGGTGATAGTGAATGGAATCGCGACCATTACCACCCGGCCGATTACCAGGGTGATCTGGATGCCCTGCTGAGCCATTACAGCCCCGACGAACCGGCGCGCCTGGTCGGCCACAGCATGGGGGCCATGATCAGCGGCCTGTATGCCGGCATTCGCCCGGAAAGGGTCAGGGCGCTGGCGCTGGTCGAGGGGTTCGGTCTGCCGGACAGCAAGCCGGATGAGGCGCCGGGTCGCTATGCGCGCTGGCTGAAGGAGCTGCGTCAGCCACCGACCTTCCCGCCGCTGCCTTCGCTGGCGCAGGTGGCCGACAAACTGATCGAGCGCAACCGGCGACTGAGCCGGGAACGCGCCGACTGGCTGGCCGCCCAGCTGACCCGCCCGCTGCCTGACAACGAGCAGTGGACCTACCGCGCCGATCCGCGCCACAAAATGGTCAACCCGGTGCTCTATCGGCTGCGCGAAGCCCAGGCTTGCTGGCGCCGCATCACGGCACCCGTCCTGTGGGTCATGGGGGGCGATATGTGGGATCACCCGATGGCCAAAGGCGTATTTGATACGCTGGACCAGCGTCGAGGCTGCTTTGCCAATCTGCGCGAGGAAACCGTGGCCGATGCCGGTCACATGATCCAGTGGGAGCAACCCGAGGCACTGGCTCGGGTATTGGAAGATTTCTTCAGTCCGGGCAGCGCGGACGCAGACTGAAGCGCACATCGCGGCCGACCAGGCGTACGTCATCGATGGTGACGCGCTGCTTGTCGGCCAGGTCTTGCAGTGCCGGCCAGGCAAACAGGCCGCGGGCAGCATCCCCGGCCAGGGCCGGCGCCAGATACAGCACGATCTCATCCACCAGTCCGGACCGCAGCAAGGCGCCATTCAGCCCGGCACCCGCCTCGACCATCAGATGATTGATACCGCGCTGGGCCAGCACACTCAGCAGCACGGTCAGATCGGCGCGCCCCTCCCGGGCAGGCACGCTCAGCAGCTCGACCCCGGGCAGCTGAAAACGCGCCCGCTTTGCCGCATCCGACTCACACGTCGCCAGCCAGGTCGGCAAACCCTGATAAATCCGGCTCTCCGGTGCCGTCACCAGCGCACTGTCCAGCACCACGCGTTGCGGCTGAGCGGCCTGGGCGATGTCGCGCACGGTCAGTTGCGGATCATCTGCCAGCACCGTGCCACTGCCGGTGAGAATGCCATCATGGAAGGCGCGCAGCCGCTGCACATCCTGGCGCGCCTCCGGGCCGGTAATCCATTGGCTCTTGCCATTGAGCAAGGCGGTCTTGCCATCCAGCGTGGCCGCCGCCTTTAGGGTCACCCAAGGCCGCTGGCGCGACACACGCGACAAAAAACCGCGATGCACCCGCCGCGCCTCGGCCTCCAGCAAGCCGGACTGAGCGGGAATCCCTGCTGCCTGCAGCATGGCCAGCCCGCGGCCGGAGACTTCGTGATAGGGATCGACCATGGCCGCGACCACCCGCGCCAGGCCGTGGCGAATCAGGGCCTCGGCACAAGGCGGGGTACGACCGTAATGACTGCAGGGCTCCAGCGTGACGTAGGCCGTGGCCCCGGCCGGCGACTCGCCGCGCGCCGCACAGTCCTTCAGTGCCTGTACCTCGGCATGATCACTGCCGGCCTGCAAGGTGGCACCGCTGCCAATGATGCGGCCATCACGCACCAGCACGCAGCCCACCCCGGGGTTGGGCGCCGCACGGCGCGTGGCCGCCTCGGCAAGACGCAGCGCCTGCTGCATGAAGACATGATCATCGGCAGTGAACATAGATGGTATTCCGTGAAAACTCAGGACGCCTGCCGCGCACGCCATTGCGGCAGCAGCAGACCATAGATGGCATGGTCAAGGACACGTTCTCCCACCCATTCGCGACCATGCAGAATCCCCTCGAGCGTGAAGCCGAGATGCTCCGGCAAGGCGCGGCTCGACAGGTTATCCACAGCGCAGGCAATCTGGATCCGATAGAGATTGAGATGGGTAAAGCCATAGTCGATCAGCGTCTGGCAGGCTCGCCGCATGATGCCGCGCCCCTGCCAGGCCGTACCGAGCCAATAGCCGATTTCGCTGCGGCGCATGGCGGGCTCCAGTGCAAAGAAACACAGCACCCCGGCCGGAAAACCATCCACACAGAGCAGCAGATTGAGAAAACGACCATCGCGATTGCCATCGCGGGAAAAGCGGATATAGCTCAGGCTGTCGGTCACATCGCGCATTTGCGCCAGCCAGGGCATCCACGGCGCCAGCAGTGCGCGGTTGTCGTTGATCAAGGCCAGCAAGGCCTCGGCATCGCTCTCTTCCGGCTCGCGCAGGACGATGCCGTCACCGACCGACAGCATCATCCCTGGCGACTGGACTTCTGCACTTCCTGGATGGCCTCGCTGAACTCGGCGACATCCTCGAAACTGCGGTAGACAGAAGCGAAGCGCACATAAGCCACCTTGTCCATGCGCGCCAGTTCGTTCATCACCATCTCGCCGATCTGGCGCGAGCTCACTTCGCGCTCGCCCAGCTGCAGCAGACGGTGGCTGATACGGTCGATGGCCTCATCCACCAGGGTGGTGGATACCGGACGCTTGTGCAGGGCACGCATGAAACTGGTACGCACGCGTTCCGGATCGAACTCGGCACGATGCCCGCCGGTCTTGACCACCTGCGGCATGCGCACATCGGCCGTTTCAAAGGTGGTAAAGCGCTTTTCGCACTTCAGGCAACGACGTCGGCGACGGATGCTGGTGCCGTCCTCATTGACACGCGAGTCAATCACCTGGGTATCGGCATGGCCGCAAAACGGGCATTTCATGGCTTTAAACCCCTGTTGACAGTCCGGAAAATGCGATCTTAACAGCAATAATATGCCAAGTTAATGATTTCGCCATCAAAATCGCAAAATGTGTCGCAATTAGTGCGGTCTGACGGAACATCTTGGGTCATGCCCCATGGGCACAAAAGAAAAACGCCACGACCTGCGTGGCGTTCTTTCCAGGACAACAAACCGCCGCTTACTTGCGGCCGTAAACCGGGAAGCGTTGGCACATGGCCTTGACCGCTTCGGCCACATTGGCCAGCACGGCCTCATCCTGCGGCGCTTCCAGCACATCGGCAATCAGATTGGCCAGTTCACGGGCTTCCTGATCACCAAAGCCGCGCGTGGTCATCGCCGGCGTACCGATACGGATACCGGAAGTCACAAAGGGCTTTTCCGGATCATTCGGAATAGCATTCTTGTTCACGGTGATATGGGCGCGACCCAGAGCGGCTTCGGCATCCTTGCCGGTAATCTTCTTGGCACGCAGATCCAGCAGGAACACATGGCTCTCGGTCTTGCCGGAGACAATGCGCAGACCACGCTCGATCAGGGTTTCGGCCATGATCTGGGCGTTCTTCTTCACCTGCTGCTGATAGGCCTTGAACTCCGGGCTGGCGGCTTCCTTGAACGCCACGGCCTTGGCTGCGATCACATGCATCAGCGGACCACCCTGCAGGCAGGGGAAGATCGCCGAATTAAGGATCTTCTCGTGTTCGGCACGCGACAGGATGACCCCGCCACGCGGCCCGCGCAGGGTCTTGTGGGTGGTGGTGGTCACGAAGTCTGCAAACGGCACCGGGTTCGGATATTCACCGGCGGCAACCAGGCCGGCGTAGTGGGCCATATCGACGAACAGATAGGCACCGACGGCGTCGGCTATCTGACGCATCCGGGCCCAGTCGATCTTCAGCGCATAGGCCGAGGCACCGGCAACAATCATCTTCGGCTTGTGCTCGCGGGCCAGTTGCTCGACTTCTTCATAATTGAGCACTTCATTGGCATCGAGACCGTAGGTAATGGCGTTGTACAGCTTGCCCGAGATATTCACCGAGGCACCGTGGGTCAGGTGACCGCCGTGCGCCAGGCTCATGCCTAGAATGGTATCGCCCGGTTTCAGCACCGACACGTAAACCGCCTGATTGGCCTGCGAACCGGAATGCGGCTGAACGTTGGCATACTCGGCGCCGAACAGTGCCTTCAGGCGCTCGATGGCCAGCGCCTCCACCTTGTCGACATGCTCGCAACCACCGTAATAACGCTTGCCGGGATAACCCTCTGCGTACTTGTTGGTCAACACCGAACCCTGCGCTTCCATTACGGCCGGACTCACATAGTTCTCGGAAGCAATCAGCTCCACATGGTCTTCTTGACGGCGGTATTCGTCCTCCATGGCGGCGGACAGTTCCGGGTCATACTTGGCAATCGTCAGATCGGCTGCAAACATCTTGGCACATCCCATAAGGTGGGTTAACGATAACGGCGATTTTACATGATTTACCCACTACTGCGTCATGTCATTCCACGCATTTATTCAGGCAAAAAACGCATACAAATCAAGCACGGGCGGGCAAAACGATCTCTTCAATTCGAACCATTTCCACCTGACACTCATGCAGCAGCGCCAGCACGTCCTGTTCGATGCGTTCGACATGATCCAGCGGGGCCAGGGGCCAGACAAACCGCTCGGCCACTTCCGGCTGGTCGGCCGTGGCGATCGACAGCTGCAACTCTCCGCCCTCATGGGCCGACAAGGTCACCACCGGCTCACGACCCTCGCTGCGCAGCTTGCGCAGCAAGGCGCTGACAAACACCTGCATAGCGACCTCAAGGCGCGCCTGATTGCCGGCTACCATGGCCTGCATCAGCGGAGCAGGGGCACGGAAAATCGGGAACAGGGTCACCCCCTCGGTCTTCAGCGCCTCACCGAGGAACTTCATCATCGCCGTCCCCCAGGCACCGATACGGACTGAATAATCGACCGGCGCGACATGGTCCTCCTCACGGATCGCCACCCCGACCAGATAGCGCAGAAACACCCCCTCCTCCTTGACCGTCACCGCACTGGCCTCCAGCGGCAGCGGCAGCCCCCGCGCAGCATCCGCCAGCTGGCGGTGATAGCGGTAGAGCTGGGCCGGCGAAATGGCCACCACATCGTCCGGATGCAGCAGCTTGCCCGAGAGGAAGACCTCACTGTGTTCGGCAAAGACACCGTGCTGGCGCAGCAGGCCATTCAGACCGTCCACATCGGCAATCCGGTCCGGCAGCGTGGCACGCTGGCGCGAACCCGCGACCAGCACCAGCGGCATGGCAAACACCTCGGCATGCCGCCCCGGCACCTGCTCGACGGCCTGACGCAGCGCCTGCCACAGCACCTGATAAGCCGCCTGCGAAGGCGCCATGTTCAGTGCCACCGAGATCAGCAGCACCTCGTCCCGCGCCAGCAGATCGGACATGGCGTCGCGCAAGGCCAGTTGCTCCAGCTCCCGGGCCTCCTCCGAGGCCGAGGCGAGCACGGTGCCGGCCATGTGGATCAAACGGTTACTGACACTGGCGGTGGGATACAGACGGGGATCGGGCAAATGCTTGGGCGTCATCATGTCATCCTGCTGCAATGCAAAAGCAGTATTGTCTCACAACAGACAGCGACAAAGACCCCTTGAAAATGGCGGTTATTTTCGTTTTCAAACATAAGGATTAGATAATAAGCGACAGAATTTTACATTTTCCGCGCACTCCCGAACGGCAGGAATTGACACTTCTCGGTGTGCTACGGATAATTCAGCCACGTTGAGATGCAGCAATTGCTTCTTGATAGTTTCTCCTCTATTTCTCCTTTGTAGACTTAGCGCGGACCCAAGGCCCGCGCATTTTTTTGCCTTTTTTCAGGCACTTACCCAAAAAAACGTCATTTCAAAACCCAAGACCACCCTGCAGACATCCCCCTTCGGCGACCTGACCTTGAGCAAAATGCCAGCCGGCGACGGCCTCTCCTGGCGCCACCTATCACCGGCAAAACAATCGATTGTATACAGTTCGCTTTCTGACAAGTCAGCAACGAACCATGTTCGTCAGTGCGAAAAACGAACATTTTTCACCCCAAGTGGATGTCATACGGATAGCAAAAAGGCATTTTAATGCCAGACCTGATCGGATACAGGCCACGGACAGCCTGATCCGACCGGCAGGGTAGGACGTCAGAGACCTGGCCAGGCCTTGCGCAAGCGGGCCAGTGTGCCATCGGCCTGCATGCGCGCGAGGCCGTCATTGGCCGCTGCCAGCAGGGCATGATCGCCCTTGCGCACCACAAAGGCATAGGCATCCTGCCCAAAGGACGGACGAGAAATCAGCCGCAGGGACGGATCTTCGGCATCGGCACGCCGCAGGGCATGCAAATCGCCAAAGATGGCGTGCACATCGCCAGACTTGAGATCCGCCAGCATGGGGGGCAGACCGGGATAGAGACGCAGGGCGGCAGCCGGCACCCCCAGACGCTGCAACCAGCCGATGGCACTGCTGTCGGCCAGCACGCCGATGGACTCGATGCTGCGCGGATCTGTCCGGCCACCGCGCGCCGGAATCAGCAGCACTTGCGGCTCATAGAAATAGGGACGGGAAAAATCGAAGTGTTGTTGCCGCGCCGGTGTGATCGCCACGGCAGAAACCACCATGTCGACCCGGCCTTCGGTCAGCGCCGGCAACAACATCGGCCAGGCCAAATTCACCAGCTTGACGCTCTTGCCCTGGGTCTTCGCCCAGGCATTGACCACATCAATATCAAAACCGGACAGACGGCCATGATCATCCACCGACTCGAAGGGCGCGTAACTGGCGTTGATGCCGACTCGCACCACCCCGGCAGCCCAGGCAGATGAGAGACCAACCCACAGCAGCAACAGCAAGCTGACGAACCGATTCATTTTTCCTCCTGCTCATGACCATCCTGCAACAAAAAAACCGGCTGGCAAGGCCGAACCGGTTTTCCTGGCTTGCGACGGGCGTACTTTACCGCTTTTCTACCTGACTGACATCCCGTACCGCACCGGTCGAGGCCGAAGTCGTCATGGCGGCATACGCCCGCAAAGCCGGACTGACCAGACGGTCACGACGCTGAGGCCGCCAGCCCTGCTGCTCGCGTTCGGCGCGGCGACGCGTCAGGATCGCCTCGTCGACCGCCAGCTCAATCTTGCGCGCAGGGATATCGATACGGATCAGATCCCCCTCCTCCACCAGACCGATCAGGCCGCCCTCGGCCGCTTCCGGCGAAACATGGCCGATACTCAGGCCAGAGGTACCGCCGGAGAAACGACCATCGGTCAGCAGCGCACACGCCTTGCCCAGCCCCTTGGACTTCAGATAGGAAGTCGGATAAAGCATTTCCTGCATACCCGGCCCGCCCTTCGGCCCTTCGTAGCGAATCACCACCACATCACCGGCTTGAATCTTGTCGGCCAGAATGGCTTCGACAGCCGCATCCTGGCTCTCGAACACCCGGGCCCGGCCATCAAAGCGCAGAATGCTGTCATCGACGCCAGCGGTTTTTACGATGCAGCCATCCTCGGCCAGATTGCCAAACAACACTGCCAGACCACCATCCTGGCTATAGGCATTGGCCCGGCGGCGAATGCAGCCGGCGGCCCGGTCCAGATCCAGTTCGGGGAAACGCATGCTTTGCGAGAAGGCCAGCGTCGTGGCCACCCCGCCCGGCGCCGCGCGATAGAAACGCGTCGCGGTCTCATCCACGCCATCACGGGCCACATCCCACTGATCCAGCGCCGCCCCCAGCGACGGACTGTGCACGGTCGGCACTTCGCGCGCCAGCAACCCGGCACGGTCCAGCTCACCCAGAATGGCCATCACCCCGCCAGCACGGTGTACATCTTCCATATGGTATTTCTGCGTGGCCGGGGCCACCTTGCACAGGCAAGGGACCTTGCGGGAGATGGCATCGATGTCCGCCATGGTGAAATCCACCTGCGCTTCGTGCGCCGCGGCCAGCAAATGCAGCACCGTATTGGTCGAGCCGCCCATCGCCACATCCAGCGACATGGCATTGCCAAAGGCTGCGCGCGAGGCAATGCGGCGCGGCAGGACGCTGTCATCATTCCCCTCGTAATAACGCCGCGCCAGATCCACGATCAGACGACCGGCACGCAGAAACAACTCCTTGCGATCGGCATGGGTGGCCACCAGCGAGCCATTGCCCGGCAGCGACAGGCCCAGCGCCTCGGTCAGACAGTTCATCGAGTTGGCGGTAAACATGCCGGAACACGATCCGCAAGTCGGACAGGCGGAGCGCTCCAGCTCGGCCACCTCGGCATCGGAGACCGCCGGGTTGGCCGCCTCGACCATGGCATCGACCAGATCCAGCGCACGGGCCTCGCCCTGCCAGTTCACCTTGCCGGCTTCCATCGGCCCGCCGGAAACAAACACCACCGGGATGTTCAGCCGCAGGGCCGCCATCAGCATCCCCGGGGTAATCTTGTCGCAGTTGGAAATGCAGACCAGCGCATCGGCACAATGGGCATTGACCATGTATTCGACCGAATCGGCAATCAGGTCACGCGAAGGCAGGCTGTAGAGCATGCCGCCATGCCCCATGGCAATGCCGTCATCAATGGCAATGGTGTTGAACTCTTTGGCCACGCCGCCGGCGCGTTCGATTTCCCGGGCCACCAGTTGCCCCAGGT
This sequence comes from Paludibacterium sp. B53371, assembly GCF_018802765.1. Classification (NCBI taxonomy): domain Bacteria; kingdom Pseudomonadati; phylum Pseudomonadota; class Betaproteobacteria; order Neisseriales; family Chromobacteriaceae; genus Paludibacterium; species Paludibacterium sp. B53371. Next base: position 2,408,884 of record NZ_CP069163.1, read on the forward strand.
TATGCAGGTGCACATGCCCCGGAACAAACTGAGTGAACGAGTTGGCAATGGCGATGATCGGCTTCTGGAAGTCTTCATCCTTCATGCCGGTGGCGCGCCACAGCGCACGGGCGCCGGCCATGTTGCGGCCGGCGGTAGAAGTTCTGGAACGATATTCAGGCATGACAATTCCTTGCTCTATTTCACTAAAATGCCAGCGTTTCCGGTCGCACTTTCAAAAGACTGGGTCCAGTCAATCGGTGCGCCGTGCAAGGCGGCGGGGCCGTGGTATCAGCCCCGGAAATCGCATGCGAGGGTAATCGCCCGCGACGATATGCAACGCTTTCCGTATAATTCAGTCTCATCACTTTTACCGCAAACACGTACGACTGACAAATGATCATTCATCCGCAATACGACCCCGTCGCCATCCACCTCGGGCCACTCGCCGTGCATTGGTATGGCCTGATGTACATGGCCGGCTTCCTGCTGTTCATCCTGCTCGGCAATCGTCGCATCCGTGCCGGCCGCAGTTTCATGACCAGCAAGATGCTGGACGACCTGCTGTTTTACGGCGTGCTCGGCGTGGTGCTCGGCGGACGGCTGGGCTATGTGCTGTTCTACAAACCCGGCGAATACCTGCACAACCCGGCGGAAATCCTGCGGGTCTGGGAAGGCGGCATGTCCTTCCACGGCGGCTTCCTCGGCGTACTGATCGCCATGTGGCTGTTTGCCCGCCGCCATGGCAAGAGCTTCTGGGACGTGGCCGACTTCGTCGCCCCGCTGGTGCCGCTGGGCCTGGCCGCCGGCCGTATCGGCAACTTCATCAATGGTGAACTGTGGGGGCGGGTCACCAACCCGGAGGCCCCCTGGGCCATGCTGTTCCCGCAGGCCCAGCAGGCAGACCGTGCCTGGGCAGCCACCCACCCGGAGTGGGTCGACACCTATGTCAAATACGGCGGACTGGCACGCCACCCGTCGCAGCTGTATGAGTTTGCGCTGGAGGGCATGACCCTGTTCTTCATCCTGTGGGGCTTCAGCAGCAAGCCACGTCCGCGCGCCGCCGTCTCCGCACTGTTCCTGATCGGCTACGGTGCCTTCCGCTTCATCGCCGAGTTCACCCGCGAACCCGATGACTTCCTTGGTCTGCTGGCCGCCAACCTGAGCATGGGACAATGGCTGAGCCTGCCGATGATCCTCGCCGGGCTGGCCCTCTGGGCCTGGTCGCGCAAGCAGCCGCAAGGCCACTGATTCACCATCACCTCGCAACATGGCCGGGCCTCTGCCCGGCCATGTTGTCATTTGCACGCCGCAACAACGTGCTCCAGCCGTTGATTGCCATCAAATCAAATCGATTTAGCACATACTGATATTCCCTGGCGCGTTACGCTTGCGGTCTGGATGCCGCGACAAGGTCACCCCTTGCCCGTGGCTCAGTGACACAGCGCGTGATCCGCCTGTGAACCGACAATACAAACAGGGAGTCAGGTATGAAAAAAACCCGCCTTTGCATGCAACTGACCATGCTGGCCTCGATGCTGGCAAGCCTTCCGGCCTTTGCCGTGCCGTCCGCACCGGACTATGTCGACGACAACGCCTATCTGGCCGCGGCGCGCAAACACATTCTGCCGCCAGATATCGCCTGGAACGGCAAGAGCGAACAATTCATCGCAGCCAAGAACGACCCCTATATCACCCCGATCGAAGCGTCCGATTTCCAGCACACCCCGACCTACACCGAAACGCTGGACTACCTGAAGAAACTGCAGGATGCCAAACCGGGCCTCATCAAGATGATGACCTACGGTGAAACCACCGATGCCGGCACCCCGTTCACCATGGTGATCGTCTCCAAGTCCGCCGACAAATCCGCCGCCGGCCTCAAGGCCTCGGGCAAACCGACCGTCTACGTCGAAGCCGAAATCCATCCGGGCGAAGCCAACGGCAAGGATGCCGGCCTGATGATGATTCGCGACATGACCGTCGGCAGCAGCCAGACCGCCCTGCTGGACAAGATCAACCTGATCTTCGTCCCGGTGGTCAACATCGACGGTGACCTGCGCAACGGCAAGTATGGACGCATCAACCAGAACGGCCCGAACAATACCGGCTGGCGTGTCAACTCGCGCAACCTGAACCTCAACCGCGACTTCGCCAAGCTCGACAGTCCGGAAATCCGCAACGTCGCCCGCATCCTCAACGAATACGACCCGGACTTCTTCATCGACACCCATTCCACCGATGGCGTGATCTACCAGTACGATGTCACCTACTGCAACAACGGCATGGGCTGGGCCAAGAACAGTACCACCTGGATGAACAGCGTCATGACCCCGCGCGTGTTCGCCGAGCTGAAAGACTATGGCCATCTGCCGAACGACTGCATCAGCATGAACGACAATGAGGATATGACCCAGGGGTACTATCCGTACTACAGCGACTATGCCCGCTTCTCCAACCAGTACGCCGATATCCGCGGCATTCCGGGCATCCTGGTCGAATTGCACGCCCTCAAGCCGTACCGCCAGCAAGTACTGGGCAACTACACCCTGTACAAGGCCATCTTCGAAGCCGTCGGCGACAACAAGGACAGCCTGGCCGCCGCGATTGCCAAAGACCGCGCTGTACGTGACAACCAGGTGGCGCTGACCTGGAAAGCCCCGGATGGCAAGCCGCAACTGGTCGACTTCAAGGGCGTGAAATACACCAAGGAATTGTCGCCGATCACCGGTGACAAGATCGTGCGCTGGACCAACAAGCCGCAGGATTACAAGATCCCTTACACCCCGCAGACCCAGCCGGACCTGATCGTACCGCGTCCCAAGGCCTATATCGTGCCGGCGCAATGGCATGAAGTGATCGACCGTCTCAAGGTCCATGGCATCCAGATGACCACCCTGAGCGCGCCGACGGCCTACGACGTGACGGTCTATCGCCTGGAAGACGTCAAGCTGGGCACCCCGTTCGAGCCCGACCGCGAGTCCGCCGACAAGATCCCGGGCTATGAAGGTCGCCTGCTGATCACCGGCAAACCGGTTCCGGAACACCGCAAGGTCACCTACCCGGCCGGCTCTGTGGTCATCGACCCGAACCAGCGTCTGGGCGTACTGGCCATGGACCTGCTCGAACCGGCCAGCCCGGACTCTTTCCTGAGCTGGGGCTTCTTCAATGCCAACCTGACCTCGGCCGAAGCGCCCGAAGCCTACGTCATGGAGCCGATGGCTCGTGCCATGCTGGCCGAAAGCCCGGCACTGCGTCAGGCCTTCGCAGAAAAGCTGAAGAAAGACAAAGCCTTTGCCAAGGATCGCAACGCGCGCCTGAACTGGTTCTACAACCAGACGCCGTTCGCCGACAGCAACCGCTATATGTACCCGGTCGGCAAGGTCGAGTGATATCGGTCTGCCTCTGAAAAAAAGCGGCCGGGCCATTGCCCGGCCGCTTTTTTTGCCGCAGCACCAGCCATACCGGGGGCAGGCCTCAACGCATTCGTCATGCAGCGATACCACAACTCAGCTACAATGATTCGGCAAGCCCCCCTCAAATGACAGGATGACCGATGATTGTTTCCGTCCTTGGCACCGCGGCCGGCAACGGCTCGCAAATCGCCACCTCCAGCTACCTGATCGATGTCAGCACCCTGATGGACTGCGGCAGCGGCGTGGAAACGCTGTCGACGGAAAGCCAACTGGCGGTGGAACGCGTACTACTGACCCACTCTCACCTGGATCATTGCAGCGGCCTGCCGGCACTGCTCGCCTGCCATGCTGCCCATGGCGGCAAAGGGCTGACCGTTCACAGCCAGCAGGAAACCATTGACGAGTTATTGAATGGCCTGATGGCCGAACCCGGCCATCAGGGCTATCTGCAGGCCCAAACCCCGCAAGGCGAGCCCCTGCTGCGCTTTGCCGCACTCGAAGTCGGCGATGCCATCCCGCTGGCAGACGGCATGGCCACCGCCCTGCCGGCCCAGCACAACATCGCCAGCATCGGCTGGGTCATTGAGGGCCCCTGGCGCGCCCTCGCCTATACCGGCGATTCGGCCCTGTGCCCGGCCTTCTGGCACTGGGCGGCCAATGTCCCGTCGCTGTCCGACATCATCTGTGAAGTCACCTACCCGAGCAGTGACCCGGAACGGGCCGCACAGGAGGGCCACATGACGCCGGCCACCCTGCTGCCCATGCTGGAGCTGATTCCGCCCAATGTGCAGATCTGGATCAGCCATCTGGACCCCTCGCTGCGCGAACAGGCTCTGGGTGAACTCAAGCGCCTGGCGCCGGCCGGTCTCAACATCGCCGAACTGCAGCACAGCAGCGTGATCGACCTCTAGTTCCCCGCCCCCTCCGCACCCGTCAAGACTCCCTGCGCGGGAGTCTTGTCGTTTCAGCCAGAGGCACCGGCCCGCCAGCGCTTGAGCAACAGCGCATTGCTGACCACCGACAGCGAACTGGCCGCCATGGCCGCCCCCGCCAGTGCCGGGCTGAGCAAGCCGCTGGCCGCCAGGGGAATACCCAGCACGTTATAGGCAAAAGCAAAAAACAGATTCTGCCGGATCTTGCCCAGCGTACGCTGCGACAGACTGACGGCATCGACCACATGCATCGGATCATTGTGCATCAGGGTCAGATCCGCAGCCTCGATGGCGACCTCCGACCCGCCCCCCATCGCCATGCCAACATCAGCCACCGCCAGTGCCGGCGCATCATTGACACCATCACCCAGCATGCCGACCCGCAAACCCTGCTCACGCCATTGCCGGATCAGGGTGGCCTTGTCCTCGGGCAACAGGCCGGCATGGACCTCGTCTATCCCGGCCTGAGCGGCGATATACCCGGCGGCAGCCGGGTGGTCGCCACTAAGCATTACCACCCGGATGCCCATCTGCTTTAGCCGGAACACCGCCCCGCTAGCCGATGCACGCAAGCTGTCCGCCAGTGCCAGCACACCCAGCGGCTCACCATTGAGTGCCACGCCAATCACCGTCATGCCCTGCTCGCGCCACCGCGGCCAGTCGGCGAATGCCGGCACGCCCGCCCACTGGGGATGCCCGACGCGCAACTCGCCCAGATCCGGCAACTGCGCCGTGACCCCGGCGCCGGTCTGTGCAGTAAATCCGCTGAGCGGCAGCAGCGATACGTCCTGTGCCTGAGCAGCGGCCAGCAGGGCTTGTGCCAGCGGATGCGTCGAGCCCGCCTCGGCGCTGGCCGCCAGTTGCAGCAGCCGCGCCTCGCTGATACCCAATGCAGCCAGTTGAACCAGCCTTGGCCTGCCTTCGGTCAAGGTGCCGGTTTTGTCCATGGCCAACACCTGCAGGCGCCCGGTCTGCTCCAGTGCCTCGGCGCGGGCAAACAAAATGCCGTGCCGCGCCCCGTTACCCACCCCGACCATGACGGCGGTCGGCGTGGCCAGCCCCAGGGCACAAGGACAGGCGATCACCAGCACGGCGACCGCATGAATCAGCGCCCGCCCCCAGTCACCGCTCAGCGCACCGGTCAGCAGCAGTGTCAGCAGGCCGATCAGCAAGACCGCGGGAACAAACCACGCCGACACCTGATCTGCCAGACGCTGGATCGGTGCGCGGGACCCCTGTGCCTCACTGACCATGCGGACAATCCGTCCCAGCTGCGTATCACTGCCAACGCCGGTCGCGCGGATCTGCAGCAGCCCCGACTGATTCAAGGTGGCGGCATAGACCTGTGCGCCGACGCCCTTGTCCACCGGCAGGCTCTCTCCTGTCAGCATACTTTCGTCCAGCGCGGCCTGGCCCTGCTCGATCACCCCGTCCACCGGCACGCGTTCGGCCTGGCGCACCCAGACCAATTCGCCGGGCTGCAGTTGGTCCAGCGGCACCTCCACCTGCTGTCCATCGCGTTCCACTCGCGCTGTACGCGGCGCCAGGTCCAGCAGCGCCGCAATCGCATCGCCCGCCCTTCCTTTGGCGCGCCGCTCCAGCCACTTGCCCAGCATGACCAGCACCAGCACCCAGGCCGATGCCTCGAAATACAACTCATGCGCCTGACCGGACCAGACCAGCCAGCAGGAGTAGCCGTACGCCGCGCTGGTCCCCAGTGCGACCAGCACATCCATATTGGCGGCGCCGCCACGCAAAGCCAGCCAGGCCCCACGGTAGAAGCGCCAGCCGAAAACAAACTGCAGCACCGACGCCAGCCCCCATTGCCAGAACAGCGGCAACATCGGCATGTCGGCCGCCGTCATCATGGACAGCATTGGCCACAACAGTGGCAGCGCCAGCAGCGCCGCCAGCGCCACCCGCACCCCCTCGCGGCGCGACGCCGTCACCTGTTGCGCCCGCAGCGTCTCACGCTGCATAGCCTGCACCACACTGGCGGTAAATCCGGCCTGCTCCACGGCAGTCACCATCTGCGCCGCCTCACAGGCACCGGGGACAAAATGCACGCTGGCCTGCTCACTGGCAAAGTTGACCGTCGCACTCACCCCCGGCAGCCGGTTGAGCACCTTTTCGATACGTTGAGCGCAGGCAGCACAATGCATCCCGCCCAGTGCCAGGGTCAGCCGGGACGCCGCCACCTCGAATCCGGCGGCCCGGACGGCCGCGACGGCTTCATCCAGCGACGCCCCCTCGCCCAGCTCTACCCGCGCCGTCTCACTGGCAAAACTGACCGTCGCCTGCACCGCTGGCAGGCGGTTCAGCATCTTTTCAATACGCTGGGCGCAGGCAGCGCAGTGCATGCCCTTGATGGGTAATACCAGAACGGAATTTTGCATGATGATCTCCTGACCTGATCATATACCCCCATAGGGTATAAAAACAAGCCATTCACATCCGCCGCATCTGCCGTAGCGCATCATGCCTTCGGCATATTTTCTGTGACAAATATCAATTTAATTTACCTATTTTCCTTACTAAACTTGTAATATTTATGATAACGTCGGGGAGGACCGAGTCATCGGGAAAAGTTCACCATGCGCCCCGAGGTAAAGATGCAGCCGATCACCCAGGAAATGCGAAACAGCACCATCCCCTTGCATTCGACCCACCTGGATCCCTTGCTGGATTGCCTGTTCGCTCTGGCTCGCCAATATGGCATCAATGCCACCCGCGAGTCCCTGGTTGCAGGCATTCCACTGACCAATGGCCGGCTCACGCCGTCCATGTTTTCGCGTTCAGCCCGACGCATCGGCCTGACCTCGCGCGTCGTGCGCAGCCCGCTCGACAAGCTGCGCGATGCCTTGCTGCCGGCGGTGATCCTGCTCAAGAACGACGAGGCCTGCATCCTGCGCGGCATTGACCACAAGACAGGGACCGCCCGCTTCAGCTTCTCCGAACTCCCGGAGTCCGTCGAAACCATCCCGCTCGAGCAACTGGGTGAAAACTACGCCGGCATCGCCATCTTCGTCAGGCCGCGCTTCAACTATGACCGTCGGGCACCGGAGATGGGGGATATCCGCTCGCGTCACTGGTTCTGGCATGCGGTCTATGGCGGCCTGCCGTTGTACCGTGACTCGCTGGTGGCCTCTTTCCTGATCAACCTGTTCGCCCTGGTCATCCCGCTGGTGTCGATGAACGTCTACGACCGTGTGGTGCCCAACCTCGCCTTTTCCACCCTGTGGGTTCTGGCCATCGGCAGCATCATCGTCCTGGTGTTCGACTTCCTGATGAAGATGACCCGTGGCTACATGCTCGACCTGGCCAGCAAGCGCATTGACGTTTCACTGTCCTCCCTGATCATGGAACGCGTGCTGGGCGTACGCATGTCGGCACGCCCGGCCTCGGTAGGCGCCTTTGCCGCCAATCTGCGCTCGTTCGAAACCATTCGCGACTTCATCGCCTCCGCCTCGATCACCGCACTGATCGACCTGCCCTTCGTACTGATCTTCCTGCTGGTCGTGCTGTGGATTTCGCCGCTGATGGTCATCCCGGTACTGGTGGGCGCCGGCGCCATGATGATCTTCTCACTGCTGATCCAGGAGAAGATGAAAGTCCTGACCGAGTCGACGCTGCGCGCCTCGGCCCAACGCAACGCCCAACTGGTGGAAAACCTCGCCGAGCTGGAAACCATCAAGATTCTGGCCGCCGAAGGACAGCAACAGGCCCGCTGGGAGCAGGCCACCCTGTTTTTGTCGCAAATCGGCGCGCGCCTGAAATTGCTGGCGGCCTCCGCCAGCAACTTTGCCGGCTTCGTCCAGCAGATGGTCAGCATCGTGGTGCTGATCGTCGGGGTCTACCTGATCATGAGCGGAGACACCTCGCAGGGTGGTGTGATCGCCGCCGTGATGCTGTCTGGTCGCGCCATGGCGCCCCTGGGCCAGCTGGTCGGCCTGCTGACCCAGTACCACAATGCCAAGATCTCGCTCGGCTCGCTCGACACCTTCATGAAGCTGCCGGTTGAACGCGAGCAGAATGCCAACTTCTTCCACCGCACCAGCTTCCGGGGCGAGATCGAATTCCGCAATGTCAGCTTCAGCTATCCGGAGAACCCGGCGCAGGCACTGCGCAACGTCTCGTTCAAGATCAAGGCCGGAGAACGGGTTGCCATCATTGGCCGCATCGGCTCCGGCAAGTCGACCCTGCAGAAACTGATCCTCGGCCTGTACCAGCCCGATGAAGGTTCGGTACGCATCGACGGCATCGACATCAACCAGATCGACCCGACCGAACTGCGTCGCCACATCGGCTATGTACCGCAAGAATCGATGCTGTTCTACGGCACGCTGCGACAGAACATCACGATGGGCGCGCCCCACAGCCACGATGCCAGCATCCAGGCCGCTGCCGAACTCGCCGGCCTGTCGGAGTTCGTCAACAGCCACCCGCAGGGCTTCGACATGATTGTTGGCGAACGCGGTGAAACCATGTCCGGCGGCCAGCGCAAGGCTGTCACCATCGCCCGTGCCCTGCTCAATGCGCCGCCGATCCTGTTGATGGATGAACCCACCAGCAATATGGACAGCTCGGCCGAAGCCCATATCAAGCAAACACTGAACAAAATCATGCAAGGCAAGACCGTGATCCTGACCACGCACCATTCTTCGCTGCTGGAGCTGGCCGACCGACTGATCGTCGTCGACAACGGCACTATTATGGCCGACGGGCCCAAGGACGCGGTCATTCGTTCCCTGCAACAAGGTCAGGTCAACCGGGGGCAAGCACAATGAGCCAACACCGCCCCTTCTGGAAAAACTGGATTGTCCGCGGCCAGGAAAAAACCTCGCCATACTGGGATCGCCTGATGGACTGGGCTGCGGCTCGAGACCTGCAGGAGCACCTCGATTTTGCCACCGATGCCGACTGGGCCATTCTGGAGCAGAATCCAGGCCGGCCGCGGGTGTTTGTCTGGACCGTCACCGGCTTTTTCCTCGTTGCCCTGCTGTGGGCCGCCTTTGCCCAGATCGACGAAGTGACCAAGGGGGAAGGCAAGGTCGTCGCCTCCAGCCAGAACCAGCACATCCAGAGCCTGGATGGCGGCGTGGTGTCGCGCATCCTGGTGCACGAAGGACAGGTGGTACAGAAAGGCCAGTTGTTGCTGAACATCGACAACACCCGCTTCGTCTCCTCGCTGCAAGCCAGTCAGGCACAGTACCTGGCCTTGCTGGGCAAGGCGGCACGGCTGCGCGCCATTGCCGAAGGCTCCCCGCTCAACATGCCGGCCCAGGTCACGCAGGAAGCACCGGACATTGCCAAGCAGGAAAGCGACCTCTATCGCGCCAGACAGCAGGAGCTGGAAGACACGGTCCAGATCGCCCATCAGGAACTGAACCAGCGCACCCAGGAGCTGAGCGAAATGCGCGCCCGGCGGCAACAGGCCGACCAAAGCTATCAACTGACTGCCCGCGAACTGGAGCAAACCCGTCCCCTGCTGGACAGCGGGGCGGTGTCGCAGGTCGACCTGCTGCGGCTGCAACGCGATGTCTCGCGCTTCAAGGGTGATCGCGATATGGCCGAAGCACAGATTGCCCGCCTGCAGGCGGCCATCATCGAAGCCAACCGCAAGGTACGCGAAACCGAGTTGAGCTTCCGCAATCAGGCCAGCGCCGAACTGTCCGAAACCATGGCCAAAATCAACAGCCTTTCTGCCGACACCACCGGTCTGGCCAACAAGGTCAAGCTATCGGAACTGCGCTCTCCGGTACGCGGCGAAGTCAAGCAGATCTATGCCAATACGGTTGGTGGCGTGGTGCAGCCCGGCAAGGATGTGATGGAAATCGTGCCGATCGGCGACTCCCTGCTGGTGGAAACCCGGGTCTCGCCGCGCGACATTGCCTTCCTGCGCACCGGCCAGGATGCCAAGGTCAAATTTACCGCTTATGACTACACCATTTACGGTGGCATGGACGGCGTCGTCCAGGACGTCGGCGCCGATACCGAAACCGACGAGCACGGCAACTCGTTCTACATCGTCAAGGTGCGTACCCGTCAAAGCTCGCTGGGTGACAAACACTTGCCGATCATCCCCGGCATGGTTGCCCAGGTTGACATTATGACTGGCAAGAAAAGTATATTGTCATATATGCTCAAGCCGGTACTGCGCGCCAAGACAGAGGCGCTCAGCGAACGTTAGCCTCGGCCATATCCGTCGTCGTACGCGTATGGCCGTAAAGATACAAACAGTGTTTCTCTGAACAACAGAGAACCTTATTCAACCCATTTTGCCGGAGTCGCTCATGGCTACCCCCGCACTGTCCGGTCGCATCGCCCACCTCAAAGGGGTGGTCAAGGTTATTGACGCTCAGGGTCATGAGCACATCCTCAAGGTCGGGGAGGTCATCCGCCCGGGGGAACAGTTGCTGTTCGACAAGGGCGCCAGCCTGACGCTGAGCCAGGATTCGGGGGGGACCGTCGTCCTCTCGGGAGAACAGGACCAGCCCTCGGCCCCGGCAAGCGACCAGCAAAACGCGGCGCAGACAGACGGCAATGGCGGCAACGCCAATACCGACGTCCAGCAAGTGCTGAACAACCTGGCCAGTGGCCAGGACCCGACAGCCCAGCTGGATCCGGCCAGCGCCGGCCTGCAGGCAGACACCTCGACCAGCAGCAATCTGGGCCATACCTTCATTACCCTGTCCTCGACAGACATCAGTAGCACCACCACCGTCAGCAGCCTGCGCAGCAGCAACAGCATTGCTTCGCTGGATAATTTCGGGCGCATCAGCAACAACCAGCCCCAACTGCTGGCACAACAAAGCAGCACTAACGGCGCCCCGCCTGCCAGTGTCAGCATTGCCGGCATCACCCTGACCAACCAGGTCGAACCCACCCTGCGCGGCACCGGCCAACCAGGACTCACCGTGCTGGTCAGCACCAGCCTCGGCACCGTGCTGGGCAGCGCCGTCGTCGCCAGCAACGGCACATGGAGTCTGACGCCGACCGTCCCGCTGGGCCAGGGCAGCACCACGCTGATTGCTTCGTCGACCAACACCGCCGGGCAGACTGCCGTCGCCTCGGCATCGGTCACCGTCGACTCCATCCCGCCCAATACGCCGACCGTCAGCATCATCGGGCACAACGGCGAGATTGGCGCCGCCGACGAGACCAATGGCAGAGTGCAGGTTCAGGTATCGCTGGACAATAGCGTTCATGCCGGCGATGTCATTCGCCTCAGCAACGGCAGCAGTACCCTCTCCCATACCGTCACCGCCGCAGAATTGAGCAGCGGACATGCCAGTCTGAATGTCACGGCACCGGGCAATGGCCAGACCATGAGCGTCTCGGCCACCATCACCGATGCTGCCGGCAATACCTCGGCCGCAGGCAGCGCCAGCGCCCTGGTCGACACCGTGGCGCCCAACACGCCGCAAGTCAGCATCCTCGGTCACAACGGCGAAATTGGCGCCGCCGACGAGACCAATGGTCAGGTCCAGGTACAGGTCACCCTCGACAACAGCGTGAAAGCCGGCGACAGCATCCAGCTGCGCACCGGCAGTGGTGCCACGATCGCCTACACCGTACTGGCTGCCGATCTCGCGGCGGGCCATGTCACACTCAATGTGACCGCTCCGGCCAACGGAGAAACCCTTGTCGTCAGCGCCACCATCACCGATGCCGCCGGAAACACCTCGGCCGCAGGCAGCGCCAGCGCCCTGGTCGACACCGTGGCGCCCGATGCACCGCAAGTCAGCATCCTCGGCCACAACGGCGAAATTGGTGCCGCCAACGAAACCAATGGCCAGGTCCAGGTTCAGGTTTCGCTCAACCGTAGCGTCCAGGTCGGTGACAGCATCCTGCTGACCACCAGCACCGGCGCCACCGTAGCCTATACGGTACAGGCTGCCGACCTGACGGCCGGTCATGCCACCCTGAACGTGACCGCCCCCGCCAGCGGACAAACCCTCGTCGTCAGTGCCACCGTGACCGACGGCGCCGGCAATACCTCGGCGGCAGGGACCGCCAGCGCCCTGGTCGACACCGTCGCCCCGGACACCCCCCAGGTATTCATCCAGGGACATAACGGTGAAATCGGCAGCGCCAATGAAATCAACGGGCAGGTGCAAGTGCGGGTGGTTCTGGACAGCAGCGTCCAGGCCGGCGACACCCTGACCCTGTCGACCGGGAATGGCCAGCCCATCGTCTACACGGTGCAGGCCAGCGACCTGAGCGCCGGACAGGTGCTGCTCAATGTCAGCGCACCGGCCAACGGCCAGACACTGACCGTCACGGCAACCCTGACCGACGCCGCCGGCAACACCTCTAGCGCCGGCAGCGCCAGCGCCCTGGTCGACACCGAGGCGCCCAACGCGCCTAACGTCACCATCGTCGACCACAACGGCGTCATCAGTACGCCCGACGAGCACAACGGTCAGGTACAGGTCCGAGTCTTCCTCGACAGCTCGGCCCGGGTCGGCGACATCCTGACCCTGCAAAGCAGCAATGGACAAAGTTACGCCCACACCATCAGTACAGCAGACATCCAGAACGGACAGGCATCCTTCAGTCTCAATGCCCCGGCCAATGGACAAACCCTGACAGTCACCGCCACTGTCACGGATGCTGCCGGCAACAGCTCGGCCGCCGGTAGTGCGTCTGCCGTGGTGGACACCACCGGCCCGAACACCCCGACCGTCACCATCGTTGACCATAACGGGGTGATCAGTACGCCGGATGAGCGCAACGGCCAGGTCACGGTACAAGTCGCTTTGGATGGTTCGGTCAAGGCCGGTGACACCATCAGTCTGACCGCCAATGGCGTCACCCAGACTCATGTGGTCAGCAGCGCGGACCTGAACGCCGGCCATGCCAGCTTCAGCGTCGCCGCCCCGGCCGATGGCCAGAGCCTGAATGCTTCCGCCACCATCACCGATGCGCTCGGCAACAGCTCGGCCGCCGGTAGTGCGTCTGCCGTGGTCGATACCACCGGCCCGAACACCCCGACCGTCACCATCGTTGACCATAACGGCGTGATCAGCACCCCGGATGAGCGCAATGGTCAGGTGCAGGTTCAGGTAAACCTCGACAGCTCGGTCAAGGCCGGTGACACCATTTCGCTCACCGCCAATGGCGTCACCCAGACTCATGTGGTCAGCAGCGCGGACCTGAACGCCGGCCATGCCAGCTTCAGCGTCGCTGCCCCGGCCGACGGCCAGAGCCTGAATGCTTCCGCCACCATCACCGATGCGCTCGGCAACAGCTCGGCTGCCGGTAGTGCGTCTGCCGTGGTCGATACCACCGGCCCGAACACCCCGACCGTCACCATCGTTGACCATAACGGGGTGATCAGCACGCCGGATGAGCCCAATGGTCAGGTACAGGTTCAGGTGAACCTCGACAGCTCGGTCAAGGCCGGTGACACCATCAGTCTGACCGCCAATGGCGTCACCCTGAGCCATGTCGTCAGCAGCGCGGACCTGAACGCCGGTCATGCCAGCTTCAGCGTCGCTGCCCCGGCCGATGGTCAGAGCCTGAATGCTTCCGCCACCATCACCGATGCGCTCGGCAACAGTTCGGCCGCCGGTAGTGCGTCTGCCGTGGTGGACACCACCGGCCCGAACACCCCGACCGTCACCATCGTTGACCATAACGGCGTCATCAGCACCCCGGATGAGCGCAATGGCCAGGTCACGGTGCAAGTCGCTTTGGATGGTTCGGTCAAGGCCGGTGACACCATCAGTCTGACCGCCAACGGCGTCACCCTGAGCCATGTCGTCAGCAGTGCGGACCTGAACGCCGGTCATGCCAGCTTCAGCGTCGCTGCCCCGGCCGACGGCCAGAGCCTGAATGCTTCCGCCACCATCACCGATGCGCTCGGCAACAGCTCGGCTGCCGGTAGTGCGTCTGCCGTGGTGGACACCACCGGCCCGAACACCCCGACCGTCACCATCGTTGACCATAACGGCGTGATCAGCACGCCGGATGAGCGCAACGGCCAGGTACAGGTTCAGGTAAACCTCGACAGCTCGGTCAAGGCGGGTGACAGCCTGACCATGCAGACATCCAGTGGGGATGTGTTTGTCCATGTGGTCACGGCCGAAGAAATCCACGCCGGCAATGTGACCCTGACCGTCACCGCACCGCTCAATGGCCAGACGCTGGACGTCAGTGCCGTACTGACCGATGCCCTGGGCAACCAGTCGCAGGCTGGCAGCGACAGCGCCGTGGTCAATACCACCGCGCCCAACCCGCCCGAGGTCAGCATCCTGGACCACAACGGCGAAATCGGTCTTGGCAATATCAACCAGGGCCAGGTATCGGTACTGGTCTCGCTGGATGAATCGGTCAAAGCGGGCGACACCGTCCTGTTGAGCACGGGCAATGGCTTGCCTGTGAGTTATGTCCTGCAGGCCGCAGACATCAGCGCTGGCCAGGTCACGCTGCATGTTTCGGCTCCCGCCAATGGTGAAACCCTGCAAGTCAGCGCCACCATCACCGATACCCTGGGTAACACCTCGGATGCAGGCACCGATTCGGCGCTGGTGGATACACAGGCCCCCAATGCACCGCAAATCAGCGTTGCCGGCCACAATGGCGAAATCGGCATCGCCGATGTGCACAACGGCAAGGTATCGGTTCAGGTCGCACTGGATGGCAGCGTGCAGGCCGGCGACACCCTGACGCTAACCGGCAGTCCGGGTATCAACATCAGCTATACCGTTCAGCCTGCCGATCTGGTCAACGGTCACGTCAACTTTAATCTGACGGTACCGGCCAATGGCGCCACCTTGTCGCTCAACGCCACGCTGACCGATGCAGCCGGCAATACCTCCCCGGCCGGCACGGTCAGTGCGCTGGTCGACACTCAGGCACCCGACACCCCCAACGTGGTCATCCTCGGCCACAATGGCGAGATCGGCATCGCCGACGAACATCAGGGACAGGTGAGTGTACAGATCGGGCTTGATTCGGCGGTCAAGGCGGGCGACATCATCCACCTGAGTACCGGTGCAGGTGCCCAGATCAACTACACGGTTCAGGCCGGCGATCTGCAGGCAGGCCATGTCGTGCTGAACGTCACGGCCCCGGCCAATGGTCAAACCCTGCAGGTTGCCGCCAGCATCACCGATCTGGCCGGCAATACGTCCCCGGTCGGCACAGCCAGTGCGCTGGTCGACACCGTGGCACCACTGGCACCGACCATCACCATCATGGACCACAACGGCACCATTGCCGGCAGCGATGAGAGCAATGGACTCGTCAGCGTCAGGATCGGTCTTGATCATGGCGTACAAGTCGGCGATACGCTGACCCTGTTGTCAAGCAACGGCCTGCCGCTGTCCCATATCATCACCGCCAGCGAAGTACAAAACGGACAGGTACAGCTGAATCTGGCCGCACCGGCCAATGGGGCGACGCTAACCCTCTCGGCCACCCTCACCGATCAGGCCGGCAACGTTTCAGCGGCGGGCAGCGCCAGTGCGGTAGTGGATACCCAGGCACCGAATACGCCGGCGGTCACCATCGTCGATCACAATGGCGTCATCGGCAGCGCAGATGAACAAAACGGCATGGTCAGCGTCAATGTGGCGCTGGATGGCTCGGTCAAGGTCGGCGATACCATCACGCTGAGCAGCAATACTGGCAGCCAGATCAGTCACGTGGTCAGCGCCAGCGACCTCAGTGCGGGCCAGGTCGGCTTCAGTGTCGGCGCACCGGCTAATGGCGCCACCCTCAATGTCAGCGCCAGCATTGCCGATCCCTATGGCAACACCTCCGGAACAGGCAACAGCAGTGCCGTCGTTCATCTGGACCCGATTGGCAGTCCGAGCATCAGCCTGCTGCCCAACGGGCTGAGCGGCCAGTTCTTCAACGTCGCCGACAGCCATATCTCCAGCCCGCTGGCCGGACAGACCGCACTGTCGACCGTGCTGGCCGACCTGCAGGGCCGCAGCCCCAGCGCCAGCTTCATCGCCCAGGCGCTCAACTTCGGCGAGCAGGGCGGCGTCTGGCACGGCACCACCAATTTCAGCAACAGTCTCGGCAGCTCGCTCAACAATCTGAATGCCTTCCTCGGCAACAGTGCCAGCAATCTGCAGCTCAACGGCAGCTTCAACAGCACCCAGCAGAGCATCGTCACCCTCGGCGGCGCCTTCAGTGCCGCCGCAGGCACCTATACGCTCAACGTCAATGCCGATGACGGCTATCAGATCATCGTCGATGGTCATGTGGTGGCGCAGTTTGCCGGCAATCAGTCGCCGACCGTCGCCAACACCGCCATCACCCTCGGTCATACCGCCGGCGATCTGCACAGCATTCAGATCGTCTACTGGGATCAGGGCGGGCAGGCCACGCTGCAGGTCGGTCTGACACCGACCGGCGCCCCGGCCGGCACCGTGCCGACGCCGATCAGTGTCGCCCCGCCGGCAGGCAGCATGATTGCCGCCGTGGCGCTCGACAGCTCGGCGCAAAACGCCCTGGCCCATCATGGCGTGCTGTCGGTCAATGAAGGTCATGGCCAGACGGTGCAGCTGTCGTTCAACAGCACCGGCCAGCTGGTCGACGGCAATGGTCTGGTCTATGCCTACCAGAATGGCACGGTCTATCTGCCGGTTCCGGCACCGGCCGCTGGTGAGACGCTGACGCTGAGCGCCAGCGTGGCCGATGGCGCCGGCAATCTGTCGCCTGCCGCCAGCACCAGCTATCAGGCGCTGAGCAGCCCGGTAGTGACCCTGGCCGAGCATCACAGCATGAACAATCAGATCAGCAGCAGCGATCTGAGCAACGGGCAGGTCCAGGCCAGCGTGACGCTCAATGCCGCCAGTCTGGCCGCCAATGGCAGTGCCAGTGTCACCGTCAATAGCGGCGGCAGCCTGTCGACCGTCACGGTGCACAGCGATGGCAGTATCACCAGCAGCAATAGCGCCATCACGGCCAGCTACAGCAACGGTGTGCTCACGCTCGGCCTGCCGCAGCCGGCCAATGGCGCCCAGGTGCAGGTCAGCGCCGTGCAGACCGATGCACTGGGCAACCACTCTGCCGCCGGCAGCGACAGCGGCACCCTCAATCTGACCGCACCGGCCACGCCGGTGGTCTCGATCGCCCAGCACTTTGATCATCAGGACGGGCAGATCGGCAACGACAATCTGGTCAATGGTCACATTCAGGCCACGGTGCAGCTGGATGCCGCCAGCCTCGCGGCTAACGGCAGCGCCAGCATCACCATCAATGCAGGCGGTACGCTGTCGACGCTGACGGTCGACAGCCAGGGCCATCTGAGCAGCAGCAATCCGGCCATCGGTGCCAGCTACGCCAATGGCGTGGTGACACTGAGCCTGCCGGAACCGGCCAATGGTGCCCAGGTGGCGATCAATGCCAGCCAGACCAATGCCCTGGGCAATGTGTCGGCCATCGGCAGCGACAGCGGCACGCTGGATCTGAGCGCAGCCAATGCACCGAGCATCAGCCTGCTGCCCAACGGCCTGAGCGGTCAGTTCTTCAACGTCGCCGACAGCCATATCTCCAGCCCGCTGGCCGGACAGACCGCACTGTCGACCGTGCTGGCCGACCTGCAGGGCCGCAGCCCCAGCGCCAGCTTCATCGCCCAGGCGCTCAACTTCGGCGAGCAGGGCGGCGTCTGGCACGGCACCACCAATTTCAGCAACAGTCTCGGCAGCTCGCTCAACAATCTGAATGCCTTCCTCGGCAACAGTGCCAGCAATCTGCAGCTCAACGGCAGCTTCAACAGCACCCAGCAGAGCATCGTCACCCTCGGCGGCGCCTTCAGTGCCGCCGCAGGCACCTATACGCTCAACGTCAATGCCGATGACGGCTATCAGATCATCGTCGATGGTCATGTGGTGGCGCAGTTTGCCGGCAATCAGTCGCCGACCGTCGCCAACACCGCCATCACCCTCGGTCATACCGCCGGCGATCTGCACAGCATTCAGATCCTCTACTGGGATCAGGGCGGGCAGGCCACGCTGCAGGTCGGTCTGACACCGACCGGCGCCCCGGCCGGCACCGTGCCGACGCCGATCAGTGTCGCCCCGCCGGCAGGCAGCATGATTGCCGCCGTGGCGCTCGACAGCTCGGCGCAAAACGCCCTGGCCCATCATGGCGTGCTGTCGGTCAATGAAGGTCATGGCCAGACGGTGCAGCTGTCGTTCAACAGCACCGGTCAGCTGGTCGACGGCAATGGTCTGGTCTATGCCTACCAGAATGGCACGGTCTATCTGCCGGTTCCGGCACCGGCCGCTGGTGAGACGCTGACGCTGAGCGCCAGCGTGGCCGATGGCGCCGGCAATCTGTCGCCTGCCGCCAGCACCAGCTATCAGGCGCTGAGCAGCCCGGTAGTGACCCTGGCCGAGCATCACAGCATGAACAATCAGATCAGCAGCAGCGATCTGAGCAACGGGCAGGTCCAGGCCAGCGTGACGCTCAATGCCGCCAGTCTGGCCGCCAATGGCAGTGCCAGTGTCACCGTCAATAGCGGCGGCAGCCTGTCGACCGTCACGGTGCACAGCGATGGCAGTATCACCAGCAGCAATAGCGCCATCACGGCCAGCTACAGCAACGGTGTGCTCACGCTCGGCCTGCCGCAGCCGGCCAATGGCGCCCAGGTGCAGGTCAGCGCCGTGCAGACCGATGCACTGGGCAACCACTCTGCCGCCGGCAGCGACAGCGGCACCCTCAATCTGACCGCACCGGCCACGCCGGTGGTCTCGATCGCCCAGCACTTTGATCATCAGGACGGGCAGATCGGCAACGACAATCTGGTCAATGGTCACATTCAGGCCACGGTGCAGCTGGATGCCGCCAGCCTCGCGGCTAACGGCAGCGCCAGCATCACCATCAATGCAGGCGGTACGCTGTCGACGCTGACGGTCGACAGCCAGGGCCATCTGAGCAGCAGCAATCCGGCCATCGGTGCCAGCTACGCCAATGGCGTGGTGACACTGAGCCTGCCGGAACCGGCCAATGGTGCCCAGGTGGCGATCAATGCCAGCCAGACCAATGCCCTGGGCAATGTGTCGGCCATCGGCAGCGACAGCGGCACGCTGGATCTGAGCGCAGCCAATGCACCGAGCATCAGCCTGCTGCCCAACGGCCTGAGCGGCCAGTTCTTCAACGTCGCCGACAGCCATATCTCCAGCCCGCTGGCCGGACAGACCGCACTGTCGACCGTGCTGGCCGACCTGCAGGGCCGTAGCCCCAGCGCCAGCTTCATCGCCCAGGCGCTCAACTTCGGCGAGCAGGGCGGCGTCTGGCACGGCACCACCAATTTCAGCAACAGCCTCGGCAGCTCGCTCAACAATCTGAATGCCTTCCTCGGCAACAGTGCCAGCAATCTGCAGCTCAACGGCAGCTTCAACAGCACCCAGCAGAGCATCGTCACCCTCGGCGGCGCCTTCAGTGCCGCCGCAGGCACCTATACGCTCAACGTCAATGCCGATGACGGCTATCAGATCATCGTCGATGGTCATGTGGTGGCGCAGTTTGCCGGCAATCAGTCGCCGACCGTCGCCAACACCGCCATCACCCTCGGTCATACCGCCGGCGATCTGCACAGCATTCAGATCGTCTACTGGGATCAGGGCGGGCAGGCCACGCTGCAGGTCGGTCTGACACCGACCGGCGCCCCGGCCGGCACCGTGCCGACGCCGATCAGTGTCGCCCCGCCGGCAGGCAGCATGATTGCCGCCGTGGCGCTCGACAGCTCGGCGCAGAACGCCCTGGCTCATCATGGCGTGCTGTCGGTCAATGAAGGTCATGGCCAGACGGTGCAGCTGTCGTTCAACAGCGCCGGCCAGCTGGTCGACGGCAATGGCCTGGTCTATGCCTACCAGAATGGCACGGTCTATCTGCCAGTTCCGGCACCGGCCGCTGGTGAGACGCTGACGCTGAGCGCCAGCGTGGCCGATGGCGCCGGCAATCTGTCGCCCGCTGCCAGCACCAGCTACCAGGCACCCGCCAGCCCGGTGATCAGCATCGGCAGTGATGTCAACCACGATGGTGTCCTCAATGCCGCCGAGACCAATCATGGCACCGCTCCCCTGCATGCCACCGTCGCACTGGATGCCGGCTCGCTGGCCAGCGGCGGTCACGCCAATATCACCGTCAACGACAATGGGGTGATCAGCAATTTGCTGGTGAACAGCAATGGCAGCGTGAGCGGTATTCCGGCCGGCATGACGGCCAGCTATGGCAATGGCGTGCTGTCGCTGACGGTGGCTGAACCGGGCGATGGCCACAGCCTGTCGATCAGCGCCGCCCAAACCGATGGCAACGGTTTTGGCAGCACCACTCAGCGTGCCAGCGTGCTGGAAGACATCACGGCCCCGACCCTGCCCGGTCTGCAGATTGCCACTGACCCGGCGGCCGCGGGCGTGATCACGGCCGGGGAGCTCAACGGCCACACCACGGTCAATACCAGCATCACGCTGGGCAGTAGTGCGCAAAGCGATCTGGCGGCCGGCGGCACGCTGAATATCACGACCACGCAAGACGGGATCAGCCAGAGTACGGTGCTGCACTGGAATGGCAACCAGCTGGTGGATGGCAACGGGCAGGTCTACAGCTACAGCAACGGGGTGGTGGTGATCCCGACCACGCTGAGCATCGATCATGGCAGCCTCACGCTCAGCGCCAGCCAGACCGATGCCGCCGGCAATACCTCCAGCCTGGCGGCAACCTCCGCCCTGGTGGTGGATAATCCGTCCATCTCGGTGGTGCCGTCCGCCCTGCCCTCGACCGGCCTGCTGTGGCAGACCTGGGCGCACGACAGCGTACTCAGCCTGGATCACAACGGCGGCTGGGGCACTGACCCGTATGCACTGCGTCTGGCGATCGATAACACCAGCACCCTGCCGACCAGCACCGGCACCCTGACCGACCTGGCACAAGCCAATGTGGCCGCCGGTACGGCCACGCGGGTCTCGGGGCTGATCTATCTGGAAGCGGGTCACAACTATACGTTCAGCGGCACCGAGGATGATTCGTTCCTGCTCAAGGTGGGCGGCCATACACTGACCGCGACCTGGGGGGATGATCAGGGTGAGCTGGAGGGCAGCAGCTTCACGCCGCAGGCCAGCGGCTGGTACACCATTGCGGCCTATCACGACAATGAAGCCGGTCCGGGTCATTTCCAGGTTCAGGTCAGCGTGGATGGTGCTCAGGCCGTCGAACTGAATACGGCCAATTTCCACCTGGTCAGCAATCTGTCCGACCTGAGCAACGCCGGTCTGTCTGTAGGCAATATCGTGCCCTGGCACGGTCACAGCCTGGAGGGCTTCTACACGACGGCACAGAGCACGGCGGTCAGCGCCCTGCCCTCGGTCGGGCTGACCCAGCGTTTCTGGGCAGACCCCTGGTCGCCGCTGGAAAACCATAACTTTGGCAACAGCGAAAGTGCCTGGCAGCACCTGACCTCGCGCTCCGGTGACCAGCCGGATGACACGCGCCTGGTCAGTGGCGCAGGCGACACGCGCGCCACCGAGGGGCTGGGCACGGTACAGCTGTCCGGTCTGATCTACCTGCAGGCCGGCCACAGCTATACCTTCAGCAACAGTGGCAGTGATGCCTGGCTGGTCAATGTCGGTGGCCAGAACTTGTCGCAGGGTATTTTTGCGGCGGGTGCTGCCGGTGGCACCTTCCATGCCCAGACAGATGGCTGGTACACCCTGGCGGCCTACCATGCCTCGGACTTGCTGAGCTTTAACCTGCAGGTCAGTGTCGATGGCGGCAGCGCGCTGAATCTGAATACCAGCAACTTCCATCTGGTCAGCAGCGTCGCCGATCTGACGGCTGCCGGCCTGACGACCGGCAATCTGAACATTGCCGATCCGGGGGCAATGAATGGCTACTACCCGGGGGGGCATCCGAGCAGCTTCGACATCACGCTCGACACCCTGAACCAGAGCCTGCTGACCAATGGCGGCTCGGTGCACCTGACCAGTTCGACCGGGCTGGACACCACCCTGCACCTGAGCGGCAATGCCCTGGTCGATGCACATGGCCATGCCTACAGCTATCAGCAGGGCACCATCGGTTTCAGCCTGGACAGCAGCAGTGCCAGCACCACCGTGTCCGTCACCCTCACTGACGCGCACGGCATCAGCTCGGATACGGTCAGCACGACGCTGGTGAATGGCGACAGCACCATCAATGCCATTGCCGGTGTCGAGACCTTCAAATTCGAGTTGCCGCTGGATGGTCCGGCGGGTTCGCCGCACGTGGCCACGATCAACAACTTCAGCATGGGCAGTACCGCCGCCAATACGCCGGAGAGCATTCTGGACCTGCGCGACCTGCTGCAAGGTGAAAGTCATGCGGCGGCCGGCGCATCGCCGGTCGGCAATCTGGCCAACTATCTGCACTTCAGCACCGTCAATAGCGGCGGCATTGTCAGTACTGTGGTGCATGTCAGCGAGACGGGTCAGTTTGCCCACAGCAGCAGCCCGGCCAATGACACGGCACAGATCGTATTGCATAACGTCGATCTGACCCATCTGGGCACCACACTGCTGAGTGATCAGGCCATCCTGCAGAATCTGCTGGGTAACGGCAGACTGCAGACCGACTGAGCACTGGCAATGACGAGGGGGTTGTCATCACTGACAACCCCCTCTTTTTTTGTACCGGTCAGCGCACCACCGGCCCGGTCAGGCAGTGCACGCCGATGGCCACCAGCATCTCCAGGTCTTCCCGGTCGTTGACGCCCTTGGCCTCGATCTCCACGGCCATCAGTGAAGCCATCTGCAACAGCCCGCGCACCAGTGCGGCACGGCCTTCATCGGCATGAATGCCCTGGGTCAGGGCATGGTCCAGTACCAGGTAGGCGATGCCGGCCTCATGGGTACGCGCCACCAGTCCCATGTCGTGCCCCTGGATCTCCACGGCCACGCGATGACCGCCGGTCCGGACCGCCGCACTGAAGTTGACGAAGGCGGCCCACTGTTCATCCAGCCCGGTCTCATGAAACTCGAAATTGATCTGGCGATCCGGGTAGCGCTGCAACCACTGCAGGACGGCGGGCAGGAAATCATCGTGCGCCAGCGAAGCCGGTGACATATTGATGGCCAGGCGCCCGCGCGGCCCCAGGGTCAGCGCCAGCTCCAGGGTGTTCAGATCAATCTGGTAGGCCCGTCCCAGGCGCAGGGCATGCGAGACCAGGCGCAAGGCACTCATCTGCGGCAGGTCACCACGCTGAGGCCGGAACAGCATGCCCTCCTGCCAGAGTACGGCACCATCCGGATGGCAGACCGGATACCAGCGCAGCTGCAGGGAGCCATCATGACAGACCAGATCCAGCAACTGCTTCCAGTCGTGATCGCTGGCAGCGGCATCCGGCGCCTTGCCCCCCTCGTCCAGGGTCCAGCTGTTGAGCGCCTGTGCTTCGGCCACCGTCAGCGCCTGGCTGGCGCGCATCAGGGTCTGCCCGCTGTCGTCGCCGGAGTGGAAGTCGACAATGGCGATGTGGCCGACACCAGCCTGATCGGTCAGCCCCATGTCCTGATAGATCTCCCAGGCAGCGCACAACTCCTCGGCCAGCTGGCGGGCGCCGGAGACCGAGATTTCCGGACACAGCATGGCAAAATCCGCCCCGCGCAGGCGGGTGGCCATCCAGCCCCGGTGCGCCTGACAACGCGCCTGCAGATCCTCCGCCACCCGCTTGAGCAGGGCATCGGTCTTGCGCCCGCCCAGACGCTGATTGAGTTCGGCCAGACCGGAGACGCGGATCAGCAGTAAAAATCCGCTGACCGGATCATCCTGAGGAGCCAGCAGGGTGGCGAATGCCTGATCGAAGGCCTCACGGTTGGGCAAGCCGGTACTGTGATCCGTCAGCACCTTCTGACGGGTACGGTCCAGCTCATCCCGCATTCCCTCCAGATATTTCTGCAGACGATCCACCATCTGGTTCATGGCGAACACCACTTCGGCCAGCTCGGGAATGCCGGGGACAGGCATTTTATGAAAACGCTGCTCACTGATGGCATGGGCCTGGCCGACCACCGCGGTCAGCTGACGCCGCAGCCGGCGAATGTCGATGGCACCGAGCAAGGCGGCCAGCACGCCGATGACGCATAACCAGAGTACGGTCTGCATCGCCCCCTGCCAGAGTGACTGATAGGCATAGGCCGGCTGGGCAATGACCACGATGCGGCCGGCCTGCAACCAGCCCCGGTTCACCGAGGCGGTGCCCGCGGCGGGCGTCAGCGGCAGCAGGGCGCGAAACCAGGCCGGCACATTGGTTACCGCGGCAGGCGCTTTGAGATGAATCGGCTCCCCCGCGCCCTGTCGCTCCCAGCGGATCTCGGCGAAATGCCCGAGGTCGAAGGTCGCATTGAGCAAGGTCTGTGCCATGACAGGGTCGGCATGGTACTGGGTCAGCATCAGGGCCAGTGAGTGTGCGGTATCGGCGCTCTGGGCACTCAGCTGCTGCTCCAGGTACTGGCGCGCGTTGAGCAGATTGGCAATCAGCGCGCCACCAATCGACAGGGCCACGACCAGCAGCAACAAGGTCCACAAGCGCTGAATCAGGGAAAATTTCGTCGTACTCACGGCAGCCTTCTCAGAAAGAAAAACCTTCAGCATTCAATTTGTCCAGCAATTGCTTCCAGCGGGCCAGTTGATTGACCTGGTCACTTTGCACATTGCCTACCCGAATATTGTCCATGTTGAAACTGAAGACCGGCGTCAGGTCCGGGCGTTGCGAGGCCGGCAGGATGCTGTCGACCAGATTGTCGAGAATCAGCGGCTCGGCAGCGGCGCTCGGGTAATAGGCCAGGACCATATGCGCTTCCGACACCTGACTGCCGGCCCCGCCGATCCGTGCCTTGACATAGACCAGCCGCAGCTTCTCCGGCGCCATGCCCAGCAGGCGCAGCGACACATACTTGTTGATGACGAAGCTTTTGCAGTCCCCTGCCCCCTTGCCAAACGTTTCCAGCGGGGTTGCCCAGTAATCTGCCTGATTCCAGACATTGCGGTTTTGCGCGAACACAATCCGCCGGTTGAAAAACAAGTTGATGCTCTTGAGGGCCTGTGCGTCGCCGCGACTGGCCAGGCTGAGCAGCAGGGTCTGCCATTGATGGAAGAGTTTCTGTGCCTGGGGACCATAACGGGCCACCGTGCTCTCGGACGGCAAGGTACTGGCCGTGACCGACAGCATCAGCCAGCCGCCCAGCAACGCCCAGACCAGCGCACGTACCAAAGCGGCCGGCAATGGGCGACGAACAGTCGGGCAAGAGGGCATTGCCGCACAGCGGATCATTTCGGACCTGTTCCGGGTGAATTATCAACAAAACGCGATTTCAGCACGGCATAATAGTGTAAAGTGCTTACGCGATGACATGCACGTATGAGGCGTTCTGAATGAATTGTATGCGAAATCCCCTGGGCTTGTTGGTCTCTGTCGCGCTGGGCGGGCTGGCGCTGTATAGCCCGGTGGCACTGGCGATCGGACTGAACGATGCGGTGCAGAGTGCGATCGTCAACCATCCGGAAGTGCTGCAGAAATTGCACGAGTTCCGCAGCCTGGAACAAGACGCCAACGTCCCGCGGGCAGACTTCTTTCCGACCGTGGATGTCAGCTATCAGGCCAATCGGCAGAAATTCGACTACTCGCCGGCATCGGGGGTGACGCCGCAGCATTACACCACGCGTGGCTGGTCGGTGAATGTGAACCAGAATCTGTTCCAGGGGCTGCAAACCATCAACCAGGTCCGCCAGCTCGGCTATGAAAGTCAGGCCAGCTATTTCGGCTTTCTGGAAACCACCGAAAACATCGCCTTGCAGACCTTGCAGGCCTACCAGGATGTCCTGCTGTATCGACAGCTGGTCCAGATCGCCAAAGACAACTACGCCATTCATAAAGGCATCCTGAACCAGATCGCGCAACGTGTTCAGGCCGGCGTCGGTCGCCGGGTCGACCTGGAGCAGGCGGCAGGTCGTCTGGCTCTGGCGGAAACCAATCTGATTACCGATAACGCCACCTTGCAGGATGCCAATACCCGCTTTACCCGTCTGACAGGCCAGATGCCGCCGGCGGAAATGAATGAGGTGCCGTCCCTGAGTGCGGCACTGCCCGCCGAGTCGGCCCTGATGGCCAATGCCATCCACCACAGCCCGGGTTATCTCGCCGCCATCGCCACCCTGCACTCGGCCCAGGCGGAGCTGAATGTCCGTCGCGGCGCCTTCGCGCCCACGCTGAATCTGCAACTGAGTAAATCACCGACTGAAAGCTACAACGGCTACCAGGGGCGCACCAACCTGTCCTCCGCGGCGGTGATTTTCAGCGTCAACCTGTTCCGCGGCGGGGCCGACAAGGCAAGACTCGGCTCGGCGGCAGAGAAGCTGAATGCCTCGCTGGATCAGCGCGAACTCGCCTGCCGCAACTTGCGCCAGACGCTGGGACTGGCCTGGGACAACGTCCTCAAGTACAAGGCACAGATGGCGTCGCTGCTGCAGCACCAGCTGTCGACGGAAAAAGCCCGGAATGCCTACCGCAAGCAGTTTGATATCGGACAGCGGACCTTGCTTGATGTGCTGGACAGCGAGAACGAGCTGTTCACGGCGCAACGCAATTACCTGGCAGCACAATCGCAGTATGTGGTCGCCCAGGCCAATGTGCTGAGCAATAGTGGCGGCCTGCTGGCGGCACTCAAGCTCAAACCGCTGGATGAGAGCCAGCCGGGCAAGGCGGCCAGCGAAGAAGACCTGACCAGCTGTGACAGTCATTTCGAGGCACCCAAGATGGTCGATGTTCAGGCCATCCCCGCGCGTCAGCTGAGTAATCCCGCCGGTGACGACGGCACCGATGACAATCCGTTGCCGGGCCTGCCGCCCTCACCGGGTACGGATGCGACCCGCAAGCCCGTCATCATCCAGCAAGCCAAATAAAGCAACGCCGCGCATACAGCGCGGCGTTTTTTCTTGTCCGGCCCAGGGCCTTACAGCTGTCCGGCCAGGAACTGCAGGGTACGCCCCTGGGCCAGGGCGGCATCTCGCTGACGGTACATCGGCCGCCCCCAGCAATTGAAGCCGTGTTCTGCCTGCGGGTAATCAAAGAAGGTGGCGTTGCTGCGCCCCTGGAAGGCCTGTTTGATCTGGTCGACCTGATCTTGCGTGATGTGACTGTCCAGACCGCCATGATGGAACAGCACCGGCTGGGTCAGCTCGGCGGCCAGCGCCAGGTGCTGGGCAATGCCGCCGCCGTAATAGGCGACGATGGCATCGGCCTTGGCCAGGATGCCGCCATGATAGGCCAGCAAGCCCCCCAGGCAGAAACCCAGTGTGGCCACTTTGCCGTCCAGTTGCGGCAGGCTGCGCAGATGTGCCACGGTGGCGGCCACGTCTGCCGCAGCCTTCGCCTTGTCGACCTGGCCATAGAGTTCGAAGGCCCGGGCGGAACCGGCCTGATCATAATCCAGCGACAGATGCGGCTGCTGGCGCCAGAAGATGTCGGGGGCCAGCACCACGAAGCCAGCCAGGGCATATTGCTCGGCCACGGCCCGAATGTGCTCGTTGACGCCCCAGATTTCCTGAATCAGGACAATGCCCGGCCCGCGGCCGGTCGGGGGCCGGGCCAGGTGAGCGGAAAAACTGTCGCCTTGTGGCGTGTTGATGGTGATCCAGTTGGCACTC
The DNA here is from genome assembly GCF_018802765.1 of Paludibacterium sp. B53371. Classification (NCBI taxonomy): domain Bacteria; kingdom Pseudomonadati; phylum Pseudomonadota; class Betaproteobacteria; order Neisseriales; family Chromobacteriaceae; genus Paludibacterium; species Paludibacterium sp. B53371. Next base: position 2,436,851 of record NZ_CP069163.1, read on the forward strand.
ATGCTTTCTCCTTGCTGCTTGATGGGCTTCACGACGACTGACTCAGGACAATGGCCATCGCCGGCAGGCTGGTTATGATTTTGTGTTCCTGTGCCGGAGATGCGCCATGCCAAATGTTTTGATTGTATATGCCTCGACCGATGGCCACACCGAAAAGATCTGCCGGCATATCGGACTGCGCCTGCAGGCCAGCGGGCATGACGTCACGCTGGCGAGCATCGGCGAAGCCCCCGGCCCGAACGGCTATCAGGGGCTGCTGCTGGGGGCGGCCATCCGCTATGGTCGACATCAGCCGGCCGTCCGCACGTATCTCAGCGACCATGCCGCCACGCTGCAGGCCATGCCCTGTGGCCTGTTCTCCGTCAACCTTTCTGCGCGCAAACCGAATCGCGCCACTGTCGCCGACAACCCCTATCTGCGCCGACTGCTCCGCCAGCTTGGCTGGCAACCCGCCCTGCTGGCCGTACTGGCCGGCAAACTCGATTACCCACGCTATCGCTGGGCAGACCGGCAAATGATCCGATTGATCATGTGGCTGACGGGCGGTCCCACCGACCCGCAGTGCGTGCATGACTTTACCGACTGGCAGGCAGTAGAGGCATTGGCGGCGAATTTTGCTCAGGCAGTGGCCGGGACAAAAAAAAGCACCGTCTGCCAACGCAGTACGGTGCCATCGCCATAAGGCCGGATATCAGGCGCTGATGGCTTCGCGGCCGAGCAATTCGGCCAGGACTTCGACAATCATGCTGTGGTCTTCACGCTGCTCCATGCCGGAAACGACAATCGAGCCGATATAGCCGGTATGCGAGACAGTGATCGGGAAACCGCCACCATGGCAGGCGTAATCACGGACCGGCAGCCCCATTTTCTGCTCCAGCGTTTCCCCCCCGAGACGATTCTGCAAACCGACGGCATAGGAGCTGCGGCGGGTCAGTTCCACCACATTGCGCTTGCGGCGCGCCCAGTCGGCATGCGCCGGGGTCGTGCCCGGCATGGCATGGTAGAACAGGATTTCATCACCGCGGCGAATATCGATCACCACGGCCGCGCCACGCTTCTGGGCGGCGGCACGCAGGGCAACACCGAGCTCCCATGCCGCAGCGGCATCAAAGCGCGGAAAAACCAGTTCGACTTCCTGGCGCAGAATTTTCTGCAACTCTTGATCAAGTCCCATTTCACTCTCCGGACACCCTCGGGTGCCACTGTCAGATAATGTGCGACAAGCAGACGCAATGCAAAAAGAATATCACGCATAACTAATAGACAGCAATAACGTGACCGTTTTGCCTGAAAAACCTGCGCTTATCTCGCCCGGACTCACTCGAAGAACAGGTGGTGGATATCGACACTGGCCTGGTGCCCGACCTGCCGGCCATGCTGTGCCAGCCACTGCTGGGCACGCTGGCGGCCGGCATCGCGCAGCCAGAGCAGGAAAGGCGTATGTGCCAGTGCTTTGCTGGCGGCATCCAGCTCAGTCAGCAGGTCATCGGCCTCGATCAGGTGAAAACGCGTCGCCAGCAGCCGGCGCTCCAGCTTGCCCTTGATCGGCCCGGACTCCTGCGCCATCTCGCGCAACAGGGCCAACAGGCGCATCTCGCGCAGAAAGGCACTATTGAAGCCCAGGTTGAGGATGCGCTGGCGAATGTCTTCCGCACTGCGCGGTGTCGTACCGTGCGCCATCGGCGTCAGCAGGATCAGCAGAATGTCATCGGCACGGCAGTAGCGAATCAGCGGGAAGACGGCCGGATTGGCGGCAAAGCCACCATCCCAGTAGTCTTCGCCATCGATGCTGACGGCCTGCTGCAGACTGGGCAGGCAGGCGGAAGCCAGCAGCGCGTCGGTCGACAGCTGCTGCTTGTCGAACAGACGCAGGCGCCCGCTGTTGGCCTGGGTCGCGGCGATGTAGATCTTGACCGGCGAGGCCTGGCGAATACGGTCAAAATCGAACAGCTCGTCGATGATGGCCCGCAGCGGGTTGTAGTCGAGCGGATTCAGCTGGTAGGGCGAAAACCAGCGCGAAAATTGCAGGGCCATCTGCAGCCCGGGGGGAATGGACAGATCGTCGCCGGGCATCATGGGCTGCAGCATTTCCGGCGGCAGACTGGCGCCGACACGCAGCCAGAAGGTCTCGAGGGTCGCGCGTGCGGCATCGGGACCACCGCAGGCCAGGCCGTGTGCCACGGCCACGGCGTTCATGGCGCCGGCACTGGTGCCGCTCAGTCCGTCAAAGCGGTACAGCCCGCTGGCCAGCAAGGCATCCAGCACGCCCCAGGTAAAGGCGCCGTGGGCGCCACCGCCTTGCAGCGCCAGGCTGAGGGAGGGTAAGGGAAGACGACGTCCGAACATGCTTGCCCCTCGTTATTGCATCGCAACAAGCATGGCATATGGCCGGACGTCTCACAAGCAAAGATCAGGAACGGGCCAGCGCGACCTCGGGCTTGACGGCAGACGGGCTGGTTTCTTCCAGCGTATCGCGCTCCAGGTAGAAGTTGAGCGCGGCCACGCCGATGGCACCACCGGCGATATTGCCCAGGGTCGCCGGGATCAGGTTGTGCAGGGTCGAGGCCCAGTCGGGCGTAACGCCGGCCGAGGCAAACCAGCTCAGGCTGAAGAATGCCATGTTGGCAATGCTGTGCTCATAGCCGCTGAAGAAGAACACGAACACCAGCAGCATGGTCATGGCCAGCTTGGCCATGTCGTTGGTCAGGCGCAGCGGTACCCAGACGGCCAGGCAGATGATCCAGTTGCACAGCGCGCCCTTGAAGAAAATCGCCCAGCTGTCGGCATGCACCTTGTGACCGATCACATCGAACAGCAGGTGATCGGCCGGCAGGTGAGCCAGGGCCCCGGTCTGGGCATACATCAGCGCCAGCAGCAGCGCACCGACGAAATTGCCGCCGTAGACCAGCAGCCAGCTCTTGGCCAGCTCCGGCCAGCTGACACGGCGCGACAGCACGCCGACGGTCATGTACATGACATTACTGGTAAACAGCTCGGTCTTGCTGACGATGATGGTGCACAGTGCGGTACCGAAGAAGCCGGCACTGGCGGCGTAGTACAGCGGCGAGCCGGCCAGATGCAGTGTCTGCCCAAGCTGCAGGCTGACGATCAGCACCACGGCAATCAGGGCCCCGGCCATGACGGCACTCATGAAATAGCGCAGGGGGGCGGCATTCATGATCTGACGCTTGCGCGCGGATTCAGCAACAACGTAGGGAAGCGGGTGAAGGGTAGCCATAAGATTCCAAGCGCTCCGGATCGGCCGGGCCGATCAAATCAGTGGGTTTCGATGACGAAAAAATATTCCAAAACGAAAAAATACAACCGGAAGGTGCGTTTGCAATCACCAGGAACCATTCATCAACTGGCCTGCAAATCACTATATACATTGATTTTTTGAAAGATTACCCAGATTCAAAAAACAACACATTGATCTCAAACAAACATCTTATGTTCGTTTACGATCATTCCGGTGCGTAAAAAAACCCGCTTTTGCGGGATCTGCTTGCTGACAAAACTTTGTCCGCATCACGGACGCGCCCTTGCAGGGCAAGGGCGGGCATGCGTGCGAATCTTTGATTCGCTCAGCGGGGATTGAATTTCAATGGACAGGCGGGGAAATCAGTCCGTTGGCGACAGGGCCCGGCGGTGCCGGGCCCTGCAAACCGGTCGCCCTCCCCCTTTGCCAACACAGCCTGCCCCGCACCCAAGGGGCAGGATCATGGCTTTCCGGTCAGAGCTGCTGCAACTCCAGCAGGTAGCCAATGTTCTTCCATTGACTGACCTCCTGGCGCAGGGCATTGGCCGTCAGCGGGTTGGCCGCCAGCCAGTCGCGCTCCAGCGTCAGGGTAAAGCCGCGCGGATGGGGCTTGAGATCCAGCCGGCCGGGCAAGGTATTGTCATGGCGACTGCGATAGAACAGCACGGCCATGCGCAGGCAGACGATGGCCACCCACAGCATGCGGTCGTTGATATAGGGCAACAGCTTGCCCATGTCGCCACGGTGGCCCAGCACGATCTGGCCGAGCGCCGTTTGTTCGCGCCGGGAAAAACCGGGCATATCGGCATATTGCAGAATATAGGCCGAGTGCTTGTGATAGGCGGTATGCGCGATCGACAGACCGATTTCATGCAGACGGCCCGCCCAGATCAGCAGCTTGAGCCAGTCCTGGTCCAGATCTTCGCCGCACACCTTGCGGAACAGACTTTCAGCCAGAACGGTTACCCGCTTCATCTGCTCGACATCGACATGGTAGCGGCGGCAGAACTGATTGACCGTGGTTTCGCGCATGTCGTGTTCGCGCTGGCGGCCGAGCAGGTCGTACAGCACCCCGTCGCGCAGCGCCCCTTCGGCCACCGTCATCTTGCTGATTTCCAGCTCCTCGAAGATGCCGATCATGATCGCCAGGCCACCCGGCAATACCGGGGCACGATCTGCTTTCAGGCCATTGAGCGTGATGTTCTTCACATGGCCGCGCCGCAGCATCTCGGCACGCAGCTGCTCCATGCCTTCCAGGGTGATGTCCGCCGGGGTGTAATCATTGATTTCGAGGATGTCGCGCAGCGAACGGGCCGTGCCGGAAGTCCCGACCGCCAGTTGCCACTCTTCCGGCCGGAAGGCGTGACGAATGCGCTGGATTTCGTTGCGTGCCGCCAGGGTGGCATCACGAAACTGGCTTTTGCCCAGCTTGCCGTCAGGGAAGAAGCGCAGGCTGTAGCTGACGCAGCCCAGCGGCAGGCTTTCCGTCACCAGGGCGCGATACTGGCTGCCGATGATGAACTCGGTCGAGCCGCCGCCGATATCGACCACCAGACGACGCTCGCGGGTCGCCGGCAGGGAGTGGGCCGCCCCCAAATAGATCAGACGGGCCTCTTCGCGGCCGGCGATGATTTCGATCGGAAAACCGAGCAGGGTTTCGGCCCGCTCGATGAAAGCCGGGGCATTCTTCGCCACGCGCAGGGTATTGGTACCGACCACGCGCACCTGACCGGGGGCGAAGCCGCGCAGGCGCTCGCCAAAGCGGGCCATGCAGGCCAGCGCGCGCTGCTGGGTATCATCGTCGAGCACCTTGTCTCGCCCGAGGCCGGCGCCCAGACGCACGGTTTCCTTCAGGGCATCCAGGGTATAGAGCTGATCGTCGACCAGGCGCGAGATTTGCAGCCGGAAGCTGTTCGACCCCAGGTCGACCGTCGCCAGCACGTCGTAAGAAGGTTGTGATTCGGTAGTCAAGGCAGCCCCTTCGGCGGAGGGTTTGGTGAATACCCCATGCCGGGGCATATCTTCATCATATAAGCATAAAAAAAGCGGCAACCGAATGTTACCGCTGTTTTGCCGAGGCCGTCACCCCTGTGTTTAGTACGTCGTCGTCATCAGACGCCCGTCGCTGCATTCAGCTTGGCTTCCGGCGGCAGGTGACGGATATCCGTCCCCTTGACCAGATAGACCACATACTCGGAGATATTGGTGGCATGGTCACCGATACGCTCGATGGCCTTGGCCATGAACAGGGTATCGATCGACATGCTGATGGTGCGCGGGTCTTCCATCATGAAGGTAATCAGCTGGCGCAGCTCGGCATTGAAATCGTCGTCCAGACGGCGATCTTCGCGCTCCAGCTCCTCGGCTGCACTGACATCCATGCGGGCAAAGGCATCCAGTGCGCGACGCACCATGCCCAGCGCCACCTCGGCCATCTTGCGGATCTCACGGAAGCGCGGCACCTGATAACGTTCGGTCTGGTAAATGGTCTTGCCCATGCGCGCGATTTTCTGCGCCTCGTCACCGATCCGCTCCAGATCGGTAATGGTCTTGATGACCGTCATCACCATGCGCAAGTCACTGGCCGCCGGCTGGCGGCGGGCAATGATGTGGGTGCAGTCGTCGTCAATGGAGACTTCCATGGCGTTGACCTGGGTATCCTGATCCACCACCTTCTGCAGCTTCTCGATATCGCCGGCCATCAGCGCCTCGATCGCCGAGCGGATCTGCTGCTCGACCAGGCCGCCCATCTGCAGCACGCGCGTACGCACGTTTTCCAGCTCGAGATCAAACTGTTTGGAAGTATGTTCAGCCATTTACGCCTCATGCATTTGAAACTGATAAACGCGGATTTTAAACCGGCCAGATGACAGTCAGATGACAGTTCATGCTGGCCGGATCAACAGCGAGATTACTTGAGAATTTCCACACCGCTCTGGCGGCCGAGTACCAGCACGTCGGCACGACGTTTGGCAAACAGGCCGTTGGTGACGACACCGGCGATCTGGTTGAGGGTCTCTTCCAGTTCGACCGGTTTGCTGATTTTCAGGCCGTGCACGTCCAGAATGATGTTGCCGTTGTCAGTGACAAAATCCTTGCGCAGCTCCGGATGTCCGCCCAGGCGCACCAGTTCGCGCGCAACATAGCTGCGCGCCATCGGCACCACCTCGATCGGCAGCGGAAACTCGCCGAGCATCTCGACATATTTGTTTTCGTCGGCGATGCAGATGTATTGATCGGCCGCGGCCGCCACGATCTTTTCGCGCGTCAGCGCACCGCCGCCGCCCTTGATCATGTGCAGGTAGTGATTGATCTCGTCGGCGCCATCGATGTAGACCGGGAGCTGATCGACGGTATTCAGGTCGTAGACCGGAATGCCGTGCGCCTTGAGCCGCTCGGTACTGGCGTTGGAGCTGGAGACCGCTCCCTTGAGCCGGCCCTTGATGCTGGCCAGCTCATCGATGAACAGATTGACGGTGCTGCCGGTGCCGACGCCGATGATGGCTTCGTCCGGGATGAATTCCAGGGCCTTTTTGGCCACTGCAAGCTTGAGCTGGTCTTGGGTCAACATTCAACAATCTCCCGTAATGTGTTCATGTTATGACAGGACTGTACTTCATTATCCCAGATGAATGAAAAAAGGCATATGTCGCAGGTCATGCGCGTTGCAGCAAACAGATGGCCTGGGTCTCGATCGCTTCCTGGCGGCCAAGATAACCCAGTTTCTCATTGGTCTTGCCCTTGACATTCACGCAGGCCGGATCGAGCGCCAGAATGGCGGCAATCCGCCCGCACATGGCATCGATATGTCCGGCCAGCTTCGGCGCCTGGGCAATCACGGTGGCATCGACATTCACCAGCTGCCAGCCGGCGGCACGCACCCGGGCATAGGCTTCCTGCAGCAGCTTGGCACTGTCCGCACCGCGAAAGCGTTCGTCGGTATCGGGGAAGTGACGACCGATATCCCCCAGGCCGGCCGCGCCCAGTACGGCATCGGTGATGGCATGCAACAGGGCATCGGCATCCGAGTGCCCCAGCAGGCCGTGATCATGGGCGATTTCAATGCCACCCAGCATCAGAGGGCGACCCGGCACCAGCCGGTGCACATCATAGCCTTGTCCGACACGCCAGTCCGTCATGATTTTCTTGCCTCCAGAATGGCCCGCGCCAGCGGCAGATCACGTGGCCAGGTCACCTTGAAATTGCTGGCATCCCCCTCCACCAGCACCGGCTTGAGTCCCAGGCGCTCGATGGCCGACGCTTCATCGGTCACCCCGTCGCCCAGCTCCCCGGCCAGGGCATGGGACAGCGTACCGGCCCGGAACATCTGCGGGGTCTGTGCCAGCCACATCCCCTGGCGGGGCAGGGTCATGGCCACGCGTCCCTCGCGGTCGGCACGCTTGACGGTATCGGGTACCGGCATGGCCAGCAGGCCGCCGACCGCATCATCGCCGACCTGACTCAGCAGCCGCTCGACCATGGCCACCGACAGACAGCAACGTGCGGCGTCGTGCACCAATACCCAGTCTTCAGCGCTCAGCTGCAGCGCCTCCAGGCCGTTGCGTACCGTCAGGGCACGCGATGCGCCACCAACACGATGGACGGACAGCTTGGGCAAATCCCACTGGTAGTCGTCAAACCACTCGTCACCGGGCGAGAGAATCAGCACCACCTGTTCGATGGCCGCTACCTCGCACAGGGTGGCCAGCGTGTACCACATCAGCGGGCGGCCACCCAGCTGCAGATATTGTTTCGGGCAGGCGGCACCGAAACGCGAGCCGTTGCCGGCGGCGGGCACCAGGGCCACATAGCGTGTCATGCCGTCCCCTCCCCGCCTTCCAGCGTCCGCCACAGACAGGCGCCCTTGACGATTTTGTCCAGATCATCGAGATAGCGCTGATGTTCGGCCAGCTCGGCGTCATCGGCGCGCAGCACCGACAAAGGCTTGCGCTCGAAACCTTCGCTGTGCATTTGCAGGTCCTGGCCATCATCCAGCTCGATGTCCATGACCAGGCTTTCCTGCCCGCGCGTCATCGACAGATAGACTTCGGCCAGCAGCTCGCAGTCGATCAGGGCGCCGTGCAGTGTCCGATTGGAACGATCGATGTCAAAGCGGTCGCACAGGGCATCCAGGCTGTTGCGCTTGCCGGGAAACTGATCCCGCGCCATGGCCAGGGTATCGATGACACTGCTGCAGAGCTGCTTGACCGGCTCGATGCCGATGCGCTCGAATTCGGCGTTGAGGAAGCCGACGTCAAATGGTGCATTGTGGATAATCAGTTCGGCACCGCGAATGAACTCCACCACCTCGCGACCGCTGGAGGAAAAGCGCGGCTTGTCCGCCAGGAAGTCGAGCGATATGCCATGCACGCGCTCGGCGTCCGGATCGATGGCCCGGTCGGGATGGAAATACAGATGCAGATGCCGCCCGGTCAGTTTGCGGTTGATCATTTCCAGACCGGCAAACTCGATGATGCGATGGCCCTGCGAGGGTTCGAGACCGGTGGTTTCGGTATCGAGGATGATTTGTCTCATGCGATGCACCTGCGCTGCCGCCCGGCGGCAGAAAATTACAAAATGGACTCGACGCCGCGGTTGGCCAGTTGGTCCGCCCGCTCATTGAATTCGTGGCCGGCATGGCCCTTGACCCAGCGCCACTCGACCTGGTGCCGCTCACGGGCGGCATCGAGCAGTTGCCACAGGTCGGCGTTTTTCACCGGTTCCTTGCTGGCGGTTTTCCAGCCACGTTTTTTCCAGTTGTGGATCCACTCGCTGATGCCGTTCTTGACATACTGGGAGTCGGTATAGACCACGACACTGCAGGGACGGGTCAGGGCCTGCAGGCCCGCAATGACCGCCCGCAGCTCCATGCGGTTATTGGTGGTGTCCGGTTCGCCGCCGAACAGCTCTTTTTCCTGTCCGTTATAACGCAGCAGTGCGCCCCAGCCGCCCGGTCCGGGATTCCCCTTGCAGGCGCCGTCGGTATAAATCTCTACCTGATGTTGTGTCATGCGATCTTGTCTGATTGCTTGGATACCGGTTGATGGTGGTCCTTGCCGGCCACCATCAGTCCGGCTTTGGTCTTGCGCCACTTGGGCATGATCAGGCGCATGCCGCGACGCCGCTTGACGGCCTCGATGCCATAAACCCCCGCGGCCAGCGGCCACCAGCGGTCACCGGCCGACTCCATGAAGCGGCAGTTCTCCAGCCAGTCGGTGCGCTCGAAGGGGGGAGCATAGGCCAGAAAAGCGCCCCCGCCCGGCTCGAGTTCGAGCAGGGCCAGCCAGTCCTTGATGCGCGGCAGCGGCAGGAAGTTGCCGCTCCAGGGCGAATAAAACCGCCCCTGTATCATGCGGCGCACGCCCCAGAGCGAGACCGGATTGAAACCGGTCAGCACCAGGCGGCCATCCGGCATCAGCACCCGCTCGGCCTCACGCAGCACCTGATGCGGCTGATCGGTAAAATCGAGCACATGCGGCAGCGCCAGCAGGTCCAGACTGGCGCTGGCAAACGGCAGCTGCGCCGGATCACAGACGACCTGAGCCCCCGGGTCCCGGCCGGCATGGCATTGCCAGGGGATACGGTTTTCGCGTAAAAAATCGACCTGCGGCACCCCGATCTGCACGGCATGATAGCCGAACACATCGGCCACGGCACGATCGAAATACGTCTGCTCCTTTGCCAGCAGATACCGGCCCAGCTCGCTTTGTGTCAGCCACTGGGAAAATGACTTGATCATCGCGAAAGGTCTCTGATCACCATGCTTGTGCTCTCTCCTGTCTCGGCGTTTTCCGACAATTATATCTGGGTTTTACACAACGGGTCGGACGCCCTTGCGGTGGACCCGGGCGATGCGCGCCCCCTGCTGGCATTTCTGCAGCAACAACAGTTGCAACTGCAGACCGTCCTGATCACACACCGCCACGACGATCATGTCGGCGGTCTGCCGATGCTGCGCAATCATTTTCCCGCCATGCAGCTGATCGGCCCCGCCACCCTGCCCGGCGTCGACCTGGCCGTCGATCACGGCCGACAGATCCGGGCCCTGGGCCTGGACATTGCCGTCATGGCGGTACCGGGCCATACCCTGGACCATCTGGCCTATTACGCTGCCCCCTGGCTGTTCTGTGGCGACACCCTGTTCGGCGCCGGCTGTGGCCGTCTGTTCGAGGGCAGTCCTGCCCAGATGGCCGCCTCGCTGAGCCAGCTGGCCGGCCTGCCGCCGGAAACCCTGGTGTGCCCGGCGCACGAATATACCTTATCCAACCTGCAATTCGCCAAGCACATTGAGCCATTCAACCAAGATATAAATCAAAGACTTGCCAATGATCAGGCTCGACGGAATCAGGCTCAGCCGACATTACCTTCGCGACTCTCGCTTGAATTGGCGACAAATCCATTTTTGCGCTGCCACACACCGTCTATACGCGAGCAGATTGAACGGCGGGAAAACAGGAAAATGGACAGCGAGGTTGAAATATTCGCGGCATTGCGCCGCTGGAAAGACGGCTTCAAAAGCCAAGATGTTTGATCTCCTGCCGAGCCGGACACAAGAGCGCCCCGCTCCCCTCCGGCCCCCTCCCTGCCAGAAAGCCAGGCAGGAAAAGGCTTTGGCCCGGACTCCGCGCCGGTCGGCCCGCGCCTGGAGGCCCGCGCAGGCAAATCACGGTGATTTGTACAATTTTGCCGCAGACCACCGGTTAATCTGTGAAGCAGGTTAAACAGCCAAACGAGAATATTTCTTAAGTTGTCCGAAGCAAATTGACGCCCTCGGCGAGGGTATATTTATCGGATAAATACCACACTTTTAATGATGGAATGCCCGTCCTGCTTGCTATTGCGCCAGCAGATGCTAAAACCTTATGAAATTGTTTGCATTTTTCAGGTTGACACACCCATTTACGGTGGTTAGCATCGGCCAAAAATGAGAGATTCTGGGCCCGCCAAATGAAAAGATTCAAACCGTTGGCACTTGCTTTGTCGTTGCTCTTTGCCGCCTCCGGGGCCGCAAAGGCGGCAGCAGACACGCCGCCGCTGGCAGCCGGTGCCGACCAGGGGCTGGCCGCCGGGCTGGAAATGATGCTGCAAAACGCCAGCATGCTGCGAAACGGCAACAATGTCTGGGAGCGATTGCGCCAGGGTTTCCAGATGCCGGAAGTCAATGACAGCCTGATCAAACGCCAGACCGCCTACTACGCCAGCCACCCCGACGCCTTCAAACGCACCCTCAGCCGTGGTCACAAGTACCTGTTCTACATCCTGAGCGAAGTTGAACGCCGCGGCATGCCGACTGAAATTGCCCTGCTGCCCATGGTGGAGAGTGCCTTCAAGCCCTCCGCCACTTCACCGGTTGGTGCCGCCGGACTCTGGCAATTCATGCCGATGACGGGCCGTCAGTATGGTCTGGAGCAGACCTGGTGGTATGACGGTCGCCGCGATGTCACCGCCGCGACCAATGCCGCACTGGATTATCTGCAAACCTTGTATGCCCAGTTCGGTGACTGGAGCTTTGCGCTCGCCGCCTACAACTGGGGGGAGGGCAACCTGGCCAAGTCCATTGCCCGGACTCAGGCAGCCGGCTTGCCGGTCACCTATGAAAACGTCCGCATGCCGGCCGAGACCCGCAGCTACGTACCGAAGCTGCTGGCCATCCGCGATTTGCTGGCCGATCCGGCCAGTTACGGCGTCCGTCTGGACAAATTCCCCTACAAGCCCTATTTCGTCGCGGTCAGCCCTGGCCGCCACATGGACATCGATCTGGCGGCTCGTCTCGCCGGCATTTCGGTCAGCGAATTCATGGAGCTGAACCCGGCCTTCAATCTGCCGGTGTTTGCCTACAAGACCGGGCGCCAGATGCTGCTGCCCACGCATGCCGTTGATCGCTTCCAGGCCAACCTGGCCAAATGGGACAAACCTTTGCTGAGCTGGCAGGTGTACACCCCGAGCGGCGACGAGTCGGTCGTCGATCTGGCCGGTCGTACCGGCATGAGCAGCGCGCAGCTGCTCAGTGTCAACCACCTGAGCAGCAGTACTCTGCCGGCAGGTCGCCCGGTACTGATTTCGATGAAGAGTGGCGTCAATGACCTGCAGCCTCTGCCGGTCGCCGACACCCAGCTGGCGATGAACGAACCGGCCACGACAACTGACGCTGCGCCGCAGGCCGTCAATGTCGCGCCGCCGGTCAAGGCCACGCCGCCGCTGCTGGTCGCTCAGGCCACCAGCCCGGCGCCGGTCAGCGTGGTCCCGTCAGCAAACGTCAGCAGCCCGGCCCCCGCCGCCGCAAGCGCCCCGGCCCGGGTCGCCACGACGGATGCCATTGCAGCGCTGGCCGCTGAGCCTGTCTCCCCCCCCTCTGACAACCCCGGCAGCAACCGGCCGGCCAGCCCGAACGTGATCCGCGTGGCCATGGCCGATCCGGTTCCGCAGATGGCACAGGCATCGGCCAGCCAGCACATCGTGGCGCCCGGCGATACCCTCTACAACATCGCTCGCCGCAACAACCTGTCCGTGTCCGACCTCAAGCTGCTCAATGGCCTGACCAGCAACAATGTCCGCCTTGGGCAAGTGTTGCAGCTGAAATCCCGCGCCAGTCAGCAGGTCAGCGACAATGTCGCCGACAAGGCCGTCACGCTCGGCAACAGCCAGGCCTCGGCACAACCGGCACAGTATGTGGTGCAGCGTGGTGATACGGTCTACAGCATCGCCCGGCGCTTCGGCATTGACCGGACCCAGCTGCAAAAGCTGAACGACCCCGATCAGCTCAACAGACTGCACCCAGGTCAGGTCGTGGTCATCAACGGCCTGTGACCCGCCGGTCGGCGCAACAAAAAAGGACTGCCTGGCAGTCCTTTTTTGTTGGCGGCGCCTCAATGCGGCAGGCCGGCCAGATAATCGGCAGTAAACCGATCGACATCGATTTGCCTCAAGCCGGCAGAAAAGCGGTCGGCCAGCTTTTGTCCGCGGCTCTCCCGCTTGAAGCAGACATACAAGCCCTGTACCTGCAGCGGCGGCTCCATGGTCTGCACCTTGCTGCCGATGCCGGCCAGTCGGGCGCTGTTGCTCAGCAGCCATTGCATCACATAACGATCGATGATGATCAGATCCACCCGGCCATGCACCAGCTTGACCAGATTCTGCTCATCGGAGGCGGCCACATCGACGCGCTGCACGCCCTTGGCCACATTGGCATCAAAGGCCTCGGTATTGTTGTAGCCGTTCACCACCCCCACCAGATAATGCCGCAGATCCGTCACCCCGCGCACGAGGTAGTCTTTGCCTGTGCGCTTGGCCAGCACCACCGGGCTCTCGCCGGCGCGCTCCGACAGGAAACAGTTGCGGCGCACGGCTGGCGAGACATACTCCGGGAAATAGCCGTCAAAACGCGGATCGTGCAGCCCCTTGTAGACCGCCGAGTTCCAGGGCAGGGTCACCACCTCCAGCCGATAGCCCGACAGACGCAAGGCCTCGCGCACCAGGGCCGTATTGAATCCCCCGGCCGGCAAGGCTGCACTGTTATACGGCGGCCACTCCAGCGTGGCCAGTCGAACCAGACGCGCAGGATCGGCCGATGCGGCAGTCATCAGCGACAGCCCGCAGCAAAGCAGCACACGGCGCAGATATCGGGTCATGGCGGTCCATCCGGGCGATGACTTCAAGTATGGCATACCAATTTGAAATTCAATATTTCTAGTCTTTCTGCCGGGTATCCAGCCAAATGGTCACCGGCCCGTCATTGACCAACGCCACCTGCATGTCAGCGCCAAATACCCCCGTCGGTACCGGCCGCCCGAGGACACGGGACATCTCATCGACAAAACGGTTAAACAAAGGCAAGGAAATATCCGGTGCAGCGGCTCGCGAATAGGAAGGACGATTCCCCTTGTGCACACTGGCATACAGGGTGAACTGGCTGACCGCCAGCACATCGCCCCCCACCTCCTGCACAGAACGATTCATCACGCCGGCCTCATCATTGAAGATGCGCAGCTGGCTGATCTTGCGGCACAGCCAGTCGATATCCGCCTCGCCATCCGCCGCTTCAATACCGACTAGCACCAGCAGCCCCGTGCCGATCCGCCCAGTTTCCCGGCCATCGACGGTGACCGAGGCACACGACACCCTTTGCAGCAATGCCCGCATCATTAATCCTTTTTCCAAATCGAAACAGCTTATAGAATGCCAGACAGTTTGCCAGTCAATCCAATGAAGGACCCAACCATGTTAATGGTGATTTCTCCGGCCAAAACCCTGGACTACGATACGCCCGCCCACACTGCACAATTCAGCCAGCCCGAGCTGCTGAACCAGAGCGCGGAACTGATCCGCGTTCTGCGTACCCTGTCTCCGGCTGACCTGGCCGCACTGATGTCGATCAGCGATGCCCTGGCCGTGCTGAATGTCGGTCGCTTCCACGACTGGCAGCCCCCGTTTACCCCGGAAAATGCCAAGCAGGCTGTACTGGCCTTCATGGGTGATGTCTACGAGGGGCTGGATGCCGCCAGTCTGAATGAGCAGCAACTGAGCTGGCTGCAAGATCACTTGCGCATTCTGTCCGGTCTGTACGGTTGCCTGCGGCCGCTGGACCTGATGCAGGCCTACCGGCTGGAAATGGGCACCCGGCTGGCCAATCCGCGCGGCAAGGATCTGTACGCCTTCTGGGGTGAGCAAATCACCGAGCAGCTCAAGGCACGCCTGGCGCAGGACCCGGTGCCGGTGCTGGTCAACCTGGCCTCCAACGAGTACTTCAAGTCGGTCAAAACCGCCAAACTGGGCGTGCGCATCGTCACACCGGTCTTTCAGGATCTGAAGGGGGCGCAGTACAAGGTGGTCAGCTTCCATGCCAAGCGCGCACGCGGCCTGATGGTGCGCTGGGCGGTAGATCACCAGATCGACGATCCGGAGCAACTCAAAGCCTTCGATGCCGAAGGCTATGCTTTCTGCCAGGCCGCGTCTGACGACGATCAGTGGGTTTTCCGCCGCGACCACGCGGGCTGATCGGCATCACCCGCCACACAACATCTGATCGTCCTGACATCCGGTGCCCCCCTCCCGAACCGCCCGATATGCGCCGCGGGCATTTCGCCCCTCGCCGCACCAAGGCAGGCATTGCGCAGCATCCTGCCAAACAATTGATTAATCTGGCCAGATGCTACCAAGGGAGGGGAATCATCTGGTTGATTTCATCGGCGAGCCGCAGAGACAGCAATACGCGGCTTCCATGCAACATAATCAAAAAACGATTTATGTTTTTGCGACATACAGGTTCATTTTTGAGCCATGACAGCAAGGCAGACTGGTACGGCGCAGACACTGCCCCCATCTGTGGAAACCCGGCATGCTCCACGCGCGGATCGGCGCCCGGAAACGGATGATCATCGTGGTCTCGCCCTGTGCAGGGTGAACTTTCAGAGACTGATCCTGTCGGCATGGCGCTGCGTCATGTCACCAACATCTGACATTAATCATATTTCCCGGCCCTCTCGCTGCCGTTCGTGTCAGACAAACGGCCTTCCCTGCCACGACCCCAAGGCAAAAAATTCAAATTTCTCTTTCAAATTCATAAAGTTGCAAAACAACGCATTGACCGTCACGCGCCGCAGGCGGCGGTCTGGTGAAGCGGTGACATTCATGCAAAAAACGCATGCAAAAATTCGCTGGGCGCATTACACGCACGCCTGATCTGACATGGGGAGCCCACAGCGCCTGGCAGCGGAACCGCGGCCGGGTCCGCTACTCGCCGGGCTGGCAGCACGGTCAGCCAATCGACAGGGAAAATTCTTCGCCAAAGGCTGACTGACAGGATTTTCCACGGCTGTCGGAATCGGCCAAAGCGCGTTAGCATCGCACCTGTCCGAAATGGGGTAGTGGCCGTACTCGCTGTCTGCCCCATCACGGCTAGCCAGGCAACACACTGGCACAGGGAAGCTTTACTGATACACAGGTCAGCGGTTCAGCCGTACCAGCCGCTGCCCCAGATGAGATGCCCCTGTCGCCTGGCTCATTCAATTGTTTGGATATCACGGAGTCACAAATGAAAAAAGAGCTGCCGAAAGGTGCATATGGAGGCATGGCCGGTAAGGACTATGTTCCTTACGTCACAGGCACCTCCACGCTCGGTGGAGGCATGGTCGTCTTCATCATCGGTCTGATTCTCGCTGCCGTCTTTGCTGCATCGACGGCTTACTCGGGCATGAAGGCCGGTCTGACCGTCGCGGCGGGGATCCCTGGCGCCATTCTGGGTACCGGTCTGGTGAACATGTTCGCCAGAAAGAACGGCATCCTGGGCAAGAACCTGATTCAAGGTATGTCCAGCGCGGGTGAATCGGTTGCCAGCGGTATGATCTTCGTCCTGCCGTCGATCCTGCTGATCGGCAGTCAGTTCTCCTTCCTCGAAGGCCTGCTGGCCGGTGTGGGCGGTGTACTGTTCGGGATTGGTGTTGCCTCGATCGTTCACAACTACCTGATCGTCGACGAGCATGGCTCGCTGATGTATCCGGAATCGATGGCCATCTCGGAAACCCTGGTGGCATCTGACTCCGGTGGTGAATCGCTCAAGTACATGGGTATCGGCTTCGGCATCGGTGGCGTGATCACCGCCGTGACCAGCGCAGTCTTCGGCTGGGTCAACAATGTCATGAGCTACATTGGCACCCAGGCCTACAAGTACCGCTTCGAAATGGAAGTCAACCCGCTGCTGCTGGGTATCGGCTTCATCGTCGGTCTGAAGATCTCGCTCACCATGTTCGCCGGCTCGATCATGTCGAACTTCGCCATCATCCCGCTGATCGGCTACTTCTCTGACATGGCTGCCCCGGGTCTGATGGTATGGAACAAGGGTCATGTGGCCGTTCAAGGCATGCCGGTTGGCGTCATTGCCAGCTCGTACGTCAAGTACATCGGCGCCGGCATGATGCTGTGCGGTGGCATTATCGGTGCCATCAAGCTGATCCCGGTCATCGTCGGCTCCATCAAGGAAACCCTGGGCGCCAAGACCAGTGCCGGTGACAGCAAGGACACCCAGTTCCTGAAGATCCTGCTGGCCGGTGCCGTGATTTCCTTTGTGGCCGGCTTCGTCGGCTCCGAAGGCAATGTGGCCATGGCCATCATCGGTACCGTACTGTGCCTGATCCTGATGGTACTGTTCGTGATCGTTTCGGGTCGTCTGACCGGTACCATCGGTACCTCCAACCTGCCGGTATCCGGCATGACCATCGCCTCGCTGGTGATCGTCACCATGACCTTCGTCAGCATGGGCTGGCATGGCCTGGCCGACAACAAGGCACTGCTGCTGTTCGGCAGCCTGATCGTTGTGGCCGTCTCCATCGCCGGTGGCTACATGCAGACCCAGAAGGTGACCTACATCATCGGTGGCAGCAAGAACGAAATGCAGCGCTTCTACGCGCTGGCCAGTATCGTTGGTGTCATCGTGGTCGTTGGTACCATCATGGTGCTGTCCAAGCAGCTGGCCAACACGGGCGCGGATGCCCAGTTCGGTCTGCCGCAAGCCAACCTGATGGCCACCCTGACCTCGGGCATCATGTCCGGCAAGCTGCCGTGGGTGATGATCTTCGTCGGTGTGTTCATGGCACTGGTACTGTTCTTCCTGGAACTGCCGATCATGACCATCGCCATCGGTTTCTACCTGCCGATCTCCACCACCTCGATCATCCTGGTGGGTTCGCTGCTGCGCGTGATTGTCGAAAAGACCGCCAAGAGCGAAGCAGAAAAAGATGCCAAGGTGGCGCACGGCGTCAGCCTGTCGTCCGGCCTGGTAGCCGGTGGTTCGATCATCGGTCTGATCGGCATCATCCTGCAGGTATCCGGCATCATCAACCTGAAGGATCCGGTGGGCTTTGTGGCCAGCAATGAAATGGCCATCGTGCTGCTGGCGGTCCTGTGCGTGCTGACGGTTCTGCCGCTGGTACTCGCCAAGACCTCGCATCATCAGGCTGAGAAGTAAGCAGGAGGCGGTCATGGAACACAACAATCCACTGGACGTGGTTTACGAAATCAAGGCCGGACTGGATTACGAGATCGATGACCGCCGCATCGTCACGATCCTGCGCAAGCAGGATCACTGGATCCAGCGTTTCGTACGCAAGCTGAAATTCAAGATTCCGGCTTATCGCCGCACTTCGCTGGATGACCAGGCCAGCCATGCGTTTCTCAGCATTGATGGCACGCGGACGGTGCAGGAAATTGGCGAGCTGATGGCAGCAAGGTTTGGCGATCAGGCCAATCCGCTGTACGAACGCCTGCTGATGTTCCTGAATCACATCGAGAAGAATGAACGCTTCATTGTCCGGAAGGCTGTTCAGCAAGACTGAATGCCCCGCCAGACGAGCAAAGCGGATTGTCCCCGGACAATCCGCTTTTTTCTTGCCTGCCTGCCCTTGCAGAGACACAAAAGCAAAAACCCGTTACGCAAGCGTAACGGGTTTTTTGGAATTCTTGGTTGCGGGGGCAGGATTTGAACCTACGACCTTCGGGTTATGAGCCCGACGAGCTACCAGACTGCTCCACCCCGCGTCAGAAGAAAATCATCTTAACATTGAAGGATCTGACTGTCCAGAAATATCTGGTTTATTTTTACCTGACGTTTACTTGGGCTACATAATCCAGCAACAGTGCCCCCCTATATTGGAGACAGTGACATCGGCTCACCGGATTTCTCGGGAGGCGTGAGGTCGCTTGTTATCTCTCTGCATCCGTAGTAACCCTCTTGTCATGGCCGCCACGCGCGGCCATTTTTTTATCTGTACGACATGAAAATCCCCTCGCGACAGCAGCCGGGAGGGGAGAACGGGATGACGGTTGAAACGGAGGAAAAACCGACGCGGAGCGGTCGGTCGCGACGGTCGCTCAGGCGGCCGCGGAAATGAATGCGTTGGCCGGATACAAGGCCGATGCCAGACCGGAAACCGTACGGAAGGTCACTTCAAACATCTTGCCCACCTGGGAGACGCTGACGACTTCGTAATGAATCACTTCACCGCTGTCGCGATGCTCAAGAATCTTGTGACCGGGTTGCAATTGGCTGATTTTCATATTTCACCTTTTTATTATGGTCCATCAAAAACTGTGTATTTACGATCGTTGAACTCAACGCTTAAACTAATTCGACATCAAGCTTCAAGTCAAGTTCCATTTAGCTCTAATATAAGCATAATCAAACAATGTGACGGCAAGATTGTGCCAAATTGACAAATCAAATAACAAAAGCCCTGGCACAAGGCCAGGGCTTTTGTTCTTCGTGCGGCACAAACTTAACTGAGACGCCAGCCCGGCAAGGCGCCGGCATCGACATCCAGCAGATGGAAGTCATGCTCCTCGTCCAGCCCGGCGCAGACAATCATCCCTTCCGACACCCCGAAACGCATCTTGCGCGGCGCCAGGTTGGCGACCACGATCACATTGCGGCCGATCAGCTTAGCCGGATCTGCATAGCTCTTGCGAATACCGGAGAAGATATTGCGCTGCTCGAAACCGAGGTCGACGGTGAACTGCAGCAGCTTGCTGGAGCCTTCGACAAACTGGCAATCCAGCACCTTGCCGACGCGCAGATCCAGCTTGGCAAAATCCTCGATACCAATGGTCGGGGCCAGCGGCTCCAGGCTGGACGCTGGCTTGGCCGCCTCGATCGACTGCTTGTTGGCCACGATCAGGGCATCGATCTGCGACTGCTCCACCCGAGTCATCAGATGCTGATACGGACGGATCTCATGCCCCAGCAACAGGGTCGCCGCATCTTCCCAGCGCAGCGGCGCCACTTGCAGGAAGCCCTCGACGTTTTCCGCCAGCTTCGGCAGGACCGGCTTGAGGAAGATGCTCAGCAGGCGGAAGGCATTGATCAGCACGCTGCACACCTCGTGCAGACGGGCATCGCTGCCCTCCTGACGCGCCAGCTCCCAGGGCTTGTTGGCATCCACATAGCCATTGACCTGATCGGTCAGCGCCATGATGTCACGCAGCGCACGGGCATACTCCCGTGCCTCGAAGGCGGCGGCGATCTCCTCGCTGGCCGCCTGCAGGGACTGCAGCAGCGCGGTATCAGCCAGCGACGGCGCCAGCTTGCCGGCAAAGCGCTTGCTGATGAAACCGGCAGCACGCGAGGCGATGTTGATGTACTTGCCAACCAGATCCGAATTGACGCGGGCAATGAAATCTTCCAGCGACAGGTCGATGTCCTCGATGCGGGCATTGAGCTTGGCGGCAATGTAATAGCGCATCCACTCCGGATTCAGACCACAATCCAGATAGCTCTTGGCGGTAATGAACGTCCCGCGCGACTTGGACATCTTCTGACCATCCACGGTCAGGAAGCCGTGGGCAAAAACGCTGGTCGGCGCACGCAGACCGGCATACTTCAGCATCGCCGGCCAGAACAGGGCGTGGAAATACAGGATGTCCTTGCCGATGAAATGTACCAGCTCGGCCTTGGAATCCGGCCCGAAGTACTCGTCGAAGTCCAGACCGCTGCGATCGCACAGATTCTTGAACGAAGCCATGTAGCCGATCGGCGCATCCAGCCAGACATAGAAATACTTGCCCGGCGCATCCGGAATCTCGAAACCGAAATACGGCGCGTCACGCGAAATATCCCAATCCTGCAGGCCGCCTTCAATCCACTCATTCATCTTGTTGAGCGACTCGGGCTGCAGGTGCGGCAGTTCGCGACCATCGGCCAGACGCGAGCTGCCGGCGGTCCACTTCTTCAGGAAGTCGGCACAATCGCCCAGACGGAAGAAATAATGCTCCGAGCTCTTCAGCACCGGCTTGGCACCGGAAACCACCGAATAGGGATGCTTCAGTTCGGTCGGGCCATAGGTGGCGCCGCACACTTCGCAGTTGTCACCGTACTGATCCTTGGCGCCACACTTCGGGCACTCGCCTTTGACGAAGCGGTCCGGCAGAAACATGTTCTTTTCCGGATCGTAGAGCTGCTCGATGGTGCGGCTGGCGATCTTGCCATTGGCACGCAGTGCCAGATAGATCTGCTCGGCAAACGCCTTGTTTTCCGGCGAGTTGGTGCTGTAATAGTTGTCGTAGCCGATATGGAAACCGCTGAAATCCGCCAGGTGCTCGCCGCGCACGCGCTCGATCAGCGCCTCCGGCGTCATGCCCTGTTTCTCGGCCGCCAGCATGATGGGCGTACCGTGCGTATCGTCGGCGCAAACATAGTGACAGGTATGGCCACGCATCTTCTGGAACCGAACCCAGATATCGGTCTGGATGTGCTCGACCATATGACCGAGGTGGATGGCACCGTTGGCATAGGGCAGTGCACTGGTCACCAGAATCTTGCGTTTGCTTGTCATTGTTTTCGTCCTTTTAGCGGTAACTTACAGCGTTCCAGTATAACAGCAGCGGCAGGCACCGATCACGCGCCCTTTTCTGCCAGACGACCGCCCGGTGCGCGGTCGGCCATGGCCACCCCCACCATGCGGCGCGACAGCAGGAAGAACATCAGCGCCAGCACCAGTACCAGCAGGGCATATCCGGCATAGCCCCCTTGCAGATAGGCCTTTTTCAGCCCCTCGATCCCGCAGGCGTAAACCGCCATCG
Source organism: Paludibacterium sp. B53371 (assembly GCF_018802765.1). Lineage (NCBI taxonomy): Bacteria > Pseudomonadati > Pseudomonadota > Betaproteobacteria > Neisseriales > Chromobacteriaceae > Paludibacterium > Paludibacterium sp. B53371. Next base: position 2,458,674 of record NZ_CP069163.1, read on the forward strand.
AGATCATGGTCATGCTGGCTGCCACGGCCCCCTTGGCGATATCCGTCGCCGTCAGGGCAAAACGGTACAGTACGGCAAAAGCCAGGCCCTCACCCAGGGTAATCAGGCTCATGCCGGCAATCAGGAAATAGAACTTCACGGCCGGAAACAAGACCCCGGCCACAATCACTGCCACCCCCGCCAGGGCCGGCAGACGACCAACGGCCACCGAGTGGCCCAGCGGCCAGCGGTCGCCGAACTTGACCAGCAACAGATTGCCGGCGATCAACGCGCCGATCACCGGCAACTGCCACAGGCCATACTGCAGGATCGACATGCCGGCATCCTGCACCAGCATCACCGGCGACAACGCAATCCAGCCCAGCAGCGGCAGCGCCAGCAGCGGAATGCACAGGGCAGAGGCGACAAAGCGGCGATTGGCGAACACGGTGCGATAATCACGTGCCAGCTTGCCGGCACTGAAGGCCTGCTCGCCGCGCACCACGGTTTCCGGCATCGAAGCAATCAGGCCCACGAACGAAATCGCCGCGAAAACCGCAATCACCAGGAAACTGGCGCGCCAGGGCCAGACATTCACCATGGCCGCACCGGCTACCGGACCAACCAGCGGCGCAATCAGCGCCACATTGGCCATCAACGCCGTCACCTTGACTGCGGCACGTTCTTCATACGCTTCCTGAATGGTGGCGTAGCCGACTGCCGAAATGAAGCACAGCCCCATACCCTGCAACACGCGCAGCACCATGAAACTGATGATGTCATGCGACCACAGGCTGCCCAGGCAGGCGAGAATAAAGAACGCCACACCCCACAGCATGACCGGACGACGGCCGATATGATCGGACAGCGGCCCCATCAGCCAGGGCAGCAAGGCGCCGCCGAGCAGGAAACCGGTCATCGAGGTCGGCACCCAGGAGGCATCGACACCGAATTCACGCACCACGGCCAGCATGCCGGGCTGAATCATGTCATTGGCGATGTAAACCGAGAATTCGAACAAAACCAGAGCGAGCGGGAACAACAGGGTAGCGGGAGAGAGCGCCGCGTGTTTCTGCATGACAAACCTTTCGAAAAAGAACAAAGAGGCCGCTCCCCTCCGGGCCGGCCTCCAGCGTGCCCGAAGCAAAAACCGGGCATGACGCTTAAATTCAACGACTTAGATTGTATCACATCAAACGAATCGACGATATACTGTCCGACAGACAACGCAGTCACCCCCATCTTGCCTCCGGCCAGACCCGCCGTCATTCAGCCAAGTCCGACAAAATGGCAGCGAACGCCAGCTGAATCGCGCTAAAATCAGGCCTGACGCAACGCAATAATTTGAGTAAAATACTCGGGTATTACACCACACGTCCACGGCACCGAGCACACACCATGAGCAAGCAGATCGATACCATTCTGGCCAGCCAGATCGACCCGATTACCCGCAAAGCCTACCGCTGCAAGAACCTGCAGCACGACGCGCAAGGCATCCGCTTCGATGTCGTCCTGCCCTACCCGGCCAACAGCCGCCTGGGCAAAGTACGCGCGCAGTTCGAGACCGCACTGGCCGAGGTGGCGGAAGGACGCCCGCTGACCATCAACGTCAGCAGCCAGGTGATCAGCCATGCCGCCCAGCGTGGCGTGCCGCTGATTCCCGGCATCAAGAACATCATCGCCGTGGCCTCCGGCAAGGGCGGCGTCGGCAAATCCACCACCGCCGTCAACCTGGCGCTGGCACTGGCCGCCGAAGGCGCTCGCGTCGGTTTGCTGGATGCCGACATCTACGGCCCGTCGCAGCCGCTGATGATGGGCGTGACCGGCAGTCGCCCCGAGTCGCCGGACGGCAAGCACATCAAGCCGGTGCTCAGCCATGGCGTGCAGGTCATGTCGATCGGCTTCCTGGTCGACACCGACCAGGCCATGGTGTGGCGCGGCCCGATGGTTTCGCAGGCACTGCAGCAATTGCTCAATGACACCCAGTGGGACGACCTCGACTACCTGGTGATCGACCTGCCCCCGGGTACCGGCGACATCCAGCTCACCCTGGCCCAGAAAGTCCCGGTCACCGGCGCCGTGATCGTCACCACCCCGCAGGACATTGCCCTGCTCGATGCCCGCAAGGGCCTCAAGATGTTCGAAAAAGTCGGCGTGCCGATCCTCGGGCTGGTCGAGAATATGGCCATTCATGTCTGCTCGCACTGCGGCCACGCCGAACACATTTTCGGCAGCGGCGGCGGTGAGCGCATGGCCAGCGAATATGGCGTCGAGCTGCTGGGCTCGCTGCCGCTGGATATCGCCATCCGTACCGCCACCGACCAGGGCAGCCCGACCGTGGTCAGCGCCCCGGACAGCGCCGCCGCTGCCAGCTATCGCGAGCTGGCGCAGCGTGTCGCCGTCAAGGTCGGCGAACAGGCGCAGGACTTCAGCAGCAAGTTCCCCAAGATCGTGATCAAGCACAACTGACCATGATTGCCATGTTCGACTCCGGCCTGGGCGGGCTCTCGGTCTGGCGTGCCGTGACCCGGGCCCTGCCACAGTGGCCGGTCAGCTATTTCGCCGACCAGGCCTACCTGCCCTACGGCGAAAAAACCCGCGAGCAACTGACCGAGCGCAGCCTGCGCATCGGCCGCTTCCTGGCCGATCAGGGCGCGGCCATTCTGATCGTGCCCTGCAATACCGCCACCAGCGCCGCCGTCGATGCCATGCGCCAGGCCCTGCCCCTGCCGATCATCGGCATCGAGCCGGCGGTCAAGCCGGCGGCCGCAGCCAGCCGCACCGGTCGCATTGCCGTGCTGGCCACCGAATTCACGCTGAAAAGTGCCCGCTTCCGCTCCCTGCTGCAGCGCCATGCAGGCAAGGTGGAAGTCCTGCCCCGTCCCGGCACCGGCTGGGTCGAACAGGTCGAGTCCGGCGACCTCGACAGCGCACAGGCGCGAGACACCGTGCGCCAGGTGATCGAACCTTTACTGACAGAAAATGTCGACCACATTGTTCTGGGCTGTACCCACTATCCGTTTCTGGCACCGCTGATCCGCGAGATCGCCGGCCCCGACGTGATACTGGATGACCCGGCGGACGCCATTGCCCGCCGCGCCGTGGCGCTGCTGGCTGGCAAGATGCCTGCCCAGCCCCATGACTACCGTTTTTACACCACGGCCAATCCGGCCGACATGTCCGACGTATTACCGGTTCTGATCGGACAACCGTACCCGGTGCAGCAAGCCGGCATCTGAGATTAAACCGGAAGGCCCCCGACCCTCCCTGTGGCAACATGGAGGGCGGGCGCGTTTTTTCATTTTTTGCGAGAAAGCCTTTCATGCACAAAACACCCAGCCCAATGCATTACCTGATGCTGATGGCCATTGCCCTGATCTGGGGGGCCCAATTCATCTTCAACCAGATCGTGATTCACGAACTGCCGCCGCTGACCCTGGCGGCCGGCCGGGCGGCCATCGGTGCCCTGACCCTGGCCGGCATCGGCCTGTTCATGCCGGATGAGCGCCGCCACGCCGCCGTGGCAGCCCGTCGCCTGCTGCCCACCTATCTGCTGCTGGCCTTCTTCGAAGCCCTGCTGCCGCTGTTCCTGCTCGGCTGGGGCCAGGCACGCGTGGAGAGCAGCGTGGCCTCGATCCTGATGGGCACCATTCCGATCTTCACCATCTTGCTGGCACCGGCCTTTGTCCAGGGCAAACACTGGAGCCTGTCCTCGATCACCAGCGTGGCCGCCGGCTTTGTCGGCATCGTGATCCTGGTCGCCCCCGGCCTGTCGGGCAACTGGGCAGACAACCTGCTGGGCGAACTGGCCGTGCTGGGCTCTGCCGCCAGCGTCTCGGTCAGCCTGCTGATGTTCAACCGCCTGGGCAATCTGTCGCCGGTCATCACCGTGCGCAACATCCTGGCGCTGGCCGCCTTGCCGCTGATCGTGCTGGCGCTGATCATCGACCGGCCCTGGCAGCTGCATGTCAGCCATCAGACCCTGCTGTCCCTGCTGATTCTCGGCGTCTTCTGCGCCGGCATCGTCTATCTGATGTTTGCCCGCCTGATCCAGATGGCCGGCTCGGTCTTCACCTCACTGACCAACTACCTGGTACCGCTGGTCGGCGTCCTGATCGGCGCCTTCATTGGCGGCGAGCGCGTCGGCCTGCACGCCTGGATTGCCCTGCTGTTCATTGCTTCGGCGCTGGTATTCAACCAGCCGGCCCTGTTGCGTCGCTGGTTCAAACGATGACCTCTCCCCCCTGCGGTGCCGGGCGCCGCAGGGGGAGGCATGCATTCAAAAATCCTTATTCGAATCGAATATTCCCCGGCAATGCCATTTGAGTAATTTTCATGCCAAGAAAGCGGGCTTCGTGGCAAAAAAACTGCAGGTTATGCATAAAAGTATGGTTGCCATACCAGATATGAAGACAGCTCGCAGCAGGATGTCTATAATCGCCCCCTAGCTCTTTCAGAGTTTTCCTCGCCTCTTATCAGAACAATATCAATACATTGACCGAGGCACGGTTCGTCGTTGCCACAGCGCCAGACAGCGCCATAACCATAACAGCCAGCTCCAGGCAACGACGTTTAATGGAACATGCTATCTCAAGGGACACAACACACTCATGAAGTCAAAGAAACTCACCCTGTTCATCCTGCTCGGCATGGTACTGGGCATCCTGACCGGGATGTTCGTCCGCTCCGGCACGACGGACCCTGCTGCACTCAAGTCCTTCGCCGACAACGTCGGCATGCTGACCGACATCTTCCTGCGCCTGATCAAGATGATCATCGCCCCGCTGGTCTTCACCACCCTGGTGGCCGGCATTGCCCGCATGGGCGATGGCAAGAGCGTGGGCCGCGTCGGTGCCAAGACCCTGATGTGGTTCATCTCGGCCTCGCTGCTGTCGCTGACCCTGGGCCTGATCATGGTCAACCTGTTCAAGCCGGGTGTGGCCGTCAACCTGCCGCTGCCTGACCTGCACGCCGATGCCGGCATCAAAGCCAGCGCCATGAGCGTCAAGGACTTCATCACCCACGCCTTCCCCAAGAGCGTGTTCGAAGCCATGGCCAACAACGAAATCCTGCAGATCGTGGTGTTCTCGCTGTTCTTCGGCACCGCCTGCGCCGCCCTGGGCGAACGCGCCAAGCTGCTGGTCGATCTGATGGACGTTGCCGCCCATGTCATGCTGAAAGTCACCGGCTACGTCATGGCCGTGGCCCCGGTCGCCGTCTTCGCCGCCCTGGCAGCCACCGTCACCAAGGATGGCCTGGCCATCCTCGGCACCTATGGCAAGTTCCTCGGCGAGTTCTACCTGTCGATCGGCCTGCTGTGGACCCTGCTGATTTTCATCGGCTTCCTGTTCATCGGCCCGCGCGTCCTGACCCTGGTGCGCTCGATCCGCGAACCGCTGCTGCTGTCCTTCTCGACCGCCAGCTCCGAAGCCGCCTATCCGAAGACCCTCGAGCAACTGGAACGCTTCGGCGTCTCCAACAAGATCGCCAGCTTCGTGCTGCCGATGGGCTACTCGTTCAACCTTGACGGCTCGATGATGTATTGCACCTTCGCCACCATCTTCCTGGCGCAGGCCTTCAATATCCCGCTGACCCTGACCCAGGAAATCACCATGCTGCTGATGTTCATGGTGACTTCCAAGGGCATGGCCGGTGTGCCGCGCGCGTCGCTGGTGGTGATTGCCGCCATGCTGCCGCAATTCAACATCCCGGAAGCCGGCCTGCTGCTGATCCTCGGCATCGACCACTTCCTGGACATGGGCCGCTCCGCCACCAACGTGATGGGCAACTCGATTGCCACCGCCGTCGTGGCCAAGTGGGAAAACGAGCTCAAGCACTGAGTATCCGAAACGCGACACTGACACGCCATGCCTGCCGGCATGGCGTTTTTTTTTGCCCGCCGCCGCCCTCCTCCTGCCATGTCCCACTGTTTTATATAAGCAAATGAGATTAAGTTCTTTTTCTTTAGATCATTTGGTTGCTAGATTGACCACAGTCGTCACAATAAAACCCAGCAAGGAGAGAAAGAATGAGGCACTGGACTACCCGCGTACTGCTGCTCGGCGCACTGAGCCTGAGCACCACCCTGGCCGCCGCCGGCGACAGCATCACCGTCGGCTATCAAACCGGCATTGACCCGACCAAGATTCCCCAAGCCGATGGCGCCTACGAAAAAGCCACCGGCAGCACCATCAACTGGCGTAAATTCGAAAGCGGCGCCGAAGTCATCGCCGCCGTCGCTTCCGGCGATGTCGTCATCGGCAACATCGGCTCCAGCCCCCTGGCCGCCGCCGCCAGCCGCGGCCTGCCGATTCAGGCCTTCCTGGTCGCCGATGAAATCGGCGATGCCGAAGCCCTGGTGGTACGCAACGGCAGCAAAATCAGCAAGCCCCAGGACCTGATCGGCAAGAAAGTCGCCGTCCCCTACGTCTCCACGGCGCATTACAGCCTGCTGTCCGCCCTCAAGCACTGGAACATCGACGCCAGCAAGGTCAACATCATCAACCTGCGGCCAAGCGAAATCACCGCCGCCTGGCAGCGCGGCGACATTGACGCGGCCTATGTCTGGGACCCGGCACTGGGCAAGGTCAAGGTCAGCGGAAAAGTCCTGACCAGCTCCAGCCAGGTCGCCCAGTGGGGAGGTCCGACCTACGATATCTGGATTGTGCGCAAGGACTTTGCCGAGCAACACCCGGAAATCGTCCAGCGCTTCACCAAGGTCTCGCTGGACGCCATTGCCCAATATCAGGCCAACCCGCAGGCCTTCATCGCCAACACGGCCAATCTGGAGAAAATCAGCCGTCTGACTGGTGCCGCACCGGCCGATGTCATTGCCGGCCTGAAGGGCAACCGCTTCCTGGGGCAACGTGAACAGCTGGTCCGCCTGCAAAAGCAGTTCGTCAGCGATGTCACCCATACCGCCCAGTTCCTCAAGGCCCAGGGCAAGGTTGACAGCCTGCAGTCCGACTACAGTCCCTGGATCAACAGCCAGTTCGTCAAGGCAGCCCGCTGATATGAGCCTCTCCGTCCGACACGCCAGTGTCTTCTACCCGGGCCAGGCACAGGCCGCGCTCGCCGATGTCTCGCTCGACATCGGCGAGCGGGACCTGACCGTCGCCATCGGCCCCTCGGGCTGCGGCAAAACCACCCTGCTCAACCTGCTGGCCGGCTTCCTGCAGCCCACCCAGGGCCAGGTACAGTTCGACGGCCGGCCGGTACTCGGCCCGGATGTGGCACGCGCGGTGGTCTTTCAGCACGATGCCCTGCTGCCCTGGCTGAATGTGCGCGACAACGTGGCCTTCGGCCTGCGACTGCAGGGCGTACCGCGTGCGCAGCGCCACCAGCGAGCCGAATCGGTCCTGCAACTGGTCGATCTGGCCGGTGCCGGCGATCGTCAGATCTGGCAACTGTCCGGTGGCCAGCGCCAGCGCGTCGGCATCGCCCGCGCACTGGCCAGCGCCTCGCGCGTCCTGCTGATGGACGAACCCTTTGGCGCCCTGGATGCCTTCACCCGCGAGCAGATGCAACAACTGCTGCTCAAGGTCTGGGCACAGAGCGGCCGGCGCATCTTCCTGATCACCCATGACATCGAAGAAGCCCTGTTCCTGGCAACGGAGCTGCTGCTGATGTCGCCCGGCCCCGGCCGGGTGGTCGAAACCCTGCGGCCGACATTCAGCCAGCGCTTCCGCGATGGGGAATCCGCCCGCGCCATCAAATCCGACCCGACGTTCATCGCGCTGCGCGAACACCTGCTCGACACGCTGTTCGGTCAACGTCAGGCGACACAAGCGGAGGCCGCATGAATCTGCTGGAAACCCCCTATCCGCAAGAAGGAGCGCCACTGGCCACGCTCAGCGCCACGCCGGCCCCGGTGGCCAAACCACGGCGCCCCCTGCCGGGCGCCGTGCTGAGCACCGCCAGCCTGGCACTGCTGCTGGCCGTCTGGTGGCTGCTGGCACACAGCGGTCGCATCGCCCCGCTGTTCCTGCCCTCCCCCGAGGCCGTGCTGAGCAAACTGCAACTGGTCGCCAGCCATGGCTTCATGGACGCCACCCTGTGGCAACACCTCTGGGCCAGCCTGCAACGCATCCTGCTGGCCATGAGTGCCGCGGTCCTGCTGGGCATTCCGCTGGGCGTGCTGATGGGCTCCAGCCCGCTGGCTCGCGCCCTGCTCGACCCGCTGGTCGAAGCCTGGCGCCCGGTGCCGCCGCTGGCCTACCTGCCCCTGATCGTCATCTGGTTCGGCATCGGCGAACTGTCCAAGATCCTGCTGATCTTCCTGGCCATTCTGGCACCGGTCATCATTGCCAGCGCCCATGGCGTCGCTCATGCCGACCCCGAGCGCCGCCGCGCCGCCCTGACCCTCGGCGCCAGCCGCTGGCAGCTGCTCTGGCATGTCACCCTGCCCGAGGCCCTGCCCCACATCCTGACCGGCATCCGCATCGGCCTGGGCACCGGCTGGTCCACCCTGGTGGCCGCCGAACTGGTCGCCGCCACGCGCGGCCTGGGCTTCATGGTGCAATCCGCCGCGCAATTCCTGGTCACCGACGTCGTGGTACTGGGCATTCTGGTGATCGCGCTGGTGGCCTTCGCCCTGGAACTGGCCTTGCGCCTGCTGCAAAACACCCTCTCGCCGTGGTATCGGCGCACACACTGAACAAGGACCCATGATGAGCCTTACCCTGACCCGTCTCTCCCCGGCGCTGGGCGCCATCGTCGAGGGCATCGACCTGGCGGCACCGCTGGATGCGCCAGCCCTGCAGCAACTGCGCCAGGCCCTGGTCGAACACCAGGTACTGTTCTTTCGCGGCCAGGACCTGAGCCCGCAGGCCCAGCGCGACTTCGCCGCCCGCTTCGGCGACCTGCACACCCACCCGATTTACCCACAACACCCCGATGCCCGGCAGATCATGGTGCTGGACACCGAAGCCTTCGACCTCAAGGACAATGCCATCTGGCACACCGATGTCACCTTCATCGAGACCCCGCCCCTGGGTGCCGTGCTGGCCGCCCGCCAGTTGCCCCCGCAGGGCGGCGATACCCTGTGGGCCAGCGGCTTTGCCGCCTGGGATGCGTTGTCCGACCGACTGAAAACCCTGCTCGATGGCCTGACGGCGACGCATGACTTCACCAAGACCTTCCCGCTGAAACGCTTCGGCCTGACCACGGCCGACCGCGAACGCTGGGAGGAAACCCGCCGCACCCACCCGCCGCTGAGCCACCCCGTGGTACGCACCCACCCGGAAAGCGGCCGCAAGGCCCTGTTCGTCAATGCCGGCTTCACCACCGCCATCAATGAACTGCCGGAAGAAGAAAGCCAGGCCCTGCTGGCCTTCCTCTTTGCCCATCAGTCCCGCCCGGAATTCGGCCTGCGCTGGCGCTGGCAGGCCGGCGACGTGGCCTTCTGGGACAACCGCTCCACCATCCACTACGCCATCGACGACTATCGCCCGGCACGCCGCATCATGCATCGCGCCACCATCCTGGGCGACCGCCCCTACTGAGCCTCCGCCACGGTCGGCAGCCACAGCTGCCGGCCCCGCTTCTCCCCCCGATCAGGGCGACGGCCCCTGGTCGGACATCCTGCTGCTGCATACCAGCGGCGACCTCAAACAGCCGACCAACGCTACGCCCGCCGCCAGGCCGATCAGGGCGATGCCGTCCTGCTGCCGGCCCTTCTCGACGCCGACGGCATCACGGCACAGACCCGGCGCGACGCCTTCACCCGCTGCGCCCAGCCGCTCTACCAGGATCTGGCCGACAGCCTGACGCAACTCAGCCAGCAGCCCCAGGTCGCGGGACGACCACGGGGCACCATCGGGTTGTCCAGCGGGGGCTATTTTGCCTTGTGGCTGGCCACCACCGGCCGGGTCAGGACGGAGAATTGTTACTACGGTGTGCTGAGCGGTGCCGGCACAGATCAAAACCTGAGGCGCTTTGCCGCGGTGCTTGAGCGCCACAGCAGCCCGGTACTGGTCCTGCATGGCGATAAGGATAATGCGTTGCCAGCCGCACTGGCGCTGCAACTGGCGCAGCCGCTGCAGATCTATGCGGGCGCCGGACACCGCTTCGAGCGCGAAACGGGCGCGGCCAACCAGGCGGCAGCAGACGACGCCTGGCAACGTTCACTGGCCGGGTGGCAGCAGCATCTCAGCCCTTGAGCTTCCCCTGCAGGTGCTGGCGAATCCAGACCTCGGCGGCGGCTTCGCTGGTAAACACCTCCAGCGGACCGACGTCTTCATACACGGTATGCAGCACCACCTCCATCACGCTGCGCCCTTCCAGACCGGGCGCCAGTACCCAGGCGGTGGCCACCCGGCCGGTCGAACGGGTATCGCGCTGAGCCGCCGCGCGCAGTGACAGCAGGGCATCAGGCGCACACACCGTACTGCCCAGCACCACCACGATCAGCCCCCAGGGCGCATGCAAAGGCTGCACCGCACGCGCCTCCTCGAATACATCCCGCGCCAGCCGGACCCGCTCCGCATCCCACGGCCCTTCGACAAACAGCCAGGCCAGATTGGCACTGAAGCGGGTACTGACAAGACTTGGTTCCGGCAGTCCCTGAAACATCGGTCATTCCCCACGCTGAAGACAACTTTCACCATACATTACAACAGCATGTTTTGCTTGCCATGGTGCTTCTATTCAACATCAGTGGAGAAAAACCCGTGGCACAGCCAGAACAGGCGTTTTCCCTCAGAAAAATTCGTTGACAAGGCGAAAAGGCGTCCGTAGAATTCGCATCTCACTGAGCAGCGGAGAGGTGCCGGAGAGGCCTAACGGCCCTGACTCGAAATCAGTGGAGGACGCGAGTCCTACGTGGGTTCGAATCCCACCCTCTCCGCCAGTGACCCTACATCAAAGCCCTGACTTGTCAGGGCTTTTTTGTTTTTCCTCTTCTGCGACTGCTGCTGAAACGGCGCTGACTACTCTTCTAATATCTTGGATTTGTTTCTAATAAAACGCCGTTCCCCCCCCCCCTCAGCTGACATGGCTCACGCAAAGACAACATTTTAAGCCATTAATTCTATTAAAAATAACTTTCACACATTGACATTGACACCGCTGACTTGGCCTCTAATACGATTCATTGGGATGCCCAAGCAGCTTGAAGCATGAGCGAGACAGAGGCACTAAACTGTCTCAAGCACCACCAGTTTCCCACCGCAGTGAATCGCCCCGAGCAAAATGGCGCCACACAGTAAAATGAAATAACCAAGGCCGCCGGGCATCATCTCAATTGGGGAGAGTAGTCGTTGACCATCGCACACGCTGGTACTAATCTGTTGCCGCTGCCGTATAGGGATCGTATCTGAAGACACTTGGGCCACCATGGCTAAGGCATTCAGCATCAAGCCTTCAGCCCAAAGCCCTCCCTTGACTTGAGTTACATCGTCTTTGCCAATCCTTGTGAGCACTACATGTCCCTCAAAGACCAAATAGAAAAAACATTCGGCCACGAGGCCTGTAGCGACGGACTGTTTTATCGCTTTCCTGGCGGGCTACGCTTTGAACTGTCAGAGAGCGGCACATCAATGGAGATGGTTTTGGGCGCTCTTTGGAAAGCAAAGGCGATCTTTGAATTTACTTTCACCCCAAGCAACGAGGTTTTAGTGTGTCTGCGCCGGTTCATGGGGGAAAGCCCCTATTCGCTTCGTTCGGCTCTGCGCGAACTAGAGATCGCGGATATCTCGATTCCTGCCAATCGTGAGTATTGGTTGGAATCGATCGCACCTAAGGATAGGTTCGACGAAAATACGGAAGAGTGGTACGCATATCTCGCATTCGAATTGCCCGTTGCCAAACTTGAGCCTCTCATCTGGTGTGCCGTCGCCACAGATTTTCCGCAACTTCATCCCAATCCACATTGCTCGGTGTATGTTATAGACATTAAACAACGCCTATTGGCGCATCCATATGACGATAGAGGAATGGATATCATTGGACCTAATACTCAGCGCCTCTCTGAGCTCTATGCTCAGTTCAATTCAATGCTCCTAGACTATGACCGTTCGACAATGGACAAGAGCTTTAAAACAACGAACAACCAAAAGCATGAAAACTCGTGAGGCGATGGCGCAGGTTTTGCCAAGACTGAATTTAGGTCATTAGATACATAGTGTCGGAATGACTGCACCGATTGCAGTGCGGGGATCAATGGGTTGATACAACATCACAAAGAAGAGGTTGTCCGCAGTACATTCTCTCTTGCCCAACGCTGACGAGCTCTACTCAGATCCACAAATTTACTCACTCAAGTCAAAACAAGCTTCTAATAAACAGCAGTCGATTTAGCAATTCCGGCACTTCCAAGCCATAAAAACAGGAAAATATTAGAAGCCATCATCGGATAACCTACTGATTCTGTACCATTTACGCCATAACTCGAAATCCGTGGAGGACGCGAGTCCTACGTGGGTTCGAATCCCACCCTCTCCGCCAGTGACCCTACATCAAAGCCCTGACTTGTCAGGGCTTTTTTGTGCTTCATCATGAAGCGGATTGACCATCTGCACTTCGGGTATTGCCGACTCAGCTCAGCATCCTGTCGCTGCGCAGCCCCTCCCTGCCATCGCAGACAGCCACGCAATCTCTGCGCGCACCTCTTGAGATTCACCGCACTGGCTTCATCTAAGTTGTTTATTCAACACGCCGTAAACCCTTGCTGCGTACCAACCTTTCACTCAGGAAAAAGACATGTCCATTCTCGTTAACGGCGTCGAAATCACCGAAGAGATGATTCAGGCTGAACAGAACCTCCATACCGATGCGCCGGAGCCGCGCGAGGCCATCATCCAGGAACTGATCCTGCGTGAACTGTTGCTGCAGAAGGCTCGTGAAGCGGGGCAGGACACCAGCAATGTCAGTGACGCCATTGGCGCGCTAATGGAAAAGGAAATTCAAGTCGATCCGGTCGATGAGGCCACCTGTCGCGCGTTCTACGAACAATATCCGGAACGCTTCAATAGCGGCGAATCCGCCGAGGCCAGCCACATCCTGTTCCCGCTGACGGGAGGGGACGAGCTGTCCAACATGCTGACCAAGTCCAAAGCTGAAGGCGTGCTGGGCGAAGTGCAAGCCGCGCCATCGCTGTTTGCTTCGCTGGCAGAACAGCATTCCTCCTGCCCGTCCGGCAAGCAAGGCGGCAACCTCGGCCGCTTCGGCCGTGGCCAGATGGTGCCGGAATTCGAACAGGCCGTGTTCAGCACCGAGGCCGGCCAGATCACCCCTCACCTGGTTCAGACCCAGTTCGGCTACCACATCATCCAGGTCAACGAGCGTCACCCGGGCGAACAAATCAGCTTTGACGACGTCAAGGGACGGTTGCAGCAATACCTGACCCAGATGGCGAGCAGCCAGAAAATGCATCAGTACCTGAGCGGCCTGGTCAAAGCGGCCAACATCGAAGGCTATACCATGCCGTCGCTGTAAGACATCCCCCCTGTTGCCAGGCAGCGCAGCCGGACACGATTGCACTGCCTGGCAATACGGCAGATGACCGCAGCAAAATGCAGCAGGCCACGGGCACCCGCGTCATGCGGGACAGACAGTTCGCGACCTGACGGCTCACACCGCTTCCCGCTGCAGTCGGGTCTGATGACGCAAGCTCTCGGCCAGCGCCATCACCGCCGGGTCGAACTGCAGACACTCCTCACCAAAGACCAGATACAGCGGCGTCTTGCGCACCTGCCCGGCCGCCAGCGGCAAGCGGCGCAATACCCCGCTTTTCTCCAGCGCTCCCACGCTGTGCAGGGGCAACCAGCCATACCCCACGCCGTGCCCCACGGCCTCGATGGCCGCCTCCATGGTCGTGAACGACCAGACGGAGCGGGTCGCACGCATCTGGATGCGCTGGATGGTGCGATCGGTAATGACCACCAGCGGATACTGCTCCAGTTGCGCGGCCGTCAGCGGTCCGGGCAATTGGTGCAGGGGATGATGGACCGCCGCCATGGCGACAAAGTCGATATCGATCAGCAGGTCGGCAGCGTTGGCCTCGTTCGCCGGGCGGTGGGTCGTGATATACAGCTCGGCCTCCTGCCGGGCCAGCGCCGTCGCAGTTTCGGTACGCAATACCTCGGCCACATGCACCTGCACCTCGGGCCAGTCCAGTTGAAAGGCACGCAGGGCAGCAAAGAGCATTTTCTTGGGGAAAGCGGTATCGACAATCAGCGAGATGTGGGAACGCACCCCGGCGCGCAGGCCGGCAGCCAGTGATTCGAGTTGGCGGAAGGCGGCGAGCAGGGGTTGTGCCTGCGACAACATCAGGCGGCCATCTTCGGTGAGTTCTGCCTTGCGCCCGACGATCTGCAGCAATTCGACCCCCAGCCGCTCCTGCAGCAGCGACAGGGCATAACTGACAGAAGAGGTGCTGCGGCACAGGCGCTCGGCAGCCCGGGCGTAACTGCCCTCCTCGACCACGGTCTGCAGCACGACCCATTGTTCGACGGTGGTTCCGGGCATCATGAATGTCATCCTATCGTTCAAAAAATCAGAACATTTATCACAAAAATCAGCGTCAATATCACTAATTTTAGCTCATAAAATGGTGGCACTTATCCTTCATATCCCGGAGCACACCATGGCCACGTTCGACACGCAGGATCTCTCCGCCTTCGTTGGCAAACATATCGTCTACACCTACGACAATGGCTGGCAGTACGAGGTCTACATCAAGAACGATCACACCATCGATTACCGCATCCACAGCGGGATCGTCGGCAACCGCTGGGTGAAAGATCAGCGCGTGTTCATCGCCCGCGTTGGCATCAATACCTGGAAGATTTCCTGGACGGAGCCCACCGGCACCGATGTCAGCCTGATCGCCAATCTGGATGACATGATCTACCACGGCACAATTTTCTTCCCGCGCTGGGTGATGAATGACCCGAAAAAGACGGTCTGCTTCCAGAATGATCACCTTGCCCAGATGGAAGCCTATCGCACCGCCGGCCCGACCTACCCGACCGAGGTGATTGATGAATTTGCCACCATCACCTTCGTGCGCGATTGCGGAATGGACGACGACACGGTGATCAACTGCCCCGCCAGCGAGCTGCCGGCCAACTTCCCGGACAATCTGAAGTAAGCAGCGCCGTCCGGCGAATGCTGCGCAAAACGACCCCATGACCAGGCCCGCCATCTGCGGGCCTGGTCACATGCACGACCGTTCCGGCCTGGCCCCCATCGCGGAGATTTCACTCCTTAGTTTACTATTTAGTTGAATACGACTATAGTAAATAAAACTTCGGGAGGAACCCATGAAATATCTGATCATTGGCGGGGTGGCCGGCGGGGCCACGGCGGCGGCCAGGTTGCGCCGCAACGACGAGCAGGCCGAGATTGTCATGGTGGAGCGCGGCCCCTACATCAGCTTTGCCAACTGTGGCCTGCCCTATCATCTGTCCGGGGTCATCGCCGAGCGCGACGCGTTGCTGGTGACGTCCGAAGCCGCCTTCAGCCAGCGTTATGCGCTGACCGTTCACAGCCGTACCGAGGCCCTGGCCATCGACCGGCAGGCCAAAACCGTGCGTCTGCGTGATCTGGCAACGGGTGAGGAGCGTGACGAATCCTACGACAAGCTGCTGCTGGCACCGGGCGCCGAGCCGATCCGTCCCAGGCTGCCGGGCGCCGACAGTGCCCGTGTGTTCAGCCTGCGCAACCTGCCGGATCTGGACCGCATCATGGGCTATCTGCAAGACCAGTCGCCGCGCCGTGCCGTGGTGATCGGTGGCGGGTTCATCGGGATCGAGGTGGCAGAGAACCTGCACCAGCGCGGCATCGCGACCAGCATCGTCGAGGGCGCACCACAAATCCTGGCCCCCATCGATGAGGAGATGGCCGCCATCGTGCACCAGCATCTGCGCGATCAGCAGGTCGGACTGTATCTGTCCGACCGCATCGAGCGCCTGGAAGAGCAGCCAGACCACGCTGTGGTCGTGCTGCAAAGTGGCCAAAGGCTGGCCGCCGATCTGGTGATCATGGCGATTGGCGTGCGCCCGGAAACCACGCTGGCCAGCCAGGCAGGCCTGACGCTCGGCAGTACCGGCGGCATTGCCGTCAACGGCTGGCTGCAAACCAGTGATCCGGACATTTATGCCGTGGGGGACGCTGTGGAAGTGACAATGCGTGTCAGTGGCCAGCCGACGCTGATTCCCCTCGCCGGCCCGGCCAATCGCCAGGGACGGCTGGCAGCCGACAATATGTCGCAGGGGAATCGGCAGACGTACGGCGGCACGCAGGGGACAGCCATTCTCAAGGTCTTCGACTATGCAGTGGCCAGTACCGGGCTGAATGAAAAGCAATTGCGCAAACTGGGTCTGCCCTGGCACAGCACCATGATTCATGGTCAGTCGCATGCCAGCTATTACCCGGGGGCCCGCCCGCTGAGCATCAAGCTGCTGTATGCGCCGGATGGCAAGCTGCTCGGCGCGCAGGTGGTCGGTATCGAGGGGGTGGACAAGCGCATCGATGTCATCGCCACGGCACTGCATGCCGGTCTGACCGTCGGGCAGCTGGCCGATCTGGAGCTGGCCTATGCCCCTCCCTTCGGCTCAGCCAAGGACCCGGTCAATATTGCCGGACAGGTGGCACTCAATACCCTGCAGGGCCGGCACGAGGTCATCGACTGGGCCGGACTGAATGCCCTGCCGGCGGATGCCGTCCAGTTGCTGGATGTGCGCACGGCGCAAGAACACCAGCTGGGCACCATTCCCGGGGCACGCCATCTCGAGCTGGATCAGCTGCGCCGACAACTCAATCAGCTGGACCGGCAGAAACCGGTGGTGGTGTTCTGTCAGGTCGGTCTGCGCGGCTACCTGGCCTACCGCATTCTCAAGCAACACGGCTTTCGGGTGCGCAACCTGAGCGGCGGCTACCAGACCTGGCGTCTGGCCAGCGTGCCACAGCACAATCCGCAGCCACCCGAACCAGCCCCTCTGCCGGCCGCGGCGGCACAAGCAAACACCATGGAGGCACCACCGATGACCCACCCCACACCGCATACACTCGACGCGGTCGGCTTGCAGTGTCCGGGGCCGATCATGCAGACCAACCGTGCCATGGCAGCACTGCAGGATGGCGAACAACTGCAGGTCACGGCCTCCGACCCGGCCTTTGGCCGCGATGTGCAGTGCTGGGCGGAACAGACCGGCCATCAGCTGCTGTCGGTCTCGCGGGCCGAAGGGCTGGTAACGGCATTGTTGCGCAAGGGACAGCCCGAAGCGTTGCCGCAAACCCTGCCCGGGGTCACCTCCCGCGATAAGACCACCCTGGTGGTGTTCAGTAGCGAGCTGGACCGTGTCATGGCCAGCCTGATCATTGCCAATGGCGCCCTGGCCATGGGCAAGCCGGTCAGCGTGTTCTTCACCTTCTGGGGGCTGAATGTGCTGCGCAAGGAGACGCCGCCAGCCGTGCGCAAATCATTCATGGACCGGATGTTCGGCGCCATGATGCCGCGCGGCGCCGCGCGGCTGAATTCGATCAGCAGGATGAACTTCGGTGGTCTGGGCGCCGGGCTGATCCGCAAGGTGATGCGCGACAAGCAGGTCGACCTGCCGGGCAAGCTGCTGCAGGATCTGGTAGCAGGCGGGGCACAGCTGATTGCCTGCCAGATGTCGATGGATGTGATGGGCATTCGTCACGAAGAGCTGATCGACGGTGTGGAACTGGGCGGCGTGGCCACCTTCCTCGGGGAAGCCAGCGAGTCAGCCACCTCGCTGTTCATCTGAGGCACGGCGGCGCCCAGATTCAGATTGATTTCTCGGCGGCGACAGGCGACCATCAGGCGATCAGCCGGCACAGACCGGCCAAGCAAACGGACTGCACCATGTTGGCATTCAGCCTGAGCGCCTGCGCACTTACCCTGCAGGCAGGCTTGCTCTCGACACTCTCGCCTGTCTCCCTGCCGATGCTGCCGGTCGTCATGGCCGCCGCACGCACCTTTCCGCAGCGGGTGCTGCGGCTATTGGCCGCGCTGGCCCTGACTGACGCCCTGAGCAGTGCCAGCCTGGTACGCAGCGGCACGGTGCTGCTGCTTGATCCGGCGCTCTGCCGCCTGCTGGCGGCCACCTTGCTGGGCGGGCTGGGGCTGTGTCTGCTGCGCAGCAAGATCTCGCCGGGCCTGTCGCAGGCAACCCCCTGGCTGATCGGCCTGCTGCTCGGTCTGGCCTGGCCACCCAGCATCAGTCCCACACTGGGCATCGCCATGGTGCTGGTCAGCCAGGGCCAGAGCCTGCTGTCCCTGCTGCTGATGATGCTGGTCTTCGGCACCAGTGCCGCCCTGCCGCTGTGGGGCTTGTCCGCCGTGTCGCGACTGGGTCTGACCGCGCCGGCCGGACCGCGCTGGCTGGGCGGCACCTTGTTGCTGTTGGCGCTGCTGGTCTTGCCCGGTCTGGACATGACGCTGAAAGGCTGGCTGCTGGCGCAGACCCCGTTCTGACTCACGGCTTTGCGGCACGGATTGAAAGCACGGCAGGCTCAGTCCCACAGAATGGCACGGTCGATTTGATCAATCCGGGTGACGCCGCAGAGCGCCATGCTGGTTTCCAGCTCTTTCTGGATGAGGTGCAGGCACTGACTGACCCCGGGCTGACCCAGTGCCCCCAGGCCGTACAGGAAACTGCGTCCGATCAGGGTGCCACGCGCACCGAGCGCCAGGGCGCGCAGCACGTCCTGACCACTGCGAATACCGCCATCCATCCACACCTCGATGTCCCGCCCGACCGCCTCGACAATGGCCGGCAAGGCCTCGACCGACGCCGGCGCCCCGTCCAGCTGTCGCCCGCCGTGATTGGACACCACCAGGGCATCGGCGCCGCTGTCGGCCGCCAGACGGGCATCGCGCTCATCCAGGATGCCCTTGAGAATCAGCTTGCCGCCCCACTGACGCTTGACCCACTCGACATCGGCCCAGCTGAGGGTCGGGTCGAACTGCTCGGCGGTCCAGGCGCTGAGCGAGCGCAGGTCGGTGACGTTCCTGGCATGGCCGACGATATTGCCGAAGCTGTGCCGGCGGGTGCCGAGCATGCCCAGACACCAGCGCGGCCGGGTAGCCAGATGCAACAGATTGGCCAGGGTCAGCCGGGGAGGGGTGGACAGGCCGTTTTTGATGTCCTTGTGACGCTGACCAAGGATCTGCAGGTCCAGTGTGAGCATCAGTGCACTGCAGTTGGCCGCGCGCGCACGCGCGATCAGCTGTGCCATGAATTCGCGGTCGCGCATCATGTAGAGCTGAAACCAGAACGGTTCCGGGCTGTTGGCGGCAATGTCCTCGATCGAGCAGATGCTCATGGTCGACAGGGTAAACGGCACACCAAACGCTGCCGCGGCCCGGGCGGCGAGGATCTCGCCGTCGGCATGCTGCATACCGGCCAGACCGGTCGGCGCCAGCGCCACCGGCATGGCCACCGGCTGCCCGATCATCGTGCCGGCCGTGCTGCGCCCGGTCATGTCGACGGCCACCCGCTGGCGGAAACGGATCGCCTGCAGGGCCTGCTCATTGGCACGATAAGTCGACTCGGTCCACGAACCACTGTCCGCGTAGTCGTAGAACATGCGCGGCACGCGCCGCTGCGCCAGCCGGCGCAAATCTTCGATGCAAGTCATCACGGCCATCACCATCCTCCGGATAAAAATGCCACACTGGCCAAGCCATGACCTTAACCCGCCATTCCATTGGCATCAAGCGACTTTTCCCACCCATTCGGCCTGCCGTTCAGACACTTAACAGAAGAGTATTTTTTG
Organism: Paludibacterium sp. B53371; assembly: GCF_018802765.1. NCBI lineage: Bacteria > Pseudomonadati > Pseudomonadota > Betaproteobacteria > Neisseriales > Chromobacteriaceae > Paludibacterium > Paludibacterium sp. B53371. The sequence goes on from NZ_CP069163.1 coordinate 2,478,399, forward strand.
GTGATTTCCCCGCCTTCTGCTACCATCCCTCCCCTGATTTGCACTGCCAAAATCCAATAAATAACTAAAAAAGCATTCCTTCACGAGAGAAAACAGATGTCATACCCACAACAGTGCCTGCCGCGTCTGCGCGTCGGCATGCTGGCCCTGCTGCTGTCCGGCAGCGCCCTGGCCTCCGGTTACAATTTCGGTTCGCAGAGCGTGTCGGCTCAGGGCAGCTCGCATGCCAATGGCGCCGAAGCCGCCGATGCCTCGACCCTGTATTACAACCCGGCCGGCATGACGCGCCTGGCCGGCGATCAGCTCAGCTTCGGCATGACCACCGTCATCCCGCAAACCAGCTATGAAGATCATGGCTCGACCTACCCGGTCTTCCATGGCGGCACACAGCAGCAAACCGCGGCAACCGGCGACAACGGCGGCCACTTTGCCCCGTCATCGGTCACCGTCCCCAGTTTCTATCTGACACACCAGGTCAACGACCGCCTGCACCTGGGCTTTGCCCTGTTTGTGCCTTATGGCGCCCAGCTCAACTACGGCAGCAGCTGGGTCGGCCGCTACGCCATGGAAAGCGTCAAGCTGGAGTCGGTAAACTTCAATCCCTCGCTGGCATTGAAGCTGGATGAACGTCAGTCGGTCGCCCTCGGCGTGTCGGCACAATACATGCGGGCCCATCTGCAAAAGGCCGTCGATCTGGCGGCCCTGACCCCGCTGGCAACCCAGGATGGGCAGGCCTCGTTCTCGGCTGACTCCTGGGGCTATGGCTTCAATCTGGGCTATCTGTTCGAACTGGACGATCACACCCGCTTTGGCCTGGCTTACCGCTCGCGCATCAAGCAAGCGCTGAGTGGCTCGGCACACTGGGACTTCTCCGGCAATCCGAACTTCATCCAGACACTGGGACGTACCTGGCACCCGGATTCGTCCGCCACCACCGATGTCACCACCCCGGCCTCGGCCAGTGCCAACTTCTATCACGACCTGACCGACAAGCTGGCTGTGATGGGCAATATCACCTGGACCGGCCACTCGGACATGCAGAGCATCACCATCAAGCTGCCGGGCACCACCCAGGGCGATATGGTGATCAATCAGCAGTGGCGCGACTCCTGGCTGTATGCGCTGGGTGCCAACTACAAGTGGAATGAGCGCCTGATGCTGCGCACCGGCGTGGCCTATGATCAGTCTCCGGTGTCGGACGATACCCTGCGTCACCCGGCCCTGCCGGACAGCGATCGCTACTGGATCTCACTGGGTGCCAATCTGCGGCTCGACAAGCAATCCTCGCTCGACTTTGCCTACAGCTACGTGTTCTTCCGCGACGCGACCGTCAACTACAGCGACCGTTGCGCCCCCCAGGCGGCGGCAGTCACCGCCTGCACCGGCAATGGCGAAACCACTCGCGGGACCTACAAGACCTCGCTGCAGTTGCTCGGTCTGCAGTACAACTATCGTTTCTGATCGCGCTTGACCAAGCACAGGGGGTCAGGTCTTGTTTTTTGCATGTAGTGCAAAAAACAAGACCTGACCCCCTGTGCGTTTTTAGGCTTCGACCCGCGCCTCCGTCATGGCGGCAGACTGGCGTCCTTGTGCGTCGAGCAATTGCGGCAAGTGGTGCTCGATCCAGTCGGTCAGTTGCTGGACATGCAGGCCGATACCCTCGCCCAGCGGGGTCAGCGAATACTCGACATGCGGCGGTACCACCGGGAAGGAGATCCGCCGGACGAAGCCGTCCTGCTCCAGCTGCTGCAGGGTCTGCGCCAGCATTTTTTCACTCACGCCACCGATTTTGCGCCGCAGTTCGCTGAAACGGTGCACGCCATCCATCAACGCCATCAGCACCAGCGTGCCCCACTGGCTGGTCACATGTTTGAGAATATCGCGCGACGGACACTCCGCCGCGAGCACATTGCCCCGGCGCATGGCGGCGGCCAGCACCCCTGACTGTCGGTCTTCCATATACTTACCTTTTTGTGCGTACTTACTTTTTGAAAGTATAGCCGATATGCTGGCCGTGTTCACTTCAACACGCAAAAAGGAAAACAAGATGATTGCCATTACCGGTGCCACTGGCCAGCTCGGCCAACTCGTAATCCGCGCCTTGCTCGACAAAGTGCCTGCCGGGCAGATTGTCGCCATCGTGCGCAATGTGGACAAAGCGCGCGATCTCGCCGCCCTCGGCGTCACCGTGCGCCAGGCCGACTACAACCAGCCCGCAGGCTGGCCGGATGCACTGCAAGGGGTGGAAAAACTGCTGCTGATCTCCTCCAGCGAGGTGGGACAACGCACACAGCAGCACCGCCATGTGATCGATGCCGCCGGGCAAGCTGGCGTCCAATTGCTGGCCTACACCAGCCTGCTGCATGCGGACAGCTCGCCGCTGGGACTGGCCGAAGAGCATCGCGCCACTGAAGCCGCGATCCGCGCCTCCGGTCTGCCCTTCGTCCTGCTGCGCAATGGCTGGTATACCGAGAATTATGCGATGGGAATTGGCGCCGCGCTGGCCCTGGCTTCCCTGTACGGCAGCGCGGGCGAGGGACGGATTGCCTCGGCCAGCCGCGCCGACTATGCCGAAGCGGCTGCCGTGGTATTGAGCAGCGGACAGCAGGCAGGCAAGGTCTATGAACTGGCCGGTGACACGGCCTATACCCTGGGTGATTTCGCCGCGGAAATCTCGCAGCAGACTGGCCGCAGCATCCCCTATGTCAACCTGCCGGAGCAGGATTACAAGCAAGCCTTGCTGGGGGCCGGCCTGCCTGAACCGTTGGCCGGCTTGCTGGCCGACTCCGATGCCGGTGTGGCCAAAGGGGGACTGTTTGATGCCGGTCGCCAACTGAGCCAACTGATCGGCCGGCCGACCACCGCCTGGCAAAGCGAAGTCACTAAAGCGCTGTCCTGAACCACATCAACAGACGGGGTCAGGTCTTGAATCTTGCATTCACGCAAAATTCAAGACCTGACCCCGTCTTTAGGTTCGGTCGTATCAGGCCGTGATTGCCTGCGCCACCGCTTCGGCGACCTTGATGCCGTCGATGCCGGCCGACAGGATGCCGCCGGCGTAACCCGCCCCCTCTCCGGCCGGGTACAGTCCCTTGACGTTCAGGCTCTGGCAGTCTTCGCCCCGGGTGATGCGCAAGGGCGAGCTGGTGCGGGTTTCCACCCCGGTGAGCACCGCATCGTGCATGGCAAAGCCGCGGATCTTCTTGTCAAAGGCCGGCAGGGCCTCGCGCATGGCGGCAATGGCATAGTCCGGCAAGGCGGTGGACAGGTCGGTCAGGTGCACGCCGGGCTGATAGGACGGGATCACGGCACCAAGCTTGGTGGAGGGGCGCCCGGCCAGGAAGTCACCGACCAGCTGGCCCGGCGCCTCGTAGGTACAGCCCCCCAGTTGATAGGCATGGCTTTCCAGTGCGCGCTGGAAGGCGATGCCGGCCAGCGGGCCGCCCGGATAGTCATCCGGGGTGATGCCGACCACGATACCGGCATTGGCGTTGCGCTCGTTGCGCGAGTACTGGCTCATGCCATTGGTCACCACCCGTCCCGGTTCGGAGGTGGCTGCCACCACCTGTCCCCCCGGGCACATGCAGAAGCTGTAGACCGAGCGGCCGTTGGCGGCATGGTGAACCAGCTTGTAGTCCGCCGCACCGAGAATCTCGTTGCCGGCGTACTTGCCCCAGCGCACCTTGTCGATCAGCGATTGCGGATGCTCGATGCGGAAGCCAACCGAGAACGGCTTGGCTTCCATGAAGACACCGCGCTCATGCAGCATCTCGAAGGTATCGCGCGCACTGTGTCCCAGCGCCATCACGACGTGATCGGCGCGGATTTGCTCACCGCTGGCCAGGGTCAGGCCGCGCACCCTGCCGTCTTCGATCAGAACATCGGTCACGCGTTGCTGAAAGCGGATCTCGCCGCCCAGCGACTCAATCTCGGCACGCATTTTTTCCACCATGCTCACCAGACGGAAAGTGCCGATGTGCGGCTTGGCGATGTAGAGGATTTCTTCCGGCGCACCGGCCTTGACGAACTCGGTCAGCACCTTGCGGCCGAGGAAGCGCGGGTCTTTGACCTGGCTGTAGAGCTTGCCGTCGGAGAAGGTGCCTGCCCCGCCTTCGCCGAACTGCACGTTCGATTCGGGATGCAGATTGTTCTTGCGCCACAGGTCCCAGGTGTCCTTGGTGCGTTCGCGCACTTTCTTGCCGCGCTCCAGCACCAGCGGCTTGAAGCCCATCTGGGCCAGGATCAGGGCGGCAAAGATGCCACAGGGGCCAAAGCCGACCACCACCGGGCGGTGTTCGATCTGTGCCGGCGCCTGACAGACAAAGTGGTAGCTGGTATCCGGAGTGGGCAGGATGTGCGGATCGCCCTGGAACTTGGCCAGCAGCTTGTCTTCGTGCTCGACGCGGGCATCGATGATGTAGGTCAGCATCATCATCGACTTGCGCGCATCGTAGCTGCGCTTGTAGACGGTGAAGTCGTGCAATTGGGCGGCCGGAATGCCGAGGCGGGTCAGAATGGCGGCCTGCAGGGCCTCCGCCGGGTGCTCCAGCGGCAGCTTCAATTCGGTAATGCGTAACATGGATTGTCCAAACGGGTTGGTAGCTATTCAACAACCCGTCATTGTAGCTGGCTGCGGCAGCAAGAGAAATGCTCTTGCTGCCCGGCACGGTCATCTCACCGCCCGAAGTGCTGTCGGCTCAGGGACCCGTGTCAGCGCTTGCGCCCCGGCAGGAACCACATCACCACGGCACCAAGACATCCCCCGACCATGGACGCCACCACCATGCGCACGACGTCGATGCCCTGCACTGCGCTGCCGGCCCGCCACAGGGTGACACCGTTGAGCACGATGAACAGCAGGCTCAGGATGACGAAGTGCTTGAGGACAAAAAAGCGGAAGGTCGGCTTGCCAGCGGGATGCGATTGCGTCATGGGGGCTCCAGTGAAAACAGGCGGCGCCCAAAGCGCCGCCTCGCCATTGTAACGGTTGTTCGTGACGTTTTACTGCAGTGGATCAAGCTTGCTGCAGGTGTTCAGCGCCCGGCAACCACCACCCCGCAGCCCGCTTCCACGCCGCCTTCCCCCTCCTCACCCGGCATGACCGCCACGCAAGGGGTGGCCTGACGGTAACGCTGCGCCTTGTCCACCAGCCATTGCATGAAGATCTGCAATGCGGCCGAGGTGCTCTTGCGCTCCGGATAGACCAGGTAGTAACCGCGTTCGCTCTTCATCGAATGGGTGCAGGGCACCAGCAAATCCCCCGAGGCCAGTTCGCCCAACACGAAGAAGCGCGGCACCAGCGCCACCCCCAGTCCGGCCCGTGCGGCTTCTACCAGCATGGAGAACAGCTCGTAACGCGGGCCGCGCATGGCATTGATGTCGGCAATGTGCAGCATGTCGAACCACTGATGCCAGGCATCCGGGCGCGCCGACTGGTGCAACAGGGTGAAGCGCTTGAGGTCGTGCGGGTCGAGCGGCAGCTTTTCCTTTTCCAGCAGCTTCGGGCTGCATACCGGCACGATCTCTTCGCCGAACAGGAATTCGGCCACGGCCCCCGGCCAGACCGGATCGCCAAAGTGAATGGCGGCATCGAACGGGGTATCGGTGAACATGAACGGTTCTGCGCGGGTGGTCAGGTTGAGGGTGATTTCGGGATGCAGGCTGTTGAATTCGCCCAGGCGTGGAATGAGCCAGCGTGTGGCAAAAGTGGGAATGACCGCCAGTTCCAGGACCCCGCCCGCCCCTTCATGCGCCATCACCGACAGCGTGTCGCGCTCCAGCCGGGCCAGGTGTTCGCGTATCTGTTTGGCGTATTGCTGCCCGGCATCGGTCAGGCTGATGCGCTTCTTGATGCGGTTGAACATCGGCACACCGAGATACTGCTCCAGCCCGGCGATCTGGCGGCAAACCGCGCTCTGGGTCAGGTTCAGCTCGGCAGCGGCGCGGGTGAAGCTCAGATGGCGTGCCGCCGTTTCAAAAGCGATCAGCACATCTGTACCAGGGATTTTGCGGCGCATGGCAGTTCATTCCAAAAATGCACTATGTAGTGATTTTATATCGTTTGCTTCATAAGCGGGAACTAATAAAAATGGGAGCAACAGAAGTATTCGAGTTTGCTCATACAGAGTTGATGCGCCGCACGCACTAACCCATGCAAATTAGGCATCACCCGCGCAAACCCGGATGCAAAGGAATTATCAGCATCCTGCCGGTCCGACACAAGCCGACCGACAGAAGCCAGACACATCACAGGGAGATTTGTCATGCAAGACACCATCGTCATTGGCGTTATCGGTTCCGATTGTCACGCTGTCGGCAACAAGATTCTGGAAAACGTGTTCGCCCGCGCCGGCTTCAACGTCATCAATCTGGGCGTGATGGTCAGCCAGGATGAATACATCGACGCTGCCATCGAAACCAACGCCAAGGCCATCCTGATCTCCTCGATCTACGGTCACGGCGAAATCGACTGCATCGGCATGCGCGACCGCTGTACCGAACGCGGTCTGGACGGCATCCCGCTGTTTGTCGGTGGCAACCTGGTGATCGGCAAGCGCGAATTCAAGGATGTGGAAGTGATCTTCAAGGGCATGGGTTTTGACCGCGTCTTCGGCCCGGATGTCGATCTGGAACAAGTGGTTCAGTTCCTGCGCCAGGACATCGCCACTTACACCCGCGAACATCTGGCTGTTGAGGCTGCAGCATGAAAACCGTCTCCATCGATATCGGCTCCACCTGGACAAAGGGTGCGTTGTTCGAGGTCGGGGATCGAAAGCTGCAACTGCTGAAACGGACGGTCCATCCGACCACCGTGCAACATCTGGCCAATGGCTTCTATCAGGTGCTCAATGAGCTGCTGAATGACGACAACGCCATCGAACGCATCCGCTCGGGTGAAATCACGCTGAACTACTCCTCGTCGGCCAAGGGTGGCCTGGCGGTGGCAGCCCTCGGGCTGGTACCGGCCATCACCCTTGAATCGGCCCGGGTCGCCGCCTACTCCGCCGGTGCCAAGATCACCCAGGTTTTTGCCTATCGCATGAACCGGTCTGACATCCGCGCGCTGGAACAGAATCCGCCGGACATCCTGCTGTTTGCCGGCGGGACGGATGGCGGCCACTTTGACACCATTCGCCACAATGCCTCGCTGCTGGCTGCCTCCGCGCTGGACTGCTCTATCGTCTACGCCGGCAACCGTGCGGTACAGGACGAAGTCACCGACCTGCTCGGCGACAAGGATCTGGTGGTGGTGGAAAACGTGCTGCCGGCACTGGATCAGCAAAACCCGGATCCGGCCCGCGAGGCCATGCGTTCGATCTTTCTGTCGCGCATCGTCAAGGGCAAGGGCCTGGACGAAATCATTGCCGCCACCGGCTCCGAACCGGTTCCGACGCCTTATGCCGTATATGAGTTCACCCGGCATATCCAGGAAAACGTCCCGGGCTGGAACGACTTCATGTTGCTCGACATGGGGGGGGCCACCACCGACGTCTACTCTTCGCACAACCAGTGCCCGCCGCCGGGAGCGATCCAGCGCGGTCTGCCGGAACCGCTGATCAAGCGCACGGTGGAAGGCGATCTGGGGATGCGGGTGTCGGCCGAGGCCGCCAGCGAAACCGGCGAAGCGCTGATTGCCGAGCATCTGGAGCATGATCCGGCACTGATCACCGCCTTCCACGACTATGTGGAAAAGGTGACCGCCGAACCGGATTACCTGCCGGACGACGCCACGGGCAAGCGTTTTGACACCTTGCTGGCAGGAGCCTGCGCAGCCTATGCCTGCGAACGGCATGCCGGGCGCTCGACCCAGGTCTACACGCTGGAAGGCACGGTCGACGTGCAGACCGGCCGTGATCTGACCGGCGTAAAGAAGGTCATCGGCTCCGGTGGCTGGCTGTCGAACAGCAAGGATTTCAATGTCGGCGAGTGGATCCGCGAACGCAAGGTCGACAGCAAGGGCAAGACCGTGCTGCTGCCGGCCGAGGTCGAGTACTTCCGCGACGAGCAATATCTCTTTCCGTTGCTTGCCAACGTGGCAAGAAACTACCCAGAGGCTGCCGCCTTTACCGGTGTCAGCATGCTGGCGCAATCATGATGGGAAACACCATGGAACTGATCAACAAGAAAATCGAGCTGTCGGACTTCCTGGCAGAACGCGAACAGGTGCTGATGACCTGGCCGACCGGCAAGGACGTCAAGTTCGCTGATGGCGTGAAGTACCAGCAATCGCTGCCGGAGCACAAGCGCTTCGCGGCGGTCCTGAAGAAGGCCGACGACGAGGGCAAGACCCTGTCGCAACCGCGTGCCGGCGTGGCACTGGTTGATGAGCACATCGCGCTGCTGCAAGGTCTGCAGACCGCCTGCGATCTGCTGCCCTCCACCATCGATGCCTATACCCGTCTGAACCGTTACGACGAAGCCGCCAAGGGCATCGCCAAGTCGCGCGAAGCCGGCACCTCGCTGCTCAACGGCTTCCCGGCGGTCAACCATGGTCTGGAAGAATGCCGCCGTGTGGTCGAAGCGGTCGACAAACCGGTGCAAGTGCGCCACGGCACCCCGGATGCCCGCCTGCTGGCGGAAATCACCCTGGCCGGTGGCTTCAGCGCCTACGAGGGTGGTGGTATCTCCTACAACATCCCCTACGCCAAGAAAGTCTCGCTGGAGAAGTCGATCCGCGACTGGCAATACTGCGACCGTCTGGTCGGCCTGTATGAAGAACATGGCGTGCGCATCAACCGCGAACCGTTCGGCCCGCTGTCCGGCACCCTGGTGCCGCCGTTCATCTCGCACTCGGTGGCCATCATTGAAGGGCTGCTGGCGCTGGAACAGGGCGTGCGCTCGATCACCGTCGGCTACGGCCAGGTCGGCAACATGGTGCAGGACATCGCCGCCATCCGCGCCCTGCGCGAACTGGCTGACGAATACTTCCGCGCCGCCGGCTTCGACGACTTCGAACTGACCACGGTGTTCCACCAGTGGATGGGCGGTTTCCCGGAAAACGAATCGATGGCTTTCTCGGTGATCTCCTGGGGCGGCGCCATTGCCGGCCTGTCGGGTGCCACCAAGGTCATCGTCAAGACCCCGCACGAAGCCCGCGGCATTCCGACCATGGAAGCCAACCGCGCCGGTCTGAACGCCACGCGCCAGATTCTGAACATGGTGCAGGATCAGGTGTTCCCGAACAGTGATGCGCTGGCCTTCGAAGTGGATCTGATCAAGCGCGAAGTGCGCGCGGTCATGAGCAAGGTATTCGAACTGGGTGAAGGCGACCTGGCCGTCGGTACCGTGCGTGCCTTCGAAGCCGGCGTGATCGACGTGCCCTTCGCCCCTGCCGCCTGCAATGCCGGCAAACTGCTGCCGGTGCGCGACAACCACGGTGCGGTCCGTGTCTTTGAAGCCGGCAATGTGCCGCTGCCGCAAGACGTACTGACCCTGCACCGCGACCTGATTGCCGAACGTGCCCGTGCCGAAGGCCGTGACCCGTCGTTCCAGATGGTCGTTGACGATATTTACGCTATTTCCAAGAGTACCCTGATCGGGAGACCGGCAAAATGAAAATTATTCGCGCATTGTTTGTAGCAGGCTATTCCTCCTTCTACTTCGACGACCAGCAAGCCATCAAGAATGGTGCCGGTCATGACGGCTTCAACTACACCGGTGCACCGGTGACCCCGGGCTTCCGCGCCGTACGTCAGGCGGGTGAATGTGTCTCGGTCCTGCTGCAACTGGAAAACGGCGCCATGGCCGTCGGTGACTGCGCCGCCGTGCAATACTCCGGCGCCGGCGGCCGCGACCCGCTGTTCCTGGGCGAACAGTTCGTGCCCTTCCTGGAAAAGCACATCAAGCCGCTGCTGGAAGGCCGTGATGTCGGCACTTTCCTGGAAAACGCGCGCTTCTTCGACAACCTGCAAGTGGAAGGCAAGCGCCTGCATACCGCCATCCGCTACGGTCTGACCCAGGCCCTGCTGGATGCCACCGCCCTGTCGACCGGCCGCCTGAAGGCTGAAGTGATCTGCGCCGAATACAATCTGCCGGTGATCGCCGAACCGATCCCGCTGTTCGGCCAGAGTGGCGACGACCGCTACAACGCCGTCGACAAGATGATCATCAAGGGCGTGGATGTCCTGCCGCACGGCCTGATCAACAATGTGGAAGAAAAGCTGGGCTTCAAGGGTGAAAAGCTGCAGGCCTACGTCAAGTGGCTGGCCGAACGCGTCAAGCAACTGGCCCCGGACAACAGCTACCGCCCAGCCCTGCATATCGACGTCTACGGCACCATCGGCCTGATCTTCGACAATGACCCGATCCGCGTGGCGCAATACATTGCCGGTCTGGAAGACTTCGCCGGTGGTCTGGCGCTGTACATCGAAGGTCCGGTCGACATGGGCGAGAAGGCTGCCCAGATCGAGTGCATGGCCAAGATCACGGCCGAACTGACCCGCATGGGCTCGCCGGTCAAGCTGGTGGCCGACGAATGGTGCAACACCTACGAAGATATCGTGGACTTCACCGATGCCAAGTGCTGCCACATGGTTCAGATCAAGACCCCGGACCTGGGCGGTATCCACAACATCGTCGACTCGGTGCTGTATTGCAACCAGAACGGTATGGAAGCCTACCAGGGCGGCACCTGCAACGAGACCGACGTCAGCGCCCGCACCTGCGTCCACCTCGCCGTGGCCGCCCGTCCGATGCGCATGCTGGTCAAGCCGGGCATGGGCTTCGATGAAGGTCTGAACATCGTTTACAACGAAATGCACCGCACGATTGCCCAGCTCAAGGCAAAAGGGAGCGCAAAGTGAAACCCGCATTCAAAATCCTGTCGCCGACCGCGATTCTGGGTTATGGCTTCCCGGAAGAAAGCTTCCGCCGTGCCATCGCCGAAAAACCCGACCTGATCGCCGTTGACGGCGGTTCCTCCGATCCTGGCCCTTACTATCTGGGCGCGGGCAAAGCCTTTACCGACCGCACTGGTGTCAAGCGCGACCTGCGCTTCATGATCACCGAAGGGGTGAAGAACGGCATTCCGGTGGTCATCGGCACCGCCGGGGGGTCCGGCGCGGCACCGCATCTGGAATGGTGCCGCCAGATCATCCTGGAAATCGCCGCCGAAGAGCAGCTGAGCTTCAAGATGGCGGTGATCCCGACCGATGTCTCCAAGGAGGCCGTCCATGCGGCGCTGGATGCCGGCAAGATCGAGTCGCTGGAATTCGTGCCGCCGCTGACCCACGAAGCCATCGACGCCACCACCAATCTGGTGGCCCAGATGGGTGTGGAACCGTTCATCAAGGCCCTGCAGGCAGGGGCACAGGTGGTGCTGGGCGGTCGTGCCTATGATCCTTCCTGCTTCGCCGCCCTGCCGATCATGCTGGGTTACGATGAAGGTCTGGCGCTGCATTGCGGCAAGATTCTCGAGTGTGCCGCCATCGCGGCCACCCCGGGCTCGGGCTCCGACTGCGCCATGGGCATCCTGGACGAAACCGGCTTTGTGCTGAAAACCTTCTCCGATGAACGCAAGTTCACCCCGGAATCGGCTGCCGCCCATACCCTGTACGAGAAATCCGACCCCTATCTGCTGCCCGGCCCGGGCGGCGTGCTGAACCTCAAGGGCTGCAAGTTCGAAGACATCGGCAATGGTCAGGTGCGCGTCACCGGCTCGCGCCACGAACACACCCCCTACAAGGTCAAGCTGGAAGGCTCGCGTCCGATCGGCTACCGCACCGTCGCCATCGCCGGTGTGCGAGACCCGATCATGATCGCCTCGATCGAGGAGATCCTGCAGGCCGTGCGTGCCCGCGTCGAAAAGAACCTCGGTGCCAACGCCGATGCCAGGGTGTTCTTCCATATCTATGGCAAGAACGGTGTGATGGGCGATCTGGAACCGGTCAAGCAGACCCAGACGCATGAACTGGGGATCGTCGTGGAAGTGGTTGCGCCGACACAGGAAGCGGCCGATACCGTCTGCTCGCTGACGCGTTCCACGCTGCTGCACTACGGCTATCCGGGTCGTGTCGCCACCGCCGGCAACCTGGCGCTGCCGTTCTCGCCGTCGGATATCCGCGCCGGCGTGGTGTACGAGTTCTCGGTTTATCACCTGATGGATCTGCCGCAGGAAGAGCTGTTCCCCTTCCACATGCAACAGGTCACCCCGCAAGGAGTTTCGGCATGAAACACGGCATTCTCGATATCGCGCGCGTCGTGCGCTCGAAGAACTCCGGACCATTCGAGCTGGTGCTGGACGTGATGTTCAAGGATCACACCATCTACGAAACGCTGCGCGAGACCCGTCAGTTCACCAAGGAACGCGTCGCAGCCGCCTACGGCATCGCCCCGGAGGATATCCATAACATCGTCTGGTTTGCCCCGGCCCATGCGGTCAAGGTGGTGATGCAGCGTCGCATTGTTTCCGGTGCACCGGGCGACTCGGATGTCTATGGCGCCCAACAGCATGCCCCCCTGCTCGGGCTGACTTTCGAGCTCTGAGCCAAAAAGCGCGGGCCTCTCCGGCCCGCGCTTTTTTTGTTTCCTCCGCGCGTCTCACCCGCATCCCCGGCAGAAAGATGACCGCAAGGAAAACCTGCCCCATTCCATGCCCGGCAGACAGGCTCGCAGCACAATGACCATACCGACTGATTGCATTGTCATCCAAGAGTCTGATCCTACCCCCTCAGCCGGACATGCTCGATGAGATAACGCCACTGGCACTGCTCAATCTGCGCCTGATGCTGCCTGTCGCGCTCGGCGCGCTCGTCCCCGCGGAGATGGGCATAACCTTGCAGGACCCGCACCGAACGCAGGCAAAAGCGCCGGACAGATTCGCTGCGACGCTCGGCACTGGCAACCTCTGCCAGCACGGGCTCACCCAGCAGCCAAAGCAGACTGGCCAGCACAGCCATCTGAAGATGTTTCATCATCATACTCACAGGCTGGCCACGCTTTGCCGGCACCGAGGGTCGGCGGGTGGCCGAAAAGAAAAAGCCCCGGACCTGGCCGGGGCGAATGTGAGCCATCAGCGTGCGGCCGCGCCGTGCTCGACCATGTAACGCCGGTAGCAGTCCTCGATCACCTCGCTGAATTCACGGTCTCGCGACGCGCGCTCGGCCGAGGGCAACTTGGCATAGTTCAGCCGGGCCTGGACAATACCGGTGCAATGACGGTTGATCTGCAGATTGCGTTTGTTGAGCTCGTCGGCACTGGCCTGGACCTGAGCCAGGGAGACGCCGCTGAAGAGCGCCAGCGTCATAAACAGGCAAGACAGTTTTTTCATTTGCAGCTCCTTTTTTAAAGATCAATCTTAAACAAACTGTTTAAGCATAGACGTTATAAAACTGCAAAATCCACGACGTCAAGTCGATGCAACCTGCGGCCAATCCTCTGCTCTCCGACTACATAAGCCCCCACAGAACGGGTAAAATAGGCCGATGCCAACCAAGGCTCATCCCGACAGGACACTTCATCCATGAGTAGCATTCTGGTCACCGGCGGTGCCGGCTATATTGGCAGTCATACCCTGCTGGAGCTGATGGCAGCCGGTCACCGCGTGCTGGTTGTCGACAACTTCAGCAACAGCAAACCGGCAGTTCTGGAGCGTGTCGCCCAGCTGAGCGGCCAGCAGGTGGCCTTCCGGCAGCTGGATCTGCTGGATCGTCCGGCACTGCAGCAATTGTTTGAGCAGCATGCCATCGATGCGGTGATTCACTTTGCCGCCCTCAAGGCGGTCGGCGAGTCGGTGGCCCAGCCGTTGCGCTACTATCACAACAACCTCACCGGCACGCTCAATCTGCTGGGCTGCATGCAACAGGCCGGGGTGCGGAGAATCGTCTTCAGCTCATCGGCCACGGTGTATCGCGATGCCGGGGGACAGGCCATCGGGGAGGACTTCCCGCTGGGGCCGACCAACCCCTATGGCCAGACCAAGCTGATGACCGAAACCTTCCTGCGTGATCTGGCCATCAGCGAAGGCGGCTGGGACATTGCCCTGCTGCGTTACTTCAACCCCGTCGGCGCCCATCCCAGTGGCCTGATCGGCGAAGACCCCAATGGCATTCCGAACAACCTGCTGCCCTTCGTCAGCCAGGTGGCGGTCGGCAAGCTGGCCGAGCTCAAGGTATTCGGCAATGACTACCCCACCCCGGATGGCACCGGTGTACGCGACTATCTTCATGTAGTGGATCTGGCGCGGGCCCACGTCAAGGCACTGGATCTGATCCGCGCACAGAGCGGGGTCCATACCCTGAACCTGGGTACCGGCCGCGGCTATTCAGTGCTGGAGATGATCCGCGCCTTCGAACGCGCCAGCGGCCGCAGCATCCCCTTCCGGGTGGCAGAGCGGCGACCGGGCGATATTGCCTGCTGTTTTGCCGACCCGACACGGGCGCAGCAGCTCATGGGCTGGCGGGCGGAATACGATCTGGATGATATGTGCCGCGATGCCTGGCGCTGGCAGCAGCAGAATCCGCAGGGATATAACTGAGACAAACCAAAGGGCCGGTCAGACTGACCGGCCCTGTCATTTTCAACCATCGCTTCAGGCAATACGCGGCGTATCGACCTTCACATCACCACACTGTGCACGGTGACGCAGCGCATGATCCATCAGCACCAGCGCCAGCATGGCCTCGGCAATCGGGGTCGCACGAATGCCGACACAGGGATCGTGGCGGCCGTGGGTTTCCAGCGTCACCGGGTTCCCCTGCCTGTCGATCGAACGCCGTGGCGTGGCGATGCTGGATGTCGGCTTGATGGCGATGGAAACGTCGATGTTCTGTCCGGTAGAGATGCCACCGAGGATGCCGCCGGCGTGGTTGCTGAGAAAGCCCTGCGGCGTCAGCTCGTCGCCATGCTCGCTGCCCAGCTGGGCAACGCTGGCAAACCCGGCACCGATCTCCACCCCCTTGACGGCATTGATGCTCATCATGGCATAGGCAATCTCGGCATCCAGCCGATCGTAGACCGGTTCACCCCAACCCACCGGGACCTTCTCGGCCACCACCCGCAAGCGTGCGCCCACCGAATCCAGACGCTTGCGAATACTGTCCATGTAGGCCTCCAGCGCGGGAACCGTGGCGCTATCGGCAGCAAAAAACGGATTGCGCGCCACTTCAGACCAGTCGGTGAACGGGATCTCGATGTCACCGATCTGGGTCATGTGGCCGCGAATCACGATGCCGTATTGTTCATGCAACCACTTCTTGGCAATGGCGCCGGCGGCGACGCGCACCGCGGTTTCACGCGCAGAAGAACGCCCGCCGCCACGCGGATCGCGCACGCCGTATTTGTGCCAGTAGGTGTAATCGGCATGCCCCGGGCGGAAGGTATCGGCAATATTGCCGTAATCGCGCGAGCGCTGATCGGTGTTGCGAATCAGCAGGGCAATCGGGGTCCCGGTGGTTTTGCCCTCATAGACACCGGAAAGAATTTCGACCTTGTCTTCTTCGCGGCGCTGGGTCACATGGCGGCTGGTGCCCGGCTTGCGCCGGTCCAGTTCCAGCTGGATATCTTCCTCGCCAAGCGCCATGCCCGGCGGACAGCCATCGACGACGCAGCCGATGGCCGGACCATGGCTCTCGCCGAAGGAGGTGACTGTAAACAACAAGCCGAAGGTGTTTCCCGACATCCTGGTTTCTCCATGATTCAAATCTGTTTTCAGCCGATTCTAGCATGCAGAGCGGCACACACCTGTCGGCAATCTTTACAGATTCTCCGCCACCTGGTCGTGGCGGCCGGCCAGCCAGTGCAGCACCAGGGGGAAATGTTCCTCGACCGCGTCGGGATGTGTCAGCAGGGAGGCATGGTCATAATCATGGCGGTAGCCGGTCTCCCGGCCGAGCAGATGCAGACGGGACAGGTGCGGCCCGGACTCATCGCGGAAACGTCGCACATCGTCGCGGTGCCCCAGACAGGGATCATCGGCCGCAGCGAAATACAGGGTGGGCGGCAGGGTGTGTCGTGCCGCCGCCGCGCCGTAATCGTAGCCGTCCACCGGATCGACCCAACGATCATCCTGAACCCAGCGATTGCTGTGACCATGGCTGGCGGCACTCTCGTTATCCGGCCCCAGCCCCATGGCGCGTGACGGCAGATAGCCGACCACCGAGACGATGGCACGCGCCAGATAGTTCCAGAACAGATCCACCTTGAGATAGCGCTGAAGATTGCGCACACGCACGCTGCGCTTGGAGGCGAAGTAAACACAGGAGGCGACATCGTCGATCAGCGCCGGGGCACGCAGCAACGCACTGTGCATCAGCACCCCGCCCCAGGAGTGCCCCATCCAGTGAACCGGTACCTGGCCCTTGATGGCACGAATGGCCCGATGTGCCGCCGGGATATCATCACGGATGCTTTCGGTCTGACCATGGCGCGCCCGGGCATCAATCCGCGGGGTGCTGCCCCCGCGACCGCGCAGGTCGAGCACGAACACATCGTAACCGGCTCGCGCCAGGTAATGCGCCAGCCCCTTGCCGGAGCTGGAATAGAAGATCCGGCCGTTGGCCATGGCACCATGCACCATCAGCACCGGCGCACCGGCCCCTTCGCGGTAGATCCGTTTGATGCGCAGGGTATCGTCTGCCGTCACCGGCACGTAGAGGTCTTGCTGCAAATTGTTCACGGCCATCCCATGGTCAAGTTCGATCGCCGTCTGACGCGGCAATTCAAGCAAACGCTTGAATGATTACCGTAGCCAGCGGCTGACGTCAAGCCATGGTCATTGGCCGTAGGCCGCCGCCTCAGCGGGACGACGGCGTGGCACGCCCTGCCGTCAACCAGGACAGCAGCGCCAGGGCCACGCCAATCATCAGCATGCCCGAGGCTTCGGGCGGATTGGGGACCTCCCCCATTTGCAGCCAGGCCAGCAGTACCGCCACGGCGGGGATCGCCAGCACATTCAGTCCGGCCATACCGGCCGTCAGCCGTGACAGCAAGACCATCCACAGCAACCAGCCCAGTCCGGAGGCCAGCACGCCGAGGTAGAGCAGCAGGCCGACCAGTGTCCAGCTGACATGCACGGGCGGTGCCGGGATCAGCCAGGCCAGCAACCCCAGCGGGATCAGCCCCCAAAGCATCTGCCAGAAGGTCAGCGCCAGGGTATCGACCCGGTGGGCCTTGCGCAGCAGCTTGGCTTGAACAGCCGCCAGCGCCCAGGACAGACCACTGGCCAGCGCCAGCAGATCGGGCAGCAGGCTGCCGTGCAAATGCCAGGGCTGAATGATCAGCACCAGACCTACGGCAGCCACCAGGACAGCGCCCCACTGCATGGACGACAAACGTTCATCCAGCGTGACGCGCGCCAGCAGCAGGGTCCAGAACGGCATGGTGTAGGCCAGTACCGAAACCTTGCCGGCACCGCCGGCCAGCAATGCCATGGTGGCCAGGGCGCCGAAGCCGGCAGTCTGCCCCATGCCGAGCCAGAAGGTCGGCCAGAAGGGGGTCGGCCGCACGCTGCGACCGGTCAGCAACAGGGCACACCCCAGGGTCACCAGACCAAGCAAGGTGCGCCAGAATGCCAGTTGCAAAGGTGACATATAGGGCAGGCCCAGCTTGCTGGCCGTCCAGCTGTATCCCCACACCAGCCATAGCCCGAGCAGCAGCATCAGGCTGGCGCCACGCGAAGGCGTTTTCACGGTATCTCCCCAAAAGCTTTGCCATTGAATGAAAAAACGGGCGTGATCGCGCACGCCCGTCCGGATGGCCGCCCCCGCAGGGGCGGCATGATCATGCCTGTTCGAGGTTCTTCGACACGATCTCGAACACGTCCTTGGACAGCTTGGCGGCCGCCATGCGTTCCAGTTCTGCCTTCATCAGGGCCTGACGCTGCGGCTCGACCTTCTTCCAGCGGTTGAAGGCCGCCACCAGGCGACTGGCCACCGACGGGTTGAGGGCATCAATCTGCAGCACCTGGTCGGCCATGAAGCGATAGCCACTGCCATCGGCAGCATGGAAATGCTGGATGTTGCGGCCGAAGGTCCGTTGCAGCGAGTAGACCTTGTTCGGGTTCTTGATCGAGAAGGCCGGATGTTCCAGCGCCCCCTTGACATGTTCCAGGGCGCAAGGAATCTGGCTGCTGGCCAGCAGGGCAAAATACTTGTCCATCACCAGCGGATCATCGATCCAGCGCTCGGAGAAGGTCAGCAGGCAGTCGGTACGCTCGGTCGAGTCACGATCGCGCAGGGCAAGCAGCGCGCCCATCTGGTCGGTCATGTTGTCGGCAGCCAGGAACTGCTTCTTGGCGGCCTCCAGCGGCCAGGCCTCATCCAGCAGGCACAGCATGGCCAGGGCATGGTTCTTCAGTGCACGGCGGCCGGCATCGGCAGGACGGTACTCACGGGTCTGGTTCAGCTCGAAGGTCGAGCGCCATTCGGCACGCAGTGCCTGCGCCAGCTGACGCAGCACGAAATCGCGCACGTGGTGGTTGGCAGCCGGGTCGGCGCCATCGAACCACTCCAGCATTTCACCCTCGCCCGGCAGGGTCAGCATCAGCGCCTTGAAGGCCGGATCGGCCAGGGTATCCTTCAGCACGGCGGCAAAGGCGGCGGTAAAGTGCTCCGGCACCACCAGGGCGCGGCCGGCCTGATGATCGGCCACCATCTGACGCAGCACACGCTGCGACAGGGTCTGCCCCGCTTCCCAGCGCGCAAAGGCGTCGGAATCGTTGGCCATCAGGAAGGCCAGCTGGGCATCGGTCAGGTCGATGTGCAGATTCACCGGTGCGGAGAAGTCACGCAGCAGCGACGGGACTGGTTCGCACGGCACATTGATGAACACGAAGCGCTGTTCGGCCTGCTTGATGTCCAGCACGCGGGTGGTGGCACCGGCGGTGCTTTCACCCTGCAGCTGCAGCGGCAGATCCTTGCCATCCGTTCCAATCAGGCCGAGCGACAGCGGAATGTGCATCGGCTGTTTGTCCGTCTGACCCGGGGTGGCCGGGCAGGACTGGCTGACATCCAGCTGATAGGTACGTGCGGCGGCGTCATACTGGCCCTTGACCGTCAGCACCGGCGTGCCGGCCTGACTGTACCAAAGGGCAAACTGGCTCAGATCGACATCGTTGGCGTCGGCCATGGCGGCGCGGAAGTCATCGCAGGTCACGGCATGGCCGTCATGGCGCTTGAAGTACAGGTCCAGGCCCTTGCGGAAGCCGTCACGGCCCAGCAGGGTCTGGTACATGCGCACCACTTCGGCACCCTTCTCATACACCGTCATGGTGTAGAAGTTGTTCATTTCGATATAGCTGTCGGGACGGATCGGATGGGCGGTCGGACCGGCATCTTCCGGGAACTGCATGGCACGCAGCCCCTTGACTTCCTCGATGCGCTTGACAGCGCGACTGGTCATGTCGGCACCGAACTCCTGATCACGGAAGACCGTCAGGCCCTCCTTGAGCGACAGCTGGAACCAATCGCGGCAGGTGACACGGTTACCGGTCCAGTTGTGGAAGTACTCGTGGCCAATGACGCGCTCGACACCTTCAAAGTCGAAGTCGGTGGCGGTTTCCTGGCGCGCCAGCACGTACTTGGTATTGAAAATGTTCAGGCCCTTGTTCTCCATGGCGCCCATATTGAAGTCGCCCACGGCCACGATCATGTAGATGTCGAGGTCGTACTCCAGGCCAAAGCGCTCTTCGTCCCACTTCATGGCGTGCTTGACCGCCTCCATGGCGAACAGCACCTTGTCCTGATCCGCCGGTTCGGTCCAGATTTCCAGCGCCACTTCCCGACCGCTCATGGTGATGAACTTGTCTTTCAGCGCGGTCAGCTTGCCAGCCACCATGGCAAACAGGTAGGACGGCTTGCGATACGGATCAACCCACTTCACCCAGCGGCGCTTCTTGTCGACCATCCCTTCGCCGACCTTGTTGCCGTTGGACAGCATGGCCGGGAACTTGACCTTGTCAGCCACGATGGTGGTGGTGAACTTGGCCATCACATCGGGACGGTCCAGATAGTAGGTGATCTTGCGGAAGCCTTCCGGCTCGCACTGGGTAAACAGATTGCCATTCGAGGCATACAGCCCCATCAGGCTGGTATTCCTGGCCGGCTCGATTTCGGTTTCGACTTCAAGGATGAAGCTGTCCGGCACATTGCGGACGGTCAGCTGGTCATCGACCAGCTGATAGCGGTCTTCGCCCAGGGCCTGGCCATCCAGAACCACGCCGGTCAGTCGTGCCGAACCATCGAGCACCAGATCAGCGGCCGTCTCGGCCGCCGGATTGCGATTGATCACCAGGCGCGAGGAAACCCGCGTCAACTCGTCTTCGATATCAAACTTCAGATCAACCCGGTCTACCAGAAAAGCGGTCGGGCGGTAATCATGGCGATACTTGACTTGAGGCTGGAGTGTCATTTTCAAACTCACTTTTACGAGGTCGATACGGCAGGGCAGATGCGCTGCCAACCATCCGCTATGCTGCGGATTTCACTGAGCCGGCCAGGGGCCGGTTTTTTTCATCAGGGACAAACGGCAGACATCGGGCTGCTGAGCCAGCGGAGTCACGCTCAGCGTCAGCAGTTCGTCGCGACGGAAGGCATGCACGCTGACACGCTGACCCGGCACCAGACGGGCCTGCATCTTGTCGGCATCGGTGACACGCAGACCGTCAACGGCCACGATGACATCGCCGCCGGACAGACCGGCCGCCTGGGCGGCCCCGCCATCCCAAACCTGCTGCAGACGCACGCCCAGGGCGTCGGCCGTGGCCTTGATGCCCAGCGTCGCCCGCGGTGTTTCCGGTGCCGGCTTAGCTGCACCAAAGCCCCCCCGGTCTGAGGGCGAGGCAGCCAGATCCAGGCTGAGCGTCACGCCCTGGGTCGCCAGCAACTCGGCCAGGGGCAGATCCCGCGTCGAACGCAGTGCATGTTCGAAGAAGTCCGTCAGGTCGAGGCCGGTGGCCTCGGCAGCCAGTTTTTCCCACTCATCCTCGGCAATGCCGGCGCCATCCCGTAGCCATTTTTCCCACATGTGGCGCATGACATTGTCCAGAGACTTGGCCCCACCGGTCTTGTCGCGAATCAACAAATCCAGTGCCAGCGCCACCAGGGCACCCTTGGTGTAATAGCTGACGATACTGTTGGGGCTGTTCTCGTCCTGGCGGTAATACTTGGTCCAGGCATCAAAGCTGGACGCTTCCAGTGTCTGCTTGGTACGACCATTGCCGCGCAGGACGCCGGTGATGGTTTCAGCCAGCAGGCCGAGATAGCGTTCGCGGTCGATCAGACCGCTGCGCAGCAGTGCCAGGTCGTCATAGTAAGAGGTGATGCCCTCGAAGGCCCACAGCAGGCGGGTGTGATTTTCCCGTGTCAGGTCATAGGGCTGGAATACGGCCGGCTTGAGTCGCTTGACGTTCCACGAGTGGAAATATTCATGGCTGATCAGACCCAGCAGGCGCAGATAGCCATCACTGACCGCCTTGACCCCGGGTTGCGGCAGATCATCGCGTTCGGCCATCAGCGCGGTAGAGCTACGGTGCTCCAGCCCCCCATAGATCTCTTTGCCGGCCAGCAGCATGAAGACATAGCGCTCGAAGGGGGCCGGCTCGCCAAACAGACGGATATGCCATTCGCAAATTTTCTTGACATCACGCGCCAGGCGCTTCAAGTCGGCGGTAAAGTGGCCGGCGATGACAAATTCATGCGGCACGCCACAGGCCTTGAACGACACGGTCTGGAAGGTACCGATCTCGACCGGGTGATCGATCAGCTCATCGTAGTTCTCGGCCCGGTAACGGCCAAATCCGCCGCGCTTTTGCTTGTCGGCACGGGGCGTGAGACTGGTGGCGACCCGCCAGTCCTGGTAGCCCTTGCCGCGCGGGGCCTCGATGTCGACTTCACAGCGACTTTGCTCATAGCCCTCGACCGACAGGAACACGCTGGTGCCATTGAAAAAGCCGCGTTGCTGATCGAGATAAGCGCCGCGCACCGACAGATCGTAGGCATACACCTGATAGTGCAGGGTCAGCGGTCCGCTGACCGGATCGGCTTGCCAGCTGTGCTTGTCCAGCTGGTGCAGCGCCACCGCCTGCCCTTCGCTCTCGGCACGCAGTGTCACGATATGGCGCGCAAACTCGCGAATCATGTAACTGCCGGGAATCCAGGCTGGCAAATGGAACAGCTGACCTTTTTTGGCGGGCTGACTGACGGTGAGGGAGACTTCGAACAGATGTGCTTCGGGCGACAGGAGACGAATGCGATAGAGAACGGGCACCGACATGAGAAACCATCCTGCAATGCAAAAACGGCATTCTAACATTGCTAATGGCATTGTGCTGGGCGCCAAAAGAAATTGATGCAGGTCAACTAATGTCGACACCATGACATTATACTGCAAATGTTGTTGGTATTAGTTTAATAACAAAGCAAGCCTGCAAGCCGCCGGGGTCAATGAACCTTGCGATTTTCATGACCACTGAAATTCGCTGGTGTTTGGCGAATGTTAATAGAATAACGGCATAGGCATTACGGGATAAATTCGGTTCGCTGCTTGGCGAACCAAGGGATATGTCTCAACGAGGAATCTGCCGGACATCGGATCGCGGGTAATCCCGGTCAGATGTCTTCTGCGGCGTTGCAGTGTTTTTCACGTTCTGAGTTCGCAACCTTGGAGAAAACCATAAATGGAAACGCAATCCACTTATAATTATAAGGTGGTGCGCCAGTTTGCCATCATGACCGTTGTATGGGGCATAGTCGGCATGCTGGTGGGCGTCATTATCGCGGCCCAGATGGTGTGGCCGGAGCTCAATTTCGGGCCCTGGTTCCACTTCGGTCGTCTGCGCCCCTTGCATACCAACGCGGTGATCTTTGCCTTCGGCGGCAGTGGCCTGTTCGCTACCTCGTATTATGTGGTTCAGCGCACCTGCAACGTCCGGCTGATCTCCGACAAACTGGCAGCCTTCACCTTCTGGGGATGGCAATTCGTGATTGTCTGTGCGGCCATCTCCTTCCCGCTCGGCATTACCTTCGGCAAGGAATACGCCGAACTGGAATGGCCGATCAAGATCATGATCGCCGTGATCTGGGTGGTGTACGCCATCGTGTTCTTCGGCACGCTGGCCATCCGCAAGGTCAAGCACATCTACGTCGCCAACTGGTTCTACGGCGCCTTCATCCTGGCGGTAGCCCTGCTGCACATCGTCAACAGCGCCTTCATCCCGGTGACGTTCCTGAAGTCCTACTCGGCCTACTCCGGCGCCGTCGATGCCATGGTGCAATGGTGGTATGGCCACAATGCCGTGGGCTTCTTCCTGACCGCCGCCTTCCTCGGCATGATGTACTACTTCGTCCCGAAACAGGCCGGTCGCCCGATCTACTCCTACCGTCTGTCGGTGGTGCACTTCTGGGCGCTGATCTTCACCTATATGTGGGCGGGTCCGCACCATCTGCACTACACGGCGCTGCCTGACTGGACCCAGTCGCTGGGCATGGTGTTCTCGCTGGTGCTGCTGGCACCGAGCTGGGGCGGCATGATCAACGGCATCATGACCCTGTCCGGCGCCTGGCACAAACTGCGTACCGACCCGATCCTGAAGTTCCTCATCGTTTCGCTGTCGTTCTACGGCATGTCGACCTTCGAAGGTCCGATGATGTCGATCAAGACCGTGAACGCCCTGTCGCACTACTCCGACTGGGGTATCGGCCACGTGCACTCCGGTGCGCTGGGCTGGGTGGGCTTCATCACGATCGGTGCCATCTACTACCTGATCCCGCGTCTGTGGAACCGTGAAGAAATGTTCAGCATCAAGCTGATCGAAGTGCACTTCTGGATTGCCACCGTCGGCGTGGTGCTCTACATCGCCTCGATGTGGATTGCCGGTGTGACCGAAGGTCTGATGTGGCGTGCAATCAACCCGGACGGCACCCTGACCTACGCCTTCGTGGAAGTGGTCAAGGCAGTTCACCCGTACCTGATCGTCCGGACGCTCGGCGGCCTGTTCTATCTCGCAGGCATGCTGATCATGGGTTACAACGTGTTCCGCACCATCAATGCAGGCAAGGCTGTCGACGCCAAGATCCCGGCGCTGGCTGGCCAAGGCCACTGAGCGGAAAGGCAGAATAAAAAATGGATAAGATCCAGAAACTTGTCGAAGAACATGTCGGCTTCCTGATCGTGTTCACCCTGATCGTGATCAGTATTGCCGGCCTGGTGGAAATTGTTCCGCTGGCCTTCCAGAAATCCACGACCCAGCCGATCGCCGGTCTCAAGCCGTACAGCGCGCTGGAGCTGACCGGTCGTGACATCTATATCCGCGAAGGCTGCTATGTCTGCCACTCGCAGATGATCCGTCCGTTCCGCGCCGAAACCGAGCGTTACGGTCACTACTCCGTCGCCGGCGAATCGGTGTACGACCATCCGTTCCAGTGGGGCTCCAAGCGTAACGGCCCGGATCTGGCCCGCGTTGGTGGCCGCTACTCCGACGAATGGCATCGTGTCCACCTGATGAATCCGCGTGATGTCGTGCCGGAATCGAACATGCCGGCATTCCCGTGGCTGGCCAAGAATCTGGCGGATTCGGATGACGTTCAGGCCAAGATGCGTGCCCTGCGCATGGTCGGTGTTCCGTACACCGATCAGGACATCGCCAATGCCAAGTCGGAAGTCGAGGGCAAGTCCGAAATGGATGCGCTGATCGCCTACCTGCAAAGCCTCGGCCTTGCACTGAAGAACGTGCGTTAAGCCATGGACTGGACCAATTTTGCCCGTGAGCTGTTTACCGTTTTCTGCTTTGCATCGTTTCTGGTGTTTGCCTGGGTGGCTTACAGCAAGCGCTCGAAGAAACGCTACAACGACGTTGCGAAGATGATCATCGACGACGATGACACGCCGCGAGATAACGGTGAACAACAATCCGGCAATGGAGCGAGATGATGAGTGATTTTGTCAGCGGTTTTTGGGGGATCTACATCACGGTAATCGTGATCGTCGGCTTTATCGGCATGGCCGCGCTGTTGATTACCCAGTCGAAAACAACGGTCAAGCCGGGTGAGCAGGCCGAAACCATGGGCCATGTGTGGGACGGGGACCTGCAGGAGTACAACAATCCCCTGCCGCGCTGGTGGATGATGCTGTTTTATCTGACCCTGGCCTTCGGCGCCGTGTACCTGGTGCTGTACCCCGGTCTCGGCACGTTCAAGGGCTTGCGCAACTGGACGTCGGTCGGTCAGTACAATGAAGAGCGTGCCCAGGCCGAAGCCAAGTACCTGCCGATGTACAACAAGTACCTGTCGATGGACCTGAAGGCTGTCGCCGCCGATCCGCAGGCACATGAAATGGGGCAGCGTCTGTTCCAGACCTATTGCATCCAGTGCCATGGCTCGGATGCCCGCGGTGCCAAGGGCTTCCCGAACCTGGTTCACCACGACTGGCAGTATGGCGGGGATCCGCAAACCATCAAGACCACCATCCTCGGTGGCCGTCATGGCCAGATGCCGGCCTGGGGTTCGGTACTGGGTGAAGAGAAGGTCAAGGATGTGGCCAACTACGTGCTGTCCATCGCCGGCAAGAAGCATGATGCCGACCGTGCCGCCCGTGGCGAGTCGACCTTCAAGACCATCTGCGCCACCTGCCACGGACCGGATGGCCATGGCAACCAGCAGCTTGGTGCGCCGAACCTGACGCACCCGAGTGGTGTATGGCTGTATGGTGGTACCGAGAAGACCATCATCGAAACCATCACCAACGGCCGCAACAACCAGATGCCGGCCTGGAAGGACTTCCTGGGTGAAGGCAAGGTGCACCTGCTGGCCGCCTATGTCTGGGGTCTGTCCAATCTGCCGCAACAACCGGCTCAGTAATTCCGGTTGATCGCCACAGCCCGCGCAAGCGGGCTGTGGCGTTTCAACATAACAAATCATTCTAAGGTTATAACCTTAGAACCATAAGAATGATGTAAAATTCATAAAAGTGAACTTTAGATCATTCTCCTAGGGGAAACGACCATGTCGGATTCACTGAAGGACATCAAGGCCAAGGTGGAAAGCCCGAAAGAGCAATCCATTTCGTTGTACGAAAAATCTCGCAAGCTCTACCCGCGCGACGTGCGCGGGATCTTCGCCAAATGGCGCCTGCTGTTCCTGTTCGGCACCCAATTGTTCTACCTCGGCATGCCCTGGGTCACCTGGAACGGACGCCAGGCATTGCTGTTCGATCTGGTCAACCGCAAGTTCTACCTGTTCGGCCTGACCATCTGGCCGCAGGACTTCGTCTATCTGTCCGCCCTGCTGATGTGCTGTGCCTTCGGCCTGTTCCTGTGGACCACCATCGCCGGACGTCTGTGGTGTGGCTACGCCTGTCCGCAAACCGTCTACACCGAGGTCATGCTGTGGATCGAACGCCTGGTGGAAGGCGACCACATCAAGCGGCAAAAGCTGGACAAGCAGGCCATGAACGGACGCAAGTTCGTCACCAAGACCATCAAGCACGGCATCATGATCGTGTTCTCGCTGTGGACCGGCTTTACTCTGGTCGGCTACTACACGCCAATCCGCGATCTGGTGGCGGCCGCCCCGACCTTCAACTACGGTCCCTGGGAAACCTTCTGGATCTTCTTCTACGCCGGCTTTACCTATCTGTTTGCCGCCCATATGCGCGAGCAGGTCTGTAAGTACATGTGTCCCTACGCCCGCTTCCAGAGTGTGATGTTCGACCGCGACACGCTGATCATTTCTTACGACGAAGCCCGCGGCGAACCACGCGGAGCACGCAAGAAAGGGATCGACCCGAAGGATGCCGGACTGGGCAGTTGCATCAACTGCGGTATCTGTGTCCAGGTCTGCCCGGTGGGCATCGACATCCGTGACGGTCTGCAATATGAATGCATCGGCTGTGCCGCCTGTATTGATGCCTGTGACGAAGTCATGGACAAAATGGGCTACCCGCGCGGCCTGATCAGCTACACCACCGAAAATGTGCAGGAAGGCAAGTTCACGCGGGACCAGATCAAGCAGCGCATCCTGCGACCGCGCGTCATCATGTATTCGCTGGTTTTGCTGGTGGTCATCACCACGGCGGCGACGGCATTCTTCCTGCGCCTGCCCTTCAAGGTAGACATCATCCGCGACCGCGCTTCTCTGGTACGGGAAACCGATGATGGCTGGCTGGAAAACAGCTACAGCATCCGCATCATGAACGTCACCGACCAGCCGCAGCGCTTCACGCTGACCGTTGACGGCATGCCGGATCTGCGACTGCAGGCCGATGAGAAGGAAATACTGGTTCGCCCGGGCGATAACCGCTTGGTCGGTGTGCGTGTTCAGGCACAGCCGGAAGTAGCCACCAAGGGTAGCCACGAAATTCACTTCACCATCAGTCGGGCGGATGATCCGTCGCTGAAGACCCGGGAAAAATCGAGCTTCATCGGCGAGTAAGCCGATTCCCGGTCCACACAACGCCGTCGTCAGCGACGGCGTTATTGCATCCGCGCGGCAAATGACGTCCAATGCCGCTTTCGTTTGCCAAACAGGAGAAACACCATGTTGTCCGTCAAACCACTGTTGACCGCCCTGTCCTGCGCCCTGTTGCTCGCTGCCTGCGCCAGCACGCCCTACCAGCCGGCCAGCCTGAACGGCAACATTCAGTTGCCGGCCAGCCTGATGACAGCCAAAGAGCTCATGGTGCGGCAACGCCTACTGGATGTCAGCGGCAGCGGGGGTGCCGCCAGCGTGCTGAGCGAGCAGTTTATCAACCGCCCGCAGAAAAACCCGCTGGTCTATGCCCTGCCCTATGACCGCCAGGCTATCCACAGCGGGGGTCATTACGAAATTGATACTCAGGTCTATGCCGGCGGTGAGCTGCGTGCGCATGCCACCCAGGCACTGACGGCAGGCAGCGATGGCCTGCCGGCCACCGCAGATGTCCAGGCACAGCCTGTGGGCCAATAAAGCAGAACCTGTACAACCGGCATTGACAGAAGAATATCTATAATCAAGGAACAAACATCTGGCCGGCGCGGCACGACCGGCCGGCGCAAGGGGGGAATCACATGAAACGCCAGTTTTCGCTGACCCAGCAACTGACGGCCACGCTGGCCCTGGGCTTTTTTGCCCTGCTGCTGGTCGGACTCATCGGCATGCTCAAGTTGTCGCAATCGCAGGACCGCTTTGACTACAGCATGAAATATGTCATCCCGGCCATCCAGCAGATGAGCGACCTGGCCGCCGCCTCGGATCAGTTGCGCATCAACGCGCTGCTGCTACCGATCGCCACCCCGGCAGCCCGCCCGGACATCGAGAAAAAAATGGCCGACATCGATGCCTCCATGGACAAGACCATGTCGCAGTACGTCTCGAGCTATACCGATGAGGACGTGCGAGCCATCGGTCAGGCCAAGGTCGATTATTACTCGGCACAGGACCCGACCCTGTTCAAAGAGGATGTGGCCGCGCTCAAAGCCTGGCGTGCCGAGCGCGATATCTTCGTCAAGGCGGTACATGCCAATGACCAGGCCGCCATGCAGGCCAGCTACACCGGCTTTGCCCAGGCCAGCGACAATCTGACCAAGGCCTTCGCCAGCCACCTCAAGATGAATTACGACCTCGGTGTGGACGTGTCGGATGCCAACAAGGCCAACTATGAGCTGGCACGCAATTTCATGCTCGGCCTGATCGTTATCTCCGGCGCCCTGTCGGCCCTGTTCGGCATTCGTATGGTGCGCAATATGCGCAGCAGCCTGCTGGCACTGAAGGACACCATGAAAAATGTCCGGGAAAGTCTGAACCTGACCCAGCGAGCACCGGTTCTGCGCCGGGACGAAATCGGCGAAACATCGGCCAACTTCAACGAGCTGCTGGAGCGGCTGCAGGACAATCTGCGCACCATCCTGCAGGGGGCGGACCGCGTGGCGCTGCTGGCCAACTCGGTGACACAGGCCTCCAATAAAGTCTCGCAGAGTGCCAATGTGCAGAGCGAGGCCTCCTCGGCCATGGCAGCCTCCATCGAGCAGATGACCGTCAGCATCACCCATGTGGCTGATCGTGCCAGCGATACCCGTGACGGCGCGCAAAACGCCGGAGAGAAGGCCAAGCAGGGGGCGGCTTCGATCAGTGAAACCATCAGCGATATCCACAATATCGCCGACGTGGTGGAGGAGGCGGCAGAGAGCATCCGCAAGCTGGACGAAGAAAGCACCCAGGTGGCCAACGTCATCCAGATCATCCGTGACATCGCCGACCAGACCAATCTGCTGGCGCTCAATGCCGCCATCGAGGCAGCCCGTGCCGGCGAACAGGGACGCGGTTTTGCCGTGGTCGCCGACGAAGTGCGCAAGCTGGCGGAGCGCACGGCGCAATCGACGCTGGAAATTGGCGCCACCATCACCAAGATGCGTGATTACGCCCACAGCGCCACCAATCAGATGTCAAATGTGGAGAACCTGGTCCAGACCGGTGAGCAACGTGCCGACCTGGCCGACAAGTCGATCCGCGAAATCGGCGAGGCCACGCGCCTGGCCTCCGAGCAGGTCGGTGAAATCAGTCAGGCCATCAGCGAACAAGGTGCGGCCAGCCAGACCATCGCTGCCCGGGTGGAGCAAGTGGCCGGCATGGCCGTGGAAGCCAGCCAGGCATCGGAGGAAACCGCCCGACTGTCCGATGAACTCGACGAGCTGGCCAAGGAGCAAATTCGCATTCTGAAGAGTTACACCCTCTGACCGCGCTTCTTCGGGGTTGCCCGGGTACACCGCTTACCTGAGCAACCCTGCCGCCTGCCGCTGTTCAGCTTCCTTCCTCTCCATTTTCCGATACAGATCCATCACGCCGATGTCACCTGTCTGCAGGGCCCTGACACGGGGGTTCGACCCATCGCGCCATGGTTCCAGAACCCCTTTGAGCAACGCTTGGGCCGGTTCCGTGTCAATGGCCAGCAAAACCTGGCAATACTCAACCAGCCTGGCTGACGGACCATTGCGCAAGGCGCGACAGTACGCCACATCCAGCTGCAGAGCCTTCGCAACCTGCTCGTCTGCCAGCAATCCGCGGCTCGACAACTGGCGCAGCAGCTCGCCAAAGCGTTTGATATTCCCGGGGAAGGAATTCCGGAACAACAAGTCCTCCAGCAGCAACGGTCGCTCCGTCGCGCCGATCAGCGCACACAATTGATCCGGTCGCAGCACCTTGTCGTGCAGCAGCGTCGTCAGCAAATCGGCATAGTGAGAAAAATCCTGAGGCAGGCTGCTGGTCAGCAACTGACGCACCCCCTGCGCCAGCCAGCTTGTCAGCCTAGGCACATCCAGTTCAGAACGGCGTTTCATATCGACCAGAACCTCGGCGACTTCACGCGCGAGCCGCGGCTGGCTCTCGGAGAGCAGGCTCTGCCACTGTTCAGCGTTCAGCCGCACGGGAGGCAATGCCTTGGCGACATCCGGCACAATGAGCTGCAGTTTCTGCCTCACCCAGGCAGCATGCAGGCGAGCCTGAGCCCGCGTCGCGATGGGCCATGCATCATCCGCCGTAGGCAGCAGATAGGACGTCAAACTTTTCTGGTTCAGACGGCCCATCTGGCAGAGCTGTGCGCAGAACTGGGCATATAGCTGCAGCAGGGCCGTTTCCTGTGGGGTCTTGGGTGCCTGCCAGCAGCCCAGCAGTCGGGGTTGCAGCAGGCTCAGCCCGGGATAGACCAGACAAGGCGCCACCCATGACGCGTGACTGGCCTCAGCCTGTTGCAGCATATCCATGAACTTGGCATAGAGCGTCACTTGGCTGGCCATCAGGGAATGGCAGTGCGATTGCAGCCAGCCCCCCTCTCCCGCCTCGGCCAGCTGACGGTATAGGTTCAGACAGGTGTCCTCCAGCCCGGCATGCCTGCCTGACTTCAGCACGGCCAGCAAGGCGGGCAAATAGCGCTGGCCATCCTCGACATAGGTCAGCTCGCTCCCGGGCTGACGCTGCAGATACTGATGCGCCCGTTCAGGTCCCAGCCGGCACAGAAAACGCGTCAGACATGCCGGATCCCTCAGCAAGGCAGCCGGCATGGCCAGCAAGTCATCGGGCGGAGCGTGCTCGATCAGTTGATCGACCATCTGGGGCAGGTAGCGGCGCAGCGCGCTGTGCAACGGATGCTCCCGCCCGGCATCCAGTGCCTGTACCAGCTGGTTGAGGTCTGCGACTTGCAGCGGACGGGGTTGGCTATTCCTGGCATCCCCCGATAGCGCATCTTGACACCAGAATACGTCGGCCTGGGCGACCAGGGTGGTGGACGCCTGATTCTGCGACCATTTGACGAGATGCACTTCGGGATAGGCCTCTGCCGGAAAGCAGTTGCCTGCCATCTGCCGGAGGATACGGCGGGTAATCAGGCTCGGATCCGGCGGCACGCCGGCTGGCATGTAGTCTTCGTCCAGGCGGGTGACATCGGACATCTCCAGATCAATCGAGGTCTCCTGGCGGATCGCCGCCAGTTGCTCCTCGTCCAGACAGCCCGCATGGGCTGGCGTCAGCGCGGCCTTCAGCTTTTCCTGCACCTGGCCGGCCAGTTGCCAGGCCACCGCCCCCGGATGCAGCCTGGTCAGCAATGCCTCCAGACACTCGTTAATGAGCTCATCATTCAATTGCGCCTGCCAGACATTGCTGAAGACCTCGCCGCAGATGCTCAGGCCAATACTGGGTGCCAGGCGGTTTTTCAGCGCGTTCACGATATGCACTTCATTATATGGATAGGCGTCCAGGTGTCCGAAATAGCGTTCGGCAAAGACCTGGCAGCACTGGTCGGTGATTTGCTCCTTGATCTTCTGCACCTCGCCGGGGAGCCCCGAGAGCCGCAGGCTCAAGGCCTCGCAAGTCCGATACAGGGCACTGAAGGCGCCAGGACCGCAAGCCTGTACATTGTCCCCCAGATCAATCAGCAGGCGGGCCCGCTCATCTTGCGGGATGCCGCCTTTGGCAAGCAGTGAACACAGCAATTCCAGATATTGCTTGCCCTGACCCAGCAAGCTCTCCATGTCATGCTGGCTGTAGCTGGCAGTCACGATTCTGTCGATCAGCCCCTGCAAATGCTGCTGGCAGCGATGGCTCGTGTTCTCTGTCCCGATCGCCTGGCTGGCGGCCTCCTTCAACTGTCTGATTCCGTCCTTGAACTCCGCCAGGCAGCACTGACCCTCCCGGGTCTTTATGAACTCAGACCAGCTCATGCCGCTGGCAGAATGAAAATAATGACGCGGGCGATCTCCACCCGGCAGATCCTTCGCCGGTGGCGCACTGGGTCCATGAACAGCGCTAGCGGCAGGGCTCGCATTGGCCGCCAGACAAGTATAAAAATCTGCCCTGGGAGAAATGGCTAGCATGACATCCTTTCACTTAGAGTCATCGGATAAGAGGCGTCCATCGGGATGGACTGGGCATGCACGCGCATTCTTCGACCATCCCTGCCGGCGGTCTTTGGTGAAAGCACCGCGGTTTTGCGGTTTTGCCTGATTGACACCCCTGGCTGTCAGCATGAAAAAAGGCGCCCGAGGGCGCCTTGATCTCCAGCCGGACAGCAGGACTCAGACTGGCTTGAGGCGGGCGGTGAAGTGACGCAGGATCGGCGGTTCGTATTCGAAGGTCAGACCACGAATGCTCTTGGCACGTGCGTTCAGGTCGATCAGGCAATCGGCGATGTAGTCCATGTGGTCATTGGTGTAGACACGACGCGGAATGGTCAGCCGCAGCAGTTCGAAGGAAGAGGGCTCTTGTTCACCCGTGGCCGGATTGCGTCCCAGCAGCAGCGAACCGATTTCCACACCACGAATCCCGCCTTCCAGATACAGTTCGCAGGCCAGCGAATGGGCCGGGAACTGGTGCGCCGGGATATGCGGCAGCATCAGCTTGGCATCGACAAACACGGCATGTCCGCCGGTCGGGGTCTGCACCGGCACCCCTCCCTCGGCCAGACGCTCACCCAGATAGGCCACCTGGGCAATACGATAGCTGAGGTAGTCGTGATTCATGCCCTCTTTCAGACCGATGGCCAGCGCTTCCATATCGCGACCGGCCAGGCCACCATAGGTGACGAAGCCTTCCATGGCCACGCAGCGCACCTGTACCGCACGGAACAGATCCAGGTCGTCGCGGAAGCAGCACAGACCACCGATATTCACCAGGCCGTCTTTCTTGGCAGACATGGTAAAGATATCGCCATAGCTGAACATTTCACGCACGATGTCCTGGATCGGGCTGTCAGCGTAATCGCGGTCACGGTGCTTGATGAACCAGGCGTTTTCCGAGAAACGGGCGGCATCCAGAATGACCGGAATACCATGCTGGCGGGCCAGCTGGCTGACGGCACGAATGTTGCCCATCGAGACAGGCTGACCACCGGCACTATTACACGTCACCGTCACGATCACACCGGCGACGTTGTCCACGCCATGGGTGCTGATCGCGGTTTTCAGGCCTTCCAGGTCGAAGTCGCCCTTCCAGTCATAGGCTTTCTGGGTATCCAGTGCGGCAGGTGTCAGAACATTGAGTGCGCGGGCGCCGGCCATTTCGACGTGGGCCTTGGTGGTGTCGAAATGGTAGTTGGACAGGAACACCGGCGACTTGCCGGCTTTGCGCTTGACCAGCTCCGGGAACAGGATCTGTTCCGCACCACGACCCTGGTGGGTCGGCATCACGTGCTGGTAACCGAACACTTCGCGTACCGTCTGTTCCAGATGGTAGAAGTTGCGGCTGCCGGCATAGGATTCGTCGCCCATCATCAGGCCAGCCCATTGCCGGTCGCTCATGGCGCCGGTTCCGCTGTCCGTCAGCAAATCAATGTAGACATCATCGCCATGCAGCAGGAACGGGTTCCAGCCGGCCTCGGCCAAGGCCTGGCGGCGGTACTCCGGGGTGGTCTGGTGAATGGGTTCAACCATCTTGATACGGAACGGTTCAGGAATACGACGAGCCATGTTTACTCTCCCTGGGCGCAACGAGGCCTGCCTGCATTGGCAATGGCATGTTGGCCACACATTAGCGAAATCTGAATTTTTGGAAAAAACGGGCTGCGCAAGCGCGCAAGGGAATCAGACGCGAGGAAAGTCGTAGGTCAGGACGATGTCGACCGTATACCAGTTCGGGATCACGGCCCGATACGTGTGAGCATCCATCTTCAACTCGAAATCAGTGGGTTAGGACAAGTGTGCTTTTTGTCAGCACTATCTCAGACTACTCCATCACCCATTTCTCATACAAGAAAAAAATATTCCATGAGTTTGCTCAGACGCAAACACGCCTCATTCAGCATCAATCGTCAAAACGCTATGCCCACATTGGCCATTTATGTCAACCGATTAGTAAAAATCCACAGACTTATATCAAAAAATCAGGAAACAATCCTCTTGTCATTACATTTTTATGGAAATATTACCAATGAAAATAAGAATATCGCTATGATGCAAAACCCCATCGAAGCGTCAAATGAATGGGACATAACAAAAAAACATAATGTCGTTGGTCTTCTCAAGTTCGCGGACAAGGAAATCTTTTCATGATCAAACAATCACATCCCAAGGGGCTGTACCTGCTCTTCGTGACTGAAATGTGGGAACGTTTCAGCTACTACGGCATGCGCGCCATTTTCGTACTTTTCATGGTCAAGGCCCTGATGCTGGACAAGGCACATGCCTCCAGCGTCTATGGCACCTTTACCAGCCTGGTCTATCTGACCCCGCTGGCCGGTGGCTACATCGCCGACCGTTTCTGGGGTAATCGCCGCTCGATCATTGCCGGCGGGCTGCTGATGGCAGCAGGCCAGTTCCTGCTGTTCTTCTCCGGCTCGGTGTTCAGCCAGTCGATCGCTTCGGCCACCACCCTGATGTACATCGGTCTCGGGGTTCTGATTGCCGGCAACGGCCTGTTCAAGCCGAACATCTCCTCCATGGTGGGGCAGCTGTACCCGGCCGGCGACAAGCGCGTCGATGCGGCATTCACCATCTTCTACATGGGCATCAATGCCGGTGCACTGATTGCACCGCTGGTCTGCGGCACGCTGGGGGACACTGGCAATCCGCATGACTTCAAGTGGGGCTTCCTGGCAGCAGGCTGCGGCATGCTGTTCAGCCTTGCCATTTTTGTCACGCTGAAGAATGCCCTGCTGGTGACCCCGGAGGGTCGTGCCATCGGTCTCAAGCCGGCACGCGATGCCGACGGTCAGAGTGCGGTCAGCCATGAGCCGCTGACGCGCAAGGACTATGAACGCCTGGCGGTCATCCTGATCGTGTCGCTGTTCGTGATCTTCTTCTGGTCCGCCTTCGAGCAGGCCGGGGCGTCGCTGACGTTCTTCGCCGACGAGCAGACCAACCGCAACCTGCTGGGCTTTGTGGTGCCGGCTTCGTACTTCCAGTCGATCAACCCGGTGGGTATCGTGCTGTTCGCCCCGGTGTTTGCCTGGCTGTGGGGCAAGCTGGGTCAGCGCGGCATGGAGCCGGCCTCGCCGACCAAGATGGCCATCGGCCTGTTCCTGCTGGCCGTCGGTTATCTGGTGATTGCGTTCGGTGTCGATGGCCGGCAACCGGGCGTCAAGGTCAGCATGATGTGGCTGGTCAGCCTGTACATGCTGCACACCTTTGGTGAACTGTGCCTGTCGCCGGTCGGCCTGTCGCTGGTGGTCAAACTGTCGCCAGCCCGCTTTACCAGCCTGATGATGGGGATCTGGTTCCTGTCCAACTTTGCCGCCAACAAGTTTGCCGGTGTGCTGTCCGGTCTGTATCCGGATCCGAAAATGGCCCCGCCGGTTTTCCTCGGCTACACCATCACCAACCTGCATGACTTCTTCATGCTGTTTGTCGTGATGGCCGGCTTTGCCTCGCTGATTCTGTTCCTGCTGTCGCGCAAGCTGCAGAAGATGATGCATATCGAAGCCTGACCGACACGGAACCGGACGCTTCAATCAAGCCACAGCGGCTGCTGTGGCTTTTTTTATGCGGTTTTTTTGTAGGAAAGCGTCAGCTTTAAAAGCATATTAAGCCTTGCTGGTATAAAATCGCAGGTTGCTATAAACACGGCTGGCAGGAATTGACATGGACAAGACCAAACGGCGCGTGGTGATGGTGTTGCTGGCGCTGCTGACAATCCGGCTGCTGGCGATGTTTTTCATCCCGCTCAACGACACCACGGAAGCGCGCTACGCGGAAATCGCCCGCAAGATGCTTGAGACCGGCAACTGGGTGACTCCGCTGCACGACTATGGTGTGCCGTTCTGGGCCAAGCCACCCCTGTCGACCTGGCTGTCCGCTGCCTCGATGGGGCTGTTTGGCGTGAATGCTTTCGCCGTGCGTCTGCCGGCGCTGCTGCTGGGGATCGCGACCGGCTGGCTGACCTTTCTGCTGGCGCGTCGCCGTCAGGGTGAGGAAGCGGCCTGGATTGCCGTGCTGGCCCTGGCCGGCGGCGTGCTGTTCTATCTGTGCGCCGGTACGGTGATGACCGACCCGTCGCTGCTGTTCTGCGTGACGCTGGCCCAGGTGGCCTTCTGGTTTGCCCTGCGCGAGAACAGCCGGCTGTGGGGCTATCTGTTTTTTGCCGCCCTGGGGCTGGGCCTGCTGGCCAAGGGGCCGCTGACCATCGTGCTGGTCGGCATGCCGATCTTCATCTGGCTGTGTCTGCGGCGCGAATGGATGACCATGTGGCGTGGACTGCCGTGGTTCGGTGGTCTGTTGCTGCTGCTGGCCATCGGGGTGCCCTGGTACATCCTGGCCGAAATCCGCACGCCGGGCTTCCTCAACTACTTCATCATGGGCGAGCACGTTCACCGCTTCCTGGACCCGGGCTGGAAGGGGGATCGATATGGTTTTGCCCATGCCACGCCGCACGGCATGATCTGGCCATTCGCTTTTGCCGGGCTGCTGCCCTGGTCGCCGCTGGCAATTTTCTGGCTGCTGCGCCGTCGTCCGGCCCTGCCGGGCGAGCCGAATGATGGCTGGATGTCCTATATTGGCTTGTGGTCGCTGATGACTCTGGCTTTCTTCACCTTGTCCGGCAACATCATTTTTCCCTATCCGCTGCCGATGGTGGCGGGATTTGCGCTGCTGTTCGCCGAACTGTGGCGCCGCCGCCGGGCCGGGGCCGGTCTGGTCATCGGGCTGGGGCTGTCGGCCGGTGTACTGACGCTGGCGGCCACACTGGCCTTCCAGCTCTGGCCTGGCAAGGTTGGTCGTTCCCAGGTGTCGCTGGTACGCGCCTGGCAGGCGGATCATCCCGCGCCCTACAGCCATTTGCTGTATTGGGATACCCGTCGCGAATTCTCGGCAGAGTTCTATTCGCAGGGACGGGTCCACACCAGTATCGAGCCGCAGGCAGCGCTGGCGCTGCTGGACGACAATACGGTGGATTACATTGCCACTTCACTCAGCGATTATCCGACCCTGCCCCAGGCGGTGAAGGACGCTTTTGAAGAAATCGGACGCTTTCACAACCCGGGTGAAGTCACCCTGCTGTTACGTAAAAAACACGGCGCTGCCTGACCAGGATCTGTCATGACCGACGATTTCGTTCCAGAATATCTTTTGCAATTGCGTGCATCCGAGCGGCCAGCCGACCCGCTGGTCAGCTGCATCGTCCCCGCATTCAACGAGGCCGACAATATTGTCCCCCTGCTGCAGACCCTGCATCAGATCCTGCAGGCAGAAGGCCTGCGTCATGAGCTGATCGTGGTGGATGACGGCAGCCGCGACGCCACGGTGGAGCGGGTACTGGGGATCAAGGAGCACCTGCCGGTCACGCTGGTGCAACTGTCACGCAACTTCGGCAAGGAGCTGGCACTGACCGCCGGTATCGACCTGGCGCGTGGTGATGTGGCCGTGCTGATCGACGGTGACTTCCAGCATCCGCCCGAGATGATTCCGGCCTTCCTGGCCAACTGGCGCAAGGGCTATGACATGGTCTACAGCGTGCGCGCCAGTCGTGACGGCGAAACCCTGGCCAAGCGCTGGTTTACCCGTGTGTTCTATGCCCTGCTCAATACCGGCGCCCAGCTGAAGATTCCGGAAAACACCCAGGATTTCCGTGTGCTGGACCGCTGCATTCTGCATGCCCTGCGCCAGATGCCTGAGCGCAACCGTTTCATGAAGGGGCTGTACAACTGGGTGGGCTTTACCCGGCTGGGGGTGGAAACCCACACCAACGACCGCCGCGGCGGCAAGAGCAGCTTCAACCTGTATCGTCTGCTCGGCCTCGGGCTCACCGGCCTGACGGCCTTCTCCAATGTCCCCCTGCGCGTCTGGACCCTGATCGGCAGCTGCATCTCGCTGGCCTCGATCGCCTATGCCCTGTTCGTGCTGGTGGAAACCCTGCTGTTTGGCAATGACCAGCACGGCTGGCCGACCCTGACGGTCGGCATCATGTTCCTCGGCGGCGTGCAGTTGCTGTCCATCGGTGTGCTGGGCGAGTACATCGGCCGCATCTTCACCGAGGTCAAGCTGCGTCCGGCCTATTTTGTCAGCCGGATCACCCATCTGACCGGCAGTGCCGAGGGCCGCGAGTGAAGCAACAGCTGTTCTGGTTCGGCGTGGTCGGCATCAGCGCACTGATCGTGCACTTCGTGGTGGTGACAGTTTTTTTGACGCCGCTGGGGCTGGCCCCGCTGCTGGCGAATATCGTCGGCTTTCTGGTGGCCTTTCAGGTCAGCTACTGGGGACACCGCCAGCTGACTTTCGGCCAGGTCTCGGTACCGCACCACCAGGCTTTGCCGCGCTTTTTCGGCATTGCCTGCCTGAGTTTTGCCGTCAATGAAAGCCTGTATGCGCTGCTGTTGCGCTATACCCCGCTGGATTACCGCGTCGCTTTGCTGATCGTGTTGTTCACGGTCGCTGCCCTGACATTTGTGCTGAGCAAACTGTGGGCCTTTCGCAGCCGGAGTGCCGCCTGATGCGCCGCCTGATTCTCTGCGCCGATGATTTTGCCCAGTCCCCCGCCATCAGCCGCGGCATTCTGGCACTGATCGATGCGGGCAGGTTGTCGGCCACCAGTGTGTTTTCCTTGTCGGATTGCTGGCCTGAACTGGCCCCGGAACTATCAGACCGTGCCGTGGATGTCGGCCTGCATTTCAACCTGACCGAAGCACTCGGCCAGCCGGTGCGCGGACTGGGCTACTGGCTGCTGATGAGCCAGCTGCGGACCCTGTCCCGGCAGCAGCTGTGCCATCAATGGCTGCAGCAGATCGATGCCTTCGCCGACAAGCTGGGGCGCTTGCCGGATTATCTCGATGGCCATCAGCACGTGCATGCCCTGCCGGTGGTACGCAACGCCATGACCGATGCCATCGCCCTGCGCTGGCCAGCCGCGGACAAGCCTTATATCCGGCGCCCGGACCGACTGGCTGATGCCGGTGACAGCGCGTTCAAGGGACGGGTACTGCGGGGATGTTGCGCCGGTTTCTCGGGCCACTTGCAACAACATGGCCTGCAAGGGCCGGACTGGTTTGCCGGCCTGTACTCGCTGACGCCGGCGGCCGACTTTGCCGGTCTGATGCGTCACTGGCTGCAGACCATGCCGGATGGCGGACTGATCATGTGCCATCCCGGAGACCCCGATGAGCGCCCGGACCCGATCTCGGCCACGCGCCCGCTGGAGTGGGCCTGGCTGGCCGGTGACGGCTTTGCGGACGACATGGCCAGCGCCGGGGTGACCCTGAGCCGCTACACGCCGGTCTAAAGCCGGTCGCGCAGGTTCGCCGGACGCCAGTCTGCCTGCGTCAGCAGGGCATGCAGGGCCGGCAGACGAAACCATTCGCCCTCGGTTGGCGGACATTCGAAATCAAAGACCTCTTCCCCCAGACGAAAGCGCAGCGACCAGGCATGCAGATAGCCGCGATCGACCGGCGGCTGGCTGGCCGGATGATAGAGCGGATCGCCCAGAATCGGTGCCCCCAGACTCTTCATGGCCACCCGCAGCTGGTGGGTCTTGCCGGTCAGCGGCTTGAGAAAGAACAGCCGGATGCCCGGCTGCAGCGACGTACTGAGGAAGCGGGTGCGCGCCGGCTGGTGCTGCGCACTCGTCAGCCGCCAGGCCCCGCCCCTTCCCTTGAGCATGTCACCGCTGATCAGTCCCTGTTTCTTGCCCGGCTTGCGATCCGACAGCGCCAGATAGAGCTTGTCCATCTGCCGCTCAGCCAGTTGTTGCGACAATGCCCGCGCCACGTCGGGTGAACGTGCCAGCAACAGCAAGCCCGAGGTCATGCGATCCAGGCGGTGAACCGGCCAGACCTCCCCCAGCCCGGCGCGCACTGCCTCCACCAGCCCGGTTTCTTCCCCCTGATGGTGAAAGCTGACTCCCGCCTGCTTGTCGATCAGGAAAAAGCGCGGATCTTCATGCACAAGACGGAACAAGGCTATTCTCCCCGGTAGCGCACGCCCAGCGCACTGCGCGCCTGATCCAGCAGGGCAATCATGCGCCGCGAGTGCGTGTGGCTCAGAATCGGGCTTTCCAGTCCGCCGGCCCGCAGCAACTGGCAGAAATGCGCGGTTTCATAATTCAGGCCGCCACCGCTGACCGGTTCATCCAGTTCGACCACGCGGCCATCCTGGTACTGAATGGTGGCCCGGGCCGGATTCCACCACTTGTCGTGCAGGGTGACATGCCCGCGCGTCCCGGCGAGCAGGGCGTCCCCCTTGCCGCAGACATCCAGCCCGCTATACAGCTGGGCAAAGCCGTCGTCAAAACCGACATTCAGGCTGGCAAACAGATCAATGCCCTCGCCGCTCAGGCGACCCAGGGTCTGCACTGTACGCGCCTCACCCAACCAGTCCACGGCCAGAAACGCACCGTAGATGCCAACGTCCAGCAAGCCACCACCCGCCTGCTCATGACGAAAGACACTATGACCGGCCGGCAGGCCGGCACTGGCAAAGCCGGCGCGCACCAGCCGGACCGGACCGATCGGGTCTTTGGCAAGCTGCTGGCGCAGACGCTGATAGAGGGGGAAAAATGGTGGCTTCATGGCCTCCATGAAGAGCCGGCCATGCTGTCTGGCACCTTGCAGCACCTGCTCCAGCTGACGGGCATTGAGGGCGGCAGGTTTTTCGCACAGCACGGCCTTGCCGGCGGCCAGCGC
Source organism: Paludibacterium sp. B53371 (assembly GCF_018802765.1). Lineage (NCBI taxonomy): Bacteria > Pseudomonadati > Pseudomonadota > Betaproteobacteria > Neisseriales > Chromobacteriaceae > Paludibacterium > Paludibacterium sp. B53371. The sequence continues at coordinate 2,519,391 of NZ_CP069163.1, forward strand.
CTGGCAGGCATAGTCGGCATGACTGTCGTGCAGGGTGGCGATGTAGATCGCCTCCACCTCGCTGGCCAGCAGGTCCGCCAGCCCGGCGCAGACCTGGGCCTGCCCCCGTGCCGCCAAGTCGGCGGCAGCCTCGGGACGGCGTGCCCAGACATGGGTCAGGCAGGCCTCGGGCACCGCCTGCAGCGAATCGACAAAGCGGCGCGCAATGCTGCCGGCACCGATGATGCCAAAACGCACTGGCGGGCGTGAAAAGTCGGACATGGTGACTCCATCAGAACAGGGCAAGCATTGTGCCTGCCGCCCCGGGCCGGATCAATCGTCTGCCAGCTCGCGCATGCGCGCTTCGGCCTCGATGCGCATCTTGCGGCGGATTTCCGCCTGGCGAAAACGCTTTTTCTGCTCGTCGGTTTCCAGTGTCAGAGGAGGCACGGCAACCGGCTTGCCCTCTTGCAGGGCGACCATGGTGAAGTAACAACTGTTGGTATGACGAACCATGCGCTGCTGGATGTTCTCCGCCACCACCTTGATCCCGACCTCCATCGAGGTGCGGCCGGCGTGATTGACGCAGGCCAGAAAGGTCACCAGCTCTCCGACGTGGATCGGCTGCTTGAACAGCACCTGGTCGACCGACAGCGTCACCACATAACTGCCGGCATAGCGACTGGCACAGGCATAGGCCACCTGATCCAGCAGCTTGAGCAGCACGCCACCGTGAACGTTACCGGAAAAATTCGCCATGTCGGGTGTCATCAGCACCGACATCACCAGCTCTCGCTCAGCCATTCGCGTCTCCTGAGTAAACAAGCACCATGATGCCATCCGTCATGTGGTGCTATGATAAAGAATCACAAGGTGTTGATTCCATGTCGATATCAAGCATATCTGCCAGCAGCTACAGTGGCTTCCCTGCACCGACGGGCAGCAATGGCCAGCCGCTGACACCGGCGCAGCAAAAGCAGGTGGCCGATTTGCAGGCCGCCGACCGCGACGTGCGTGCCCATGAACAGGCACACATGGCGGCCGCCGGCGGTCTGGCGACCGGTGGCGCCAGCTTTACCTATCAGACCGGACCGGATGGCAAGCAGTATGCCATTGCCGGCGAGGTGCCGATCGCCATTTCCACCGGCAGTTCGCCGCAGCAAACCATTGCCCTGGCACGCCAAATGGAAAAGGCGGCGCTGGCACCGGCTGATCCCTCGCCGCAGGATCGCAAGGTGGCTGCCAGCGCCCAGCAGATGATCGCCAGGGCGGAGGCGCAACTGCGCGAGCAACAGATGCAAAAACAACAGGCTGGCAGCCCGGATCAAGCTGCCAGCCCCACCTACTCGGCCAGTGGTACCACCGAAAGTGCTACCGCCACGAGCGGCAGCCTGATCAACACCTACGCCTGATCTCCGCGCTGACCTGCCAGCCGCAAGCCATTGCCGACCACCATCAGACTGGCGCCCACATCGGCAAACACCGCCATCCACAAAGAAGCATGACCTGCCAGCGCCAGGGCAAAGAACACCAGTTTGATCGCCAGTGCCAGCCCCAGATTGAAATACAGTACCCGCATGGTACGGCGTGCCAGGGCAAACATTGGCGGCAGCTTGCTCAGGCGATCCTCCATCAGGGCGACCGAGGCGGTTTCCAGCGCCGTATCCGAGGCCGCGCCCATGGCGATACCCAGATCGGCCCGTGCCAGCGCCGGCGCATCATTCACCCCGTCGCCAACCATGGCCACGACACCGTAACGGCGCTGCAGCGCTTCGATCTGCTGCAGCTTGTCCTGTGGCAACAGGGCACCGTGCGCCTCCTCGATGCCGGCCACCTGGGCCAGGCTGTCCACGACGCGCTGGTTATCGCCGGACAGAATGACGCTGTGCACCCCCAGTGCCGCGAGGCGTGACACGCTGTCGGCCGCGTCATGACGTGGCTTGTCCGCCACGGCGATCAGTGCCAGCACCTGCTGCTCAGCCATCAGCACCAGGGCGGCCTGCCCCTTGGCCTCGACATGATCCAGAGCCTGCAACAGCGCATCATTCAAGGCACCGGCCTGTTCGGCCATGCGCCGGCTGCCCATGGCATACAGGCGCCCATCGATGCGTCCCTGCACTCCCAGACCAGCCTGTTCGCTCAGGCCTTCGGCCACGGGCAAGCTCAGGGCCCGCTCACTGGCCGCGCGCTGCAGGGCGCGCGCCAGGGGGTGTGTGGAATGGGCATCCAGGGCGGCGGCCAGCGTCAGGACGGCTTCTTCGCTCTGCGCATCAAAGGGCTGGATCCCCACCACCTCGGTCTGCCCGGTGGTCAGGGTACCGGTCTTGTCGAAGGCCACGGCCTTGACGCGGGCGGCAGTTTCCAGCGCCTCGCCACCCTTGATCAACAATCCCTGCCGCGCGGCAGAAGCCAGCGCACTGACCAGCGTCACCGGCGTGGCAATCACCATGGCGCAAGGGCAGGCAATCACCAGCAGCACCAGCGACTGATAGAACGCTTCACGTGCCGGCATCAGTCCGAACCAGGGCAGCAGGATTGCCGCCGCCACGGCCAGCAGTACCACGACCGGCGTGTAAATCAGCGCAAACCGGTCGATGAAGCGCTGAGTCGGCGCACGCGAGGCCTGGGCATCGCGGACGCTGTCGATGATGCGCGCCAGCACCGAGCCGTCCGCGGCGGCATGGCTGACCATTTCGATCAGGCCCTGGCCATTGATGCTGCCGGCAAAGACAGTGCCCCCTACCCCCTTGTCGCGCGGCAGACTCTCGCCGGTAATCGGTGCCTCATTGAAGCTGCTTTCGCCCGCGATGATCTCGCCATCCAGCGGCACGCGTTCGCCCGGACGCACCCGCAGTCGGCTGCCGACAGCCACCTCGGCCACCGGCACCTCGCGCCAGCCGGACCGGGCATCGGCCAGCCAGGCCGTGGCCGGAGCCAGGCTCATCAATTCACGCACGGCCTGTCCGACCCGGGCCAGCGACATGGCCTCGAGTTTTTCCGCCAGACTGAACAGGAACAGCACCATGGCCGCTTCCGGCCACTGACCGATGATCAGCGCCCCGGTGACCGCCAGGGCCATGAGGAAATGGATGTTCATCACCCGTGAACGCAGGGCAATCCAGCCCTTTCTCAGCGTCGGCAGACCGCCGCAGGCAATCGAGATCAACACCAGGGCGATCACCAGCGGATGATGATCGGTCGACACCCAGGCCACGCCTTCGGCGGCCACCGCAGCCAGGCCGGAAAGGAGGAAACCGGTTTCACGCAGGGGATGACGGGCCGTAGCCACCGGCGCGTCCACTGCCTGCAGAGGCTCGGCCTGCATGCCGACATGGCCGATGGCACGGATGACCTGGTCGATGTCGAGCTGATGGTGCTCGATGGTCAGGATGCGTTCGAAGAAGTCAAAATGCAGCCCGGTCACACCCGGCACCTGGGCCAGTGCTTTTTCAATCAGCCGCGCTTCGGTCGGACAGTCCATGGCCTGGATACGCAGCGACGTCCGCAGCGCGCCAGTCTGTTCGCTCAGACGGCTTTGCAAGGCGGCCTGACTGCCGCAGCAGCCACCCGCGGCATGCTCATGCTGGTGCTCATGCTGGTGCTCATGCTCATGCTCATGCTCATGCTTCGGCTCGCAGGCATGTCCCTGGCAACCGCAGCCCTGCTTCCGGAAAATCGACTCGCTCATCACGCTATCCTTGCCGTGCATTACTGTTGTAGCGAATTCCACACCCTGAAGCTACTATAGGGTCAAGCACTTTTTTGCGAGAGTCTTGATGCTGATTGGAGAACTGGCCAAACTGGCAGGCTGTGAGGTGGAAACCATCCGCTTCTACGAGAAGGAAAAACTGCTGTCGGCGCCCGAGCGCAGCGCCTCGGGCTATCGCCATTATCGCAGCGACCACCTGGGTGAGCTGAACTTCATCCTGCACTGTCGTTCGCTGGGCATTTCCCTGGCCGAAATCCGTCAGCTGGCCAATTTCCGCGCCGACCCTTCACTGGCCTGCGAAGAGATCAACCAGTTGATCGACCAGCATATCAAGAGTGTGCACCAGCAACTGGAGTCGCTGCGACTGCTGGAGCAGCAACTGCTGACCTTGCGCCAGCGTTGCCAGCACAGCAGTGATGCCGCTCATTGCGGGATTCTGCAGACGCTGGTACAGGCCGCCGAAGGTGAGCCCTGTGCCTGTCATGGCGCCCTCCCGTCGCAGACGGCGAATTGAACCCTGCCCCCTCGTCCTTTACACGGGCTTGATACCAAAGATCAGTAGTCCATCGCTGGCACGATCTCTATTTTTTATCCGGATGTAATCACACATCCGAATATTTACAACAGCTATAGAAAAATAGAGAGCCATGGAAACTGTCAATCGATTACTCATCGCCAATCAGGCCTGGGCAGAACGCTGCCGGGCCCGCGACCCGGAGGCGTTTCTGCACCTGAGCCGCGGGCAACGGCCATCGGTCTTCTGGGTCGGCTGTGCCGACAGCCGGGTACCTGCCGAGCGACTGACCAACGCCGCACCCGGCGAACTCTTTGTTTATCGCCATATCGCCAACTTGCTGCTCGATCAGCATGGCACCGCCATGAGCGCCCTGGAGTACGCGGTCGAGGTGCTGCAAGTCCCGCATATCGTGATCTGCGCCCATAGTGGTTGCGGTGGTGTGCGAGCGGCACTCGAGGGCAGCTTTGCAGAAGACTCTTCACTGGGGCGTCATTTGCAACCACTGGTACAGTTGGCCCGGCGTCATGCCAGCGATCTGCAGGCCTTCGGGCAAGAGGCCGAACGGATCGATTGTCTGGCGCAGTTGAGCGTCATGACCCAACTCGAACAACTGGCGCAACTGCCTTTGATCCGGCAAGCCCGGCGCCGCCCGGTCCTGCATGGCCTGATGTTTGATCTGGGCAGCGGCCGCCTGCGGCGCCTGCCCCATCCGGGAGCGTGATATGCAGCTGAATGACATCACTCGCGAAGTCGGCGCCGCACTGGTGGTTTATCTGGTCGCCCTGCCCCTCTGCCTGGGCATCGCCAGTGCCTGTGGCGTGCCGCCTCAGGCAGGCATCATGGCCGGCATCCTCGGCGGCATCGTCATCGGGCTCGGCAGCGGCTCTCAGGTCAGCGTCAGCGGGCCGGCGGCCGGGTTGATTCTCATTGTGGTCAATGCCATCGGCCAGATTGGTTTTCCCGGTTTGCTGGTGGCAACCTCGCTCGCCGGCGTCATGCAATGGCTGCTGGGGCTGACCGGGTTTCACCGGCTGATGGGCTTCATTCCTGCCGCGGTCATCAAGGGGATGCTGGCCGCCATTGGCGCGACGCTGGTGCTGCGCCAGCTACCGGTACTGCTGGGAATGGGCCGCTTGCCCGGTCTGCACGACACCGATGCACTGATTGCCCGCCATACCGCCGTCCAGCAGGAGGCACTGGGACTGTGGCATCTTGATACCGGTTTCGGCGTCTGGTTGCCCGCGCCACTGCTGGCCGGGCTGCTCACCTTGTGTTTGCTGATCGCCTGGCCGGCCAGGCTCAGGCGCCTGCCCGTGCCCATCCTGGCGGTCATCGCATCGGCCATGCTCGCCTGGGCTTTGCCCCGGTTTTTCCCCAGCCTGTCTCTCCCCGCCAGCGCATTTGTCAACTTGCCACCACTCCCCGGCTGGTCCGAATGGGCACAGTGGCTGCCAACGCCTGACTGGTCCTGGCTGACGCATCCGGTGCTCTGGCAAATCGCGCTGGAACTCGCGCTCATTGCCAGCCTGGAGACCTTGCTCAGTCTGGAGGCCATGCAACAGCTGCGCCCCAGCCTGCCACCCGCCCCGCTGAAAAGAGAGTTACTGGCGCAGGGGACAGGCAATTTGCTGGCCGGGTTGCTGGGCAGTCTGCCACTGACGGCCGTGATCGTTCGCAGCTCGGCCAATATTCAGGCCGGAGCACGCACCCGCTGGTCCACCATCCTGCATGGCTTGTTGCTGCTTCTCAGCGTGGCCTGGCTGATCCCGCTGATTCGTCTGGTACCGCTGGCCAGTCTGGCGGCCATCCTGTTGCTCACCGGCTGGAAGCTGGCCAATCCTGTTCTGTTGCGATCCATGCTGCACCGACCCCGACAGGAATCACTGCCCTTCGTGGTCACGTTGCTGGGAGCGATGATGCTGGACCTCCTCAGCGGTATTGTGCTTGGGGTGCTGACCAGCATCGGCTTCATGCTGTGGCGACAACTGAAGAACAACCTGCACATGACCATTGCGGGCGATGACTACCTGCTGGTCCTCAATCAGGATGTGTCCTTCATGAACCGTCCGCTGCTCAAACAGCGATTGGCCTGTGTCCCGGACCGGGCGGCGCTGGTGATTGATGCAGAGCATATGGATACCATTGATCTGGATGCTCTGGACGTGCTGGAAAATGAGTTGCGCAACCTGCGTGCGCGAGGCGTGAGCATCGAACTGCGCCATTGGCCGGTACACTGCCGCCAGCCTGAGGGCGGAGATCCGGTGTAGTGCGGGCAAAAAAAAAGGGCCGGCGATTAGCCGGCCCGAATCAACGCTCGTTATGGGACATACGGAGAAAAACTTCCGCGATGGTGCCCACACAGCACACAGGGAACTGGTACAACAACAATCTGTTTATCCGGGGTCGTCTTGTTCTTTTTCCCCTTCGGCTTTGACTACCTTCTGGTAGCCTGCCTGCCGGTTGCGCACTGGGCGCAACCTGCTGAAATCTTCTGGCGCGGCAATCCTGCCTGAACCACCTTCCCCCCGCTGCCGGCAAATCGTCATTCCGGCCAGAGCGCCCCGAGTCCCGGGTACACCCCCAGCACTTCGGCTGGCACCACTGGCAGGAACTGACTACTCAATCTTGCGATTGAGAACACAACACAACACAACACAGGGAGAGTCGCTAGTATAGGCAGGCTGCTAACATTCTAAAAATGAATTAATATTATAAAATCGATTCCAATATGGAATGTTATAGATGGACATTCGCGCCCTGCGTTATTTCACAGAAGTAGTTCGGCAACAAAGCTTTACCCGCGCTGCCGAGAAGTTGTTTGTCACCCAGCCGACCATCAGCAAGATGATGAAGCACCTGGAGGATGAACTGGGCATGCCCCTGTTCATTCGCGAAGGCCGCAGCTTTCGCCTGACCGACGCAGGCCGGGTGGCCTTTGATCGCGGCCAGGATGTCATGGCGGCGATGAACCGCATGAAAGCTGAAATGGCGGACCTGGTGTCGCTGGAGCGCGGCGAGCTGGTGGTCGGCCTGCCACCGATGTCCGGTGGGGCGTTTCTGGCCCCGGTCGTCAGTGCATTCCGTGAACAATATCCGAATATCGAACTCAAAATGGTGGAGGATGGCGCACTGGCCATCGAGAACAGCGTACGGACCGGACAGCTGGAAATCGGTGCAGCGGTCTTGCCGGTCGATTCTCAAACCTTCGAACAATTCGGCTTTGTGCGTGATCCGCTGTGCGTGGTGGCGCCGGCCGGTTCACCCTGGCAAGGGAAACAATCCGTCAAGCTGGCAGATGTGGCAGACTGGCCCATCGTGTTCTATCCGGAAGACTTTACCCTCAGTCGCCGCATCCTCGATGGATTTGCCCAGCTGGGCAAACCCATCCGCATTGCCGGACGCAGTGCCCACTGGGACTTCATTGTCGCCATGGTCAACGCCAATCTGGGCATTGCGCTGCTGCCGCGCTCGGTCGCCGACCGCCTGGAAAGCTGGCCGTTCGATGTGGTCCAGCTGGATGAAGACCAGATTGTCTGGAGCCTCGGACTGATCTGGCAAAAGGATGTCTATCTGTCACACGCTGCGCGCGCCTGGATTCAGGTCACGCAGGATGTTTTGGGAAAAATGCCATGAAATGGATGCAACACCTCAAATGGGGCCTGATGGCCATGCTGCTGGCCTTGCTGGTCGGCTGCAGCAATCTGGCCCTGAAGAAACCCGATGTACAGGTCGCCAATATTGAAACCGGCAAGACCACCCTGCTCTCGCAGGACTTCACCGTGACCCTGCGGGTGCAGAACCCCAACGAGACGGCACTGAATGCCCAGGGGCTGTCGTTCGAACTGATGGCCAATGGCAAGAAGGTGGCCAACGGGCTGAGCAACCAGCCGATCTCTGTGCCGGCCATGGGCGAGAGCCTGGTGCCGCTGACGGTGCACACCTCGCTCATCGACTGGCTGCAACTGGCCGGCGCCGCCATGCAGCAGGGCAAAACCAGCCTCAACTACCAGATCAATGGTTATCTGGACGGGCTGAACGGCTGGGGGCGCATTCCGTTCACCCGCAGCGGCGAGTGGCAGTTGCCAAAATAAAAAATGGCGCCGTCTGCACGGCGCCATTTCAGCTACGACTTAGAGGACACTTACGCCATGCCCTTGCTCTTCAGCAGCTCCAGCATGGTGCTGCCGATTTCCGCCGGGCTGCGGGTATAGGCCATGCCAGCCTTTTCAAAGGCGCGGAACTTCTCTTCGGCCGTGCCCTTGCCGCCGGAGATGATGGCACCGGCGTGGCCCATGCGCTTGCCCTTGGGCGCCGTCACACCGGCGATGTAGCCGACGACCGGCTTGTTCACCTCGGACTGGATGAACTCGGCCGCTTCTTCTTCGGCGGTACCGCCGATTTCACCGATCATCACGATGGCTTCGGTTTCCGGATCGTCCTGGAACAGCTTCAGGGCACCGACATGGTTCAGGCCCGGGATCGGGTCGCCGCCAATGCCGATGCAGGTGGTCTGCCCCAGGCCCAGCTTGGTGGTCTGCGCCACGGCTTCGTAGGTCAGGGTGCCGGAACGCGAGATGATGCCGATCTTGCCGCGACGGTGGATGTGTCCCGGCATAATGCCGATCTTGCACTCCCCCGGCGTGATGATGCCCGGGCAGTTCGGACCGATCAGGGTCACGCCGCCGACGGTTTCGATGTAGCGCTTGGCCTTGAGCATGTCCAGCGTCGGCACGCCTTCAGTAATGCAGACGATCAGTTCGATGCCGGAATCCACGGCTTCGACGATGGAGTCGAGCACGAACGGCGCCGGCACGAAGATGACCGAGGCATTGGCGCCGGTTTCACGCACCGCTTCGTTCATGGTGTTGAACACCGGACGGCCCAGGTGGCTCGCACCGCCCTTGCCCGGGGTTACACCGCCGACGATCTGGGTGCCGTAGGCCATGCACTGCTCGGCGTGGAAGGTGCCGTTCTTGCCGGTAAAGCCCTGCACCAGCACCTTGGTGTCTTTATTTACGAGTACGCTCATTCTTCAATCCTTTGTGTGCTGGGTTAGGCCTTGACGGCAGCCACGATCTTGGCGGCAGCGTCGGCGAGGCCATCGGCCGGGGTCAGTTGCAGGCCGGACTCGGACAGCAGCTTGGCGCCCAGTTCGGCATTGTTGCCTTCCAGACGCACCACCACCGGTACGGTCACTTTCACTTCCTTGACGGCAGCGATGATCGCTTCGGCGATCATGTCGCAACGCACGATGCCACCGAAGATGTTGATCAGCACGCCCTCGACCGACGGATCGGCCAGGATCAGCTTGAACGCCTCGATGACGCGCTCCTTGGTGGCACCGCCACCCACGTCGAGGAAGTTGGCCGGCTGGCCGCCGTACAGCTTGATGATGTCCATGGTGGCCATGGCCAGACCGGCACCATTCACCATGCAGCCGATATTGCCTTCCAGCGCCACGTAGTTCAGGTCGAACTCGGAAGCCTTCAGCTCGCGTTCGTTTTCCTGGCTCTTGTCGCGTTGCACCAGCAGATCCGGATGACGGTACAGGGCATTGCTGTCCAGACCGATCTTGGCATCCACGCAAGCCAGTGCGCCGTTGGCACGTACGGCCAGCGGGTTGATTTCGAACAGGGCGAAATCGTTGTCGATGAAGGCCTGGTAGGCGCCCAGCATCAGCTTGGTGAAGGCGGCGATCTGCTCACCCTTCAGGTTGAGGGCGAAGGCCACTTCACGTGCCTGGCACGGCTGCATGCCGACCAGCGGGTCCACCGTCACCTTGATGATCTTTTCCGGGGTTTCTTCCGCCACCTTCTCGATTTCCACACCGCCTTCGGTGGAGGCCATGAAGGTCACGCGACGGCTGCCACGATCGACCACAGCGCCCAGGTACAGCTCGCGTTCGACCGGGTACATGTCTTCGCAGACCAGCACCGAGTGCACCGGCTGACCCAGCGCATCCGTCTGGTAGGTCACCAGGCGGGTGCCGATCAGCGAGCGGGTCACGTCGGCGGCTTCTTCGCGGCTCTTGACCACTTTGACGCCACCGGCCTTGCCGCGGCCACCGGCATGCACCTGGGCCTTGATCACGGCGAACTTGCCGCCGAGCTTGTCGAACGCGGCCGCAGCTTCTTCCGGCGAAGCGGCCAGTACACCCTGCTGCACCGGCAGACCGTACTTGGCCAGCAGCGCTTTCGCTTGGTATTCGTGGAGGTTCATCTATGGTTTCCTTTTCACTGGGTGGCGGACCAGGTCCGCCGCGCCCGATGGTGGCTGATTTGCAGCTTCTTCATGGACGGGCTTGCGCCCGTCCCGGGGTTTTACTTGTTATCCGTGCAGGGCACGCTTGTCGCAGGCCAGCGCAGCTTCATGCACCGCTTCCGACAGACTCGGATGCGCATGCACGATACGGGCGAGGTCTTCGCTCGCGGCCTTGAACTCCAACGACAGCACGCCTTCGGTGATCAGCTCGGAAGCCATCGGCCCGATCACGTGCATGCCGAGGATGCGGTCGGTTTCGGCATCGGCCAGCAGCTTGACCGTGCCTTGCGCCTGGCCCATGCCCAGGGCACGACCGTTGGCGGCGAAGGTGGCCGTGCCCTTCTTGTAGGCGATACCGGCAGCTTTCAGCTGCTCTTCGGTCTTGCCGACCCAGGCGATCTCCGGCGAAGTGTAGATCACCCACGGAATCGAGGCGAAATCCACATGCGGCTTCTGACCGGCGATACGCTCGGCCACGGCGACGCCCTCTTCCATCGCCTTGTGTGCCAGCATCGGACCGCGCACCACGTCGCCAATGGCCCAGACATTCGGCAAGTTGGTATGGCAGCTGTCATCCACCACGATAAAGCCACGCTCATCCATCTGCAGATTGACCGCAGCGCCATTCAGGCCATCCGTGTTCGGCACGCGGCCGACCGCCACGATCAGCTTGTCGACGGTCAGGGTCTCGGCCTTGCCGTCCTTCTCATAGTCGACGCTGATGGTCTTGCCGGTCTTGATGGCACCAATCTTGACGCCGGTCTGGATGTTCAGACCGGTATCCTTGGTCAGGGTGCGCAGCGCTTCGCGGGCGATCTGGCCATCGGCGGCGCCGAGGAAATTCGGCAGCGCTTCCAGAATGGTCACTTCGCTGCCCAGACGGGCCCAGACCGAGCCCATTTCCAGGCCGATCACGCCGGCGCCGATCACGCCAAGGCGCTTGGGCGTGCTGGTCAGCGCCAGGGCCCCGGTGTTGTCCAGCACGTTCTTGTTGTCGATCTCGACACCCGGCAGCGGGCGCGGCCGCGAACCGGTGGCCACGATGACGTGGGTGGCGGTCACGGTGTCGACCTTGTCGCCATCACGGACTTCCAGCTGCCACTTTTCGCTGTCGCGGCCCTTGAGGCTGCCCAGACCGTGGAGGCTGGTGACTTTGTTCTTCTTGAACAGGAAGGCCACGCCGCTGGTGAGCTTCTGCACGATGCCGTCCTTGCGGGCGATCATCTGGGCCGGGTCGAAGCTGGCGCCCTTGACGGTAATGCCGTGCTCAGCGAAACCGTGGTTCAGGGTGTGGAAATGCTCGGACGATTGCAGCAGGGCCTTGGACGGGATGCAGCCGACGTTCAGGCAGGTGCCCCCCAGTGCCGGCTGGCCATCGGGACCTTTGAAAGCATCGATACATGCGGTCTTGAAACCGAGTTGCGCGGCGCGGATGGCGGCAATGTAACCGCCGGGGCCGGCACCGATCACTACAACATCAAATTCCTGACTCATAAGTCTTCCTTGATGGTGAAACGCAATGCGTGAAACGGGACCCGGCTCCGCCGTCATGGCGGGCAAGCCGGATCCCTTTGGTCATCGGTTACAGATCCAGAATCAGGCGGGCCGGATCTTCCAGCAGGTCCTTGATGGTCACCAGCGTCAGCACGGCTTCGCGGCCGTCGATGATGCGGTGGTCATAGGACAACGCCAGATACATCATCGGACGCACCACCACCTGGCCGTTTTCCACCACGGCACGCTCCTTGGTGGCATGCATGCCGAGAATGGCCGACTGCGGCGGGTTGATGATCGGGGTCGACATCATCGAGCCGAAGGTACCGCCGTTGGTCACCGAGAAGGTGCCCCCGGTCAGATCTTCCAGCGACAGCTTGCCATCGCGGGCCTTGACGGCGAAATCGGCGATCTGGCGCTCGATTTCGGCAATCGACATCTGGTCGGCATTGCGCAGGATCGGCACCACCAGACCACGCGGGCTGCCCACGGCGATACCGATATCAAAGTAGCCGTGATAGATGATGTCGTTGCCATCGACCGAGGCATTCACCACCGGGAATTTCTTCAGTGCGGCCACGGCAGCCTTGACGAAGAAGGACATGAAGCCCAGCTTGACGCCGTGCTCCTTCTCGAACTTCTCCTTGTACTTGTTGCGCAGATCCATGACCGGCTTCATGTTGACTTCGTTGAAGGTGGTCAGGATGGCATTGGTCTGCTGCGACATCAGCAGGCGCTCGGCGACACGCTGGCGCAGGCGGCTCATCGGCACACGCTGTTCCGGACGGTCGGCCAGCAGGCTGGCGACATTGACGGCATCCGGCGTCGAGGCCAGGGCCGCACCACCGGCGGGGGCCGTCTTGGCCAGCACCGGGCCGGCCTGCGACGGGGCTGCCACCGGGGCGGCCGGCGCCTTGGCGGCTGCCTGCACGTCTTCCTTCAGGATGCGGCCATCACGGCCACTGCCGGAGACCTTCGACAAGTCGACCCCGGCTTCGGCTGCCAGCTTGGCGGCCGAAGGCATGGCGGCCCCGCCCGGTGCGGCGCTCGTGGCGGCAGCCGGTTCGGCCACCGCTGCGGCGGCGGCCGGCGCGGCGGCACTGACGCTGCCGGCGGCGGCTTCGGTATCGATCACCGCCAGCAACTGGCCGGAAACCACGGTCGCCCCATCGGCTTCGACCAGCTTGACGATCACCCCGGCCTGCGGCGAAGGCAGTTCCAGCACGACCTTGTCGGTTTCCAGGTCAATCAGGTTTTCGTCGCGGTTGACGAATTCGCCCACTTTCTTGTGCCAGGTCATCAGCGTGGCTTCGGAAACCGATTCCGGCAGTTGCGGGACTTTGACTTCGATCTGCATATCTTCTCCGTTTCGCGGGGCGCCGGCCCCGCGGTTATTCTTGTCTGCTGCCTTACTTGGCAAGGGTCATGGCTTCGTCGATAAAGGCCTTGAGCTGGGCAACGTGCTTGCTCATATAGCCGACGGCCGGCGAGGCGGAGGACGGACGACCGGCAAAGGCCAGCGTCTGCTTGCCGATCAACAGGCCTTCCAGACGGTGGCGGATCTGGTACCAGGCCCCCTGGTTGCGCGGCTCTTCCTGCACCCACAGCACTTCCTTGGCCGCGGTATAACGCGCCAGCTCGGCCGCGACCTGCTCGGTCGGGAACGGATAGAGCTGCTCGATGCGCACAATCGCGATGTCCTTTTCCAGACCGCGGTCACGACGGGCATTGAACAGGTCGTAGTAGACCTGGCCGGCACACAGCAGCACGCGCTTGACCTTCTTGGCATCGGCCACGGTGCTGTCACCGATGACCGGGCGGAAGCTGCCGCTGGTCAGCGACTCGATCGGGCTCATGGAGTCCTTGTAGCGCAGCAGGCGCTTGGACAGGAAGATGATCAGCGGCTTGCGGTACGGACGCAGGATCTGGCGGCGCAGCAGATGGAACATCTGACCGGCTTCCGACGGCATGATGACCTGGATATTGTGCTCGGCGCACAGTTGCAGCCAGCGCTCCAGGCGGGCGGAAGAGTGCTCCGGCCCCTGCCCGTCATAACCGTGCGGCAGGATCACACCCAGACCGCACAGACGACCCCACTTGGTTTCGCCCGAGGAGATGAACTGGTCGATGGCGACCTGGGCGCCGTTGGCGAAGTCGCCGAACTGCGCTTCCCAGATCACCAGCTCGTTCGGCGACGAGCAGGCATAGCCGTATTCATAGGCCAGCACGGCTTCTTCGTTGAGGATCGAGTCGATCACCAGGAAGTCGCCCTGCCCTTCGGCCATATTGCGCAGGGGGACATAGGCACCCTGATCCCAGCGTTCGCGATTCTGGTCGTGCAGCACAGCGTGACGGTGGGCAAAGGTGCCGCGGCCGGAGTCTTCGCCGGACAGGCGGACCGAGTAGCCGTTGGTGACCAGCGAAGCATAGGCCAGGGTTTCAGCCATGCCCCAGTCGATGTCCTGCTTGCCTTCGGCCATGGCACGGCGGGCATTCATGACCTTCTCGACCGTCGGGTGCAGCTTGAAGCCTTCCGGTATGGTGGTGAACTTGTCTGCCAGACGCTGCAGATCGGCCAGCGGCAGACCGGTATCGGTCGGATGCGCCCAGTGGGTGCCGATGAAGCGGCTCCAGTCGTTGGCATGTTCGCGCTTGTAGTTGGACAGCACGGTCTGTTCGACATGCTCGCCCTTGTCGAGCGCATCGCGGTAGGCCTTGATCAGGCCATCGGCGGCGTCCTTGCTCAGCACGCCATCCGCCACCAGACGGTTGGCATACATGGCACGCACGCCTTCGTGCTTGGCAATGCGCTTGTACATCATCGGCTGGGTCAGGAAGGGGTCATCGCCCTCGTTATGGCCCAGCTTGCGGTAGCAGACCATGTCGATGACCACATCCTTCTTGAAGGCCATGCGGTAGTCCAGCGCCAGCTGGGTCACGTAGCAGACGGCTTCCGGATCATCACCGTTGACGTGGAAGATCGGCGCTTCGACCATCTTGGCCACGTCGGTACAGTACATGGTGGAGCGCATGTCGCGCGTATCGGAGGTGGTAAAACCGACCTGGTTGTTGATCACCAGGTGGATGGTACCGCCGGTGCCGTAGCCACGGGTCTGCGACAGGTTGAAGGTGCCCTGGTTGACGCCCAGGCCGGCAAAGGCCGAGTCGCCGTGAATCAGCACCGGCACCACCTGCTTGCGTTCGCTGTCGTTGCGGTGTTCCTGGCGCGCGCGCACCGAACCTTCCACCACCGGGTTGACGATTTCCAGGTGCGAGGGGTTGAAGGCCAGCGAGACATGCATCGGGCCATGCGGGGTCGGGATGTCACTGGAGAAGCCCATGTGATACTTGACGTCGCCCGACGCCAGATCGGTGGTCTTCTTGCCTTCGAACTCGGCGAACAGGTCGCGCGGCAGCTTGCCCAGGGTGTTGACCAGCACGTTCAGGCGGCCACGGTGGGCCATGCCGATGATCAGCTCCTGCGTGCCATGCTGGCCGGCGGTCTGAATCAGGTGGTCCAGCGCGGCAATGGCGCTTTCGCCGCCTTCCAGCGAGAAACGCTTCTGGCCGACGTATTTGGTATGCAGATAACGCTCCAGCGTCTCGGCGGCAGTGATCTGCTTGAGGATGCGCTGCTTTTTGGCCACGTCGAAACGCGGCGTCGACAGATCGGCCTCAAAGCGCTGTTGCAGCCAGTGCTTTTCCGCCGAATCGGTGATGTGCATGTACTCGAAGCCGATATTGCCGCAGTAGGTCTGCTTCAGGCGCGAGACAATCTCGGACAGCGGCAGGCGCTGCGGGCCGACCAGCGAACCGACGTTGAACTGAACGGCCATGTCGGCATCGCCCAGGCCGTGGCTGGCCAGGTCGAGTTCCGGTACCGGATGCTGATCCATGCGCTGCAGCGGATCCAGATTGGCCTGGCGTGCCCCCAACACGCGATAGGCCGAGATCAGCTTCAGCACACCAACCTGCTTCTGCATCGACTCCCACTCGGCGACAGCACTCTTGCCCTTCGGGCTCATCGGCTGCTTGGCGAGCTGGATGAACGACTCCTGGATCGGCAGGTGCGGTACATCGCGCTCGCTGGCGCCCGGCGCCTGGGCGAGCTTGTCGAAGTAGGCACGCCACTGTTCATCGATACCGTTCGGATCCGCCAGGTACTGTTCGTACAGCTCCTCGATGAACGGTGCATTCCCACCGAACAGGTAGGAATGACTGTACATGCTTTGCATCATGGTTCTGCCCTTTGTTTTGTCTTGAGTGCAGCGTGGTAAAAGCTTTAGGGGTATGGCGGGCGTCAGACGCACGCCATGACCGTAAGGCTCTCTGCGACAAAAGGAGCCGGTAACGACACCGGCTCCCTGCCTGCGTTTAGCGCTTGTCGACCGGCACGTAGTCGCGGCGCGGTGCACCGGTATACAGCTGGCGAGGACGACCAATCTTCTGTTGCGGATCGGACAGCATTTCGTCCCAGTGGCTGATCCAGCCCACGGTACGGGCCAGGGCGAAGATCACGGTGAACATCGATACCGGAATATTCAGCGCAGCCAGCACAATGCCGGAGTAGAAGTCGACGTTCGGGTACAGCTTGCGCTCGACGAAGTACGGGTCGTTCAGCGCGATCTGTTCCAGCTTCATCGCCAGCTTGAACTTCGGATCGTCATGCAGGCCCAGCTCGTTCAGGACGTCATGGCAGGTTTCGCGCATGATGCTGGCGCGCGGGTCCATGTTCTTGTACACGCGGTGACCGAAGCCCATCAGGCGGTAACGCTTGTCCTTCACGCCCTGGATGAATTCTTCGATGTTGTCTTCGGTACCGATCTCGTCGAGCATCTTCAGCACCGCCTCGTTGGCACCACCGTGCGCCGGGCCCCACAGGCAGGCGATACCGGCGGCGATACACGCAAACGGGTTGGCACCGCTCGAACCGGCGAGACGCACGGTCGAGGTCGAGGCGTTCTGCTCGTGGTCGGCATGCAGGATCAGGATGCGATCCAGCGCCTGCACCAGCACCGGGTTCGGCTCATACGGCTCGCACGGGGTGGCGAACATCATGTGCAGGAAGTTGGCGCTGTACGACAGGTTGTTGCGCGGGTACATGAACGGCGCACCGATCGAATAGCGGAAGCACATGGCAGCGATCGTCGGGATCTTGGAGATCAGACGGAACTTGGCCACCTTGCGGTGTTCGGGATTGGAGATGTCCAGGCTGTCCTGGTAGAACGCCGACAGGGCACCGACCACACCGACCATCATGGCCATCGGGTGCGAGTCGCGACGGAAACCCTTGAAGAAGCTGGACAGCTGCTCGTGCACCATGGTGTGGTGCATGATGGTGTTGTTGAATTCGGCGCGCTGCTCGGCGGTCGGCAGTTCGCCGTTCATCAGCAGATAGCAGCACTCCAGGTAGTCGGAGTGCTCGGCCAGTTGTTCGATCGGGTAACCACGGTAGTACAGCTGGCCCAGATCGCCGTCAATGAAGGTGATTTTGGATTCGCAGCTGGCCGTCGCCAGGAAGCCCGGGTCAAAGGTAAACATGCCGGTCTTGGCAAAATTGCGGATGTCGACGACATCCGGCCCCAGCGAACCGGCCAGAACCGGCAGCTCCAGATTGTCTTTGCCTTCACTGTACGTGAGCGTCACTTTGCGGTTGGTTTCCACAGCTATTACTCCCAGTTGTTATGATGATTTTGTTTGCAGCCCTTCGACCGCCCCGCAGGGACGGCCTTCCCCTACGCGGTCAGACAGCGCGCAGCTGATGCACGATGGCCATCAGCGCGGCATCGTCCAGATCGGCCTTGCCGTTCACGACATCCAGAAAATCGTTGTCGTCCAGCTCCAGCAGGCGGCGATAGTCCGCCAGCTGCGCCTGCGTCAGATCGTCAAACCCGCGGGCGAGAAACCGCTCGAGCACGATGTCGAGTTCGAGCAGTCCCCGGCGCGAGCGCCAGCGAATCCGTTTCTTTTCGGTGGCATCGATCTGGTTCATACCGCGCGCTTCACCATCAGGTCCTTGATCTTGCCGATCGCCTTGGTCGGGTTCAGATGCTTCGGACAGACATCGACGCAATTCATGATGGTATGGCAACGGAACAGCCGGTACGGGTCTTCCAGATTGTCCAGACGCTCGCTGGTCATCTCGTCACGGGTGTCGGCGATGAAGCGGTAAGCCGCCAGCAGGCCGGCCGGGCCGACAAACTTGTCCGGATTCCACCAGAACGACGGGCAGGACGTGGAACAGCAGGCGCACAGGATGCACTCGTACAGGCCATCGAGCTCCTTGCGGTCTTCCGGCGACTGCAGACGTTCGCGTTCCGGTGCCGGCGTGTTGTTCACCACATAGGGCTTGATGGAATGGTATTGCTTGAAGAACTGGGCCATGTCGACGATCAGGTCGCGAATGACCGGCAGGCCGGGCAGCGGACGCAGCGTCACCGGCTCGGACAGGCTGGCCACGTCGGTCAGACAAGCCAGGCCGTTCTTGCCGTTGATGTTCATGCCGTCCGAACCGCAGATGCCTTCGCGGCAGGAACGGCGGAACGACAGGGTGTCGTCCATGGCCTTCATCTTGACCAGCACGTCAAGCAGCTTGATGTCCTTCGGACCGATTTCCACCTCGTAGTCCTGCATGTAAGGCTTGGCATCGGTCTCCGGGTTGTAGCGGTAGATCGAGAAACGCATTTTCTTCATGTCTGGGCTCCGGGTCAGAACGTCCGTTCTTTCGGCGGAATGTAATCCACCGACAGCGGCTTGGTATGGACCGGCTTGTAGCTCAGGCTGCGGTCGGAACCGAAGTACAGCGAGTGCTTCATCCAGTTTTCATCGTCGCGGTGCGGGTAGTCGTCATGGGCATGGGCACCACGCGACTCCTTGCGCGCCTCGGCAGACACCAGCGTGGCCACGGCCACTTCGACCAGGTTCTCCAGTTCCAGCGCCTCAACGCGCGCGGTGTTGAAGACCTTGGACTTGTCCTTGATCTGCAGGACACGGGCACGATCCGCCACCTGGGCGATTTCATCCACGCCCAGCTTGAGGTTGGCGTCATTGCGGAACACACCGGCGCGCGACTGGACGGTACGCTGCATGGCGGTACGCACTTCGGCCACTTCCTCGCCCCCGGTCTGACTGTCCAGACGCGCCACGCGTGCCAGCGACAGATCGGCGGCATCAGCCGGCAGATCCTTCCAGGTCGGCATTTCTTCGCGGATGTACTTGATCATGCTGTCGCCCGCCGACTTGCCGAACACCACCAGGTCAAGCAGCGAGTTGGTTCCCAGACGGTTGGCACCGTGTACCGAGGCACAGGCACACTCACCGGCGGCATAGAAACCGTTGACGCGCGCTTCCGGATTGTCGCCCTTGGGCGCCACCACTTCACCGCGATAGTTGGTCGGAATGCCACCCATCATGTAATGGCAGGTCGGGATGACCGGGATCGGCTCCTTGATCGGATCGACGCCGGCGAACTTGATGGCAATCTCGCGGATGCCCGGCAGACGCTGGTTGATGATGTCCGGACCGAGGTGATCGAGCTTGAGCAGCACGTGATCCTTGTGCGGACCGCAACCACGGCCTTCCAGCACTTCCAGCTCCATCGAGCGCGACACGAAGTCACGCGGTGCCAGGTCCTTCAGGTTCGGCGCGTAGCGTTCCATGAAGCGTTCGCCATTGGCGTTGAGCAGAATGCCGCCCTCGCCGCGCACCCCTTCGGTGATCAGCACGCCGGCACCGGCGACGCCGGTCGGGTGGAATTGCCAGAATTCCATGTCTTCCAGCGGCAGGCCGGCACGCACGCACATACCCAGGCCATCACCGGTGTTGATGAAGGCATTGGTGGACGCGGCATAGATACGACCGGCACCGCCGGTGGCGAACAGCACCGCCTTGGCGTGCAGGATGAAGATCTCGCCGGTTTCCATTTCCAGCGCCGTGACACCAACCACATCGCCCTCGGCATCACGGATCAGGTCCAGCGCCATCCACTCGACGAAGAACTGGGTATTGGCACGCACATTGCGCTGATACAGCGTATGCAGCATGGCATGACCGGTACGGTCGGCGGCCGCACAGGCGCGCTGCACCGGGGTCTTGCCGTTGTGCTGGGTGTGGCCGCCAAACGGCCGCTGGTAGATCTTGCCGTTTTCCAGCCGGTCGAACGGCATGCCGAAGTGTTCCAGCTCGACCACCGCATCCGGCGCGGTACGGCACATGAATTCGATGGCATCCTGGTCGCCCAGCCAGTCCGACCCCTTGACGGTGTCGTACATATGCCATTGCCAGTGGTCTTCCTGAACATTGCCCAGCGAAGCGGAAATCCCGCCCTGTGCCGCCACAGTGTGCGAACGGGTCGGGAAGACCTTGGAGAGAACGGCAGTCTTGAGACCTGCCTCGGACAGTTGCAGCGCGGCACGCAAACCGGCGCCACCGCCGCCAACAATCACTGCATCAAATCGACGAACGGGTACGCCCATTACAGCCCCCAGACTACCTTGACGGAATAGATGAAACAGGACACGAGCCAAAGAATGGTCAGCGCATGCAGCGTCAGGCGCAGGCCGACCGGTTTGACGTAGTCCATCCAGATATCACGCACGCCCACCCAGGCATGCAATGCCAGTGCCAGCAGGGTCACCTGGGTCAGCAGACGCACCCAGCCATGCGTGAACAGCGATTTCCAGCCCTCGAAGCCGGACGGCATCACCAGCAGGAACAGCACCAGCGCCAGCGTGTAAGCCAGCATCACCACCGCGGTAATGCGCTGCATCAGCCAGTCGCGCAGCCCGTAGCGGGCACCGACAACAATGCGATTTACCATACTGCCACCCCCAGAATCACAGTCAGGGCCAGGCTGACAACCAGCACGGTCTTGGCGGTTGCGCGCGCCGTAGCCAGTTCGACACCCTTATGGATATCCAGAAACAGGAAACGGATGCCGGCGATGGCATGATGCAGGAAGGCCCACAACAGGCCGATCAGCACCAGCTTGACCAGAGGGAAGGCAATCAGGGAACGGAAGGAATCGAACGATTCAGCCGAGCTCAGCGAGCCCTGGAGGAGGTAGATCAGGACCGGCAAGAACAGGAACAGCGCCGCGCCGCTGACCCGATGCAGGATCGAGACGATGCCGGGAACCGGCAGCCTGATCTTGCCCACATCCAGATGCTTGGGTCTTTGCTTCTGCATTTGGTTTTCCACTTTGTTGAGCAATTGTTTCGACAGGCCCCGTAGCCGGGGGCCGCCCGAGTCCGCCAACTCTTGTGCAACGGTCGGCTGAGACTCCACTTCAGGTCCATCGCCGACAGCCGTCGGCAATATGACCGATGAATTCTAGCAAATGCGGACGCTTGACGCCCGGATTACACACCCCGCCCTGTGGTATAAGCCAAAGCGCTGGTCAGACAGATTCGCTGCCGCCACTCCAGCGGCTCACCCTCCATCGAGGCCGACACACGCAGCATGGACAACACCGGCTGCTCAGGCTCCACCCCCAGCAGGGCCGCGTCTTCGCGGCCAAGCATCACGGCGCGCAGCTGAGCGGCAGTTACCCGCGGACGCACGCCGAAACGACGCTGCAGGGCCACATACACACCGCCACCGCACTGACGGATCCAGCGCGCATCCAGGCCGTCAAACGGCTCGGCCGGCAGATAGACATCGTCCAGTGCCACGGCCAGACCACGCAGGCGCCACAGTTGCCGCACCCGGATCACCGGGGCACCGCGCCGCAACCCCAGCAGACGCGCCACCTCTTCCGGTGCATTGCCGCGCGAACAGCCCAGCAGTTCCAGCCCCAGCTCATCCGGCTTCTCGTCCAGCAGACCCGGCGTGACCAGACAGCCCTCGCCCCAATCGCTGGCAACATCGGCGACAAAGGTACCGCGCCCCTGGCGGCGATACAGGATGCCCTGTGCCACCAGTTCACCCAGCGCCTTGCGAACGGTCCCCTGACTCACATCCAGCTGCGCGGCGAGTTCCCACTCGCTGGGCAGTGCCTGGTTGGCCTGCCATTCGCCTTCGCCGATGCGCCGGATCAAAACCGACTTGATTTGTGCATAAAGCGGCAGGCGCCGCAGCGTGTTTCTCATCATCCCCGTCTTTTTATCACCAAACAAATCAAGCGTAAAGAGAAGTCTTATATAAGACATAAGTTTCAGGCCAAGACATTTGCAACAATAGGACATTTCCGAACACATGGCCAATTCTGCGTGCTACACTCAGGCATCTGACGAAATGCAGCACCAAAAACGGACACACAAAGGAGAGTCAGTCATATGAAAGCCCCCGTACGCGTAGCCGTCACCGGCGCCGCCGGCCAGATTGGTTACAGCCTGCTGTTCCGCATCGCCAGCGGCGAAATGCTCGGCAAGGACCAACCGGTCATCCTGCAACTGCTCGACCTCCCGCAAGCCCAGACCGCCGTCAAGGGCGTGATGATGGAGCTGGAAGACTGTGCCTTCCCGCTGCTGGCCGGCATGGTCGCCACCGACGACCCGAACGTCGCCTTCAAGGATGCGCAAGTGGCCATCCTGGTCGGTGCCCGCCCGCGCTCGAAAGGCATGGAACGCAAGGACCTGCTGGAAGCCAACGGCGCCATCTTCACCGTGCAGGGCAAGGCGCTGAACGATCACGCAGACCGCAACGTCAAGGTGCTGGTCGTCGGCAACCCGGCCAACACCAACGCCTACATCGCCATGAAGAGCGCACCGGATCTGAATCCGCGCCAATTCACCGCCATGTTGCGTCTTGACCACAACCGTGCCCTGTCGCAACTGGCAGGCAAGACCGGCAAGCCGGTGTCGTCGATCCGCAAGCTGGCAGTGTGGGGCAACCACTCGCCGACCATGTACGCCGACTACCGCTTTGCCACCATCGATGGCCAGAGCGTCAAGGCACTGATCAACGACCACGAGTGGAACCGTGACGTCTTCCTGCCGACCGTCGGCAAGCGCGGCGCAGCCATCATCGAGGCACGCGGCCTGTCTTCCGCCGCCTCGGCCGCCAATGCCGCCATCGATCACATCCGTGACTGGTGGCTCGGCACCAACGGCGAATGGGTCACCATGGGCATCCCGTCCGATGGTTCCTACGGCATTCCGGAAGGCCTGATGTACGGCTTCCCTGTTGTATGCGAAAATGGCGACTACAAGATCGTGCAAGGTCTTGAAATCGACGAATTCAGCCGCGAACGGATGACCATCACCCAGACCGAACTGGAAGAAGAGCGCGCAGCCATCCTGCCGCTGCTTGGCTGATCCGCACCGTCCGCCGGCCTGACCGGCAGTCGATCAAGGCGCACCCCCGGGGTGCGCTTTGCATTTGATGCCCTATCATTAGAGTTTCTGGATATTTATTTGGAGTGGTTGAGCATGATCGAAGCAGAAGTTCTGAACCAGATCGCGGCCAAGATGGAAGATCTGGCTACCCGGTTGATTGATATCCGGGGGTATCTTTGACTACGCTGGCAAAAAAGACCGGCTGGAAGAAGTCGTACGCCTGACCGAAGATCCGGATATCTGGAACGACCCGAAAAAGGCCCAGGACCTGGGCCGTGAGCGCAAGCAGCTCGAAGACGTGGTTCTGACGCTGGAAACCCTCGACGCCGGCGTGAGCGACAGCCGCGACCTGTTCGACATGGCACGCGAAGAAGGCGACGACGACACCATCCTGGCGGTCCAGGCTGACCTGGAGGGCATCGAGAGCCGTCTGGCCGAGCTGGAATTCCGCCGCATGTTCAGCGACCCGATGGACCCGCGCCCCTGCTTCCTCGACATTCAGGCCGGCGCCGGCGGCACCGAGGCCCAGGACTGGGCCGGCATGCTGCTGCGCATGTATACCCGCTTTGCCGAACGCAAGGGCTTCAAGGTCGATGTGCTGGAAGAATCCGAAGGCGAAGTCGCCGGGATCACCAGCGCCACCCTGAAGATCGAGGGCGAGTATGCCTACGGCCTGCTGCGCACCGAAGTCGGCGTACATCGCCTGGTACGGGTGTCCCCCTTTGATTCGAACGCCCGTCGCCACACCTCCTTCTCCTCAGTCTTCGTCTATCCGGAAGTCGACGACTCGATCGAGATCGAGATCAATCCGGCGGATCTCCGGGTGGATACCTACCGCGCATCCGGTGCGGGCGGTCAGCACATCAACAAAACCGATTCGGCTGTGCGCATTACCCACAACCCCACTGGCATTGTGGTACAGTGTCAGAACGATAGATCGCAGCATCGCAACCGCGACGAAGCCATGCAGATGCTGCGTGCCAAGCTGTATGAGCTTGAGCTAAAAAAGCGCAATGCCGCCAAGCAGGCGCTGGAGGACACCAAGACCGACGTAGGCTGGGGACATCAAATTCGTTCCTACGTCTTCGACCAGTCGCGCATCAAAGACCTGCGCACCGGTCACGAGGTTGGCAACATCAAAGCCGTGATGGATGGCGATCTGGATGACTTCATCCAGGCCAGCCTGAAGCAAGGCGTTTAAAAAGCCGGGGATGGTCCCCGGCTGGCAGCAAGGGAAGCCCACCTCCCGACGCACATCTACCCCCTGGTGCATCGATTGCGGCTTCCTCATCAAGTAGCTAATGGAGCTTTTATGTCTGAACACGAACAAACATCTGCGATTCAGGACGAAAACCAAATCATGGCGGAGCGCCGCCTGAAGCTGAAAGCAATCCGCGAAAAAGGCGTCGCCTATCCGAACGATTTCAAACGCAATGCGTTTGCCAAAGATCTGCAGGAGAAACACGCTGGTAAACCGGGTGATGCGCTGGAAGCCGAAAAGATCGAGGTCGCCGTCGTTGGTCGCATGATGCTCAAACGTGTCATGGGCAAGGCTTCGTTCGCCACGCTGCAGGACTTCACCGGCACGATCCAGATCTTCGTCGCCAGCGACGACGTGCCGGCCGAGTCCTACGAAGATTTCAAGCGTTGGGACATCGGTGACATCCTCGGGGTAAAGGGTTCGCTGTTCATCACCAAGACCGGTGAGCTGACGGTGCGTGCCAGCGAGGTGCGCCTGCTGTCGAAGGCCATCCGTCCGCTGCCGGACAAGTTCCACGGCCTGACCGACCAGGAGCAGAAGTACCGTCAACGCTATGTTGACCTGGTGATGAACCAGGAGTCGCGCGACGTGTTCTTCAAGCGCTCGCAGATCGTGCAAAACATCCGCTCGATCATGATTGGCGAACGCTACCTCGAAGTGGAAACCCCGATGCTGCACCCGATCCCGGGTGGCGCACTGGCCAAGCCGTTCAAGACGCACCACAACGCGCTCGACATGCCGATGTTCCTGCGCATTTCGCCGGAACTGTATCTGAAGCGTCTGGTCGTCGGTGGCTTCGAACGCGTGTTCGAAATCAACCGCAACTTCCGTAACGAGGGGATCAGTACCCGTCACAACCCCGAGTTCACCATGATGGAGTTCTACGAGGCCTACTCGGATTACCATCGCATGATGGAAATGACCGAGAAGATCATCCAGGACTGCGCCATGAAGTTGTACGGCACGCTGCAGATTCCGTATCAGGGCAAGACCGTCGACCTGTCGACCTTCGAGCGTCTGACCACGGTACAGGCGATCAAGAAGTACAACCCGCAATACACCGATGCCCAGCTGAATGATCCGGAATGGGTAGCGGCCGAGATCAAGCGCCTGGGCGGCAAGTTGCCGGGTGCGCAAGGTCTGGGCAGCCTGCAACTGACCCTGTTCGAAGAATGTGCGGAAGGCCAGCTGTGGAACCCGACCTTCATCATCGACTATCCGGTCGAGGTCTCCCCGCTGGCACGAGCCTCCGACAAGTTCGAAGGCATCACCGAACGCTTCGAGCTGTTCTGCACCGGTCGCGAACTGGCCAACGGTTACTCCGAGTTGAATGACCCGGAAGACCAGGCAGCCCGCTTCATGGAGCAGGTCAAGCAGCTGGATGCCGGCGACGACGAAGCCATGCACTACGACGCCGACTACGTGCGTGCGCTGGAGTATGGCCTCTCCCCGACCGGTGGCTGCGGTATCGGTATCGACCGTCTGGTCATGCTGCTGACCGACTCGGCCTCGATCCGCGACGTGGTTCTGTTCCCGCACCTGCGTCCGGAATAAGCCGTACCGCAAGGCAAGTACTGTCACGACCCGCGCAAGTTCGCTTGCGCGGGTTTTTTCATGTCCGCTAGGCTTTTTACACCTTTTTGATATGTGCTCGGCTACCTTGACATCACTGACACCCAAGGGAGCGCAAGATCGTGATCGCCGACGCCAATCTGCCCGCCAACATCACCGAACAAGCCTGCATCCGGCCGGCCCTGCCGGCTGACATCGCCCCGCTGCTGGCGCTGGAATGGACCCGCCAGCCCCATCAACGCCTGGCCCGCAACCAGTTGCGTCATCTGCTGACCCAGGGTCATGCCCTGACGCTGGTCGATGAATTCCATGGCAAGATCCGCGGCTATATCCTGCTCCTGTTTCGCCGCGACAGCCGTCGCAGCCGCATCTTCAACCTGACGGTCCACCCCTCCTGGCAGCGCAGTGGCGTCGCCTCCGGCCTGCTGCAAGCCGCCGAGCAAGCGGCACACATTCTGCAACGACCGCACCTGACCGTTGACATCACCGCCGACAATATCAGGGCACTGCAATGGTTTCTTGGCCAGGGCTACCGGCCATGCAGCGAACATCCGCAGGACACGCGCAGCGGGATCGGGCTGTACCGGCTGGAGAAAACCCTCCTGAGCCGACCGCGCCCCCATACGCGCCGCACCCAGCGCTGGGCCTTCTCGCTGGACAATGGCGCCTCCCCATCAATGCCTCTCTGAACACGACATGTCTGTCCCAAATGCCAAAGCCCCCGATGGGGGCTTTATCTGCAGACAGCCAGGAAGGCTATCGCTCATTTGGCCGGTCTCTGCGCACCAGCCGCCGCACAACCGGATCGTCGACGCCACCAGCTCATCAGGCGACCACGACGTGGTCGGGTCAGGGCCAGATAGCGCCCGAGCAACATGCGCTGCCGACGCGCCCATGGCGCAATCAGCGCATCGGCCTGTGAACGGGACACCTCCCGCGGCTTGGTCTGATTCAATAAATGCATGTAAAGACCCATGGTCCTCTCCGATCCTGTCATGCCGCACTGTTGCAGCGACCTGCCCATCTTAGGGAAGAGCAGATAAAAAACGCATAAAACCAGCGCTCACCCGACAGTGCTATCATGCGGTCAGCCAATGCCGGAACCCACCATGATCCGCTTTACCCTCGACGACAACGACCTGCAGTACAGCGCCATCCGTGCCCAGGGCGCGGGCGGCCAGAACGTCAATAAAGTCTCGAATGCCGTCCACCTGCGCTACGACATCCACGCCGCCCAGTTGCCCGCCATCCTGAAAGAACGGTTGCTGGCCCTGTCAGACCAGCGCATCAGCCGTGACGGCACCATCATCATCAAGGCCCAGCAATCACGCAGCCTGGAGCAGAACAAGCTGGAAGCGCGCCAGCGCCTGATCGAACTGATCGAGTCCGTTGCCACCACCCCCAAGACCCGCCATGCCACACGCCCGACGCTAGGCGCCAGAAAGCGCCGGCTGGAAGGTAAAAGTCGCCGCGGCGAGATCAAGGCACTGCGCGGCAAGATCCAGGACTGAGAAGCAGGCTTGTTTAGCATTGGCTGAAATACCACAGGCATGGACACTTGCATATTGCTGTAATCAAAGCAAATTACACTATTCCGGATAAATAACACTGACCATTCGTAGAGGTCACTTCTACTTAAGTGACATAATCTACCCATCGCCAACCCAGGCAAATCCGGAGTCCATGCATATGACATCGAAGCCAGAAGATCAAATCCAGACCGACAATCAGCCCGCAGACCCATCACGTCGCAAACTGTTCGAGACGGCCGCGGCATTGAGTGTCGCCACCGTCATGCCGACCGTGTGGTCACAAGGGGCCGAAGCCGCCGCCAGCCACGCGGCACCCATGGTTCTGACCGGTGGGGCACTGGATAAAAAGCTGAAGAGTCACGTCAAGAACATCGTGGTGATCTATCTGGAAAACCGCAGCTTCAACAATCTGTTCGGTAATTTCCCCGGCGTACGCTACCCGCTGTCGGCAGTTCCGGCCGAAGCCTACCAGCAGAAGGACCGGGATGGCCGCACCACCCTGGCCACCTTGCCAAAAATCTGGGGCGGACTGGTGCAAAAGGGCCAGACTGTTGCCGGCAAGTACTACATGATCGGTGAAGACAAGATCACCGGTTTGCCCAATGCCCCGTTCCCGCTCAAGGATGCCGAAGGCAAACTATTGCCCGAGGCGGTCATCACCCGTGACCTTTGGCACCTGTTCTACCAGAACCAGATGCAGATCAACGGCGGCAAGAATGACGGCTTTGCGGCCTGGGCAGATTCCGGCGGCCTGGTGATGGGTTATTACAGCGAAACTGCCAAGAACCTCAACCAGTGGAAAATCGCCCAGGAATACACCCTGTGCGACAACTTCTTCATGGCGGCCTTTGGCGGCTCCTTCCTGAACCACCAGTTCCTGGCCTGTGCCCGAGCCCCGTTCTACCCGAACGCTGCCAACAGCCCGGCCAAGGGCAAGATTGCCGTGCTGGAAGACGGTCCGACCGGCACCCGCCTCAAATTGGCGGCCGACAGCCCGGCCTCGGCGCTCGGTGGCGTGCCGAAATTCGTCAATAATGGTGCCATTTCGCCGGATGGCTATGCCATCAACACCATGGCCCCACCCTACCAGCCGAGCTACATCCCGCCGGCCAGCGGTGGCGATCCGGCACTGGCCGATCCGAACAACCCCAATACCCTGCCACCGCAGAAGCATGACACCATCGGCGACCTGCTGTCGGCCAAGGGTGTCAGCTGGGCCTGGTACAGCGGTGCCTGGCAAGCGGCGCTGGATGGCAAAGGCGGTCCGGACCAGCCGAACTTCCAGTACCACCACCAGCCGTTCAACTACTTCGAACGCTATGCCCCGGGCACCGCGGCACGCGCCAAGCACCTGCGCGATGCCGGCCTGGGCGACAGCCCGGTGTCCAACCACTTCCTGGCAGATATCGAAGCCGGCAAGCTGCCTGCAGTGAGCTTCTACAAGCCGCAAGGCAACCTGAACCTGCACGCCGGCTACTCGGATGTCGAGTCGGGCGACCGTCACGTGGCCAACGTCCTGGCCTACCTGCGCAAGAGCCCGCAATGGAAGAACATGGTGGTCGTGGTGACCTATGACGAAAACGGTGGCTGGTGGGATCACGTGGCCCCGCCCAAGGGCGACCGCTTCGGCCCGGGCTCGCGCATTCCGGCCATCGTCATTTCGCCGTTTGCCCGCAAGGGACATGTCGACCACACCTTCTACGACACGACCTCGATCCTGCGCCTGATCACCCGCGTGTTTGACCTGCCCAAGCTGGAAGGCATCAAGATGCGCGACGAAGCCTTTGCGGCGCAAGGCACCCAGGGTCCTGGCGACCTGACCGGCGCACTGGCCTTTGCCTGATTCCCGCCCTGCCCAGCACAAAACCCGGCTCTGGCCGGGTTTTTTTATGCTAAGCCATAATGACAAAAGGGTAATACGACCTAATATTCAATCTGGTTCATTTTCCAGGATCGGTCGCTCATGGCAAGTCCCGCACCCGACTGGCGTGCCCTGTTCGAGGCGATGCCCGGCCTTTGTCTGGCCTTGCAGGCCGATGGCACCATCCTGGCGGCGACCAACGCCTGCTGCCGGGCATTGGGTCTCACCCAAGCACAATTATCCGGACAATCCATCCTCACGCTGGCGAAAAGGCATACCCCGGAGACCGACCGCCGCGAGCTGGCCCAGCTGCTGGCACAATGGCAACAGGACTCGCCTGACGCACAGGGGGCGGCTCAGCCGTGGCGGCTCGTGCTGGACGAGCAGACGGCACAGCCTGTCGCCTGCGAGCCTCGTCTGCAGGCCATTCCCGATGAGCACGGACATCTCTCCTGGCTGCTATTGAGCCTGATCCCCCGGTACGCTCAGCCAGACAGCCCGCTTTCGCCTTCCCCCTCGCCAGAGTGGCCGCAGGGGTATGAGGCGCTCAACCAGCTCTACCAGAAAACCCTGGAGCTGGACGAGCTGAAAAGCCGCTTCCTGACGCGCATCAGTCATGAGCTGCGCACCCCGCTGACCCTGGTGCTGGGCCCCATCGAGCTGTTGCTGACGCAATCCGACCTCAGTGACAGCAACAAACGCCGGCTGGAAATGGTGGCACGCAATGGACGCTACCTTTATCGGCTGGTCAATGACCTGATGGATCTGTCACGGCTGGCGGCCCGGCGCATGGGGCTGCATTATGGCCGCTTTGATGTCGCCGCCAGCCTGCGCATACTCTGCGCCCAGTTTGATGCCGAGGCCCGCCAACAAAAGATTGCCTACCAGATACAAACCCCGGAAACCCTGTTGCTGGAGGCCGATGAGGCCAAAGTGCAGCGCATGGTGCTCAACCTGCTGACACATTGCCTGCAGCACACCCCAGCGGGGGGCCACGTCGACATTGAACTGAGCCGACAGGGCGAGCACCTGCGGCTGGATATCCGCGACAGCGGCCCGACGCTGCCACCCGAGATGCGCGAGGACATCTTCGACCACCTGCGCCCTGTCGCCCTGCCCGGGCGCAAAAGACAATCAGGCATGGGACTCGGCCTCTCCATCGTGCGGGAGTTCGCCATGCTGCATCATGGCAATGTGGTCTGTCTGCCGGTCACGGCGGGAGGCAACCTGTTCCGGCTGACACTGCCATGTCTCGCGCCCCCCGGCAGCAGCATGACAGACAAGCCGGAGGCGCTGGATCCGATCCTGTCACGCCAGGCACAGGATGAACGCCAGGCCCACCACTTGCCCCTGCCGGACGGCAGTGAGACACCGCAGCTTGCACCACGCATCTTGCTGATCGAGCCGCACAGCGACATGAATCGCTATATTGCCGAAGCGCTCGGCCAGCATTACCGGGTGGTGAGCGCCCTCTCCGGTGCCGAAGGACTGGAACAGGCGCTGGCACAGCAACCGGATCTGATTCTCGGTGACGCCGCCATTCAGGACATCCCCGGCGAGACACTGATCCGCGAGCTGAAGAAGCACCATGAGCTGGCGGATGTACCCATCATCGCGCTGACCAACCGCAGCGATCGCCAGTATGGTATTCAGCTGCTGCGACTGGGCATCCATGGCTTCATCAGCAAGCCCTTCCCGCTGGAAGAACTGCTGGCCAGGGTCAGCAATGCCCTGGCTGAACGCCAACGGGTCCGCACGACACTGTTTGCCAGCGAAGCCCGCTTTTCCAGCATCTTCCATGCCTGTCCGGAGGGTATTTGTCTCACCCGGCTGAGCGATAACCTGTTTGTCGATGCCAATGAAGCCATGCTGAAAATGCTGGGATACGAACGAGCTGAACTCATCGGTCACAGCGGGCTCCAGATCGGCCTGTGGGCCCAGCCGGAAAGTCGCAGCGAAGTTCTGCAGCAACTGGCCCGGACTGGCCTGGTTCAAGACAGGCTGACCAGGCTGCGCCACAAGAATGGCACCGTGCTGGAGGTTCGCCTGACGGCGCGACAAATCGACATCGGCGGGCAGCCTCATTTACTGGGCATCCTCAGCGACATCACACCGCAAATGCAGGCACAGCGAGAACTGGAGAGCCACAAAACCCAGCTGGAAGCCGAAGTCGCCGTACGCACAAACGAACTGGTCAAGGCACGTCAGCAAGCCGAGCAGCTCACCGAGGCCAAGAGCGAATTCCTCGCCAACATGAGCCATGAAATCCGTACCCCCTTGAACGGGATTCTCGGCATGGCGCAGATCGGCCACCGCGACACACATGAAGAGCGGGCCAGGGCCATCTTCGGTCGTATTCTCGACTCCGGCCATCTGCTCTCCGGTGTCATCAATGACATTCTGGACTTCTCCAAGATCGAGGCCGGCAAAATGGCCATCGAAAGTGTGCCGGTGGATCTGCACCGTCTGCTGGATGATCTGTTCGTCCTGATGCAGCAACCGGCCCAGGACAAGCAACTGCAACTGGCCCTGCACAAAGCCCCCTCCTTGCCTCATGCCTGCGCACTGGATCCACTCCGTCTGAAACAGATCCTGATGAACCTGCTGGCCAATGCCATCAAGTTCACCGAACACGGCAGCGTGACGCTGCTCGTGGCACTGGAAGCACCCTGGCTGGTTTTCCGGGTCAGAGACACCGGGATCGGCATCGCGGCAGAGCAGGTTGAAAGCATGTTCGACGCCTTCCAGCAGGCCAACAGCTCCACCACACGCCAATATGGCGGCACCGGGCTGGGGCTGGCCATCACCCGGCGCCTGATTGAGCTGATGAGCGGCGAGATCCGTGTCGAGAGCCAGCAGGGTAAGGGCAGCCTGTTTGAAGTGCGGCTGCCTTATCTGGCCGCCGAGCTGCCTGACACGCAAGGCAGGCAGCCCCCCCTCGCTGCCGCACAGCGACTGGCGGGGCTGCGCATTCTGGTAGCGGAAGACAGTCGGGTCAATCAGATGGTGCTGGAGGAAATGCTGCTCGCCGAGGGGGCCTGCATCGACCTGGTGGCCAATGGCCAGGAAGCGGTCGAGCGCATCCGCCAGGCACCACCCCGGCATTACCACCTGGTTCTGATGGACATTCAGATGCCGGTGATGGACGGGTATGAGGCCACCCGTCAACTGAGCACCATCGCTCCGGCACTGCCGATCATCGGTCAGACGGCACATGCCATGAGCGAAGACCGGGCCAAATGCCTGGCGGTGGGGATGGTCGATCATGTGGCCAAGCCGATTGATCTGGAGCAGCTGGTAGATTGCATCATGCGTCACTGCCGTCCGGACAGCCTGGCGCCGTCCGGCGCAACCGCCCCCCCCCTTCGCGCGGAAACACCCCCGCCGGGAGACTACCGCATACAGTGGGCAGAACTGGAAACCCGCTATGCCCGCAATCCGGCTTTCATCCGGCAACTACTGACGGTTTTTCTCAACAGCAATGCCGGCCTGCCACAGCAACTGCGTCAGGCACTGGGCCGCCAGGACAGCCATGCGCTGGCCGGTCTGGCGCATGGGCTGAAAGGCATGGCTGGCAGCATCGTGGCGCGTGACTTGCTGGCGCTGAGCCAGCATGTGGAGCAGGCAGCGAAAGCCCAGGCGCCGGATCAGTCTGAACTGACCGAAGCGCTGATCGGCCGGCTGGAAGACACGCTGACCGATATCCGGCAGCGCCTGGAAACCCTCTGAGGGCCGGATGTCAGCCCTTGGGACGATCACCGGGGAGAGGACTTGTTAAACGGGACGATGGAAAAGTTTCCTATACTGGCTAAATCACCGCCACCCGGTCAGGACGGCCAGTATGACGAAGCCCTCAGACCCGATCGATGCCGCAAAGCTTCTGGCAGAGCACAGCTCGCTGTTTCGGGCCATCACGGACCACTCTGACAACGTCATCAGCGTCAAGGACCTCGACGGACGCTACCTGTATGTCAACCAGCAATACATCCGTCTGTTTCACCAGCCGGCGGAGCGCTATTACGGACACACCGACAGCGAGTTGTTTCCTCCAGAGATTGCCACGCAATTTCGCAACAATGACCTGCGCGTCCAGCAGCAGAACGCCGCGCTGACGGTGGAGGAGATTGCCCTGGTCGAAGGGCAGCCGCGCCACTTCCTGTCGGTCAAGTTCCCGATTCACAATGCGCTGGGCCAGATGTATGCCACCGGCCTGATCGCCACCGACATTACCGAGCGCAAGGCCGCGGAGCAGCAATTATGGGCCAGTGAGGAGCGTTTCCGACTGGCATTCGAGCAGGCCACAGTCGGCATGACCATGGTCGACATCAACGGCATGATCCTGCGCATCAATCCGTTTGGCAGTCAGTTGCTCGGCTATCAGCAACACGAGCTGGAAGGCCGGCACATCAACAGCATCACCCATCCGCAAGACCGGACCCGCTCCATGGCCCTGATCCGCAAGGCCCTGGCCAGCAACCTGCCGCATGCCGAAATCGAGAAGCGTTATCTGCACAAGGATGGCTCGGTGCTGTTCTGCCGGATTGCCACCTCACTGATCCGCGACAGCCAGGGACAGCCTCTCTACTTTGTCTCCCATATCAACAATGTGACCGAAACCCTGCGTATTGAGGCCGAACTGAAGCGTCTGGCCAATACCGACCCGCTGACCGGCGTCGCCAATCGTCGTCCTTTCCTGGAACGCATGCAGCATGAGCTGGCACGGGTACGGCGCTATGGCGTCCACAGTTGCTGCCTGATGCTGGATTTCGATCACTTCAAGCGGATCAATGACCGCTGGGGCCATAGTGGCGGCGACGCCGTCCTGCAATATTTCAGCCAGGTCTGCCAGCAGCGGCTGCGTGCAACCGACCTGCTGGGGCGACTGGGGGGAGAGGAGTTTGCCATCCTGATGCCGAATACCGATCTGGCAGGCGCGCGGGAGCTGGGGGAGCAGCTGCGTCACTGGGTGACACAGCATCCCCTGCAGCAGGGGGAGCAGCAAATTCACTTCAGCATCAGTCTGGGGATAACTGAAATGCGGGCAGAAGATACCTCGCCGGATCAGGTGCTGGCCCGCACCGACGAAGCCTTGTATCGCGCCAAGGATCTGGGCAGAAACCGCATCGAGTGCCTGTAAGCCGGCAAGGGGCTCAGGCGCTCTCGGCCGGCAACAAGGTCCCGAGACTCAGCAATTGGGCAAACTCGGTCGCAGGCAGTGGCCGGGCCAGCAGATAGCCCTGAACCAGATCACAGCCCTCGCCGAGCAGGAAGTGCCACTGCTCGATGGTTTCCACCCCCTCGGCCACCACCTTCATGTTCAGGGTCTGGGCAATATTGATCACCGCCTTGGCAATCTCGCTGTCGTCGCTGTCGTGCGGAATGTCCTGCACGAAAGAGCGGTCGATTTTCAGCTTGTCGGCCTTGAAGCGTTTCAGATAGGACAGACTGGAATAGCCGGTGCCGAAATCATCGATCGACAGCTGCATGCCCATGCGCTTGATGGCATCGATGGTCTGCACGGTGGCTTCGACATCCTCCATCACCACGCTCTCGGTCACCTCGATATCCAGCACCCGGCCCGGCAGGCCGTTGGCCGACATGGCTCGCTCCAGCGTCGGCACCAGATCGGCCTGGCGGAACTGTAGCGCCGACAGGTTGATCGCCAGCGAAATTTCGGGCAACCCGCCTGCATTCCAGGCAGCCAGCTGGCGGCAGGCCTCGCGGATGACCCAGTTGCCGAGCTGAACGATGAAGCCACGCTCCTCGGCCACATCAATAAAGCGGTTGGGACCCAGCAAGCCCAGTGCCGGATGGTTCCAGCGGATCAGCGCTTCGGCGCCGACAATGCGTCCGGTGCGCATGTCCACCTGGGGCTGGTAGTGCAGCACAAACTCGTTGCGGTCGAGGGCAAAACGCAACTGGCTTTCAATCGCC
Source organism: Paludibacterium sp. B53371 (assembly GCF_018802765.1). Lineage (NCBI taxonomy): Bacteria > Pseudomonadati > Pseudomonadota > Betaproteobacteria > Neisseriales > Chromobacteriaceae > Paludibacterium > Paludibacterium sp. B53371. Next base: position 2,554,787 of record NZ_CP069163.1, read on the forward strand.
AGGATCTCGTGGGCACGGGCATTGAGGTCGGCAGTATAGAACTTGAAGCTGTTGCGACCGAAAGACTTGGCGTGATACATCGCCGCATCGGCATTGCGCACCAGCATGTCGAAATCGCGCCCGTCCTCCGGATACACGCTGATGCCGATAGACGGAGTAATGCTGATCGAATGGTTTTGCAGATCCACGGCCGGGGCAAAGGCATGGATAATGCGTTCGGCCAGCATGGCGGCCTCGCCCGGATCCTGGATGGCGGGCAGCAGGATGATGAACTCGTCGCCCCCCTGGCGCGCCACCATCTGACCGGGCGCCAGCACCGACTTGATGCGATCGGCAGCCACCTGCAACAGGGTATCGCCCGCCGAATGCCCCAGGGATTCGTTGATGGTCTTGAACCGATCCAGATCGAGCAGCAGCAGGGCCAGGTGCAGGTTGTCGCGTGCGGCCGCCGTGATGGCCAGCTCGGTACGATCCTGCATCTGCGCCCGGTTGGGCAGACTGGTCAGCACATCGAAATGCGCCAGGAACTGGATGCGCTCATCGGCGGCACGCCGTTCCGACTGATCGCTGAAGATGGCCACGTAGTGGGTGACCTCGCCCAGGGCGCTCTTGACCACATTGATCGCCAGCCACTCCGGATAGATCTCGCCATTCTTGCGCCGGTTCCATACCTCGCCCTGCCAGAAGCCCTGCGCGGTCAACTGCTGCCACATCTGGACATAGAAGCCTTCGTCATGACGACCGGAGGACAGAATGCTCGGTTTCTGCCCCAGCACTTCCTGCTGGCTGTAGCCGGTAATATCGCTGAAGGCCCGGTTGACGATGCGGATGCGCAGATCGGCATCGGTGATCATGATGCCTTCGGTGGTGTTCTCGAACACCTTGGCTGCCAGTTGCATACGCTCTTCCGCACTGCGCCGTTCGGAGATGTCACGCACCATGCGCCAGACGGCATTGATGCGGCCCATCGGGTCGCGCATGGCGACCGTCTTGACGCTGACCGGGACCGGATTGCCGAAGCGGTTGAGATAGGTCGCCTCGAATTCGTCGCAATAGCCGAAACGCAGCACCTTGTTGTCGAGATTGAAATGCTCCAGTGCTTCGCTCTCGGTCGACACCAGCGACCAGAAATTCTGCAGCTTGAGCTGGTCGAGGTTATAGCACATCAGATTGAGAAAGGCCGGATTGGCGTCAATCACCTGGCCATCGAGCGAGCTGATGACGATGCCGTCCAGATTGGACCAGAACAGCTCGCGATATTTGTTTTCCGAACGCCGCAGCGCATCCTCCATCTCGCGCCGACGGGCAATGTCTGCCTCCAGGGCCATGGTCTTGGCGCGCAACTCGTCAAACAACCGCTTGAGCTCAGAGCGTGTCCACTCGAGATGGCGGCCCAGGCGCCCGATCTCGTCACCCCGCTCCCAATGGAACCGGCCATCCAGCTTGAGTTCCGCCAGCTGTGTGGCCTGATCGGTCAACTGACGGATCGGACGCAGGAAGCGCGAATGCAGGATGGCCATGATCAGCAGCATGGAGAGCACGATCTGCGCCAGCAGGGTCATCACCATGCGCTGCAAATCGCTTTTCAGCCGGTTGGCCAGATGCTCGGTATCGAATTCAATGGTGACCTGACCGATTTCTTCCCCACGGTAGATCACCGGTTTTTGCAGAATGGACACCGAGCCGATACGGCGCTCGCTGCGCAGGGCGGAAAGGAAGACGGTATTGGACTGCGTATCCGTTACGCGGATCGACACCACGCGCTGATCGTCCATCACGGACTCGATCAGCGGTGCGCCGGATTGCCGGCTCAGGTTCCACAGCGGTTCCTGCATCCCCAGCGCCAGAATGTCCAGCACTCGCTTCTGATCGGAAGACAGATCACTGGTCACCGTCTCCCTTTGCAGATTGAGCGTCAGTGCCCCAATCAGCGTGGCAGGGATCAGCACCCCAAGCAGGACTGCAATCAGAAATACAGTGCGCAACGACAGTACGGCGGCAAGGCCGGTTTTAGCGTTCGACATCGTCATGCGATCTCAGTCCGTCCAAATCCTCAGGAATAGCCTGGATGGTTGAATTAAGGTCGATCATCTATTCGGTAAAGTATACACGTACATCATTATTTCTAGGGATTCCCACACTCAGATGTTATGTTTTTTTCTCTTTTGCCATCGATTCCGTTTTCCACCCCCCCTGCATCCGGCTCCGCTGGCCATGCTGATTGCTTTGCGATTGGCGAGTGCCTACAATCGATCCATTTCTCATTCAGGATCGATAACATGGCTGACACGCGCTATGACTTGGTGGTGACCGCACGCTGGATGATCACCGTAGAAAATGACGGCGAAGTACTGGAAAACCATGCGCTGGCTATCCGCAACGGCGTCATCGAGGCGATTCTGCCGGCCGCCCAGGCGGCATCGCTGCCCGCCGACCGCCACGTCAAGCTGGACAGCCATGTCCTGATGCCGGGCCTGATCAACCTGCACGGCCACTCTGCCATGACGCTGCTGCGCGGCATGGCCGACGACCTGGCCCTGATGGACTGGCTCACCGGCCACATCTGGCCGGCCGAAGGCAAGCATGTGCGCGATGACTTCGTCTTTGACGGCGCCATGCTGGCGATGGCGGAAATGATCCGCAGCGGCACCACCACCATCAATGACATGTACTTCTTCCACGGCGCCATGGCCCGCGCCGGGCTGGCTGCCGGCATGCGTACCTTCGTCGGCTGTTCGATTCTGGAATTTCCGACCAACTACGCCGTCAATGCCGATGACTATATCAGCAAGAGCCTGGCAGAGCGGCGCGAATTCCTCGGCGAAGAGCTGGTGACCTTCACGCTGGCACCGCATGCCCCCTACACCGTGGGCGACGAAACCTTCCGCAAGGTGGTCACCATCGCCGAACAGGAAGACATGCTGATTCACTGCCACATCCACGAAACCGCCGGCGAAGTGGAAAACGGCATCAAGGAACATCATCAGCGCCCGCTGGCACGCCTGAAGGCTTTGGGCATGCTGTCGCCACGGCTGATCGCCGCCCATATGGTGCATCTGTCGCCGGAAGAAATCGAACTGGCTGCCAGCCACGGGCTTTCCATTGCGCACAACCCCTCCTCCAACATGAAGCTGGCCTCGGGCATTGCCCCGATTCCGCAACTGCTGGCCGCCGGGGTCAATGTCGGCATCGGTACCGATGGCGCCGCCTCGAACAACAAACTGGATATGCTGGCCGAAACCCGTCTGGCCGCCCTGCTGGCCAAGGTCGGCTCGCTCGACCCGACTGCCGTGCCCGCCGCCACCGCACTGCGCATGGCCACGCTGCACGGTGCCCGGGCACTGGGCATCGAGGATCGCACCGGCAGCCTGAAGACCGGCAAGCAGGCCGACATGATTGCCATCGATCTGTCGGCGCTGGAAACCGCCCCGACCTTTGACCCGATCTCGCACGTCGTCTATGCCGCCGGTCGCGAGCAGGTCAGCCATGTCTGGGTCAAGGGCCAGAACCTGATGAACGAGCGTCAGTTGCAAACGCTGGATGAATCGGCACTCAAGGCGCGTGCCGAAGACTGGCGTCACCGGATTGTGAGTGCCCGATGAGCATCAACGTCGATCAGAGCGAGCTGGCCAAATTCAGCGAGCTGGCACACAAATGGTGGGATCAGGAAAGCGAATTCAAACCGCTGCACGAGATCAATCCCCTGCGTCTGGGTTTTATCGACCAGCATGCCTCGCTGCCCGGCAAGAAGGTACTGGATGTGGGGTGTGGCGGCGGCATTCTGGCCGAGAGCATGGCCAGTCGCGGTGCCAGCGTCACCGGTATCGACCTGGCAAAGAAGTCGCTCAAGGTGGCCCAGCTGCATAGCCTGGAATCGGGTGTGGCCGTCGACTACCGCTGTGTGCCGGTCGAGGAACTCGCCGCAGCCGAAGCCGGCAGTTACGACGTGGTCACCTGCATGGAAATGCTCGAGCATGTCCCGGATCCGGCCAGTGTCATCGCCAGTTGTGGCCAGCTGGTCAAGCCGGGAGGCTGGGTATTCTTCTCGACCCTGAACCGCAATGCCAAGGCCTACCTGCAGGCCATCATCGGCGCCGAGTACCTGCTGGGCATGTTACCGCGCGGCACCCACGACTATCAGCGCTTCCTCAAGCCCTCGGAACTGTCGCGCATGTTGCGACCGGCCGGGCTGAGTCTGGTATCGCTGACCGGCATGCACTACAACCCGCTGAGCAAGGTCTATTCGCTCGGCGACGGCACGGATGTCAATTATCTGGTGGCGACACGCCGCACCGATTGAATCACGGGGCGACGGCCCCGTTTTTCTTTTCCCCGCCCCTTCCGGACATGTCTCCCCGCCGCCCGCGTCAACTGGCGGCATCTTCAGGACAAAGCCGCCGCTTTTAACCTCCTGCTGCCAAATAATGCCCCAAATGGGGTTTGATGCGAGTAGAATCAATGCCCATTGTTTGACAGCCAAACAATATAATTTTATTTCATATACTATAAATATTTCGCATCACAGGACGTACCCGCTCATGCAGGAGCCGCACATGTCATTCAAGGCCAATGATTCCCTGACCGAACAAATTGCACAGTATCTGGAACAACGCATCATCCTGGGGGAAATGAAACCCAGTGAACGCATTCAGGAATTACGCATCGCCGCCGAGCTGGAAGTCAGCCGGGGTTCGGTACGTGAAGCGCTGCTGATTTTGCAGCGGCGACATCTGGTGGAAATCTACCCGCGCCGTGGCGCCGTCGTGGCCAGCATCACCGCACGCGACGTGAAGGATTTCTTCGAGCTGTGGCTGTTGCTGTTCGACCGCGTCGTCTGCAACCTGGCGCAAAACTGGAAAAACGACGATCTGGCGGGCTTCTTCGAGCTGATGACGCAGATGGATCAGTGCCAGCGCAAGGGCGACCTGCAGGGCTTCTATCAACATGGCATGGACTTCCTGCGCGCCATGTATCAGTACGCCGACAATCGCTATCTGACGGATGCACTGGACGACCTGTTCCCGCTGACCCAGCGCTGCCTGTTTGCCATCCTGCGCGCCGGTCAGACTCAGATCGCACGCACTTACCGCTTCCTGGAAGACCTGCTGAAAATCATCATCGAGCGCGATGTCACCCGCCTGCACCGCATGGTGTTCGAATTCGGCACCAGCTACAGCCAGCTGGCCCAGGCCTCGGCGGAAGCCCTGCAAGGCCGCGTGGCACGCTGAAACGCTGTAACAGCCAATCAACAGCCCGGCAGGTGCCAACCTGTCGGGCTGTTGGCTTTATCGCGATGATTTGCGGTATTCGACAAAGGCGAAATGCAGGCCATCGGCACTGACCTGCGGCTCGCGTCGCACCTCGCGCCAGCCCTGGGACAGAAACTCGGGAAAACAGGCGTCCCCGCTGATCTCCAGCTCAATCTCCGTCAGTTGCAGGCAATCCGCCCAGGGTAAAGCCTGGGCATAAAGCTCGGCACCGCCGATCAGACACACTTCCGGCACCGCACCGGCCAGGGCAAGCGCCTGCTCGATGCCATGTGCCACTTCCACGCCCTGCGCCTGCCAGTCAGCCTGGCGGGTCACCACGATATTGCGCCGCCCAGGCAGTGGCCGACCGATCGACTCATAGGTCTTGCGTCCCATGATCACCGGCTTGCCCAGGGTCAGCGCCTTGAAATGCCGGAGATCCTCGGGCAGGTGCCAGGGCAGGCGATTCTCGATGCCGATCACGCGGCCCGCCGCCATCGCGGCCACCATGGTCAGTTGCGGCTGGCTCATACCGCCACCGGCGCCTTGATGTGGGGATGCGGATCATAGCCCTCCAGCGTGAAATCCTCGAAGCGGAAGGCAAACAGATCCGTTACCGCCGGATTGATACGCATGGTCGGCAAGGGCCGTGGCGTACGCGACAACTGTTCACGCGCCTGCTCGAAATGATTGCTGTAGAGGTGGGCATCGCCCAGGGTGTGCACGAAATCCCCCGGCTGCAGACCACACACCTGGGCCACCATCATGGTCAGCAGGGCATAACTGGCAATATTGAACGGCACGCCGAGAAAGATGTCGGCCGAACGCTGGTACAGCTGGCAGGACAGCTTGCCGTCGGCCACATAGAACTGGAACAGAGAATGGCAGGGAGGCAGCGCCATCTGGTCGACCAGCGCCGGGTTCCAGGCAGAGACAATCAGGCGGCGCGAATCCGGCGTCTCGCGGATCATGCGCACCACATTGGCAATCTGATCGATGCCCCCCCCGTCCGGGGTAGGCCAGCTGCGCCACTGATAGCCATAAACCGGGCCCAGATTGCCCTGTTCGTCGGCCCATTCATCCCAGATCGACACCCCGTTTTCCTTGAGATAGCGGATATTGGTGTCGCCGGACAGGAACCACAGCAATTCATGAATGATCGACTTCAGGTGCAGCTTCTTGGTGGTCACCAGCGGAAAGCCCTCCGCCAGGTCAAAGCGCATCTGATAACCGAAGACTGACCGGGTGCCGGTACCGGTCCGGTCGGACTTGTCCTGACCGTGAGCCAGTACGTGCTGCATCAAATCCAGATACTGTTTCATGTTTTCTCGAAAGTCCGGGCACGGCGGCAGGAGGCCGTACAGGTTGCAATGACACTGATTGTAACTGAAAGCGTCGCGGGAAGGCGGTTGCGCATAGGCTATTCAGGTAGCTTCCAATAGCTTAAATACGCTAACATCCGGTTGAAAATCCTCATGATTGCCTTGAACCGAGACGATGGCCGAAGAATCAGACCTCGAACGCACAGAACCAGCGACCAGTAAACGGCTGGAACAGGCGCGTGGACAAGGCAATATTCCGCGTTCACGCGAGCTGACGACCTTTGCCCTGACCATGACCGGCGTTGCCATGCTGATGGTCGAGGGCGGGCATCTGTACGCCTTCATGCGCGAGCTGTTCCGCCGGCTGTTCACCTTCGACCATGCCACGCTCAACGGCACCGACCCGATAATGCTGCACTTTCGCGAGGCCATCTTCGGTGCGATCTGGGCCATGCTGCCAATGCTGGCAGCGCTGTTCCTGGTCGCCCTGTTCGCCCCGATGCTGGTTGGCGGATGGAATTTCACCACCGAGGCACTGGAGCCGAAGTTCAACAAGCTCAACCCGCTGCCCGGCCTGATGCGCATGGTGTCGATGAACTCGCTCACCGAGGCCTTCAAGGCGATTCTCAAGTCGATCCTGATCGGCGGGGTGGCCACCAATGTCCTGTGGAAGCAAAAGAGCGAGATTATCGGCATCGGCCAGATGCCGCTGGAGGCCGGACTGGCCAAGCTGGTCAGCATGATGTTGCATAACTTTCTCATCATCGCCGGTGCGATGGTGCTGCTGGTGGCCATTGATGTGCCCTACCAGATCTGGAGCTACAACAAGAAGCTGCGCATGACCAAGGAAGAGGTCAAGCGCGAGTTCAAGGAACAGGACCTGCCGGCCGAGGTCAAGGGCAAGCAGCGACAGATGCAGCGCGAGGCAGCTCGCCGCCGCATGATGCAGGCCGTCCCCAAGGCCAATGTGATTCTGACCAACCCGACACACTATGCCGTTGCTCTGCTTTACGAAGAAGGAATGAGAGCCCCGCAGGTGGTGGCCAAGGGGTCGCTGCTGCTGGCGGAAAAGATCATTGATCTGGCCAAGGAAAACCGGGTGGCCATCATGCGTGTACCCAGCTTTGCCCGCGCCCTGTACTTCAACACCGAACCGGGCGATGAAATTCCGACCCGGCTCTATGCCGCCGCCGCTCAGGTCCTGGCTTACGTGCATCAACTGCGTCTTTACGAGATCAATGGCGGGCTGGCGCCGGCCTATCCGGACAAGATCGAGGTTCCCGAAGATCTTGACCCGCAAAGCAAACGTGCCCATCATGCGGCGCCTGGTGCGAGCGAATAATCAGGCATGGATAATTTCCTGGATTTACTAAAACGTTTTAACTACGCCTCGCTGGCCGGGCCGGTACTCATCATCCTGATTCTGACGATGATGGTGCTGCCGCTGCCACCGTTGATGCTCGACATCTTCTTCACGTTCAACATCGCGGTTTCGGTCATCGTGCTGCTCGTCGGCATCAATGTGCGCAAACCGCTGGACTTCTCGGCCTTCCCTGCCGTCCTGTTGGTCACCACGCTGTTGCGGCTGTCGCTCAACGTCGCCTCGGCCCGGGTCATTCTGCTCAATGGCCATACCGGTCCGGATGCCGCCGGCCAGGTGATCGAATCGTTTGCCCGCTTCCTGGTCGGCGGCAACGTGGCCATTGGTATCGTGGTGTTCATCATCATCACCATCATCAACTTCGTGGTGATTACCAAGGGTGCTGGCCGGATTGCCGAAGTGAGTGCCCGCTTTACCCTGGACGCCATGCCCGGCAAGCAGATGGCCATCGACGCCGACCTGAATGCCGGCCTGATCGGTGAAGACGAAGCACGCAAGCGCCGCGCCATCATTGCCGAGGAAGCCAATTTCTTCGGCGCCATGGATGGTGCCTCCAAGTTCGTGCGCGGCGATGCCACCGCCGGCATCATGATCATCCTGATCAACATCATCGGCGGCCTGATCGTCGGGGTGGTGCAGCACGACCTGGCCGCGGGCGAAGCGGCCAATACCTATACCCTGCTGACCATCGGTGACGGTCTGGTCGCCCAGATTCCGGCCCTGATCATCTCGACCGCCGCCGGTATCGTGGTGTCGCGCGTCGGCACGGAGAAGGATCTGTCGGAAATGCTGCTTGGCCAGTTGTTCTCCACCCCGCGGGTGCTGAACATTACGGCCGGGGTCATCGGCATGATCGGCCTGATTCCCAATATGCCGCACCTGGCCTTCCTGCTGATCGCCGCCATGCTGGCCGGCTTGTCTCGCCTGATGAGCAAGCGTCAGGTACAGACCCAGCAGGCCGAGCAGCGTGCCGAAGCCGCCAGCCGTGTGGCGCGGGAGCAGCCGGTGGCCGAAGTCAGCTGGAACGATGTCCAGCATGTCGACCAGCTGGGGCTGGAGGTCGGTTACCGGCTGATTCCGCTGGTGGACCGCAATCAGGATGGCGAGCTGCTGCGGCGCATTCGCGGCATACGCAAGAAGATCGCCCAGGAGCTGGGTTTCCTGGTTCCGGCCGTACATATCCGCGACAATCTGGAGATCAAGCCCAACGCTTACCGCATCCTGCTCAAAGGCGTGGAAATCGGCCGCGGCGAGGCCTTCATCCACCAGATGCTGGCCATCAACCCGGGTAAGGTGCTGGGCGAAATGCAGGGCCTGGCCACCACCGACCCGGCCTTCGGCCTGCCGGCGGTCTGGATCGACAGCGCCAAACGCGAGGAGGCCCAGGCGCTGGGCTATACCGTGGTCGACACCAGCACGGTGGTCGCCACCCACATTTCGAATCTGCTGCACACCCATGCCGCCGAGCTGCTCGGCCGCGAGGAAGTTCAGGCGCTGGTCAATCATCTGGCCAAGGACTCGCCCAAGCTGGTGGAGGATCTGGTGCCCAAGGTGGTACCGATCGGCACCCTGCAGAAGGTTCTGCAGCAGCTGCTGATCGACGGCATCCACATCCGCGACATGCGTTCGGTGGTGGAAGCGCTGGCCGACAATATTGCCGTGACACAGGATATCGACGAACTGGCGGCGGCGGTGCGGACGGCACTGGGACGGGTGATCGTGCAGCAACTGTTCCCGGGCGAGACCGAATTGCCGTTGCTGACACTGGATCCGGCACTGGAAAATGTCCTGATGCAGGCGGTGCAGTCCAAGGCGGGAGGCGGGCTGGAGCCCGGGCTGGCAGAGAATCTGCTGGCCAGCGCGGCCCAGGAGTCGGAACAGGCAGAGGTACAGGGCTTCAACCCGGTGCTGTTGACGCCCCCGGCGCTCAGACCGCTGTTGGCACGTTTTTTACGTCGCCCCCTGCCACAGTTGCGAGTAATTTCGCATAATGAGATACCAGATAATAAATCAATTCGTATAATTGCCGTAATTGGGGGCAGCAAGGGCTAATCAATAATGGTGGTCAAAAAGTACTTCGGAAAAACCACACGAGACGCACTCCGGCAAGTTCGTGAAGAACTGGGTGCCGATGCCCTGATCCTGTCGAATCGCCCGACACAGGGCGGTGGCGTGGAAATCATGGCCGTGGCGGACGCCGACGTCGCCAATCTGGCCACGACGCTGTCGACCTCGTCGAGCAAGCACCCGCCACGCAATGCACCGAGCCCGACGCATGGCACCGCCGTCAATCGGGCCCTGGCGCGCACCTATGCCATGCCGGTCGAACCGATGACGGCACCGCCGCCGCCTCGCCCGGAAGTGCGTGCCGTCAGCCCTGAGCCGGCCGTGATGCGCCCGGCTGCCGCCCCCGCACCGACATTCGCCACCCCGACGCCGCCGCCAGCGTCTCCCGCACCGCGGGCCACACCGCCGGCCGCCCGTCCAGCCCAGAGCGCCGAGGCCGCGGCAGAGTCCGCAGTCATGGCCAATGACCTGAAGGAAATCGGCGACGAAATCAAGCTGCTGCGCAGCCTGCTGCAAAGCCAGCTGGCCAGCTTCGCCTGGTCCGATCTGGAGGGCCGTGCCCCCAACCGCATCGAGTTGTTCAAGCAGTTGCTGGCCACCGGCCTGTCTTCGACACTGATCCGCCAGCTGATCGAGAAGCTGCCGGCTCAGTACAGTGGTGAAACCGCGCTGAAATGGGCGCGCTCCGCCCTGCTGCACAATCTGCGCTGCATTGATGCCGACAGCGAGATCATGGATCGTGGCGGCATTTTCGCTCTGGTCGGTCCGACCGGCGTCGGCAAGACCACCACGGTCGCCAAGCTGGCCGCGCGCGCCACGATGAAGTTCGGCCCGCAGCACGTCGCACTGATCACCACCGACAGTTACCGGATCGGCGCACAGGATCAGTTGCGCATCTATGGCAAGATTCTTGGCGTTCCGGTGTTCTCGATCCAGAACGAAGGCGATCTGCAGCTCACGCTGGCCGATCTGGCCACCCGCCACATCATCTTCATCGACACCGTCGGCATGGGACAGCGCGATGCCCGGGTCGCCGCACAGACCGGCATGTTTGCCGCCATGGACCGCCCGGTGGAACGGGTGCTGGTGATGGCCGCCAATGCCGACGGCCACACGCTGGAAGATGTCGTACGCAACTATCAGGGCCAGGGTGGCCTGTCGGGCTGCATTCTCTCCAAGATCGACGAGAGCGTGTCGCTGGGCGCCTGCCTGGACATCGTGATCCGCAACCGTCTCAAGGTATGCTATGTCACCAACGGACAGCGGGTTCCGGAAGACCTGCACAGCGCACACGGCAACTTCCTGGTCGATCGGGCGCTGAAGGCCCCCCACAGCAACTCGCCTTTCGCCATGCAGCATGACGAAATGCAGATCCTCAACGCCGCACAGGCAGGTTGGCTATGAATCTGCCACAGGATCAGGCCGCCAGCCTGCGCCGCCTCAACGCCCAGCCTCAGCGGGCACCCAGCTTTGCCTTTCTCGGTCCGGAAGGCACCGGTACCAGTACCCTGGTCACCGAGCTGGCCGTGGGTGCCGCTTTTGCCGGCGGCCAGCCTGTGATCATCGATTGCTGTAGCGGGCAGCATATCGCCCGCCATCTCGGCGTACCGACCACCGCAACGCTGGAAACCCAGGTCATCAGCATGGGAGGCCTGGAGGAAATGACGGCGCGCTCGCGCCAGGGGGTAACCCTGGTCAATCTCTATGCCCGGCCTGAAGAGCGTGCCCTGTTTTCTTCCCAGCTCTGGCTGCGCCTTGGCGGCGAGTTTGCCGCCATGGAGCGCGATGCCTCGATGCTGCTGATCGACGCGCCGAATCCGGCCATCGATCCGGTACCGGCATGCGTGGCCGACAATCTGGTGCTGATTCTCACCCCGCAGGCCGAGTCGCTGACCATGGCCTACGCCACCATCAAGCGCCTGGCCAGCCAATATGGCCGTACCTGTTTCAACGTGCTGGTCAATCGGGCCCGTCATCTGGAAGAGGCCCGCGAGCTGTTTACCCGCCTGTCTGCCGTGGCCAGCGAGTTTCTCACCGTCGCCTTGCGCTGGGTCGGATTCGTACCGGAAGACAGTGCCATTCGCCGCAGTCTCGCCCTGCACCGCCCCTCCATCGAGGCCTTCCCGCAAAGCGAATCCAGTATTGCCTTTGCCCAATTGGCTGCAGTGCTGCCACAATGGCATACAACAGACAGTACACACAGTGGTACTGGTTACATGGATATGCTAATCGCCGCATCGCGTGACTGGGCAGAAAGCGAGGGAGCCGTCTGATGAGCAATAACCCGATGCCGTCTAAGGTGGCGGCGGGCTATCACCCCAGCGCACATGGTGGCGATCTGATCCTGGACATCACCCAGTATGCCCCGATGGTGAAGAAGATTGCCGGCATCCTGATCTCGCGCCTGCCGGCCTCCATCGAACTGGATGACCTGATTCAGGTCGGCATCATCGGCCTGATCGATGCGGCCCGCCAGTTTGATCCCGGTCAGGGCGTGCAATTCGAAACCTTCGCCAGTCAACGGGTACGCGGCGCCATGCTGGATGAGCTGCGACGCGAGGACTGGATGCCACGCCAGACACGGCGTCACGCCAAGCAGATTGAAGAAGCGGTCTCCGTGCTGGAGCAACGGCTGGGACGCAGCCCGCTCGAATCGGAAATCGCCGAGGAAATGTCGCTGTCGCTGGCTGACTATCAGGAACTGCTCGGCGAGTGCAAGGGCTTGTCCCTGCTGCACTACGAAGACTTTACCGACGAGGACGGGGATGCCCTCGGCGCCATCTCGACGCTGGTGGACAGCAGCAGCCCCGACCCGCTGGCGACCCTGTCGGACGTCAATTTCCGCCAGTCGCTGATCGAGGCGATTACCCTGTTGCCGGAGCGCGATCAGCTGTTGATGGCGCTCTACTATGAGCAGGAGCTGAACCTGAAGGAAATCGGTGCCGTGCTGGGGGTATCGGAATCCCGGGTCAGCCAGTTGCACAGTCAGGCCATCGTTCGCCTGCGCAGCAAGTTGAAAGACTGGATTTAACGGTAAATAACAGTAATATCACGGTCAGTCAGCAAAACTAACAATATCGGATCAGGCTCGTGGACAAGATCAGCATTATCGCCATCATCGGCGGTTTCACCGCCATCATCGCCGGCCAGGCCATGGAGGGCGGCAGCGTCGGCTCGCTGCTGCAACTGACGGCCTTCATGATCGTCATCGGCGGCACGCTCAGTGCCGTGATGCTGCAAAGTACTCCCAAGCAGTTCATGACAGGCCTGCGCATGCTGCGCTGGATCATCTCGCCCCCGGCATTCAATCACGAAAGCATGATCCGCGAGATCATCAACTGGAGCCAGAGCGCCCGCCGCGGCGGCTTGCTGTCGCTGGAAGGCTTCGTCAACATGCAGCGCGACCCGTTTACACGCAAGGCCCTGCAGATGCTGGTCGACGGCGGTGAGCCGGATACCCTGCGCGGGGTGATGGAAGTGGAAATCACCATGTTCGAACATGCCCGGCGCCAGGCGGCCAAGATCTGGGAGTCGGCCGGTGGCTACTCCCCCACCATGGGGATTCTGGGTGCGGTACTCGGCCTGATCCACGTGATGGAAAACCTGACTGACCCGTCCAAGCTGGGCGCGGGGATTGCGGTGGCCTTCGTGGCCACCGTCTATGGGGTCGGCTCGGCCAACCTGCTGTTCCTGCCGATCGGCAACAAGCTGAAGAACATCATCTCCGGAGAAGTGGCGATGAAAGAGCTGGTGGTGGAAGGCATCGTGGCCATCGCCAACGGGGAAAACCCGCGCATCATCGAAACCCGTCTGCGCGGCTTCCTCGCCATGCACGAATAAATCCTTGCCGGGCACTGGCCGTCGACCTGATCGGCGGCCGGACCGGCATCAGGCCAGCGCCACGACATGCGTCCCCGCAGCCGGGCTTCTGAAATATGCCGTCAACAGCTTCACCACATCCGGATCGAGCAGCACCGGTCCGCTCAGCGGCCCGCCCCTGCCCGCCTCGCGACTGCCCAGATAACACCAGTGATCGAAATGATGCTCAAGTGCCTTGCCGCTGACCTCATCGCGCTCGACGATGGCAATGGCTCCGGCATGCGGCCAGTCGCGCTGCGTCAGACGCTCCAGCGCCTTGACCAGACGGGCGTTGTGCGCTGAAGCAGCCTCAAGGCCAATACAGGCGCCCTGACAACGCCCCTTGCCGCGACCGTCGCAGGGCTGGCCCTTGCGGCTGGTGACCCGCTCGACTCCCAGTACCCACTGACACAAGCCCTGGGATTCGGCCAGATCCTTCAGTGCCTTTCGGGCTTCGCGCGCAGAGCGGAACAAGCCGTAGCGGCGCATCTGACCGTCCGGCAGCAAAGCCGCGCCGGACACGATCTCCGCGCGGACAAAGCCGTCTTCCGCCGCCTGCAGGCTCAGGGTACACACCTCGCTGGCCATGCGCCCCTTGGGGTTCAGACGCGGACGGCGGGTCTTGAGCTGCAGCAGATATTCCAGCGCCGTGCCAAACTCGCCCAGCGTTTCCGTCCACTCAATACGGCCAGCCTCCTCCCCCAGCTGCAGCACCTTGCCATTGCCCGGGGTGTAATGTGCCAGTACGCCACGCCGGATATTGCCATCCTGCCCGACATACAGTGGCAGGCCATGCCGGTCATGAATGCAATACACGCCGGGAACATCCGGCAAGGCATCGAAGGTATCGGCATCCATGCCGGCCGGCGGGGCACTCTGCGCCATCAGCGCTTCGGCCGCGGCCAGGACACAGTCCCGCCCCTGTTCGGTACTGGCGGCCTGCAAGAAGCGGAAAACCGCCTCGGCATCAGCCAGGGCGCGATGCCGCTCGGGCAGCGTAATGCCATGGCGCGCCATGACGGCATCCAGATTATGCTTGTAGTGACCGGGATAGAGTTTGCGCGACAGCTTGACGGTGCACAGGGTCTCATTCTGCAGGCGCATGCCGAGGCGCTTGAACTCGTTTTTCAGCACGCCATAGTCGAAACGCACGTTATGCGCGATCAGCAGCCTGCCGGACAGACGCTGATGCACGGCCTGCGCCAGATCGGCAAAGTCCGGGGCCTGCGCCACCATGGCATCGCTGATGCCGGTCATGTTCTGGATAAAAGCCGGAATCGGCTGACCGGGATTCACCAGCGAAGAAAACCGCTCGACCTGCTCCCCGTCGACCAGGATGATCCCGATCTCGGTAATGCGGTCACGCGACAAATGACCCCCGGTGGTTTCGAGGTCAACAATGGCAAATGGGCGGGGAAATGGCATCGGTCTTCCGGAAAATAACGGCCTGCAGCAGAAAAAACGCGTGCCAGTGCACGCAAGTGGTTCATTTTACTGCCGTATCGAGAAAAATCCTATATTTGTTGACATGGATATTACATCACGCTAGAATTCTTTGCTCTTACAGCGCACCCGTAGCTCAGTTGGATAGAGTATCTGGCTACGAACCAGAGGGTCGGGCGTTCGAATCGCTCCGGGTGCGCCACTAAGACTTAGTCCCTATAGTTTAGCGGTTAGAACACTGCCCTTTCACGGCGGCGGCCGGGGTTCGATTCCCCGTGGGGACGCCAGTTTTGCACCCGTAGCTCAGTTGGATAGAGTATCTGGCTACGAACCAGAGGGTCGGGCGTTCGAATCGCTCCGGGTGCGCCACAATTCAGTCCCTATAGTTTAGCGGTTAGAACACTGCCCTTTCACGGCGGCGGCCGGGGTTCGATTCCCCGTGGGGACGCCAGATTCAACAAGAAGCTTCTGCTGCGGCAGAAGCTTTTTGCATTTCTGCCAATACATCATTATTTCATGATGTATCAGTCCGCAAATCGAAATTTATCCCGCCGGGGGGCCGGCGTAACCTGCTGCCATTGCATAGCGGAAAACCATCATGAGCCCCCACACCTCCCTGCCCTGCCTGTGCGTCGATCTGGACAAAATCCGCCATAACACCCGCCTGATGGCGCAGCACTGCCACGAAGCCGGCATCCAGCTGGCCGCGGTGGTCAAGCTGATGCGTGGAGCCCCCCAAGTGGCGCGGGCATTGCGCGAATCCGGCGTGGACCTGCTGGCTGATTCGCGCCTGTCCAACCTGCAGCGTCTGGCCGACAGCGGTCTGCCGCGCCTGCTGCTGCGGCTGCCCTCCCTGCACCAGGTCGACGAGGTGGTGATGCACAGCGAGATCTCGCTCAACAGCGAAGCCGTCACCTTGCAGGCCCTGTCCGAGGCCGCCTGCCGTCTGCGTCGCGAACATCAGGTGATCGTCATGCAGGATCTGGGCGATCTGCGTGAAGGGTGCTGGGACGAAGAAGAGACCCTGCAGCTGGCACGCCTGACCTGCCAGCTGCCCGGGCTGCGCCTGGCGGGCATTGGCGCCAATCTGGCCTGTTACGGCGGGGTCGCCCCGTCGGTCGACAACCAGCAACGCCTGGTTCGTCTGGCACAGCATATTCGCGAAACACTGCAGTGCGAGTGCCCGGTCGTTTCCGGCTGCAACTCGGCGGCCAGTTTCATGCTGCTGGACCACACGCTGCCGTCCGGCATCAATCAGTTGCGGCTGGGCGCCTCCCTGCTGATGGGGATTGGCCTGAATGATCTGCCGATTCCCGGCCTGGTGCAGGATGCCATGCGGCTGCAAGCCGAAATCATCGAGTGCCGAGCCAAGCCCTCGGTGCCGCTCAACAGCACCGCGCTGGACGCCTTCGGCCACAGGCCGGTGTTTGAAGATCGCGGCATCCGCCAGCGCGCACTATGTGCCCTGGGCAAGCAGGATGTGTCATTCAGCGAAATCACCCCGCTGGACCCCGGCATCCGTATCATCGGCGGCAGTAGTGACCACCTGATCCTGGACGTCAGCGATGCCAGCCATCCTTACCGGGTGGGCGACAGCGTGGGCTTCTCGCTCAGTTATGCCGGCACTTTGCAGTGCATGACTTCTGACGACATCCAGAAGGTATACTTGCACTAAATTCGCTTTATCAAGACCTCATTCTGGCTCGCGCCCGGGCCAAGATCGGCATCATGCGCCTAGACAATTTCGATATCCGGCTTCTGCGTCTGTTTGTCTGCATCGTCGACTGTGGCGGCTTCTCGGCCGCCCAGCCCAAGCTCGGTCTGAGCCAGTCGGCGATCAGCACCAAGATGAACGATCTGGAAACCCGCCTCGGCCTGACCCTGTGCCTGCGCGGACGCAAGGGGTTTCAGCTGACGACCGAGGGACAGCAGGTCTATGAGGCGACGCTGGATCTGCTCAAGCGCATTGAACACTATGAAGAGGAAGTGGGCGAAATGCGCCGGGTGGCGTTCGGTCATGTCCGCATCGGCCTGTCGGACAACATCGCCACGCACCCGGGCTGCAAGCTGCACGACGCCTTGCGCCGCTTCTGCCAGCAATGCCCCAAGGTCACGCTGACCCTGGAAGTCTGTGACGCCACCCGCATCGAAACCCTGCTGCTGCAGGGCGAACTGGATATCGGGGTGGCCTCGAGTGAAAAGCATCTGCCCGGGCTGAGTTACCAGCCCCTGTTCAGCGAAACCCAGCAATTGTACGCCGCGGCAGGCCATCCGGTATTCGGGCTGGAGAAGCCCTGTGCACGCGACATTCTGGCCTTTCCCATCGCGGGACGCGGCAAATCCCATCCGGTCACGCCGCTGTGCCAGAGCATGGGCTTGCAGGCCCAGGCGGCATCAACCCATATGGAAGGCACGCTGCACCTGCTGCTGTCGCAAGCCTTCATCGGCTATCTGCCTGATCACTACGCGCAGGACTGGGTGGCGCGCGGCATTCTGAAACGCCTGCCCACCCCGGAGCTGGACTATGTGGCCGAATTTCATCTGCTGCAGGCACGCTTTGCCGCGCACTCGCAGGCCAGCGAACTACTGATCGCCGAAATCCTGGCAAGCCAGCAAGCCGCAGAGGGACACGGATTCAGAAGCGATAGCTCAGCGAGGTCATGACCTTCGAGCTGAGTTTCATGGCCTGACGGACGGGCAAAGGCAGGCGTGCCGCACCGAAATCATGCGCCATCTCGGCATGACGGCGCTCATCATCCCGCATCTGCGCCACAATGGCGCGACTCTTGCCATCCTGTGGCGGCAACTGGGCCAGATGCCCTTCCAGATGGGCCGTCACCTGATGCTCGGTTTCCTCGAGAAAACCGAGATTCCATTTGTCCCCCAGCACACCGGCCACCACGCCGATGGCCAGCGAACCGCCATACCACAGCGGATTGAACAGACTGACCCGGCCGCCGAGCTCCTGGACACGCTGCGCGGTCCAGGCCAGATGTTCTTCTTCTTCCTGCGCGGCCTGGCGCAAGGCCTGCCGCGCAGCCGGGTCACGTGCCGTCAGCGCCTGGCCCTGATACAGCGCCTGGGCGCAGATCTCGCCACAGTGATTGACGCGCATCAGCCCGAGCGCATGGCGCTTTTCCTCCGCCGACAACTCGACCTCCTCCACGCAGGCATCCGGATGGGGACGCACGCTGCGGGCAGGCGCAAACAGGGTACGCAATCCCTGATCGAATTCGGTAATCAGCTTGTCGAACATGTGGAGTCAGTCC
The DNA here is from genome assembly GCF_018802765.1 of Paludibacterium sp. B53371. Classification (NCBI taxonomy): domain Bacteria; kingdom Pseudomonadati; phylum Pseudomonadota; class Betaproteobacteria; order Neisseriales; family Chromobacteriaceae; genus Paludibacterium; species Paludibacterium sp. B53371. The sequence continues at coordinate 2,573,376 of NZ_CP069163.1, forward strand.
TTTCCGGCAACAATGTGCGAAGTATACCTCAGCGGATCGCAGTTTTTGGCCGCATGCTTCGCCCAGCAGGGAAAAGCTTGGTTATAATCTGGGGATCGTTTCCGTGAGCAACGTTGAATACTAAAGGATTGAAGACGATGGACCTGAAGCACATCCCCGCCGGCAAGGACATGCCGAACGATTTCAATGTCGTGATCGAAATCTCCGCCAATGGCGCACCGATCAAATACGAACTGGACAAGGATTCCGGCGCCATCTTTGTCGACCGCTTCATGGGTACCTCGATGTTCTACCCGGCCAACTATGGCTTTGTACCGAACACCCTGTCCGGTGATGGCGACCCGGTCGACGTGCTGGTCGTGACCCCGTTCCCGCTGCCGCCGGGCGTGGTCGTGCGCTGTCGCGCCCTGGGCCTGATCAAGATGGAAGATGAATCCGGCATCGACGCCAAGGTCGTGGCCGTTCCGGTCGAGAAGCTGTGCCCGATGTACAAGGCCGTACAGAAGCTGGAAGACCTGCCGGAACTGCTGCGCAACCAGATGGTGCATTTCTTCGAGCACTACAAGGATCTGGAAAAGGGCAAGTGGGTCAAGGTTCAGGGCTGGGGCACGCTGGACGATGCCACCGCCGAACTCAAGAACGGCGTTGCCAACTACAAGGGCTGATCCGCCCCGTCGCAAAAGAAACCGGCCCCTGGCCGGTTTTTTTTATCCCCGGCTACCCGGGGAACAATTATCTGCTACGCTGGAGGACGAGCCCCCCTTCTACCCTGTCCCTGTGAGTGCACCGTGAAAATCACCGTTCTGGGGAATGCCGAACATGATCAGTGGTTCGCCCGCCGACTGCAAGCCCGTGGCTTCGCCGTATCCATGGCACATCAAAGCGAGCACCCGTTCACCCACCTTGCCGGGGCGCAGGCAGGCCCCGGACTGCTGGCGGATAGTGTGCTGATCGACACCGGCCCGGGCAGTATCGAGGCACGCCATCGCATGGCCGCGCACTGCAGCGAAGCCGGTCTGGGCTATGCCGAGCTGGCGGGGCAATGGCAGGCACTGGGCGTACCGTTCGGCTTTGCGCTGTTTGTCGGTACCGACCCGGATACTCGCGATGCACTGACGCCACTGCTGGATGCGCTCGCGCCTCAGGCCGGTGCCTGGCTGCCGGCCGGACCGGCTGCCAGCGCCCGCTTCGCCGCCCAGGTCTTCGATGCGCTGTCCATGGCATGTGCCCTGGCCTGCCAGGCCGGCTGGTCACAGCCCGGCCAGCTGCCGCACACCCCGGACTGGGGGGCATTCTTCCTGCAGCAGCAGCAACTGGCGGACAAACTGCTGGCACTATCACAGCACTATCTCTCACTATTCCCGGACGAAACCGGTGCCGAATCGCAAGACCCCTGGCAACAATTGGCGCATTTCAGCCATCCGCCGCGCGAACAGGAACACTTCTCCGCCAACCTGGCACGACTGATCGTGCTGGCACTTTCCCAGCGCGAGGCACAACAGGCCATTTTCACCAGACTGATGCCGGGCGCCGGCTGAACCCTGGTTCCAGACAACAAAAAACCGCCCGAAGGCGGTTTTTTTATCCGGCAGGCGGACGATCAGGCACCGGCAGAGGCAGCCGGCTTCTTGGTATTGCGAGCCACGGCAGCAGAAGCAGCCTTGGCCGAGTTGGTCGCAGCCTGAACGCTGGCTTCGGCGATCTCGGCACCAACCTTCTTGGCGGTCTTGGAGACGCTGTCGAACGCAGCGCTGGACTGGTTGACCAGCGTCTTCAGGGCGCTGACAGCGATATCGGAACCTGCCGGCGCATTCTTGGCCAGGCGATCCAGCGAGCTGATCAGCGTCTTGTTGTTTTCGGCAACCTGCTCTTCCAGGAAGGCCGACAGTTCATTCTGGGTTGCTACGGCAGCGTCATAGACATTGCGGGCAACAGCAAAAGCCTGGTCGATGGTCGGCTGCGCCAGCGAGGACTGCAGTTCCACCAGACCCTTCGGGTCTTTCACTTCGGCCAGGGCCTTGAAAGTCTGCGCCTGATCCGCCAGCAGCTTGCGGGTCAGATCCAGTTGCAGGGTAGCCAGGCGCTCGGCGCCGGTCAGTACGATGGAGGACAGGCGCACAGCTTTGTCAAACTGCGCTTGCCCAATAGCAGAGAATTCCTGAGTGTTGAACGACATGGATAGCTCCTACGTAAGATAGACAGTTCAGCAGCGAGAACATCGAGCCGGCGATTGTTGCACCGCACAATCCAACATTACGCGCACGGCAACCTGACGTCAATAACATATTGCAGCGCACAATCCACCAAGCCACTAATTTCGCATCATTTTTGCGACACTCGCATTCAAACATCATTAAGTGAAAATCATATGACGCCATGCCAACGACATTGCAAGACTGCTGCCCTGCAGCACACCGACCGAAAACCCACCAATAATTGACAGACAAATCCTGCAGATTGATTGAAAGGCATCCGGCAAGGCAGTACACTGCCCCCATAAAAGAAATCTATCCAAAGGCATCATGAGCCAAGCAGCAAACAATACATTCGACATCAAGTCTGCCAGCCTGGATGTGCTGGCGCTGATTCCGCGCACCGCCGATCTGGAAGCCCTCGGCCAGGCACTGGCCCAACGCTTCGGCCAGCAGGGGGCGCGCGACGAAGCCTTCATTCTCGACCTGGAGGGCATCGAGCAACCGCAACAGCTCGACCTGGCCCGCCTGCTGCCCCTGCTCAGCCAGCATGGCCTGCGCGTGGTTGGCCTGCGCCATCCGGACCCGGCCCTGGCCGAACTGGCCACCCGGCACCAGTTGCCCTACCTGGGCGAACTGGCGCGCAGCGAAAAACCGGTTGCCGCCGCCCCGGTCAGCGAAGCACCACGCGCGATCGCCGCCAGTGCCCCGGAACCCGTGGTCACGCCGACCATGCTGATCGAACGCCCGGTGCGTGCCGGGCAGCAGATCTATGCCAAGGGCGCCAATCTGGTGGTGCTGGCCATGGTCAGCGCCGGTGCCGAAATCATCGCCGACGGCGACATCCATGTGTACGCTCCCTTGCGTGGCCGCGCCCTGGCGGGTGCACGCGGCAACACCGCCGCCCGCATCTTCGTGCGCAGCATGGAAGCCGAACTGGTATCGATTGCCGGTGTTTATCGCACCATCGAACAAGCCCTGCCCGACAGCATCCGGGCCAAGGCAACACAGATTTTCCTGGAGAACGAGCGCCTGGTCATGACCGCGCTCGGCGAATAACCGACTGACATTGAATAGGGAATCATTGTGGCAAAAATCATTGTCGTGACTTCGGGCAAGGGCGGCGTCGGCAAGACGACCACCAGCGCCAGCTTTGCCTCCGGCCTGGCTCTCAACGGCCACAAAACGGCCGTGATCGACTTCGACGTCGGTCTGCGCAACCTCGACCTGATCATGGGCTGCGAGCGACGCGTGGTTTATGACCTGATCAACGTGGTCAACAAAGAAGCCACCTTGAACCAGGCGCTGATCAAGGACAAGAACTGCGACAATCTGTACATCCTGCCGGCCTCGCAAACGCGGGACAAGGATGCCCTTACCGAAGAAGGCGTCGAACAGGTTCTGAAAGAACTGGCCGAGATGAACTTCGAGTACATCGTCTGCGACTCCCCGGCCGGTATCGAAAAGGGTGCCCTGCTGGCGCTGTACTATGCCGACGAGGCACTGATCGTCACCAACCCGGAAGTCTCCTCGGTACGTGACTCTGACCGTATCCTCGGCATTCTGTCGGCCAAGTCCAAGCGTGCGCTGGAAGGTCGCGAGCCGGTCAAGGAGCACCTGCTGCTGACCCGCTACTCCCCCGCTCGGGTTGAAAAGGGTGAAATGCTGTCGGTCGACGACGTGAAGGAAATCCTGCGCGTGCCGCTGATCGGCGTCATCCCCGAATCGCAAGTGGTCCTGCAGGCGTCGAACGCCGGCAATCCGGCCATCCACATGAAAGGCACCGATGTCGCCGATGCTTATGCCGACGTGGTGTCCCGTTTCCTGGGCAGAGACTGCCCGATGCGCTTCCTCGATGCACCGAAGGCCGGTCTCCTCAAGCGCTTGTTTGGGGGCTAAGGCATGACGCTCATTGAAAGAATCTTTGGTAAACGCCAGAAGTCGGCCGATATCGCCCGTGAACGCCTGCAGATCATTCTGGCGCACGAGCGCAGCGGACGCGGTGCCGGCACCACGCCGGACTACCTGCCGGCGCTGCAGCGCGAACTGGTCGAAGTGATCTCCAAGTACGTGTCGATCAACCAGGATGACATCAAGGTCCAACTGGAACGCCAGGACAACTTTGAAGTCCTGGAGGTCAACATCGTCCTGCCGGAAAAGAATCGCTGACACTCATGACGCTAACCGAACTGCGCTACATCGTTGCCGTGGCACGCGAAAGGCATTTTGGCCGCGCCGCGCAGGGCTGCTTTGTCAGCCAGCCGACTTTGTCGATTGCCATCAAGAAGCTGGAAGACGAACTGGGCATCACGCTGTTCGAGCGTGGTGGCCAGGAAGTCAGCGTGACCGAAATCGGCGAGCGGGTGGTAGAGCAGGCGCAGCGGGTACTGGAAGAAGCCGATACCATCAAGCGCCTGGCGGGCGAGCACCAGAACGAACTGGTCGGCCCGCTCAAGCTCGGGGTGATCTTCACCATCGGCCCCTACCTGTTGCCGCGCCTGATCCCGGCGCTGCGCGAACTGGCACCCGACATGCCGCTGATCATCGAGGAAAACTACACGGCGCGACTGGCAGAAATGCTCAAACGTGGTGAAGTCGATGCGGTGATCGTCGCCGATCCGTTCGATGAACCAGGCACCATTGCCTGGCCGCTGTATGACGAACCCTTCGTCGTCGCCACCCCCAAGGGCCACCCCTGGGAAAAGCTCGAACAAATCGATGCCAGCCAGCTGTCGCAACAAAGCGTTCTGCTGCTGACACAGGGCAACTGCTTCCGTGATCAGGTATTGCAGGCCTGCAGCGAACTGGCCAGCCGCCAGAATCAGGGACATGGTCTGGCCAGCATGCTGCAGGGCAGCTCGCTCAACACCATCCGCCACATGGTCGCCAGCGGCACCGGCATTACCGTCATGCCGGCCACCTCGGTCAGTGCCGCCGACGAGCCCCTGCTGTCCGTACGTCCGTTCAAGGCGCCCGTGCCACAGCGGCGAGTCCTGCTGGTCACCCGCAAGCAGTTTTTCCGGCGCAAGGCAATCGAAACGCTGCAACAGGCCGTGTTCCGCTCCGGACTGCCAACCGTCTGCATGCTGGAAGACCAAGCCGAACCCATCGGCGCCTGATGCAAACCCGGGGTCAGGTCTTGTATTTTGCATTGATGCAAAATACAAGACCTGACCCCGTCTTATTACGTCATATTAGTCGATCTTCTCGTAGCGCACTTCCAGCACCTCGATATCCTCGTCGCCGTCCGGACCGCGAAACAGCACGGTATCGCCCTCGCGCGCCTTGAGCAGGCTACGGGCAATGGGAGATACCCAGCTGATGTGGTGCTTGCTCAGATCAGTCTCATCCACGCCGACGATGCGCAACAACTGCGCCTCGCCATTGCCACGTTCGATGAGTACGGTGGCCCCGAAAAAGATCTGATCGGTCGGCGGCCGCGTCTCCGGATCCACCACCTCGGCAATCTCCAGCCGCTTGGTGAGAAAACGGATGCGCCGGTCGATCTCGCGCAGCCTGCGCTTGCCATAGATGTAATCGCCATTTTCCGAGCGGTCACCATTGCTGGCCGCCCAGTTCACCACCTGGACCATCTCGGGTCGTTCCCGATGCACCAGGTGATACAGCTCCTCTTTCAGTCGGCGCCAGCCACCCGGTGTCAGATAATTCTTGCTGCTGGCTGGCAGGCGCTGCTCGGCGGGCAGATCGTCCTCTGCATCGTCATCGCGCTCTTTGGTAAAAGCCTTGTTCATCTTCCGCCCTGCAAATAAAAAACCTCCGAAGACACAAAGGTAGGTATCCGGAGGTTCGATTTCAAGCGTCAGCGCATTAACGGCGCTGCTTGCCACCCGTCATCGTCAGGTGTGCCCACTTCATCACTGCGGCGACCTCGACCTCGTTGAGCTCGTAGAACTGGCCACGCTTGAGGCGCGGCGGCAGGCCGATCTGGCCAAAACGCACGCGCATCAGACGGCTGACCTGCAACCCGAAGTGCTCAAACATGCGGCGCACCTCACGGTTGCGGCCTTCCTTGATGATCACACGGTACCAGTGGTTCACCCCTTCGCCGCCCTGATCGATAATCCGTTCGAACCGGGCCGGGCCATCTTCCAGCTCGATTTCCTGGCACATTTCGCGACGCTGCTCGTCGGTCAGCTCACCCAGGACGCGCACGGCGTACTCACGCTCCACTTCGAAGCTCGGGTGCATCATGTTGTTGGCCAGTTCACCACTGGTGGTCAGGATGATCAGGCCGCTGGTATTGATGTCCAGACGGCCGATGGCCACCCAGCGGCTGGTCTTGGCCTGCGGCAGACGGTCAAATACCGTCACCCGGCCCTGCGGGTCATCACGGGTGACGATTTCCCCTTCCTGCTTGTGGTACAGGATCACGCGCGGCAGGCGGTCAGCCCACTTCAGCTTGATCGGGTTACCCTTGACCGTCACGCGGTCATGCGGCACCACCTTGTCACCCAGCGTAGCCTTCTGGCCATTGACCAGCACCAGACCTGCCTCGATCCACTCTTCCATCTCGCGGCGCGAACCCACACCGGATTGGGCCAGCGCCTTCTGCAGCCGTACCGGCTCCAGATTGTCGTAATCGACCCGGGTTTCGCGCAGCTTGCGCGCCCGCTCCTGCATTTTCTGCCCCTGCTCACGCACGACCAGCTTCTTGGCACGTTGCACCTTGGGCGCGGCACCTCGCTCATCACGCGGCGCACGCACTTCCTGACGCGGCTCGCGGTTGAACGGTGCACGCTCGTCCTGACGCGGCTCGCGGCTATATGGGGTACGTTCGTCCTGGCGGCGGTCACGGCTGTACGGGGCACGTTCGTCCTGGCGGCGGTCACGGCTGTACGGTGTGCGCTCGTCCTGACGCGGCTCTCGGCTGTACGGGGCACGTTCGTCCTGGCGGCGATCACGGCTGTATGGGGCGCGTTCGTCCTGGCGGCGATCACGGCTGTATGGGGCGCGTTCTTCCTGGCGGCGGTCACGGCTGTACGGGGCACGTTCGTCCTGACGCGGCTCGCGGCTGTACGGGGCGCGTTCTTCCTGGCGGCGGTCACGGCTGTATGGTGCACGCTCGTCCTGGCGCGGCTCGCGGCTGAAGGGTGCCTTGCCCTGGGGCGCCGAAGCACTGCGGCCAAACACCGGCTTCTTGCCTGCGGGATGCTGTTTGCCCGACCCCGGCGGCAATTGCGCCGGTTTGGACTTGATGAATGACGAGCCTCCCGGCTTGCCGCTGCCAGCCGGATTGCGCGGCTGGCTCGTCTCGCGGCCTTTGACACGCGCCACCGGCTGGCGGGCGTGGTTGTTTTGTCCTTTAGACATGTTGATTCCTGTTCATTGGAGCGTGTCCCCACGCCCATGCCCCCATCAATGCGTCAGGGGTCGATCCTCCGGCTCGTCAGCCGGTTCAAGGCCCGGCACCACCAGGGTGCCCAGTTCAGCCAGGGGCGGCAAATCACGCAGCGAGTTCAGTCCCAGATCATCGAGGAACTTGCGCGTGGTGGCATACAAGCCAGGCCGGCCCGGCACTTCCCTGTGCCCGATCACTTCGATCCAGGCACGTTCCAGCAAAGTCTGCATCACCCCGGTAGACACCGACACACCGCGGATCGACTCGATATCGCCGCGGGTGACAGGTTGCTTATAGGCAATAATCGCCAGGGTTTCCATCACCGCCCGCGAATAACGCGGTGGTTTTTCCGGATTGAGCCGCGACAGATAGGGGGTCAGTTCGGTGCGGGCACGAAAGCGCCAGCCCGACGACAACCTGACCAGCTCGACACCACGCCCCAACCAGTCCCGCTGGATCTCGTCCAGCAGGTCATTGATCGTGGCGGCCGACAGCGCTTCCACAAACAGCTTTTTCAGCTGCCCGACAGACAATGGCTCGGTCGCCGTCAACAGCGCGGTTTCCAAAACAGTCTTGTAGAGAGTCAAGTCGCCCGTCATGGACATGGATCAGGTGCAGAAAATGCAGGAAGCTGCGGATTTTACACGAAAATTCTGATCAGAGGGGAGAAATCGCCGCAAGACGAAAGACAAGACACCGCTCAGGCACGGCGCACGTAAATCGGCTGATAGGGCGCATCCTGACTGACCACCAGCAGCCCCTCCTTCACCAGCTCGAGAATGGCGATGAAATTGACCACCAGATAGGACACGCCCAGGGCAGCCTCGAACAGCTCCTCGAAGGCGACATAATCGCGACCGTCCACCTGGCGCAGGATCCAGCTCATCTGCTCGCGCACCGACAGCTCGTCGGTGGTCACCTGATGATGCTGATTGCGCGCAGCACGCGACAGGATGGCCAGCCAGGCCTGACGCAGATCCACCGGCGAAACATCCGGCAATTGCGCTTCGGCGCTCTGCTCCAGCAGCACCGCCAGCCAGACGAAATCACGCTCCGCCTGCGGCAGCTGGTCCAGCGCGAGCCCCGCCAGCTTCATCTGCTCGTATTCCAGCAGACGACGGGCCAGTTCGGCGCGCGGGTCCTCCGGCTCCGACTCATCCTCGCGTGGCGGACGCGGCAGCAGCAGACGCGACTTGATCTCGATCAGCAGAGCGGCCATCAGCAGGTATTCGGCAGCCAGCTCCAGCCGCTCGTGCTGCATGGCGTCGATATAGGCCATGTACTGGGCGGTGATCGGTGCCATCGGGATATCGAGCACATTGAGGTTCTGCTTGCGGATCAGGTAGAGCAGAAGATCCAGCGGACCTTCGAAACTCTCCAGGATGACCTTGAGGGCATCCGGCGGGATAAACAGATCCTGCGGCAGTTCCAGCACCGGCTCGCCAAACACGTGCGCCAGCGGCAGCCCGGCAGGCAGGGCCGGCGCTTCCAGAACGAATCCGTCCTCCACGGGCTGACTCATCGCTTACAGCAGCATGCCCATCAGGCCGTACACCAGCTGAACCAGCGGCGACAGCAGCAAGGACAGGATATGAATGCCCCCCACCTGCCCCAGGATCAGCAGACCGATCAGGATGTACATGCCATAGGGCTCGCTGCGCGAGTACTGCCAGGCCAGCCGGCGCGGCAGCAGACTTTCCAGCACGCGACCACCGTCCAGCGGCAGGATGGGCAGCAGGTTGAAGGCAAACAGCATGACATTGATCATCATGCCGGCCTGGCTCATCAGCGCCAGCGGCTCGCTGTAACTGTTGTCCATCCACAGCGCACACTTGAGCAGCAGGGTCCAGATCAGCGCCATCGCCAGATTGGCCGCCGGACCGGCCGCCGCCACCCAGCGACCACCGACGCGCGGATTGCGCAGTGCGCCGAAATTGACTGGCACCGGCTTGGCCCAGCCAAAAATAAATCCACCGACCGACAGGCACAGCAGCGGCAGCAGGATGGTACCGAACGGGTCAATGTGCCTGAGCGGGTTGAGCGTCATGCGGCCGAGCACGAAGGCAGTCGGATCGCCGAAACGCTTGGCCGCATAAGCATGGGCCGCCTCGTGCACGGTGATGGCCAGCAGCACCGGCAGGGCATAAACCGAAATTTTTTGCAGTAGCGTGAGTGTATCCATGAACTCTCTTGATCAGAAAACCGGTCAGAATGATTGGAACTTGTCTGACGCAAAACGTTCGTGACGGCGGCTCAGGCCAGACCAAACAGCGCCGGATCACCCTTGCCGCGCCGGATCAGTTCGGCACCTTCAGTCAGATCGATCACCGTGGTCGGATCACTGCCGCACCAACCACCATCGAGGATCAGATCCACCTGATGCTCCAGCCGGTCGCGGATGTCGTAAGGGTCGCACAGCGGTTCTTCATCGCCCGGCAACATCAGGGTCGAGGACAGAATCGGCTCGCCCAGCTCCTGCAGCAGCGCCAGCGCCACCTTGTGATCCGGGACGCGCAGCCCAATGGTCGAACGCTTGGGATGCAGGGTGCGGCGCGGCACTTCGCGCGTCGCCTGCAAAATGAAGGTGAAACTGCCCGGTGTGGCCGCCTTGAGCAAGCGGAACTGGGCATTGTCCACCTTGGCGTAATTGGCCAGCTCGGACAGATTGTTGCAGACCAGGGTCAGGTGATGCTTGAGATCGACCTGGCGGATGCTCAGGATACGCTCCATCGCCTGCTTGTCGCCCAGCTTGCAGCCCAGGGCATAACAGGAGTCGGTCGGATAAACAATCACCCCGCCTTCCTGCAGGATCTTCACCGCTTCGCGAATCAGTCGCTGCTGCGGATTATCCGGATGAATCACAAAAAACTGTGCCATGGCTACTCCATCAAACCAGAATGTGGTCGGCCAGGCGTTCCCACACCGGTCGGCAGATTGGCGGCAGGTCATCGGTACGGCCGACATCGCGGCAACCTTCCCCTGGCGCATGAAAATCGCTGCCGGCACTGCTCCACAGCTCAAAGCGCTGGGCGATCAGCGCATATTTGTGCATGTCGTCCAGGCTATGACTGCCGCTGGCCACTTCAATGGCCTCGCCGCCGGCATCCTTGAATTCGTTGATCAGACGCTCGGTCAGCGTCCGCCCCATGTCATAGCGACCGGGATGGGCGATCACCGCCACGCCGCCGGCGCCGACAATCCAGCCCACGGCATCGGCCAGCGCAGCCCAGTGATGCGGCACATAGCCCGGCTTGCCCGGCGTCAGATACTTGCGAAACACCGTACGCACATCCTTGACCCGACCGCTCTCCACCAGGAAGCGGGCAAAGTGGGTACGGCTGATCTGATCCGGATTGGCGCAAAATGCCATGGCCCCTTCGAAGGCGCCGTCGATCCCCACACGCGCCAGCTGGGCCGCCATCTCATGGGCACGATCGATACGACCACGGCGCACACTGTCCAGCCCGGCGCGCAAGGCCGCATTGCCGGCATCAAACCCCAGGCCGACGATATGCACCGTCTGCGCCTTGCTGCCCCAGCTGACTGAGGCTTCCACCCCGTTGAGAAACGGCAGTCCCAGCGCCGCCGCCGTGCTGCGTGCCTCATCCAGACCGGCCAGACAATCATGGTCGGTCAGGGCTACCAGCGTTGCCTCGCGCTCATGGGCGCGACGAATCACCTCGGCCGGTGCCAGGGCACCATCCGATGCACAGGAATGAAAATGCAGATCGATACTAGCCATTCAGACTCCCCGCCTGACCGGACTGACGGCGCTGCCAGTCAGCCAGTGCCTGGCGATAAGCCGCCAGCTCGGCAAAATACACGGTCCAGACACAAAACTCGCAACCACTGCCACAGCACATGCTGTCCTCGGGCGGCACCGGCTCAACCGGGGCCTGATCCAAGGCTTCTTCAGCCATGTACTGCCACCACCTCGATGACGAAGCCAGCGCCGCTGACACGACTGCCCGGGCGGATCTTGCAGGTTTTGCGCAGCTCCTGCTGACCATCCACGCTGATACCCCCTTCGGCCACCAGATGCTTGGCCGCGCCACCGCTGTCCGCCACACCACAGATCTTCAACAAATCGCACAAGGCGATATATTCACTGCGCAATTCGAAAGTTGTTTGCATTTCTTCACATCCATACTGAATAGTGCTGTGGGCGGGCAGTGGATAAGCACTGCAAGTCCTTCACGCTTCAGGATAATTCATGACTGCCCATTTTTTGGGCACCGCAGCCCGGCTATCCACGACGAAACGGGACAGCCTTGTGAGCCGATTGTGGAAAACCGCATCAAGCCCCTGAGCGGGCTGGACTTTTTCCAAACGATTAAAATTTAGGCAGGTCCGGACAAATTTGCCGCAAGGCCTGCCAGGCCAAATCAATGCGCTGAGGCCCTTCCCCGGCAATTTCCACCACGGGGGCCGGAGAGAACCGCAAGGCCTCACGATACAGCCCCAGCAACATCTCCCGTTGCTGCGGATGCGAGCGCAGCGGATCGGGCGTCCAGGGAATGTCCGGGCGCGGCAGCAGGGTCAAGGCATAGTCGCGTGCATCGTACAGCCGGGCCAGTGCCGGCTCGACCGTCCCGAAGGCCACTCTGGCCCAGATCAGACAGGTCAGCACCGTGCTGTCGCACAGCAGGATCCGTGCCCCCCCGGCGGCCGCCTCTGCCTCGGCTGCCAATTGCCCGCGGGCGATGGCCAGCACATCCCCGGGCGTCGGCACATAGGCTCGCTCGGCATAATAGGCCCGGGCATATTCCGCGACCACGGCCGTCTCCATGCCGGCAGTCTGCAGTTTTTGCTGCAAGGCCATGGCCAGCGTCGTCTTGCCACAAGACTCCGGTCCGACAATCGCCACCTTGCACAAGACAGTATGCATGGACAAATCGATACCAAAGTTAAACATTATATGACTAGCCACCGCTGCTGGGTAAATTCTCACAATTGGCGGGGACAGGGCTGTGCAAGGCTTGTGGACAATCATGGCAACTGGCTGAAGCAAAAGCCGCTTTTAATCACTGATTAAAATTTAATCACCCGCTGCCGAACAGGGGGAAAATGCTGATCACGGAGACTTTTCCCCAGAGGAACGGCCCGGCGGATGTCGGTTTTCCCCACCCCCCGGGGACAGCACTGTGTGCCAGTTGTGGATAGCACAGGCAAGTCCATGATGCAGCGGCAAGTTTTATCACTGATCAAAAAACAGGCATGACCGCAGGTTTTTCCACGCCACCTGGGGAAGGGGCTGTGGGCGGGCTGTGGACAAGACAAACAAGTGTTTGATACGACATGAAGAAATCATCCCTGCCTAAAAAACAGGCACATCGAGCCCCTTCAGGGCGTGGTTCACGACCTGACCACGACCGTGAACCACGCTCTCAGAACAACACTCAGGAAGGATTGCCGACCGTGACCTGCATGGCCGAGATCTTGCCCTTCAGGCCATTCTTGTGGTGAAACACCACCTGGTAATCATCATTATCGACATTCGACTCCACCGAGATTGGCCCCGTTTGATCGATAATATCCCGCTTGACGTTGACCTCAACCCAGTCATCACCGGTACTGGCATCCGGACTGTCATAGAGCGCGAAATGCGTCCCCGCCAAAGCCGACTTGATATTGAAGAAATACACATCATCATTTGAACAGCTCTCGGTGCCATCTATGGACGGTACGCGGCCATTTTTGAAATTGACCGAATAATGATCGCCGGGCCAGAGATTGGCCGAGCAATAGTGACGACCATTGCTACCGGTCAGTTCAACCTGATAGGACGAAGCGCCGCGCAAGAGAGAAAAGGCGTCCAGACCACCCAGTTAATCACCGGATACTTTCTGGATCATGCCCCGATTCGCGTCTGTACGGGCGACATCCAGATCGGGCAAGGACAGATTGCTGACATCCTTGGTGAGATGCACGGTCGCCCAATGTCCATACTGCTTGTTGTCGCCCCAGCCATAGAAGGTCAGCAGAGAATCGGCTGGTGCCTCATAATTTTGTGCTCTCGCATTGGCCAGGTCATTCTCCAGCCAGTCCAGGCTGGACGTTAAGCCATCACCGTTGGATTTTTACCTGCGACCGCCGCATCACTGACAGTCAAAGCTGCCAACCCGAGCACAAAAGCTGTCAGCATTTTTTCTTGATAATCATTGATTCACTCAACTCATGGTTGAAAATGAACCACGACTTTAGCGAGCATAATGAAGAAAAACTCTCAGAATTAACTTAATAAAAAGACAAGACAACAACACAAAACATATAAACCGCAATTTAAATCAAATAAAAATCACGGCCACTTTTCCGAAAGAATCTGAAACAGATACAGCCTCACCGGACAACCGTTACAGGCTGTATCCATCCCACTCTTCCGTCATGACCAAATCAGGAAGACTCGCCGATCAGCGACAGCCCCAACAATCGGCGCTTTTCTTCCATGGCGACGGGCAAGCCACTTAGCCACAACATTTTGGCCAGTGCCGCTTCCGGGGTCAGATCGCTGCCCGGTACGGCTCCTGCACGCACCAGCGGCTGACTGGCCGCATAAGCACCCGGCTCGACTGCACCACGAACAGCCTGGGTCAGATTCAGTACCAGCGTACCGCGCGCCGTGGCTGCGGCCACACCAGCCAGTAATGCATCATCCTCCGGGGCATTGCCATTGCCGTAACTCATCAGCAGCGCCCCATCCAGAGCAACCTCCGCCAGAGTCGAGCCAATCAGCGCGGCCCCTGCACCCGGCGTGAGGAAAAAGGCCGCCACCCGGCCATCCAGTGCCGCGTCGGACAGCGGTGCCGACTTGTCCGCGGCAAGCCAGCGCGACTTGTGCCAATGCGCGGCAATGCCGAATTCGGCCAGCGGCGGACAATTCGGACTGTCAAAGCCATGAAAGCCCGCTGCATCCACCTTGCGCGCCCGGCAGCCGCGCAACATCACGCGGTCGAACACAATCACCACCTCATGCAGATCCGGCTGGCAGGCTGCCTCAATCGCATCGGCCAGATTGCTCCAGCCATCGCTGCGTGGCCGGATCAGCGGCAGTTGAGAGCCGGTGACCACCACCGGTCGCCCCAGCCCCTGCAGGGCAAAGGCCAGCACCGAGGCGGTATAGGCCATGGTGTCGGTACCATGCACCACGATAAAGCCATCGTACTGCTCCCGCCGCGAGGCAATGTCCGTCACCATCTGCTGCCAGTGCGCCGGGGTGATGGCCGAGGAGTCGATCAACTGCGGGTATTCGATCAGTTCCAGCTCGCAGCGTCCGTCGCGCAGACGCTCGATCAGCCGTGGCAACAGGCCGGCTTCAGGCGCCAGGCCTTCGGGGGTGTCATTCATGCCGATGGTGCCACCGGTATACAACATCAAAATGCGAGGCATGCAGTCATTCTCCGGAAATAATGCAGGAATGATAACGCACCCCCACTCCCCCCGAATTGATCCGGCCCCGACAATCGATAAAAAAGCCACCCGGCGCAAAGCGCGGGTGGCGTGAGTACAACCCCAGCGTGAGACTAGTTGCCGGACAGGGACAGCGATTTGATCTCGCTCATGGCTTTGCCAAAGTGGGCGACACTGTACGCCTCAACGTCAACATTGCCATTCAGTGAGTCGAGCACCACCGGGGCGGTCAGGTCTTGCTTGATCAGCATTCCCGTGTAAGAACTGCCCAGCGCGCTACCCGGCTTGGGCACCTCCGTCGGGAAGAAACTGATCTGCTCGCCGGCTTTGGCATGCTCGACCCGTACCGAGGCAATATTGCTGGTCGGGCAGCTGGCGAACTCTCCGCTCCCCAATGTCCCCTCCTGCAAGCCACCGGTGATCGGCACCACACAGGCAGGGACAGACGATGCGGAAGCGGCGCCATTGCCGGTATAAAGCTTCAATACCGGCGTCGCAGACGACTGCGGCACATCACACTGCGGACGCCCGACGTTGACACGTGCCGGGGCATTACGCTGCGCGAAACCTGAGGGTGCCGTGCCATTGTCAAATGACTGCGACGTGCCATCACAATCGATGGGCCCGTTGCCGCCGCCGATCTGCAGATCTCGCGAGGAAGCGTTGGCCAGCTCTTCTTGCGTGATCGTCTGATGATTGTAGATTTCGATCGAGTCCACCCCATCCATCACATGATCGCCCACATGGGTGATCTTGATGTCGTCATCTTCGTAATCATTGTCCAGATCGGTCAGCTGGCGTTGACTGCGCAACGGCGTCTTGAAATACACCTCGGTGTAATCATGGCTCTTGTCCTGGTTCGGGTAGTCGTACAGCACCAGGGTGTCCCCCGCCTCGGCAGCGCGTACCGTCACCGTCCTGGCTGCGTTGTTGCGACAAATATTGGCAGTATCCGTCTGGAAATCACTGGCGAAGTAACGCTGGTGCATCCAGAAGTTACAGTCCGAACCCGCTCCGTCCAGCGAGACATCGCGTGTGATGCCGGGGATAGCGTCATACACCAGGCCATCAGCCGTGATAGGAAATGAATTAGACAGAGAGCCGATAAACGACCAATGTACTCCCTCGGGCAAGGTCGTCAGCACAGACTGACCACTGCCAAACGCCCCGATTTCCGGCACACCAACCAAAGAAGCGTTTGCCTGAGCGCTCAGCTGCACCCCATTGGTGTAATGATAACTCTGAGGGGTGCCATTATATGAGAAGCCACTCAAGAACCGGACGGAAGCACCTTGCGGCATTCGCCGGAGCACGGCGGCCTCTACATCTGCACTACATATCGCGCCACTCCCCATTGCCTGGGCATGTTGAGCGTTGTTTAGCGAGTTGAAATTGCAGGACAGACTGGCCTGCCCGCCAACACCACCAAAGGTGTACTTATCAAAGCGCCATGCCGTCTGGTGATACAGATTGAAATCGTACTGCACCAGATCATCGCGCAGTGGGAAGCTGCCATTAATCGCGGAAATCTTGCCATCCAGTCCGTTTTTGTAGTGCAGCTGGACCTTCACATACTCGTTCTCAAAAGACTGTTCGAAGGTATTCAACGGCATCGGGAACGGCAGATCCTGCTTGAAATGGATCACGGTGTAATCGTCCGAGGTCGAATAAGACGGACTGTCAAACACCTTGATCTCGCTGCCGGCCACCGCATTCCACACAAAGCCGGAACGGATCGCGTCGTTTTTACACGGCGCGGCCGAGTCCTTGATGTCGAATGCGGTGTTCAGCCCGGGCACGTCCGAAATAGAGCACAGACCGACCCCGCCCTGATTATTGCCGGAGTAGAAATCTACATGGTAAGGCAGCGTATTCGGCCCACTGGTCAATAAGTAGTCTCCGACCTTTTCCAGGCTGTAAGTGCCGCCAGTGGCTTGCACCTGCAGGGCAGATACGGTCATGAAGGCCCGATCGGGATCCACCTGAACCATCAGGCCGGTACCGGCCACGACCGAGCCGATCTGGAACTTGCTGATGCCTTCCCACAGCGAGCCATCCGCATCGCGGCTGATCTGGCCCACCTCGTTTTCATCATTCGCGGCAAACACAGCGGAGACCTGGTACTGGCGCAGCATATTGACCAATGACGTCATGCCGGGACCATCGGTCGAATCGTTCATCATCACCACAATGATCTGGCCAGCCTGTCGGGCGATATTCAGGTCAGTTTGCAACCCGCTCAGAAAGGTCTGCTGCTGGCTACTGCTCAACAGCTTGATATCCACCATCTGTACCACATGCACCTTGCCGATATTGACGCTGTAAGCGTTATCCGTCGGATTATGGGAATACACATAAATCAGATTGGCATTGTCCGGGGCCGCTGCCTTGTGACTCACCTGACTGTTCACCCAGTTACTGATCGTCGCCCCCCCTGCCAGGTCACGCGGCCCCAGGCCAAAGAACACATTGGGCAAGAACACCTTGACCCCTTGCGTCCAGGCGGAGGAAACGAAGTTCAGCTCGCTTTGCGTACCATGTGCCGTCTGGGAGCCATTGACCCACAGCGAGGTCAGATTCGTCCCCGGATAGTCATCGGGGATGTGATTCACCGCATGGGTAAAGCTGTCTACCATATAGTTGGCATCGCTTTTGCATACGTTGTCGCTGCTACTGTTGCTGGTGCCACAATCTCCGCCCGTGGTCCGGGCATATTGGGTATCGCCGGTAATGACGAAAGCGAAAGGCGACTGCGCCATGACGCAGGGGCTGACAAACAGCGCAGCCAGCGCACAGCGCATCAGACTGTGCTTGAAACCTGGTTTGCTCATGATGACCTCTAATCAAAGGAGCGTTACAAATCGGACGAATGGGGCCTCATGCTGAGAAACTGCCTTCAGCAAAGGGCTGACTCAGTTTGAGAAAGGCCGACATACGACAGAGCAGGAACAATCCCAATCAGTGCGCCAGTGCAGGTTATTTGCGTTTGAGACAGCATGATTCAGGAATGAAGCGCTTGTTTTCAGGATTTCATGTGAGCGCCAGCACAGACGGAACCAGCTGCATCGCGGATCATGCATGGCCGTTGGATGCAATCGGCAGCAGTGGCATAATTGGTGGATATAATCTAAATACTCTTGATATTGCCATTCGGGTGACCGGGCAAGGAGACCACATGCAACAATCAAAGCCACAGGCGGATACTGAGCTGGCTCAGGCCAGAAAAGCCCTTGAGCAGGGTCAGATACCTCAAGCGGAAGCCATCTGCCTGCAGTTGCTGGCCGAGCACCCGGAATATGCCCCTGCCCTGCATCTGGGCAGTCTGCTGCTGTTCCGCCAGGGCAAGGTACTGGGTGCCATTGAGCGCATGATGCACGCCATTGAACTGGACCCGACTCGTGCCGACTGGCTCAACGATCTGGGCAATCTGCTGGCTGCGCATGGTCAACCGGATCAGGCTGTCCGCTTCTTCCAGCATGCGCTGCTGATTGACCCGGAGAATGCCCGCATCTGGAACAATCTGGGCTCAATGCGCGAGAAGCTGGGTGAAAGCGAACTGGCCGGAGAGGCTTATGCCCAGGCGGTCAGCCTGGACGACTCCCTGGTCGAGGCCTGGGCCAATTACGCCAATTGGCTGACGGCCCAGGGCCGTGAGCAGGATGCGGCAGAGTGTGTGCTGCGCGCCTTCGTGGCGGCCCCGGCAGAAGGACAGCCACTGGTCATGCGCGGCATGGCGCTGGCACGGCTTGGCCGGCAGCAGGAAGCTGCCGCCTGCTACCAGCAACACCTGGCCCTGCACCCGCAGGATCCGACCGCCTTGCACCTTTACCAGGCCTGCCTGCGAGAAAGCGTACCGGCCAGAGCCTCCAATGCCTATATCGAAGCCAAGTACGATGACTATGCCGACACCTACGACAGCCATCAGGCTTCGCTCGGTTATCGTGGCGCACAGATTGTGGCTCAGGCCGTGGCCACCGCTTGCGGTCAAGGCCTGCGCGCACTCGATGCCGGCTGCGGCAGCGGCCTGGTCGGCAAACTGATCAAACCGCAGTGCGTCAGCCTGACCGGCGTTGATTTGTCCGACAAAATGCTGACCCTGGCCCGCGAGGGCGGAGATTACCATCAGGTGGTGCAGGCCGAGATCATCGACTGGCTGGCCTCGCACTCTGCCCAGTACGACCTGATCACCGCCGCCGACCTGCTGATCTACTTCGGTGACCTGACCGGTTTCCTGCAGCAGGCACACCATGCGCTGCGTCCGGGCGGCCGACTGGTCCTGACCCTGGAGGCCCTGCAAGACAGCACTCAGGACTTCGAGATCCAGCCCAATGGGCGTTTCCGCCATGCCGAAGCTTATGCAGACAACCTGCTGGCGCGGATGGGCTTCGACCAGATCGACATCATCCCGGAAACCCTGCGTATGGAAGGTGGCACGGAGCTGGCCTGCTGGCTGGTCAGTGCCCGTCGCCCCTAAATCCCGCGACAGCCAACCCGGGGTCAGGTCTTTCATTTTGCATTCGGTTGCAACATGAAAGACCTGACCCCGGTTTTGCTGTATCAGAGCAGATAAATTTCGATTCTTTCTTTGCCCTGCCCGATATTCTTGCGCTTGAGTCGCACCGCGCCGACCTCGCTGCTTCTTGCCAGATGGGTCCCGCCGCAGGGCACACGGGCGAAGCCCTCGATTTGCCAGTAGCGCCGCTGTGCCGCCTCATCGCTGAACGCACTGGTAATGGGCAAATCTGCCGCGACCAGCTGCGTCAGTTGCTGCTGCAGGGCCGGCAGATGGGGGGTAATGGGTTCGGCCATGACGAAGTCGATGCGCGCTTTGTCGGCGGCGATATGGGCACCAATCTTTTCCGTGGCGGGAAAACGGCGATACACCAGCTCCAGCATCAATTCGGCAGCAAAATGCAGGCGCATCAACGCCCAGCGCCGTGGCCAGTCGATCTGCATGGTCACGCGTTGTCCCTCTTGCAGGCCATCGGTACTGGCCAGGGTATAGATAATGTCCATGCCCTGCTTGCGAGCCTGCAGCACGGCCTGCCCGGCCAGCGTGCCGTGGTCACTCTCCTGCCCGCCGCTCTCGGCGTAAAAGATGGTCTGTGCCACCTGCACCTCATGGCCGTTCACTGCGGTCAGCGTGGTCTGTAGCTCGGTTTGCCGCGGGTCAACCCAGAATTGCTTGAACGTCATGCCAGCCCCTTCAAAAAAATAGATCTCTTTAAAGCCCCGCTGATTGATATGTCGCAAGCGCTGTATTGCCCGCTCCCTTTGACAATAGCCCCCTTGATCCGGCGCACCGCCGGCGTAACCCGCAAAGGAAGAGTGGATAAAACATGCAATCAGGTCTATCAGTCAGACAGAAAATACTGAGTGGTTTCGGCATCATCATCCTGATGATGGCCGTTGTCGTCGGCATGGCGCTGTTGAAAATCAATGATTTGCAGCAGCAAATCACCCGCGTGACCGATCAAGCTTACCCGAAAGTCATGCTGGCCAATCAGTTAGGCAACCGTACACTGGATAATGGACTGGCGCTGCGCAGTGCCCTGCTGGCGCAGGACAGTGCCGAGCGTCAGCAATGGCTGGCCCGCAGCAGCGATGACCGGCAGCAGATCGGGCAGCTCATGACACAAATGGCGCCGCTGGCGAGCGATGAGCGCGAACAAACCCTGCTGGTAGCAGCCCGTCAGGCCAGAGAAGCCACCGAGCAAAGCAGCCTGCAGGTGCAAAAACTGGTACAGACGCAGCACGATATCGCCTCGCAACAGGCCACCCGCCTGTATCTGGACCAAACCTTCATTCCGGCCAACAGTGCGCTGTTGAAGGTGATGGAGCAATGGGCCCAGCACGAGGCCGACAATATGGCGCAGGCCAAGACCGATGCCGAATCGGCAGCCACCCGCGCCTATGTGGAGCTGTCGATCTGGCTGGCCATTTCACTGGCCCTGGCCCTGGTCATGGCCTATGCCCTGTCTGGGCGACTGGTGCAACCGCTGCGCGCTGCCATGAACCTGATCAACACCATCGAGGCGGGCGATCTGACCGGGCACGAGGCCCCGCAGGCACCGAGCCGCGACGAGGCCATCGAATTGCGCCGCCACCTCGCGTTAATGCGCGAACGACTGCATGAACTGATCTCGCACATCCAGCGCAGTGCCCACGAGGTTTCCGACAGTGCGCACGAGTTGTCGGGCATGGCGCAATATGTGTCCAGCAGCACACAACAGCAGGCCGCGGCGACCAGCTCTGCCGCCGCCACCATCGAGCAGCTGACGGTGAGCATCAATCATGTGGCCGACAGTGCCGGCGAAGTCGCGCAAAGAGCGGTCAACGCAGGTGCCCTGGCCCATCAGGGCGGTGGTGAGGCAGCACAATCGGCGCAGCAGATCAGCGTGGTGGCCGAAGAGGTATCGACCACCAGCAATCAGATGAATGCATTGTCGCAGCAGGTGCGCGATATCGATTCGATCGTGACGGTCATCAAGGAAGTGGCCGACCAGACTAATTTGCTGGCGCTCAATGCCGCCATTGAAGCAGCACGCGCCGGTGAGGCGGGTCGTGGCTTTGCGGTGGTGGCAGACGAGGTCCGCAAGCTGGCCGAGCGCACGGGCAGCTCCGCGCAGGAAATCACCCAGATGATCGACAGCATCCAGCAGGGGGTGCAGGAGGCGGTGACGCAGATGAACGGCAATCTGCATGATGTGCGTCAGGTGAGCGAGCGCGCCGAGCTGGCCGCGCAGACCATGCATCAGATCGAGACGCACAGCCAGGAAGTCAACGTGGCCATCGGCGCCATCAATGAGGCGCTGGGCGAACAGCGCGAAGCCAGTTCGGATCTGGCGCAAAGGATGGAGCAGATGACACAGATGTCGGATGGCAACAGTGCCACGGTGGAAGAATTGGCCACCACCTCGAATCAGTTGTCGGCGCTGTCGAAAGACTTGTCCGAGCTGACGGCACGTTTCCGTCTCTGAGCGGTCCGTAAACGGGGTCAGCAGAAGGGGTCAGGTCTTTCGTTTTGCGTGAAATGCAAAATGAAAGACCTGACCCCTTCTTATACTTCTGCTACGTCTGTCATTCAGTCGCTGCGTACCAGCAGCACCGGCAGGTCCGCCTGGCGCAGCACCCCTTCGGCCACACTGCCCAACAGCAGATGCATGATGCCGCTGCGGCCATGGGTCCCCATGATGATGACATCGGCCGCCGTGTCCCGGGCAGCATCAAGCAACACCTGGGCAATCGGCTTGCCCCGGTTGTGCACCAGCTGCAGTTCAGCGGTCACGCCGGCAGCCCTGGCTTTGGCCAGCCCGGTCTGCAGCAGATCCTGTGCGGCATCGACCAGCGGTTTATCCAGATCGCCATTGTCCAGCAACTCCGGCGCCCCGCGGCCGAAGGTCGGCGCATCGACACTATGCGCGATGATCAGCGTGGCCTTGAGCGACTTGCCCAACCGGATGGCCTCATCCAGCGCCAGGTCGGAAGGGGTACTGTTATCAATCGGAACAAACAAGCGCTGGTACAGCATGACAGGCTCCTTGCAATGCATCGTCGATACAGCCACTGTAGCGACCGGATGACCGGCAGGGATTGATCATGCGCAAGCCTGATGCCAAATGATTAGCCGGGCATGGGCGCGAGGGCGCTCAGGCCACGAATCGATCGCCCACCCTGGCCGTGCGCATGAAGGCCATCAGGCCGGCAACCGCCGGCTCGCCCTCGGCCGGCGACCAGGCCGCCATATCCGCCGGAGACGGCGGCACATAGGGGCCATGCTTGACTTCAAAGATCACACTGCCGGGAGCCAGCGACACGACAGAGTGCCAGACTCCGGCGTCCTGCTCGCACAAGGTCAGGCCATCTGCCCCCAGACGATGGCGTGCCAGCACGACACCCTGGTCATCAAATTGCAGCAGGTCAAAACAGCCGCTCAAGGGCATCAACAGTTCAAAACTGTGTGGATGACGATGCGGGCGCACATAGGTATCCGGCTCCATGGCAATGGCCAGACGCTGGATCGGATCACTCAGTTCGGGGTGAAAATTCTGATGGGCGCGTTGACGCGGCGCCACCGCCGCCTTGGCTGTCAGCGCAGCCAGATCGGCGTGATTCAGGCTCTTCATGCAGGACCTCGGTAAGGGGATTGGATGTTTGTACTTTCAAGTCAGCATGGTTATTATGTCAGACTTTGGCGATTCACCCGTCGCTTTGTCCACCCGAGCCCGCCGCGTCCACCGCCGACCCATGACCACATACACCTTTGATACCGCTGCGACACCGACCCGACATGCCTGGTTCGCCTGGCTGGTTTTTGCCGTCATCTGGTTCGGCTCGATCGGACACAACACCCTGATCAGCCCTGACGAGGGGCGTTACGCCACCCTGTCGCTGGGCATGCTGCAAAGTGGCGACTGGCTGTCGCCGCGCCTCAATGGCCTGCTCTATTTCGAGAAGCCGGCCCTGCCCTACTGGCTGGGAGCCATCAGCTTCAAGCTGTTCGGCATCACCGAGTTTGCCGCCCGCCTCTGGCCGGCGCTTGCCGGCTTCCTCTCCATCGGCATGGTGGGCCTGACGGCACGCCGGCTGTGGGGCAGCGATGCCGGCCATCTGGCGGCCATGATCATGGGCAGCAGCAGCTGGGTGATGCTCAACAGCCATTTTCTCAATCTGGACACTGGTCTGACCTGCTTCCTGACCATGACGCTGTGTGCCTTCCTGCTAGCTCAGCGCGAGGATGCAGGCCGCAGCGAGCGTCGCGGCTGGATGTGGCTGAGCTGGGCCGGCATGGCCGGTGCCATCCTGTGCAAGGGGCTGATCGGCATCGCCATCCCCGGCGCCGTACTGGTTTTCTACAGTCTGCTGTTCCGCCAGTTTGCCTTCTGGCGCCGCCTGCACCTGATCTCCGGGATCATCCTGCTGCTTGCGCTGACGGCACCGTGGCTGGTGCTGGTCTCGCTGAAAAACCCGGATTTCGCCCGGTTTTTCTTCATTCACGAGCATGTCGAGCGCTTCCTGACCACAGAGCATCGCCGCAGCGGCCCGATCTGGTACTTCGTGCCCTTCCTGCTGATCGGTTTCATGCCCTGGGTCACCCTGCTGCCGGCCGTTCTGCGTCAGGGAATGCAGCGGGCGGGCCGCGAGTCACTGCAGCGGGACCGTCTGCTGCTGGTCTGGGCCCTGTTCATTTTCGTGTTTTTCAGCCTGTCCGGTTCCAAGCTGCCCTCGTATATTCTGCCGATGTTCCCGGCGCTGGCGCTGCTGGCGGGACATTATCTGTCGCGTCAGCGGCCGTCCGTGCTGATGAAACACCTGCTGGTTCCCCTGCTGTTCTGGCTGGCCTTGCTGGTCACCAGCTTCTTCAGCCACCGCTGGGTAGAGGCGGATGTGCCGCTGAGCGCCTTGCAGCCGCTGGCACGCCATATTGCGCTCGGCGCCCTGGTGTTCGTGCTGGGCACGGCTTGCGCCTGGCGCTTTCTGGTTCTGGAGCGCAAGACGGCGGCGGTCATCGCCCTGTCGCTGGCCAGCCTGTCGGCGCTGACGCTGGCGATGATCGGCTACAACCCCTATGCGCAGCTGAAGAGCAGCAAGGAAATTGTCCAGCGGCTGCAACCGACGCCCGACACCGAGGTGTTCTCGGTGCGCAGCTATGACCAGACCCTGCCCTTCTACCTGCAGCGCCCGGTCACGCTGGTTGATTATGTCGACGAGTTCGAGCTCGGCGAGAAGATCGAGCCGGCGAAGTGGATTCCCACGCTGGATGGCTTCGTCCTGCGCTGGCACGGCAGTCATCGGGCACTGGCCATGATGTCCGCCGATACCTATCAATTGCTCAAGGCACAAGGTGTGCCGATGCGGGTCGTCTACAGTGACCCGCGCCGCCTGGTGGTGGCCAAGCCATGAAACTGATCGAGTTTGCCCTGATCCTGTTCGGCGTGCTGCTCAACGCAGCCGCCCAGTTGTGCCTGAAAGCCGGCGTACGCCAGATCGGGCATTTTGATTTCTCCCCCGCCAACATCCTGCCGATCGGCTGGAAGCTGGCCACCAATCTGCCGATTTTCGGCGGGCTGTCCTGCTATGTAGTCAGCGTGGTGGTGTGGATCCTGGCCCTGTCGCGCGTCGAAGTCAGCATGGCCTATCCGATGCTCTCGATCGGCTATGTGGTCAATGCCCTGCTTGCCTGGTGGCTGTTCGGTGAAATGATCACTGCCCAGCGCATGGCCGGTATCGCCGTGATCATCATTGGCGTAGTGCTGGTTGCTCGCAGCTGACGAGAGGATTGTCATGGATTTTCTGCCTTTTACCCGACCGGATATCGACGAAGCGACCATCGCCTCGGTCGCCGAGGTACTGCGCTCCGGCTGGCTCGCCACCGGGCCGCGCTGCCGCGAGTTCGAGGCACGCCTGTCGGAATGGACTGGCGGACGCCCGGTACGGGTCGTCACCTCGGCCACGGCCGCCCTGCAAATGGCGCTGCAGATTGCGGGCGTCGGCCCCGGCGATGAAGTGATCACCACGCCGCTGTCCTGGATTGCCACGGCCAATGTCATTCTGGCGCTGGGTGCCACGCCGGTGTTTGTCGATGTGGATCCGCGCACGCGCAATATCGACCTGTCCCTGATCGAGCAGGCCATTACCCCGCGTACCCGGGCGCTGATTCCGGTCGATCTGGGTGGTCTGGCCGTGGATCGTGACCGCTTGTACCAGCTTGCCCGTCAGCATGGTCTGCGCGTGGTCGAAGATGCCGCCCAGTCGATGGGAGCCAGCTGGAACGGACGCCGCATCGGCCAGGATGGCGATCTGGTGTCGTTCAGTTTCCACCCGAACAAGAACATGACCAGTGGCGAAGGCGGTTGCCTGGTCATGAATAACGAAGAAGAAGCCCGGCTGTTCGAGAAGCTGCGCCTGCAGGGTGTCACCCGTCTGCCGGATGGCACCATGGACGTCGATGTCCTCGGGGGCAAGGCCAACCTGACCGACATTGCCGCCGCCATCGGCCTGGGCCAGCTGGCACGGCTGGACAGCTTCAATGCCCGTCGCGCCGAACTGGCCCGTCGCTACTTCGATCGCCTGGATCCGGCGCTGGGCCTGGAACTGCCGCCGGCCGACTTTGCCAACAGCAACTGGCACATGTTTCAGCCGCTGCTGCCGCTGGCGCGCATGCGCCTGTCGCGCGGGGAATTCATCGATGCCATGAAACAAGAAGGCATCGGCATCGGCGTGCACTATCCCGCCATGCATCTGTTCACCCTGTTCAAGTCGCGCGGCTTCAAGGCCGGCGATTTCCCGGTGGCAGAGGATATCGGCAATCGTACCATCACCCTGCCGCTGTTCCCTGCCATGCAGGACAGCGATGTTGATCGCGTCTGTGATGCGCTGTTGCGTGTCATGCAACCTGTACTAAATTGAACCAACATGACTGACACTATCCATCTGTCCGTGGTCATCCCGGTCTACAACGAAGAAGCCGTGCTGGAGGCCCTGTTCGCCCGGCTCTATCCGGCACTGGACGCCCTGGCCATCCGCTACGAAATCGTTTTCATCAACGATGGCAGCCGTGACCGATCGGCCGCCATGCTGGCCGACCAGTTCAATCTGCGCCCGGAGGTGACCCGTGTCGTGCTGTTCAATGGCAATTTCGGCCAGCACCGCGCGATCCTGGCCGGTTTCGAACACTGCCGTGGCGAACGGATCGTGACGCTGGATGCTGACCTGCAGAACCCGCCTGAAGATATCGGCGTACTGCTGGCCAAGATGGACGAGGGCTACGATTACGTCGGCTCAATCCGCCGCCAGCGCAACGACAGCATGTGGCGTCACCTGGCGTCGCGCGCCATGAACCGCCTGCGCGAACGCATCACCCGCATCAAGATGACCGATCAGGGCTGCATGATGCGAGCCTATAGCCGCCGCATCATCGATACCATCAATCAGTGCAACGAGCTGCATACCTTCATCCCGGCACTGGCCTACCAGTTTGCCCAGAAGCCGACCGAAGTCGTTGTCGGCCATGAGGAGCGCTTCGCCGGCGAGAGCAAATACTCGCTGTACTCGCTGATCCGGCTGAATTTCGACCTGATGACCGGATTCTCGCTGGTGCCGCTGCAACTGTTCTCTTTCCTCGGCATTTCAGTATCCATGCTGTCGGCCCTGCTGGTGCTCTACATGGGCGCCCGGCGCCTGATCATCGGGCCGGAAGAAGGCGGGCTGTTCACCCTGTTCGCGATTGCCTTCCTGCTGATCGGTATTGCCCTGTTCGGCATTGGTTTGCTGGGCGAGTACATCGGCCGCATCTATCAGGAAGTCCGCAAGCGTCCGCGCTATCTGATCAGCGCCGTGCTGGAGAAAAAAGAATGACGCGGGCCGTGGTGTTCGCCTATCACGACGTCGGCGTGCGTTGTCTCAAAACGCTGATCGGCGCCGGCGTCGAGGTGGCGCTGGTGGTGACGCACGAGGACAATCCCGCGGAGAACATCTGGTTTGACAGTGTGGCGGGCGTCGCCGCCGACTTCGACATCCCGGTCATCACGCCGGAAGATCCGAATGCCGAGACTGTCGTGGCCCAGATCCGGGCCCTGGCGCCGGACTTCCTGTTCTCGTTCTATTACCGCAAGATGCTCAAGGCACCGTTGCTGGCCTGCGCGGCACGCGGTGCCTATAACATGCACGGCTCGCTGCTGCCGAAGTATCGCGGTCGTGTGCCGATCAACTGGGCGGTGATCCACGGCGAAACCGAAACCGGTGCCACCCTGCACCAGATGAACGTCAAGCCGGACAATGGTCCGCTGGTGGATCAGTTTGCCGTGCCGATCCTGCCGGACGATACCGCTGCCGAAGTATTCGACAAGGTGGTGGTTGCCGCCGAAATCGTGCTGGCCCGCAGCCTGCCGCGGCTGATTGACGGCACGGCCACACTGACGCAGCAGGATCTGAGCCTGGGTGCCTACTTTGGCGGGCGCGGCCCGGAAGACGGTCGTCTGGATGGTCGACAATCGGCGCAGGCACTGCACAACTTCGTGCGCGCCCTGTCTCATCCCTACCCCGGTGCCTTTGCCGATACGCCGGCCGGCCGGCTGGTACTGTGGAAAACCCGCCGACTGGACGTCGCCGGGCGACAAGCCGATCGGGCCTGCCTGAGTATCGATGGTCCCCACCTGCGACTGGACTGCGCCGATGGCGGTGTTTTACGCATTCTTGACGCAGATCTGGACGGCAGCCCGCTGGATACTGCAAGATTCGCCGCGTGCTTCGGTGAGCGCGCGTCGCTCCCTATTTAATTCGAAACGGTAGCTGACAACATGAAAAAAGTCCTCATCCTCGGTGTCAACGGCTTTATCGGCCATCACCTGACCAAGCGCATCATCGAAACCACCGACTGGGAAGTGTATGGCATGGACATGCATGCCGACCGCGTCCTCGAGTGGAAGGATCATCCGCGCTTCCACTTCTTCGAAGGTGACATCACCATCAACCGCGAGTGGATCGAATACCACGTCAAGAAATGCGACGTGGTGCTGCCGCTGGTGGCCATCGCCACCCCGGCCACCTATGTTCAGGCGCCGCTGCGCGTGTTCGAACTGGACTTCGAGGCCAACCTGCCGATCATCAAGTGGTGCGCCAAGTACAAGAAGCGCGTGGTGTTCCCGTCGACCTCGGAAGTCTACGGCAAGAGCACCGATGCCGAGTTCGATCCGGAAAATTCCGATCTGGTCTACGGCCCGATCAACAAGCCGCGCTGGATCTATGCCTGCTCCAAGCAGCTGATGGACCGTGTCATCGCCGCCTACGGCCAGCAGGAGGGTCTGGATTACACCCTGTTCCGTCCGTTCAACTGGATCGGCGCCGGTCTGGACAGCATCCACACCCCGAAGGAAGGCTCCAGCCGCGTGATCACCCAGTTCCTCGGCCACATCGTGCGCGGCGAACCGATCAAGCTGGTGGACGGCGGGGCGCAGAAGCGTGCCTTCACCTATATCGACGACGGCATCAGCGCGCTGATGAAGATCATCGAGAACAAGGACGGCAAGGCTTCGGGCCAGATCTACAACATCGGCAACCCGAAGAACAACTTCTCGATCCGCGAACTGGCCCACATGATGCTGACGCTGGCCGCCGCCTATCCGGAATACCGCGAGCATGCCGCCAAGGTGCAGCTGCTGGAAACCACTTCCGGCGAGTACTACGGCAAGGGCTATCAGGACGTGCAGAACCGCGTGCCGAAGATCGCCAACACCATGGCCGATCTGGGCTGGGCACCGACGGTTACCATGGATGACGCGCTGAAGGGCATCTTCGACTTCTACCGCGATCAAGCCGCCTCCGCGCGCGACCTGGCCGACCAGTAATGACCAAGCTGGCACTCAAGGTGGATGTCGACACCTGGCGCGGCACCCGTGACGGTGTGCCACGCCTGGTGGAACTCTTTGCCCGCCACCAGGCGGGCGCCACCTTTTTGTTCAGCCTCGGCCCGGACCATACCGGCCGCGCCATCCGGCGAGTCTTCCGCCGCGGCTTCCTGCAGAAGGTGTCGCGCACCTCGGTGGTCGAGCACTATGGTATCCGCACCTTGCTGTATGGCACCCTGCTGCCCGGCCCGGACATCGGCCGCCGCGAAGCGGTGCTGATGCGGGGCGTGCGAGATGCCGGCTTTGAGGTCGGCATCCACACCTGGGACCATATCCGCTGGCAGGACTTTGTGGCCGGCAAGGACGCCGCCTGGACCGAGCGCGAGATGAACAAGGCCGCACAGCGCTTTGAACAGATCTTCGGTCAGCCTCCGCGCACCCATGGCGCGGCGGGCTGGCAAATGAACACGGCCGCCTACGCCCATGAAGCCACGCTGCAGCTCGACTACGCCTCCGACGGTCGCGGACGCTGTCCGTTCCAGCCGGTCGATGCCGAAGGCCGCGTGCTGGGTGTGCCGCAGCTGCCAACGACCCTGCCGACCCTGGATGAACTGATCGGCCTGGATGGCCTGACCGCCGACAACGTGCATCAGGTGATTCTGGACCAGACCAGCACACCTCCGCAGACAGGGCATGTCTACACCCTGCACGCCGAGCTGGAAGGCCTGCGACTGCTCGACACCCTGGACCGGCTGCTGAGTGGCTGGAAACAACAGGGCTATCAGCTGGTTTCCTGCGCCGAAATGTTTGCCGGACTGGATGTCGGCCAACTGCCCCGCTGTCAGGTCGAGATGGGCGAGATTCCCGGACGCAGCGGTACCCTGGCGCTGCAAGGCCCGGCGGTGGTGTCTTCATGATGCCCCTGCTCGGCGCCCGCGTTGACCGCTCGCTGCGCATTCTGGTCAACACCCGGCTGGATGGCTATCCGGCCTATTTCCATGTCGAACCGCAAGCGCTGTTTGCCTGGCTGCAGCAGCCGGACGGTACACCGGAGGCTGCCCTGGCCCTGCTCCAGGAATCCTGGCCGACGCTCAGCCTGCGGCTGGAGAAACTGGTGCAACGCCACGGCAACGACTTTGTCGTCACCGCGGCCATGCTTGCCTGACGGTTTTTCAATCGTGCCCTGGCGGGGTGCTGCGGTACTGCCCCTGCCGCTCGATCATCCAGGCCGGATATTCTTCCGGCAGACGACTCACCTGATCCAGCAAAGCCAGCTCGTCATCCTGCAGGCGCACGCGACTGGCGGCGATATTGTCCTGCAGCTGCTCGGTGGTGCGCGCACCGATAATCACTGAACTGACCGTCTGCTGCGCCAGTAGCCAGGCCAGCGCAATCTGCGCCACAGAGACCCCGCGCGCCTCGGCCATCGGTCGCATGGCATCGATACAGTCAAACGCCCGATCCTTGTCGACCAGCGGAAAGTCAAAGCTTGCCCGCCGACTGCCTGCCGGCCCGCTGCCATCGCGCTGGAACTTGCCGCTCAGCAAGCCACCGGCCAGCGGACTCCAGACCATCAGCCCCATGCCCTGGTCACGCAGCAGCGGCAGCAACTCCCGCTCCAGATCACGCCCGGCCAGCGTGTAATACGCCTGCAGACTGACAAAGCGCGCCCAGTCGTGCCTTGCCGACACCCCGAGCGCTTTCATGATCTGCCAGGCCGCCATATTGCAGACCCCGATGTAGCGCACCTTGCCGCTGCGCACCATGTCATCAAGCGCCGACAGGGACTCCTCGAAGGGCGTCAGCGGATCAAAACCATGCAGCTGGTACAGGTCGATATGATCCACTTGCAGGCGCTTCAGGCTGGCGTCCAGCTGATTCATCAGGTGGTAGCGCGACTGCCCGCGGTCATTGGGCGTCTTGTCGTTCATGATACCGGTCGCCTTGGTGGCAATGACCAGCTGGTCACGCGGCAGGCCGAGATCTTTCAGCGCCTGGCCAACGCGGGTCTCCGACTGACCCAGGGCATAGACATTGGCGGTATCGATGAAATTGATCCCGTGATCGAAGGCATAGCGCAGCTGTGCGTTGACGGCCTGCTGCTCCAGCCCGCCCATCACCTTCCAGAAGCCTTCACTGCCATAGGTCATGGTCCCCAGGCACAACTCCGACACATACAGACCGGTCTGGCCCAACAAACGATACTTCATGCTCTGCACTCCCTCGCATTGGCGACAATCCGCACATCATAGTCCTTCATCATGCAGCGTGGATAAAGAAAAACCCGGCCGCGGCCGGGTTGCTCGAGATCCGCTTCCCTGCGAACTAGACTCTGAAGCGCGAGAACATTTCGCGCATGCGCGAGGCCCCCTGACTCAGGGTCGACAGGGTCTGGTGCACCTGACCCAGCGAGTGATCATTCTCGATAATGCGACCATTGATGCGCTCGGTACTCTGGGCAATCACCGTGGTAGCTTTGTGCTGCTCACTGGTGGACAGGGCGATCTCGTTCATTTTGGCTTCGACCTGGCGCATGGACTGCTGAATCGAGGCAATGCGTTCGGCCGCACTCTGCGTCAGCCCGACCCCGCCATCGACCGACTGCACGGTCAGTTGCATATTGCTGACTGCCTGACCGGTCTCGCTGCGAATCAGCTCGACCATGCCGGCAATTTCCTGCGTCGCACCACCGGTACGCTCAGCCAGCTTGCGAACCTCATCGGCCACCACCGCGAAACCGCGCCCCATCTCACCGGCACGCGCCGCCTCAATGGCCGCATTCAGTGCCAGCAAATTGGTCTGGTCGGCAATATCTTTGATCACCTCGGTAATACCGGAAATTTGCTGGGAACGCTGATCCAGCGAGGACAGCATTTCCGACAGGCCCTTGACCACGGTCACCGTGCCACCCATCTCTTGCGACAGCTTGTCCATGTCACCGGCGCTTTCACTCGATACCACACCGGTCTGCGCCACCAGCCCATCCGCCTCATTGGCGGCCTCGGAGATATGCGAAATGCTGACGGTAATCTGCTCCAGCGTCGCGGCATTGGCGCTGGAGACATCAGAAATTTCACGCGAGTCACTGACCACCTTCTCAATCGACTGGCCTGCACCCTGCACGCCTTCGATCAGGCGGTCTGCCTCCAGCTTCACGCCCTGGAACATATTTTGCAGCTGCCCGATGAAGACATTGAAGGCACTGGCGGTTTCGGCAATTTCATCCTGGCCGGGAACATCGATGCGGCGGGTCAGATCGCCCTCACCCTGCGAGATTTCCTGCATGGCCTGCTTGAGTCGCTGCAGCCCCTTGAGCATGCCGGCCAGCACCAGGCTGGCAATCGGCACCAGAATGATCAGCGCCGCCAGAACCGTCAGCGCAATGGTGATCACGACCTTGGTCATCGGGTCGGTCACCACCGAAGTGTCCATGGCCACGCCAAGCAGCCAGTCCGTCCCGGCCACCGGAATGATCTGCACATACATCGACTGGCCATCCATGGCCACCTGCAGGGTCTCGCCGCTGCCCGACGCACTGGCCAGCCGGTCTGCCGTCAGCTCCGGGGCGATATTGCTCAGGGGCTTGAGGGTCAGCTGGGCATTCGGGTGGGCCAGCACCTTGCCGTCCTTGCCGACCAGGAAAGCAAAGCCGTTACCACGCAACTTGACCGACAACACGGTCTTGACCAGATCGTCGATGAACACATCACCACCGGCCACGGCCTTGAGACTGCCGCCACTCATGACCGGTGCCGCAAAGGTCACCGTCAGGCGACCGGTAGTGAAGTCGGCATAAGGAGGCGTCACGCCGGGCTTGCCGCTGCCGGCCACCATTTTGAACCACGGCCGGGCCGTCGGATCGTAGCCCGGTTTGGCGGCATGGCCATCCGAATAGACAATGTGTTTGTCAGAAAAACCGATATACGATTTATTAAAGGCGCCGGCCTCGCTGATTTTGCCCAGGGCCGGTACCGGATCGGCCATCTCGGCCAGACCACCGGCGGCCACGACATTGGTCAGCTTGCCGTCGTACCAGTCTTTTACGAAGGTGGCATAACCATGTGCCGTTCCCGACAACTCATGATCCACCCCCTCGAGCATGCCGCTTCGCATCTGGCTGTACACCAGCACGGCAATCACCAGGCTGATGAAGGCCATCAGCATGGCAACAAACACAATGAGTTTGACACGTAGTGAACGCATGATTGGCTTTTCCTGTTTCGTTCATCATCCAACGACTCCCCCACCGGCAAGAGTCATCCATTTGGCATTTTTTATTACACTCACATGGAACAATGAGCATTTTTTGCGCAAAGATACCTTGTCGGAACACAGATTGCAGCGGAATTTTTGCTGAGTGTGGTGCGACACCAACCCAAGTAAAAATACTGATTGCACCCGGACGGCATTTGTGATTATCGGTTTAATTTAAACCTGCAAATATAAAGCATTTGCTTTTATGTTGAGAGATCCACGGGGGCAGGCAAAGGCCATGACAGACCGGTGGATCCGGCGCAAAGGGGCGTCTGGACAAAAAAGGACATCAGGGAACGGGACTGAACATCCCGGTCAGGCGACGCAACGTGCCGTCCTTGCGCATGGATTGCAGGGCCAGGTCGAGCGCGGCCAGTGTTTCCGGTGTCGTGGCCGGGTGACAGGCCAGATACTGGTCGGACTGACCGATGACCAGCAAGGGGCGAATGCCATGAAAGGCATCCTGAGCAATCAGGGTTTGGGCGCGACCGGCCGCCGCCAGCCACAGGTCAATATGCCCCGCCATCAGCTTGCGGGCATTGAGCGCCTCATCACTCACCAGGTCCAGGCGGGTAAAGCCCTTGGCGCGCAGAAAATCGGATTTGGCATCGCGCAGGGTACCGCCGATGCGGTAAGGGCGGGCATCATCCAGCGAGCCAATGCGGCCTTTGAAGCCCGGCCCCGCATACAGCACCCATTGATTGACCGCGATCGGCCCCACCCAACGGAATAAAGGCTCACGCTCGGCGGAACGCACCGTGGAGTAAAGACAGGTATTGGCAGATTGCAAAGCCAGGGCATAGGCACGAGGCCAGGGCAGTACGCTGAACTGACCGCTCAGATGAGCCCGTCGCAACATCTCGGCGATGACGTCGCTGGACAGACCGGCAATATGACCATTGTCTTCGTAGTTCAAGGGAGGCTGATTTTCCGTCACCAGCTGCAGCACAGAATCAGCCCTGCCGGACAGACAGGCCAGCGCCAGACAAATGGCCACCATACCAGGCCCCAGGCAGCTTGCTGATCGTCTCATCACCTACGTTCCCGTCGACTCGATGAATGTTTGTGTTCGTACCCTACCACAAATTCATGCCAATATCATTTTTTACTGCCAAGCTGTTCTCTGTCTGCGGGGGTGCCGCCAGGCATGGAGAATGAAATGCAAAAACCCGCCGCAGCGGGTTTCCGGAAGGACCTGCCTGAATTGGTCAGGCGGATTCGGCCGACACGGCAGCACGCTGCTTGTGCCCCAGACCAAACACCTTGTAGCAGACCGAGACGGCGGCCAGCAGCAAGGTACCGACAATCAGCGAGACCCGGGTATCCGGATTGATCAGCATGCCGATCAGCACACAGATCAGGAAAGCGATGGTCAGGTAGTTGGCCAGCGGGAACAGCACCGACTTGAAGGGATGATCCTTCATCGCCTCCGCATGAGCACGGCGGAAGCGGGCCTGGCACACCAGCACCACGAACCAGGGCACCATGCCCGGCAACACGCTGGCACTGTAGACATACACAAACACGCGCTCAGGATTCGGAATGATGTAGTTCAGTGCGGAGCCCAGCAACAGGAAGGCGATGGTGACCCAGATGGCATTGACCGGCACACCACCACGGGACACGCGCGACAGGAAGGCCGGCAACTGGCGGTTCTGCGACAAGGTGAACAGCATGCGGCCACAGCTGTAGATACCGCTGTTACAGCCGGACAGTGCCGCCGTCAGCACCACGAAGTTGATGATGCCGGCCGCCGTGCTGATACCAATCTTGGAGAAGGTCTGCACAAAGGGACTGCCGGTGGTGCCGATCAGGTTCCACGGGTAGATGGTGACAATGACGAAAATGGCGCCGATGTAGAAGATCAGGATACGCCATACGATATTGTTCACCGCACGCTTCAGCGTCACCTGCGGATTCTTGGCCTCACCCGCAGTAATCCCGACCAGTTCGACCCCCTGATAGGCTGCGACGACCAGACAGAGGGCAAACAGGAAACCTTGCCAGCCGCCGGCAAAGAAGCCGCCATGTACGCTCAGGTTGGCAAAACCGGTGGCCGGCATGCTGCCGCTACCGACAAAAATCAGCTTCAGGCCCACCAGGATCATGACCACGATGGTGGAGATCTTGATCAGGCCGAACCAGAACTCGAACTCACCATACAGACGCACGGCCAGCAGGTTGGAAGCCGCCAGGATACCGACAAAGGCCAGGGCGGGGATCCATTGCGGCAGGCCGGGGAACCAGTACTGCATGTAGACCCCGGCTGCGGTGATTTCAGAAATGCCGACCGCCACCCACATCAGCCAGTAACCCCAGGCGGTGAGGTAGCCGAAATAAGGATGAAGATACTTGTGGGCGTAAACGGCAAACGAGCCGGTGACCGGTTCGGTATAGAGCATCTCGCCCATGATGCGCATGATAAAGAAGATGAACAGGCCGGCAATGGCATAGGCCAGCAACACAGAGGGGCCTGCCCAATGCAGGGTACTGGCCGAGCCCATGAACAGGCCGACCCCGATGGTGCCCCCCAGGGCAATCAGTTCGATATGTCGCGACTCCAGGCCGCGATGCAGCTTTTTCTCTTCCGGGCTGTCATTCATGATGTGTTTTTTCCCAGTTTGGTGATCAAAATGTCCACAGACTTTGTAAGTCCGTGCCAAACATGTGTCAAGAAAATTGCCGGTATGTGACACCAGGGACAAAAAAACATGCCGCATCAAAGACAATGACATCAAGATAAATCCAACAACCATCGGTTTTGACGGATTTTTTATTCATTGGTCATGGGGTAATGCGGGTTGCCAAATTGCAACGGATGAAATCTCTGTTCAAGCAAAGATTTAACGTGAAAAGCAAAGAAGAGCAATCTTCAGAACGGGTAAATGCCCTACAAAAAACAAAACGGGGAGCGCAATGCCCCCCGCCTGAACCGCCATCAATATCAGAAGCGGTAATTCACGCCCAGCGTCACGGCAGACGTCATCGGACGACCGGTGGACATGCCATCGTGCTGAGTACTGTATTCCGTCTTGAGCCACTCAAGACTGGTCTCTACATGAGCCATCGGCTGATAGGCCACACCGACGCCATACCCCCAGCCATGGAAGTGCTTGGTGACGGAGCCGACGAAGCTGTCATTGACTTCGATATTGGCATATTGATAAGCCACCTTGCCGTAAGCCATCAGCTTGGGCGTCACCAGATAGCCCGGCGCCACCGACAGCGACCAGCGATCCTTCATCTTGCCGGACACCGTTTCGGTGCCACCGAGGTAGCTCGAGCTGCCGAGCGAAGGCTGATCCAGATTGATGCTCATGCCGGTATTGACGACCACCTTCGGTGCCACGGCAAAACCGTAACCGACGTTCAGATCCGAAGTGGTCCGGGTCGTCGACATGGACGGAATATTCAGCGAACCACCGAAATCCACCGTGCTGCGCACGCTGCTGACACTCAGACCAACCGTGGGGCCGACAAACGGCTCTGCGGCATAGGCACCGGCAGAAACCAGCACCGAAGCCAGGACGGCCAGCCGGATCGTTTTCATTTGCATTTTTTTCTCCAAAGCAGGGTCCGGCACGTGCAGACATGCATCGAACCCACTGAACAAAGGGCCGATGATTATAAATCAAACACGAAAAGATAACAAATAATTACATATAATGCATTTTTGTTATTGCCTGCAGTCCGCGCACAAGCCTGCCGTCCGGCATGACCCAACAGGGGGTGAAGGCAGGCCGGGCAGCTTGTCCAGCAGGAGGGGGGCTGGCAACAGCGCAAGACGGAAAGGCCTGTCGTCAGTGGCAGGGTGCGGCATGCAACCCGTAGCGCTTGGCGATACGCTCGGTGTCGCCACTGACACACAGTTGAGACAGCGTGGCATTGAAGCGTCTGACCTCGTTCTCCGACCAGCGGCGCGACAGGCCAAAACAGTACTGGATGGGCTGGATGGCGGCTTTGAGCACCAGCCCGGAATAAGCATTCTGGCGGATCAGCCAGGCAGCGACATCATCATTAATGAACACCAGGCCATCCCGGCCATAACGCCGCCTGGCCAATTTACTCATGGCGGTCAGGTTATCCAGCTCCTCGAGCTTCTGGGCCGGCACACCCCGCAACAACTGATCCAGCGCATACTCCGTGGCAGAAGGCCCATACGCTGCGATCTGCAGCCCCGCCAGACTGGCCGGGCCGGCATAGCGCCAGGGACTCTCCTCGCGGCCATACAGGCTGTAACGGCCTTGCAGCACCGGCAAGGACACATGCATGGCAGCCCGCCGGGCCGGAATATCCATCACCACATAGATACCATCGGCCAGATGCTGATCCATCATTCGCAAGGCACGTCGCCAGGGCATCACGGTCGTCTGGCATCGCCAGCCCATACGCACACAGACCTGCTGCAGAATGGCCTCCATCGGTCCTTCAAGCTGACCGTCATGCCATTGGCTATAGGGGGGAAACTCTTCGGTCACAAAGCGCTGTACGACCGGCACGGCCGCCAGGGCAGGCAGCGAGAACAGGAAGGAGAGGCACAAGGCCCAATGAAATACACTGCAAGAGTGCAGCCAAGACCGCATGCCAAGACCCCGGGACAAATCGGCTGATAACCGCATCAGCCCATGACGATGGCAAATAATACCATACCATCGTCATGGTTCACGACGCATACCGGCTAGGCAGGCAGATGGGCCAGACTGGCCATCAACTGACGCGAATCGGCATGAAGAGTCGCCGGATCCACCGTGGAGATCAGGCGGCTCAGCTGATGACGATACTGCTCCCATTGACCGACCTGACTACCCTGCAGACCACGATATGCGGCACGGCCACCATCGCCATGCGCATACTTGCGCATGAGATTACGCGTCAGCTGCAAGGTTGCCGTCACGGAGCGGATACGCTCCACGACCGGCAATCGATCCTCGCCCTTCACACCGGCACTCTCCAGCACCAGAGCATTGAGCATGCTCCCCTGTAAAGCGGCCAGCTGCTGCAACAATTCACCTTCCCCCACATCCCCCGGCAGCGCCTCGTTGGCCTTGGGCGGCAGGACTACACCAGGCAAAGATTTGGCAGCCGCCAGAGGAGTCGCCATCTGGGGAGCCGATGCCACGCTCCTGGTGGGTGCCACCGGGGTATTGACGGGCAATGGTGTTACCGCCTGGGGTGCCCGCAAGGCCTCTTTGGGTGCAGGGATCGCGCCCACAGGCGTGTGCGGCGGCGTCTTGCCCTTCTGCGCAGCAGACGCCGGAACTGGCGCAGGTGCCGTCACTGGCAGCTTGTCAGACGCGTGCAACGGAACCGGCCGCGCAGGCGTTGCGGGTGTGGCAGCGACCCTGATGCTATCTGGTGCCGAGGCCGTCCGTATCGACTTTTCCGGGGACGACGCGGCCATATGAACCATTGCCGCAGCCACCACATCGGAGGTACTGGCTGGCGCGTTTGGCCGGATAGCCGGCATCGCACCAGGGCGCAGCAGAGATAGGCCCCCCATCAGTGCACAGACCACGCCCAAACCAATCACTCCCGGCTTGCTGACACGTGACCAGTCGATAGCCGCAGGCGGCGTCCCGACAGAGGCGGGCACCGTAGCGGCCGAAGGGCCCGAAGCGGACTCCATCAAGGGCCAAACCGGCACCTGGTCAACGGGCGGTGAAGCGGGCATGACGGTCTGTCCGACAAAGCGGGCGCCCTCGTCCATGGCTAGCCACAGACATTCGAGCAAACCCGTCATGCTGGCACTAGCTTGCAACCAGACACTTTGCGCCCGGCAGTTCCCGGCCAGCTCGCCGGCCAGAAACAGACTCGCCGCCCGCACCTCGCCTTCGACCCTGGCTCCCGCCTCGATCCAGACCAGGGCGTCTTCGGCAATCACATCGCCCTGCACCAGGCCGGCGATGCGAATGGGCGCCGTCGCCAGAGGAATGGACACGGCGAGGTGCTGACTCATTGCCCTTGCGTGTCGGCAGCCACCTTGCGGTAGGCCTGCCGGCCACGCCCTTGCTCTTTGCTGGCAAACAACTGCTCGATATCCTCCACCTGCTCGGACTTGCCGCTGAACTGACCGCCCTTGCGGATCGAAAAGCGCTGCGAACGCGCGGTGCCCTGCAGGCGGCCATGTTCAAGGATTTCCAGCGCCGCGGCACTGCAAACACCTTCGACTTCGCCATCAATCACAATGCTTTGCGCCATGATGTCGCCTTCGATCCGGCCAGAACGCATGATGCGCACATGGCCGCCTGGTACTTGTACATTCCCGACCACGGTGCCATGAATTTGCAGGCTGCCCTGTGCCACGACATTTCCCTCAATTCGGGCATCCGAAGCCAGAACCGATGCCGTACGCGCAGCGACTTCCTGCGGCTCAGCGAGCGGCAGCACGGCCGGTTCGTTCGCCTCGGCAGCCTCCATGACCGGGGTGTCATTGACCGGCGCAATCTTGTCTTCACGACGGCTCAGGGTGCCCATCACTTCTTTCATAAAACTCAATGCCTGCATATCAAATCCCATCAAATATCAACAAGTTAATCAATGACAACGCGGTATCCACTCGTTGTTTTATCCATTTGTTGAATTCTAAGAGGATCGTGTATGAGGAATTAATCGGACGTTTCCTAAAGAACGCCAGATATAGGAGATTTGGCTGACAGGCGAAGAAGGCGGGAAAGTGAAATGAAAAAAGCCACCGTTTGCACGGTGGCTATCAAATCGAAAGTCAGAGCGCGTGGCTCAAATCAGAACTTGTGCGTAACTTGCAGGTAAACGGTGCTGCCGCTC
This sequence comes from Paludibacterium sp. B53371, assembly GCF_018802765.1. Classification (NCBI taxonomy): domain Bacteria; kingdom Pseudomonadati; phylum Pseudomonadota; class Betaproteobacteria; order Neisseriales; family Chromobacteriaceae; genus Paludibacterium; species Paludibacterium sp. B53371. Next base: position 2,613,716 of record NZ_CP069163.1, read on the forward strand.
GAAGTCTGGAACTTGGTGGAGTCACCAGCCTGAGCACGCATCGCTTCGCTATATTGTGCGTTCTCGTTCTGCAGACCATAGCCCAGTTCGAAGCTGGTTCGCTTGCTGGCTTGATACACTTCCGAAATACCGAACTGACGAACACCGGTATTCAGCTCCTGACCATCAACCTTCCAGTTCTTCATCTGGGAGATCACGGCCTGGGTCTTCCAGGCACCGACGGTGTAGGAAGCGTAAACAGCCAGATGACGCGCGGTCAGGTGGGAGTTCACGTTGGAGATGCCGTGGTTGGTGAAGAAGGTGTTGTAGTTCTTGCTAGTACCACTATCCACCCAAGCACCGCTTGCCGCCGTGGTATCACCGTACATGGAATCCAGGCTGTAGGACACGGCAAAGCTCAGGGCATCGCCATTGAAACCCGCTTCCAGACGCGAGGTGGAGCTGTTGCTGATCGCGCTCTTCGGGCTGGTCATGATCCACTGCAGACCATTGACGAACCATTTGTTGTCCGGCGTGGTATAGCCGATACGATAACCCCAGTAGTCCTGAGCCTTGGTGTTGGCAGTAGCATTTTCACCGGCGGCGTATTGCACGCTGGCGCTGATGCCAGCCCAGGTCGGCGAATCCCAACGGATGGTATTCTTGGCACGGCCGTCGCCAGCAAAGAACTTGGTGCCGCCATCCGGCGAAGCACCGTAGAACGGAGCAGGCAGCAAGCCGTTATCATAGGTCGGTACGGTCGCATAGCCGCGGTCACCGCGGGCGCCACCCAGATTATCGGCCGCTTCGTTGTCGCCCAGAATGTCATTCACATAGCCGATGCGCAGTACACCGAAGGAATCGTGGCTCAGGCCGATATAGGTCTGGCGGTTGGCCCACAGACCCGAACCACTGCCACCGGTCGGCACGCCGTCGGTGTTGAAACCGTTTTCAACCTTGAACAGCGCCTTCAGGCCATTGCCCAGATCTTCTTCACCAGTGAAACGGATCTTGGAACCGTAGTCATCGACACCAGTCTGGCGAACACCCTTCTCAGTGGTCTTGGTCGAGCCAATACCAACGGCCAGGTTGCCGGAGATGGTGACATCTGCGTGAGCCAACACAGGCAGAGCGGCTGCCACTGCAATAACGAGAGAGAGTTTTTTCATTTTTTCGTTTTTCCACATTGATATTCAGGGCGCAGCACGGATCACGCACTGCGCTGACCGAGTCTGCATGCCAGGTCGGTGATGGCCGCCTGTTCATGTCAGGTGGGTATGATTCTGTAATCGAGCGATATTAGAGTCAATTAACATTGTTGAAGTCGCATCAAACCACCCCTGTCGCTCGACGCCCAATCGGCGTAAAACCGCTGTCACAAAAGTCATTTGAAATTCATGCAGCGCTAAACATTTGGAAACAAAAGAGATTTTTATCGAACATTTTTTTGTTGCATTACAACATTGCGACAATATTTGTTGTAAAAAAGCCATACAACGGACGAAATACAAATTTCTTCATTCTTTAATGAGACACCTTTGGGTGGCTTGTGTTCTCTTTCTGCAACAGTTCTTGAGCATCACGCCAGCGTATTGACATTGTCATCCACACATAGTCAATGCTGTAAAGTTATACAAATTCACGTCCGAGAAAAATGACAACAGCCTAACTGTCCGACAAAAAAACAGCGGCCACACTTGCCGCCGAACAGATCAGAGGGCTGCCGGATCGGCGGATGGCATGGCCAGCCAGGCATGAAGCTGTGGATGTAACTGGCCAGGGTCGCAGCGCCGGATCGCCGTCAAGGTCAACGGCAACAACTCGGCCACCTCCGGCCCTGGTCGCACAAGGGCCGCACCTTCGGCAATGAACAAAGCGCAGTATTCCTCATCCAGCAGCAGGACAGGTCCGGGCCTCAGAGGCAAATCCTTCACACCCAGTTCTTCCTGCAACTCTCTTCGCGCGGCCTGCAACAAGGATTCTCCGGGCTCCACACCACCGCCCGCGGCAAAATCCAGGCAACCAGGATAATCGGCATCATCGAAGGCACGCCGTTGCCAGAGGTACTGCTCACCTTGCTGCCACAGGATCAACACACTGGTGGCTTGATGGGGCATGGTCATGATGGCTCCTGGCAAGAAAGGCCGGCCATGTTAGCAATCGTGTCACTCTCCATGCAAATGGAATGAACACTACACTAAAAGATGAGAATCACTTGAGGCAGGGTGACGGCGAATCAGCCGCACCAAAGAGAGAGGAGGCTCACCGACACACCAGCGGCGAACCTCGACAAAACCGAAATCTTGATACAGGGACAGCGCGGGCTGATTGGCGAGCGCCGTCTGGACGTGCAATGTCTGCCGCGGGCAATCCGCCAGCAGGGACTGCATCAGAGCCCGTGCGACCCCCTGACGGTGGCTGCCCGGATCAACCACCAGAGAAGCGATGCACCAGCCCCCGTCAGGATCAGGCTCAATCGCCAGGGCCCCCAGCAAGCGTGCCCCCTGCCAGGCCCCGCGATACTGCCAGGCAGTCGCTTGCAGTACCTCGAGCCCGACCTGCAGCGGTGGAAAGTCCTGTAGCCCGAGCAAGGCCGCCTCATGGAGATAAGCGGCGCGATGCACCGCCAGCAAGGTTGTGGCAACGGCCTTGCTGGACAGATCGAGTGCCTCGATGAGCATCGGCAATCAGAGAATGGTGCTGGCCAGGGCCGTGTCCTGATGGTGACGTTCCAGCGCCAGATCAATCAGGGTACTGATCAGATCCCGATAGCTCAGACCACTGGCTTCCCACAGCTTGGGGTACATGCTGATGTTGGTGAACCCCGGCAAGGTATTGAGTTCGTTGATGATCACCTCGCCCGATGGCGTCAGGAACACGTCCACCCGGGCCATGCCACGGCAATCCAGCGCCTGGAAAGCCTGCACCGCGATGTCGCGGATGCGCTGATGGAGATCGTCCGGCAGGTCCGCCGGGGCCACCACACGGGCACCGCTGTCACTGATGTACTTGGTGTCGTAAGAGTAGAACTCGTCGCTCAGTACAATCTCGCCACAAACACTGGCCCGCGGCTGATCATTCCCCAGCACCGCACACTCGATCTCTCGACCGACAATGGTCTGCTCGATCAACACCTTGTGATCAAAGCGCAGGGCCTGATCGATGGCCTGGTCGAACTCGCTGGCGTCATGCACCTTGCTGACCCCGACCGAGGACCCCTGATTGGCCGGCTTGACGAACAGAGGCAGGCCAAGTTTGGCCTCGACATCGGCAAAACGCAGCGAGGCACGATTGGCACGCGTCACGCAGACAAAAGGCGCCACCGGCAAGCCGGCATCGCGCAACAGACGCTTGGCGACATCCTTGTCCATGCAGACTGCCGAGCCCAGCACACCACAGCCGACAAAAGGCAGATTGGCCATGCGCAGCAACCCCTGCAAGGAGCCATCCTCCCCCAGGGTGCCATGGACGATCGGAAACACCACGTCAATTTGTGCCAGCGGGTGGGCCGAAGCGGCGTGACGCAGTTGCTGACTGGCGGCGCCGGGCAGCAGCGACACCGACTGCCCAGAAGGTTTGAAGGCAATGCGGGCCGGATCATCGGCATGCAGCAGATAATCGTTGGCCGGACTGACATGCCAGTTACCTTGTTTGTCGATGCCGATCAGCAGCACGTCAAAGCGCGCCGGATCCATGGCATTGGCAATATTCCTGGCCGACTGCAGAGACACCTCATGCTCGGCAGACTGACCGCCGAAGATCAGCCCTACTCTCAGTTTGCTCATACCCCGTCCTCAATGACCGTTTTCGACCCACTCGATACGCGCACCGAGTGAAACCAGGTTTTCGACAAACCGCGGGTGAGCACGACGGATCGGCGTGGCATTGAAGATCTTGGACTTGCCATCGATGCTGGCGGCCAGCATCAGCAGTGCAATGGCGACCCGGATGATGTAGGGGCTTTCGACTTCGGCGGCCACCAGATGCTTGCCACCAAAGGTCACCACGCGGTGCGGATCGGAAATGAAGGCATGGGCACCGAACTTGCTCAGCTCCGAGGTCCAGCCGAGCGCCCCGTCGTAGACTTTGTTCCAGAACATCATATTGCCTTCGGCGCGGACACCCAGGGCAATGAAGATCGGCAGCAGATCCACGGCCAGATAGGGCCACGGCGCCGCCTCGACTTTTTGCAGCATGTTGCGGGTAAAGGGTTCCCGCACCCGCAGGCCGTCATCGACGAAGGCCTGCGACCAGCCGTCCTGATGCACCACGCGCACGCCGAATTTGGCAAAAGTACGATCAATCAGCGGGAAGAACTCCGGCGCGCCGTTTTTGACCTGAATGTCACCACCGGTGATGGCGCCAAGCGCCAGGAAGGTCACCACTTCGTGGAAGTCTTCGACAAAGCTGAAGTCGACACCATGCAGGGACTGCACGCCACGGATGGTCAGGCGCGAGGTGCCGATACCGTCGATCTCGGCGCCCATCTGCTGCATGAAGCGGCAGAACTCCTGCACGTGCGGTTCGCAGGCTGCATTGGTCAGGGTCGAGGTGCCATCGGCCATGGCAGCGCCCATCACGAAGTTTTCGGTCGTGGTCACCGAGGCATAGTCCAGCCAGCAATCCTGCGCATGCAGGGGTTGCGGCGCCTTGACCAGCAGCATTTCCGCCCCGCGCAGCACCTCGGCACCAAAGCCCTGGAAAATCTCCACATGCGGGTCGATTTCACGCACCCCCAGGGTGCAGCCTTGCACATCGTTCTCGATGCGGGCACAACCGAAGCGCGCCAGCAGGGGAGGAACCAGCATGATGGAAGAGCGCATTTCTTCCGGCAGCCGGTTATGGGCAATGTCGAAATGTGTGTCGTGGTGGTGAATGGTCAACAGGCCCTGATCCAGCTCGCCTTCGACATGGCTGCCCAGCTCGCGGAACACCGACAGGATCTTGCGGACGTCGGTAATGTCCGGCACGCCTCGCAAGGTCACCGGTTCGCGGGTGAGCAATGTGGCGCACAGAATCGGCAGCACGGCGTTTTTGTTGGCGGAAGGGGTAATACGGCCTTTAAGGGGTAGGCCGCCATGGACCACGAGATCAGACATGCCGGTTGTCCTGGAAATGAAGTGAGATTAGCAACTCGCAATATTAAATGATTTGCGGGCGGCTGTGGCGTCACTTGCAGTCATCTGGGCGACACCGGAATAGGTCAGTGTCTCCAGAATGAGGCGAAGGCAGCAGAGGGTGGCTGGCACCAGACCTACCACCCTCGTCATGCGCTGACTGACGCGCGGTCCGCCGGCCGGCAAGTTACGGTGCGGGGGAAGCCGCGGCGCCTCCCCACTGCTGCCCACCCTGGAGCCAGGACAGGAAAGGCGGCGCCAGCAGGCGACTTCCCGCCCAGTTCAAGTGATCGGAATCCCGGTAGAGCAAAGTCCCGCTGTCGGTCACCTTGCATTGGCTTCGGCCACAGAACACATTGATCGGGTCGAACACTCGGACTTGCGGATTGTTGGCGACCAGTTTTTTCACCATCAAACGTGCCTGCCCCTGACGAGCCAGAACCGTCGTACGCGCCAGCTCGCAACGCGGCGTCAGCTTAAACAAAGGCCGCTGGACGCAATCGTGGGTCAGGAAGGGCAACTCCGGCACATCCATCATGATGACGACAGACTTGTTGGCCTTGGTCAGGGCATGGATGGTGTTTTCCAGTCCGTGATAAAACAGCTCGGCCTTGCTGGCACCCGGCATATCGGGGCTACTCATCTGCACCGAGCTGGCCCAGTGGTCAATTTTGCGCTGGCCGGCGAAATCGGTATCCAGAATATAGTCAGCGAAGAAGGCCAGCACGACCGTGTGAATCGAGGCGTTCTCTTCGACATATTGCATGACACGGTCCCGCCGGGCGGCGCAATGGCGCACGCCATTCGGCTCGTGGATCGTCAGACCAAGGGTGGGCGGACAACTCGGGTTGGCCAGCAACAGCCAGGCATGCTGCTGATCCATACTGGCGAATCCTGGAAACACGCTGCGCGCATGGCTGTCACCGATGACAACCCGATCCGGAGTCTGGTTGCCTGCCGAACGGCGGCAATATTCGGGCGCATTGGCCCCCTGGCCGATGACGTCGGGGCACTGCGGAAAACGGCTGATACCATCATCCATCACCGACAGCGGCAACTTGATGCGGAAAGGAAGCCCATGGCGTCGCTCAGCATCGTGTCCCAGCCAGGCCACCAGGGCCATCAGCAGGCACAGCACAATAATTTTTCCCCGGCCGGGGATGCCGAAACGGATCGGTCGCTCGATCCAGCGCCAGCTGATCCAGGCCAGCAGGATGCTCAGCGCGACGGCAAGACAGCGCCCCCACCAAGGCAGATCCTGCGCCAGCACGATGCGCGAGAAAGACAGAATCGGCCAATGCCAGAGATACAGCGGGTAACTGATCAACCCGATCCAGACGGCAAGCGGATGGGACAGCAGCCGCCGGTTGAGCACGGCATCCGGTCCGGCATAAATCAGCAAGAAGGCACCCAGTACAGGCAGCGTGGCCCACCAGCCGGGAAAAGCAATCCGGCTTTCATCCAGCAAAAACACAGACCCGAGCAGAAGCACGCCACCGATGACGGACAAGCCATGATACCCGGCTGGCGGCTGGCCAGCCTCCGCCGAGGTTCGACTTTTTACCACCCAGGCCAGCATGGCGCCCGCCAGCAACTCCCAAAAGCGGCTCAACGGCGAATAGAAACTACCGGCAGGATCAATCGCCATCAGGTGCAGACTGGACACGAACGAGGCGGCCATCAGCAACACAATCACCACCGGCGTCGCACGGCGCAGGCGGTAGACGGCAAACAGAATCAAGGGCCAGGCGAAATAAAACTGCTCCTCCACCCCCAGCGACCATAAATGTAGCAGGGGTTTGGTGTGGGCCACCGTATCGAAATAACCCGTGTCCTGCCAAAGCAGCAGGTTGGCGTAAAAACCCGCGCCACCGAGCATTTCACGCCCCAGCGTCTGGAACTCGTCGGGCAACAGGGCAAACCAGCCGAAAAAATAGCAACAGAGCATCACGACCGACAAAACAGGGAAAATCCGCTTGATTCGGTGGGCATAAAAGGTGGAGAAGCGAAAAGACCCGGCATCCATCCCCTTGTACATGATGCCGGAGATCAAATACCCCGAGATGACAAAGAAAATGTCTACCCCGACAAAGCCCCCCGGCAAGAGGCCGGGAAAAGCATGAAAACAGACCACGGAAAGCACGGCCAGCGCGCGCAGGCCGTCAATATCAGGACGATAATTTTGAATTTTTACGAGATTCTGTGCCACGAGAGATCCAGATCGGTCACGAACCAGCAGGGACCACCTGCTCAAAGCAGTTCGTCGCCACAAGGCTTCTATTCATCTAAAGAGGAATGCAAGTATACCCACCCCTTCTGACAGCGTCACCCAGAGGTATGCCAACGAAGAAACAGGGACGGCGATAAATGCCGGTCAACAGCGCACCATACAGGCAGCGCATGCCTTGCCACGATGAACAGGGTGCGAGCGCGGATCCCCCACAGGCCCTAACGACCCTTTATGCCTGATTTTCCATGGAAGACACCACATCGTGCCGTGCCCGGGACGGACCCGGCTGATAGTGGACAATCATGTGGCGACCTGCGGATTTGGCGCTGTACATGGCACTGTCGGCATGCAGCACCAGCTCCTCGGCCGTGGCGCCGTGGTCGGGAAACAGGCTGACGCCGATACTGGTACCGAGGCGAACCGACAGCTCGCCGACCTGCAGGGTCGGGCCGATGCTTTGCAGGATGCGGGCGGCAATCTGCCGGACCTTGTCGATAATGCCGGCGCCCTTGAGCAATACAATGAATTCATCCCCCCCCAGACGCGCCACGATATCCTCATCGCGCAGGATCTGCCGCAGCTCGCCGGCCACGGCGATCAGCACCTGATCACCAATGACGTGGCCGTACTGGTCGTTGATGTGCTTGAAGTAATCCAGATCCAGAAACAGCACGGCCAGCTGGCGCTCGTGCCCGGCCAGCTCGCTGATGGCTTGCTCGAGCTGGCGGAAGAAATGCATGCGATTGGGCAGGCCGGTCAACGGATCAAACCAGGCCAGTCGGGCCAGTTCCTGTTCGGCCAGCTTGCGCTGGGTGATATCGACATGCGTCCCCAGGATACGCAGCGCCCTGCCCCTGGCATCGCGCTCGATGACACGCCCCTGATCCCACAGCCAGGTGACCGTCCCGTCCGGGCCGACGGTGCGGTACTGACTTTCATAGCGCGGCGTCTTGCCCGCCAGATGGGCATGGTAGTTCGCCAGCACATGACCGGCATCTTCCGGATGCAATTTGGCACAGAAGGCATCGAAATTCGGCGCCATATCGCCATCCCGGAAGTTCTGCAGATTGAAAACCTTCAACTCCCCGGTCGGCGGCACGCCCTGCCACAGACACAGACCAGTCCCGTCCAATGCCGCGTCCAGCTTTTCATTCAGATCGCGAATGGTCGCCTGCGCCGAGGCCAGGTTGGCTTCCAACTGTGCAATGCGGGCGCGCAGTCGATCTGCTTCACCCTCCTCCATACTCACGCTCATACCCCTCTCGGCAATGGTATTCGCCGACGACATTGTCGTGGCTGATCTATTTTGCATACTAACCATATCACCAGGCGCAAGCAATCAAGCCTTTGACTTAGAAATGGAAACATTTTGCAACCGCACAATGCCTTGCCAAAAGCGGCAAAACCGGCTAAATTCGTCCCCTCTTACGCGAAAGCACGCGGGTGTAGCTCAATGGTAGAGCAGAAGCTTCCCAAGCTTACGACGAGGGTTCGATTCCCTTCACCCGCTCCAACAGACCCATGCTAACCCGCACCGTTAGTCCAACGCCCGTCCTCCCCCTGCCATGAACTGGAACTCCGGCCGCCTCTGGTTACGCATCACCGTTTACTCTGCCCTGACGTTGCTGCTGCTGGGCATCGTGACGCAAAGTCTGATCTTCTGGCAGTTCGATGAAGCCGCCGTGCGACGCTCGCTGGGGGAGTCGCTGCGCGACACCGGGCGCCAGGTGCTGGTCGAAGGCACCATCACCCCGCGGGTTTTCCCGTTCCCGGGCATTGACGTCAACGATATTTCAATCACCGAACCGAACAGTACCGCCCGGTTTGCCAAGGTGGTCCGCATGGAAGCCAGACTGGCCTGGTGGCCACTGCTGTTTGGCCGGCGTGAAGTCCGCTCGCTGCGTCTTTACGCACCGAATATCGCCATCACGCGCCAGAAAGACGGGCTGCTGTCGATCAGTGATTTGTTCATGCGACGCCCGCAACAGGGCTTCAATATCAATCTGAATACCCTGGTCATCCATGACGGCGAACTGAATTATCAGGATGATGTCAACGACAGCCATCAGCGGCTGACCGGCATCACCCTGGAAGCCGACGGCCTGAAAAGCAGCGCCATGCTGAGTGCCGGAGCGGTGCTGGACAATGGCTCACGACCGCTGCGCATGACGCTGAGCACCCCGCTGACCATCGTGGACAACCGCCTGGATTTCAGCCAGATCGAATCGCAGATCGAAAACGAGACACCGACGCTGGGCAAGACACAGCTGCAGACCCGGGGCTCGCTGCATCTTGACATCAACAAGCTCAAGGCGTCCGGCAATGACCTGGTGTTCGAATTCACCACCGAACGTCCGCAAAGCAGCGCCACGCTCAATGTCCCCACGCTGGAGGCCGGCCCGGAATACATCCTGATTCCGCAAAGCCACCTGTCGAGCAGCATGCAGTACGAACGCAGCCACTATCAGCTGGAAGCCAATCTGGCCAACCTGAACATCAGCCGCAACGCCATGAACGCCAGCCGCCTCAACGGCGAGTTCAACTGGCAGGTGGGCAACAACCGGGTGAAGCTGACGCTGGATGCACCCTTCACCCTGGCCAGGCTGAATGACCTGCAACTGTCACCACTCAGCCTGAGCGCTCAGGCCATCACCCCCCTGCTACCCCGTGGCCAGCTGATCGCCAATATGCAGGGCTCGCTGAGCGGCACACTGCATGACGAACGCTTTGACCTGCATGGCAAGGGCAAGATCGATGGTTCGGATATCGCGCTGGATGTAACGCAATATGGTCTGGTCCACCCGCGCCATGAAGCGGCACTGAGCATCGGGGCACTCGACCTGAACCGCTATCTGCCGGAAACCAAGGGAGAGGCGGTCGCCATTTTCCAGAACAAGAACCCGATCCCGCTGGACTGGATGGATTTCTTTGACCTGAATGGCAAGATCAGCGCCGGTGAACTGTCAGTCGGACGCTTCCGCATGAAGGATGTCGCTGCCGCGGTACGCATCCTGCCGCAGGAAATGGAACTGACTCAGATTTCCGCCAATATCTATGCCGGCAGACTGCAGGGTGACGCACGACTCAAGCGCGGCCCGGTCAATCGCTACGAAGTGCGCCAGACCTTGCGCGGCATGAACATCCGCCCCTTGCTGGTGGATCTGTTCAGCTTTGGCCAGCTGGACGGCAAGGGGAATGGCCAGGTCGCGCTGTCGGCACAGGGCGACTCGTTTGTCGACTTGCGCAATAACCTGAGCGGTGACGTGCAGATGAGCCTGAACCAGGGGGCGCTGACCGGGATCGACCTGGTCGCCGCCCTGAAGAACCTGCCTGCCGAACTCAAGGAAATGAACACCCCGGCGCGCGCCAACCAGAAGACCACCTTCTCGACACTGCAGGCCAGCTTCCACATGGATCAGGGCATCGGGCGCAATCAGGATCTCAAGCTTGCCTCGCAGCTGGTCAACGTCAATGGCGGCGGCAAGCTCGACCTGCGCCACAGCATCATCGACTACAACATGAACGTGCAGGCCAATCCGAAAGAGTTTTCCAGCCTGAAGGGCGTGAATATCCCGCTGAAGATTACCGGGCCGCTGAATGCCCCGGTGTATGCGCTGAACTTCAATGCCCTGGTCAAGGGAAAGAAAACCGAGACCGAAAAACAGCAGGCGCTGAAGCAGGAACTGAAAAAACAGATCACCACCATCCTGCCATGAGCGGCGGGCGGCCGATGGCCGCCCCTGTCGTTCAGGCGCCGCTCAGGATGCGCTTCTCCGCCCGGGCCAGCTGCTCGGCATTGCCCAGCAACACCAGCACGTCCCCCATCCCCAGCTGCAGATTCTCGTCCAGATCAAAGAAGCGCCGGTTCTGACTGCGCATCGACTTGATGGACACACCGAGTTCAGCCAGCTGCAGCGCATGCAGGGGCTGGCCGATGGCCGCCGCCCCCTCGCACAGCACCACACTCTGCAAGCGCGGGATTCGGGCCTCATCCTCCAGCGAATCGATATCGTCCATGCCGTGGAAGAAACCACGGAACAAACCATAACGCTCTTCCCGCACCCGACGGATGCGCCTCAGCACACGCTGCAACGGGACGCCGACCTCCATGAGCGCCTGCGAGGCCAGCATCAGGCTGCCCTCCAGGATCTCCGGCACCACCTCGTCCGCGCCGGCCGCACGCAGCCGATCGATATCACCGTCATCCACCGTGCGCACAATGACCGACAAATCCGGCCGCAATTGCTGCACGCGATTCAGGATGCGGCAAGCCACCTCGGTATCGGAAAAGGAAATCACCATCACCTTGGCACGCTGAATACCTGCCGCCAGCAGCACCTCCGTCTTGCAGGCATCACCAAACACCACCGGGTCCCCCGCCTCGGCCGCCTCCTGTACCCGGGTCGGATCCATGTCGAGAGCAAAAAACGGGATATCCTCGGTTTCCAGCAACCGGGCCAGCGCCTGACCGCTGCGTCCGTAGCCGCAGATCAGCACGTGATCACTCTTGGACATGCTCTCCACCAGCACGTGGTGCAGGTCGAAGGCCTGCAGGGTCCAGTCTTGCCGGACCAGCCGTTTGGCAATGGCCTCGCCATGCATCAGGATGAAGGGCGCCACCAGCATGGAAATCAACACGGCAGCGACCGCCGCCTGCATGACCGGCGTCGTGATCAGATCCAGGCGCGAGGCCAGCGTCAGCAGGACAAAGCCGAACTCCCCGCCCTGCGCCAGCGCCAGCGCACCGCGCATCGAGGCCATGGACTGGTGGCCGAAGGCGCGCGCCACGCCATAGACCACGCCCAGCTTGACCGGCAACAGAATCAGCACCATCAACAGCACCAGCTCGAACTGGTCAACCAGCACAGGCAGGGACAGACGCATGCCGACCGTAATGAAGAAGAAGCCCAGCAGCAGATCACGGAATGGCCGGATATCCTCTTCAACCTGATAGCGATACTCGGTCTCGGAGATCAGCATGCCGGCGACAAAGGCCCCCAGAGCCAGCGAGAGCCCGGACAACTCGGTCAGCCAGGCAATGCCCAGCGTCACCAGCAGGACATTCAGCATGAACAGCTCGCCGGAGCGCTGGCGTGCGACCAGATGAAACCAGGGACGGATCAGGCGCTGGCCCAGCACCAGCAACACGGTCAGCACCACCAGCACCTTGAGAGCCGCCATGCCCAGCGACTGCCACAGCAGCGCCTGGCTGCCGCTCAGGGCGGGCAGCAGGATCAACAGCGGCACCACGGCAATGTCCTGGAACAACAACACGCCAATGGCCAGCTGGCCATGCGGTTGCCCCAGCTCGCGCTGCTCGGTCAGCAGGCGACTGACGATCGCGGTAGAGGACATGGCCAGCGCACCTCCCAGCGCAAAGGCAGCACCGGCATGACCAATGAACAGATAACAAACCACCCCGCCCAGCAGCATGGTCAGCGTGACCTGCAGCAGGCCAACGCCAAACACCAGCTGTTGCATGGCCTTGAGCTTGGCCAGCGAGAACTCCAGGCCAATGGTAAACATCAGGAAGACAATGCCGATCTCACCCAGCAGGGCGGTCGACTCCCCTTCGGGCACCAGGCCCGCCACCGCCGGGCCGGCCAGAAAGCCGATCAGCAGGTAGGCCAGCAGGGAAGGAACGCGCAACCGGCGGCACAAGGTAATGACCAGTACAGCCAGCAGCAATACCACGACGACAACAGCAAGTGAATGCATGGTCAGTTATGATCTCCGCAACTTTTATCGATATCACATGACAGAGTCAAAGGTTTAAGCAAAAGTTGCACCAGCCGCGACCCCTGGGCTTATAACCTTGATATAATTCACGCTTATGGATACCCAAATTTACACGAACCGCTTGCAAAGCGCCCGAGAAGTCTTGCGAACCGAGGCCGAGGCGCTGGAAGCGCTGGCCCTGCGTCTGAATGGCGACTTTTCGCGCGCCGTGGATCTGATCCTCGCCTGCAAGGGACGCCTGGTCGTGACCGGCATGGGAAAATCCGGTCATGTCGCGCGCAAGATCGCCGCCACCATGGCCAGTACCGGCACCCCTGCCTTCTTCCTGCACCCGGCCGAAGCCGTGCATGGCGATCTGGGCATGATCATGCGCGAAGACGTCCTGCTGGCACTGTCCAACTCCGGTGAGAGTGATGAAGTCCTGGCCATGTGGCCGGCGCTCAAGCGCAAGGGCATTCACACCATCTGCATGACCGGACGCGAGGGATCGACCATGGCCAAGCTGGCCAATGTCCACCTGGATGCCCATGTCGACAAGGAAGCCTGCCCGCTGGGACTGGCCCCCACCTCCAGCACCACGGCGCAGCTGGCCCTGGGCGATGCCCTGGCCGTCACCCTGATGCAGGAGCGGCAGTTCCGCGAAGAAGACTTTGCCATGTCGCATCCGGCGGGCAGCCTCGGCCGCCGCCTGCTGGTGCGTGTTGCCGATGTCATGCACACCGGTGAGGCATTGCCCTGCGTCAAGGTGGGCGCATCCCTGAAAGATGCCTTGCTGGAAATGTCGAAGAAAGGTCTGGGCATGACGGCGGTGGCCGATGCCGCCGGCTCGCTGGTCGGGGTTTACACCGACGGCGACCTGCGTCGCACGCTGGACAAGACCCTGGACCTGACCGGCATCCGCATCGAAGACGTCATGACCCGATCGCCCCGCACCATTGCGGCACACTGCCTGGCCACCGAGGCCGTTGAGCAGATGGAAGCCAGCAAGGTGCTCTGTCTGCTGGTGACCAATGCCGAACAGCAGCTGGTCGGGGCCCTCAACATGCACGACCTGTTCAAGGCCGGCGTGGTCTGATCCCGCCAGCCAGCCCGAGGAATAACATGCAAGCGACCAATGACCTGGCACGCAATGTCCGTCTGCTGATCATGGATGTGGACGGTGTACTGACCGATGGCACGATTTTCATTACCGCCGCGGGGGAAGAACTCAAGGGGTTCAATACGCTGGATGGCCATGGCCTGAAAATGCTGCAGTCCACCGGCGTCAAACTGGCCCTCATTACCGGCCGCGCCGCAAGCTGTGTCGAGCACCGCGCCCGCGGGCTCGGCATCGATTTTTACTATGCCGGCATTCACGACAAGCGCACGGCTTTCGAGGATTTGCTGGCCAAGGCGGGCGTGCAGCCGGCGCAATGTGCCTATGTGGGCGATGATGTGGTCGACCTGCCGGTCATGCTGCGTGTCGGGCTGGCGATTTCCGTCCCCGAAGCCCCGAGCGTGGTGCGCCAGCACGCCCACTACGTCACCGGCAATCGTGGCGGACGTGGGGCCGTACGCGAAACCTGCGAGCTGATCATGCAGGCCCAGGGCACGCTGGACGACCTGATCGCGGGCTATCTGTCATGAAGAGCGGGCATTGGACACGGTTGTTCCCCGTGGCGCTGGTCGCCCTCACCGCCCTGCTGACGATCTGGCTGGATCAGGTCTCCAAGCTGGGCAGCTTCGGCCATGATCTCGATCCGTCCCAGCCCGAATATGTTGCCGAGAAAATCGACGCGACACGCTTTGATGAGCAAGGGCGCGTCCTGCAGCACATGATTGCCGACAGACTGTGGCAGTACCCCAACCAGCGCGAGCTGTATTTCAATCAGGGCAACATCGCGCTGTTCAAGAATGGACAGCTGGATTACACGCTGATCGCCGACAACGGGCGTTACAATACCGAGTCGCGCGTCGCGTTCCTTGAGCATAAGGCGCATCTGCAGAAACCGGCGGTCGCGGGTCAGCCGCCGATGACGCTGGACAGCTCTGCCATGACCGTCGACACCGTCCGTCACTACGCCAGCTCACCGATGCCGACCACCGTTCACTATGGCAGCAGTGTCGCCAATTCGACGGGTTTCAATTACGACCAAAAGACCGGCATCGTGAACATGCTGTCTTATGCAAAGGCCACTTATGTTCAATAAATCCGCCCTGCTGCTGACACTCCTTGCCCTGGCCACCCCGCTGGCGTTCGCCGAAAAAGCCGACAGCGGCAAGCCGATCCAGATCAGCGCCGACCGCGCCACGCTCGACCAGATCAAGGGCATCACCGAATGGGATGGCGCGGTCGTGGTCATCCAGGGCACCATGCTGATGCATGCCGACCACCTGACGGTCACCCGTGACGCTCAGGGCAATCAGACCATGATCGCCACCGGCAAGCTGGTCACCTTCCGTCAGAAGGCGGATGATACGCCGGAAAAGAAAAATGTCTGGATCGACGGGCAGGCCAAGCGCATCGACTACAGCACGGTCACCCATACCGCCATCCTGACCACCAATGCCCGCGTCAAGAAGGGGGATGACCTGCTGATCGGCGACGTCATCGTCTACAACACCGAAACCCAGGTCTATCAGAGCCAGGGCGGCAGCGGCAATACCGCCAACAAGGGCCGGGTCACCGCCATCATCCAGCCACAAAAGAAAGACGCCAGCAGCGGCGCCGGAAAGTGATCATGACCGATAGCGTATTGACAGTGCAGCGCCTGAAAAAGCGCTACAAGAACCGCACGGTAGTCAAGGATGTCTCGCTGCAGATCAAGAGTGGCGAAGTCGTGGGTTTGCTGGGGCCGAATGGTGCCGGCAAGACCACCAGCTTTTACATGATCGTCGGTCTGGTCGGTGCCGATGACGGTGAAATCACCATCAACGAGCAGTCCATCACCCACATGCCGATCCACCGTCGGGCGCGGCTCGGGCTGGGCTATCTGCCGCAGGAAGCCTCGATCTTCCGCAAGATGACGGTCGACGAAAACATCCGCGCCATTCTGGAGATCACCGGCTTCAAGAAAGACGAACTGGAAAAAGAGCTCGACCTGCTGCTGGATGACCTGAACATCGCCCATCTGCGCAACAGCAATGCCCTGTCGCTGTCCGGCGGCGAGCGGCGCCGGGTGGAAATTGCCCGCGTGCTGGCCACGCGGCCACGCTTCATCCTGCTGGATGAACCCTTTGCCGGGGTCGATCCGATTGCCGTCATCGACATCCAGAAGATCATTTCCTTCCTCAAGGAACGCGGTATCGGCGTACTGATCACCGACCACAACGTGCGAGAAACACTGCGGATCTGCGACCGCGCCTACATCATCAGCGACGGTGCCGTGCTGGCTGCCGGCGAGCCGGAAACACTGGTCAACGACGAGCGGGTACGCAAAGTCTACCTGGGCGAGCATTTCCATCTGTAAACCATCATGAAGCAAAGCCTCCAGCTCAAAGTCTCCCAGCAGTTGACCCTGACGCCGCAATTGCAGCAGTCGATCAAGCTGCTGCAACTGTCGACGGTCGAACTGCAAGCCGAAGTCGAACGCTATCTGCTGGAAAACCCGCTGCTCGAGCGCGATGAAGACACCCCCGGCGAACCCGGCCTGCCGGAGCGCCCGATGGAAAGCAGCCACAGCGAAGAGGTCCCGAAGCAGCAGGAGCAGGACACGGCGAGCGAACCGGGCATGGAAGCGCTGCAGGACTGGGGCAGCGGCAGCGGGACCGGCAGTGGTGGCAGCTACGACGACGAATTCGACCCCTTTTACAACGTGCCCTGTCATCAGACCCTGCGCGAGCTGTTGCTGTCGCAGCTGGGAGAAATCGACCTGCCGCAGCGCGACCACGCCGTCGTGCAACTGCTGATTGAAGAACTGGATGACGATGGCTACCTGACCACGCCACTGGCCGAACTGGTGGCCAGTCTGCCCGAAGAGCTGGCCCTGGACGAAGATGAACTGGCCGTCGGCCTGCGCATGCTGCAGCAGTTCGACCCCCCCGGCGTCGGCGCCCGCTCACTGCCCGAATCCCTGCAACTGCAACTGGCCAGATTACCGGCCAGCACCCCCGGCAAATCCCTGGCCGGCGACATCATCGCGCAGCACCTGGCCCTGCTCGGCGCCCGTGACTACACCCGCCTGCGCAAGCTGCTGGGCACCAGCGACGATGCCCTGCGCGAAGCCCAGACCCTGATCGCCCGCCTCAACCCGCGTCCGGCCAGCGGCTTCGACGCGCGCGACACCCATTACGTCACCCCGGACGTCACCGTCAGAAAGCGTAAAGGCCGCTGGGTGGCCGAGCTCAACAGCAGCGCCGTCCCGCAATTGCGCGTCAACCAGATCTACGCCCGCATGCTGTCGGAAAACCGCCAGCAATCCGGCGATCTCGGCAGTCGTCTGCAAGAGGCACGGTGGCTGGTCAAGAACATTCAACAGCGATTTGACACTATCCTGAAAGTGTCGGAAGCTATAGTCGACAAGCAGCAAGCGTTCTTTGAACAAGGCGAAGTGGCCATGCGGCCGATGATCCTGCGCAATATCGCCGATGAGCTCGGGCTGCACGAATCCACCGTCTCCAGAGTCACCACCCAGAAATATCTGCTCTGTCCCCGGGGACTTTTCGAGCTGAAATATTTCTTCGGCAGTGCCCTGGAAACCGACAGTGGCGAAGAATGCTCCGCCACCGCCATCAAGGCACATATCCGCAGGCTGATCGAACAGGAGAACCCATCCAGGCCACTGTCAGACAGCGCCATTGCCGAACAGCTATCCAGCCAGGGAATTCAGGTTGCAAGACGTACCGTTGCCAAGTATCGTGAAGCCATGCAGATAGCGCCGGTCAATCAAAGAAAGGCTCTGTAATCCAACATCCGGCTGTACGGCCGACCCGACCGTGCAGTCATCATGGCAACAAAGTAAGGAGTAAGGGTTATGAACATCAAAGTGACTGGTCTTCACCTCGAGATCACCCCGTCGTTGCGCGACTATATTGATGAGAAGCTCGAGCGCATCAGCCGCCATGTCGACGACCTGATCGATGTCTCCGTTACCCTGTCCGTGGACAAACTGGTCCAGAAAGCCGAGGTCAACGTTCACCTGTCCGGCAAGGACATCCATGTCGAAGCCACCGAGGCCGACATGTACGCCGCCATCGACCTGCTGATGGACAAGCTGGACCGTCAGGTGCTGAAGTTCAAGGAAAAGCAGACCGAGCACCGCGGCGCCCACCCGGAAGCTTCGCTGTAAAGTGACATTCAGTACTGCCGGGAACCTTCGGGTTCCCGTTTTTGTTTGCCAGACTTTTTGACGAAGCCGGTCCGCCCGGCCTCCGATGCCGCCAAACGCTATGAAACAGATCGGTAAGATTCTTTCCCGCGAGCACATCCTGCTCGACCTCGACGTCAGCAGCAAGAAAAGGGTTTTCGAGCAGGTCGGTCTGCTGATGGAAAATACCTGCGGCATCGCCCGCAGCGAGGTGTTCGATTGTCTGTTTGCCCGAGAAAAACTCGGCTCCACCGGCCTGGGTCAGGGGGTTGCCATTCCCCACGGCCGAGCCCAGGGACTCAAGGAAGCCGCGGCCATCTTCATCCGCCTGAAAGCGCCGATTCCTTTCGATGCCCCGGACGGCAAACCGGTACAAAGCCTGTTCGTCCTGCTGGTACCGGAACAGGCCACCGACCTGCACCTGCAGGTCCTGTCCGAGCTGGCGCAACTCTTCTCCAGCCGCCCGTTGCGCGAAAAAATGCTCACCGCCCAAAGCGTGGACGAGCTCTACCAGATTCTTTCCGAGTGGTCGACCCATGCCTAGCATAACCGTGCGCAAGCTTTACCAGGAAAACCAGCAAAAGCTTAATCTCAGCTGGGTTGTCGGGACGGCGGGCGCCGACAACATTATCGGCATCGACGAACAGCGCCCTACGCTGGCGCTGGTCGGCCACCTGAATTTCATCCACCCCAACCGTGTCCAGGTACTGGGCCTCGCCGAGGTCGATTACCTGAACCGGCTGGAACAGTCGGCGGCCAAAACCGCCCTCGACCAACTGTTCCACAAGAGCATGTCAGTGGTCATGGTGGCCAATGGCCAGCCGGTACCGAAACTGCTGCGCGACTACTGCCACTCCCACAGCGTGCCGCTGATGTCCACCCCGCTGGAAAGCCCTTACCTGATGGATGTGCTGCGCATCTATCTGGCTCGCGCGCTGGCCGTCTCCACCGTACTGCATGGCGTCTTCCTCGACGTCCTGGAAATCGGCGTACTGATCATGGGCGACTCGGCCATGGGCAAGAGCGAACTGGCCCTGGACCTGATCTCGCGCGGCCACGGCCTGGTGGCCGACGATGCCGTCGAACTCTACCGGATCGGGCCGGAAACCCTGGAAGGACGCTGCCCGCCTCTGCTGCGCGACTTCCTGGAGGTACGCGGGCTGGGCATTCTGAACATCCGCACCATCTTCGGCGAAACCGCCGTACGACCGAAGAAAGTACTGAAACTGATCATCCACCTGGTCAAGGCCAACGATCAGGCCATGCAGGCCCTCGACCGGCTGAACATCCAGTCGGAAACACAGGACATTCTCGGCGTCACGGTGCGCAAGGTCGTCCTGCCGGTGGCGGCCGGCCGCAACCTCGCCGTTCTGGTCGAAGCCGCCGTCCGCAACTACATCCTGCAACTGCGCGGCATCGACAGCACGCGCGAATTCATCGAACGTCACACCAATTTCCTGAAGGATCAGGAACATGCAACTGATATTGATTAGCGGGCAATCCGGTTCGGGAAAATCCATTGCCCTGCGGGCGCTGGAAGACTCGGGTTTCTACTGCGTCGACAACCTGCCCGCCACCATGCTGAGCGAGGCCGTGTCGCTGTATCAGGATTACGGCTTCGAGCAGATCGGCATCAGCGTGGATGTCCGCTCCAGCCCCTCCCTCGGTGCGCTGCCCCATGAAATGCAGAAGCTGCGCGAACAAGGCGTCGATGTGCGCCTGCTGTTCCTTGAAGCGCAGGACGACACCCTGGTCAAACGCTTTTCCGAAACCCGCCGCCGCCACCCGCTGGCCGGCAACGGACTCCTGACCATCAACGAATGCATCCTGGCCGAGAAAGACATGCTGGGCAGCATCCAGGAACTCGGCGCCCGCTTCGACACCACCGACCTCGTTCCCAATGCCCTGCGCAGCTGGGTCAAGGACCTGGTGTCGGCAGACAGCAGCCGCCTGACCCTGGTACTGCAATCCTTCGGCTTCAAGCACGGCGTCCCGCTCGATCTGGACTTCGCCTTTGACGTGCGCTGCCTGCCCAACCCCTACTACAACCCGCAACTGCGGCCGCTGACCGGCAAGGATCAACCCGTCATCGACTTCTTCCTGCAAGAGCCCGCCGTCGCCGAAATGACCGAAGACATCCGCCGCATCATTGCCCGCTGGCTGCCCTGCTTCAACCAGGAAAGCCGCAGCTACCTGACCGTGGCCATCGGCTGTACCGGCGGCCAGCACCGCTCGGTCTACATTGCCGAGCAACTGGCGAAATGCTTCCCTGACCAGCAAATCATGCTTCGCCACCGCCAGTTACAATATGCCGACTAGGGCCGCCGCACGCGACCCGTTCACCGAACGAGCATCACCATGCGCCAGATTCAAACCATCGCCGTTGCCCTGACCGGCGCCTCGGGCCTGCCCTACGGCCTGCGCCTGATCGACTGCCTGATCGCCGCCGGCGTGCGGGTCTGGGTGCTCTACTCCCAGGCCGCCCAGGTCGTTGCCCAGCAAGAGCTGGGACTCACCCTGCCGGGCCGTCCGGCCGACGCCGAACAATGGTTCATCGAACAAAGCGGCGCCGAACCCGGCCAACTGAAAGTCTTCGGCCGCGAAGAATGGTTTGCCCCGGTGGCCTCGGGCACCAACCCGGCCGATGCCATGGTGGTCTGCCCGTGCTCGATGGGCACCCTGGCGGCCATCGCCCATGGCCTGTCGGACAACCTGATCGAGCGGGCCGCCGATGTCAGCCTCAAGGAGGGCCGCAAACTCATCCTGGTCCCGCGCGAGACCCCCTTCTCGGCCCTGCACCTGGAGAACATGCTCAAGCTGGCCCGCCTCGGCGCGGTCATCCTGCCCCCCAGCCCCGGCTTCTACACCCACCCGAAATCCGTCGACGACATGGTGGACTTCATCGTGGCACGCATCATGGACCAGCTCGGGGTACCGCATAACCTGATCCAGCGCTGGGGTGAAACCCGGCCATGAGCAGCGCCATCTACAGCGGTGCCGCCCTGCGCGCACTGGAACAGCGCGCCGAGACACTGGGCATCGACCTGATGGCCCGCGCCGGCCAGTCTGCCGCCCGGTGGATAGCGGCTCGCTGGCCGACAGGCGCCCACATCCTGCTGGCCGCCGGCCCCGGCAACAATGGCGGCGATGCCCTGGTCTGCGCGACCGCCCTGCTGCACGCCGGATTCCGGGCCGAAGTGCTGCTGCCGGCGGCCCCCAGAACGGCGGCGGCACGCCAGGCACTGGCCGCCTGGCAAGCCGTACAAGGCACGACCCTGGCAGAGCTGCCGACCGATGCCACCCGCCCCGACCTGCTGGTGGACGGTCTGTTCGGCATCGGCGCAGATCGACCATTCGATCCCTTCTGGTGTGCGCTACTCGATCGACTGCAGGCTCTGCATGTACCGACCCTGGCACTCGACGTACCGACCGGACTCGATGCCTGGCAGGGCACCGCCCGCAACCGGGTGCTGCGCGCCGATGCCACCCTGACCTTCCTCAGTCACAAACCGGGTCTGCTGACCGGTGACGGACCGGACCTGGCCGGCGAAATCTACCTCGACACCCTGCAGCACCCGGGCTGGGCCGGCGAAGCCCCCGAAGGGGCGGTCTATCATCCGGTCGACCTGAGCGCCCTGCTGCGCCCCCTCAACAGCCACAAAGGCCGCTTCGGTACCCTCGCCATCGCCGGGGGCGCCGAAGGCATGCTGGGCGCCGCCCTGCTGGCCGGCCGCGCCGCCCTGGCGGCAGGCGCCGGCAAAGTCCTGCTGGCCACCCTGGACGACCGGCTTGCCGTCGACCCGACCGCGCCCGAACTGATGATCCGGCCCGCCGATCCCCTGCCCGACTGTGACGTACTGGTCATCGGTCCCGGACTGGGACAGGATCTGCGCGCGCGGCAACTGCTGCAACAGGCACTCGCCCACCCCGGCCCCCTGCTGCTGGACGCCGATGCCCTCAACCTGCTCGCCGGCGCCAGCGAGCTGCAGAACCAGCTGGCCGAACGACGCTGGCCCAGCCTGATCACCCCGCACCCGGCCGAAGCCGCCCGATTGCTCGAGACCGACACCGCCGCCGTGCAGGCAAACCGCCTGCACACCGTCAGGACGCTGGCCGCCCGACTGAATGCCGTCACCCTGCTCAAGGGAAGCGGCACACTGATCGCCGGCCCCGATGGCTACTACCATGTCAACACCAGCGGCGGGCCGGCCCTGGCCGCAGCCGGTCAGGGTGATGTCCTGAGCGGCCTGATCGGCGCCCTGCTGGCCCAGAAACTCGACCCGTTTGCCGCCGCCTCGCTCGGCGCCTACGTCCACGGCTGCGTGGCAAACCACTACACCCGGCAGCAGGGCGGTCCCATCGGCCTGAGCGCATCGGCCACCGCCACCGCCCTGTCCGCCGAACTCAACCGCCTGCTGCCCCGTCAGCGCACTCTCCCGGGGACCCATGCACAGCCCTGACCAACGCCGCGCCACCCTCGCCGGACTCGGCGCCGTCCTGGCCTGGTCAACCGTCGCCAGCGCCTTCAAGCTGAGCCTGCAGCACCTGACCCCGTCCCAACTGCTGCTGTGGGCCAATCTCGCCTCCCTGCTCTGCCTGCTGGCCATCCTCAGCGTTCAGGGCAGGCTGGGTGAACTGCGCACCAGCTGGCGCGCCCACTGGCAGCGCTCGCTGCTGCTCGGCGCCATCAACCCCTTTGCCTACTATCTGGTGCTGTTCCAGGCCTACGCCCTGCTGCCGGCACAGGAAGCACAGGCCATCAATTACACCTGGGCCCTGACGCTGTCGCTTCTCTCCGTCCCCGTCCTCAAACAACGCCTGCGCAGCCAGGACATGCTGGCGGCCCTGGTCTGCTACCTCGGCGTCCTCGCCATCGCCACCCATGGCGACCTACTGTCACTGCACTTCGGCAACCCGCAGGGCGTCATCCTGGCACTGGGATCGACCCTGCTGTGGGCCGGCTACTGGCTGGCCAACACGCGCGACCGCCGTGAGCCGGTGATCGGCCTGACACTCAACTTTGCCTGTGCCCTGCCGCTGATCCTGCTGTGGTGCGCCTGGCGCGGCCAGCTGCAGTGGCCCTCCTGGCAAGGCCTGCTCGGCGGCAGCTATGTCGGTGCCTTCGAAATGGGCTTTACCTTCGTACTATGGCTCTCGGCCCTCAAACGCGCCGTCAATACCGCACGCATCGCCAATCTCATCTTCCTGTCCCCCCTGCTCTCGCTGCTGCTCATCCACCTGCTGGCCGGCGAAGCCATCCTGCCCTCCACCCTGTACGGACTGGCACTGATCCTGTTCGGACTGCTGCTGCAGAAATGGCCTGCGCCCCGTCCGGCCACCGCCTGACCCACCGATCTGCATCGACAATGGCATTAATCAACTATTCATGATTGTGTTTTGCATTTTGCATCCGGCTTATTTACGATGAGAAGGAGTGAGGAAGCCGCCCATCATGATGAAAAGCATCAAGGCTCAACTGACTGTCTGGCTGATCGTCGGCATTACCGTGATCCTATCGGTCATGGGCTACGTCTCTTTCAGCAACAGCAAAGCCCAAGGCGAAGCCGACTATCAGGCTTTGCGCACCGCATTGAAAGAGCGTCTCGCGCTGTCGCTTCCGCACGGCGTCTGGCAGCTGGATGACCAATACATCCAGCTGACACTGGATGCCGAACTGGGCTGGCAATCGCTGATTGCCATCCGTATCAAGGGCGATGCCGGCCTCAACATCGGCCGCATCCGCGACAGCCGCGGCCTGCGCGACATGACCCCCAGCGAAGAACCCGTGGCCGACGATGTCCTGACCATCCCCATCGTCTATCAGGGCAAAGAAAAACTCGGCATTGCCCAGGTCTACCTGTCACGGCGCGACCTGAATGCCCAGCTGCGCAGCCGCCTGACCGAAAGCGTGGTGCAGATCGTCCTGCTCGACTTCCTCATCCTGATCATGATGAGCTACGCCCTGCGCCATTTCGTCTTCCACCCGCTGAAAGACCTGCAAGACGCCCTGGACCTGGCCGCCAGCAGCTCCGACCTCGAATCCGCCACCATCACAGTCAACCAGAAAAACGAATTCGGCGATGTCATGCACAGCTTCAACCGCATCGTCGAACGGATCATGGATGATCTGAAAATGCGGACACAGGCCGAAGCCATTGCCCGCGAAGAAAAAGAAAAAGCCCAGGATGCCTATCGCCGCCTGGTGCAGACCCAGCAAACCCTGGTCGAATCGGAAAAACTCGCCTCCCTCGGCGGCCTGGTCGCCGGTGTCGCCCACGAAATCAACACCCCGGTCGGCATCTCGCTCACCGCCGCCTCACACCTGGCCGCCATCACTCAGCAACTCAACAGCGAACTGGAAGCTGGCGCCATCAAGAAGAGCGACTTCCAGAACTACCTGTCGACCGCCAAGGAAAGCTGTGACCTGATCCTGTCCAACGCCGAACGCGCGGCCAACCTGATCCACAGCTTCAAGCAGGTGGCCGTCGACCAGACCAGCGAGGCACGGCGCGACTTCCAGCTGGAAGACTATCTGCACGAAATCATCACCAGCCTGCGCCCCAAGTTCAAGCGCACCCAGATCGACATCCAGGTCGACTGCGAAGCGGATCTGCTGATGGACAGCTATCCCGGCGCCCTGTCGCAAGTCATGACCAACTTACTGGTCAATGCCGCCACCCATGCCTTTGAAGAAGGCCAGGAAGGACGCATCGACATTCACGCCCACCGCCTGGAAAACGGCTATCTGGCCCTGTCCGTGCGGGACAACGGCAAAGGCATTGCACCGGAAAACATGGGCAAGATCTTCCAGCCCTTCTTCACCACCCGCCGCGGCAGCGGGGGCAGCGGGCTGGGTCTGCATATCGTCTACAACATTGTGCGGCAGCGCCTGGGCGGGAGCATCGACGTCTCCAGCGTGCTCGGCGAAGGGACCACCTTCTCGATCACCCTGCCGTGCATTGCGCCTGAAATTGCGCCCAAGGAGGGCAGCTGATGGTCGACAAGAACAAACATCAAGACGAAGAAAACTGGCTACTGGACGATGATCACGTCGAGGTCAGCGAAGACCCCTTGTCGCCGCCGAAACGGCCGTGGAAGGTCCTGATCGTCGATGATGAAAAAGACGTGCATACCGCCACCCGCCTGGCCATCCAGGACATCCGCTTCAAAGACAAGGGGCTGATGCTGCTATACGCCTCCTCCGCCGACGAAGGCTTCCGGGTCATCGCCGAACATCCGGATACCGCGCTGATCCTGCTCGACGTCGTCATGGAGACCGACGATGCCGGCCTGAAGCTGGTGCACCGCATCCGCAGCGAACTGAACAACCAGACCGTGCGCATCGTGCTGCGTACCGGCCAGCCCGGCCAGGCCCCCGAACAGGAAGTCATCCTCGATTACGACATCAACGACTACAAGACCAAGACCGAGCTGACGGTACAGAAACTGTTCACCACCGTCATTGCCTCCCTGCGCGCGCACGAAAACCTGCTGACCATAGAGAAAAACCGCCAGGGACTGGCCAAGATCCTCGAAGGCGCCGGCGATCTCTACCAGCTGCATTCACTGAAAGAATTTGCCTCCGGCGTGCTCAAGCAAGTCAGCACCCTGCTTGATGTCGGCATGGATGGCATCCTGTGCGTGGAAAATGGCAGCCAGACCAACGGCCGGCTGGCCGTCGAAGTCATCGCCGCCACCGGCTCCTACGAGCACCTGACCCACACCAGCGATTTCAGCGCCCTGCCAGAACTGGCCGCCGCCATCCACGAGGCACTGAAACAGAAAAAGAGCATGTACCACCACCCGTATGACGTGCTCTACATCACCTCGCAGAACAACCGCGAGTTCGTGGTCCATTTCAGCCCGCCCTGGCCACTGGAAGACGTCGAGCGCAACCTGCTGGAAGTCTTCTGCCAGCGCATCTCGGCGGCCTACGACAACCTCTACCTCTACAACCAGCTGCGCAAATCCCAGGAAGCCACCGTCGTGGCCCTGGCTGACCTGGCCGAATACCGCGACTCCGACACCGGCCAGCACGTGCTGCGCGTGCAGCGCCTGACCGACGCCCTGGCGCAGGAACTCAAGCGCATGCAAGTCTATGCCACCGACCTGAGTGGCGAGTTCATGGAAATGATCGGCATGGCCAGCATCCTGCACGATGTCGGCAAAGTCGGCACACCCGATCACATCCTGTTCAAGCCAGGCAAACTGGACCCGGACGAACGCACCATCATGGAACAGCACGCCACCATCGGCGCGCAGATCCTGCACAAATCCAGCCTGATGGTCGAAGGCAAAAGCTATCTGTCCTTCGGCAGCGAGATTGCCGGCGGCCACCACGAACACTACGACGGTCGAGGCTACCCGCAGCGCAAGCAGGGCGAGGAAATCCCGCTGTCAGCGCGCATCGTGGCCGTGGTCGATGTCTTTGATGCCTTGCTGCACAAACGGCCGTACAAAGAACCCTGGACCCTGAGCGAGACCATGGACTACATCCGCCAGCGCGCCGGCAGCCAGTTCGACCCCCATGTCGTCACCGCCCTGTCGACCCTGGTCGCCGAACAGCGCGTGCCATTCGAAGTACCGCGCCCCGAGTAAGCCCCCCGGCCGGCCGGACAAAAAAAATGCATCGCCGTGGCGATGCATTTTTCTTTGCGACAGTGACAGGCTTCAGACGTACCACATGACGCAGACAAACTGGCAGACACTGCCGGCCAGCACAAACAGATGCCAGATCCCGTGCCCGTGGCGGATCTTCTCATCATTCAGAAACCAATAAATCCCCACGCTGTAGAACAGGCCGCCCAGCGCCAGCCAGATCAGACCCGGCAGGGCCAGCGTCGTCACCAGCGGCTTGATGGCAATCAGCACCATCCAGCCCATCAGCACATACAAAATCATCGACAACAGCCGGGTACGACGACCAATGGTCAACTCCTGCACAATGCCGAACAGCGCCAGCCCCCAGCTCAGACCAAACAGCGTCCAGCCCCATGCCCCACGCAGTGTGACCAGGGCAAACGGGGTGTAACTGCCGGCAATCAGCAGATAAATCGCCGAGTGATCGCACTTCTGCAAAATCGCCTTGGCCCGGCCCCGAACGCTGTGATACAGCGTCGACACCAGATACAAAATCACCAGCGTGGCGCCATACAGGCTGAAACTGACCACCTTCCAGGGGTCGCCCTCGATCCCCGCGCGCGTGACCAGCACGGCCAGACCGGTGATCGCCAGCAGCGTACCGATCAAATGGGAGATGCCGTTAAAGCGTTCTCCTTGATACATGCCATTCTCCAGAACCGACGTTCAAATTACCTTGCGGCAAGTGTACAGATTAACGCAGGCCCTGTGCGAAATCTCTGAGAATTATCAGGAGGTGATTGATTTCTAATGAAATCACACCACGCCGGCCGGCACGGCAGGCCCAAAAAAAACCGCCTTGCGGCGGTTTTCTTCATCAGGCGCCAAGCGCCTTCAGCACCTCATCCCGCACGGCCTCGACCGCACGCGTGCCATCCACCCGCACATACTTCGGCGCCTTGGCATCACCGGCAGCCGCCTGCTGCGAATAGTAGGACACCAGCACTTCCGTTTGCTCGTGATAAACCTGCAAGCGCTTCTTGACGGTCTCTTCCTTGTCGTCATCGCGCTGAATCAGCGGCTCGCCGGTCAGATCATCCAGCCCATCCTGCCTGGGCGGATTGAACTTCACGTGATAGGTACGACCGGACGCCACATGCACGCGGCGGCCCGACATACGGTCCACGATCAGCGCATCAGGCACATCGATTTCGACCACGAAATCAATATCGACCCCCGCCTGCTTCATCGCTTCCGCCTGCGGAATCGTGCGCGGGAAACCGTCAAACAGGAAACCATTGGCGCAATCCGCCTCGGCAATGCGCTCCTTGACCAGGCCGATGATGATGTCGTCACGCACCAGACCACCCTCGTCCATGATCTTCTTGGCCGCCAGGCCCAGCTCGGTACCGGCCTTGACGGCGGCACGCAGCATATCACCGGTGGAAATCTGCGGAATGCCGAACTTCTCCTTGATGAAGTTGGCCTGGGTACCCTTGCCGGCGCCCGGGGCGCCCAACAGAATCAGTCTCATCTCATTACTCCAGGATTGAATGGGTTATTGTCGGTTCAGATGAATAGTTGGCGGACACGCGCCAGATCTTCCGGCGTGTCGACCCCCGGCGCAGGCGCGGCGTCCACCGTCGCCACGGCAATCGGATAGCCATACCACAGCGCACGCAGCTGCTCGAGCGCCTCGAAGGTTTCCAGCGGTGCCGGCGCCAGCCGCGCATAAGTCCGCAAAAAACCGGCACGATAGGCATACATGCCGATATGACGCAAAACCGGCAAACCGTCCGGCAGGCTGTCACGCCCGGCCGCAAAAGCATCGCGCGCAAACGGAATCGGCGCCCGGCTGAAATACAGCGCCCGGCCGTGACTGTCCACCACGGCCTTGACCACATTCGGATTAAACATCTCGGCCGCATCGGCAATCGGATGCGCCAGCGTCGCCATCGGCAGTGCCGCATCATCCAGCAGACCCGCCAGCCGGTTGATCAGCGCCGGATCAATCAGCGGCTCATCACCCTGAACATTCACCAGCACTGCGTCATCCGCCAGCGCCAGCTGTTCCGCCACCTCGGCCAGCCGATCCGTCCCGGAGGCATGATCCGCGCGCGTCATCACCACCTCAATGCCGTGCGCCCGGCAAGCCGCCTGCACATCCGCATGATCCGTCGCCACCAGCACGCGCGTGGCCTCACTCTGCAGCGCCTGACGCGCCACACGCACCACCATCGGCACACCCGCAATATCGGCCAGCGGCTTACCCGGCAGACGGCTGGAAGCCATGCGCGCCGGAATCACCACGACAAAGCCGGTCATTCGACCTCTTCCTCCGGCGCCAGCTCACGCGCCTCTTCCTCCAGCATCAGCGGAATACCGTCACGGATAGGGAAAGCCAGGCGATCGCCCTTGCAGACCAGCTCCTGCTGCGATTTGACCAGCACCAGCGGCCCCTTGCACACCGGGCACACCAGGATATCGAGAAATTTAGCGTCCATTCATTGCCTTCTGTCTTGCCAGGATCCACGCGGCCAGATCCGGCTCAAGATGAGCCTCGACCGGCAGAACCCACAGTTTATCATGATTGAGGTGTCTCATCTTGACAGCATCCTTGCTTGTCATGATGACAGCATCAGCGTCCGTCGGCAGATCCGCCTGGGTGAACACATGATGATCGGGAAACACCAGCTCGCGCTCAGCAACAATCCCCACCTCGCGCAGCGAGGCAAAGAAACGCCAGGGATTACCGATACCCGCCAGCGCCACCACCTTGCGACCGGCAAAATCCGCCGCCGCGGCCAGCCTGCCCGGCTCGGCCACGGCATACAGCGCCCCGGGCGCCAGCGACATGGCAAAACAGGGCAAGTGCGCCGGCAGCGAAACCCGCCCCTGCTGCCGGCCGTTGATCACCAGCGCATCCACCTGCTGCAGACGCCGCAGCGGCTCACGCAACGGCCCGTTGGGCAACAGATGACGCTGGCCGAAACCCCGCGCCCCGTCCACCACCACAACTTCCAGATCACGCGCCAGACGATAATGCTGCAAACCATCGTCAGTCAGAATCAGTTGCACGTCCGGATGCGCCGCCAGCAAGGCACGCCCGGCCGCCACCCGGTCCCGGCCCACAAAAACCGGCACCCCGGCGGCGGCCAGCAAGATCGGCTCATCCCCCACCTGCGCCGGGTCACTGTCGGGCAACACCGCCGTCGGCTGACGGTGCTGACCGCCATAACCGCGACTGATCACCCCGACCCGCACGCCCTGCTGCCGCAGCGAATGCAGCAGCGCCAGCGTCAGCGGCGTCTTGCCGACCCCGCCCACATGAATATTGCCGATCACCACCACCGGCACCGGCAAACGCTCGCTGGCCAGCCAGCCATAACGAAAAGCCGCACGGCGCAGGGCAGCCAGTGCGGCAAACAACCATTCCAGCGGGGTCAGCAATACAGTCAGCCAGAGGCGCGGCTGCTGCCAGTGCCGTTCGATCAGGCTCACTGAGCGGGCACCTGGGTAGCAAAAGTCAGCCGGGTCAGACCGGCACTGCGTGCCGCCTCCATCACACTGACCACCGACTGATGCGACGCCTTGCCATCCGCATTAATGATCACCACGCTATCCGGCTTGGCCTGCTGCAGCGCCGCCAGCAGACCCTTCTCGTCCCCGGCCGCCAGTGCATGCTGATCAACCGACATGCGGCCATCGGCCGCTATGCTCACCTGTACGGTCAGCGGCTTGTCCTTGGCGACATCCCCCTGTCCGACCGGCAGATTGACCTGCATCTCGGCGTAATGCTGATAACTGGTCGTGACCATCAGGAAAATCAGGATCACCAGCAACACGTCAATCAACGGAATCAAATTGATTTCCGGCTCATCGCGATGATGCCCTCGACGGAAATTCATGGCTTACCCCTGGCGGCGTTCGCCGTGAATCACTTCCACCAGCCGGACCGCCTGGGACTCCATCTCCACCAGCAAGGCATCCACCTTGGCGCGGAAATGCCGGTAAAACATCATGCTGGGAATCGCCACAATTAGACCGAAGGCCGTGTTATAGAGCGCCACGGAAATCCCGTGCGCCAGAACGTGCGGATTGGTGCCGGCCGGGGTCTGCGAACCGAACAGTTCAATCATCCCCACCACGGTACCAAGCAGACCCAGCAGCGGAGCCATGGCGGCGATCGACCCCAAAGTGGTTAAAAATCGTTCGAGTTGGAACAATACAATCCGCCCCTCATCTTCAATCGCTTCTTTCATCACCTCGCGGCTGACATCGGCATTGCGAATGCCGGCATCCAGAATCCGGCCCAGCGGCGAGGCCTGCGCAATACGCCGCAGCGCGGCACTGTCCGCCCCGTTGCGACGGTACTCCTCCAGCGTCTGAGCCAGCAGACCGGCAGGCGCCACCAGGCTCTGACGCAGGGAGTAAAGGCGTTCGAGAATAATGGCCAGCGAAACCACCGAGGCAACCACAATTGTCCAGATCGGCCAACCGGCCGCTTCAATGATTGACCACACGAGTCATTCTCCAGAATCCGCGCTATAAAGCAGAGACTTTATCCGTTTCACACACCGCAGGGCAATACGCATACCCGCAAGCGGTAAAACACCATTTTAAACTAACTGTTAAATAACGCCCGTAAAAAATGATCCGGGCATGGCCATCCCGGTCAGGGCCAGATTCATCACCGACAAATTGTTGTAGCAATACTACAGTAAGAGAATGGCCAGAACAGACGCATCCCTGCAGAAGGAGGCATCCGATGGAAAGAGGGCGGCGCCTGCCATTGCCTAGCATCACGTAACCATTAGCAAATACTGGTCTTATCGACGTGCGAGGCGCGCCATGTAGCGATGTTACATGACGCAAGTATTTTATTCCGCCTTGGCAAGTACTGACTCGGTTGATCCAAATCAATGGATTTTGATTACAAATGAGAATATTCTCTGACTCGCCGACGGCATTTCCGACTGCAATGCAGGTTGGCACCACACGGATATCTTCAATCTTGTTTTGCATGCCAGGGTCACATCAGGCGCATCGCCTCCGAAGAGACCGTGGCAAGCCGAGAGGTTTTCAATATGGGTACTTCTGAACTGCATCAGGAACTGGTCCTGAATGCCCCCCTTTCCGGCATGCTGCTGCCCCTGAGCGCGGTACCTGATCCGGTTTTCGCAGAAAAAATGATCGGCGACGGCATTGCCATCTCGCCGGCCAGCAACATGCTGCGCGCACCCTGCGCCGGCACCGTCACCCACATTCACTCGGCACGACATGCGCTGACCCTGACCTCCGACGACGGCATCGAAATCCTGATGCACATCGGCCTGGACACCGTCGACCTCAAGGGCCAGGGCTTCACCGCCCGCGTCAGCCAGGGCGACCACGTCAATGCCGGTGACGCACTGATCGAATTCGACGATGCCTTCCTGGCCACCCATGCCCGCAGCCTGATCACCCCGATCATCATCCTGACCGGCGACAAGGTTGCCGCCATGGACAGCGCCAGCGGCCACGTCGTCGCCGGCCGCGACCGCATCCTGACCCTGAGCCGCACCGGCGAGTTCTCCAGCCGCCTGGCCGACAGCGAAGCACGCGCCAGCGTCGAGTCCCCGTCCATCACCGTCGTCGGCCGCGCCGGCCTGCACGCCCGCCCCTGTGCCGTGCTCGCCCATGCCGCCAAGCAATTCCAGTCCGACATCAAGCTGATCTGCGGCAACGAACAGGCCAACGCCAAGAGCGTCGTCGCCCTGCTCGGTCTGAACGTGCGCCACGGCGACGTCGTCCGCCTGATCGCCGAAGGTGAAGATGCCCAGGCCGCCATCGAAAAGCTGACCCTGCTGGCCGCCGGCGACGCCCATGAGGCCGCACCGGAAACCCAGACACCACAGGCAGAAGCCCCGCAGGAAGAAGTCGGCGAACGCGACCCCAACCTGCTGCGCGGCGTCGGCGCCTCGGCCGGCATCGCCGTCGGCCAGGCCTTCATCCTCAACCACCAGCAAATCACCCTGACCGAAAACGGCACCGGTGAAAGCCAGGAGCGCGAAGCCCTGCAAAACGCGCTGACCGAAGCCCATACCCAGCTGGAACAACTCAAGTACCAGACCCACGGCAAGACCAGCAGCGGCCGCGCCGAAATCTTCGCCGCCCACCAGGAACTGCTGGAAGACCCGGACCTGCTAGACATGGTGTTCAGCGGCATCAGCAATGGCAAGAGCGCCGCCTTTGCCTGGAAACAAGCCTTCACCCTGCATGCAGAACGCCTGTCGCATCTGCCCAACCCGTTGCTGGC
The DNA here is from genome assembly GCF_018802765.1 of Paludibacterium sp. B53371. Classification (NCBI taxonomy): domain Bacteria; kingdom Pseudomonadati; phylum Pseudomonadota; class Betaproteobacteria; order Neisseriales; family Chromobacteriaceae; genus Paludibacterium; species Paludibacterium sp. B53371. Next base: position 2,646,944 of record NZ_CP069163.1, read on the forward strand.
CGCCCGCGCCAACGACCTGCGCGACGTCGGCCTGCGTGTGCTGCAGATCCTGACCGGCAGCCGCATGACCGCACCGGAACTGCCGGCCAACACCATCCTGATCGCCGAAGACCTGACCCCGTCCCTGACCGTCAGCCTCGACCGCAGCAAGGTACTGGCCTTCTGTACCAGCGGCGGCAGCTCCACCAGCCACGTGGCCATCCTGGCCCGCTCGCTCGACATCCCGGCCGTCGTCGGCATCGACCGCGAGGCCCTGCAAATTGCCGACGGCACCCCGGTCATCCTGGATGGCAGCCGCGGTACCCTGCGCATCAACCCGACCGTGGAAGAACTGTCCAGCATCCGCTCGCAGCAGCAGCGCCAGGCTGAACAGCGCGAAGCCGACCTGGAAAACGCCGCCCAGCCGGCCCTGACCTCCGACGGCCACCGCGTGGAAGTCGTGGCCAACATCGGCGGCCTGCAAGATGCCGAAAAGGGCATGGAAAAAGGCGCGGAAGGCGTGGGCCTGCTGCGCTCCGAGTTCCTGTTCCTGCAGCGCGAAGATGCCCCGGGCGAAGCCGAACAGGCCGACTCCTACATGAGCATCGCCCGTGCCGTCGGCCACAACCGCCCGCTGGTGATCCGCACCCTGGACGTCGGTGGCGACAAGCCGCTGGCCTACCTGCCGATGCCGGCAGAAGAAAACCCCTTCCTGGGCGTGCGCGGCGTACGCCTGACGCTGGCCCAGCCGGACATCATGCGCAGCCAGCTGCGCGCCATCCTGCGCGCCGCGCCCTACGCCAAGCTGTGCATCATGTTCCCGATGATCGCCACCCTCGACGAGCTGCGCGAATGCAAGGCCATGGTCGAGGAAGAGCGCCAGGCGCTCAACGTACCGCCGGTACAAGTGGGCGTCATGATTGAAGTTCCGTCGGCCGCCATCATGGCCGAACAGTTCGCCCGTGAAGTCGATTTCTTCTCGATCGGCACCAACGACCTCACCCAGTACGTGCTTGCGATGGACCGCAACCACCCGGGCGTGGGGCGTCAGGCGGACGCATTGAATCCAGCCGTGCTGCAGTTGATGGCAAGCACGGTGCAGGCTGCACATCGCCACGGCAAATGGGTCGGGGTATGTGGCGGTCTGGCATCCGACCCGCTGGCCGTACCGGTGCTGGTGGGGATGGGGGTGGATGAATTGTCGGTCTCCGTACCGTCGATTCCTGAAATCAAGGCACTGGTGCGCAAGTTCAGCAAAACCGAATGCGAGGCACTGGCAGCCGAGGTCTTGACGCTGTCCACCGCGTCAGAAGTTCGCGCTCGTTTGACCCAGGCAATCAAGGAATAACGCCGCGGGCAAAGGTTACACGACACAACGAAAAGGGGTAGTAGATCATGTCATTCAATGCATTTGCTGTACTACAAAAGATCGGCAAGGCGCTGATGATGCCTGTCGCAGTGCTCCCGGTTGCGGGCTTGCTGCTGGGTATCGGCGCCGCCAATTTCAGCTGGATACCGCCTATCGTGTCCCACCTGATGGCAGCTGGCGGTGGTGCCGTCTTCGGCAACCTGCCCATTCTGTTTGCCGTGGGTGTGGCACTCGGTCTGACCGACAATGATGGCGTTGCTTCCATCGCCGCCATCGTCGGCTATGCCGTCCTGGTCGCCACCATGGGCATCATGGCGCCGATCCTGGGCGTCAAGACCGTCATGGTATTCGGCATGCCTTCCATGGACACCGGCGTCTTCGGCGGTATCCTGTCGGGTATCCTGGCTGCCGCGCTGTTCAACAAGTACTACCGCATTGAACTGCCGAGCTACCTCGGCTTCTTTGCCGGCAAGCGCTTCGTGCCGATCGTGACCGGTATCTCCTCCATCTTCCTGGGGGTTGTCCTGGCCTTCATCTGGGCACCGATCCAACATGGTATCGACGTGTTCTCCCAATGGGCTGCCGTCAGCAACCCGGCCGTCGCCGTTACCCTGTATGGCGTGGTAGAACGCATGCTGCTGCCGTTCGGTCTGCATCACATCTGGAACGCACCGTTCTTCTTCGTGATGGGTAACTTCACCGACCCGGTGACCGGTCAGATCATCCACGGCGACATCAACCGCTTCTTCGCAGGCGACCCGACTGCCGGCATCCTGGCTGGCGGCTTCCTGCCGAAGATGTGGGGCCTGCCGGCCGCTGCGATTGCCATCTGGCACACCGCCAAGCCGGAAAACCGCACCAAGATCGGCGCCATGATGGTTTCCGCTGCGCTGACCTCGTTCCTGACCGGTATCACCGAGCCGATCGAGTTCTCCTTCCTGTTCGTTGCACCGGTCCTGTACGCCGTGCACGCCGTCCTGGTGGGCCTGGCCTTCTGGCTGATGAACACCTTCGGCGCCCACATGGGCTTCACCTTCTCCCAGGGCTTTATTGACTTTGCTGTGTTCTATGTCAAAGACGTCAAGCCGTGGTTGGTGTTTATTCTGGGTCCGATCTACGCGATTGTTTACTACACCGTATTCCGCGTACTGATTACCGCCCTGAACCTCAAGACCCCGGGTCGTGAAGACACCGTCGAGGAAGAGCAACTTGACGAAGTCGCCGTAGCCAAGGCCGTATCGGCTTCCGGCGCACCGGTAGAACAAGCCAAGGCAGCCGCACCGGCCGGTAACGACAAGTCGGCCATGGCCCAAGGCCTGGTAGAAGCTTTCGGTGGTCGCAGCAACCTGACCAGCCTGGATGCCTGCATCACCCGCCTGCGCGTCAGCGTGGCCGAAGTCGACAAGGTCGACCAGGCTCGCCTGAAGTCCATGGGTGCCGCTGGCGTGGTCGTGGTTGGCAACAACATTCAGGCCATCTTCGGACCGCGCTCCGAAAACCTGAAGACCGACATGCAAGAGTACCTGAAGCACCACTAAGCAGTTTTGCAGGGCCGGCGGCGATCCGGCCCGACCGGATCGCCGCCCGTAGTCAAAGCAGCAAGTAACACAGAACACGCTCGTTTCATTTACCCGATTTTTTGCTCCCGCATGCCGCTGGCGCCGCGGGGGAAAGCAAGGAGCACAACATGGCTATCCGTCTGGCAATCAATGGTTATGGTCGTATCGGTCGCAACGTCCTGCGCGCCATCTTCGAAAGTGGCCGCGACAAGGACTTCACCCTGGTGGCGATCAATGACCTGGGCGATGCCGAAATCAACGCCTACCTGACCCGCCACGACTCTGTTCACGGTCACTTCAACGCCAGCGTCAAGGTGGAAGGTGACAACATGATCGTCAATGGCCAGGCCATCAAGGTGTGCTCCGAACGCGACCCGGCCAAACTGCCGTGGAAAGAACTTGGCGTGGACATCGTGCTGGAATGCACCGGCCTGTTCACCAGCAAGGAAAAAGCCTCGGCCCACATCGCCGCCGGCGCCAAGAAAGTCCTGATCTCCGCCCCGGGCGGCAAGGATGTCGATGCCACCATCGTGTACGGTGTCAACCATCAGACCCTGAAGGCCACCGACACCGTCGTGTCCAACGCCTCGTGCACCACCAACTGCCTGGCCCCGCTGGTCAAGCCGCTGGCTGACAAGATCGGTGTCCTGAGCGGCCTGATGACCACCATCCACTCCTACACCAACGACCAGGTCCTGACCGACGTGTACCACAGCGACCGCCGCCGCGCCCGCTCGGCCACCCAGTCGATGATCCCGACCAAGACCGGCGCCGCCGCCGCCGTCGGCCTGGTGCTGCCGGAACTGGCCGGCAAGCTGGACGGCTTCGCGGTTCGCGTGCCGACCATCAACGTCTCCGTCGTCGACCTGACCTTCGTGGCCGCTCGTCCGACCAGCGTGGCCGAAGTCAACCAGATCCTGCGCGAAGCCTCCGAAGGCGCGCTCAAGGGCGTGCTCAACTACAACGAAGAGCCGCTGGTCTCCATCGACTTCAACCACAACCCGGCCTCGTCCACCTACGACTCGACCCAGACCCGCGTTGACGGCAACGGCACCCTGGTCAAAGTCCTGTCCTGGTACGACAACGAGTGGGGCTTCTCCAACCGCATGCTGGATACCGCGCATGCCATGTGGAATGCCTGATCGCACTGAGTAAAGCCTGAAACAGGGGGAGGCCCGCCTCCCCCTGCCTCCCGAGGTTTTTCACGAATTGCCGCCTCAGCCACCCGCCGCTGCCCGTGTCGCGCGTCCCCGGACATTCGTGAACGACTTTGCTTCGCCCAAGGGCGACAACCCAATTTTGCTATGTAGAGAGGAAGTAACATGGACAGTAACCAGCTCAACCAACTGGTCAGCCGTGTCAAAGCGGCTCAGCGGCTCTATGCCACCTACACCCAGGAACAGGTCGACGCCATCTTCCGCGCCGCCGCCCTGGCCGCTGCCGATGCCCGCATTCCGCTGGCCAAACTGGCAGCAGAAGAAACCCGCATGGGCGTCGTCGAAGACAAAGTGATCAAAAACCACTTCTCTTCCGAATACATCTACAACAAGTACAAGGACGAGAAGACCTGCGGCATCATCGACCATGATCCGTCCTTCGGCATCCTGACCATCGCCGAGCCGATCGGCCTGCTGTGCGGCATCGTGCCGACCACCAACCCGACCTCGACGGCCATCTTCAAGGCACTGATCTCGCTCAAGACCCGCAACGGCATCATCTTCAGCCCGCACCCGCGCGCCAAGAAAGCCACCTGCGAAGCCGCCCGCATCGTCCTGGAAGCCGCCGTCAAGGCCGGCGCACCGGCCGACATCATCGGCTGGGTCGGCGAACCGACCGTCGAGCTGTCCAACCAGCTGATGCGCCACCCCGACATCAACCTGATCCTGGCCACCGGTGGCCCGGGCATGGTCAAGGCCGCCTACTCCTCCGGCAAGCCGGCCATCGGCGTCGGCGCCGGCAACACCCCGGTCATCATCGACGAAACCTGCGACATCAAGCGTGCCGTCGCCTCGATCCTGATGTCCAAGACCTTCGACAACGGCGTCGTCTGCGCCTCCGAACAATCGGTCGTCATCGTCGACGCGGTCTACAAGCAAGTCAAAGAGCGCTTCCACAGCCATGGCGGCCACGTCCTGACCGCCGAAGAATGCAAGGCCGTCAGCAAGGTCATCCTCAAGGAAGGCGCCCTCAATGCCGACATCGTCGGCCAGTCGGCCATCCGCATCGCTGAAATGGCCGGCATCAAGGTCCCGCCGACCACCCGCGTCCTGATCGGCGAAATCGACAAGGTGAGCGAAGACGAAGCCTTCGCCCACGAAAAACTGTCGCCGACCCTGGCCATGATCCGCGCCCGCGACTTCGACGACGCCCTCGACAAAGCCGAGGCCCTCGTCACCATGGGCGGCATTGGCCACACCTCGGTGCTCTATACCGACCAGGACCTGGAACGCGAACGCATCCGCCGCTTCGGCGAGCGCATGAAGACCGCGCGCATCCTGATCAACTCGCCGGCCTCGCAAGGCGCCATCGGCGACCTGTACAACTTCAAGCTGGCCCCGTCGCTGACGCTGGGTTGCGGTTCGTGGGGCGGTAACTCCATCTCCGAAAACGTGGGTCCGCAACACCTGATCAACAAGAAAACGGTGGCTGAACGGGCTGAAAACATGCTGTGGCACAAACTTCCGAAGTCGATCTATTTCCGTCGCGGCTGCCTGCCGGTTGCCCTTGAAGAACTCTCCGACAAGAAGCGCGCCCTGATCGTCACCGACGGCTTCCTGTTCAAGAACGGCTATGTCGACCAGGTCAGCGACATCCTCAAGAAGAGCGGCGTCGAAGTCGAAGTCTTCTACGAAGTCGAAGCCGACCCGACCCTGGCCATCGTGCGCCGTGGCGCCGCCGTCGCCTCGCGCTTCAAGCCGGACGTCATCATCGCCCTGGGCGGTGGTTCGCCGATGGACGCCGCCAAGATCATGTGGGTCATGTACGAGCACCCGGACGTCTCCTTCGAAGAACTGGCCCTGCGCTTCATGGACATCCGCAAGCGCATCTACAAGTTCCCGAAACTGGGCGTCAAGGCACAGATGGTCGCCATTCCGACCACCTCGGGCACGGGCTCCGAAGTCACCCCGTTCGCCGTCGTCACCGACGAAAAGACCGGCATGAAGTACCCGCTGGCCGACTACGAACTGACGCCGAACATGGCCATCGTCGATGCCAACCTGGTGATGAACATGCCGAAGTCGCTGACCTCGTTCGGGGGTATCGACGCGGTCACCCACGCCCTGGAAGCCTACGTGTCCGTCATGGCCAACGAATACAGTGACGGCCAGTCGCTGCAGGCCCTGCAACTGCTCAAGGACTACCTGCCGGCCTCCTATGCCCAGGGTTCCCATGACCCGGTTGCCCGCGAAAAGGTCCACAATGCCGCGACCATTGCCGGTATCGCCTTTGCCAACGCCTTCCTCGGCATCTGCCACTCGATGGCACACAAGCTGGGTTCGGAATTCCACATTCCGCACGGTCTGGCCAACGCCCTGCTGATCAGCAACGTGATCCGCTTCAACGCCACCGACACCCCGACCAAGCAGGCCGCCTTCAGCCAGTACTCGCGTCCGCAAGCACTGTGCCGCTATGCCGCCATTGCCGACCACCTCAAACTGGCCGGCAAGAACGACAAGCAAAAGGTCGAAAACCTGATCGCCTGGGTCGACGAACTGAAGCAGCAACTGGACATCCCGGCCTCCATCCGCGAAGCCGGCGTGGCAGAAGCCGACTTCCTGGCCAAGGTCGACAAGCTGGCCGAAGAAGCCTTTGACGACCAGTGCACCGGCGCCAACCCGCGCTTCCCGCTGATCAGTGAACTGAAGCAGATCCTGCTCGACACCTACTACGGTCGCCCGTACGTCGAGAGCCACCTGCGCACCGAAGAAAAGCCGGCAGAAAAGTCGGGCAAAAAAGCCTGATGACCCGCTGACACTTTGAGAGCGCAACACGCAAACGGCCGCGAATCGCGGCCGTTTTTCTTGCCAGACTGTTGCAAAGATACCGGCCACCAGCACTGACTGCTACAATGCACCGGTCGCTGACAAACAATTAAAGCGCGGCTTCAACGGTGTGGATAAACCTGTTGATAATATTGAAAAATCCACCCCGAAAAACCGAACACACCAAGTCGGTGCATCATCTAGAATGATTTGATAATGTCAACGCAACGATTTGATTTTATTTGGTTTTTTACCAATCACTCCGGATATTTTCACCGATTTTGCACGATGTCTTCAGATAAAATCGTGCTTTGTCAACTGCTGTGGATGACTTGACAAAATGCCATTTCCCCCTTTGGCCAGTGACGTCATCAGCGTCTCGACCTTGAACCGCCTGGCCCGTGATCTGCTCGAATCCGGCCTGCCTGCCGCATGGATCGGCGGCGAAATCTCCAACCTGACCATCGCCGCCTCCGGCCACGCCTACTTCTCGCTCAAAGATGCCGGCGCCCAGGTACGCTGCGTCATGTTCCGCGGCCGCGTCGCCACCCTGCCCTTCCGGCTCAGCAACGGCCAGCAAGTCGAATTGCGCGGCACCCCCTCACTGTACGAAGCGCGGGGCGAATTCCAGATCAATGTTGACACCGTCAGAATGGCCGGCCTCGGCAAACTGTTCGAAGCCTTCGAACGCCTCAAGGCACAACTGAGCGCCGAAGGCCTGTTCGCCGCCGAACGCAAACGCCCGATCCCCTCTCTGCCAAGCGCCATCGGCATCGTCACCTCCCCCGCCGCCGCTGCCCTGCGCGACGTCGTCACCACCCTGCGACGCCGCATGCCCGGCCTGCCCCTGATCCTCTACCCCACCCAGGTCCAGGGAGAGGGCGCCGCCCAGCAAATCGCCCAGGCCATCCGCAGCGCCGGCCAACGCCAGGAAGTCGACGTCCTGATCGTCTGCCGCGGCGGCGGCAGCATCGAAGACCTGTGGTCCTTCAACGAAGAAATCGTCGCCCGCGCCATCAGCCAGAGCCCTATCCCGGTCATCAGCGGCGTCGGCCACGAAACCGACTTCACCATCAGTGACTTTGTTGCCGACCTGCGCGCCCCCACCCCGACCGCCGCAGCCGAACTGGCCGCCCCCAGTCGCGACCAATTGCAACGCCAGCTCGACCAGAGCCAGCAGACACTGCGCCGCGCCCTCGACCGGCAACTCGGCCACAAGGCACAGCAACTCGACCTGAAAGCACAACGCCTGCGCCACCCGGGCGAGCGCCTGCGCCAACAGGCTCGCCAGCTGAGCCACCTCGCCGAACAACTGCAACAACGCCTGCAAATGCGCATGCAGCGCTACGGCATGCAGGTGGAACGCCTGCAAAACCGCCTGCAAGCCAACCGTCCCGCCCTGGCAACGCGCCAACAACGCCTGGCGCAACAGGCCGCCGCACTGCAACGCGCCATGCAGACCGGCATGCAACGCCGACAACAAACCCTGCTCAACCAGGCCGGCCTGCTGGAATCCTACAACCCGCAATCCGTCCTGCAGCGAGGCTATGCCATCGTGCAGACAGAACAGGGTATCGTCGTGCGCAGCAGCCACAACCTGCGTCAGGGACAGCGCCTGCAGGTACAGCTGGCAGAGGGGCAGACCGACGTACGCGTCGATCTCAAGATCGCACAGCAACCCGAACTGCCGTTCTGACACGGCCGGATACTGCGCGCAGAAAAGACAACGGGCCACGCTGGACGTGGCCCGTACTGGCCGAACCCGCAGGTTCGCGCCGTCACGAACAGGAAAATCAGTCGCCGAAACCGCAGAACACTTCGCGCATCATTTTCAGCACTTCGAGTGTCCGGATATCACCCACCCGGTAATACACCCTGTTGGCATCTTTGCGCGTCCGCAACACACCTTTGTCGCGCATGATGGCGAGGTGCTGCGAAATATTGCTCTGTGACGTGCCTACCTGTTCGACAATATCCTGAACACTGACCTCTTGATCCCCAAGCACCGAGATGATCTTCAGGCGCAGCGGATGCGACATGGCCTTCATCGCGCGCGAAGACTGTTCGATCTGGTCGTTGTTGAACAACAAGGTATTACTCCTAATGTAGTCATTTTTCTGATGCGATATACGGTACAATAGTAAACATAAAATCGCCATCCATCAAGAATTTCTAATATTCTGATTGCCAATATCATGAAAAAACCCACACCCGTAATGTTGTTAATCCTGGATGGCTTCGGTTATCGCCCGGAAGGCGATGACAATGCCATCCTGCACGCTGCCATGCCGAACTGGAAATCGCTGTGCGATCAGTATGCATTTGGCACAATTCAGGCCTCCGACCACTATGTCGGACTGCCGCGCGGCCAGTTCGGCAACTCCGAAGTCGGCCACCTGAACATCGGGGCAGGACGCATCGTGCAACAAGACATCAGCCGCATCGATTGCGACATCGAAGACGGCAGCTTTGCCGGCAACGAGACCCTGCAAGCCGCCTTCCGCCAGGCACAGCAAGGCACCCTGCACATCATGGGCCTGCTGTCCGACGGCGGCGTACACAGCCACGAAAACCACATCCATGCCGTCCTGCGCGCCGCCCAGCAAGCCGGCGTGGCCCGCATCGCCGTCCATGCCTTCCTCGACGGCCGCGACACCCCGCCACAAAGCGCCAAGCTCTACCTGGAACGCCTCGACGCCGTGCTGGCCACCATTCCCCAGGCCCGCCTCGCCTCGATGACCGGCCGCTACTGGGCCATGGACCGCGACAAACGCTGGGAACGCGTCGAAACCGCCTACCGCCTGCTGGTCGACGGCGAAGGCGAATTCCACAGCGACACCGGCCTGAATGGCCTGAAGGCCGCCTACGACCGCGGCGAAAACGACGAATTCGTCAAACCGACCTCGATCGGCGACAAAACCGTCATGGCCGATGGCGACAGCGTGATCTTCATGAACTTCCGCGCCGACCGCGCGCGCCAACTGGTCACGGCACTCACCGACCCGGCCTTCGACGGCTTCAAACACCGTCAGCCCAAGTTCGGCTACTTCGCCACCCTGACCCGCTACGGCGAAGACTTCCCGCAACCCACGCTGTACGCCCCGCAGACCATCCACAACGGCTTCGGCGAATACCTGTCCGGCCTTGGCCTGCAACAGCTGCGCATCGCGGAAACCGAGAAATACCCGCACGTCACCTACTTCTTCAACGGTGGCGAAGAGCAGGTCTACCCGGGCGAAGACCGCATCCTGGTGCCCTCCCCCAAAGTCGCCACCTATGACCTGCAGCCGGAAATGAGCGCACCGCAAGTCGCCGACCACATCGTCGAAGCCATCGCCAGCGGCAAATACGACGCCATCGTCTGCAACTTTGCCAACGGCGACATGGTCGGCCATACCGGTGTCTTCGACGCCGCCGTCAAAGCCGTCGAAACCCTGGACGCCTGCATCGGCCGCTGTGTCGAAGCCATGCTGGCCGCCGGTGGCGAAGTCATCATCAGTGCCGACCACGGCAACTGCGAAAAGATGTATGACGAAATCAACCAGCAACCGCATACCCAGCACACGACCAATCTGGTACCGTTCCTGTATATCGGCCGCCATGCCCGCATCCGCCAGGGTGGCGCGCTGAAGGATATTGCGCCGTCGATGCTGGCCGTGATGGGCATCGACAAACCCGCAGAAATGACCGGTGAATCCCTGATCGACTTCCAGTGAAACGTACTCTTCTCCTCCTCCTGCTGCTCGCCGGCCCGACCTGGGCCGCGAGCAACAACCTGAGCACCGCCCCGCAGCAGAAAAACCTCAAGGCGGTGCGTCAGCAAATCGACACCCTGCAAAAGGACATCGCCCAGAAACAGGCCGTCCAGAAGCAGGCGCAGACCGCCATCCAGCAGTCCGAAGTCGCCATCCAGCAGACCAACCAGGTCCTCAACCAGCTGGGCAAAAAGCAAAACGCCTCCTCCGCCCGGCTGGCAGACCTGGAAAAGCAGATCCGGGACGCCCAGCAACAGGTCGCCCTGGTACAGCAGAAAGTGGCGCAAATGCTGGCGCGGCAATACCGCAACGGCGAACACGACGCCATGAAGCTGATGCTCAACGGTTCAGACCCCAATCAGACCTCGCGCGACATGGTGTACTACCAGTACATTGCCCGCGCACAACAAAAACTGATCGCCGACCTGAACCAGCGCCAGGCCACCCTGGCGCAACTGGCCGAGCAACTGGAACAGCAGCTGCACGTCATCGTCAGCATGAGCACCCGCAAGGCGCAGGAGAAGAGTCAACTGCAGCAGGCCAAGGCCAGCAAGCAGCAACAGGTCAACCAGTTGGGCAACGAAATCCAGAACCGTCAGGATCAGCTGGCGAAACTCAAGCAAGATGAGAAGCGGCTGACCGACCTGATTGCCGACATCAACCGCAAGATCCAGCAGCAGATCGCCGAACGCAAGGCGAAAGAAAAAGCCGCCTTCAAGGCGCGTCAGGAAGCCGCCCGCAAAGAAAACGAACGCCGGCGCAAACTGGCCGCCGAAGCCCAGAAACAAGGCAAGCCGGTGCCGGAAGTCGCCAAGAGCCAGGTGCCGGTCGAAACCGTCGACAGCGCCGCAGACGACAGCAATGCCGGCCGCGCCTTCCGCAGCCTGCAAGGCCGCATGAAACTGCCGGTCACCGGCGAAATTGCCGGCCGCTTCGGCAGCATGCGCAACGAAGGCACCACCTGGAAAGGCGTCTTCATCCATGCCAGCCGCGGCCAGGCCGTGCATGTCGTCGCCGATGGCCGCGTCGTCTACGCCGATGCCCTGCGCGGCTTCGGCAACGCCGTCATCGTCGACCATGGCGGCAACTACCTGACCGTCTATACCGGCCTGTCCGCCATCGGACGTGGTGTCGGTGATGCAGTCAAGGCAGGCGACAGCCTGGGCAGCACCGGGGCACTGGACAGCGGCGAAGCTGGCCTGTACTTTGAAATACGATATCTGGGCAAGCCAATCAACCCGCTTACCTGGGTGCATTAACTACAAACGGAGAGTCATTCCTGATGAGTAGTCATCGCCTGAAAAAAATTGCCCTGGTGGGTGCCGGCGCCCTGGCGGGCGGGGTGCTGACCCTGAGCCTGCAAGCCTTTGCAGAAAAAGACAACAACCTCTCCACCCTGCCGCTCAACGAACTGCGGACCTTTGCCGAGGTCTTCGGTCGCGTCAAGCAGGACTACGTCGAGCCGGTCGATGACAAAAAACTGATCAACGATGCCATCAAAGGCATGCTGACCGGTCTGGACCCGCACTCCGACTACATGACCCCGGACGAATTCAAAGACCTGCGCGAAAAAACCCAGGGCGAATTCGGCGGCCTGGGCATTGAAATCGGCGCCGAAGACGGCCTGGTCAAAGTCGTCTCGCCGATCGAAGACACCCCGGCCCAAAAAGCCGGCGTACGCAGCGGCGACTACATCGTCAAAATCGATGACGCCCCGGTCCGCGGCATGAGCCTCAACGACGCCGTCAAGCGCATGCGCGGCAAACCCGGCTCCAAAGTCACCCTGACCATCGCACGCAAAGATGCCGACAAACCGATCGTCCTGACCCTGACGCGCGCCATCATCCGCACCAAGAGCGTCAAGTTCAAACTGCTCGAACCCGGCTACGGCTATGTGCGCGTCACCCAGTTCCAGGAACACTCCGCGGAAAACCTGGCCAACGCCATCCAGAGCATGTACGCCAGCAACAAGGGCGACCTCAAGGGTCTGGTCCTCGACCTGCGCGACGACCCCGGCGGCCTGCTCAATGGCGCTGTCGGCGTCGCCGCCGCCTTCCTGCCCAAGGACACCCTGGTGGTCTACACCCAGGGCCGCACCGCCGACTCCAAGATGCACCTGACCGCCAACCTGGCCAACTACGCCAACGCCGATGGCAGCGACCCGCTGGCCAAACTGCCGCCGCAGACCCGCAAGGTGCCGATGGTCGTCCTGGTCAACGGCGGTTCCGCCTCCGCCTCGGAAATCGTCGCCGGTGCCCTGCAGGACAGCAAACGCGCCCTGATCATCGGCACCCAGACCTTCGGCAAGGGCTCGGTACAAAGCATCCTGCCCCTGTCCAACGATGGCGGCATCCGCCTGACCACCTCGCGCTACTTCACCCCGAGTGGACGCTCGATCCAGGCCAAGGGCATCACCCCCGACATCCTGGCCGACGATGGTGACTCCGCCTACCGCGCCTTCACCGTGCGCGAAGCCGACCTGGAAGGCCACCTGGCCAACCCGAACGGCGACGACAAGACCCCGGCAGCCCAGCCCAAGCCCGCAGCGGCGCCCAAAACCGCCCCGGACAGCAGCAAGCCGCCGCGCGCCCAGGTCAACGGCGACGTACCGGACCCGTCCAGCGACTACCAGTTGAGCCAGGCACTCAACACCCTGAAAGTACAACAACTGCTGGTCAAGAAAGCCGCCAGCCAGTAAAACCGCGACTGCGCCGACAGGCTGCAGTCAGATCCGTCAGGCCGGGGTGCGCAGGCTCTCCCCGGCCTGGATTTTTACCACTACCCCACTGTCGGAGCCGGGCATCATGTTGTCTCACCAGTTTGCGCTGCCATTTCGCGAGGCAGCCCCCTACATCAACACCTTTCGTGGCAAAACCTTCGTGCTGGCCATCAGTGGCGAGACCGTCGACAACGGCCATTTCCCGCAACTGGCACAAGACATCAACCTGCTGGTCAGCCTCGGCGTGCGCGTGGTTCTGGTGCACGGCATCCGCCCGCAAATCGACAAACTGCTGGCACGCCACGGGCTGAACCGCCAGTTCCACCACCACCGCCGCATCACCGACGACGACACCATCGACGTCGTCAAACAGGCCGTTGGCCTGGCCAGACTCGACATCGAAGCCGCCCTCTCCACCGGCATGCCCAACTCACCGATGCACGGCGCCCACCTGCGCGTCGTCGGCGGCAACGTGCTGACCGCACAACCGCTCGGCGTCGTCGACGGCGTCGACATGCAATACACCGGCCAGGTCCGCCGCCTCGACACCCAGGCCATCCACTCCTGGCTGGCCAACGGCGACCTGGTGCTGATGTCGCCCATCGGCTACTCCCCCACCGGCGAAGCCTTCAACCTCACCATGGAAGAAGTCGCCACCGAAACCGCCATTGCCCTGCGCGCCGAAAAACTGATCTTCCTCATCGAAGGCATCGGCGTCCTCAACCAGGATGGCGAACTGATCCACAACATGACCGCCCAGCAGGCCGAAGAACTGCTCGCCACCGGCAACCTCAACGACGAAGCCCGGCTCTACCTGCCCTACAGCGTGCGCGCCACCCGCGAAGGCGTCACCCGCGCCCACCTGGTCAGCGACAGCGACGACGGCGCCCTGCTGACCGAACTCTTCACCTCCGCCGGCGCCGGCAGCATGATCGCCCGCGACCCGCTGGTCAAACTGCGCCCGGCCAACATCGACGACATCGGCGACCTCATGGGACTGATCCGCCCCCTGGAAGAACAAAACATCCTGGTCCGCCGCAGCCGCGAACACCTGGAAATGGAAATCGGCCGCTACACCGTGCTGGAACACGACAACCGCATCTACGGCTGCGTCGCCATGCACCCCTTCCACGAAGCCGAAACCGCCGAACTCGCCTGCCTGGCCGTCTCGCCCGAACGCCGCAACAGCGGCTTTGGCGAAATGCTGCTGCACCACGTCGAATACCAGGCACGCACCCAGGGACTCAGCTCACTATTCGTCCTCACCACCAAGACCGCCCACTGGTTCATCGAGCGCGGCTTCAGCGAGCAGCCCCCCAGCGCCCTGCCGGAGACCCGACAAAAGCTCTACAACCAGCAACGCCGCTCCAAAGTCTTCGTGAAAACCCTGTGAGCCCCTACCCACATCAAGGTTGGAGCCGATGACCGGATATGCCACAATAGCCGGCATAACTGATTTAACTGAATCAAGGATTTTCAATGGCACGCACAGTTCAATGCATCAAGCTCGGCCGTGAAGCCGATGGTCTGGATTTCCCGCCGCTGCCCGGCCCGCTCGGCCAGCGCGTCTTCGAAAACGTTTCCAAAGAAGCCTGGCAAGGCTGGATTCGCTACCAGACCATGCTGATCAACGAAAACCGCCTGAGCCTGGCCGACCAGCGTGCGCGACAATACCTGTCGCAACAGCTGGAAGCCTATTTCTTTGGCGAGGGTGCCGATACCCCAACTGGGTACGTTCCACCAGCAGGTCAATGAAACATAATAAAAGCCCGGTATACTGGGCTTTTTTCTTTTTGACTTCCGCACGGACTGCACCATGGCAAACCAAGAAGAAACCATGCTCAACCGCGAACTGGGACTGATCGAATTCAACCGCCGCGTCCTGGCACAGGCGGAAGACCCCAGACTGCCCCTGCTAGAGCGACTGAAATTCCTCTGCATCGTCTCCTCCAACCTGGACGAATTCTTTGAAGTCCGCGTCGCCTGGCTCAAGGAAGTCAAAGAGCACACCCCCGAACGCATCCTCGCCGACGGCAGCAACGCCGAACAATGCCTGGCCAAAGTCTGCGCCGCCGCCCGCCAGCTGATCCGCGAACAATACGGCGTCATGCGCGAAGTCATCTTCCCGGCCCTGCGCGAAGAAAACATCCAGTTCCTGCGCCGCAACGAATGGACCATCGAGCAGCAAGAGTGGGTCAAAGACTTCTTCCACCGCGAACTGCTGCCCATCCTCACCCCCATCGGACTCGACCCCTCCCACCCCTTCCCCAAGGTGCTGAACAAGAGTCTGAACTTTGCCGTCGAACTCGAAGGCCGCGACGCCTTCGGCCGCCAGTCCGGCATCGCCATCGTCCAGGCCCCGCGCATCCTGCCGCGCGTCATCAAACTACCGGCAGAAATCAGCGACGGCCACCGCCACACCTTCGTCTTCCTCTCCTCCATCCTGCACTCCCACGTGCACGAACTGTTCCTCGGCATGACGGTCAAGGGCTGCTACCAGTTCCGCGTCACCCGCAACAGCGAACTGAACCTCGAAGAGGAAGACATGAAAAACCTGCGCACCGCCCTGCAAGGCGAGCTGCGCCACCGCCAGTTCGGCGATGCCGTCCGGCTCGAAGTTGCCGACACCTGTCCGGCCCATATGGAAGAATTCCTGCTGACCCAGTTCGGCCTCGACCCGCGTGACGTCTTCCGCGTCGACGGCCCGGTCAACCTGGTACGCCTGATGTCCCTGCCCGACCTCGTCGACCGCCCGGACCTTAAATTCAAACCCTTCATCCCCAGCCTGCCACCGCAACTGGAGAAAAAAGTCGGACTATTCGACGCCATCAGCCAGGGCGACATCCTGCTGCACCACCCCTACCAGAGCTTCCAGCCGGTCATCGACCTGCTTAACCTGGCCGCCACCGACCCGCAAGTGGTGGCCATCAAGATGACCGTCTACCGCACCGGCACCGACTCCGTCCTCATGGACTCGCTGATCGCCGCGGCCCGCGCCGGCAAACAAGTCACCGTGGTCGTCGAACTCATGGCCCGTTTCGACGAAGAAGCCAACATCAGCTGGGCCTCCCTGCTGGAAGATGCCGGCGCCCACGTGGTCTACGGCGTCTTCGGCTACAAAGTCCACGCCAAAATGCTCATGGTGGTACGACGCGAAGAACGCGGCCTCAAACGCTACGTACATCTGGGCACCGGCAACTACCACCCGCGCACCGCGCGCATGTACACCGACTTCGGCCTGCTGACCTGCAACGAAAAAGTCGCCAGCGACGTCAACGACATCTTCGTCCAGCTCACCGGCCTCGGCCGCGCCAGCAAACTGCACCTGCTGCACCAGAGCCCCTTCACCCTGCACAGCATGATCCTCGAATCCATCGAGCGCGAAATCCAGAACGCCGAAGCCGGCCGCCCGGCCCAGATCATGGCCAAGATGAACGCCCTGCTCGACCCGCAGGTCATCGCCGCGCTCTACCGCGCCAGCCAGGCCGGCGTCAAAATCCAGCTCATCGTGCGCGGCGTTTGCGCCCTGCGCCCCGGCGTCCCCGGCATGTCCGAAAACATCACCGTACGCTCCATCGTCGGCCGCTTCCTCGAACACCCGCGCGTGTTCTACTTCTACAACGACCGCGAAGAAAACCTCTACATCGCCAGTGCCGACTGGATGGGCCGCAACTTCTTCCGCCGCATCGAAAGCTGCGTGCCGATCATCGACCCCAAACTCAAGCGCCGCCTGATCAAGGAAGCCCTGCGCCTCTACCTGGAAGACAACGTCAACGCCTGGGAAATGCAGCCCGACGGCAGCTACCGGCGCAAAAACGTGCGCGGCCGCTTACGCTGCGCCCAAGATACCCTGCTCGAGGAATACACCCGCTGACCGCGTGGTAAAATCCCTCTTTTTCTGACTTAGCTTTCGGCAGATAAACATGTCTCAATACGTATTTTCGATGTTGCGTGTCAGCAAGGTGGTCCCGCCCAAACGGCAGATCATCAAGGACATTTCGCTCAGCTTCTTCCCCGGCGCCAAAATCGGCCTGCTCGGCCTGAACGGCTCCGGCAAATCCACCGTGCTGCGCATCATGGCCGGCCTGGACAAAGAAATCGAAGGCGAAGCCACGCCGATGCCCGGCATCAAGATCGGTTATCTGCCGCAAGAGCCGGAACTCAACCCCGAGCACACCGTCCGCGAAGCCGTCGAAGAAGGCCTGGGCGACGTCATGCTGGCGCAGAAAAAACTCGACGAGATCTACGCCGCCTACGCCGAACCCGACGCCGACTTCGACTTCCTCTCCGCCGAACAGGCCAAATACGAAGCCATCCTGGCCACCAGCGACGGCAGCGCCAACCAGCAAATGGAAATCGCCGCCGACGCCCTGCGCCTGCCCGACTGGGACGCCAAAATCGGCCATCTCTCCGGCGGGGAAAAACGCCGCGTCGCCCTGTGCCGCCTGCTGCTGTCCAAACCCGACATGCTGCTGCTGGACGAGCCGACCAACCACCTCGACGCCGAATCCGTCGAATGGCTGGAACAATTCCTGGTGCGCTTCCCCGGCACCGTGGTCGCCGTCACCCACGACCGCTACTTCCTCGACAACGCCGCCGAATGGATCCTCGAACTCGACCGCGGCCACGGCATCCCCTGGAAGGGCAACTACTCCTCCTGGCTCGACCAGAAAGAAGCCCGCCTGAAACAGGAAGAAAACAGCGAATCCGCCCGCCAGCGCGCCATCAAGAAAGAACTGGAATGGGTGCGGCAAAACCCCAAGGGACGCCAGGCCAAGTCCAAGGCCCGTCTGGCCCGCTTCGAAGAGCTGTCCAGCCAGGAATACCAGCGCCGCAACGAAACCCAGGAAATCTTCATCCCGATCGGCGAACGCCTGGGCAATGAAGTCATCGAATTCGACCACGTCAGCAAAGCCTTCGGCGACCGCCTGCTGATCGACGACCTGAGCTTCAAGGTACCGCCCGGCGCCATCGTCGGCATCATCGGCCCCAACGGCGCCGGTAAGTCCACCCTGTTCCGCATGCTGGCCGGACAGGAACAACCCGACAGCGGCAGCGTCAAGATCGGCCCGACCGTCAAAATGGCCTATGTCGACCAGAGCCGCGGCTCGCTCGACGCCAACAAGACCGTCTTCGACGAAATCGCCGATGGCCACGACCTGCTGACCGTCGGCCGCTACGAAACCCCGTCGCGCGCCTACATCGGCCGCTTCAACTTCAAGGGTGCCGACCAGCAGAAAATCGTCGGCCAGCTCTCCGGCGGTGAGCGCGGCCGCCTGCACCTGGCCAAGACCCTGATCGCCGGCGGCAACGTCCTGCTGCTCGACGAACCCTCCAACGACCTCGACGTGGAAACCCTGCGCGCCCTGGAAGACGCCCTGCTCGAATTCGCCGGCTGCGTCATGGTCATCAGCCACGACCGCTGGTTCCTCGACCGGATCGCCACCCACATCCTGGCCTGCGAAGGCGACTCCAAATGGACCTTCTTCGACGGCAACTACCAGGAATACGAAGCCGACAAGAAAAAGCGCCTGGGCGAAGAAGGCGCCAAACCCAAGCGCATCCGCTACAAGCCGATCACCCGCTGATCGACACCGAAGCCACCCAAAGCAGCCTCGCGGCTGCTTTTTTTGCACTTCCGCACCACAATGCGCATGTCATGACCTGCGAAGCCACGCAGATGTCGTAATATGAATCAATGCGTCCGGGAAACTGTCAGAAAACCAAAAACCAGGAGAAGTGAACATGTTCGGATGGGGCAAACAGCGGGACAACACCAGTGCGGAGCGTACCGAGCTGGCACGCCTGAAAAGCGTACTCGACCTGTCAGACCACCTGGTCATGCTGGCCGACAACAGCCAGGACAACCTGGTGTTCTACATGAACCGTACCGCCCGCCAGGCCTTCAACCAGCACCGCGAAGCCCTCAACCGTCACCTCAACAACGGCCACGACGTGCAGAACGCGTTCGGCCAGAGCATCCACCAACTCCACCAGGACCCGCAACGCAGCCGCTCACTGTTTGCCGACCTCAAGGCGCGCCGCATCAGCGAACACGAAGCCCTGATGCAGATCGGCGAGCTGATCTTCAAAGCCCGGCTGGAACCCCTCTGGCACAGCGAACGCCCCGGCGAAATCGACTGCTTCCTCGCCACCTTCATGGACGTCACCGCCAAAGAACGCGCCCGCGCCCTCGAGGCCGACAAAGACAGCCACCGCAGCGACCTGCGCAGCCGCGTGGCCGAAGTCTCCGGCAGCATGACCAGCCTCGGCCACAGCATCAACGAAGTCGCCGAACAGACCGCCTCCGTCTCCGAATCCGCCAGCGTCATGCTGGCCGAGACCCACACCGGCGTCGACATCCTCAGCCAGACCAGCCAGAGCATGAACGGCGTCGGCAACATGGTGCGCCAGACGGCACAGAACCTCGAAGAACTCGGCAAACGCTCGGAAACCATCGGCCAGATCGTCAACGTGATTCGCGAGATTGCCGACCAGACCAACCTGCTGGCACTGAACGCCGCCATCGAAGCCGCCCGTGCCGGCGAACAGGGACGCGGCTTTGCCGTGGTGGCCGACGAAGTACGCAAACTGGCCGAACGCACCGCCAAAGCCACCGGCGAGATCTCCACCATGATTGGCGACATCCAGCGCGAGGTGAAGCAAAACGTGGCCGTGATTGAAGACGGACGGCAAAAAGTGGAAACCACCGAACAGGACTTCCGCCGCGCCGAAGAGGCATTAACCAAAATTGTGGACGAGCTGGTCGCACTGCGAGACGCCGTGACCCATATCGCCTACTCCGCCGAGCAGGAATCCGCCACCACGCTCAAAGTCGCCCGCCAGCTGCAGGACATGATCAAGGCGTAAGCTGCAAGGCACCGGCCTGACGCTGCTCCGCTGCCGTCACCAGCCGGTTGCCGCCATCGCGCTTGGCCTGATACATACGGACATCGGCGAACTCCACCAGCGTATGCCAGTCCTCCAGGCCATCCGCCTGCCGCTCGGCCAGCCCGATGCTGCAGGTCAGCAGCGAACCATCCGGCCGCCGTCCCAGCCCATTCTCCAGCACCCGCAACAGCGCCTGACGCGCCTGCTGCATATCGGTATTCGGCATCAGCAGCAAAAACTCCTCGCCGCCCCAGCGAATCAGAATGTCACCATGGCGCAGACTGCGCGAAATCGAGCGATTGACCTGCTGCAACACCCGGTCGCCGGCCTCGTGCCCATACTCGTCATTGATCTTCTTGAAACTGTCCAGATCGACAAATGCCACCGACAGCGGCGTATTGTGGCGCCGGGCATAACTTTGCTGCAGCGCCAGCAGCTCCTCGCCGCTGCGACGGGAAAACATGCCGGTCAGCGGGTCGTGAATCGTCTGATTCACCAGGGCAATAATGAAAGCCAGCTGACTCAGACTGGCCAGACTGCCCACCCCCGCCAGCAACACCAGCAACCACAGCTGCGCACCAAAAGACGGCAAATTCACCTCATGCCAGTTAAAGGCATACGCCACCATATTGGCCGCCAGCACCGCCAGCGAAAACAACACCGTCTCGATCAACGTCAGCGGGAAAATCGCCATACCCGCCAGCAACACAAACGGCAGGAAAGCATAACCGGCACTCATCGCGGCCGCCGCACCCTGCAAGTGCTGATCCACCAGCAACATGTGCGACACCAGATAGAACACCGTCGGAATGGCAAACAGCGCCACCATGGCACGATAGGCATGGCGCATGCGCCCATTGCGCGGCAGCAGCACCACCAGCGCGACAAACGCACAGGTGGCCACCAGACGCAGCAGCGCCAGGCGCAGCCACAGCGACAAGGGCAGCGTGACCATATCCACCACCACCCACAGCGGCGTCAGCACTGCAAACAGCGAAGCAAACAGCCGCACCCGATTGAGAATCATCTGGGCACGCCGGAACACGATCAACGGCATGTGCAGGCGCGGGCTGACCAGCCAGCCGGTTTCATTCGGCTCGACTTCCCCCGGCAGCATGCCGAGCAACCATTGCCATAGCAGATTAGCGAGATACATCGTCATTCCAGCGAAGAGTCCATTTCATTTTATCCACAGCTAGATAAAAAGAACATAGGCATATTCAAAACAATCATATGGGATGCAGATGCATAAGGAAGGCAACCGGGCGCAGAAAACAAAAAAGCACCTGACGAGATCAGGTGCTTCTTGAATACTAACCGGTCCTTGGCGTCCCCACGGGGATTCGAACCCCGGTTACCGCCGTGAAAGGGCGATGTCCTAGGCCTCTAGACGATGGGGACCAGGAGTGGCGCACCCGGAGCGATTCGAACGCCCGACCCTCTGGTTCGTAGCCAGATACTCTATCCAACTGAGCTACGGGTGCGCGGGAGGTCTGGCGGAGAAAGAGGGATTCGAACCCTCGATACAGGTTTTGCCCGTATGCACCCTTAGCAGGGGTGTGCCTTCGACCACTCGGCCATTTCTCCGTTCAGAGGGTTGCGATATTAAGGAATGCCGCTCCCTCTGTCAAGCCTTAATCTTCCTGATCCAGGGAAAAAGCTTTATGCAACACGCGAACGGCCAATTCCAGGTACTTTTCATCCACCAGCACCGACACCTTGATTTCCGACGTGGAGATCAACTGAATGTTGATGCCCTCCTCCGCCAGGGTACGGAACATGGTCGATGCGACCCCACAGTGCGAGCGCATGCCGACACCAACGATGGACAGCTTGGCCACCTTGTCATTGGCATCAATCTTGGCGGCACCGATATGAGCCTGCACATCGCGCAGAATGGTCAGCGAACGCTGGAACTCGCCGCGCGGCACGGTAAAGGAAAAGTCCGTGGTACCGTTTTCGCCGACATTCTGAATGATCATGTCCACTTCAATATTGGCGTCGGCAATCGGGCCGAGAATCTGGTAGGCAATGCCCGGCTTGTCCGGCACCCCTTTGACATTGATGCGCGCTTCATTGCGGTCAAATGCGATGCCTGCCACGACTGCCTTTTCCATATTCTCATCTTCCTCAAACGTAATCAGCGTACCTTCACCTTCGTCCTCTTCGAAACTGGACAACACCCGCAGGCGAACGCGGTATTTGCCGGCAAACTCCACCGAGCGGATCTGCAGCACCTTGGAGCCCAGGCTGGCCATCTCGATCATTTCTTCAAACGTGATGGTTTTCAGCCGGCGCGCCTCCGGCACCACACGCGGATCGGTGGTATACACCCCGTCCACGTCGGTATAGATCTGGCACTCCTCCGCCCCCAGGGCCGCCGCCAGCGCCACCGCCGAGGTATCCGAACCACCGCGCCCCAGTGTGGTGATATGCCCCAGCTCATCCACCCCCTGGAAGCCGGCCACGATCACCACCTTGCCGGCGGCCAGATCGCTGCGGATCTCTTCTTCATCAATGGACTGAATACGCGCCTTGCCATGCGAACTGTCGGTCGTGACCCGCACCTGCCAGCCACAATAGCTGTGCGCGGGAACACCGATCTCCTGCAGTGCCATGGCCAGCAAACCGATCGTGACCTGCTCGCCGGTGGACACCACCACATCCAGCTCGCGAGGGTCCGGCTGCGCCTGGATCTCATTGGCCAGGGCGATAAGGCGATTGGTCTCGCCGCTCATCGCCGACACCACGATCACCAGATCATGCCCCTGTGCCTTCCAACGGGCGACACGCCGAGCCACGTTCTTGATACGCTCCGTGGTGCCGACTGACGTGCCCCCGTACTTTTGTACGATTAGTGCCATGCTCTTTGTCTTTTGAATTTTGTGGAATGTCGAGCTTCGATTAATGCCGCAAGCGGACAAGAAAAGCAAGCAGCATGGCGGCATATCCGGCATTTTCTGCTGCGTCGCAACAGCAGGCCACGGATCACTCTGAAAAGGCGGGAACAAACTTGTCAGCCCAGAGCGGCCTCTTTAGAATTTATGCCATTCTTCGGGCCGGTAGCTCAGCTGGGAGAGCGCTGCGTTCGCAATGCAGAGGTCGGGAGTTCGATCCTCCTTCGGTCCACCATCAACACCCCTAGTAAATCAACTAGTTATCAGTACAACTCTTTATTGGCATGAATGCCAATTTAGAGTAATTCTGCAACATCAGTGGCCCAATAATGGCCCCACCCTGCTTGACCCTATACTCCACGTTGCTATACATTATTGTTAATGCTAGATGGATTCATGCCGCCATCCACGATGACTGGATTAAATAAACGGATAACCAGTCATATGCTTGCTCCAGGTTGTTTGTGAGGCCAATCGGAAGCAGGACAGGCATCTGAGGCAGGACCTCGCCGGCATATAGCTCTCCACCCTCAATGGGTTTTCCAAGGCGGATCAAAGCGTGGAGCAAAAGTGCAGGACCGTTCGCTGGGCCAGCTTCCGCTGAGAAGCTATCCAACAGCACATTAGCCCATCGATGGGCTAGCCTCTCCAACCATTGACTACTCCTCGGTGGGCCGCCACGCCAGGGACATGGCTTCGCCGTGTCTGGAGTCAATGGCTTGGAGTCTCCCATGTCTGCCATTACCCCCCATCAGGAAGAAGCTGTAACCTCCTCTGCTGCTCCGCGTATTCTATTCATTGAACAGGTTTCCGCCATCATCGGCAAAAGCGTAACGACAATCCGCACCTGCACGACCAACGAAAAGTACAAGCACCTCATCCCCCGACCGTTCAAGTTTCCACATAGCCGCCGCCTCGTGTGGTTCGAAAAGGATGTGCTAGAGTGGCTCGCCGCAGCACAACCTGTCAGCCCGCCAGCAAAACGCCGCAGAGGCCGCCCTACCAAACAAGAGCAACTCGGGCGTGAGCGCATTGCTGGAGGCCAAGAATGAGCGATAGCGTACAACAGCTGCTCGCCCAGGTTCTCGAGCACGCAAAGCGGACACAGAGGCGCCGGAATTCAGAGGCGAGTAATCAAGTCAAATTGTCATGCGAGAAAACAGGGCAGCTTCCACTGTGGCCTGAGTCTGTCCGAGATGTACCTAATGGACTACTTCGATCAGCTCTGTTCGGTGTAGCCAACAGCCGGCACTACTTGGAGCGAGAGCGGCTTGCTGCACCGGATGGCATCGAGATTTTCTACACCGGACAACGCCTCGATCAGGATGATCTGGAAACCTATGAGAACGTCCTTCATGTAGCGCGCTTGCACAAGATTGGCGAATCCTGCCGGGTGTCATCTTATGCATTGCTAAAGCTTTCAGGTCTGAGCGACAGCGGCAAAAATAGAGGGACACTTGTTGAGCGACTAACACGGCTCCGGGCAAATGCTGTCGAGATAAGGCAGGGCCAGCATATTTACATCGGCGGTCTGCTCGATCAGGCATACAAAGACGAAAAAACGAGGGGCTGGATCATAGCCTTGAATCCAAAATTGGGAAGCTTGTTCGCGCCCGATCAGTTCACTCGGATTGAATGGGGAATACGCCACGCCTTGAAGAGAAAACCGTTAGCGCAGTGGCTATACGGATTCTACGCAAGCCATGCCAGGCCGTATCCCATCAAAGTCGAGACATTACGCAAGCTAAGCGGCAGTGAAACTAAACGTTTAGATCACTTTAGGGAAAATCTACGAAAAGCTCTCGATGCCATTAGTAGGACCTGTGGATCGTTTGGCGAGGAGTTCTGCTACACGATTTGCGTAGATAGAGACCTAGTGCACGTTACAAAAGCAGCCAGCGCTAGCCAGCGACGGCACCTTGCCAAGAAATTTACAGCAGCAGAAACGAAAGCACGCCGTAGATTTGATATCAACTCGTAGCGGGTAAAGTATGGTTTTCGCAACGAGGCGATACCGTTCCTGTAACGGGGGAATGCCGTTCCTGCAACGGGGTGGTGCCGTTCCTACAACGTGGGAGTGCCGTTCCCGCAACGGGGGGATACCGTTCCTGCAACGGGCCCCGCCACATCCTAGCGGGTCCAAGTGCCACACCAGGCGGGCATTCCCACGACACCAAACTACTTGCTAATCCGCTTTTAATCATTTTTAAATGTGGATTTGCCCCCGTATAACAGGACACCGATCAACGCTTAAGTTGATGAAGCCGCCAGGCGTCGAAACTCTCGTGGAGAGCGGTATTTCAACGCACTATGCGGGTGAAACTCGTTGTAGTGCTCAATGGCAATCGCCAGATTCCGGTAGGCCGTGTGGGCATCCGGTTTCGGCATATGGCCGACGTAGTCCCGCTTCAGCGTCTTGACCATGCTTTCCGCCATGCCGTTACTCTGCGGGCTGCAGACGGGCGTGGTTAACGGCTTGAGGCCGATTTCTCGCGCAAACAGCCGCGTGTCGGCGGCAATATAACTCGAACCATTGTCGCTCAGCCATTCCACCTCGGGCGAGATGCCCAACTGAATGCCGCGTTTCTCAACAGCTTCCAACATGACATCTCGAACCATGTCGCCCGTGTAGCCCCCGGTCGAGGCTGTCCAACTGATGATTTCACGGTCGCAGCAGTCCTCCGCAAACACGACACGCAGCTTTTCGCCGTTATCGCAGCGAAATTCGAAGCCGTCAGAGCACCAGCGGCGATTACTGTCGGCAACAGCAACCCTACCATCATGGCGCCGCGGGGTGCCTGGTTGCTTGATCCGCCGCTGAAGCAGCAGACCATGCTGGCGCATGACGCGATAAACGCGCTTCACGTTGACCGGCGGCAAGTGACCGGCCTCTCGCTGCCGGCGAATCACCCCCCAAGTCCGGCGGTAGCCGTAGCTGGGCAGCGGCGAAATCGCGGCCCGAATTGCCTCGACCAGCTCACTATCGTCGGTCGAGCGACAGGAACGCCCATCCCGCCAATCGGCAGAACGCGACACACGGCGAATCACATTCGAACGCGCCAACCCCAGCGAGGTACAGACCGGTGCTACTGGTCTTCCCCCGGCAATAAGGGTGAGCGCGCAATCCACTTTTTTGCGCGGGCGATTTCCACGGCTTCTTTGAGGATTTCGTTCTCCATCGTCTTCTTGCCGAGGAGTCGCTGTAGTTCGCGTATTTGCTTGATGGCAGAAGCCAATTCAGAGGCGGGCACGACTTCTTCTCCCGCGGCAATCGCCGATAGGCTGCCTTCCTGATAAAGCTTGCGCCACTTGAACAGCTGATTGGGATTGAGCCCATGACGGCGGGCAACGAGGGAAACCGACTGGCCGGGCATGAAGCTCTCGGCAACGATGGCCTGCTTCTCCTCGATGCTCCAGCGGCGACGACGCTCGGGTCCGAGCACGTCTGTCTTGTTGTTGGTGTTAGTCATAAACATAGCCTTAAACCTATCCCTTATTCTAAGCGGGAATCGGTGTCCTATGTTTCAGGGGGCTCGTCCAAAATGAGCTCCGCCACACAATCCAGAGTAGTCCGCAAACATTGTGTTTTACCGTGGCAGATGCACGGTTCCAAACGGGCACGCCCGTCTAGAACCGGCCCCCGGACGAAGCCCGCCCAGCGAGGCGCTATGCGCCGCACAGCCCGGTCAGCCGGACGCGTGTGCGCGTCTGCCGGCATACTGCATGCAGTAGTCGCTGTTGGAAGTCTGCAGCAAAGGAGCCCCACGCAATACGAGGCTCTTAAGGAGCCTCCGATAATCAAAATTCTGTCGAATGCAACTAACTCTTCGCCGTGAAACATGTAAACTGATGGACGGGGGAGCTGGGCACTTCCTCTTACGAAAGTAAGGGCGGCTCTGAAAAATAACGGTCTTGGCCGTTGAGCTTTGGCTCACCGATCCCGCAAGGGATGTTCAATGTTCCAACATCCTCGGCTCTCCCACCTAATTTTGGAGAGCATAGTGGACGACAAAGTTTGGTTTACCTACAAGGCACGCATCCAGGCCCAGCTACGCCTCGCTAGGCTAGACTTTCACTCGCAGCTTCTTTTGGTCTGGTATGCCATCCTAGGGGCAAGTCTCGCAGTCGCCACAATTCGATACCCACACGTGCTCGGCAAAGATACCGATATACTTTCTGCAGTACTATCGATTGCCTTGCTTGGTATTTCTATGGCAGTCACTAACCGGGACTTTAGGGGGCGCTCAATTGCGATGCGCAAAAACTACCTTGATCTTCAGCATTTGCATGATCGTCTGAAGCAGAATGGCACCACGTCAACAGCCGACTTAGATTGCTATCATGAGCTCTTGTCTTCAGCCGAAAACCACCTAGAAATAGACGACATGCTCTTCCGAGTCTTGAATGCCTCGACACTTACAAGCCGTAAGCCTACTTGCGTTGAAACTTTAAAGGTATACGCCTATTTGTTTAGGCGCCAAGCCATAACTCTTACGCTTTATTTATTACCAATATTAATTATATGGTGGATACATTGAGCGCCGCACGTAAATTCAAGAAGGTCTTCCGCAAGAGAAGCCTAAGCAAAATTTACTTTGAAAAAATTCGAGAGACTGGCGCAATAGGCATAGATCGAATTCGCCCTTCCCAACTCGTCCCCAGACTCAAAGTAGAGATCGATGTAATTATAAGAAAAATATTTACAGGAACATATACGTTTACTCCATACAAGGAGAAACTTATATCAAAAGGGCAAGGCGTTCCTCCACGACTAATTTCAATCCCTACCGCTCGTGATCGGATTGTCATGAGGGGACTTTGTGAGTTCCTAGTGGATGTCTTCCCCGAAGCGGCGCTAACGTTACCACAAGCCGTCATCGACTCTCTCGCAAAAGCCGTCGCTAGTGGCACATATGTCGAATACATAAAAATTGATCTAAAAAACTTTTACCCATCCATTCCACACCATGTCATTTTCCGTGAGCTACAGAAGAAAATACGAAAGTCTGAGATTCTGAAACTTCTGCGCTCCGCTATAGAAACCGCGACCGTTCCAGAGTACAAGGGAGGCAAGGGAAGTAAACCTAATCTGATAGGTGTCCCGCAAGGACTTGCCATCTCCAACTTGCTTGCAGAAATTGCCCTAATGTCGATTGACAAACAATTTAATAACAAGCCAAGTATTTGGTATAAGCGTTATGTCGACGATATTTTAATCCTCGTTCCAGCAGGGAACTCAAAGGCTGTATACGATCAGATCATGGCCTCATTAGTGTCGCTCGGACTTACACCACACGCTCTGGATGTACCCGGCTCCAAAACAAAAATAGCTTCACTCAGAGAGCCATTCACATTTCTTGGCTACCAAATAGAAGGCACATCTATCTCCATCCGGCCAGAAAGCATAATTAAATTCGAATCATCTCTTGCAAGCATATTCACCTCTTATCGGTATAAACTTTCCTACGCAAAAAATCCAAAGGACAAAGCCGCTGCACTTGCGCTTTGTCGTTGGCGCTTAAACCTACGCATCACAGGATGTATTTTTGAAGGGCGAAGACTCGGTTGGGTCTTCTATTTTTCTCAGATAACAAATACTTCGTGCCTTCGTTCCGTCAATCGAACAATAGATTCTTTGTTGAATCGCTTCGCTCTAACTGATGATATTCAACCAAAATCGCTGATAAAGACATACTACGAAGGACAACGTAAAAACAAGGAATCACATAATTACATTCCAAACTTTGACACCATGCCCGTACTTCAACAGCGGAGTATCCTTTCTATACTATTGGGAGAGAACCGAATTCGAGATTTATCGGACAAGCGTATCTCTGAACTTTTCAAAATGCGCATCAGCACGGCAGTACGGGAACTTGAAGCCGACCTCTCTGCCATGTCGTAGTTGAGTTTGTTGCATTTAGCAGGAAATGAGCCGCCGGTCGCAGCCACCACAACCCCATTGACATAGAAGAAGAATTATCGCGTACCTTTAGCCTATTAAAGGTAGGCAGAGCACCCCATGAACAATCGCCCCGACTCCGGCTATTTCTTCAGACTTGAGCCTTGTGCAACCGCCGTTGGCTTATCATAATTAAATTGACTGGATTTTTCCGGCAACCTCGTCACATGATCACGAAGGAGGGGCTGTTGATGGACTTCTTTTCCTGGACGGCACTGGGTCTTACTGTTGTAGGCTTGATCGTTATGGTAGTTGTTTACCATCAGGTAACAAGTATGAAAACCTGCCGGAAACAATAGCCCCCCTTGCACAGTAGATCACAAGAGCCTCATTTCTGCAGACAACAAGAACCCTAGACGTAAACCAAAGTTAATGGCGCATGGCCGGCGGGACGCCGTGCCGCTAGTGACCCGAGAGGGACGCCCTGTGTCCCGAACGGGGTAGCGGTGCTTGCCGCGGCCTCGCGGCTTAGCACCTGTCGCGCAAGCAGCATCTCGCTCCTCAGAGACCGCATACCGCGCCAAGAACGAACTGAACGCAAGCGGTCCGCACCTATCATAACGAAAAAAAATCGACTACAATTCCGCATAGAGAAAACCCAACATCTCTACCTGTTAAACGCGAGCAAGGACAGTTTCTCTTTATGCACGATCTACATACAGCGTTGTTGCAACGCATTGCCTTTGAGGTTGGCGACATTTTTACGGTAAAGCTGGAGGATAGGCTTACTGCCGCCTTCAAGGCGAGTAATGACTATGCGAACCAATGGTTTGACCCTGAGCTACGGCAAAGCAACAAAGGCCATAACCAGTCCGTTCATATCCTTCAAGAAGTTGTAAGAGTCGCAAGGGAGGCTGGGCATGACGCCACGATGGCCCCTACGACGCCCAAGGGTCACCACTACGCGAAAGTAATCCTCCCCAGCTTCACAATGGGGGGCACCCGTATCGAGTCCCCCCACTGGCAAAGAGCAAAGTACGCGAAAAATTTCGGTCGATTGAACAAAGCACTTGAGCCACTGACGCGGGATCTATTTGATGCAATCGAAGAAGGGGTAATTCAAGACAGGATTTTCCTGGTTGTCGCCGTAGCAGAGAACCGCTATCGTGGCGGGTTTCCTGATATCTATTTCGCCGTGCCGTACTCGACACTTGATGGCTACCACTTCTCCGCAACCTTGGATGAAGTACGTGAAGCAACCAAGCAATCAGTTGAGGAACCGCTTGAGCCATTAGTGTTTCTTAAGAAGAGGCTGGACGATGCGGAGCGCGGCGCGAAGGAGGCATAAGGTTCAACATGCGCATTGGTGTTAAAGGGTTCCAAGGAGCGCGCCTTACGCAGGCCCGCGCCGCGCGAGGAATGACCCAAACTGCGTTAGCAAAAGCATCAGGCATCTCCTGCCCCTCAATCTCAAAATGGGAACGAGGGGAGCAGATGCCTGAGTTTGCCGCACTGGAGAAGGTCGCCGAAGCGCTTTCGTTGCCCACAACCTGGTTCTTACAACCGTTGCCCGACTATGGCAACGGCACCTACTTCTTTAGGTCTAACTCTTCATTAGCAGCCGCAGGACGAGCGATCGCTCGCACACGACTCGAGTGGCTACATGAGCTCTCGCTTTGCATCCAAGAGTGGATAGCTTGGCCTGAGTTAACACTTCCTAAGCCGCTGGAAAGAAGCGACGCTCTCGGCTTAACAGATTCCGAGATAGAGGCTCTTGCGATGCAATGCAGAGAGCTTTGGCGTCTGGGTACAGGCCCGATTGAGGATGTAATCAAAGCTGTTGAGGCCGCAGGGGTCATTACAACCCGCGAGGCCTTGGGTTACATGAAGATGGATGGAGTCTCGCGCTGGTTCGAGCGGGACGGTCGCCCCTATATGTTCATCTCGGCCGACAAAACTTCTGCCGTACGAAACCGCTTTGACGTTGCGCATGAACTAGGGCACATACTGATGCACGCGGGGCTGACACAAGAGGATGAAGAGCAGCACCACAATGAACTTGAGCGGCAAGCACACTTGTTTGCCAGCGCATTCCTGATGCCCGCGGAAAGCGTTGCTGGAGCACTGAACTATCCTACATTGGATACGTTGCTCACGTTGAAGAAAAAGTGGAAGGTATCCATCGGCGCATTGATCATGAGAGCCAAGTCCCTAGATTTGATCGATGATGCATATTCCACACGACTGTGGAAAAACTACAGTGCCCGCGGCTGGAGAAAAGGAGAACCACTAGACGACACCCTTGAGGCTGAAAAACCATTTCTCATGCCAAGGGCAGTAAAAATGCTGCTTGATCAAGGAGGTTTCAGCAAGCCTGTATTCATGGACACAACTGGATTCACTGCGACTGATATTGAGCGCTTGTGTTCTTTGCCAGAAGGCTTCATGAGCAACCAACCGGCAAAGATAATAGAGCTGAATGCCCCCGTTTTCCGTAAAGGAGCGAATTCACCTGCTCCCTCCACTCAAGGCAAAGTCCTGCAGTTAAATCAACACAAAAAATAGAAAAGCAATTCAAGCATTTCCCTAGATTACTATTTTTTAAATTTTATCGTGCATCCCCCTTCAAAAAACACCAACCACAATTAGCCTAACATAAAAAGACACCCCCTTAAAAACAGGGGGGTGTCGGGCTGCGAGATGATAATCTCAGTGCAGTCAAGGATCACTGCACAATATGATTCGGCTTTTATACCGCGCCTTTCCCGGATGGCGCTCCAGGTATTCTGCAGTAACTACCCTTTCATAGAACCACATTGAATACCTCCCTAAGGTTAACAAAACCCAAGCAGCAGCTTGGTTCCAAACAGCAATTTCAACGCTACCGGAGGCCAGATCCGATAGCGTCGACGTCCCCCCGCTTTCAGTAGCAAAGGGCTTTAGAGTCCAAGGGTAATTTACCTGATTTTTCGGTGAGTGACTTGGCGTAGGCTGCCGGCGTCAAACCACCAAGGGCTTTCTTGGGCCTTTCCTCGTTGTATTCCCTGCGCCAGGCTTCGATGACGACCTGGGCATGGTGTAGGGCTAGTGAACCAGTGCTCGTTTAGGCATTCATCGCGGAAACGTCCGTTAAACGATTCGATATAAGCGTTCTGATTGGGCTTGCCGGGCTCGATCAGAAACAGTTGCACCCCGCGAGCATGCGCCCAGGTCAACATGGCTCGACTACAGAATTCCTTGCCGTTATCCGTTCTGATCGCTTTGGGCAACCCCCGTGTCTTCGCCAGTTGGTCCAGGATGGACGTCAGTTGCATGCCACCTATCGCGCGTTGCGGAACAATGGCGACCGCCTCATGCGTGGCATCATCGACAACCGTCAGATTCTTGATCACCCGACCTTCCGCTGTTCGGTCGAACACGAAATCCATCGACCAGACCTGATTTGCCGCCAATGGACGTTCCAATGGATGCCGATCCGTCACCGGGATCTTCTTGCGCTTGCGCCGACGAACTTGCAGACCCGCCTCGGCATAGAGCCGATCCACTCGTTGGTGATTTACCTGCATGCCAGCCTGCCGTAGCTTCAAGTAGATCATGCCGGCCCCGTAGCGCCGGTGGCGTTGTGCGAGCGCGATGATTTGCGCTTTCAGCGCAGCATTGCGGGCGGTGGCTGGTTGATAGCGCAATGAACTTGGGCTCATCCCGACGATACGCAGCGACCTGCGCTCGCTGAGACCTTTATCCTTCAGATGGCGCACCAGTTCCCGCCGAGACGGTGCGCTCACCACTTTTTTCGCAGGGCCTCTTTGGTGATTTCGTTCTCGAGCAGCGACTCGGCCAGGAGTTTCTTCAACCGAGTGTTCTCGGCTTCCAACTCCTTGAGCCGCTTGGCGTCCGAGACATTCATCCCGCCAAACTTGCTGCGCCAGAGGTAGTAGCTGGCTTCCGAGAAGGCGTGCTTACGGCATAGTTCTACGATAGGCATGCCGGCTTCAGCTTCGCGCAGAAATCCGATGATCTGTTCTTCGGTGAATCGCTTCTTCATATCCAATCTCCGTGTCATGGGTGATTGGACTCTAAAGCTACGTGCTACTCAATACCGGGGGGACGTCGAAGCTTTCAGGCGTTTCAGGACGTTTTTTTCTGTAGCGGCTTTTGGGAGAGGGAAAGAGGTTTTTGCTTTTTCTGTTTGCTTGTCGGTTTGGGTAGATCCGAGGGCAAAACACGCCCCACGACATCTTTCGGTTTGTGGCTTTGAGGTTCCTGACTCGCAGCAGGCTTGATGACGCCTGATGCGATTAGCGCTGAATCGCCCCGGTCTCACTAGACAGCTTCCTGCGGTGGTGAAATGCTCCCGTTCACGTCGACGCCAGCTTGAGCCCCGCGGCAAGGATATGCTTCCACTCCGCGGCAAAGTTATGGTTCCGATTACACTATTTTTCTGGGTCTGTCCCTAAAAAGCACGCCTCATCAGGAGGGTAAAGCGACTTAGATGGATAACTCCGAAAGCTGCCGGATGGCAAATACGTGCTCGCCGGCCTTTCCGGTCATTCAACCTGCTGTGAATTCAGTCAGAAATACGAAGATAAGCGCCCCTTCAGGTGCCCATCATTTTTTTACCATATCGACCCAATCCTGTTTGTCGGAACAGACGGATGCTGACGCCGTTGCGAGGATTAAGCTACTTGCGCGCGAAGGCAAGAAGTGGCGCAATGTCGCCTTGGTCAGCTGTTCGTAGGGCGGCCAGGTATTCAGCCCGCAGCGCGCTCTGGCTCACGAGGGAGGCGTATCCCCCACTACCCCATGAAAACGGATCCTGCCCCATCTTCTGGAGCAGGAGGTCGGTTATCAAGCGACAGCACCTCCCATTGCCGTTCGGAAACGGGTGGATGAGCACCAACTGGTGGTGAAACCGTGCCACCAGTTCATCCGGGGGCATGACTTGGTGTTCGACCTGATACCTGGTGTTCTCCCGTAAGTTCCGGACGCGCATAGAAACCTGGCGCCAATCGCAGCCGATATTCTTGTCGCTCTTGCGGTACGTGCCGGCCCATGTCCATGTATCGCCGAACATCCGCTTATGCAGTTCGCGCAGGAACACATCATCCAGGATGTCCTGCTTGAACTGGCGCTGAGCCCACCGGGTGCCCTTGATGATGTTGTACTGCTCCCACTCATTGAGCTCGGCCTGCGTCGAGACGTGCTTGGGCTTCAGGCCCTCTTTTTCATCCGGTTCGAGCGGGGTCTGCCCAGGCTGGTACGTGAACTCCATCACCACAAATCGCGCCAGTTGCCGTCTAGCAGCTCTTTCGCGATGAGCTCTAATTGAGCCTGCTGCGCCTTGCTGTCAACGGACTGGTCCTCGAGTGACATGGTATGCGCCACGGGGCGCATGTGCTTCCGAGCCACGGACATGGCCTGGTCATTCAGTTTGGCCTCCAGGGGTTTCTTCGGCACGAGAATATAGTGCAGCTCGCAATCGAGCGCCGCAGCAACCTTGCGCAGAGAGGCAAGCGAGATGCTGTCGTCGGCCTCGCTCTTCTCCAGCTTGTGCACCGTGGTGTTCCTCACGTGCAGGCGCTGCGCGAGCGAGACGGCAGTCATGCCAAGCGCTTCCCGGATGGTCTGTATCCAGCCGCTGGAGGGCCTCGGCGGGAAGGTCTTCTTGAGCCATGGCTTCAGTTGCTTGTCGGCCTGGCGCAACTGCAGCCAGCGGTAGGACTTGTCCATGAGGATCTCCCTGTAGCGCGAAATCGAAAGCTATACATTAGCCATACAGGGATAAAAATACAATACCAAAACATCCCCATAGGGATACTAATAATAATATAAAATATCCACAAAGGGATATTTATTGCAAATTATAATCTCCCTATAGGGAGAAATTATACGTAAAAAAATAACCCGGAAGGGAGAACAGCAGACACGGTAAAGTCTCGACTACTGCCAACGTCTGGATTGGCCGAGGGCCTCACGTCGGGCAAACACTGAATTGGCCTCACTCGCGTAAACGCCCTGGTCCTATGCCCCACAGACAAGGATATGCTTCCCCCCCGCGGCAAAGTTATCCTTCCGATGACAAATCCCTGTCCTCGCCGTCATCTCTTTGCGATGAGGATCAGATCCATCATGACAACGCAGCAGCCCGCGCAAGACCTCACACCACCCCGCCAAGGCTCCACCTTAAGCAGCACCATCCGCCACAGCCCACTCCCCGCAGATTGATGGCGCACTTGAAGCGTGCGCCCTACGGTGCTCTCTAGGAAGGATGACCGCGCTGACTTGCGGATCTGTCATCGCTTTCGCTAGGGTATGGGTCGCGGCAATGATGCCGTGAATAGGCGCGGGCCCGGGGGTGCTGGTAACACCCCCGAGCCCGCTAACCAAACCAACTCGAATCAGGAGTCAGTATGGCTGCCAAGCATGGTAATTCACCCCTGTCCCACTTCACAAATCGCCGTTCTCACCAACCAACGTTCATGCCGCTGTTTGAGCTGGTTTCCGAGCTGTGCCCGCCGCGTGAGGCGCTGGCCGAACCCGGCATGTGCCGCCTGATCGTGGATGGCCGGCTCGACTGGTCATTGGCCAGGGTCAATGGCCAGAGCTGGCTGTATCTGCCGCAGGCGGTACCGATGCGGCAATTGGCGGGTTGCACGGTGTTGCTGGCGGAGTAGGCATTCAACTGGAGGCCGGGGGGTGTTAAGCCCCCCGGAGGGGTCGGTTTGGCGCATTGCTGCGGTGCATTTCTGCGGTGCATTGCCTTCGGCGAATGCACCCTACGCGAATGCACCCTACGCGAATGTGCCCTACGCGAATGTGCCCTACTCGTGCCGAGCGGTCACCTTACCCGCCCCCCACACCCCCTCGTACTTCATCTCCCACCGCTGCCGCCCCAGCCAGTCCGCCAGCAACCGCGCCCGGTGCTGAGCTTGCTCCCCTCCCGCCCCGCCAAGACCTGCTGCGCCTCACGTATCGCCCAGCCCGCGTCAGCATCTCGTTTCAGCCGCACCTGTGCTCCAGCCTCGCTCGCCCTGGTACAACGAGAGAGACGAACCGCTGCCACGGCGCCCCCTGCAACGCGTCGGCTTCCGCCGCGAGCAGGCGGACGGCACCTGGCGCGACAGCTCCCTGTTCCCGTTGCCAATTTGGAACGGGAACAGGGACGCTCGCCGCAAACCCTTGCCAGACAAGGCTGTTCCCGTTGTTCCCGTTGTTCCCGTGCCTTTTGAGGTAAAGAGGGGAATAGGTAC
Source organism: Paludibacterium sp. B53371 (assembly GCF_018802765.1). Lineage (NCBI taxonomy): Bacteria > Pseudomonadati > Pseudomonadota > Betaproteobacteria > Neisseriales > Chromobacteriaceae > Paludibacterium > Paludibacterium sp. B53371. Next base: position 2,683,248 of record NZ_CP069163.1, read on the forward strand.
CGTGATCACGTGAAATACTGTACGGGAGAGATGTTTAAGGATGACAAATACATATAAATATATATAGGCATACATACAAATACTAATTACCTACATAACAGATCAATTCCTCCCCCCTCCCCCTCTCTTTACTTTCTTGCTTAAAACGAACGGGAACAGCGGGAACAACGGGAACAGCCTTGTCTGGCAAGGGTTTCAACCGGGTACACCGCGTTCCCGTTCCTGAATGCAACGGGAACATGGGGGCTTCATACGCCGATGCAATGTGAACGGCGCACTTGAAGAGTGCGCCCTACGTAGGATGCATTCGCCGAATGGCAATGCATCAATGCATCGCGTAGGGTGCATTCGCGTAGGGTGCATTCGCCGAAGGCAATGCGCCGATGCAATGCGCCAATGGTGCATTCGCGTAGGGTGCATTCGCCGAAGGCAATGCGCCGATGCAATGCGCCAATGATGCATTCGCCGAATGGCAATGCACCGATGCAATGCGCCCATGGCACGCCATCCTCATCTCCTGCCAGCGATACCACGCCGGAATTCACGTGACGACATGTGACGATTCACCACCTGGCGAGAATTTGCGCGAGTTCCCCACTGGATTGAAGTCGAGCAAAGGCCTTCTGGATACGCTGCTCGGTGTCATAGGGGAAATGCAGCCCTGCGGCCAGATAGACCCCGGTTGGCGGCCCGAAGGCGGCCCCCATCTGCAAGGCGCCTTCAGGATAGCCCATGGTTTTCCAGTAATAGCGCACAATGAGATCCGAATCTGCAATGCTCACAACACGATGGTGATACAGTTTTCGGACATTACTGCTGGCGTTTTCCGCGCCAGTGTCCAGCAGCGAGAACCCGGCCGCCTGTAATTCGCCAATCAGCGCGTGCCCTCTGACAAGCCCAATGTCCACCCTTCGCGCCTCGTCGATGGAAGCAATGGGGTGTGGCAGCATGTAGGAATAGAAGTGCGACTGGGTCACAAGCAGCTTTGCCAGCCAACGATAGCTGCTTTCTCGCTGCGCAGTGCGGGAGAAGGGAATGATGCCGGATAGTTCATTGCCTTGTTGCTGGATCATCTCTTGCGCTCTTCTCCACGGGACATCGAAACGGAAGTGAAATTCCGGTGCACCATAGCGGGTAGCCGCCTGCAGGATTTCTATCGCCAATCCGGTGGCGTATCCCCCACTGGATCCGCAATAAGGCATAGCCTGCAGCGCATAGACTTCCACCGTCTCGGCCTTGGCCAGGATCGGCAGGATGAGCATCCCGAGCAACAGCTGGCGTAACAATCGCGCAAGATGCATAGAGGCCGATCCTTGTTTTTGACCATTTATACAATGCTAGTCGCCAAAGGTCATTGCACCAAATACAGACATGTAAGCGCACAACGCCCCCCGACACATCGCGCCTCGAATCAAGGCATGAGCGTCGTGTCGTGTCATCTGTCGCGCGGGTACCCGCGCGACAGCCTGCGGCAGCTTCGTCGAGCCGGCACGGTGCAGCCATTGTGGTGACGTGTGCTATGCCCTGAAGCGCACAGGGCAGGACGGGGATGTGTACGTCCAGATCAAACACCCGTCGACGCCGGACTGGGTGCATTCACCAACGGCAATGCACCAATGCAATACAGCGAAACGCGACTGTTTCCCCGGGATTCAGGAGTTCACCGCAAAGCCAGGCGGGATCGAGATGGTGGTCGCCGCTGGTGATACTTGCCGACCGTCGAAAAACACCGCCAGTTGATTGCCGGTGTTGCTCGTGGCGGCATAGCGCATGGCGTTGAGCGTCTGGAAAATGTTCCATTCGTCATGACAACCGATAGCGAAATTACTGCTGGCACGCAGTGCGAAGTAACGAATGAACTCGCGCCGCGCGTTCTGCCACGCTTCCTGCACTTGCGCCGGCGTGGCTTTGCTCGTACCGGCGCCAGCGTTGTAGAACGCCTGAAAGCGCGGGTCCAGCGCCAACTTGCTGGCGAAATAGCTTTCGATGCCTGCCGTGATACTGGCTTCGCGCTGGGTAAAGAACGCGCGCACGTCGGAGGGCCCGAGAAAGTAGACACCATCGAAGTCGTAACCGAGATTGGCCGCCAGGCTGCGGGTACTGACCTGGCCCTGGTAATCGATATACCACTCCGTGCGGGCGGCATTCGTCACCAGCACTTTGGTCCACATATACATGTAACTGCCGCCGGATGGCACCGGCTCGAATTGGCCCTCGGCATTCTGGCTCGGCAGGTCTTTGATGCCCTGCTGGCTCAAATAGGCAATATGCTGCGACAGCTGACTGGCGCCCGACTGCGAGTGCAACTGAAAGTCGGCCGGATTGAGAAAGAAGAAGCCATCCCCCCATTCGTTGCTGAGACGCCGATGGGTGAATTGGGCGATTTCGACGTTGGTGACTTGAAAGCCGCCGGCTTCGGTACTAACCGGCAGACTCATGTAGATCACCGATTTGCCGGCTGCGCGAGCGCGCTGGATATGGTTGCGCACCAACTCGGTTTGCAGGTCGAAGACCGGTTGCCAGACGTTTTGCCAGGTGAACTGAATGGGAAAGCCTGACACCGGCTGACCGGTGGTGGTCGACGGCGTCTTCGGTGGCTTCTTGGGTTTCGGCGGCTTGGCGGGGCTCATGTGACTCCTTCGGTATTCGTTTGAACGGCAAGGCATGCCGCACACGGCGACTTTCGAAGCCTAGTCAACAGATTATTCTTTTGCCATAAACTATTGATAATTTTATGTGATTGACAATTGCCGCACAGTCGGCCCCCGCCCCACCCGGACAGAAGGTTGGCCAAGCGGCACGGGCATGTGCACGATCGCTTTGGCCTGACTGCCCCACATCACGGGAAATGACGCCACACGCATGGCCTGGGTAATCGTCGGGATGCTGAAGCTGGCGACGCGATCATGACCTGGTGCCGCTCGCCCAGACCGCAAGATGTCCGACGCACAAGCGGTTGGCGCACGCGCCAGGTGCGCCAACCACCCTCCCCCTATGGCATCAATAGCAAATTAAAATTGGTAATTACGCGGCAATACAATAAAACTATAACAACAAAACCGCCATCCATGAGCAAGGAGAAAGACCATGTCCAGCCAAGCCAAATGCCCGTTTGCGCACGATGTCCGCCAACACACCACCGCCGCCGCCCCCGGCAATGCGGACTGGTGGCCGCAGCAACTAAAACTCGACATCCTGCACCAACACTCGGCCAAGTCCGATCCCCTGGGGGCCGATTTCAACTATGCCGAAGCCTTCAAACAACTGGACCTGGACGCCGTCAAGCGCGACCTGACGGCACTGATGACGGATTCGCAAGACTGGTGGCCGGCCGACTTCGGCCATTATGGTCCGCTGTTTGTGCGCATGGCCTGGCACAGTGCCGGCACCTATCGCATCAGCGATGGCCGTGGCGGCGCCGGCACCGGTAATCAGCGCTTTGCGCCGCTCAACAGCTGGCCGGACAACGTCAATCTGGATAAGGCACGGCGCCTGCTGTGGCCGATCAAGCAGAAATACGGCCGCAGCCTGTCCTGGGCCGACCTGATGATTCTGGCCGGCAACGTGGCGCTGGAATCCATGGGCTTCAAGACCTTCGGTTTCGCCGGTGGCCGCGAAGATATCTGGGAGCCGGAACAAGACATTTACTGGGGGCCGGAGCGCAGCTGGCTGGCCGACCAACGCTATCACGGGGAGCGCGAGCTGGAAAACCCGCTGGCCGCCGTGCAGATGGGGCTGATCTATGTGAATCCGGAAGGGCCGAACGGTCATCCGGACCCGCTGGCCGCGGCGCGCGATATCCGCGAGACCTTTGCCCGCATGGCGATGAACGATGAGGAAACCGTCGCGCTGATCGCCGGTGGCCATACCTTTGGCAAGACCCACGGCGCCGCCGACAGTCAGCATGTGGGGGCCGAACCGGAAGCCGCCGGCATCGAGCAGCAAGGGCTGGGCTGGCACAATGCCTTTGGCAGTGGCAAGGGGGCGGACACCATCACCAGCGGACTGGAAGTCACCTGGACCACCACGCCGACGCAGTGGAGCAATAACTTCCTGTGGAATCTGTTCGGCTATGAATGGGAGCTGACACGCAGCCCGGCCGGCGCGCACCAGTGGCAGCCCAAGCATGGCATGGGGGCCGGCACGGTGCCGGATGCCCATGACCCCTCGCGTCGCCATGCGCCGGCCATGCTGACCACCGACCTGGCGCTGCGCTTCGACCCGGCGTATGAAAAAATCGCCCGCCGTTTCCTTGAGCACCCGGAACAGTTTGCCGACGCCTTCGCCCGCGCCTGGTTCAAGCTGACCCACCGCGACATGGGCCCGCGTACCCGCTACCTCGGCCAGGACGTACCGGCCGAAGTGCTGCTGTGGCAAGACCCGGTCCCCGCCGTCAATCATCGGCTGGTGGATGAGCAGGACATTGCCCTGCTGAAGGCCCGGCTGCTGACCAGCGGCCTGAGCCTGTCCCAGTTGGTGAGTACCGCCTGGGCCTCGGCCAGCACCTTCCGCGGCAGCGACAAGCGCGGCGGGGCCAACGGCGCCCGACTGCGGCTGGCACCGCAAAAGGACTGGGCGGTCAACCAGCCGGCGGAACTGGCGCAGGTGCTGAGCCAGCTCGAGGCCATCCAGCAGGCCTTCAACCAGGCTCAGCGCGATGGCAAGCAGATTTCGCTGGCGGACCTGATCGTGCTGGGTGGTTGTGCCGCGGTAGAAGCCGCGGCCGACAAAGCCGGCCATCCGGTCAAGGTGCCCTTCGTGCCGGGCCGGACCGATGCCACGGCAGCGCAGACGGATGTTGAGTCGTTCGCCGTGCTGGAGCCGGTGGCCGATGGCTTCCGCAACCATGTCCGTGCCGGGCAGGAGGAAAGGCAAGCGGAATGGCTGATCGACAAGGCACAGCAACTGACGCTGACCGCACCGGAAATGACCGTGCTGATCGGGGGCATGCGGGTGCTGAATGCCAACAGTGACCACAGCGACCATGGTGTGTTCACTCATCGGCCGGAAACCCTGAGCAATGACTTTTTTGTCAACCTGCTGGATATGGCCACCCAATGGCAGCGCTCTGCCACGCAACCCGGTGTCCTGGAAGGACGCGATCGACACAGCGGGGAGCTGAAGTGGACGGCGACGGTAGTGGACCTGCTGTTCGGTTCCAACGCCCAGCTGCGGGCGCTGGCCGAGGTGTATGCCAGTGCGGATGGTCAGGCGAAGTTCGTGCGCGACTTTGCCGCCGCCTGGCACAAGGTGATGAGTCTGGATCGTTTCGATCTGGCCTGATGGCGACAGGATAAGGAGGGGGCATCCGCCCCCTCCTTGTTATGAACTGGCCGCCAGTCGCGCCAGCAGCGCCTTGCGCTCAGCGGTAAAAGCCCACCAGGGCCGAGCAGGGGCGCCATCGACAAAGCGCACCACCGAGATCAGCGTATCCAGCACGCAGGGGTCCTGCCGGGCTCCGGTCAATTCACACAACCGCCAGTAGAGTGCCAGTGGATCCTGCCCTGCCAGCTCACCCGGCGCGTGCACGCCGAGCAGCTGCAGATCACGCGCCATGGCCGGACCGATATTCGGCAAATCCGTCAAATGCCGCAGCTGCTGACGAACAACCCTGTCAGGATGCATTCCGATACCTCCCTCATTTCGACCTCATGATGCCCTCAGGAAACCCAGTGGGCCTAGTGCCAAAGCGTGGCCAGAACACTGCTGCCGCTCAGCATCAGCACCCCACCGGCGACGCGGGACATCCAGACACCGTGCCCCCCCTGTCGCGCCAGGCGATGCGAGGTCAGCAGGACCAGACAAAAATACAGCATATTCATCAGCTCAAACCACACTCCCAGCAACAGAAAGCTCAACAGGCGCGACGGGCTTTGTGGCGCCACGAACAGGGGCAGGAATGCAGCAAAAAACAGAATCGGCTTGGGATTCACCAATGTGAGCAACAAGCCGTGGCGAAACCCTCCGTCCGGCGCCTGCGCCGGCTGATTTGCCCGACGTGCCGGCCAGCAGAGCGAGCCCCCCAGATACAACACATATAGACCACCCAACAACTTGATGGAGAACAGCAGATTCGGCCAGCAGGCCAGAAACGCCGAAAACCCGAGTCCGGCGAGCAGGATCAGGACAAAGTCACCGACGACCACGCCAGCCACAGTGAGCCACGCCCGTTGCTTTGATTCGGCCGCCACGGCGGCCACCAGCAACGTCGCCGGCCCTGGCAGAAAAATCAGCGCCAGCGACGCCGGGACAAATGCCAGCGGATGAATGATAAGGCTCATGGCAGAACCTCGTCGGGCGTTTCGGCATGGGCCAGGATCCACGGGACCAGCTGTGGCAACAGGTCTGGAAAGCGATAGCCGGCTTGCTGTGCCCGAAAGGTGTCCATGAGGTAGGGCGCACCAAAATCAAATGGCCCGCCCTGCGGCTCTGGCGATGTCGTAGATGGCGCGATCAGGGCCTCGACGTCCAGCACTCTGGCAATCTGCTGCATCAGACTTGCCGGGGTGAGCGAACCTTGATCGGCGGCATTGAGCGGTCCCAGCACATCGACCTGCCCGAGCCAGTGCAGAAAGGCAGCAATACTGTCTTCGCCGATATAGGCACTGGGCGAATCCGGACCATGCACCAGCCGACGTCCCTGTTGGACCAGCCGGACATAATGTGCCAATCGCCCGGTGAAATCGGCCTTTCCACCCAACACATGACCAATCCGCACTGACACCAGCGGTAGACGTCCATCCTGATACAGGCAGGCTTCCGCCTGGCGCTTCCCTGCCGAATAGCGCACCTCGGCCAATGCCGGATTCAACCAGTCGACATCGAACTGAACCGCCTGGGTATAGGGATCAAAATCCTGTTCGCGCATCACAGGCTGCCGGCCGAGCAAGGGCCGGTACACCTCGATGGTCGAGGCCATGACATACCGTCCCGTACGCTCGGCAAACGTATCCAGAGAGATCCGGGCATCCAGCGGGTGGTAGCACACCTGGTCATACACGATGTCATAACTGCGCCCGGCAAACGCTTTGAGCATGGCCTGGGGATCACGTCGATCCACCTGCAGTCGCTGCACTCGATCTGCGAAAGGGTCCGGTTGTTGGCCGCGTGTGGCCACCGTCACGCGATGCCCCTCATCCAGCAGACGCTGAACCAGCCGCAGACCAAAGAACCGGGTGCCGCCAATGATCAAGATATGCTGAGGCATAGGTTTCTCCTGTTTGATTTGAACGACTATTTTTTCTTGTTTCAAACCCAGGAACAAACCAGTTATTCTGCTCTAATGAGATAGTTTTTCTTGGTCATGATATGTCATCACACTCCCCCGTTCGTAGTCTTTCCGGCCTGATTGACTTCGAAGCCGCCGCGCGCTGGAACAGTTTTCGTCTGGCTGCACGCGAGTTGAGCAAAACGCCAGCCGCCGTCAGCCAACAGGTCAGGTTGCTGGAAGAGACACTCGGCTTTGCTTTGTTTATCCGGCATGCTCGCGGGCTCAGCCTGACAGAGAACGGCAGGGCCCTGGCTCACACCGCCACGGCGGTACTGCAACAATGGCGAGCGCGGATTCAGCACTTGCAGTCACAGAACAATGACCACCTGTTGCGCCTGTCGGCAACGCATTCGTTTGCCTTCAAATGGCTCATGCCACGCCTGAACCGCTTCACGGCCGAACAAGACTGGCTGGACTTGCAAGTGGATTCCAGCGATGCGCTGGCCAATGTCGAAGATGGTTCCTGCGATATTGCACTGCGATATCGCAAGCTGCGGCAGAATGAGACGGCATTGCTGTTTCGTGAGCAACTACTGGTTATCTACAGCCCCAGACTTTGTCCTGCACCTTTACCGCTACAGGCACTGTCAGGCTACCCTTTGCTGTATGAAGAGACGCCGGCCAACTGGGTCACCCTGCTGGAGCGGGAGAACATCAGACGGCCTCATGTGGATTTTGCCCATTGCTACAACCATAGTGGCCTGCTGGTTCAAGCTGCCGTCGCCGGACATGGCGTCGCACTGGCGCCATATTCTCTGGCCTATGAGGATCTGCGTCAGGGATGGTTGCTGACGGCGCGCTGTGCGCCGCTGCCCAGCGAATATGGTTATTGCGCCCATTATGCGCATTGGCGCGCGGCAGAAAGGAAAATTACCCTTTTCCTGTCCTGGATGAGACAGGAGGTCGATCAGATGCTGGCCTGGCATCAAGGCTCGGCCTGAACCTGATTGCGCCCGGTTTGTTTGGCCGCATACAGCGCCTGATCGGCGCGGCTCAGCAGGCTGCTGACCGTGTCGCCATCACGCCAGCTGGCCACGCCGAAGCTGGCGGTGCAATGGCCGCCACCGGCAAACACGCTGTCTTCCACACAGCGGCGCCATTTCTCGGCGGCCGCCAGGGCGCCATCGAGCGGGGTGCCGGCGCACACGATCAGGAATTCTTCCCCGCCCCAGCGCGCCACGACATCACTGTCGCGCACCTGCTGACGCAGGATCTGCGCAAACTGCTGCAATACCTGATCGCCAACTTGATGGCCGTAGTGGTCGTTGACCAGCTTGAAATGGTCGATATCCAGCATCACCAGCGACAACGGCGCGCCGCTGCGCCGGGCCGTGGCACTGGCCTGCAGCAGGACCTGATCGACAAACAGGCGGTTGTAGAGTCCGGTCAGGGTGTCGGTCACCGCCAGTTGCTCCAGTTCCTGGTTCTTGCGGCGCAGCTCATCGGTGCGCTCGGCCACGGTGGCTTCCAGCGCCTGGTTGACGCGCGCGAGTTCTTCGACTTGCTGCTTGAGGGCCCGGTCCAGGGCAAAGGTACGAATTGCCGCCTGGATGGTCAGCACGATGTCCTCGTTCTGCCACGGCTTTTCCAGAAAGCGGAACAGATTGGCCTCGTTGATGGCGCGTTTGACGCCCTGCATGTCGCTCTGCCCGGTGAGCATGATGGTCACGGTGCCGGGCATGCGTGCATGCACCTGGATCAGCAGCTCGTCGCCCTTCATGCCGGGCATGATGTAGTCGGCCACCACCGCCGTCAGCGGCTGGCCTTCCCGCGCCAGCTCGTCCACCAGCTCGAGCGCCTCTTCGCCGCTCTCGGCGATCTCGATCACGACATGTCCGGGCAGGTGATGGCTCAGCAGGGTCCGCAGGGCATGGAGCACGCTGCTGTCATCGTCGACACAGAGGATGGTATCCAGTGCCATCTCAGCCCCCTGCCCGCTCATGTCGCCTCTCCCCAGGGCAGATAGACCCGGAAGGTCGAGCCCTGCCCGGGCGTGCTGTCGACCTCGATGCGGCCGCGATGACGCTCGACGATCTTGCGCACGATGTCCAGCCCGAGCCCGGTGCCCTCGCCGGCCGGCTTGGTGGTAAAGAAGGGTTCGAAGATCCGCTCGCGCACCTCCGGCGCCATACCGCTGCCGGTGTCCGCGATGCTCACCACCACGTACTCACCCGCCACGTCGATGCCCAGGGTCAGGGTGCCCTTGTAGTTCATGGCCTGCAGGGCGTTGGACACCAGATTGGTCCAGACCTGGTTGAGCTGGTCCGGCAGGCATCGCACCGGCGGAATCTCGCGGAAATGGCGCACGATTTCCGTGCCCTGCTTGATCTTGTTCTGGTAGATGGTCAGTACCATTTCCAGTCCCTCGCGCAGATCGCTCTCGCACAGCTCACCTTCGGCATCGAAGCGCGAGAAGGTCTTGAGGGCAAAGATGATCTTGGTCACGCGCTCGACCGCCACGTTGATGTTCACCGCATTCATCACGATGGCGGAGATGCTGTAGGCGGTCTCCAGGATCTGGCTGCACTGCGGATGCTGCAGCAAGGGCAGGAAGCGTTCGACATCGTCGTGCACCTTGAGCTGTACCAGCACGCTGGCGCGCTGGCGGGCGTCGGCAATGCCGTGCTGCGCCAGTCGCAGCGCCAGATCACGCGAGATGGCACGCTCCTCGCGCGTGTTGATGACCTGCCCCGGCTGGCGGCTCAGGTCGAGCAGCTGCAGAAACAATACGCGTTGCGCCGGTTCCAGTTGGGTCAGGGCGGCAGGCAGGCTCTGCAGGGCATGGTCGAGGGCATCGAGGATATTGCGGCCGCTGGATTTGACGGCACCGATGGGCGTGTTGATCTCGTGCGCCACGCCGGCCACCAGTTGCCCGAGCGCCGCCATTTTTTCCGAGTGGATCAGTTGCCCCTGCGCCTGGCGCACTTCGATCAGCGCCTGGTCGGCCTGCTGGCGTGCCGCCTCGGCGGCGGCATAGGCGCTGGCATTGCCCAGGGCAATGGCGGCATAGGCGCCGATGGAGCGCACGATGTCCTGCTCGCGCTCGTGGTAGACATGCGGCACATGGCTGAGCACGATCACCACGCCGAGGCGCTGGCCATGCACGCTCAGCGGACGCAGGATGGCTTCGCGCATCGGCTCTGGCGGCAGGTTGGCGATGCCCAGCGGCGACGTCTGCAGTGTCGTCTCATCCACCAGCATGGCCTCGCTGCTGGCGAGAAAGGCGCGCGCGATCAGGGCGGCTTCGGGGTCCAGCCGCAGCGCGGCCGGCTCGGCGCTGCGACCGTCGGCGACGCAGTACACCAGCTCCAGCTGGTCGGGGGTGGCGGTGCGCATGGCCACGGCAAAGGCATCCAGCGGCATCAGGGCCTCCAGATGCTGGTGCAGCGACTGGCAGATGGCCTGGGGGTTGAGGCTGGCGGTCAGGTCCTTGCCGATGTCGCCCAGCTGGCGCAGGGTCTCGGCCGAATGCGCCAGCGCATCATTGGCCACCGACAATTCGACGGTGCGCGCCTCGACCAGCTCGGACAGATGATCGCGGTGCGCCGCCAGCTCGCTCTCGTATTGCTGCTTCTGCAGCAGGTAATCGGACAGATTGTGTTGCAGCTGATTCACCCCGGCGACCAGGGTGGCCAGTTCGTCATTGAGCGGCTGCTTGCGCTGCAGTCGCAGGCGCTCGCCCAGGGTCTGCGGCGTCAGTGCCTGCAGGTGGCGGGCAATGCGCTGCACATGCACGGTCACCGAACGATTGAAGATCAGCATGATGAAACTGGCCAGCAGCAGGGACTGAATGACCTGGGTGATGATGATGTTGGTGATCTCACCTTTGAGCCGGCTCCACAGCACGCGCTCGTCGCCATACAGCAAGAGGGAGCCGACCCGCTGCGGCGCGGCCCCGGCAAAGGTCTGATAGCCGAGCGGCAGGTTTTCTACCGGGGCATAGGCCGAAGGCTGCCAGCCCGGCCGCGTCAGGGTGAGGATTTCGGGGGGCTGCTGGTCATGGTTGATGGTAATCACCGCCCGGCCGATGGCCGGTACAGCCCGGCTGCTGGCCAGATGGCTTTGTACCGATTCGCGATCCAGCTCCCAGATCGCCTTGGTCAGGGTGTGATCGTAAATGCGCGCCACCAGCAGCAATTCAGCACGCATGGCCGTCACGTCGTCCATCCAGGCCAGCCAGGTTTTGACGGCCACCGCACCCAGGGTAAACACCAGGCAAAATGCCAGCGTGGCCAGCACCATCCGGCTGCCGAGCGATTGGGTATTGCGGGTGGCAAGCAACATGGCGACTCCTTCCGGCGGCGCTACATCAGCCACTTGGCTTTGATGCGGTCAAAGGTTCCGTTCTGCTTGATGGCCAGCAGCCCCTTGCGAAAGCGCTCGACCAGCGCATCCGGTGTCTGCGGGCTGAACGCCATATAGTAGTCGCCGCTGATCTCGGTCAGATGCAGGCTGGGGTACAGCACCTGCTGCGGATCATCGCCCTCGCGGCGTGCCAGGTATTGCGCCACCAGCAGATTCATCACCCACAGATCGACCCGCCCCGCCTTGAGCTTTTGGTAATTCAGCTGATACGCGGCACTGGGCTGCAGGTTCTTGCCGACGGTAAAGCCGAGACTGCGCAGATACTGGTCGCCCACATCCTCATACACCGTGGCCACGGTATAGCGGCTGGCCTCCTGCAGGCGGTGCACCACCACGGGGTGCTGTGCCGAGGAAAACAAGTAGATGTCCTCGGGAGCCACGCTGCCGACCCATTTGAACCGCGGCTCGCGCTGCCGGGTGCGGGTGATCGAGTAGATCAGCACATTGGGGGCGGATTGCGCCAGCTCATAGGCCCGCGCCCAGGGCATCACCTTGAAGCGGGCCGTCAGGTCGAGTTGATGCAACACGGCCTGCACCACCTCGGTACTCAGACCGGTCAGGCTGCCCTGATCGGTAAAATTGTAGGGCGGCAATTCTTCGGTCACGATCAGCAGCTCGTCCGCCGCCCGACAGGCAGGCAGGATCAGTAACAGTGCCAGGAATCCCGCAATCGCCCGAAGCAGCCAGCCCGCCATAAGTCCTCCCGACCGGCCGCTCAGCGCGGCGCCATGATGTGATCGACCACGCCAGCCGCCCGCAGCGCCTCGAAGGCCTGTCGGGTACGGTTGACCACCTCGTCCGACGTCTGCTGGCTATAGGCCATGTACAGCTTGGTCGTCAGCTCATCCAGGGCGAACACTTTTTCCAGCCGCGTGCAATCCGCCTTCAGCCTGGCACAGTAGGCGGCCGGCTCCTCGGGCAGCAGCGGCACCATTTGTACCTGACGGGCCAGCAGCAGTTGAAAGTTGTTCAGCGCACTGCTGGAGACGATCAGACGATGGAAGCCCTTTTTCTGCAGGTATTGCTGACTGACATCGTCACGCACCACGCCGATGTTGTATGACATGGCATCGGACAAACTGCGCAGCGTGATCGGCGGGGTGTCTTTGAGCTTGTAGAGATAGGGGCGGAAGCGCACCACTTCGCCCACCCATTTGAACTGGTTCTCGCGCGCCGGGGTGCGGGCGATCAGGTAGATCAGCACATCGGGCTGGCGCAGCGCCATTTCGTAGGAGCGCGCCCAGGGATAGAGGCTGAGCTGAAAACGGTAGCCGGCACGCGTCAGGGTGCGCTGCACCACCTCGGTGGCGGTCCCCGCGACCTTGCCATTGCTGACAAACGCCCAGGGGGTTTCTTCCGTCACGGCGTGAATCACGGTGGTCGAGGCCAGCGCCAGCCAGGGCAACATGCCCCAGAGCGCCATCAGCCCCATCCGGCACCACGCTGACCTTGCCATGCGTCACCCCCGCTGCTGCCTGCTCGCCTCGCCCCCTGGCAGACATGCACCAGGCACCTTCTATCGTTTTAGCGAGAAAACGCAGTGAAGCAAAGCACGGCAAGGCACTCAGCCGGGGAAGCGCCCCTCGGACTCGGCCTGTTGCAGCTGCTTCAGGGCGGCTATCAGCGGGTCGTCCTGCGCGGCGCCCTGCTGCCACTGATCGATGAACACCAGCTCATCGGCGGGCAGACGCGGCAGCCAGCCGGCCTTCTCCAGCTCGGGCTTTTCATGGAAATGACTGACCTTGCCCAGGCACAGATAGGCAATCGGCACGATCTGCTCGGGGATGCCCAGCACCGTCTGCAACCGCTGCTGATCGAAGATGCTCACCCAACCGACGCCCAGCCCCTCGGCACGCGCCGCCAGCCACAGGTTTTGCACGGCACAGACGCAGCTGTAGAGATCCATGCTGCTGATATGCGTCCGGCCCAGCACCAGGGGGCCGCTGCGCTGGCGGTCACAGGTAATGCACAGATTCAGCGGCGACTCGAGAATCCCTTCCAGCTTGAAGCGGCTGTACAGTTCGCGCCGCTCGCCGCTGAACAGCGCCCGTGCCTCCTCGTTGGCCTGGGAAAACAGGGCATGCACCTGCTGGCGCACCGCCGGTGAACGCACCAGCAGAAAATTCCACGGCTGCATGAAGCCGACCGATGGCGCGTGATGCGCCGCAAGGAGAATACGCGCCAACACCTCATCCTCAATGGCATCGGGCAAAAACTGACCGCGCACATCACGGCGGCTGAAAATGGCCTGATACACCGCATCACGGGCAGCGGCGGCAAAAGGATGATCGGCAGGAGAAACAGACGACGTCACGGCATGACCTTTCCGGCGCAAGACAAAAACGCATCATGAGCCAGCCACCTTGCCACAGCAAGCCACAAACCGGAACGGGATCAGCCCGAAGGGGGTCAGGGCGTGGGTTGGCGCAGGCTGCTGCGGGCACCGTCACAGACGGCGCGGGTCAGGCGTTCCAGTCGCGGGGGCTGGAGGTTCCAGCAGTGCCACCACAGGGGGACATCCAGCGGATGGGCCGGCAAGAGGTCGATCAGCTGGCCTTGTGCCAGTTCGGCATCGGCCTGCAGCTCCGGCAGCAGGCCATAACACAGGCCCTGAAGGATCGCCCGCATGAAGGCCTCGCTGGAGGGGAGGTACAGGCAGGGTAATACCGAGGCCGGCAGGCCAAAGACCTGTTGCAGGACCTGCCATTGCAGCAGGTCTTTGCGGTCGAACACGGCCAGCGGCGCCCGCTGTGCGCTCTGGCGTGTAAAGCCGGCGGCAAACCAGCGCGCGACGAAGGCCGGGCTGGCCACCATGCGATAGCGCATGTGGCCGAGCCACTCGGCCCGACAGCCACGCAGGGTATCGGGCTGGCTGGCAATGCCGGCCACGGCGCGGCCGGCCTCCATCAGGCCCTGGGTGTGTGTCTGGTCATCCAGGGTGATGTCGAGCAGGATGCGCTCTTGTTGCAGGCACTCGCCCAGCGCCGGCAGCAGCCAGGTCGCCATGGAGTCGTGGTTGACCGCCAGCGGGACAGACAGCCAACCCTGATCTTCGAGTGCCATTTCGGCGCGCCACTCCTGCTCCAGCAGCCGGCTGCGCTGCAGATAGAGCAGGATCTTGCGGCCGGCCGGGGTCGGCTGGCAGGGGCGGCTGCGCAGGACCAGCGGCTGACCGATTTCTTCCTCCAGTGCGCGCAGGCGTTGCGATACCGCCGACGCGGTCAGGTGCAGGCGTTCGGCCGCCCGTTCGAAGCTGCCCTCTTCCAGCACGGCGAGCAGTGCCTCGCCCTTGCGCCAGTCAAATTGCATCTCGACCTCATTAAGATATTTTTAGCCTATCTTAAATATCTTTAGTTTTGTTTACCTTGGCAAGCGCTTTTGCCACACTGCGTGCATAACATATTGAACAATCAAGGAGAAATCATGCGATGTGAACTGGACGCCAGCCTGCTGGCCAAGTATCCCGACATGCAGGTCAGCGGCCTGCTGGTGCGCGGCATCGATCAGGCGGCGGTGGCTGCTCTGGCGTTTCCGGCCTGGCCGCAAGCCGCCGAGGAGCAGGCCGAGCCCGTCATCCGTCACTGGAAGGCGCTGCACAAGCAGCTCTCCGGCGACAAGCATGCCCGCAGCTCGATCGCCTATCTGGTCAAGGCGGCCAACCGCGACAGTCTGCGCCGTATCAACCCGCTGGTGGATTGGTATAACCAGGCTTCGCTACGCAGTCTGAGCCCCTTCGGCGGCGAAGATATTCGCTGTTTGTCCGGCGCACTGCGCCTGACGCTGGCGCAGGGTCAGGAGCGTTTTGTGCCGCTGGGCCGTCCCGATGAGGTACAGCTGCCCGGTGCCGGCGAAGTGGTCTGGCTGGACGGGGCGGGCAAGGTGGTCTGCCGCGCACTGAACTGGCTGGAGTCGGATCTGCACAAGATTACCGGGCAGACCCGCGAGGTGGTGTTTGTCAGCGAACGCCCCGACCGGACGCTGCCGGACCCGCAACCGGGCATGGACTGGCTGGCCGCGCAGCTGGCACCGTGTGCCGCCGAGCTGCAGCCTTTCCTGCTGGACCGTCACACCACGCAAATTGATCTGGGGGACGCATGATTTTTTCACCTGCCGTATTTGGTTCCGCCGCCCTGCTGGCCGCCTCGCAAATTGTCAGCATCGGCCCGCAAAATGCGTTCGTGATCCGCCAGGGCCTGGCCCGGCAACACATTGTGCCGATCATTCTGATCTGCATCCTGAGTGATTTCCTGCTGATCGGCCTGGGGGTACTGGGCATGGGCAAGCTGCTCAATGCCATTCCCGGTTTTGTCGGCATGGCGCTGCTGGCGTCGGCCTTGCTGGTGGCCTGGCTCGGCCTGCGCTCGCTGCGCGCGGCGCTGCGTCCGGCCGGCGGTCTGCCCGGCGGCAAGGTGGCTGATCAGCGCAGTGCGGCCATCCGCACGATTCTGGCGGTGACGCTGCTCAACCCCTATGTCTGGTTTGATACCGTGGTACTGATCGGCGGCGTCTCGGCCAGTTGTCTGCCCGAGGCGCGTCCCTCGTTCTTCGCCGGCGCCCTGCTGGCATCGGTGCTGTGGTTCAGTCTGGTCGGCGGTTTGTCGACGCGGCTGGCGCCCTGGTTCGAGCGGCCGAACAGCTGGCGCTGGCTGGATGGCGGGGTGGCGCTGGTGATGTTCATCACCGCCGGCACCATGGCCTGGCGTTTTATGCTGTCACTCGCGGCCTGACGCCGCGCGGCGCCAGCGCGAACCACGCCAGACTGGTCAGCAGGCTGGCCGACAGGATGACGCCGGCCATGACTGCGGCGCCGCCGGGCAGGCAGCCGATCAGCGTACTGCACAGGGCGGCACAACTCATCTGCACGAAGAAAAACAGTCCCGAAGCGGTCCCGACCCGCTGCGGATGGGCCTGCATGACGGCCAGCTGGCAGGCCGGTATCAGCACCCCGACCGAGAGCATGAGCAGCATCATCGGCAGCACGATGGCCCAGGGCGAGGCTGGCCAGATCCGGACACTCAGCCACAGCAGCAGACTGGCCAGCAGATTGAGCAGGCAGGCGCCCCCGAGCAGGCGATCGAGCGCCAGGCGCCCGGCCAGGCGCCGCATGAGGTGCGCGCCGAGCAGATAACCCAGCACCGACAGGGCAAAGCAGCCGGCGTATTGCAGGGGGCTGAGCTGCAGATCGTGCTGGAACAGGAAGGATGATGCCGAGATGAAGGCAAAGTAGGTGGCATAGCCCAGGCTGATGGTCAGGGTCGGACGCAGGAAGTCGCGGTCACGCAGCAGCAAGGCGTACTGGCGGGCCAGTGGCGTGCGGGCCTGCTGCCGGGTCTGTAGCGTCACGGTCTCCGGCACATGGCGCCAGATCAGCCAGAGCAGCACGGCGCCCAGCAAGGCCATCAGCAGGAAGTCGGCGCGCCAGCCGGCATGGGTCTCGATCAGGCCGCCGAGCATCGGGGCCAGCACCGGCGTCAGCGCCATGCCACTGGAAAGATGGGCCAGCAGCGAGGCCTGGGCCGAGGGGGGGAAAGCGGTCTTTGACGATCACGCGTCCGACGACCGTGCCGCAACACCCGCCCAGTGCCTGCAGCAGGCGGGCGGCGGTCAGGACGTCGATGCGCGCGGCAAACAGGCAGACCAGGGTGGCCAGCAGATAGAGCGCCAGGCCGCCCAGCAAGACCGGACGTCGGCCATAGCGATCGGCCAGCGGGCCGCACAGCAGCATGGAGCAGGCATAGCCGATCATGTAGTCGCTGAGGGTGCGCTGGACCTCGGCCGGGGTGGCCGCCAGCTCGCTCGCCATCGCAGGCAGGGAAGGAAGATAGAGATCGATGGTCAGTCTGGGCAGACAGACCACGGCCATGAGCAGCGCCAGCCAGCGCCAGGTGTACTGCCGGTTCATGAACGCTCCCGTCACATCAGAGCGCAGACTGTAGCCGCCGCGGCCGGCGCGGCCAAGAGCCAGAATCGGGCCGTGCGACCGGACCACTTGCCGGCAGACACGGCCCGCGGGGCCTCAGACGCGATACTGCGTCACCGCCTTGCGCATCTTGCCGACGCTGGTTTGCAGCTGATGGGTGATGGATTCGGTCTGGTGGGCCACGGCCAGGTTTTCGTCGGTCAGATGGGCCACCTGCTCGACGCCCTGGGCCATCGACTGCATGGCCACGCTCTGCTCGCTGGAGGAATGCGAGATGTGCGACACCATTTCCTGGGTCCGGCGCATCTCCTGATTGATGCGCTGCAGGGACAGCTCGGCATCATGCACCAGACTCACACTCAGGCCGACCTGATCGGCACTCTGACGCATGCCGTCCACGGCATTGCCGGTTTCCTGCTGGATGCCGCTGATCATGTGATCGATTTCCTGGGTGGCCCGCGCGGTGCGCTCGGCCAGCTTGCGTACTTCATCGGCCACCACGGCGAAGCCACGCCCCTGTTCCCCGGCGCGTGCCGCCTCGATGGCGGCGTTCAGGGCCAGCAGATTGGTCTGGTCGGCGATGTCCTTGATCACCGCGGCCACCTTGCCCACTTCTTCGGTACGTTGTCCCAGTTGTTCGACGGTTTCGGCCGATTGCGCCACGGTCTGTGCCAGCGCCTGGATGGTGCTGGTGGCCTTGCCGGACAGTCGGGCCCCCTCTTCGGCCATCGCCCGGGTCTCGTCCGCCACGGCATGGGTGGATTCGGCATGCTGTGCCACTTCGCCGATCGAGACCGACACTTCCTCCACCCCGGCGGCGGCGGCGGACGAGGTAGCGCTCTGCTGTTCGGCGGCCGTCGCCAGACGGGCCACCGTGCCCTGCAGCGCGTCGCTGGACGCATTCACTTCGCGCGAAGCATCGGCAATCACCTGCAGCGTGGCGCGCATGGCCGACATCAGGGTTTCCAGCTGGCCGGAGACCTGTCCGATGCTATCGTTCTGCTGCGGCACCGGCGCGTCGGTCAGATCACCGACCGACAGGGCGTGCGACAGGTAGTTGCTGATGCGCTGCAAGCGTCCCAGCGCTTTGGGCAGGTAGATCATCCCCATGTACAGCGACAGGGCCAGCATGGTGAACGACAGTCCCTGATGGAAGCGTTCGAGTTGCGGGATCAGGTCCATATCGGACAGGACACCGGTCAGCTGGGTCAGGAAGGCGAGCAGAACGAAGCCATACAGCCGCGACTCGTGTGAGATCAGCTTTTCCATCAGCGGCGAGCGGTTCTTGACCACCCGGCCCTCCTGCACGCGGATGCGGCGATCTCCGCCGTTGATGCGCTGGTAGGCGGCCTCGGCGGCCTCGATCTGCGCGCGGGTCGGGCTGGTGCGTACCGACTGGTAACCGACGACCTGGCCGTCTTCGCGTACCGGCGACGCATTGGCCACGACCCAGTAGAAGTCGCCGTTCTTGCGCCGGTTCTTGACCACCCCTTTCCAGGGTTTGCCGGCCTTGAGATTACGCCACATGTCTTCAAAGGCCGCCGGCGGCATGTCCGGGTGACGGATCATATTGTGCGGCTGGCCGAGCATTTCGGCCGGCTCATAGCCGCTGATTTCGGCGAAGGTCGGGTTGACCTCGACGATCATCCCTCTCAGGTCGGTGCGGGAATAGATGAATACGCCTTGCGGGATGACGTACTCTTGTTTGGTCACCGGTTGATTGTTGCGCATGGTCATGCCCCCTTCTTGTTAACCTGGCCACCTCGCCGTATCGCCGACACAACACACCGGAGGCCGGGGACGAAGACGGATGTCGTATGAGCATGTCAGCCAGGGCGATTTTAAATCGTTTCCCGCGTCTGGCCGGCATGATTTGTTTTATTTGGTATAAGTAACCCGTTTGGGGTACTTGAAAACTTTTTAAACCAGATAAGTATGCACAGTTCTTTTTTTGATTGAAGTGCTAAATGCTGAAAATTTGATTAATTTCAAAACGATACCCAAAGGGCATATCAGCCACAGTATGCGCCATGCATATTGCGCACCCCGGGCATTCGGGTACACTGCCATGACAATTTCATTTTTCATGTACTCTGCCCCGGAGGAAGTCCCCAACCGTGACGTGGATGTTTTCCGCCAGCGATGATCCGCTGCAGCACTGGCCCCGCGCTCTGCAAATCGTGCTGGCCATCGTGCTGGCCCTGCTGCCGCTGGCCATTCACTCTCTGCACCCCTTCTTGCTGACCGGGCACGCCCTGCTGCTGGTCGGCATGCTGCCCGTGATTCTCAGTGCCTATCTGAGTGGTTTTGTCCCGGGCATGCTGGCCACCGCCATCGGGGTCTGGTCCGCCAGCGATCCCCTGATTCCCTGGGAGCCGGTCTATCCGGGCTCGGCGGTACCGTTCAGCAGTCTGGCCACCTTTGCTGCTGCCGGCCTGTGCATCAGTGCCCTCAGCCAGCGCTCCCTGTCCGCGCTGCGCCTGCGCACCCGGGTCGAACGCAAGCTGGAGGCGTTTGCCCAACTGATCGACTCCACCGACGACTCGGTGGTCTCGACGCGCGACGGCGCCATCGTCACCCACTGGAACCGCGGGGCGGAAAAGTTGTTCGGCTACCGGGCGGAAGAGATGATTGGCCAGTCGGCGCAGTTGCTGGTGCCCGCCTGGCTGCTGGCCCATGAGCAGGCGATCCTCGACCGGGTCCGGCAGGGCGAGCATGTCCCGGCTTATGAGACGCAGCGCATCCACAAGGATGGCCATCTGGTGGATATATCCACCACGGTGTCGGTCATTCTGGACCGGCAGGGCTGGCAGATCGGCATTTCGCGCATCTCGCGCGACATCACGCCAAAGAAACGCGCTGAACGGGAAAAGGCCGAGGTGGAGGCCAAGTTCCGCGCGCTGGTCGAGCAGTCGATTACCGGGGTGTATATCGTGCAGGATGGTCGCGTGGTCTACGCCAATCAGGCGTTTGCCGACATCTTTGGCTTTGCCTCGGCCGAGGCCCTGCTCGACAAGCGCTCGATGCTGCTGGTGGCGCCGCAGGACCGCGAGCAGGTGGCCGAGAAGATTCAGCAACGTCTGGACGGGACGGCCGACTCGCTGCGCTACCATTTCAATGCCGTGCGCGCCGATGGCTCGCCGCTGGTGGTCGAGGTACACGGCCGGCGTTTCATGCATGAAGGGCGACCGGCCATCATCGGCTCACTGATTGATGTCACCGAAGCCCAGCTGCATCACGCCGAGCTGGCGCGGCTGGTGGCCGAAAAAACCACCCTGCTGCGTCAGCGCGAGCAGGAGCTGCATACCATCCTCGACAATATGCCGGCGCTGATCAGCTATTACGATCCGGATCTGCGCCATCGCTTCGGCAACCAGGGCTATTGCGACTGGTACGGCATTGCCCCCGACCGGCTGGCCGGCTTGCCGCTGGCCGATCTGATTCCGGCTCAGCATTTCCAGCTGGCGCTGCCGCGTCTGCGCGAGGCGCTGGCCGGCACACCGCAGATCTTTGATTACCGTGTCAGCCGGGCCGACAACACACAGCACTGGCATGCGCAGATTCATCTGATTCCGGACCGGCAGGACGATCAGATTCACGGCTTGTTTGCCCTGATTCTGGATATCACGCCGATCAAGAAAGCGGAAGCGGCCCTGCGGGAGTCCGAGGGCCGCTTCCGTCAGTTGTTCGAGACGGCGCCGGTGGGCATGTCGCTGTACCACAGCGATGGCCAGTGCATCATGGCCAATCAGGCACAGGCCGATCTGGCCGGCGCCACACGTGAGCAATTGCTGGCGCAGAATTTCCGCAAGGTCAGCACCTGGGCCAACTCCGGTCTGCTGACGGTGGCCTTGCACACGCTGGAAACCGGGCAGCCGCAGCACTATGAGCTGCATATGGTGTCCAGCTTCGGCCGCATGATGGAAGTGGATTGCGAGTTCACCCTGCCGGAGGTACAGGGGGTGCGCTATCTGATGCTGCTGGCCAAGGACATCACCCCCTATCGCCAGGCCGCGCGACTGATGAAGCAGGCGATGGATGCCGAGCTGGAAAAATCACGGCTGGATCATCAGTATCGCCAGGTGGTGGAGAACATGGTCGATGGCTTCTTTGCCATCGACAATCATGGCCAGTTGCTGGAAACCAACGATGTCTTCGCCCGGCTGTGCGGCTATGCCCGTGCCGACTTGCTGCAGTTGTCGGTCGACGAGCTGGAGCTCAATGCCACCCGCGAGGATGTGGCGGCACGGATTCACCGCATCGTGCACCATGGCAGCGAGCGTTTTGAGTGCCGCATGCGTCGGCAGGATGGCAGTCACTGGCCGGCGGAAATCTCGGCCACCTGCGCCGGCGGGGATGGCGGCAAGATTTACGCCTTTGTACGCGACATCACCGAACGCAAGCGCTCGGAGGATGAAATTCGCCGTCTGGCCTTCTATGACTCGCTCAGCGGTCTGCCCAACCGCCAGTTACTGCTGGAGCGGCTGCAACAGGCGCTGGTGAGCTGCAAGCGCTCGCGCCAGCATGGCGCGCTGTTGTTCATTGATCTGGATAATTTCAAGCTGCTGAATGACACGCTGGGCCATGACATGGGCGACCGTCTGCTGGTCATGGTGGCCAAGCGGCTCAAGGCCTGTGTGCGCGCCAAGGATACCGTGGCGCGTCTGGGCGGCGACGAGTTCATCATTCTGCTGGAGGATCTGGACGCGCGGCGGGAAAAGGCCGCCAGCCAGATCCGCGCAGTGGCCGACATGATCATGGCGGCACTCAATCAGCCCTACCCGCTGGACAAGGTGGATTTCCACAATACCCCGAGCATCGGCATCGCCATGTTCAATGACCAGGATCAGACCACGGTCGAGGAGCAGCTCAAGCACGCCGATCTGGCGATGTATCAGGCCAAGGCCGCCGGGCGCAACACCCTGTGTTTCTTCGATCCGGTCACCCAGGCCGAGCTGGAAACGCGCAGTTCGCTGGAGAGCGAGTTGCGCAATGCGCTGCGCAAGGATCATCTGGTGCTGTATTACCAGCCGCAGATTGACCGCGATGGCCGCATCATCGGCGCCGAGGCGCTGGTGCGCTGGCTGCATCCGCAACGTGGCCTGATCCCGCCGGCGCAATTCATCGGCCTGGCCGAAGAGTGCGGCCTGGTGCACCAGCTGGGCCTGCGTGTACTGGAGATCGCCTGCGGTCAACTGGCGCTGTGGAAGGCCTGCCCGACCATGAGCCAGATCACCATGGCGGTGAATGTCAGCGCGCGCCAGTTCCGGCACTGCGAGTTTGTCCCGCAGATCCGCGAGTTGCTGACGCGGTTTGACATCGATCCCTCGCGGCTCAAGCTGGAGCTGACGGAAAGCCTGCTGCTGCACGATATGGCGGAGTCCGCCGCCAAGATGGCGACGCTGCGCGCCATGGGGGTGAAGTTCAGCCTGGATGATTTCGGCACCGGCTACTCGTCGCTGTCGTATCTGAAGACGCTGCCGCTGGAGCAGCTGAAAATCGACCGTTCTTTTGTGCACGATATTCTGACCGATGCCAACGATGCCGCCATCGTCCGCGCCATCATCAGCATGGGCCACAGCCTGGGCTTGCAGGTCGTGGCCGAGGGGGTGGAGACGGCGGCGCAGTGGCAGTTCCTGCTGCAGGAGGGCTGCGACATCGGCCAGGGCTATCTGTTCAGCCCGCCGGTGCCGCAGGGCGACTTCGAACGCGACAAGGCGCACCAGCCTCACAGCGCCGTGCTGGTCTGAGCCGGCTCAGCGCGTCAGCAGCCGATACCAGCGCCGCTGCAGACGACGATGCAGCGGGTCGAGCAGCATGGCGCCGTATTGCCGCGTCAGGCGCGCCACGATGCAGGCCACCAGTACGGCGCCGAGCATGTCGAAGGGGAAATGCACGCCGAGATAGATCCGTCCCCAGGCCGTGAGCACGGCCATCAGGGCCCACAGCCGGCCGGCCTGGCGCCAGCCCTGCAGCCACAGGCTGGCCGCGGTCACCGACATCAGGGTCATGTGGTCACTGGGAAAGGATGGATCGGCCACATGCGCGATCAGGGTATGCCCCAGGCCGATGGCAAAGGGTCGCGGATGCGGCCAGATCATGCCGATGATCTGGTTGGCCAGCAGGGCCAGCAAGGCCGACAGGAACACTTCCAGCATGACGCGGCGGGTCGGTTCGCTGCCGCGCAACCAGCCCGC
The DNA here is from genome assembly GCF_018802765.1 of Paludibacterium sp. B53371. NCBI lineage: Bacteria > Pseudomonadati > Pseudomonadota > Betaproteobacteria > Neisseriales > Chromobacteriaceae > Paludibacterium > Paludibacterium sp. B53371. Next base: position 2,707,000 of record NZ_CP069163.1, read on the forward strand.
CACGAGCATCAGCGGTAAAAACCAGATCAGCATTTCGCCGCACAGATAGGCCAGCGCAAACAGCTGAAAGTTGGCGTCCGCCGCCGCATTCAACTTGAGAAACAGGGCTTGATTGAGGTGTTCCATATTTAAAATAACTAAGGCATGCAATGTTGATAATCGTACTGAGACCCGACACCATCGTTCGGGTTCCGGTACGCATCATCGCATTGCTCGATTAAGTCAGCCTTAGTCAGTCGGCCAGGCCGCGTGCACGCTGATCCAGCGCGCTCAGCCCCTGCTGCAGGCGCAGCGCCAGCGCCTGTGACACCTCGCTCATCGGCGCCCGCAATTCATTGTGAATCCGCCCCTGCAGCGCCAGTGCCGCCTTGACCGGACCCGGATTGGCTTCGGCAAACATCAGCCGCATCATCGGCGCCAGAGCATGGAAGATGGCCCGGGCTCGCGGCAGCTCGCAGGCGGCGACGGCCTGTTGCAGCGCCACGAACAGGTCGGGACGGATATGGGCCGAGGCGGCAATGGCACCGCTGCCGCCCATGCAAAGGGTGTTGAGCAGGTTCATGTCCTCGCCGGCCAGTACTTGCAGGCGGCCATCGGCAATCAGCGTCTGGGTGGTATCCACCGAGCCGGCACAATCCTTGATGGCCCGAATGTTCGGATGGGCCGCCAGGGTCAGCAGGGTATCCAGTTCCATGCGCACGCCGGTGCGATAGGGAATGTCGTACAGCACCAGCGGCACGCTGCTCAGTTCGGCCAGCCCGGTGAAATAGTCGACCAGGCCCTGCTGACTGGGACGGATGTAGTACGGCGCCGGGGTCAGCAGGCCGGCAATCGGCCGCTGGCAGAACGCCTTGAGGCGCGCATGCAGATGGCCCAGGTGATTGCCGGCCAGACCGGCGATCACCGGCAGGTCGCCGGCCACGGCCAGCACGCTGTCGATCACCGCCAGTTGTTCGTCGTCGTCCAGGGCAGCAGCTTCGCCCGTGGTACCCAGCGCCACGATGCCGGCCACGCCGGCCTGATGATAATGTTCGGTCAGCGCCCGCAAGGCGATGTGGTCAACCGCCCCGTCGCGAAACGGCGTAACCAGCGGCACCCAGATACCGGAAAAATCCATGTTGACACCCTCTCTGTGAGTACAAGACCGTATTCGGGTCCGTCAGCAGCGGGCGATCGGGAGGCAGGGCAAGAGTAAGCAGAGACCGGGGCCTGTTCCGTCGCTCACCTGACGGAACAGCACGCTCCGGTCAGATGAGCAGCTGTTTTTTGGCTTTGGCAAACACGCACGGCGACACCCCGCGCAGGGCGGCGGAGTGTTCGGAGAGAAATGTGCGAATGTTTTCCATGACTTGCAATGTAATTGGCTTTATGACATTTGACAAGCACTTCGCTGCAAAACGCAGGCGGCGCCGGTTTCAGTGCGCCTCTGTGCTGTCAATCTCGAACCAGCGGTGCCCCTGATCATCCTGCCGGATGGCGCCGCCCAGCCCGATGCGGCGCTCGCGGCGGTAGTCATACTGACTGCGCGAACGACTCAGCAGCGTCATGTCCAGTTCGACCACCCGCTGTTCCGGGCCTGCCCCGCACTCGGCGACGATCTCGCCGAAAGGATCGACCACCACGCTCTGGCCGGGGAACTGATGGCCGGCGCCTTCGCCGCAGCGATTCACCAGCACGGCAAACATCTGGTTTTCCATGGCCCGGGCCACGATGGCCCGACGGTGTACCGGACCATAGGGGTCCATATTGCCGTCGGTGACCAGCAGCAGCTCGGCGCCCAGCGCGGCCAGGGCGCGCGCCGACTCCGGAAACTCGATGTCATAGCAAATCAGGCTGCCGACCTGCAGTCCGCGCCAGTCACAACATTCGATGCGATCACCCGGGCTGAACACGCCCTGATCGGAGGCCCACATGTGCACCTTGCGATAGGCCATCGCCAGTCCGTCCGGGGTCAGCAGGATGGTGGTATTGAAGAAGCGCCCGTCGCGCACCTCGGCCAGGCCGATGGCAATCGACAGCTTGTGCTCGCGCGCGGCGCCCTGCAGCAGGCCGACCACCGCGCCATCCAGCGGCTGCGCCAGGCTGGCAACGTTCTCCGGGGTCGGAAAACCGCTGAGGAAGGTTTCGGGGAAGACGATCAGGTCCGTGGCATTGCCGGTGCGGGCCACGGCCTGCAGAGCATTGGCCAGGTTGGCCTTGAGGTTGCCGTCTTCACAGGGCAGTTGCGCGAGTTCGATATGCATGGTTCGGTTTTACTCTCCGGCCGCGACATGGCTGTCCACGGTGATGCGGATGGCGTCGTGTCGCCAGTACTCGTGATCACAGTCGATGATGCGGCCATGCTGGTCATAGTTGATGCGAAATACCAGCAGGATCGGACTCCCTTCGGCCAGCGTCAAGGCTTGCGCCACTTCACCGCGTGCGGCACTGGGAAAAATGTCGAAACGCGAGCGGCCATAGCGGATGTCGTAGCGCTGCTGGTAGATCAGGGTCAGCGACTGTGACAGGTCCTGTTGCAGGATGCCGGGAAAGAACTCGGGCTTGAGATGGTGCTCGACATACATCACTACCCGGCCATCAATGCTGCGGGTGCGGCGGATCTGCAAGAGCTGGGCCAGCGGCCCGAGCGACAGTTCCTGGCTCAGGGCCGGCGTGGCCAGCACGGTCGAGGCCGACAGGACGCGGGTTTCCACCTGGCGCTGCTGGCGCGTCACCATATCATGGAAGTGCGAGCGATACTGCGGGTTGTAGATCAGTCGCGGCGGGGAAACAAACCAGCCCCGGCGGTCCTCGCGATAGATGCGTCCCTCGGCCTCCAGGGCCAGCAGGGCATCCTTGATGGTGATGCGGGTAGTGGAAAACAGTTCGGACAACTCGCGCTCGGAAGGCAGCTTGCTGCCCAGCGGCAGCAGGCCGCTGTCAATCTGGGCCGACAGGGACTCGCGGATGGTTGCTGCTTGGGAACGGGGCACTTGGCTCATTTGGACTAGTCCACAATCGATCCTGGATCGCAAAATCCAGAGAAAACAAATGTTTTCACTGTACTCGGGCAAGATTGCAAATTGATGATCGTCGATATGCCGCCATGAATGCCCCGGATAACGGCGGCTGAAGTCATATTTTTGTCATCATGGCTGGCTATGATCGGCCGACACCTTCTGACCTAGTCCAATAGTCAAAGTTTCCGCAGACGGAAGATCTCATGCGCCAAAAAGTGATCCTGGTTTTGATCGACGGCCTGGCCTGGCAAGTGGCCAGCCATGGCATGGGCTATCTGCTGGGGCTGTGCGAAGCACGCCAGGCAACGATGTATCGCCTCTGCAGTGCCCTGCCCTCGCTGTCCCGGCCCCTGTATGAATGCATCCTGACCGGCAGTACCCCGGTGCAGAGTGGTATTGTCCACAACGGCATCCAGCGGCTGTCGAACCAGCAGAGCATTTTTCATCTGGCTCGCGATGCCGGGCTGGTCACCGCAGCGGCGGCGTACCACTGGATCAGCGAGCTGTATAACCGTACGCCCTATCTCGCCCGCCGCGACCGCCATACCCAGGATGCAGGCCTGCCGATTCAGTACGGCATGTTCTATCACAGCGATGACTATCCGGATGAGCATCTGCTGCTGGATGCCGAAGCCCTGCGCTGCCGGCATGACCCGGACTTTCTGCTGATTCATCCGATGAATGTCGATGATGCCGGCCATCGTTTCGGTCTGGACTCGGCGCAGTATCGCAATGCGGCGCGGTGCTTTGACCAGTTGCTGTCTGACCTGCTGCCCGCCTGGCTGGCCGAGGGTTATCAGATCCTCGTCACCAGCGATCACGGCATGAACAACGATCACACGCACGGCGGCAATCTGCCGGAAGAACGCGACGTGCCGTTGTTCGTGCTGGGCCGGGCGTTCAGCCACCGCCCCGATGTGTCGGTCACGCAGACCGCGCTGTGCGGCATCGCGGCCGATCTGCTCGGTCTCTCTCACACCAAACCTCACTGCCCGGAGTTGCTTGCCTGATGTCTCTCGCGATTTTTGATCTGGACGATACCCTGGTCGACGGCGACAGCTCGTCGATGTTTCTGCAATATCTGGTCGATGCGGGACTGGCCGCGGCGGACATGCTGGCACGCGAAGCGGCGATGATGGCCGACTATCGTGCCGGCCAGCTGGGCATGGAGGACTACATGCTGTTCACCATGCAGCCCTTGCAGGGCAAATCAGTGCAGGAGGTGGCCACGTGGACAGCCGACTATATCCAGCAGCGCATCCTGCCGCGCCTCTTCCCGCAGGCGCTGGCGGCCCTGGCCGACTATCGTGCCGTCGGGCGCCGCATCGTGATCATCTCGGCCACCGGCGACCACATTGTGCAGCCGATTGCCCGGGCGCTCGGGGTCGATGACGCGCTGGCGATCCAGCTGGAAACCCGCGAGGGATGCTATACCGGCCGCACCCGCGGCACGCTGACTTATCAGCATGGCAAGGTCAGCCGGCTGCACGACTGGCTGGCCGAACAAGGCGAAACGCTGGCCGACAGTCATGGTTACAGTGACTCGATCAATGATGTGCCGCTGCTGGAGGCGGTCAGTCAGGCGCATGTGGTGAATCCGGATGCCCGACTGGCCGCCGTGGCGGCCGAGCGTCACTGGCCTCAGCTCGCCTGGGCGCGCTGAGCCTCGCTGAGCACCACCCGCGCCGCCGGCTTGCGGAACACCAGCACGTTCCCCAGCAGGACCAGCACCACGCCGGTCAGGGCGGCCGGCGTCCAGCGATAGCCTTCCAGCAGGGCGGAAACATTCAGCGCCACAATGGGGAACAGCACGGTACAGTAGGCGGCGCGCGCAGCGCCCAGGCGTCCGACCAGCATCAGGTAGGCGGTGAAGCCAATCACCGATCCCGGCACGGCCAGGTACAGCATCGCGCCCCAGTAGCGCGGGTCACTTTCCAGCTGGAACGGTACCCCGGCCAGCAGGCAGCCGACGATCAGTACCAGGGTACCGGTCAGCATGGCCCAGGCATTGGTTTGCAGCGGGGTATGGCCGAGGGACTGCAGGCGGCTGGAGAGCAGATTGCCGAAGGAAAAGCACAGCGTACCCAGCAGGGCCAGCCCCAGTCCCAGCAGACTCGACCAGGAGAAGGACGCGCCGGCCAGTTGCTCCCAGGACAGGACGGTGATGCCGGTCAGGCCGATGGCACCGCCGAGCACGACCTGCGGGGCAATGCGCTGTTTGAAGAAGATCCGCGCATTCAGGGCATTCCACAGGGTGGCCATGGAGAACACCACGGCGACCAGGCCGCTGGGAATCCAGCGCGTGGCGTTGTAGAAGCAGAGGAAGTTGCAGCAAAACAGCAGCACGCCTTGCGCCAGTACCAGCTTCAGCGCCGGTCCTCGTGGCGGCGCCAGGCGCTTCTTCCAGGCCAGGATGGCAAACAGCACCAGCGCCGCCATGGCAAAGCGCACGGCGATCGAGACCGGAATCGGCGTGGATCCCAGCTCCCATTTGATGGCAATCCAGGTGGTGCCCCAGATCAGGACAGTCAACAGATACAGAAAGGCATTCATGGTCGGCTCCTTTTTTTCAGCATGGCGCCGGGCCGGAGCCGGGTATTGCACAATCCTGCGCTTTTGATTGATGAATCAATAAAATGAACGCGCAAAGCACCTGTCCGACGCTACACTGACGGCATGGAGAATCTGATCCACCACCCGCGACCGGCCAGCCCGGTGTATGAAGTCCTCAGCCATTCACGTGCCGATCTGGAGCGTGAGGGTTTGCTGGGCGATGATCTGCGCGCGGCGCTATGGCTGCGCGAGCAGCTGGAAGATACCCATTATGACCGGCCTGCACACCATACCCTGTCGCTGTATCTGGAAGATGGCTACGACGTGCATCTGTACGGCCGCCCGGAGCAGCGCGGCGGCCCGGGCAAGCTGTGCCTGCTGCCGGCCGAACATGAATCGTTCTGGCGCATCAACGGCCGCATCCGGTTCATTCACTTTTATTTCAGCCAGGCGCAGTTCGGGGATCTGGCGATCCGCATGCTGGACCGCGAACCGCGCACCCTGAGTCTGAGCGAGCGGATTTATGTCGATGATGGCCGTCTGGCGACGCTGGGGCGCCAGCTGGCCACCCTCACCTGGCAGGACAATGCCAGCCGGCTCGAGGCCAATGCCATCGGCCACGAGATGCTGGCGCATCTGTTGCTGAACTACAGCGATCAGCCGCGCAAGCTGCGCATCCGTGGCGGACTGGCTCCGAGCCAGCGCCGGCGTGCGCTGGATCTGATCGAAGCCCGGCTGGACAGCGACTTGTCGATCGGCGAGCTGGCCAATGAGCTGGCCCTGTCGGAATACCACTTCGCCCGCATGTTCCGCGTCTCAGTCGGCGAAGCGCCGCACCGCTGGATCATGCGCCGCCGGCTGGCGCGGGCGCGCAAGGCGCTGGCCCGGGGCGATCTGCCGCTGAGCGTGGTCGCCAATCAGAGTGGTTTCACCCATGCCAGTCACCTGACGCGTCATTTCCAGCAGGCACTCGGGGTCACGCCTGGCGTCTATCGCCAGTGGACGCAGGGCTTGCTCTGACCGCTCTTTGCCCGGCGGCGCATCGCCGCCGCCCCCTCCCCTGCGACCATTTGTCGCATCCCCAGCGATACCCCCACCCCCTATCATGACAAGGGGGTCCTCTGCACAGCGGGTTGGCTGAATCCATGCCGCTTTCCAGATGTCCCACTCCGTCCGGAATTTCCACTCAAAAACAAAAGCCATGATGAGCCGTTACCGCCGAGAGATCATCGCCGTGCTGGTGATCAAGATCGTATTGATTCTCACCATCAGGATGATCTGGTTTTCCGACCGACCGCCGATCAGCGACCAGGCGGTGGCCAGCCGCCTGCTGGCGGCGCCAGCTGCGGCAGAAAACGGCTCCAAGGAGCACCCATGACAGAAACATTGGTTGATCTTTCACGATTACAGTTCGCGGTCACCGCGCTGTATCACTTCCTGTTTGTGCCGCTGACGCTGGGACTGAGCATGATGCTGGTGATCATGGAGTCGGTCTATGTGATCACCCGCAAGCAGATTTATCAGGACATGACCCGCTTCTGGGGCAAGCTGTTCGGCATCAACTTCGCGCTGGGGGTCACCACCGGCATCACCATGGAGTTTCAGTTCGGCACCAACTGGGCCTACTACTCGCACTATGTCGGCGATATTTTCGGCGCGCCGCTGGCCATCGAGGGCCTGATGGCCTTCTTCCTCGAATCGACCTTCATCGGCTTGTTCTTCTTTGGCTGGGAGCGGCTGTCGCGCGCCAAGCACCTGATGGTGACCATGCTGATGGCCATCGGCTCGAACCTGTCGGCGCTGTGGATCCTGATCGCCAACGGCTGGATGCAGGACCCGGTCGGTGCGCATTTCAACTACCGCACCATGCGCATGGAGCTGTCGAGCTTCTGGGACATCATTTTCAACCCGACGGCCCAGGCCAAGTTCGTGCATACCGTCAGCGCCGGCTATGTCACCGCCGCCTGTTTCGTGCTGGGGATTTCCAGCTGGTATCTGCTGCGCGGTCGTGACATCGCCTTTGCCCGCCGCAGTTTCCGCATCGCCGCAGCCTTCGGTTTTGCCGCCGCCCTGTCGGTGATCGTGCTGGGCGACGAATCCGGCTATACGGTCAGTGAGTCGCAGCAGACCAAGATGGCCGCCATTGAGGCGATCTGGAATACCGAACCGGCACCGGCCGGGCTGACCGTGTTTGCCCTGCCGGACCAGCAGGCGCGCACCAATCACTATGAGCTGCAGATTCCCTATGTCATGGGGCTGATCGGCACCCGCTCGACCACCAAGGAGATTCCGGGCATCAACCAGATCGTGGCCAAGAATCGCGAGCGCATTGTCGATGGTCAGCAGGCGGTGATCGCACTGGAAGCGCTGCGCAAGGCGCCGGATGACCCGGCCTTGCGTGCCGCCTTCGAGCAGCATCAGGCCAATCTCGGCTTCGGCCTGCTGCTGAAGAAATATGTCGCCGATGTGCGCCAGGCAACGCCGGCCATCATTGATCAGGCCGCCTGGAGCACCATTCCCAGGGTGGCACCGCTGTTCTGGAGCTTCCGGCTGATGGTTGGTCTGGGCATGAGCTTCCTGCTGCTGTTCTCCGCCGCCCTGCTGTTCTCGCTGAAGAATACCTTCGCGCAGAAGACATGGTTGCTGCGCTGGGCGCTGCTGTGGATTCCGATGCCGTGGATTGCCTGCGAGCTGGGCTGGTTTGTCGCCGAGTACGGCCGGCAGCCCTGGACCATTTACGGTCTGCTGCCGACGCACCTGTCGACCTCGACGCTGAGCGTGGCCTCGGTCGCCGGCTCGCTGATCGGCTTTGTGGTGTTGTATACCGGTTTGCTGATCGCCGAGCTGCTGCTGATGATCAAGTATGCCCGCCTTGGCCCGGCCAGCCTGGGCACCGGTCGTTACCACGATGAACAAGTCAAGGAAGCCAAGTGATGCTCGACTATGAAACCCTGCGCTTTATCTGGTGGCTGCTGGTCGGCGTGCTGCTGATCGGTTTTGCCGTGATGGATGGTCATGACCTGGGCGTCGGCACCCTGTTGCTGTGGGTGGCACGCGACGACGACGAACGCCGGGTGCTGCTCAACACGGTCGGGCCGCACTGGGATGGCAATCAGGTGTGGTTCATCACCGGGGGCGGTGCCCTGTTTGCCGCCTGGCCGTTCATCTATGCCACGGCATTCTCCGGTTTTTACTGGGCCATGCTGGCCGTACTGTGGACCCTGTTCCTGCGTCCGGTCGGCTTCGACTATCGCAGCAAGCTGCCCCAGGCCAGCTGGCGTCGTTTCTGGGATGTGGCGCTGTTCATCAGCGGCGCCATCCCGCCGGTGATCTTCGGCGTAGCCTTCGGCAATCTGTTGCTGGGCGTGCCGTTCACCTTCGACGACACCCTGCGGGCCGACTATACCGGTTCGTTCTGGGCCCTGCTGACACCGTTCCCGCTGCTGTGCGGCCTGGTGTCCAGCGCCATGATCACCTTCCAGGGGGCGACCTTCCTGATGATCAAGACCGTCGGTGCCCCGCAGCTGCGCGCACGCCGCGCCGCGCATCTGGCCGGTCTGCTGTGTGCCCTGCTGTTCGTCGGGGCCGGGGTCTGGGTCAGCCAGTTGCCCGGCTACCAGATCATCGCCGGTGCCCTGCCCTCGGCCGAGTCGAATCCGCTGGCCAAGGTGGTGACGCTGCATGCCGGCGGCTGGCTGGCCAATTATCATCACTGGCCGCTGCTGTGGCTGGTACCGGCCGTGGGGGTGCTGTCGGCGCTGGTCGGTTCGGCACTGGCGCGCGCCGGGCGCGGCGGTCTGGCCTTCATCGCCTCCAGCCTGACCCAGGCCGGCGTGATCGGCACCGCCGGGGTGAGCATGTTCCCGTTCCTGATGCCGTCCAGCCTGAACCCGAATGCCAGCCTGACCGCCTGGGATGCCACCTCCAGCCATCTGACGCTGTCGGTGATGTTTTGGGCCGCGCTGATCTTTACCCCGCTGATCGTGCTGTACACCAGCTGGTGCTATCGCGTGATGCGTGGCCCGGTAACGGTCGAGCAGGTCCGCAAGAACTCGAAATCGGCTTACTGAAAGGAGACGCACATGTGGTATTTCGCCTGGATGCTGGGTCTGCCGCTGGCGATCTCGCTGGCGGTGATCAACGTCATCATCGAGGAAAACCTGCACCATGATGATCTCGAGGACGAGACCAGGTGACGGTTGACCGTCGCTGGCGACACCGATAGTATCGAAATCATGAAACTGAACCTGCTGAACCTGACCCTGCGCCCGCAACCGTGTTGTCCGACACGGCCAGGGAGGTCGTGCGTCTAACGCATCCGTTCAGCACCCCCAGGGCCGCCGTGTTATTGCAACCGGCGGCTTTTTCTTTTGGAGAACCGCATGCAGCTGCATTTGTACGATACCTGGCAACGCGCCCTGCGCCCCTTCGAACCCTTGCGTGCGGAGGGCGTCGGCCTGTACTGCTGTGGCCCGACGGTGTACGACTATGCCCATATCGGCAATCTGCGCACCTATCTGTTCGAGGACACGCTGCGCCGCGTGCTGCAGTTCAACGGGCATACCGTACGCCATGTGGTCAACATTACCGATGTCGGGCATCTGGTGTCGGATGCGGATGAGGGTGAGGACAAGATGGAAAAGGGTAGCCAGCGGGCCGGCGGCGAGTCGGCCTGGGCGCTGGCCGAGCGTTTTACCGAGGCCTTCCGGCAGGACATGCAGGCGCTGAACATGCTGCCCCCCACCCTGTGGTGCCGTGCCACCGAGCATATCCCGGAGCAGATCGACTTCATCCGCATCCTGGAAGACAAGGGCTATACCTACCGTACCGACGACGGCATTTACTTCGATACCGCACGCCAGGATGACTACGGCTATCTGGCCCGACTGAAACGCGAAGGGCTGCAGGCCGGTATCCGGGTCGAGCTGGGGCAGAAGCGTCAGCCGACCGATTTCGCTCTGTGGAAGTTCAGCCCGCGCGACAGCCAGCGCCAGATGGAGTGGGACAGCCCCTGGGGGCGCGGCTTTCCTGGCTGGCACATCGAGTGCTCAGCCATGTCGGCCAAGTACCTGTCGCCCTGGTTCGACATTCACTGTGGCGGCGAGGATCACGTGGCGGTGCATCACAGCAACGAGATCGCGCAGAGCCAGGCCTGCCATGGCACCCGTGCCGCCAACTTCTGGCTGCATGGCGCTTTCCTGCAACTGGATGAGGCCAAGATGTCCAAGTCCAGCGGCGACTTCCTGCGTCTGCAGACCTTGCTGGATCGCGGCTACGACCCGCTGGCCTATCGCTATCTGAGCCTGACCGCCCATTACCGCAAGCAGCTCAATTTCAGCTGGGACTCGCTGGAGGGCGCACAGCAGGCGCTGAACCGTCTGCGCAGTACGTATGCAGGTTGGCCTGAGGGCGGCAAGCTGCTGCCGGCGTTCGTCGAGGCCTTCACCGCCGAGATCAATCAGGATCTGAATCTGCCGCGCGCGCTGGCCCTGGTATGGGGGCTGCTGAAGCAGTCCGACAGCGATGCGGACAAGAAAGCCACCTTGCGCCACTGTGATCAGGTGCTGGGTCTGGCGCTCGATCGGTGGCAACCGGTCGAGCAGGCGATCCCGGCAGAGATTCTGGCGCTGGCAGAGGCTCGCCAGGCGGCACGCCAGGCCAGGGACTGGACCCGGGCGGATGCGCTGCGTGACGAACTGGGTGCGCTCGGCTATGTGCTGGAGGATGGGGTGGACGGGGTGAGCGTGCGCCCGGCCCGCTGAGGCAAAGCGATGCGCTGCGGCCTATGCTGAAGTCAGGAGGACAACATCATGCGCCGCAGCCGAAACATCCAGATCGTGCCCAACGACAGCAAACCCGACGATGAGGATCTGGCGCCGGAGGTGCTGCCACTGTTCAAGCGCTATGAAAGCCAGGGCATTGCCCGCCAGATTTCGTTCTACCTGTCGGGCGAGATCGGTGATCCGATTCACTACACCGATCTGCTCTATACCCTGCGCAGTGCCAGCCAGACGGATCTGATCCTGCTGCATCTCAACAGCCCGGGCGGCAATTTCGATACCGGGCTGCAAATCATCAACAACATCGCCGCCAGTGACGCCCATGTCATGACGGTACTGGAAGCACGGGCCTATTCGATGGCCGCGCTGATTTTTCTCGCCGGCGACGAGCTGATCGTCCATGACACCTGCCAGCTGATGTTCCACAACTATTCGTCCGCCCTGATCGGCAAGGGCAATGAGCAACAGGCGCAGGTCGGCGCGGTCAGCAAATGGTTCGAGAAGGTCATGCGCCACGTCTGCCGCCCCTTCCTCGCGGATGAGGAAATTGGCCGCATTCTGCATGGCGAAGATATCTGGATGGATACCGACGAAATTCGCCGCCGGCTGACCCATCTGCAGAAAGGCGAGCCGGCGGTGACGCCGAAAAAGCGTCAGGGCACAAAGGCCTGATCAGGCCTGAGGCGGCTCGGCTTCGCGGGCGAAGCGCCAGGCGATGAAGCGGCTTTGTTTCTGCCCCTGGGCCATGGCCACGGTGCGGACATCAACCGCGCCAGCACGGCGCAGAGCCGGACGCAGGGCATTCAATGTCTCGGCGCGCGAGACCAGGCTGCTGAACCAGTGGCACTGTCCGGCCAGCTCGCGACTCTCGGCCACCATGCGCAGCAGGAAGCCGGCCTCGCCGCCCGGGCACCACAGCTCATTGCTCTGACCGCCGAAGTTCAGCAGCGGGGCGCCGGGCTGGGTTCGGCCCAGATTGCGCCACTTGCGGGCCGAACCGGCGCGTGCCTCCTCGGCCGAGGCATGGAAAGGCGGGTTACACAGAACCAGGTCAAACTGGTCGCGCGCCTTGACCACCTGCTGAAAGATGGCCTGCGGGTCAGGCTGCAGGCGCAGCTCGATCTGCTTGCCCAGCCCATTGGCACCGACGATCACCCGGGCCGTTTCCAGCGCCTGAGGATCGATGTCGCTGCCGACAAAGCGCCAGCCATACTCAGCCTGACCGATCAGCGGATAAATGCAGTTGGCGCCCACGCCGACATCCAGCACCCGCACGGATCCGCCTCGCGGCACCTCGCCGCCATGATCTTCAGCCAGCAAGTCGGCCAGGTAGTGCAGATAATCGGCGCGGCCCGGGATGGGCGGACACAGATAGCCGGCGGGCAGATCCCAGAAACGGATGCCGTAATGCTGTTGCAGCAGGGCCGCATTGAGCAGGCGCACTGCCTGCGGATCGGCAAAATCGATGGTAGCCTCGCCGGCCGGATTGGCCTGCACAAACGGCGCCAGCGCCGGATTCAGCTCAACCAGGGCGGCCAGATCATAGCGGCCCTGGTGACGGTTGCGAGGGTGAAGCGTGGTGGCAGCTTTGGTGCCCATAAAGCCATCCTGTAACTTGATGGGCGCCATTATAAGCCCCCGGCGTCAGATCCAGCCGAGAAAACCGAAGATCAGCAGCGCACTGACCACGCCGCCGGCGAGTCCGGCCACGACTTTGATCTGGCGAATGCGCGATGGCATGTCGTGCACCCAGTAGGCCACCAGGAAGAACGGCAGGTAGCCGATGAGGAAAATCAGCCAGGGGGCATGCAGCCCCCAGCCGGACCACGCCCAGGTCAGCACCCCGATGTGGTTGAGCCAGCACTCGACCAGGACGCACAGGATCGAGTTGACCACCGCCAGCAGCAGCCGGTTGGGCACGCCGAGGATTTTCAGCTCGCGCTGCGGCGGCAGCATGCGTACGGCCATCAGTCCCATCACGGCGAACATCAGCGAAATTTCCAGGTTCAGGCCGATCAGCAGCACCAGGGATGACGAGCCATTGGGCGTCCCCCACACCGGGGCAAAGCCGGAGAAGTGGGCAATCAGGCCGTTCCAGATCTCGTTGACCCAGTCCATCAGCCAGAAGGCGATGCCGGCCAGCACCACAGACCAGCGCCGCTCGGCAATTTGCTCGTTATAGACATAGAGCACCAGCAGGAAGACCGGCAGGATGCCCCATTGGAAGTGGCTGGTATCGCGCAGCAGGCTCTGGGCCTGGGCAGCAGAGGCAGCAAGCATGGTGTTCTCCTTGTTGTAGTGGGCTCATTACAGGATCAATTCATGCCATTGTCAATTCATGGTCCCGACGGCCGATAAAGATGCCAGCGACAGGCATAAAGAAAGCCGTCAATCCGTCGATAAAAGCTCGACAGCATCAGGAGTGTGGCCATGCAGATTTCTCATCAGACCCAGAACAACACCGCGGCTTACGGCTTTAGCGAGTCGCTCATGGCCCAGACGCAGTTTCAGTTGCAGGCAGTCAACAGCAGCCAGAGCAGGCCAGGCTCAGTGTCGGACCAGATCAGTCTGAGCCCGGGGGCACTGGCGGGCAGTCGCACCAGCGACGCAACCGATCCGATGAGCTCGCTGCTGGGGGTGATGCAAAGCATTCTGCAGCAGGTGCTGGGCGTGTCGATGAACACGGTGGCCGCCACCGGTAAACCCGATGCGGTCAGCGGGAGTACGGCAGGCTCGGACACCAGCCAGCGTGGCCCGGACAGCTCGCTGGATCAGCTGACGTCTTCCATTTTGTCGGCCCTGCAGGGCGATGGCGCCAGCCAGTCTGCCAAGAGTGGCGGCAACCAGGACAGCCTGTTGAGCGCCCTGAGCAATATGGGCCGCTCGGTCGAAAGCGATGCCCTGTCGCTGTTCAACAACCTGTCTGCCCAGAATCAATCGATGATGAACGGCCTGCTGGGCAGTGCCGTGTCGCAAGGCGCCTCGGGCAGCTATCTCAGTCAGGTGTCGGTGGCGGAGAGCCAGCATTTCAGTTTCGCGGCCAGTGGTCAGCTGACCACGGCGAGTGGTCAGCGCTACCAGTTTTCCCTGCAGGTCGATCTGGAAGTGGATGTCGCCATCAGCAGCAGCCAGTCCGGTACATTTGGCCCGGGCAATGCCAGCCAGAATAGTGGCGGCATGCAAAGCCTGCAGCTGGGCGCCATGGCCGGTCTGTTCAGCGGTGCCAGCCTGAGCTATCCGCAACCGACGCTGCAGTCTGCGACGCAAGGCAAGGACAAGGGCAAGGACAAGGACGAAGGCTCAGCAACCAGCAGCGCCCCGACGCTGGCCTCGATCGGCCAGCAGATCAACAGCGCGCTGGCCAGCCTGATCCTGACACCAGAGCAACAGGACGGGAAAACGAAGCGTCAGGCACAGCAGCAGATCAGCGCCTTGCTGCAACCCGCTCATCGTCATCACAAGCATGGCCAGGGCAAACACCAGGACGTGACTACCCAGACCGCTGCCCAGACACAAGCTCAGGCAGACACCACCGCCACACAGGCGAAGGATCTGGCAAGCAACGAGGCATGATTCGATGCCGGGCAAATCCGGCATCGAAATAGAGACGAAGAGTCCATCCACAGCCTCCATCGGCGATCGTGCAGTCTGGCGATCGTTTTTTTTGTCCCGAACAAGGCAAGGGAATGAGACGGGTCACTGTCGACAGCAGGTTGATCCGTTGGGTTTTTTTGGAGATCGTCATGCAGATTCGTTCGTTCTCATTGGACATGGCGGCACAACATAGCCAGATGTCCAGGCAATCCAGCACCCTCACCCGCCTGTCGGCAGGCCCTTCACCCGAGTTATCTGTTGAATCCGCGTGGCAAACCGGTGCGAGCACCCAGCGCAGTCAGATCAGCACCGCCAGTACGGCATCACCGGCGGCAGCCTCGTCGACAGCGGGCTCGGCACAGGAGATGGCCGACGACAGCAGCATCCCGCCCTTGCTGAACCTGGCGAAGATGATTCTGGAAAAGGTCATGGGGGTACACTTCTCGCTCTATCACGGCAAGCTGCAGCCTGATCCGTCCACCGATAACGCCGAGGCGACGACCACGCCGGCCGCACCGAACACCACGCCAGCCAACCGCGAGCAAAGCGGCTGGCTGATCACCCGGCAACACACGCAGGAGCAGGAGCAGAGTAGCTTTCAGGCGAATGGCAGCATCACCACCGCAGACGGGCAGGTGTTTGCTTTTCAGTTGAACAGCAGCCTGCAGCGTTCATTTGAGCAGACAAGCGAGAGCGTGCGCCGGCTGAATGCCCATGGCAGCATCGACCCACTGATGATCACGCTGCCCCGGGATGAAACCCGGTTCAGTGGTGCCAGTGTGAAATTCGACTTGCAGGCCAATGGCCAACTGGTCGACCTGCCTTTTGCCAGCCAGGGCGGCTGGCTGGTCTGGGACAAGAATCACGATGGCAAGATGACCGATGGCCGACAGCTGTTTGGCCCGCAAAGTGGCAACGGCTTCGCCGATCTGGCCCGCCAGGACAGTAATCATGATCAGGTCATCGACAGCAGTGATCCGGTGTTTGCCGATCTTAAAGTCTGGACCGGCATGGACAGCCAGGGTAAAGCACAACTGGCATCACTGTCGTCCCTGCAGATCGGCGCCATTCTGCTGCCCAGCATCGACACGCCGTTCAGCTTGCGCGATAGCGACAATCAGTCTCAGGGGGAGGTGCGCCGCAGCGGGGTCTACCTGACCGAACAAGGCCAGGCAGGCCTGATCAGTCAGGTGGATGTGTCGGTCTAGGGGCGGTTTGCCGACCGCCCCCGGGAGGAGGACTCAGTCGCCGTCCTCGTCTTCTTCGCCGGCGGGGTCAAGGTGGGTGGTGACATAGAGCACCGGCAGGGCGGTCAGGACCTTGTTGCGGGCGGCCACGGCAATGGCATGGCCTTGGCGCACTGTCAGGTCACCATCCACCTCCAGATGCACGTCCACCACGATGCGATCGCCCATCATGCGGGTGCGCAAATCATGCAGCCCCTGCACGCCCGGCGTGCTGAGCAGGCAGTCGTTGAGTTGTCGGATCTGTTCGTCACTGGCGGCCCGGTCCATCAGGTCGTGCATGGCATTCCAGGCAAAGGTCCAGCCCATGCGGCCGACCATGACGCCGACCACCAGGGCGGCCAGCGGATCGAGCAGATGGAAACCCAGCAGGTTGCCGCCAATGCCGATGGCCACCACCAGTGAGGAGGCGGCATCGGAGCGGGCATGCCAGGCATTGGCTTCCAGCATGCTGGAACCCACGCTTCGTGCGGCGCGCAGCATGTAGCGGAACAGAATTTCCTTGGCCACCAGGGCGAACAGCGCCACCCACAGTGCCAGGCCATGCACCTGCACGATCAGTTGCGGATCCAGCACCTTGTGCGCACCGTTCCAGACCATGCCGACGCCCACCACCAGCAGCAGCACGCCCAGCACCAGGGATGCGGCGGTCTCGTAGCGCAGGTGGCCATACTGGTGGTCTTCATCGGCGGCTTTCTGACTGTGGCGATTGGCCAGCAGCACCACGAAGTCGGCCAGCAGATCGGACAAGGAGTGGATACCATCGGCAATCAGGCCCTGCGAGCCGGAAAGAAAACCGGCCATCACCTGCCCCACCGTCAGCACCACATTCGTCAGGACGCTGACCATGGTGCTGCGATGAGCGACCTGCTGCCGCTGTACGTCCTGATCCTGCGCTGGCCGGACCGTCATTTCTGAACTCATGAAAACACCCTGATTTTTAAATACCGTAGCAAAATCGCCATCACGCCAAAATGGTCAAGTGAAAGCTATTGTAAACAGTCATTTTGCCGGAAGTCCAAGACAAAATATTGCATGTCATTTAGCAAGAATCATTCGCATATTTGAATGATAACAAGTCGCAAAATGACGCTTAATTAACCATTTCAAAAAAACGGTGATTTAGACAGGTTTACGCCACAGGGTCAAACCGAGTCCCGGCGCCAAGCCATACAAATACTGAGGCGCTGCGTCTCTCCCAGATCCCTCGGGCAGTGAGCGCAAGAATAAATACCCAAGTCATATTCCATTGGAATTTACGGGCAATCAGCCAACCCGGAAAAGGGTTGATCTGGATCAATGGGCTGCCTTGCCTGCCCAGAGCTCGTTACTATAGAATTATTTTCGAATATAACAATTATGCCGAATACCTGATTCGGATGTTTCACCGCCTGGAATGATCAGGCCTTCCGCTTTTTTCGACTCCTTGTGCGAGTCCGACGTTTTGTCATCCCCGGAGCATGATCTCCGGCATACGTACCCTCTTCGGCCCAGTCAGACTACCCCACGCTGATTCGGTTGTATGACGTGATTTCTGCTGGACTGCAGGCTGACGGCCTTGGCGGTCCAGGTCAAAACGGGTGCCCCCGGGCACACCCTGCCGTGTCACCGCGGGTGACACGTCTGTCGATTTCTGAAATGTGATTGAAAAAGCGACGGTTCCGTCCCTGTCTCTGGCTTGCCCAGCGTCAATGACATCGTCATTGAACCGTCATGTTCCAACCGCCAACCAGGAAGCAGTGAATTGGCACATACCTTCAGCACTACCCGCGCCCTGTGGCGCAAGTTTCAAAGCACGCGCAAATTTTTTAAACATTGATTCGGGATCATCATGTCTTCCAGTTCTGCCAAAAGTACCAAAATGGGGGTGGTCGGTCTGACCATTATCGTTGCCGTCAATATGATGGGTTCCGGCATCATCATGCTGCCAGCCAGCCTGGCCAAGGTCGGGACCATTTCGCTGCTGTCCTGGGTCGTCACGGCGCTGGGCTCGATGGCGCTGGCCTACTCGTTCGCACAGTGCGGCTTCTTCGTCAGCCGTTCGGGCGGCATGTCGGCCTATGCGGAAGAGGCTCACGGCAAGTCGGCCTTCTTCATGGCCTCGTACACCTACTACCTCTCGCTGGCCATCGCCAACGTGGCCATCGCCATCACGGCCATTGGCTACCTCTCCCCCTTCGTTCCATGGTTGTCGGCCTCGCCGGTGAATACCTGCATCGGGGTCATCGCATTGCTGTGGATCACCGCCATCGCCAACTTTGGCGGTCCGCGCATTACCGGCCGGATCAGTGGCGTCACGGTGTGGGGGGTGATCATCCCGGTGGCGACACTGGCGATTTTTGGTTGGTTCTGGTTTGACCCGCATCTGTTTACCAGCGCCTGGAACGTGCAGCACAAGCCGTTCGGCGAAGCCATTTCCTCCAGTATTGCCCTGACCCTGTGGGCCTTCCTCGGCATGGAGTCGGCCTGCGCCAACTCGGACGCGGTGGAAAACCCCAAGAAGAATGTACCGATCGCCGTGATGGCCGGTACCGGGGTAGCGGCAGTGATCTATATTCTGTCGACGACCGCCATGCAGGGTATCGTGCCGAACCATGAACTGGCCACGTCCTCGGCACCGTTCGGCCTGGCGTTCAGCATGCTGTTCTCGCCGGCACTGGGTAGCCTGGTGAGCCTGCTGGCCGTGGTTGCCTGCACCGGTTCGCTCCTGGGCTGGCAATTCACGATCGGTCAGGTTTCCAAGGCGGCCGCCGATCAGGGGGTGTTTGCCAAGATATTCAGCGCCGTCAACAGCAAGGGCGCGCCGGTCAAGGGCATGGTGATCGTCACGGCCGCACAGACCGTGATCTCGCTGATGACCATTTCGCCGAGCCTGAACCAGCAGTTCAACGTGCTGGTCAATCTGGCGGTGTTCACCAATGTGGTGCCCTATATCCTGTCGCTGACGGCCCTGTCGGCCATCATGAAGAAAAACGCCGTGGCGTCGGGGATTTACCTGCGCAATATGGTGATCGTGATGGTCGCGCTGCTGTATAGCCTGTACGGCATCTATGCCGCCGGTACCGATGCGGTGTTCTGGGGTGCGCTGGTGATGCTGGCCGGTTACATTCTGTACGGCCTGCGTGCCGACCGCTTCCCGGTCGTTATCGCCGACAACGCGCAGTAAGCCCTGTCTGCACCACGCATGAAAAAACCGCCGCGACAGGTTGTCGCGGCGGTTTTGCTTTCTCTCTCCCTGCGTCTTGCAAGCCGATCAGGACAGGTAGGGCGAATCGTCCTGACGGGTATGGGTTTCCGGCAACACGATGGCCTGGCTCGGGGTACGCAGCGGCAGATGGATTTCCGCCACCATGCAGCGTGCACCGCCACCACCGAGTCGTTCGATGGTATCGACCGGGGCCTGCACCGGGGTCACATACTTCAGGATCTGTTCCTGCTGGCCCTTGCTGAGCGACCCCCATGCCTGACGGGACAGCGCCAGGATCGGCTGATCCTTGTGGCCCTTGAGCTCGATACAGTTGCCGGCGAAGTGCTCGACCTGATCCAGGGTGATGTCGACGATTTCCTTGCCGCTCTTTTCCAGCGACTGCACAACGGCCTTGCGTTCGTACGGGCTGAGGATGGATTCCAGGCACACCACGGCCATCTTGCTGCCGACATGCATCATCACGTTGGTGTGATAGATCGGCATGTTGGACTTGTCGACGGCAGTGAACCAGACAGTGCTGTAGCCCATGACCTTGGCAAATGCCCCTTCGACCATTTCATGGCTGCGCGAGGAGCGGCAGACATAGGCGATGTAGTTTTCCCGGTCCAGCACCATCGAGCCGGTCCCTTCCAGGAAGTACTCTTTCGATTCGTAGGAGCTGAAGTCCATGACCGAGGAAATATCGAAGCGTTCGCCAATACATTCCAGAATGTCGCGACGACGTTCCAGGCGGCGGTTCAGGGCTTCCATCGGGTACAGGATGACCGTGCCGTCATCATGGGTGGTGATCCAGTTGTTCGGGAAAATCGAGTCCGGGGTGTGCGGCGTCTGGCGATCCTGAATCACCATGACATCGACACCGGCTTCACGCAGCAGCGCGACGTATTCGTCGAACTCGCGTACGGCAGCGGCCTGGCCTTCTTCGGCCGTCATATCGGCGTGCTGGAAGGTGTTGCTGCCCATGGTATCCGGGTTGCTGGTGAAGTTGGTCGGACGGACCATCAGGATGTGTTTCGTGGTTTGCATGACATGACCTCGTGATGAAATCAGGCGGGTGAGAATGGGGCTCATTTTGCGAGCATTTGCCTAACAATTCCGGCTGTAATTCCTGTTGGCTGACAGCGGTTTCTGTTATATTCGACAGCACGACAGCGGATTCCGCTGCAAACCTTTAAACACAGTACTCTCCGGGGCTTTTGCCATGAAACGGGACGACAAGAAACTTGCCATCAGCCAGCTCGACCGCATTGATCGCAAAATCCTCGAGGTCCTGCGTCAGGACGGGCGCATCACTTACCAGCGCCTGTCGGAAATCGTTTACCTGACCCCCCGCCCCTGCCAGGAGCGGGTACGCCGGCTGGAGCAGGCCGGCATTATCCGTGGCTACACGGCCATCATCGACGAAGACGTCCACCCGCTGGGCGTGACCCTGCACGCCAAGATCGCGTTTTCCAGCCAGAGCGGCCGCTCGGCACAGCAGGCCTTCGAGGCGGAAGTGCGGCAGCGCGACGAAGTCCTGGATTGCTGGCTGGTCAGTGGTCAGTTCGACTATGTCGTGCGCATTCAATGCGCCGACATGGACCGGTATCGCACCCTGACCAGCGAATGGCTGGCCAGTGACATCTTCAAGATCGAAAAGATTGTCAGCGATCCGGAAATGCAGGTCATCAAAGGCACCGGCATTTCACGGCCTTAGGACAGCAGCCCGCAGGCCGGTCAATCGCTTCAATATAGACTGCCGCATGGGTTCGGCATTTGGCCTGGATCAAGCTCCCGGCGCGGGGAATTCATAGCTTTTCATGCGAATATTCGGCGAATCTGCCGCATAACGTTCGCACGCAGTCAGTTTGCCGATCTGACAGGGAAAGGACTTGCCGCCGAACACCGCGGCATGGATCTGGTCCAGCACCGCGCGCAGTTCGACTTTGTCCTTGCAGCGGCGCAACCAGCTCTTGGGCAGGTAGCGGGCATCGCTGCCGTCCTGCCACTGAAACCCGCCGACGGCCTTGAGCTTGTCCTTGTCGTCGAAGCGCACTTGCAGGTTCAGCAGAAACGACGGTTTGTCCGCGCTTTGCAGCAGGGCGGCCAGCGCGGTTTCGCCGCGCGGTTCCAGCACCTGCCCGAGCATGAACAGCAGAGCCCAGCAGTCATTCAGCGCACGGTGGCTGTCGTAGAAATAGCCACAGTGGTAGACCAGCAGCTCCAGCTTGGCACTGGTGAAACCCGCCTCCATCCAGTCGATTTCGTTCACCGAGCAGGCAAAGGCTTTGTCGCGGAACACCGGCCAGCGTCGTTCGAGGAAGGGGCGGTCAAAGGCAGCATTGTGGGCGATGACCAGATCGGCCTGACTGGCCAGCGCATTGACGCGCTCGTCATCCATTTGCTGGCCGGCCAGATCGGCATCGCGCAAACCGGTGACGGTCTGCACCACGCGCGACAGCGGCTGCTCCGGGTCTTCGAGGCCGTCATAGTGTCCCTCGATCGCCAGCCACTCGCCGGTATCGCGGCGATAACGCACCAGCAGCATGCCAACCTCGATGACCAGGTCCCGCTGTTTGTCCATGCCGGTGGTTTCGGTATCGATGATCAGCGCCAGACCGGTATCCCCTTCGGCTTCCGCAACGGGCGGCAGGCTTTCCGGCACGCGGCGCAACAGGCGGAAATCGGGATCGTTGGCGAGGGTTTGCAGGGCTTGCAGGGTATCCATGAAATCAATGCATTCGAAGACAATGGTGCATGATACCGCGCAGCAGCCATCCTTCGGAATTTTTCCGGCGCAGGAAAGGCACCCTTCCCCTTGCCTGGCAGCAAAATCCTGTATGACGACTACAATGCAAGCAACAGGCACCGCCCATGGCCATTCGACCTTAATATTGGATTAATATATTGATTTTTTTGTGTTTTTTAGCAAAAAACCCTAAACTCAACCGCTGCCGTGCCGATAGAAGAAGTGAGATCAGTTTACTGAGCTCTTCTCTTACAGACCGGCGCATCGCCGAACAAGGAGTCCATGATGTCGATCAGCCCCGTTTCTTCTGGCAATAGCCAGGTCTATACCCCGGCAACCAGTGCGACGCGCGAGGCCGCCGAGCCCAAGGTCAATGGCAAGGAAGCCCGCAGTGATGGTGACGGAGATGACGGGGGCGGCAAGATTCAGGCCCCGACGGTCAACACCAGTGGCCAGTTGACCGGCTCGCAGATCAATACCACCGCCTGATGCTTGTACCGGCCGGTACCCGTCGCGGTCACCGGCCCCGCTTCACTGCCCTCCTCTTCCCCCGCCTGTCCGGTCAGGACAATGGACAGGCGGGTACCTGCATGCCAAGGTATGTTTACGGCATATCGTTTGACCCAAGGCAACTACGCCAGTGGCACCCTCTCGCGCCATGCCGCAAAATAGCAGACTTGCATCCTCTTTCGCTCAAATCACAAGAAAGACACCCATGAAACTGCATTCATTGGCATTATTGCTTGGTTTGGCATTTGGTTCTGCCTCAGCCCTGAGCGCACCGGTATCCGGCATCGACTTCAGCGGCTTCGATCGTTCGGTTCGCATCCAGGATGACCTCTTCTCGGCCGTCAATGGTCAGTGGGTCAAGACCACCAGTATTCCCGGCGACCATGCCTCCTATGGCGCCTTCAATAAGCTGCGCGATGACAATGAAGCCCGCAGCCGGCAGTTGATCGAACAAGTCGCCAAGGCGCCGTCCGCCTCTAAGGAGGAACGCAAGCTGGCGGATCTTTACCTGAGCTTCATGGATGTGAAATCGGCTGATCAGCGCGGCCTCAGCCCGCTGTCCGGCCAGTTGGCTCAGATCGCCGGGGCGGACAGTCTGCCGGCGCTCACGCGTCTGTTGGGTCAGCTGCAGGCCGCGCCGATAGAGCTGCCGATCAGTGTCAGCGTCGATCCGGATGCCGCCAATCCGGGCGTGACGCTGTTGCAGTTGAATCAGGATGGTCTGGGTCTGCCGGATCGCGATTATTACCTGCAGAACGATGCCCGTTTTGTCGCCGCGCGCCAGGCCTACCAGGGTTATCTGACCCAGCTGTTTACCCTGGCCGGGATGAGCCATGCCGCCGAACGGGCCACGGCCGTGCTGACGCTGGAAACCCGCATTGCCCAGGCGCAATGGGACAACGTCACCAACCGCGACCCGATCAAGACCTATAACCCGATGAGCCGGGCCCAGTTGCAGAAAACCGCACCCGGCATCGACTGGCAGATCTGGTTTGCAGCGGCCGGGGTGGGCAATACGGACAAGCTGAACCTGACCCAGCCAAGCTATGTCAAGGCACTGGGCGAGCTGTTGCATGACACGCCGTTGCCGGTCTGGCGCGATTATCTGACCATCCGTCTGCTGGACGGCTATGCCCCCTTCCTGAGCAAGCCGTTTGTGGATGCGCATTTCGCGCTGCATCAGCAGGCGCTGTCCGGCGTGAAGGAGCAGCGCGCGCGCTGGAAAAACGGCGTGTCGCTGGTGGAACGCTCGATGGGCGAGGCGCTGGGCAAGCTGTATGTGGCGCAGTACTTCCCGCCCGAGGCCAAGGCCAGGATGGATGAGCTGGTCCACAATCTGATGCAGGCCTACCAGCAAAGCATCGACAAGCTGAGCTGGATGACGCCGGCGACGCGTCAGGCTGCGCAGGAAAAACTGTCCAAGTATCAGATCAAGATCGGCTATCCGGCCAAGTGGCGAGATTATGGCAAGTTGCAGATTGATCGCCACGATCTTGCCGGCAACGTGCTGCGTGCCTCGCAATTTGCCTATCAGTACCGGCTGAGCAAGCTGGGCCGCCCGGTCGATCGCACGGAATGGCAGATGACGCCGCAGACGGTCAACGCTTATTACGACCCTTCGCTGAATGAAATCGTCTTCCCGGCCGGCATCCTGCAGCCGCCGTTCTTCAATGCC
This sequence comes from Paludibacterium sp. B53371, assembly GCF_018802765.1. Lineage (NCBI taxonomy): Bacteria > Pseudomonadati > Pseudomonadota > Betaproteobacteria > Neisseriales > Chromobacteriaceae > Paludibacterium > Paludibacterium sp. B53371. The sequence continues at coordinate 2,731,291 of NZ_CP069163.1, forward strand.
AGGGCGGATGAGGCGGTGAACTACGGGGCGATCGGCGCGGTGATCGGCCATGAGATCAGCCATGGCTTTGATGATCAGGGCAGCCAGTTCGACGGGGATGGCAAGCTGCGCAATTGGTGGACGCCGGAGGACCGCAGCCGCTTTGATGCGCTGACCAGCAAGCTGGTGGCGCAGTACGATGCCTATGAGCCGCTGCCGGGCAAGCACATCAACGGCAAGCTCACGCTGGGGGAGAATATTGCCGACAATGCCGGCCTGCAGATTGCCTACAAGGCTTATCACCTGTCACTGGGGGGCAAGCCAGCGGCCGTGATCGACGGGCTGACCGGTGATCAGCGCTTCTTTATCGGGTTTGCGCAGGTATGGCGCAGCAAGATCAAGGATCAGGCCCTGCTGAAGCTGCTGGTGACCGATCCGCACTCACCAGCGGCGTTCCGGCCGCAGGGGGCGGCGGTGAATACCGATGGGTTCTATGACGCCTTCGAGGTCAAGGCAGGTGACAAGATGTTCAAGCCGCAGAGCGAGCGCATCCACCTCTGGTAAGTGACCGGCATTCCGTCTGGCCCGGTCATGGTGACCGGGCTTTTTTTCGTCGGCAGGATCAGACCGGCCAGAGGGGAGGCTCGTCCATCAGGGCGATCTGCTCGCGCAGCTCAAGGATACGATCCTGCCAGTAGCGTTGGCTGCCGAACCAGGGGAAGGCGGCGGGAAAGGCCGGGTCATGCCAGCGCCGTGCCAGCCAGGCGCTGTAATGCATCAGGCGCAGGGTGCGCAGCGCTTCGATGAGATAGAGCTCGCGGGTATCGAATTCGCAGAAGTCCTCATAGCCGGCCAGCAGATCGGCCAGCTGGCGCACCTGGTCTGACCGCTCGCCGGACAACAGCATCCACAGGTCCTGTACCGCCGGACCGCTGCGGCTGTCATCGAAATCGACGAAGTGCGGACCGTCATCGGTCCAGAGCACATTGCCGGCATGACAATCGCCATGCAGACGGATGCTGCGTACCGCGCCGGCGCGGTCAAAGCAGCGCCGCACGCCATCCAGGGCCTGTCGGGCCACGCCCTGATACACCTCGCGCAACTCGGCCGGCAGCCAGTCATGCGCCATCAGCCAGGCCAGCGGTTCTTCGCCGAAGGTCTCGATATTCAGGGCAGGACGGTGCTGGTAGGGCTGGCTGGCGCCAAGCGCATGAATGCGCCCCATGAAGCGGCCCATCCACATCAGGGTGTCGGCCTGGTCGAAATCCGGCATGCGACCGCCGCGACGCGGAAACAGGGCAAAACGGTAGTCAGCGTGCCGGTGCAGGGTGTGCCCGGCAAAGTCCAGCGCGGGGACAACCGGGATTTCCAGCCCGGCCAGGGCGGCCACGAAGGCATGCTCTTCGAGGATTTGTGTCTCGGTCCAGCGTTCGGGCCGGTAGAACTTGGCGACCAGTGGCGGCCCTTCGTCCATGCCGATCTGATAGACACGGTTTTCGTAGCTGTTGAGCGCCAGCAGGCTGCCATCAGGGCGCAGGCCCAGGGTCTCGACGGCGTCGAGCAGGGTATCGGGAGTCAGCCCGGCAAAGGGCGGCGCAGAGGGTTCCATGGGTCGCAGTATATCGGATTGCGACCCATGGCAGGGAAATGCCGGTCAGAATGCTCAGCGGGCAGGGGCGTTGACCTTGTAGCGCGGCGGCAGCAGCAATGCCGGGATTTCACGCTGTTGCTTGCCGCGACCACGGCGAACGGCCTTGGGCTGCTTGATCCCTTCCGGGGCACCGGTCAGGGCGGCGGCCGTCGGTGCCACCGGGGCTTCCACCACCGGGCGCGGCATCCAGGAGGGCCAGAAGCCATCCACCGCCTGCGCTTCCAGGTTCTTGCGGATCAGCTTGTTGATCGCCTCGAGCTGACGGCTTTCTTCCTGGGACATCAGCGAGATGGCAACGCCGGAGGCACCGGCACGACCGGTACGGCCAATGCGGTGCACGTAGTCTTCCGGGGCGTTGGGCAGCTCGAAGTTGACCACATAGGGCAGTTCGGTGATGTCCAGACCGCGGGCAGCGACATCGGTCGCCACCAGCACCTTGATGCTGCCTTCCTTGAAGGCAGACAGGGTTTCCAGTCGGGCTGCCTGGGCCTTGTCGCCGTGAATGGCTTCGGCGGCATGACCGTCGCGCTTGAGGTCACGGGCAAGCTGATCGGCGCTGAGCTTGGTCTTGCAGAAGACAATGACCTGGCCCATGTCGCGATTGCGGATCAGGTGCGACAGCAGCTTGCGCTTCTGCCAGCCATCCGCGGCATAGACCAGTTGCTCGACGTCTTCATTGGTCGAGTTCTGGCGCGCGACTTCGACCACCTGCGGGTCTCGCATGAAGTCTTCGGCCAGCTTCTTGATTTCCGGCGCGAAGGTGGCGGAGAACAGCAGGGTCTGCCGTTCACGCGGCAGCAAGGCCATGATCTTGCGGATGTCCTGGATGAAGCCCATGTCGAGCATGCGGTCGCCTTCGTCCAGCACCAGCACATCGACTTTGTTCAGCTGCACGGTTTTTTGCGAAACGTGGTCCAGCAGGCGCCCCGGGGTGGCGATGAGGATCTCGACCCCGCGCCGCAGTTCGGCCACCTGGGGATCCATATTGATGCCGCCGAAGATGGTGGTGGCGCGCAGCGGCAGATAACGGGTGTAGGCCTTGACGTTGACGCCGATCTGGTCAGCCAGCTCGCGCGTCGGCGACAGAATCAGGGCGCGCACCGGGTGCATGGCCGGCGAGGCGCTGGCATTGGCGTATTTCTTCAGGCGCTCCAGGATCGGCAGCATGAAGGCGGCGGTCTTGCCGGTACCGGTTTGTGCGGCAGCCAGCATGTCGCGGCCGGTCAACACCAACGGGATGGCCTTGGCCTGGATCGGGGTGGGCTCGTTATAGCCCTGCTCGCCGATGGCACGGAGCAGCTCCGGCGACAGGCCAAGTTCGGAAAAAGACATGTGAAATCTCCACTGATAATTCTTCAGCAGTGCCAGCGACGGCACTGTACATCACACCCGCAAGGGGCAAGAATGCCAACGCCGCCCTTCGGGGCGGCGCAGGGGGTCGGCGCGATCTCTCAGCCCAGCAGGCTGGCCACGCTCATGAGCAGGATGACCAGTAACCACAACAGGGCGGAGCGCCAGATCAACCCGACGGCACTACGCAGATAGTTCGGATCGGCTTCATCGCCGAGACCGAGTTCCGGCCGGAACTTGACCGTATAGTCCTGCTTCAGCGGGTCACCCAGCCGGATGCCGAGGGCACCGGCTGCGGACGCCAGCAGGATACCGTTGGCGTAATGACCCCAGGCTTTGGCCTGGGAGCGCCAGCAGTACACCGCATCTTCAAAATCGCCCATCACGGCGAAACTGGCGGCGGTCAGACGCACAGGCAGCCAGTCCAGCCAGCTGGCAGCCCGGTCGGCAAACTGCCCGAAGCGGTCTTCCGCCTGCGGACGATTGCCCCACTTCTGGTACAGCATCTGGCTCAGGCGATACATCAGCGCGCCGGAAGGTCCCGGCAGCAGTACGAACCAGAACATGGTCCCGAACACGAAACGATAGCTGTCCATGACGCCCTGCTCGATCGACAGGCGGGCGATCTCGTTGACGGACAGCTCGGCGCTCGGTTGCCCGGTCCAGCGCGACAGGGCGACCCTGGCATCCAGATCACGCCCCTCGGCCAGCGCCAGGGAAATATCGGAAAACGCACTGGAGAAGTGGCGGAACCCCATCGTCAGGTACAGCACGAAAACGTTCCAGCACAAGGCCAGCACCGGACTGATGGCTTTCAGTCCGTAATAAATGACAATGCTCAGCAGCATCGCCGGCACAATGGCCAGCAGCCAGGCAAAGACGCCATGCCGGTTGGCGCCGGCATTCAGATTTCGCTCGAGATGATTGGCGAATCGAATGAACAGCAGCCAGACGCGGTTGCGGTTGCCGAGCGGGCGAATCTGCTCGAGCCCCAGTGCGAAGATCAGTGATAGCAGGGTCATTGTTTTTGGAAGGTTGTTCAGGCCCAACTGGAAGATACCACAACTACCACCCGGCAATCACTTGTCAGGCCGAACCAAGGTGACGGCCACCGATCGGTACTTGCGCCTGGGCGCCATCCGGCCCGTAGGACATCATCGACGCCGCCGCGCTCTTGAGGACATTCAGCCCCTCCCGGGCACGGTGCAGCCCCTGATTGATCTGCTGGCCGTTAAATTCGTTCAGCACCACGGCGCGCTTGATCGCGCCCTCGAGCTGAAACCAGGCATCACACAGTGCCGGCCGCGAAGTCAGCCATTCATGCACCGCCTGCGGGCTGGTCAGCCCCTGGGTCTGCATCCATTGCTGACGCTGCTGGCTCAGTTGCGCCAGTTGATCCAGCGCCCGGCTCTTGTCATCGGCCAGCTGCTCCAGCTTCAGCACCTCGCCGGCCAACAGGGCCTGTTGTTCCATTTCCAGAAATGCAATTAGCCGGGACACCTGTTCGGTTTCGTCCCGGCAAAATCTGGCAAACAATTCAATATCCGCCATAACCATCCATATATCAGGCTGTCATGCGCGCGTCTCAGCCCGCCAGCAACTGCCTGGTCGAATTAATCAGCCCGTCGGCAATATCCTCAGCGTTGATCTTGAAGTTGCCGGCAGCGATCGCACTCTTGATGGATTCGACCTTGGCCATATCAAAAGACGGCTCGGTCGCCATGTTCTGGGCAACCTCATTGATCTGGCTGGCCAGCGGGTTGATGGCAACCTGAGACGACGGCGCACTGGAGCTGGACGATTCAGTGTCCTGCTTGCGCTTGGCCGGCTTGTTCTGCGCCGGATAAAGATCCTGGATATTACCCGATTGATCGATTTTCATGATTGGGTCCCTTCCTTCAAGACTCCACGGTTACCTGTATTATCGTCTCAAATATGCGTAACATGAGAAATTATTTTAATTAGATAAGCTTACTACACCATCTTGTCCCGCCACGCCGCGCAACAACTGTCCGTTGGGCATGCGCACCGTCACGACGTCACCCGCGCGGCCATTGGCGATGGCGACCCCCTCGGCCTCCACGCTGAATCCGTCACCACTGACAACCACTCTCACACGCTGATTCATTTTCACAACAAATGGCGGGCGCACCATGAAATTACGCAGCCAGATCCCGGCGGCAGCACCGCTGGTCATGCTCTGACCAACGACCTGGGCGGGGTCCGACAGTACATCACGCGCCATGGCGGCATCCGGTAGCGGCGCCTGGCGCACATCGCCCGGTTCCAGCGTGTCGCCGGCCCTGACAGGCCGGGTCAGCACCAGGCCGAGCACGGTCTCGTTGATGGCGACCGGCAGGCGCAGACGCCAGGCCGGTGCCAGGCAATAGAGATCGATATAGGTGTTGCCGCCTGGCACGGCACCATCGGCCCATGCCACCTGAGGGGCGGGGCAGGCCGGCAGAGCCAGACGGCGGTCCAGCCTGCCGAGACGGAAGGTGGCCTGGGGACGCTGACTCAGTTCGCCCTGCACATAGCTGCGCGCCATCTGCTCCAGCAAGGTCAGATTCTGATTCGCAGCCAGTGCCGGCACTGTCAGGCACAGCGCCAGCATCATGAGAAAAATCCGCTTCATGCCGACATTGTAACGCAATCAGTCGTCGAGCATCCCCGGGGTGATCATGGCTTTCAGGCGGACCGGATCGCCACCGGCCTGATGACGCAGGCCCAGCCACCAGATGGCCCCCTTCTTGATGTTCCAGTACTGCGGATCGCCGGACATCAGCCGGGCGGCCAGGCGGCCCAGATAAGGCTGATGGCCGACCAGCACCACCGTGTCGACATGATGGTACTGATCCAGCACCGCCAGCACGTCTTCCATGGCGGCACCGGGGTTCAGGGCCGCCTCGGTCTCGAACCCCTTGCTGAGAAAGGCCGCCGTCTGGCGTGAGCGCTTGGCCTCTGACGCCAGCACCACATAGTCTTGCGGCAGACGACGCCCCAGCCAGGCCGCCATGCTGCGCCCTTGCTGCTGGCCCTTGCGGGTCAGGGCCCGCGACAAATCGTCAGAGCCTTCTTCGGCGTCGGCGTGACGCCACAGGATCAAATCCATGAGTCCCTCTCTGCATGACATTCAAAGCGTTGGTTATTACTTCAGCATACTGCAAATCAGAGGCACCAGCACCGCTGTCCACAAACCGTTCAACCCCATGGCCAGGCCGGCGAAGGCGCCAGCGGTCTCCGACAACTGCAGCGCTCTGGCGGTGCCGACGCCGTGCGCCGCCACACCGGTGGCAAACCCAAGCGTCATGTCGTCCAGCCGTGGAAAGCGCTGCCGCAAGGGACCGAGCAAGGCAGCGCCGAGGATGCCGGTCAGGATGACACCGGCGGCCGCCACCGAGGGGATGCCGCCAATCTGTTCGGCAATGCCCATGGCGATGGGGGTGGTGGCCGAGCGCGGCAGCAGGGACAACAGGATGGGCCGGGGCAGTCCCAGCAGCTTGCCCAGCAAACCGCCGGAGAGAATGCCGACTGCCCCGCCGCCCAGCAGCGCCAGCCCCAACACGGCGGCATGGCGCTTGAGGTGGTGCAGGTTGTCATACAGCGGCACGGCCAGCGCCACGGTTGCCGGGCCGAGCAGGAGGTGAATGAAACGTCCGCCCGCCATGTACTCCTCGTAGCGGATGCCAGTTGCCCAGAGCACCAGCATCACCAGCAGGACACCGACCAGCACCGTATTGGTGAGGGGATGGCCATGGCAGCGCCGGTTGAGCAGGATGGCCAGCCGATAAGCCAGCAGGGTCAGGAACAGGCCGGTCAGCGGGGAGTGGCGGACGGCCAGCAGGGCTGCGTTCATGGCTGTCTGGCCTTTCTGCGCAGCAAGGCATGCAGCAGGCCGGCGCTGGCCAGCCAGGTCAACAGGGTGGCCAGCAGCACGACGGCCAGCAACTGCCAGGCCAGCGGCGCCAGCTGACTGCGCCAGAGCATGACCCCGACCCCGGCGGGAATGAACAGCATCGACAGATGGCGCAGCAGGCCCGGTACGGTGCTGCGCAGGTCATCCGGAATGCCGCGGCGCAGGCACAGTGTCAGAAACAGCAGCAGCATGCCCAGCACCGGACCGGGCACCGGCAGGGACAGCAGGCGGGCCAGCGCCTCGCCGGCGATCTGGTAGCCCAGCAGCCAGATCAGGGCATTGAGCATGGCGGGTCTCCACAGGATGATCTGTCTGCCGTGTCGTCGGGCCACGGGACAGCAGGGTTTACGTTTGGCATAATGTGCGCCATGTTTGCCGATACACACTGGGCGGCCACGCCGCCCCACACCTCTGCGCTGCTGCAGCCATGGCTGACGGACAGCACCTCCCTGACGGAACGACTGATGGCCACCGGTCGCGAGTTTGCCGTGCGCGTACTGTATCAGGGGCCTTCGGTGGCCGCCTCCGACGAGGCCGACCTGGTCGGCGCGGCCGCCGGCAGCCCGCTCAGCGCCCGGCATGTCGCCCTGACGCTGGATGGCGTTTGTGTCGTCGTGGCGCGCAGCATCATCCGCCCCGGTTGCCCGGTCTGGGAGCCGATCCTGCAGCGCGGCAGCCGCTCGCTCGGCCTGACGCTGTTCAGTCAGGACAGCGCGATTATACGTCAACCCCTGCGCTATCGTGAGCTGCAGCCCGGCCACCCGCTGTTTGCGCTGGTGCGCGGCCAGGATATGGAAGAGGCGCCGCGCTATGCCGCCCGACGCTCCACTTTTCTGCTCGATGGCGCCGCCCTGAATGTATGCGAGGCCTTTCTGCCGGTCTTGGAGACCTTCCTGTGACGACAGCGCTGCGCGACAGGCTGACCATCTACAGCCAACTGATGCGTCTGGACAAGCCCATCGGCACCCTGCTGCTGCTTTGGCCGACGTTGTGGGCCATCTGGATTGCCTCGGCCGGCCACCCGACGCTGCCGGTTCTGCTGATCTTCTGTCTGGGCACCTTGCTGATGCGCTCGGCGGGCTGTGTCATCAACGATTATGCCGACCGTGATTTCGATGCCCTGGTGGCGCGCACCAGCGGGCGTCCCTTTGCACGCAAGGCGGTCAGTGGCAAGGAGGCCTTGCTGCTGGCTGGCGGCCTGGCGCTGCTGTCCCTGCTGCTGATCCTGCCGCTCAACCGGCTCACCCTGCTGTTGAGCGTGCCGGCGGTGCTGGTGGCCGCCAGTTACCCCTATACCAAGCGTTTCTTCCCGCTGCCGCAGGCCTATCTGGGCATCGCCTTTTCCTTTGGCATCCCCATGGCCTTTGCCGCCATCGGCAACCATGTCCCGCTGCTGGCCTGGCTGATGATGCTGGCGACGGCTTTCTGGGTGGTGGCCTACGACACGGCCTATGCCATGGCCGACAAACCGGACGATCTGAAAATCGGCATCAAGACCTCGGCCATTACCTTTGGCCGTTTCGATGCCGAGGCGGTCATGCTGTGCCACGCCGTGTTTCTGGTCCTGATGAGCTGGCTCGGCCGCCAGTGGCAGTTCGGCCTGGTCTTTTATGCCGGGATACTTGTATCCGCATTCCTGATTATGCTTCAGTACCGCGAGATCAAGGGGCGTGACCGGCAGCGCTGCTTCAAGGCTTTCCTGGATAACAACCGTGTCGGTCTGGTGCTGTTTGTCGCCATCGTCCTGGACTACCTGAGCCGATAAGCTGCCGAGGCCCTTCCCTGCTCGCGACCTCTGACAACCCCGCACAGACAGGAACCGCCCATGAAAACCGTTGTTGCCCTGCTACTGGCGTGCGCCGTCGCCGCGCCGGCTTTTGCCGCCGACGCCTCGGCCCCGAAGGACATGAAACAGATGGAAAAACAGCACAAGCCCATGCACAAGAAACAGATGCACATGAAGAAGAAGGCCTCCGCCGCATAAACCGGTGGACTTCAGACGACAACAGGCGCCTCGGCGCCTGTTGTCATTTCACCTGCAGGGGCAGGCGGTAGCGCTGCCCGTTCAGCAGCAAGACCATCTGCCAGTCGCGGCGCCCGGTAACACAGACCGGCAGGGTCGCCCGCGCGCGCCACCCCGTGGCGCTGCGTACGAAGCGGTAGCGGTTGAATCCCATGTCCATGCTTTGCATGCTGAATTCCGCTGCCGGCTCCTCGCCGCCGACCCCGGTCAGTTCGATGACAAAGGACTGCCCCACCACGATCGGACCGAAAAAGCGCAGGGTGCCGCCGCCCGGCAAAGCACAGGAGGTCGCCCCTGCCGCACAGGGCAAGGTCTGTGCCACGGACTTGTCCTGTCCGGACTGCCAATACCAGCGCAGCACCACCAGCTTGACGATGCCCAGCGCCAGCAAGGCCAGCGCGAGCAGCAGCCACTGGCGGCGGTTCATGACCAGGCGCCCCGCATCAGGGCCACGCCGTGCGCGCCATGCGCCTGCGCCAGCGCCAGGTCCGCCGCGTTCAGCCCGCCAAGCGCATACACCGGCAGGGGCGCACCGACCGCCAGCATCTGGCTGAAACCAGTCCAGCCCAGCCCCGGCGCGCCGGGGTGGCTCGGCGTCGGCAGCACATGTCCCAGCAGCGCATAGTCCAGACCGAGCTCACCGGCCTGCTGCAGCTCAGCGGCCTGATGCACGGAGGCACCGACCCAGGGGAAGTCAGGCCGGGCATGACAGGCCTGCAGGCGTGCCGCCGTGAGGTGCACACCATCAATCGGCCACCCAGCCAGCTGTGCCGGATCGGCATTGACCAGCACACGCCCCCCATAGCCATGCACCCGCTGCGCCACCGCCTCGGTGAAGCGCCGCAGCGCCGGCAGGCTCATCTCCGGCTCGCGCACCTGCACCAGGCGCGGGGCATCCGGCGCACTCAGCCGGTGCAGAATGGCGTCCTCGCCCACCAGATGGGCACAGGTGATGGCATAGTCGAATGGCAGGGACAGGGCCTTGATGATCGGGCCATTGGCCGGCAGCATCGGCTCGACCGTCACGGTGCCCGGCGCCATCCAGGCAAACTGCTGCCCCTCCAGCGGACGCGGCTCGCCCTGCCAGTCCCAGACACGGAAAAAGCGCAGCCTGACCGAGGCATGTTCATAGTGGTGCTCGCGCGTCTGCCAGTAACTGGCCCGCGTCATGCGGATGCCCATTTCTTCTGCCAGCTCGCGCGCCAGCGCCTGCTCGAAGCTTTCGCCCGGCTCGACCTTGCCGCCGGGGAATTCCCAGTAACCCGCATAGGGTTTGCCCTCCGGGCGGCTGCCGAGCATATAGCTGCCATCGGGCCGGGTCAGAACCCCGGCCACCACTTCAATGATTTTTGGGGAGGTCATGTCGCCTGCCATACCTTGCGTTCTTTCTTGCTGCGCCCGGCCCAGTCGCAGGCAAACTGCCAGGCCACACGCCCGGAACGGCCGCCACGGGTGAGGGACCATTGCAGCGCTGCCCGTTCGGCCACGGCATCGAATTCGACGGCAAAATGCGCCAGCCAGCCACGGACGGCATCCAGGTACGCCTGCTGATCAAAGGGATAAAACGACAGCCACAGGCCGAAGCGATCCGACAGCGAGATCTTTTCCTCAATGGCTTCGCCGGGATGGATCTCGCCATCGCGGGCGTGAGTATCGAGATTGTCGGCCTGACGCTCCGGCAGCAGGTGGCGCCGGTTGGAGGTGGCATACACCAGCAGGTTGGCCGCCCGGCGGGCAATTCCGCCATCGAGCGCCACCTTGAGCGCCTTGTAGCCATCATCGCCGGCCTCGAAGGAGAGGTCATCGCAAAACAGGATGAAGCGCTCGGGTCGCCCGGCCACCAGATCGACCATCATCGGCAGATCGGCGAGATGATCCTTGTCGACCTCGATCAGGCGCAGCCCCTGGTCGGCGAACAGCGGCAGCAGGGTCTTGATCAGCGAGGTCTTGCCGGTGCCGCGCGCCCCGGTCAGCAGCACATTATTGGCCGGCCGGCCGCGCACGAACTGGCGCGTGTTCTGGATCAGCTGCTCGCGCTGCCGTTCGACATGGGTCAACTGCCCGGGCAACAGGGTGTGGGGCTCATGAATCGGCGCCAGCCAGCCCGCCGCGCCCTGACGGCGCCAGACGAAGGCCGGGGCGGTCCAGTCCGGGGCCTGCGGTGCCGGCGGCAACAGGGTCTCCAGCCGCGACAGCACGGTCTCGGCGCGCACCAGCAAGGCTTCGAGCTTGTCCATGGGCCGCCTCAGTCGCGCAGCGAGACGACGGGCCAGTCATGCGCCTCGGCATGGGCACGCAGTACCGGGTCCGGATCCACTGCCACCGGGTGGCTCACCAGCGACAACAGGGGCAGATCGTTCTTGGAGTCACTGTAGAAGAAGGTCTTGTCGTACTGCGCCAGCTGTTCGCCGCGCTCGGCCAGCCAGGCATGCAGGCGGGTGATCTTGCCCTCCTGGAAGCTCAGCACGCCTTCGGAACGACCAGTGAAATTGCCGGCCGAATCCTGTTCCAGCTCGATGGCAATCAGGTGCTCGACGCCCAGTTCGGCGGCAATCGGCGCCGTGAGGAAGCGGTTGGTCGCGGTAATGATCAGCACCAGATCGCCCTGCGCCCGGTGTGCCGCCAGCAACTGGCGCGCCTTGTCCGGAATGATCGGCAGGATGTGCTCGGCCATGTATTCGGCATGCAGGGCATCCAGCTCGCTGCGCGGGAAGTCCGCCAGGTGCGCCAGCTGGTGGTTGAGTGCTTCCTGCAGGTTGAGTGTTCCGGCCAGGTACTGCTGGTAATACGCCTCGCTCTTTTCCAGGTGCGCCGGCGGCAGCAGTCCGCGCTTGAGCATGAAACGCGGCCACTCGGCCTCGGAGTCACCGGCAATCAGGGTATTGTCGAGATCGAAAATCGCGAGATTCATGGTTGGGCTCTGGTGGTTTGCAAAACGTTTTTGACCAGCGGCACGGTAATCGGCCGGCGCATGGCCAGCGAGTAGCGATCGAGCATGTCGAGCATCGAGATCAGGCTGGACAGGTCGCGCCGCCAGTGGGTCAGCAGATAGCGGAACACATCGTCGGCTACCGCCAGCTGCCGCTTGGCGGCGTGGGCATGCAGGGCAGCCAGTTTTTCCTCGTCGGACAGCGCCTTGACCTCGAACACCAGGCCCCAGCCCAGCCGGGTGCGCAGGTCATCGCGCACGGCCAGCGCCAGCGGCGGCTTGCGCCCGGCCATCAGCAGGTAACCGCTGCCGGCATCTTTCAGCGAGTTGTAGATCGAGAACAGGGTGATCTGATCATCCGGATCCAGGTCATCGATATGGTCGACGGCGATGAAGCTGGCCTCGCGGGCGAAGTCCGGCAGGCGCTCCAGCTTGGCGTCGAGATAGATGGAGGAACGCCCCAGCGTCTCGGCATGGGCAATCCAGGCCTGCAGCAGGTGCGTCTTGCCGCTGCCGGCATCGCCCCACAAATAGATGAAGCGTTCGCTGCCCGGGTCGGTCAGGGCAGAGATCACTTCCCGGTTGCGCTCGGCGACGAAAGTATCGAAAACCGGCAGGGGAACAGGGGCTAAATCCAGTACGAGCTGATCCAAAATCTTGGGCGTGCGAAAGAAAAGTTCAGGGTCTGATTTTACGCTGAACCGGGGCTTGGGCGAAACCTCGTTTTTTTGTCCGCTGCCCGCCCTGTCTCATGACAGTCGATTGACCAGCCAAAGGAGGAAAATTCGGTTAAAATACAGCGGCTTTTGTGCAGATAAAAGCTCGACGTCAAACTATGTCACGTGAAGAAAGCGAGCAGATCTTGAATCCCACGTCCCTCAGTTATCGCGATGCCGGTGTTGATATCGATGCCGGCGACGCGCTGGTCGAAAACATCAAGCCCTACGCCAAGCGCACCATGCGTCCGGAAGTGCTCGGCGGTATCGGCGGTTTCGGCGCACTGGTGGAAATCTCCAAAAAGTACCGCGAGCCGGTACTGGTTTCCGGTACCGACGGCGTCGGCACCAAACTGAAGCTGGCCTTTGACTGGCAGCGCCATGACACCGTGGGCATCGATCTGGTGGCCATGAGCGTCAACGACATTCTGGTGCAGGGCGCTGAACCGCTGTTCTTCCTCGACTACTTTGCCTGCGGCAAGCTGGACGTCGCGCAGGCCACGGAAGTGGTCAAGGGCATTGCAGCCGGTTGCGAACAGGCTGGCTGTGCGCTGATCGGCGGCGAGACCGCGGAAATGCCCGGCATGTACCCGGTCGGCGAGTATGACCTGGCCGGCTTTGCCGTCGGCGTGGTGGAAAAAGCGGCCATCATCACCGGCCGCAGTATCCGCCCGGGCGATGTGGTGCTGGGCCTGGCGTCCAATGGCGCCCACTCCAACGGCTACTCGCTGATCCGCAAGATCATCGAGCGCGCCGCGCCGGATCTGGACGCGCCGTTTGCCGACGGCAAGTCGCTGCGCGACACCGTCATCGCCCCGACCCGCATCTACGTCAAGCCGTTGCTGGCGCTGATGCAGCAGCTGCCGGTCAAGGGCATGGCCCACATCACCGGTGGCGGCATTACCGAGAACACCCCGCGCGTCCTGCCGGAAGGGGTGGTCGCGGAAATCGATGCCGCCAGCTGGCCGTTGCCGCCGCTGTTCCAGTGGCTGCAGCAGCAGGGTGGTGTCGACGCGCAGGAAATGTACCGTACCTTCAACTGCGGCATCGGCATGGTGGTCATCGTGGCGCCGGAGCATGCGGCCGAGGCCAGTGCGCTGCTGGCACAGCAGGGTGAAACGGTTTATACCATCGGCAAGATCCGCCAGCGGGATGGCGCCGAGCATCAGACCCGGGTAAGCTAAGCTCCGTCCGTCACGGCGCCGCGGATCGTCCCCGCGGCGCCGTTATTTTTTGGCACAGCCAGGCGAACACACATGAAAAACATCGTCATCCTGATTTCCGGTCGCGGCTCCAATATGGAGGCCATCGTGCGCGCCCGGCTGCCCGGCGTGCACATTGCCGCCGTCCTGTCCAACCGGGCGGAGGCGGCCGGCCTGGCCTTCGCCCGCGAGCATGGCATTGCCACCGGCGTCGTGGATCACAAGCAATTTGACTCGCGCGAAGCCTTCGACAGCGCCCTGGCGCAGGAAATCGACCGCCACCACCCCGACCTGGTGGTACTGGCCGGCTTCATGCGCATCCTGACCCCGGCGTTCACCCGTCATTACGAAGGACGCATGCTCAACATCCACCCGTCGCTGCTGCCGGCCTTCACCGGCCTGCACACGCACCAGCGCGCCATTGAGGCCGGCTGCAAGCTGGCCGGCTGTACGGTGCATTTCGTCACAGCAGAGCTGGACCACGGGCCGATCGTGGCCCAGGCGGCCGTCCCCGTCCTGCCGGATGATGACGAAAGCCGTCTGGCGGCCCGCGTGCTGCAGCAGGAGCACCGGCTGTATCCCCAGGTCATTGGCTGGTTTGCCGCAGGGCGCCTGCAATGGCAACAGGGGCGTGTCTACCTGCACGAGGAGGCGGATCGCGGTGGCGATGCGCTGGTGAATCCGCGCGGATGAAGCGTCTGCAGCGACAGGCCCTGCTGCTGGCCCTGCTGGTCTCGGTGCTGCTGCATCTGGCACTGCTGGGCTCCGGCTGGCTGCCCTCCTTCGCCCCGCCGCCGGACAGCAAGCTCGATCCGATCAGCATCCGCCTGCAGGCCATGCAACTGGACCCGGCACCAGCGCCCCCCGCCCCCGCAGCCAAAAAAGAAGAGAAAGGCACCATGAGCGTGGCCGCCCTGCCCGGCCACGGGCAACGCCCGCTCAAGAAGCGGCCGGGCAGCGACCAGGCCAGCAGTAGCCCGGCGGCGGTTGCCTCCGACGTCGCGAGCAGGCTGCCGCAGCAGGAGGCCTCCGCCCCGCAGGAGGACAGCCGGAATGCCATCCTGAGTCCGGAGCACGCCCTGCCGCGCTTCCCCAAGGTCGCCCAACTGCACTACCAGGTCTTCTATGGTGCCCTGATGGCCGGGGTGGCGATCATCGACTGGCAGCGCAGCGGCAACCACTATGTGCTGGAAAGCCGCATCCGGCCGATTTTCGGCCCCACGCTGCGCTATCGCTCGAGCGGGGTGATCAGCAGGCACGGGCTCAAGCCCATCGATTACCAGGCCTTCCGCAACGACGATGCGCGCGAACACGCGCATTTCGACTGGGACGGGCTGATACTGGATTACGGCGAGGACAATCGCCAGCAAGTCGCCCTGCAAAAGGGGGCGCAGGATATTTTCAGCCTGATTTACCAGTTGGCGCTGAAAGGGTCGGATGGCGAATCGGTGCAGATCACCACCGGCAAGAAGGTTTACCAATATCCGCTGACCGCGGTCGGCCAGGCCGATTTCGATACCGGCTTCGGCAAGATCCATGCGCTGGTTTTCCGCGCCAGCGGCAGCGACGACACCACCGAATTCTGGCTGGCGCCGGATTTCGCCAATCAACCCGTCCGGATCATCCGTTCGGACACTAGAATGAAACTGGACATGCGGGTCACCGACATTGTCATTGACGACAACAGCGAGTGGCACCTGCCCAAACCCACACCGAGAAAGCACGACAAATGATTCACGCCGCCCAACTGGGACATATTGAAAACGTTATCGGCCAGATGCTGGCCTTTGATCGACCGGCCGACGCGGTTCTGTCGAATTACTTCTACCAGAACAAATCGCTCGGCGCGCAGGATCGCCACCTGATTGCCGAAACCGCCTTCGCCTGCCTGCGCCGGCTGAGCCAGCTGCGGGCGCTGATCGAACCGGATCGTATCACCGCGCGCCGCCTGGCCCTGGCCACCCTGGCCCGGGTGCGCGGCCTCAATCTGAAAGAATTCGGCAGTACCCTGAAGAACAACGAGGCAGAGTGGCTCTCCACCTTCAAGGCCCGCACCCTGCCGGACGATCTGGCCATCCAGGCCGAGCTGCCGCAATGGGTGATCGACCGCCTGGAAGACCAAAGCCCGGAAGCCGTGATGGCACTGGGCCGCGCCATGATGCAAAGTGCGCCGCTGGATCTGCGCGTCAATCTGCTCAAGATGAAGCGCGACGAGGCGCTGAGCCGACTGGATGAAGCCGGCATCAAGGCGGTGGCCACGCCCTATTCGCCGATCGGCATTCGTGTCGAAGGCAAGCCGGCACTCAACAAGCTGGAGCTTTTCAAGAGCGGTGCCATCGAGGTACAGGACGAAGGCAGCCAGATCCTCGGCCTGATGGTCGGTGCCCGCCGCGGCGAGATGGTGGCCGATTTCTGCGCCGGCGCCGGTGGCAAAACCCTGCTGCTGGGCGCACAGATGGCCTCCACCGGCCGGCTGTATGCTTTCGATATCGCGGAAAAGCGTCTGGCCAATCTCAAGCCGCGCCTGGCCCGCTCCGGCCTGTCCAACGTTCACCCGCAGCTGATTGCCAATGAAAACGACGCCCGTATCAAGCGCCTGGCCGGCAAGCTGGATCGCGTGCTGGTCGATGCCCCCTGCTCCGGTCTCGGCACCCTGCGCCGCAACCCGGATCTGAAGTTCCGCCAGACGCCGGAATCGGTGGCCGCGCTGAACGAGCAGCAGCTTTCGATCCTGACCAGCGCCAGCCGCCTGGTACGCCAGGGCGGACGATTGGTCTATGCGACCTGCAGCCTGCTGCCACAAGAAAACCAGCAGATCGTCGACAGCTTCCTTTCTACTCATACGGAATATTCTATTATTCCGGCATCAGAGATCCTCGCCGAGCAGAAAATCCCGCTGGCAATGCAAGACACGCTCAGCATCAATCCGGCACGTGACAATATGGACGGTTTCTTCGCCGTGGTATTGGCAAAAGAGGGCAAATGACCTAAGATTGAATATTAGATAATTCGAATTTTTCAAAAAAGGACGATAGCCGCATGCCAGATCAGCACGTTGCCGGACTGCTCAGACAACAGATAAGTCGGCGTCTGCGCCACTTTGTCCTGTCGACAGCCCTGTGGCGACGACGTTCCCCGATCTGGCTGGCGGCCGTGCTGATCGGCATTACCGCTTTCATCTTTTCGAGCGGCAGCAAACTGGCGCACAGCCTGTTCGAAGCCGCCTACGCCCACTCGCCCTACTGGTCGCTGCTGATTACCCCCTGCGGCCTGGGGCTGTCGGTGCTCCTGCTCAATCGCTACTTTGCCGGGGCCGTCGGCGGCGGCATTCCGCAGGCCATTGCCTCGCTACATCCCGGCACCCTGGCGCTGCGCGAGCGCATCCTGACCATCAAGGCCGCCTTCGGTCAGATCCTGCTGACCCTGATCGGTATTTCCTCCGGCGCCACCTTCGGCTACGAGGGCCCGATCGTGCAGGTCGGGGCTGCCATCAAGTACAGCCTGAACCGGGCCTCCGCGATCAAGAACGAGGGGACCTCGCGCAGTCTGATCCTGGCCGGCGGCGCCGCCAGCGTCGCCGCCGCCTTCAATGCGCCGCTGGCCGGCATCGTGTTCGCCATTGAAGAGATGAGCCATGCCTTCGACCAGCGGGCCACCTCGACCATTCTGCTGTCGGTGATCATTGCCGGTCTGACCGCCATGAGTCTGGAAGGCAATTACAACTACTTCGGCATCACCTCGGTCACGATCGACCTGCACCAGGGCTGGGTTGCCCTGCCGGTCTGCGGCATCGCCGGGGGGCTGCTCGGCGGCCTGACCGCCAAGGTCATGCTCAAGCTGGCCAGTCATCTGCCGACCCCGCTCAACCGTCTGCGCGCGGAGCACCCGATCCTGTTTGCCATGCTGTGCGGCCTGCTGATTGCCGTCATCGGCATTCTGGCCCATGGCATCACCTTCGGTACCGGCTACTGGCGCGCGCGCGAAATCATCCTGCAAGGCGGTGACGGCCTGGAGGCCTATGGTCCCCTCAAGTGGCTGACCATGCTGATCAGCTTCATCAGCGGCGCACCGGGCGGCACGCTGGCGCCTTCGCTGGCGGTTGGTGCAGGTATCGGACTTAATCTGGCGTCGCTGATGCCGGATCTGCCGCAGACCGCCATCATCCTGCTGGGCATGGTGGCTTTCTTCTCCGGCATGACCCAGGCGCCGATGACCGGCTTCGTCATCGTGATGGAAATGAGCGACTCCTCCAGCATGATCATCCCGCTGATGGCCGCGGCACTGATTGCCGCCAACCTGTCGCGCTTCATCTGCCGCAAGGCGCTGTACGGTGAACTGGGCAATATGCTGCTGCGCAAGGTCCGGCAGCAAGAAGCACAAATTGACCAGGCGCGGCGCGCCGCGTAAAATACCCAATCAGATCAGTCGGGTATTAATCCCGCATGCCCTCATCATCAGGAGCCCAGCCATGGACACCCAGCAACACATTCAGCAAACCGTTACTGACAATCCGGTCGTACTCTACATGAAGGGCTCGGCCCAGTTTCCGCAATGCGGTTTCTCCTCCCGCGCCGTACAGTTGATCAAGGCCTGTGGCGTCGCCAAATTCCTCACGGTGGATGTCCTGGCTGACCCGGACGTGCGTCAGGGCATCAAGGAATTCTCCAACTGGCCGACCATCCCGCAACTGTACGTCAAGGGCGAGTTCATCGGCGGGTCGGACATCATGGCCGAAATGTACCAGAACGGAGAGCTGCAAAGCCTGCTGAAGGAATTTGCCGGCTGAGGCATGGTCTGGCACGACAGACCGTGCTAGAATACGCTCCCATACCTGCGTCAGTGTCAGAAAAGCGCCGCGGTTCACCGAAACCGGCCGGCAGCGCGACACCCGCACCGAGCGGCAGCGAAAGCTGCCGTTGACGTATGAAAAGCTGTTTTTCACCGGTCGCAGCCGTGGAAAAACAGCTTTTTCACAAGGTTTGGGACCCAGCATGAACATCACCGTCGTCAATCACCCGCTGATCCAGCACAAACTCGGCCTGCTGCGCGAGGGCGAAATCAGCACCATGAAATTCCGTCAGCTGACTCAGGAGCTGGCGCGTCTGCTCGCCTACGAAGCCACCCGCGACTTCGAACTGGAAACGGTCACCATCGAGGGCTGGTGCGGCCCGATCGAGGTGCAACAGATCAAGGGCAAGAAAGTGACCGTCGTGCCCATCCTGCGTGCCGGCCTCGGCATGCTCGACGGCGTACTCGATCTGGTGCCGTCGGCCAAGATCAGCGTCGTCGGCCTGTACCGCAACGAAGAAACCCTGGAACCGGTTCCCTACTTCGACAAGTTCGTCGACAGCCTGGACGAGCGCATCGCCCTGATCATCGACCCGATGCTGGCCACCGGCGGCTCGATGGTCGCCACCATCGACCTGCTCAAGCGCAAGGGCTGCAAGCACATCAAGGCCGTGGTCATGGTAGCGGCACCGGAAGGGGTGAAAGTCGTCAACAGCGCCCACCCGGACGTGCAGATCTATTCGGCCTCGCTCGACAGCCACCTGAATGAAGTCGGCTACATCATCCCGGGTCTGGGCGATGCCGGCGACAAGATCTTCGGCACCAAGCACGCCTGACATGACATCCGACACCACGCCGCTTGCCCCTTTTGGCCAAGCGGCTTTTTTGCAACCTGCCGAAACGCCACACCAGAGGAAACAGCCATGAATGCCTGGCAACAGATCGACCATGATTTTCTGCTGCGCTTTCCCGGCGGCCTGTCCGACCCGGACTGGCTGACGCTCGGCAAGAAGCACAAGAGTGTCAACAACGTCATGCGGCTGTGCGCCGAAGGCCTGGCCGAACCCGCCATGGCCGCTGCCCTGGCGAAGGATGATCTGGCCGGTCTGATCGACACCTGCCGCCAGATCATCGGTCGCAGCACCACGGTCAGCACCTTCGAAAAGATGGCCATGCGCAATTATCTGGCCTTCAGCGACGTACACCGGCCCTTCCTGCACAGTCTGCATGCCCTGCTGCATCACTTCGGACCGGGCAGCTTTGCCGATTTCGTCGAGGTGCTGCAGCTCTGCCGCCACGACCACAACGCCAACCCGGCCAAGTGGCCGGTCGTGACCTGCTTCCTGGCCTACAGCCAGCCGTTCGAGCATGTCTGCATCAAGCCGACCACTATCAAGCGTCTGGCGGCACGGCTGCAGGTGGACATTGCCTATCAGGCACTGCCCAATTACGACACCTACCAGCGGGTACGGCAGATGGTGCAGACCTTCCGCCAGCACAGCACCCTGGCAGCCGGACAGAACAACATCATTGCCCAGGCCATCATGTACTGCACCGCATGAAGGACAACATGGCGCCGGAACGGCGCCCCCATTATCACTATCCCGACAAGAGAGATCGCCCATGTTCCAACAACTGAAGTTAGCCGTCTCCGGCGCCCAGATCCTGTTCGTCGCCTTCGGCGCGCTGGTTCTGGTGCCGCTGCTGACCGGTCTGAACCCCGCCATGGCCCTGCTGGGCGGCGGCATCGGTACTTTGCTGTTCCAGCTCTGCACCCGGCGCCAGGTACCGATTTTCCTCGGCTCCTCCTTTGCCTTCATCGGACCGATCATCTACTCGGCCCACACCTGGGGCATGCCATCGACCCTGTTCGGCCTGTTCTGTGCCGGCTTCATGTACTTCCTGTTCGCCGCACTGATCCGCTGGCGCGGCATCGAGATGGTCAATCGGCTGCTGCCCCCGGTGGTCATCGGCCCGGTCATCATGATCATCGGCCTGTCCGTCGCCGGAGCCGCCTCGAACATGGCCATGGGCCGTGCCGGCGGCGCACAGGTCATGGATTACCACACGGCCCTGCTGCTGGCCGGCATCTCGCTGGCCACCACCATCGTGGTGTCGCTGTTTGCCCGCGGCATGTTCCGCCTGGTGCCGATCCTGGCCGGGGTCAGCGTCGGCTACCTGTGCGCCGTGTTCATGGGTCAGGTGGATCTGGCCAAAATCGCCGCAGCACCGTGGTTTGCCGTACCGCACTTCATCACCCCGCAGGTCAACTGGGCGGCCGCCTTGTTCATGCTGCCGGTCGCCATTGCGCCGGCCATCGAACATATTGGCGGCGTGATGGCCATCGGTGGTGTCACCGGCAAGGACTACACCAAGCATCCCGGCCTGCACCGCACGCTGTTCGGTGACGGCCTGGGCGTCTGTCTGGCCGGTCTGATCGGCGGCCCGCCGGTCACCACCTATGCCGAAGTCACCGGCGCGGTCATGATTACCCGCAACTTCAATCCGGTCACCATGACCTGGGCTGCCCTGTTTGCCATCGCCATGGCCTTCTTCGGCAAGTTCAACGCACTGCTGCAGTCGATCCCGATGCCGGTCATGGGCGGCATCATGGTGCTGCTGTTCGGCACCATCGCCTCGATTGGTCTGAAAACCCTGATCGAAGCCAAGGTCGACCTGATGGAACCACGCAATCTGGTGATCATCTCGGTGGTACTCACCGCCGGCATCGGTGGCCTGGAACTGAAAATCGGCAACCTTGGTCTGGCCGGTGTCGGCCTGTGCTCGCTGCTGGCACTGATCCTGAACCTGATTCTGCCCAAACATGCCCCCAGTCATGAGGGGATTCCGGAAGGGCAGGATCTCTGACAAGACAGGCCGGGACGACCCCCGGCCTTTTCTTCCGCTGAGCAGCTGGCTGGCCCCTGATGCGCAGGGTATGATTCTGGCATTCACCGCTCAGGAGCCCTACCATGCTGCTCGACAAGCAACACGCTGTTCTGCTGGTCATCGATGTACAGGAAAAACTGCTCCCCGCCATCCTCGACGCCCCCCTGCTCGAACGCCGCCTGGCCTGGCTGATCGGCGCCTGCCATGACCACCAGCTGCCGATTGTCTTCTCCGAGCAATATCCGCGCGGTCTCGGACAGACGCTGCCGGCCTTGCTGGCCCTGGCCCCGGACGCCAGCGTGGTCGACAAGCTGCACTTCTCCTGCATCGCCGCCGGCTGCCTGCCGGACCATGCCCTGCGGCAACGGCACTTCATCCTGTGTGGTATGGAAAGTCATGTCTGCGTGCTGCAAACCGCCATGGATCTGCTGCGCCTGGACAAGCAGGTCTTCGTGGTGGCAGATGCCATCGGCAGCCGCCATGCAGCCGATCACCAGCTGGCACTGGAACGGCTGCGCCAGGCAGGAGCCCAGATCGTGACGCGTGAGATGGTGCTGTTTGAAATCCTGCAGCAGGCCGGTACCGATGCCTTCAAGGCCGCCAGCAAGACCTATCTGCAGGGGGAACAGCCCTGAGCAATGGATCGGCGCAGAAAAGAAAAAAGGCTGCCCTCAGGCAGCCTTTTTCATGCGATCAGACGAGGATCAGGCCAGAGCCGAAACCACGATCTTGATCGGTGCAACCACGTCGTGGTGCAGGGCGATTTCCAGTTCGTATTCGCCGATGGCCTTCAGCGGGCCGTTCGGCAGGCGAACTTCGTGACGCTTGATTTCAACGCCGAAAGCGGTAACCGCTTCAGCGATGTCAACGTTGGTCACCGAGCCGAACAGGCGGCCATCAACACCGGCCTTTTGTTCGATGGTGACAACAGCGCCTTCCAGCTTTTCGCCACGAACCTTGGCATCAGCCAGGATCTGAGCTTGCTTGGCTTCGAGTTCGGCGCGACGAGCTTCGAACTCTTTCAGGTTGGCTTCCGTTGCACGCTTGGCCTTGCCTTGCGGGATCAGGAAGTTACGGCCGTAGCCGTCCTTGACCTTGACGACATCGCCCAGTTGACCCAGGTTGGCTACTTTTTCGAGCAGAATTACTTGCATCTTGTCTGTTCCTTTCCCGGATTAGTGCTGATCGGTGTACGGCAGGAACGCCAGGAAGCGAGCACGCTTGATCGCGGTGGTCAGCTGACGCTGGTAGCGGGCCTTGGTGCCGGTGATGCGAGCCGGGATGATCTTGCCGTTTTCGGCGATGAAATCCTTCAGCAGTTCAACCGACTTGTAGTCGATTTCCTTGATGCCTTCTGCCGTGAAGCGGCAGAACTTCTTGCGCTTGAAGAGTTGACGTGCCATTTGTCTAACCTTTTACAAATTCAACGTATTCGATATGCAGTACCAACCGCGGATTTTTCAGACTGCGCTGACTGAGGAAACCGGTGAGTGTCACCGTGTTGCCGGCCAGCTTGCCCGCATGGAGCGGCGCCTGTTTGCCGATCAGGACGGCCTGGATTTCACAGGTCACATCCCGCTCGAAGCCTGCTTCATTCTGCTTCGAATGGTGCCTGAGCCACATTTCCAGCACCGGAAGACCGGCCGGGGTGTATCTCAGTGCTTCTTCGCGTTCGACTGTCGCGGTCAATACCAGGTGATTCTGCAAAACATCCGCCTCAGGCAGCGGCTTCAGCCTCTTCAGCCGATTGCTGACCGTCGAGCAGGTTCTTGGCCTTCTCGTCCTTCATCATCGGGGAAGCTTCAGTCACGGCATGAGCCATCTTGATGGTCAGATGACGCAGAACCGCATCGTTGAATTTGAATGCGTGTTCAAGTTCAGCGAGGGTTTCGGTTGCGCACTCGATGTTCATCAGAACATAGTGAGCCTTGTGCAGCTTCTGGATCGGGTAAGCCAGTTGACGGCGGCCCCAGTCTTCCAGACGGTGAATCACGCCACCAGCGCTGACAACCATGCCCTTGTAGCGTTCGATCATCGCCGGAACCTGTTCGCTTTGGTCCGGATGTACGATGAACACAATCTCGTAATGACGCATGTGAACTCCTTTTGGATTAAAGCCCTTCCACCATGCGTGTGGAAAAGCAAGGGTAGAAACCGGGCGATTCTACGCAAAAACCCCTCGCCAGGCAAGCAAATACCTGATGAAACGAGGGATTTTTCCGGTAATGGTTAAAAAGGTGTCTGATTCGCGCCCGTTGACTCAGGCAACGTCAAAGCCGGCCGCGCGCACAGCATCGGCCAGACGGGCCGGTGCCAGTTCAGCAGCCAGCTCAACCGTCACCCGGCCGCTGGGCAGATCCACCGCGACCGCCTCGACGCCGTCCAGCGCCTTGAGCGCCTTTTCCACGCTGGCGGCACAACCGCCGCAACTCATTCCCTGCACCTGCAAGACTTGCTGGCTCATGGCCCGCTCCTATCTGATTTTCTTCACCACATCCAGCAGCTCGGCCGCCATCTCCTGCGCCGAGGCCGTACCGAACGAACGTGCCACACAACCCTGCACATGGTTTTCCAGCAATTGCATCGCCACCGCATCCAGCGCCGATTTCACCGCCGCCACCTGGGTCAGCACATCCACACAATAACGATCATCGGCGATCATGCCGCTGATCCCACGCACCTGACCTTCGATGCGGGCCAGACGCTGCAACAGCCGGGTCTTGTCCGGTTGCACCACCGACTTGTCCGCGCCGGTCGAGCAACCACAGTCGTGCGTGGCTTCACTCATGTTTACCCCTCGGCCGCCAGCACACGCTGGCGACGGCTCTCGGCCAGCACCATACCGGCCGACACCGATACATTCAGACTTTCCACCGTACCGAACATCGGAATCGAGACCAGCACATCGCAATGTTCGCGCGTCAGACGGCGCATGCCCTCGCCCTCGGCGCCCATCACCCAGGCCAGCGGACCACGCTGATCGAAATGGAACAGATCGGTATCGGCTTCCATGGTGGTGCCAGCGATCCACACGCCGGCATCCTTCAGATCACGCAGCGTGCGCGCCAGATTGGTCACCATGATGTAGGGCATGGTTTCGGCCGCGCCGCAGGCGACCTTCGACACCGTGGCATTGATGCTGGCGGCGCGATCTTTCGGCGCAATCACCGCATGGGCGCCCATGGCGTCCGCCACCCGCAGGCAGGCACCCAGATTATGCGGATCGGTCACGCCATCCAGGATCAGCAACAGCGGCGGCTCCTGCAGACTGTCGAGCACATCCTCGACACTGACAAACTGGTGGCTGGCATCAATCCAGGCAGCGACCCCCTGATGACGGGCATTGCCGGTCAGGCTGTCCAGCCGGGTCTTGTCCACCACATGCAGCTTGACCCCTTCCGACTGCGCCCGCTCGGACACCGCGCGCGCGCGCTCATCCTGACGGCCGCCGGCCAGATAGATCTCGATCAGACTCTTGGGGTTTTGCCACAGACGGGCATTCACGGCATGAAACCCGTGTATCAGGCGCTTGTTGCTCATTATTTACTCATATGAAGATTCGCGGCTATTTAACCGCGCAGCGCCGGGGAATGCAACCGCAATGCCCGACAGAGCCCACGATCTCAGCGCGCCGGCTGCACGATCTCCTCATCCGCGGCCAGCCAGGCAACAAAATGCTCGGCGGGCATCGGCTTGCCGAAGTAATACCCTTGCAGCGTATCGCAACCAATATTCTGCAGGAAATTGGCCTGCCCCTCGTGTTCCACCCCTTCCGCCACCACCGCAAAGCCGAGCTTGCGTGCCATCGCCAGCACCGCCTCGGTAATCGCCGCACTATCCCCATCCTGCGGCAGACCATCAATAAAGGAGCGGTCAATTTTCAGCGAGTCCAGCGGGAAGCGCTTCAGAATCGACAAGGACGAGTAGCCGGTCCCGAAATCATCAATCGCCAGCTTCACCCCCAGATGCTTGAGCTCATTGAGAATCCGCACCGTCTCGACCGGATTCTGCATAATCATGCTCTCGGTGATCTCCAGCTCCAGCCGGTGCGGCGCCAGATCGGTCTGCTGCAGCGCCTCGGCCACCAGACCGATCAGATTGGCCTGCTCAAACTGGCGAGCCGACAGGTTGACCGCCACACGCGGCACCGACAAACCCTCGCGATCCCAGGCGGTCAGCTGGCGACAGGCATGCCGCAGCACCCAGGCGCCGATCGGCTTGATCAGACCGGTTTCCTCCGCCAGCGGAATGAAGCGCCCCGGCGCCACCAGTCCCAGCTGCGGGTGACGCCAGCGCAGCAGCACCTCGACCCCGACCAGCTCGCGGCGCTTGGCATCGACCTGCGGCTGGAAATGCAGCTCGAACTCATCGCGCTCCAGCGCCAGCCGCAGACTGTTCTCCATCACCAGCCGTTCCACGGTCTGGGCATTCATCTCGGCATCGAAGAACTCATAGGTATTCTTGCCGGAGTCCTTGGCGCGATACATCGCGGCATCGGCATTTTTCAGCAGGGTACGTGCATCGGCACCGTCATTGGGATACACACTGACACCGATACTGCCGGTGACATACACCTCGTGCTCCTCCAGACGCAGCGGCTTGGCCAGCACCCCCAGCACCTGCTCGGCAATCGCCGACAGATCTGCCTGGCCCTCGAAATCCGATACCAGCAGGGTAAACTCATCGCCCCCCAGCCGCGCCAGCATGCCGCGATCACCGATCGCATTGGCCAGACGAATGGCAATGACACGCAGCAGCTCATCCCCCGACTGGTGACCAAACGAGTCATTGATCAGCTTGAAGCGATCCAGATCGATGAAAATCACCGCCAGCTTGCCCTCGCCCTCCACCATCGACAGCAGACGATCTTCCAGCGCCGAGATCAGGCAACTGCGGTTGGGCAGACGGGTCAGCGGATCGTGATTGGCCAGGAAGTGCATGCGCTCCTGCGCCTGCTTGCGCACCGTGATATCGGCAAACAGGCCGACATAGTTCACCACCATGCCCTGCGCATCCAACACCACCGACAGCGACAGCTCGGCGGGATACCACTCGCCATTCTTGCGCCGGTCGAGCATCTCGCCACGCCAGTAGCCCTGGCTGCTGAGCGCGCTCATCATCTGCGCATAGTTATCACGCTGCTCATCACTGAAGACCCGCGAGACCTTGCCGAGCGCTTCCTCGCGCTGATAGCCGGTAATGCGGGTAAAGGCACGGTTCACCGCAATGATGCGCAGCTCGGCATCACAGATCAGAATGCCTTCGGCCGAGGTCTCGAATACCTTGGCGGTCAGCTGCTGATTGGCATCGGCGGCGATGCGGTCCGAGATATCCAGTGCAAAACCAATGCTGGCCTGACGGCCGTTATAGTCGAACAGGCGGCTGTGCACCTCGACATCCAGCAGGCTGCCATCGCGGCGCACGATGCGGGTGGTGTAATGCATGATCGGCAACTGCTGGTCAAAGCGCAGACGGACCTGCTCGCGGATGCGCGACAGCTCCTCTGCCGGCAGGATGTCCTCCAGGCGGCAACCATGCAGCGACTCGCTGCTGCCGCCGAGCATTTCGGCGAGCTTGTCATTGAGATAGACCAGACGGTCATCCTGGAAAATGAAAATCCCCGCCAGCGACTGCTCAATCAGTGCGCCATACTTCTGCTCGGCTTCCTGAACCGCCTGCTGCTGCTTGCGTGATTCGGTGATGTCGGTCACCACCGAACCAATCCCGGCCGGCAGGCCCTGGGCATCAAACAAGGGGAACTTGGACACCAGCAGATAGTAATTGCGGCCCGCCACCTCGACATCGTATTCAAACTGCCGCGGTTCCAGGCAACGCAGTACCATCTCGTCCTGCGCGCGAATCTTGCTGGCCATCTCGACCGGAAACAGTTCACTCGGCCGTTTGCCGATCATGTCGATCGGCGCCAGACCGACATGGGCGGCGTAGGCACGATTGACCATGGCATAGCAACCATCCGGCCCCTTGAAGGCCATCAGGTTTGGACTATTGTTGACCAGGGCTTCAACCCGCGCCTGAAACTCGCCCAGGCTGCGCTCATGCCGACGCTGCACTGCCACCACGGCCGCCACCACCAGCCCCATGATCTCGGCCGACAACAGCACCAGCCCATCGGCGACGGCACCATACGTCGTGCCGCCGAGATTGAACCCCGTCAGCAGCACCATCACCATCACGCAGACCAGCGCGACGCCACGCCAGGTCAGGCGATAGGCAGCCACCACGATCACCGGCAGGAACAACAGGGCACTGGGAAACAGCAAGAGATGGCGTCCCGGATACAGCGCCAGACCAATCCCGAGCGTCAGCAGGCCATACAGCAGCAGCTCCACCAGGCGACGACGCTCCGGCGCTTCGTCGCTCATCGCCGGCGGTACCAGCGCACACAGGCACAGACTGGCGCAGCCCCACACCATGCCGCCCCAGGCCAGCAGATGCAGCGACACGTCAAACAGCAGGGAAAGCAGGGACAGCGACAGCGCCAGCAACAGCGCCGGATAGAAAATCAGCCGCAGTACCAGGCGTAGCAGACTGGCCGGACTGTCGAGCGACTCGCGCTCCGTGGTCAGCCCCAGCAGCGACAGAGCGGCAGCCAGCCCATACAAAGAGAGCGACAGACAGGCGGCCCAGCCAGGCGGAGAAAAAGGCAGCATGGCCAGGAAAGCACACAGCGGCCACCACAGCACCGGTGCCGCGCGACGCGCACGCACCACGCTGGCGGCAAAAAAAGCGTGCGGCAGAAAGGAGGCCAGTGAAATGGCAGCCAGCGGCGCCCGGGGCCAAAAGGCCAGGGCGGCAAGAAAGCAGAGGAAGGCCCCTGCATCGGACAGTCTTTTGGCATTCACGCCCGCAGATTCCCTCATTGTCTCCCGAGCGGCCGGTCAACCGGTCTTTCCTGCCGGGAACCTTTCTGAAACAGCCATCGGGCTGCTGGTATAATACCGTGAGCGCCATGAATGTGAAGCAATTTATGTTGGACAAATACCCCGAAATTCCTTCCCCAGGACAGAAACATCGCCTCGGCACCTTGCCGGAAGGCGTGGATGCCGCGTGGCTGGCCGGCCTGGCCCGCCAGGCAGAACGTCCGCTGCTGATCCTGACCGCCGATGCCCAGTCCGCACAGCGACTGCAGGCGGAAATCCCTTTTTTTGATCCGGCATTGCGCGTGGCGCTGTTTCCCGACTGGGAAACCCTGCCCTACGATCATTTCTCGCCGCACAGCGACCTGATCAGCGAACGCCTGGCCACCCTCTGGCAGATCCGCCATGGCGAGTGCGATGTGGTGCTGGCACCGCTGTCGACCGTGATGACCCGGCTGCCGCCGGTGTCCTTTCTGCTCGGCCGCACCTTCTTCCTCCAGACCGGCCAGACCCTCGACGTCGAGGCACTGCGCGCCGATCTGGTCACTGCCGGTTACAACCACGTCACCCAGGTCATGGTGCCGGGCGAGTTCTCCCTGCGCGGCGGCCTGATCGACCTGTTTCCGATGGGCTCGGTGCTGCCCTACCGCATTGACTTGTTCGATCGCGACATCGAGACCCTGCGCACCTTCGACCCGGACAGCCAGCGCACCCTCTACCCGGTGCCGGAAGTCCGCATGTTGCCGGCACGCGAGTATCCGGCCGACGAAGACGGCGTCACCCGTTTCCGCCAGCACTACCGTGAAAAAATCGAAGGCGACCCGTCGAGAAGCCGCATCTACCGCGACGTCTCGCAGCAACTCTTTCCGGCGGGCATTGAATACTATCTGCCGCTGTTCTTCGACGAGACCGCCACCCTGTTCGACTACCTCGGCGACAACGCCCTGGTGGTGCTGCACCACGTTGACGTGGCGGAGGCCGAGCAATTCTGGCGCGATGTCGACAGCCGTTACCTGATGGCGCGCAGCGACAGCGAACGCCCGGTACTGCCGCCGGCCGAACTGTTCCTGCGCCCCGACGACCTGATGCGCCGCCTGAAAGACTTCGCGCGCTACGAGCTGCCGCGCGACGGCGAAGCGACGGCCGGCATCCAGTCGCTGCCCGCCCTGGCGGTCGATCGCCGTGCCGAACAGCCGCTGCACCGTCTGCAGGCCTTCCTGCAGCAACAGCCCGGTCGCGTGCTGCTGATTGCCGAAAGCATGGGGCGACGCGAAACCATGCTGCAGTTTCTGGCGGAAAATGGCCTCAAGCCGCAAACCACCGACAACTGGCAAGGTTTCCTCGGCGGCCAGGCGCCGCTGATGCTGACGGTCTCGCCGCTGTATCGTGGCTTCTGCCTGCGTGAACCGGCCATCGCCGTCATCACCGAAACCGAGCTCTATCAGCATATCGCGCGCAGCCAGACCCGGCGCGCGCGCAGCAAACCCCAGTCAGACGCCATGCTGCGCGACCTGGCGGAGATCAAGATCGGTGACCCGGTGGTGCATGAGCAGCATGGCATCGGCCGCTACATGGGTCTGGTTTCCATGGATCTGGGCGAAGGCACCAGCGAAATGATGCAGCTCGAGTACGCCGACAACGCCAAACTGTATGTGCCGGTGTCTCAGCTACAGCTGATCTCGCGCTATGCCGGCAGTGCCAGCGACAACGCCCCGCTGCACCGGCTGGGCGCTCCGGCCTGGGAAAAGGCCAAACGCAAGGCCGCGGAGAAGGCGCGCGACACCGCGGCCGAACTGCTCAATCTGTACGCCCAGCGTGCGGCACGCGAAGGCCACAGCTTCTCGCTGGCCCACCACGATTACGACGCCTTTGCCGCCGGCTTCGGCTTCGAAGAAACCCCGGATCAGGCCAGCGCCATCCAGGCGGTCATTGAGGATATGTGCTCCGGCAAGCCGATGGACCGGCTGGTCTGCGGCGATGTCGGCTTTGGCAAGACCGAAGTGGCGCTGCGCGCCGCCTTCGTGGCCGTCATGGGCGGCAAGCAGGTGGCCGTGCTGGTGCCGACCACCCTGCTGGCCGAGCAACACTTCCAGAATTTCAGCGACCGCTTTGCCGACTGGCCGGTGAAGATTGCCGAACTGTCCCGCTTCCGTTCGGCCAAGGAGAGCAAGGCCGCACTGGAGGGTCTGAAAACCGGCGCCGTCGACATCGTCATCGGCACCCACAAGCTGGTGCAGCCGGATATCGAATTCAAAAACCTCGGTCTGGTGATCATCGACGAAGAGCACCGTTTCGGCGTACGGCAGAAAGAGCAGCTCAAGCGCCTGCGCGCCAATGTTGACGTGCTGACCCTGACCGCCACCCCGATTCCGCGCACGCTGTCGATGGCGCTGGAAGGCCTGCGCGACTTCTCCGCCATCGCCACCGCCCCGTCGCGCCGTCTGGCGGTCAAGACCTTCGTCTCGCCACTGTCCAATGGCGTGATCCGCGAAGCCATGCTGCGCGAACTCAAGCGCGGCGGTCAGGTGTTCTTCCTGCACAACGAAGTCGACACCATCGAGAACATGCACCAGAAGCTGGCCGAGCTGATTCCGGAAGCGCGCATCGGCGTGGCGCACGGCCAGCTGCGCGAACGCGAGCTGGAGCAGGTAATGCGCGACTTCCTGCAGCAGCGTTTCAACGTGCTGCTGTGCTCGACCATCATCGAAACCGGCATCGACATCCCCAATGCCAACACCATCCTGATCAACCGTGCCGACAAGTTCGGCCTGGCCCAGCTGCACCAGCTGCGTGGCCGGGTCGGCCGCTCGCATCACCAGGCCTACGCCTATCTGCTGACCCCGGATGGCATGACCAAAGACGCCGCCAAGCGGCTGGAAGCCATCCAGATGTCGGGCGAACTCGGCGCCGGCTTCTATCTGGCCATGCATGATCTGGAAATCCGCGGGGCTGGCGAAGTACTGGGCGAAGGGCAATCGGGTGAAATGCAGGAGGTCGGCTTTGCGCTTTACACCGAAATGCTCAAGCAGGCGGTGCGCGACCTGAAGAAGGGCCGTCAGCCCGATCTGGATGCCCCGCTGGGCGTGACCACCGAGATCAATCTGCATGGCCCGGCTCTGCTGCCGGAAGACTACTGTCCGGACGTGCACGAACGGCTGGTGCTGTACAAGCGGCTGGCCACGTGCGAAACCGACAGCGAGATCGACGCCATTCACGAAGAGCTGGTCGACCGCTTCGGCCTGCCGCCGCAGCCGGTCAAGACACTGATCGACAGCCACCGCCTGCGGCTGGCCGCCAAACAGCTGGGGGTGCAGAAAGTGGATGCCAGCGACAGCGCCATCCAGCTGACCTTCATCGCCAACCCGCCGATCGAGCCGATGAAGATCATCAGCCTGATCCAGAGCAAGCGAAACTACAAACTGGCCGGCCAGGACAAGCTGCGCGTCGAGGTCGGCATCGAGGACGTGGCCCTGCGCGTGGTACGGGTCAAGGAGCTGTTCAAGGAGTTGAGCTGACCAAACCACGCCCTGCCAGGACGGCAGGGCGTGGTGGTTTCAGCACGAGACGACAAGCTTAGGACCGTGAAATAGCGCGGTTAATTTGCAAGGCCACGTTGGTTTTGGCCAGCAAATTGCTGCTGCTACCGCTGTTGATGAACTGGGGACGCGGAATGATGCGCACATAGAGACCATCGGCTTGCAAGGCCACGTTGGTTCTGGCCCGCAACTTGCTGCCGGCACTGCCAGCATCCGTCTGGCTTGCCGCATCCGTCTGGCTTGCCGCATCCGTCTGGCTTGCCGCATCCGTCTGGCCAGCTTGACGGCCCCCCTGGCCCAGCAGACGTCGGAAATCTCTGACCGACGCCGACTTCATGCCTGCGGTATCGGCTCCCTTGCCATTCAAAAATTTTACCGCTCGCTGCTGAGACTCACGGGAGCAGAACATATTGGAACCCCCGTACGAAAACTTCCCCGATTCGTTCACCAACACGGTGGAGCTACCCTGCAAGTTCTCCATGCGGCTCAGAATCACTTTAGGAGACGACTCGGTCGTCAGACGCGCACGACCCATGGCACTGGCAAATAAACTCATAATTTCAACCTCCAGATAACGTAGATAACAGCGGCTTTAAAAGTCAGCGGCCAGGCAGGATCGGCGGCCCCCGGCGTTCACCCGCCGAGCCAGGTCCACTGGCCGGTGCCGTCAACTGCAGCCACAGCGCCGCCGCCTCGGCCAGCAGCCCGTCAAACGCCTCCAGCAGTTGTGGCAAGGTCGAACCACTGAGCGGCAAGCGCAGCCACATCGTCAGGCGATCCTGCTCGTCCAGCGCCAGCACCGGCTGCCAGCGTCGGGGACCAATCTGATTAGCCTGCAGCAGGCGGCGCCACACGGCCTCCGACGCAGCCGGCAGCGCTGCGCTCAGATCCACCAGCACAAAGCAATGCTCGCGATCGATATGACCAAAATGCAGTGTGTAGCGCTGATCCACATCCAGCGTCAGCATCTCCTGCCCTTCCACAAAACCCGATCCTGGCATGCCGATATGCTTCAGCAGTTCACCCACCACCCGATGGAAATTGTCCAGATCCTGCATCTCCCGCCTCTTTAGTTGCCACTGACTTGCCTGGCATCGTGCCACCGGGCTCGACAGCGAGCTTTGGCAAACGTCCCGTCTTTAGCAAAAGTTGCCCCAGGCAGCGGTGGGAGACCCAAAAACTGACAGTGGAGACTGAAGGCACCGGCCGATAACAGCCAAAACACGGCAAGGGAAGATTCAATTGCAGCCAGTCATGACTAAGCTGCACGCCCTTTTGTAGCGCGTTTCCCATTCATGACTGCAAGGAGTTCCTGTCAGATGCACGTGTTTTCTCCCAGACACAACAGAATGTGCGCCCTCACCCTGCTCTGCCTGCCGGCATTGGGCTGGAGCCATGCCATGCCGACGGCCATCGCCGAAGACCAGACCTGGCGTTTGTGGCCGGATGGCGTGGTGTATTACGAATTGATCGAGCAGGCCTCACACAGTGATCCGGCCCAGAGCGAGACACGGCGCCCGCTGGATGCGGCCGCACGGCAGGTTTTGTTGGAGGCGATGCAACACATTCGTCAGCGCACGGCAGAGGCCGTGGTGTTCGTGCCCTCCACCGATCATCCGCAGCGCGTCCGGATGTCACTGATGCCCGACCACCCGGATCAGCATCTTTGCGGCATCGCCAGTGTGGGCTATCACAGCCATGCCACGCTGCAGCTGACCGATCGAAGCGATTGCAAAACACGTGCCGTTGCGCTGCATGAGCTGATGCATACGCTGGGTTTCCTGCATGAAAACCAGCGCTTTCAGGCCATCATGGATCACGAGCGGCGCCCTTGGGCACGAGGCTTTTATGCCGATACCCGCGAGCAGGTCGATCATGACTCGATCACCTACAACGATGGCGTGCAGGGAGAACGACTGGACCAGCAACGTCAACCGCACGACATCCTGCTGGTGAGACTGCGCCACGGCAGCGACGCCACGGGACGATGGTTTCAGGAGCTGTCGACTCAGGATGTGGCCAGCATCCGCCAGTACTATCGTCCCGAGCAGACACTGGCCGGCCAATTGGCACGGGCCGCACGCGAGCGACCGGATCTGACATTTCAACGTTTGTCGATCGAGCAGGGACAATGTCTGCAAACAGGCGCCATTCCAGGCAACCAGACCGTTGGGCAGCACCGCTGGCGCGAGCTGTTCGTGGCACGCTGCGATGAACTGTCACCCGGGCAACGCTGGGCCTTCGACCGCCACGGTGCCCTGCACAGCCTGCCTTATCCTGATCACTGTGTGATGCGGCTGGCGGAAACGGCGCACGATGCGCGCGCCGGCAGCCATGCCGCGCTGGTACGTCGCCGCCCGGGAGAACCGGCCCAGCAGTGGCAGCAGCGCTCAGGTCAACTGGTCTCGCAGGCGCAGCCACATTTGAGCCTGCAATTTGATCCACAGCGACGCAATGTACTGGTCTGGGGGCAGGACGAGCGACTCAGGTCGCAGTGGCAAGCGCTGGCAGTGACGACGCCGGGAGCCAGACCGGTGGTGGCGGCCCAAGCCGCCGCCTTCGACCCCTGGCAATTCACGCTGAACCGCCAGCCGCACCTTGGCGAATCGGTTCTGCGCCTGCGTCAGGGGGAGTACTGCCTCGGCAGCGCTGCCGGTGCGACATCTACGACGATCCCGCTGAGCATGCAACGCTGCGACACTCGTCGCAGCCTGCAGTGGCAACTGATCCGGGGGCGTCTTGGTAACGTCGCGCATCCTGGCTGGTGCCTGGACAGCAGCGGAGAACCGGCCAGACCGAGCGCCATGCCGGTTCTGCAGCCTTGTCGCGAGGGCCGACGACCACAGCGCTGGACCATACAGAGCATCACAGGCAGTGCGCAGCAGGTCCTCAGCACCAGCTTCAATGCCCTGCTGAGCGAGGACCTGCACCTGCTGGCCACCTCGCCAGACAGACAGCTGTTTTTTGTCCGCCCGCGCGCGCCGGGTCTGCGCAGCGGCTGGCAAATCGAGCCCTTCGGTCAGCAGCCCGCACCGGCACCACGTGCAACAGAGCCCGGCACCACACCGCACTCCCTGCCTGACGCCGCCGGACGGATGATTCCTCTGCTTGGCGGTGCCAGTGCGCGACAAACGGCCAAGCAGTGCCTGCAAATTCTGGCGGGACGCCCGCCCGGTTTTGACCCGCAGGAACGCGGGGTCGGCATCGCAGACTGTGACCCGGGCAAGCCGCTCCAGCGCTGGTCATTACTCGATAACGGTCAGTTGCGCAGCCCTGCCCTGCCCGGGCTGTGTCTGGGCAGAAACCGTGCCCGGCTTGGCCAGGAACGACACCACAGCTACCTGCAACGAGGGTTTCGCCTGACCGGTTACGCCGCCATGCAGCCCTGCCAGGATCAGGCGCCGGATCAGCAATGGCACTGGCGCACCCCGCGCTACGGGCATCTGGGTGGTGGAGAGGCCGGTGCGCAACTGACCCTGCGCGACAGTCCTGATTTGTCGCTGATCGTCGATGGCAAGGCGCAGGGGCCGCAGCTGCGGATTGGACAGGCGGATGTGGCAGACCTGTTTCAATTTTACCGCTGGCAACCGACCCGGGCCCCGATCGCCATGCCCAATGCCCTGGGCGGGATACGGGCACTGGAATGGGCCTCTCCCGGGCAACGCTGGGGACAGGATGCGCCGGGATACCGCGGACAAGGGTTCAATATGGCTGGCGCCCGACCATTCAGGCCATTGCGCTGGCATGACAGTCAGCAGTGTCTGAGCGTGCGGGCCGAGGGCGTCTGGCGTGTGGTGCTGGCCACCTGCCAGCCCGGGGCCAGTGAGCAACGCTGGCGCATTGACGGACAATACCGGCTGATCAATGAGCGCCATGCGCAGCAATGCCTGCTGCGTCAGGGTAATCAGGTCCTGCTGGGTGACTGCCGGGATAAGCAGGCCCTGCGGCACTGGTTCCATAACGACAGTCATCAGCTGGACAGCCTGGACCAGGCGCCGTTGCGCTTGCGTCGCAGTGCACAAGGCGAGGTCGTGCTGGACCCGCAGGGTTACTCGGGATTTGCCGCGCGCTGGTACTGGCAAGACAGCACGCGCTAACGTCGCTGGCCGATGAGCACCCCCAGCAGCACCAGGGCACAAGCCAGCATCTGCGGCAGGCTGAGGGTCTCTCCCAGGACAATCCAGGCACTGAGCACGGTCATGACCGGGATCAGGTTGTTGAAGGAGGCGGCGACCGTCACGGGCACCCGGGTCACCGCCCAGATATGCAGGCCATAGGCACCCAGGGTCACCCCGGCGCCCAGATAGAGGATCAGCAGGCAGGCGCCGAGCGGGTAATGCTGCGGCAGCTGCACGCCGGGCAACAACATGCCGGCGCCGAACCACAGACAGCCCATCAGGGCGGGCATGCCGGTCATGACCAGCGGCGAGTAGCGGTCCGACAGTTTTTTGACAATCAGTACGAAGGCCGCCGAGCAGCACATGGCGGCCAGCTCCAGCAGGTTGCCCAGCCAGGGGTCGGGCGCATGTTCGTCCGGATGGCTGCCCAGCGTCAGCCAGATGATGCCGGCACAGGACAGACACAAGCCCAGCCATTTGTGCAAAGACACTTTCTCGCGCAGGAACAGCATGGCGCCCAGGGCCACCAGAAACGGCATGGCGCTGGTGATCATGCCGGCCTGGGAGGCACTGGTGTACTGCAGCGCCCGCGCTTCGAACAGGAAATACAGACAGGGTTCGATCAGCCCCATGGCCAGCAGCCACTTCCAGTCCCCCGCCCGGTAGTCGAAACGCACGCCGCCGCGCCACCAGACCAGCAGGCCCAGACACAGCGAGGCCACCAGCATGCGGGCAAACAGCACCACCATGGGATCAAAGACAGCAAACACCAGCTTGAGCACGACAAAGGTACTCGACCACAGGAACATGGCGGTCAGAATGGCAACATACGGCACGGCAATCCCTAATTCATATTTGATTATTTTGTCTGCATATTGTCGCCTGCCAGGCCGCCTGCTGTCGAATGAGACAACTCGGAAAATTGCCCCCCATGGCGCGCGGCCTGCGACAAACAAAGAAAAACCGCCCGGAGGCGGTTTGTCCTTGCCAGGCCAAAGGCCTTACTGATTCAGTTCCTTGGCCAGGTAGAGCCAGGTTTCTACCACGGTGTCCGGGTTGAGCGAGACCGTTTCGATCCCCTCTTCCACCAGCCACTTGGCGAAATCCGGATGGTCCGACGGGCCCTGGCCGCAAATACCGATGTATTTGTCCAGCTTGCGGCAAGCCGAGATCGCCATCGACAGCATGGCCTTCACCGCTTCGTTACGCTCGTCGAAGGTCGAGGCGATCGGGCCGCCGGAGTCGCGGTCCACCCCCAGGGTCAGCTGGGTCATGTCATTGGAGCCGATGGAGAAGCCATCGAAATGCTGCAGGAACTTCTCGGCCAGAACGGCATTGGTCGGCAGCTCGCACATCATGATCAGGCGCAGGCCATTTTCACCGCGCTTCAGGCCATTGTGGGCCAGCAGCTCGACCACCTTCTCGGCTTCCGCCAGGGTACGCACGAAGGGGATCATGACCTCGACGTTAGTCAGGCCCATCTCGTCGCGTACCTTCTTCATGGCACGGCATTCGAGGTCGAAGCAGTCGCGGAAGGATTCGGACACATAACGCGCCGCGCCGCGGAAACCGATCATCGGGTTTTCTTCGTGCGGTTCGTAGGCCTGGCCGCCGATCAGGTTGGCGTACTCGTTGGACTTGAAGTCCGACATGCGCACGATGACCTTTTTCGGATAGAAGGCAGCGGCCAGCGTGGCGATGCCTTCGGCCAGCTTGTCGACATAGAAGTCGACCGGGCTGGCGTAGCCGGCGATGCGTTCGCGGATCACGGCCTTCAGCTCATCCGATTGCTGGTCGAATGCAAGCAGTGCCTTGGGGTGGATGCCGATCTGACGGTTGATGACGAACTCCAGACGAGCCAGACCCACGCCTTCGTTCGGCAGCTGGGCAAAGTCAAAGGCCAGTTCCGGGTTGCCGACGTTCATCATGATCTTGACCGGGCTCTTGGGCATCTTGTCCAGCGCCAGATCGATCACCTCGATGTCCAGCAGGCCATCGTAGATGTTGCCGGTATCGCCTTCCGAGCAGGACACGGTCACCTGCATGCCGTCCGACAGCACATCGGTGGCATCGCCGCAGCCGACAACGGCCGGAATGCCCAGTTCGCGTGCAATGATGGCCGCGTGGCAGGTACGGCCGCCACGGTTGGTGACGATGGCCGCAGCACGCTTCATGACCGGTTCCCAGTCCGGGTCGGTCATGTCGGTCACCAGCACGTCGCCCGGCTTGACGCGATCCATTTCGGCTGCGCTCTTGATCAGGCGCACCACGCCCTGGCCGACCTTCTGGCCGATGGCACGGCCTTCACACAGGATCTTCGACTTGTTCTTCAGGCGGTAGCGGCGCAGGGTCTCGACACGGTTTTCCTGCGACTTCACGGTTTCCGGACGAGCCTGCAGGATGTACAGCTTGCCGTCGATCCCGTCACGGCCCCACTCGATGTCCATCGGGCGACCGTAGTGTTTTTCGATGATCAGGGCATAGTGCGCCAGCTCGCTGACTTCGGCATCGCTGATGGAGAAGCTCAGACGGTCCTTGTCTTCCACGTCGACGGTACGCACCGAACGGCCAGCCTGCGAGGCGTCGGTAAACTCCATCTTGATCAGCTTGGAGCCGCGGTTCTTGCGCAGGATGGCCGGACGACCTGCCTTGAGGGTCGGCTTGTGCACATAGAATTCGTCCGGGTTCACAGCACCCTGGACCACGGTTTCGCCCAGGCCATAGGAGGCGGTGATGAACACCACGTCTTCGAAGCCGGATTCAGTGTCGATGGTGAACATCACACCGGCGGCGCCACAGTCCGAGCGCACCATGCGCTGGATGCCGGCCGACAGGGCGACCACGTCGTGGGCAAAGCCCTTGTGCACGCGGTAGGAAATGGCGCGGTCATTGTACAAAGAGGCGAACACATGCTTGATCGCCTCTTTGACATTGTCCAGCCCGCGGATATTCAGGAAGGTTTCCTGCTGACCGGCGAATGACGCGTCCGGCAGGTCTTCGGCGGTCGCGGAGGAACGGACGGCGACCGAGATGTCGCTGTTGCCGGCATCGGCGACCATTTTGTCCCAGGCAGTCTTGATGTCTTGCTCAAGCTTGGCCGGGAAGGGGGTATCGATGATCCACTGGCGAATTTCCTTGCCGACACGCGCCAGTTCGGTCACGTCTTCGATATCCAGCTTGGCCAGCGCCTGATTGATGCGGTCTGCCAGGCCGTTGTGCTGCAGGAAATCACGGTAGGCTTCGGCGGTGGTTGCAAAACCGCCCGGAACACGGACGCCGGAATGGGCCAGCTGACTGATCATTTCCCCCAGGGAGGCGTTCTTGCCGCCCACCTGCTCGACATCGGTCATCCGCAGATGCTCGAACCAGATCACGTAATTCTCTGCCATCACTTCATTTCCTGTTTTGGATTGGAACGGTAGAAGCCGAGATTCTATCCGAATAACCCTGGCTTTGCGTAGTGCATTTTGCATCGCACAATCCTGATATACCGGGCTTTCTGGCGCATTTCCGACAATTC
The DNA here is from genome assembly GCF_018802765.1 of Paludibacterium sp. B53371. Taxonomy (NCBI): domain Bacteria; kingdom Pseudomonadati; phylum Pseudomonadota; class Betaproteobacteria; order Neisseriales; family Chromobacteriaceae; genus Paludibacterium; species Paludibacterium sp. B53371. The sequence continues at coordinate 2,770,786 of NZ_CP069163.1, forward strand.
CACCTGCATAATGTTGACGTAAAAATATCTTCACATAAAGTTAATGTAGTCTTCAAACTACAAGGGGCGCGGGTTCACCCCTGAGAAAACCTGCATGACAACCCGAGCGTCATGACAACAACGCGGTATACTTGAATTCCGGATTTATCGTGCAAACAGGTGCATCCATGCCACACCAACGTTCCGCCTTTTTCATTTCCGACCGTACCGGCATCACGGCCGAGTCGCTGGGGCAGACGCTGCTGACCCAGTTCGACACGCTGGAATTCCATCGCGAGACGGTTCCGTTCATCGACACCGTGGAGAAGGCGCAGGCGCTGGCAGCACGTATCCGCGAGCGGGCGCAGATCGATCATCACAAGCCACTGGTGTTCACCAGTATCGTCAACCCGGAGATCCGCCGGGTGCTGAAGATCGACAATGCGCTGGTGATCGACTTCTTCGAGACCTTCATCAGCGAGCTGGAAGCCGAACTCGGTCAGAACGCCTCGCTCACCATGGGCAAGGCGCACGGCATGGTGAGCGAAGAGAAGTACGACCACCGTATTGAAGCGGTGAACTTCTCGCTCAACCATGACGACGGCGTCAAACTGAAGGATCTGGCCGAGGCCGACGTGATCCTGGTTGGCGTATCGCGCTCGGGCAAAACCCCGACCTGTCTGTACCTTGCCCTGCAGTACGGCATCAAGGCCGCCAACTATCCGCTGACACCGGAAGACCTGGACACCACCTCGCTGCCGAAGATCCTGCTGCCCTATCGCAGCAAGCTGTTCGGACTGACCATCGACCCTGCCCGGCTGCACCATATCCGCTCCGAACGGCGCCCGGATTCGCGCTACGCCAGCCTGGACAACTGCCGCTTTGAGGTCAACGAGGCCGAATCGATGTTCCGCCAGCATGCCGTGCCCTTCATCAGCACCACGCACAAATCCATCGAGGAAATTGCCTCTACCATCATGCACAAGGCCACGCTAGAGAGACATTTCTGAAAACATTGGGTCCCTTGACGGAAAGCGGGCAACGTGGTCTGATAGCCCGCATGACGAATTCAAGCACACGCCTCTCCAACTGGTGGTGGCGCCACAACTAGGCGCCCGGGAGAGTCGTACCCCAAACACCCGGAGGCAGCCGGCCAGGCGACCCCGGGTTTTTTGTTTCCGGGCTTCACCGGCCGCCTCCAGAAATCTGAAAACGGAGATTGCGGATGGAAACACAGGAAAACAAACCGGTTACGGCCTCGGACATTATTCTGACCGGTGACCGGACCACTGGCCCGCTGCACCTGGGCCACTATGTCGGCTCGCTGAAAAACCGTGTGGTGTTGCAGGAGGTCTGCCCGCAGTTCCTGCTGCTGGCCGATGCCCAGGCCCTGACCGACAACATGGGCAATTACGTCAAGGTGCGCGACAACGTGCTGCAGGTGGCGCTGGACTATCTGGCTGCCGGCATCGATCCGGCCAAGAGCACCATCTTCATCCAGAGCCTGGTGCCGGAACTGTCCGAGTTGTCTTCCTACTACCTCAACCTGGTGACCGTGGCACGGCTGGAACGCAACCCGACCATCAAGGACGAGATCAAGCTGCGCGGTTTCGAGCGCGACATCCCTGCCGGCTTCCTCACCTATCCGGCAGCGCAAGCGGCCGACATCACCGCCTTCAAGGCCACCGTGGTGCCGGTTGGTGCCGACCAGATCCCGATGATCGAACAGACCAATGAAATCGTACGTCGCTTCAACAACAGCGTGAATGACGAGATCCTGGTCGAATGCCGTGCCCTGGTGCCGGAAAACGGTGCACGTCTGCCGGGTATCGACGGCAAGGCCAAAATGTCCAAGTCGCTGGGCAATGCCCTGCCGCTGTCGGCCTCGGAAGACGAAATCCGCCAGGCCGTGAAGATGATGTTCACCGACCCGAATCACCTGCGCGTGGCCGACCCGGGTCAGGTGGAGGGCAATGTGGTCTTCACCTACCTGGATGTGTTCGATCCGGATACCGCTGCGGTGGAAGAGCTGAAAGCGCATTACCGCCGTGGCGGCCTGGGCGATATGGTGATCAAGCGTCGTCTGGAGGAAATCCTGCAGGCCCTGCTGGCGCCGATCCGTGCTCGCCGCGAAGAGTTCGCCCGTGATCCGGCGCAGGTCATGGCCATGCTGAAGGAAGGCACCAACAAGGCGCGCGAAGCGGCAGGCCGCACCCTGTCTGAAGTCAAGGGCGCCATGGGCATCAACTACTTCTGAGCCTGCCTGCACGATCCCCGGCCGGAGCACCGCGCGTGCTCCGGCTTTTTTTGCGCCTTACTCAGGCGCGCGACACTTCGGCATAGCGTGCATCGTCAAACTCCCCCTCGCTTTTGGCCACCAGCACCGCCGCCAGCGCATCACCCGAGATATTGGTCGAGGTATTGATCATGTCGATGATGCGGTCAACGGCCGCGACGATGGCAATCACCTCCAGCGGCAGGCCCACGCTGCTGAGCACCAGACTCATGACCACCAGACCGGTTCCCGGCACACCGGCCGCGCCCATGGCGCCCAGCGTGGTGGTGAGTACCACCATCAGTTTCTGTAGCAGAGACAGCTCGACCCCGGCTGCATTGGCGGCAAAGATCGCCACCGCCCCGAGATAGGTGGCCAGCCCGTTCATGTTGATGGTGGAGCCCAGCGGCAGAACGAAGGCCGAAATGGTCTGGCGCACGCCGAGCCGGTTGGCGGTATCCAGCGTCATCGGCAACGCGGCGTTGGAGCTGCAGGTGGAAAAGGCGAACAACTGCACTGGCAGCATCTTGTTCATGAAGGGCAGCGGGTTGAGGCCGGCCAGGCGCAACAGACCGCCATAGACCACGGTCAGCACCAGCAGGCAGGACAGATAGAGCGTGCCGACCAGCGATGCCAGCTGACTGAGCATACCCAGGCCGTTATTGGCTGTCACCCAGGCCATGAGGGCGAACACCCCGAGCGGGGCAAGGCGCAGCAGCATGCTGATCAGGCGAAAGATCACCTGGTTGAGGGCATCGAAGAAATGCGTCACCGGCCGGGCCGCCTCGCCGCAGAGATTGATCGCAAGACCGAACAGCAGGGAAAACAGCATCACCGGCAGGACCTGGCCCTGTGCCATGGCCTGCACCGGGTTGGTCGGCATCAGGCTGGACCAGTCCATCGCCATGTCCTGTACCACCGACTGGTGCGCATAGTGCAAACCCTTGCCGATCGCGAAGGTCTCGGCCAGCACCATCGACAGGATGGCCGAGAGCATCATGGTCAGGGCATAGATCAGCAGGGTCTTGACGGCGATGCGACGCATGCGCGACAGATCGTTGAGCGCGGTGACCGCACAGACCAGCGAGACGAAGATCACCGGCATGACCATCATGCGGATCAGGGCGACAAACAGATCACCGAGCGGCTTGAGCCATTGAGCCTGCTGGCCGAGCAGCAGACCGGCGAGCACGCCGGACACCATCGACAGCAGAATCACCAGCCAGGGCGGAAGTGATTTTCGAGCAAAAATTGCCACGTGTTTTCCCATATCGAGTTCAGAAAAACGCCCAGTCTCGACTGCGAATTTTTACACGTCAAATCGATGATTATTAAATGTTTTTTTGGATATTATTTTGGCATCAGGCGTCCAGCCGAATCCGCAGGCCATCGTAGCCAACTTCGACACCGGGCGGGCATTGTGCCTGCAAGGCGTGATACTCCAGCTCGTGGGTCATGTGGATCAGCACGGTACGCTCGGCCCCGATGCGACTTGCCCATTCGAAGGACTCGGCGACCGACAGGTGCGAGTGATAGGGCGTCTGGCGCAGGCAGTCCAGGAATAACAGCCGCACGCCCTGCAAGCTGTCCATCGTGGCCTCGGGAATGTTCGACAGGTCGGTCAGCCATGCCATGTCGCCAATACGCCAGCCCAGGCAGGGCCAGGCGCCATGCTCCAGCGGCAGCGGGGTCAGACGCACCCCGCCGTGCTCGAAGGGCTGGGTCACCACCACCGGCTCCAGCACCGGCTTGTCCCAGTGCGCCGAGGGGGCCTGCAGCGCGTAGCCGAAACGCTGGCGGATGTTGTCCAGGGTAAAGGCATTGCCGTACAGGGTCAGCGCGCCCTTGCGGCGATAGCAGAAGGCGCGCAGGTCATCGATGCCATTGAGGTGGTCGGCATGCGGGTGGGTGTAGAGTACGGCATCCAGCCAGTCGATGCCGTGCGCCAGGGCCTGGGTCCGCAGGTCGGGGCCGGTATCGATCAGGAAGGTCTGCCCGCCGGCGCGTACCGCCAGGCTGGCACGACGACGCTGATTGCGCGGATCGGTCGAGCGGCAGGTCTCACAGCCACAGCCGATCGCCGGGGTCCCCGAACTGGAGCCGCAGCCCAGCACGATCGCTTCGACAGACTGACTCATGGCGTGACCTCTGCGACCTGGACGCCGGTCTTGGCAAACAGGCGGAAAAAGTTCTCGCTGGTCGCCCGCGCCAGCGTCTCGTACGGCACCCCGCGCAGTGCGGCGATGAACTCGGCCACATGGCGCACATAGGCCGGCTGGTTTTGCTTGCCACGGTGCGGCACCGGGGCCAGGTAAGGGGAGTCGGTTTCCACCAGCAAGCGGTCAAGCGGCACCTTGCTGGCCACTTCCTGCACCTGGGCGGCATTTTTGAAGGTGACGATCCCGGAAATCGAGATATACATGCCCAGATCCAGGGCACGCCGGGCACTGGCCCAGTCTTCGGTAAAGCAGTGCATCACGCCGCCGCACTCGCCGGCCTGCTCTTCTTCGAGCAGACGCAGGGTATCGGCCACCGACTCGCGGGTGTGCACGACCAGCGGCAGACCGCAGGCACGTGCCGCGCGAATGTGGGTACGAAAACGTTCATGCTGCCAGCCGAGGTCCCCCTTGCACCAGTAATAGTCCAGACCGGTTTCGCCGATGCCGACGACCCGCGGATGGCTGGCCAGCTGGATCAGTTGCTCGCAGGACGGCTCGACCGCCTCCGGATTGTCCGGATGGACGCCGACCGTGGCCCACAGATTGTCGTGCTGTTCCGCCAGGGCCAGCACCGAAGGGAAATCGGGCAGGGTCACACCGATCACCAGCGCATGACTGACCTGCTGGTCGCGCATGGCGTCCAGCACCTCGGGCAGGCGATTGGCGAGATCGGGGAAATTCAGGTGGCAGTGCGAATCAACCAGCATGGGGCATCCTTCAGTGAGCGGCGTCACGGCGCGCTCAGGCAAAAATTTTCAGATATTCCATCAGCGCAGACTCGAGCTGCAGCCGGACGTTCAGCGTGTGCTGACCATAGGGGGCCAGACGATCCAGAGCCGCTGCCGCCTGCATCAGCTGCGGCAAGTCGGCTCGGCGGGCCAGATTGTCCAGCGCCACGCGATGATCGGGGTAATAGCGCACGATGCCGGACAGACGCAGTGCCGCCAGATCATGCAGCCACATCTGCAGCCACTCCAGCGGCACAGCCAGCGGCAGTTTCTGCTTGTCGGCACGCTCGGCCATCTGCAGCACATTGGCCAGACTCGGCTGGATCAGCCCGTCGATGAATGCCGCCCGGGCGGTGCTCAGCGCCGGGTCGTGGTCAAACAGCGGGGCGCCGCCGTGGTGGGCCAGCTCGGTCTGGGCATCGGCCACCCCCTGCTGGCGCAGCCAGGCCAGGGCCTGCTCCTGCGAGGGAGCGGTCATGGCGAACTGACGACAGCGGCTGCGAATGGTCGGCAGCAGACGCTGCGGCGCATGGGCCACCAGCAGGAACAGCACATCGGCCGGTGGCTCTTCGAGGATTTTCAGCAAGGCATTCGCCGCGGCTGGGTTGAGGGCCTCGGCCGGCTCGACCAGCACCACGCGCTGCCCCTGGCGATGAGAGGTCAGGTGGGCAAATTCGATCACCTCGCGCACGGCCTCGATCTTGATGACCGGCAGTTTGCGGCTGGTCTTTTCCTCGTCCTCTTCGGTGAGCGGCGACAGGCGGCGGAAGTCGGGGTGGCTGCCGAGGGCAAACCAGCGGCAGGACTCGCATTCGCCGCAGGCCGCATGATCGGCGGCGGGATAATCGCACAGCAGCGAGCGCGCCAGCTCTTCGGCAAAGGCGGCCTTGCCGATGCCGGCCAGGCCGGTCAGCAGCCAGGCATTCGGCAGGCGCTCGCGTTCGAGGTTGATGCGCCGCCAATCCTCCGCTTGCCAGGGATAGCGCATCAGACAGACTCCAGCAGGGTGGTCAGACGGGCGGCGATATCGTCGCGGATCACCGCCAGCGGACGGGTCGAGTCCAGCACACAGAATCGCGGGAAAGTGGCGGCACGATCCAGATAGGCCTGTCGTGCACGCTGATGAAAATCCTGCTGCTCGCGTTCGATACGATCCAGGGTACGTTCCCCGGCCATGCGCGCCTTGGCCACCTCGATCGGCACATCGAACAGCAAGGTCAGATCAGGCTGCAGGCCCTGCTGTACCCAGTCTTCCAGCACGGCGATGCGTGCGGACGGCAGGCCACGCCCGCCCCCCTGATAGGCAAAGGAAGAGTCGGTGAAACGGTCGGAGACCACCCAGCGACCGGCGGCCAGCGCCGGCCGGATCACGCGCTGGATGTGCTCCTGGCGCGAGGCGAACATCAGCAGGGTTTCGGTTTCCAGCGAGACCTCGGTTTCCGGTGCCAGCAGCAGCGCGCGCAGTTTCTCGGCCAGCACGGTACCGCCCGGCTCACGGGTAAAGACGGCATCGATGTGGCGCTCGGCCAGCCATTGGCGGATGAAGTCCAGATGAGAACTCTTGCCGGCGCCGTCAATACCTTCCAGCGTGATGAAACGGGGACTCATCAATCAGTTGCCCTTCTTGAGAATGTACTTGCGCACAGCATCATTGTGCTGATCGAGGGTTTGCGAAAAATAACTGCTGCCATCGCCGCGGGCAACGAAGTACAGCACATCGCTGGCCGCCGGATGCGCGGCGGCCGCCAGCGCGGCCGAGCCCGGCAGGGCAATCGGCGTCGGGGTCAGCCCGTTGCGCGTGTAGGTGTTGTACGGCGTATCCCGGCGCAGGTCGGCCTTGGTGATATTGCCATGGTAGGCATCGCCCATCCCGTAGATGACGGCCGGATCGGTCTGCAGGCGCATGCTCTTGTTCAGCCGGTTGACGAACACGGCGGCAATCATCGTCCGGTCCTGCGGCCGCGCGGTTTCTTTTTCCACCAGACTGGCCAGGGTCAGCAACTGGTAGGGAGAACTGACCGGCAAAGTACTGTTGCGCCCCTGCCAGGCCTCGGCCAGCTTGCGCTGCATGGTGACATAGGCACGCCGATAAATGTCCAGATCGCTGGAACCGGGCGTGAAGTAGTAGGTGCTGGGGAAAAACAGCCCTTCCGGATGCGGTTCGCTGGCACCGATGCGCGCCAGGATTTCGCCATCGCTCAGGCCGGCGGTATCGTGCGTGACATCCGGATGCTGATCCAGCAGATTGCGGAACTGGCGGAAGGTCCATCCCTCCACGACCGTGGCACTGGCCTCATCAGGATTGCCCTCGGCAAAACGCTGCAGAATGCCCCACAGGCTGATCGAGCCATTGAAACGGTACTGGCCCGCCTTGATGCGGCGATCCGTCCCCTGCAGACGGGCCAGCAACACCATCACGCCCCGGCTGCGCACCACCCCCTCCTGCTTCAGGCTGGTCGCTACCTGCGACAGGGTGCGGCTCGGGCCGACGGTAATCGTGTATGGCGTGGCCGGCGGTTCGATCGGCACGAACACCACCCAGGAAAGCCAGACAACCGCCAGCAGGAATGCTGCCAGCACCAAACGGGTCAACCATTTCATCATCTACCGCGTCCGCAATGTCAATACGCCTGACCGGCCAAGCGCCGGTGAGAAAAAGTATGTGCATGATAGCAGACTGCGCCGCTTCTACCGACCCTCTCCCTGCCTCCGGCCAGGAGAATTCTGCCCGGCAGGCTGGTCGACCTGACGTCTGCGCCGGAACCATTGCCTAGCACTTTGGTCTCTTTTAAACCTTCTGCATAGGTTTAATGATTTATGAATGCCTTCTACAAACTGGCCTGCGCACTGGTGGCCTGGTCGGCCCTGTCGATGTCGGATGGCGCACTGGCAGCACAACCGCTGTCCTCGCTGCCCATGACTGCCTTCCAGATGTCGCAGGAGCATCCGGAACGATTCAGTTTTGTTCGTCCCGGCGTGGATCTGAGCCAATACCGCGGCGTGATGCTGGCGCCGCTGTCCTTCATCGCGGCATCGGGTGCGGACTGGCAGTTGCAGCGCGCCAGCGCCGATCACCCGCTGGAGCAGCATTTCCGCCTGGTCATGAGCGAGGCGCTGCAGGCCCAGGGGCTGTCTCTGGCCGCTGAGCCTGCCAGCGATATCCTGTGCCTGAAGCTGGCACTGGCGCACCCCGCCGACCCGGCGCTGGTGGCGGCCTCGCTGGATTTGAACCGTCTGACCGACGGCGTGGCGCATTATCTGTCTCAGGTGCAGATCGTCGGGGAGGTGGCGGACTCACACAGCGGATTGCTGCTGGCCGGGGTGGCCCAGCTGGGTCAGACGCCGCATTCGGGCGGCAAGCGCAGTGACATGACCGCCCTGCTGGATGACTGGAGTCTGGCCAGTGCCAGCAGACTGGCGCAGGCTCTGGGCCGGGATCAGGCCTAGGCGTCAATCGCAGGGATCGACCTCGATACCGTATTGGCGCCACAGCCGGGGCAGGGTTTCCACCTGAAGCGGAATCTCGCCCTCCGGCAGCGCCACGCTGCCAGGCAGCGATGACAGCATGCCATCCCAGTGCGGCATGCATTCTGCCACCACGCTGGCCAGTTCTCGATCGTCGATGAGAGCCAGGGTACCGTCGATGTCGAGCAACATCTCGCCATCCGGTGTCACAAAAGCACTGCGGGCGGGGCGGACCGTCTCTCCGGGCCGTATCTGCCAGCCATGACTCACCCGCCTGGCAACATACGGTGCTGTCTCCAGGGCCACATAGACCTTTTGCGGGCCATTCTGCACGTAGTAGCGCCCCTGGCCATCACAACCGTAGTTGCGCTGGAAAAAGGCATTCATTGCATCGTGTGACAACCGTTCGTCACGCAGCCACCAGTGCCCGCGGGCATCCAGCCGCAACCAGCCGAAGACAGCGGCCACATCCGGCCATTTGGCCATCGCGGCAATGACTTGCGCATCCATGCACGCTCCTTGTCGATACGGTTTGCTGACATCAGGCATCTTACCCGAAATGGATAAGACGCCTGAATATCATGACCGACCCGGCAAGATGATCGCGCCGTGCCGGTACTCAGCGCAGATCCGGATCACCACCGAGCGCCTGCAGCAGCGCATCGGGATCCTGATCGCAGGATCGCAGCGCCTCGCGCACCTTGTTGTAGGCGACGCTGGCTTCGGCCGGATACTTGGTGAACGGGGTCAGACTGTGATGCTTCCAGCCGGCCGCTGCCATGATCTTCTTGTGGAAGGGCGGTGCTGCCGTGCCCCCGCCGACCAGTTGCATCAGATAGCGGTCGATCAGAATGTGCGGATGGGGGTCGCGCGACAGGGTGCTGAAATGCTCCGGCTTGACTTCATTGAATTCCATGTTCACTCCTCCACTCAGGTACTTTTCATCAAAGCCCAGCCAAGGCATTTTTTCCAGTTCATCCGTCACGCAGCAGGCGCAAGGGAGACTGGCGCAACAGCTGACCGCATATCGGCCAGCCCGCCAATGGCACCAGGAACATGCCGCAAAGCATGCCCAGTAAAGGTAAAAGCCCCTTGAAGTGCCAGGGCAGATCAAACAGGACCCAGCCCGCCAGCGCACCGAGACACATGGCACCGCTGCCGGCAATCAGGCCGGTCACCGCCCCCAGGCTCAGCAATTCGCCCAACACCACCGCCAGCAACTGCTGTCGCGAGGCGCCGAGCGCCCGCAGCAGGGCCGCATCGCTCAGGCGCTCATCACGGGTCGCACCAAGCGCCGCCCACAGCACCAGCAGACCGGCCATCAAGGTCAGCACGAACAAGGCCTCGATAGCCTGCGCCAGACGCTCGATGATCTCCCGCACTTGTGCCAGCACCTCGCTGACATCGATGAGCGTCAGATTCGGCATGGCCTGCACCAGTTGTGTGGCAAACAGCGAACGCCCCGGTGGCAGATAAAAACTGGCCACCAGACTGCCCTGTTGCGACGCCAGCATCGGCCGTGTCGCGAGCACAAAGAAATTCACCCGGAAGCTATCCCAGGCGAGCTGGCGCAGATTCATGACCCGCCCCTGCAAAGGGGTGCCGGCCAGGTCAAAGGTCAGACGATCGCCCAGGCGAAGCCCCAGTTTCCTGGCCAGCCCCTGCTCGACGGAAAACGCCCCGCTGGCATCCGGCGACCACCATTGTCCGGCGACCAGCTGGTTACCCGGCGGCGGCGTGTCACGCCAGGAAAGATTGAACTCACGCTGCAGCAACCGCTGCGTTTCACTATCTGCATAGTGCGTTGGGACGATCGGGCGATCATTGATGGCGATCAAACGGCCCCGCACCATCGGGGCCGTCTCGGGGACGGGCAGGCCCGCCGAGCGAAACCGGGCGCTGAATGCCGCAAGCTGGTCCTCCTGCAGATTGAGGACGAACTGATTCGGCGTATCGGCCGGCAAACTGGCCCGCCAGGCCTGCAGCAGATCCGTACGCACGACGGTCATGGTCAGCAGGGCCATCAGGCCGAGCGACAGCGCCAGCACCTGCAGGACGGCAAGCGCGGGTCGCCGGCCAGGGGCTGCCATGCCAAAGCGCCAGCCAACCCCGGCCGCGTACCGCGACAGATAGCGCATCCCCTGCACGGCCCCCCAGGCCAGCCCCCCGGCCAGCAAGGCATAGACCAGGATGGCGACAAGCAGCCAGACGGCAGGTCCAGGCTCGCCCACCTGCCACAATGACAGCGCCAGCAGCACCAGCACACTGAATACCGACAGCAGCAGCCCGGCCGGCTGCGGTCGTAGGCCGGCCCGCAGGACCGCCATCGGCGGCACACGTTGCACCATCAGCAGCGGCGGCAAAGCCAGCCCCAGCAGCAGCAACAGGGCGCTCAACGGCCCCAGCGCCAGCAACCAGCGTGAAGGGGGCGGCAGACTGTCGAGCTGAGCTGGCAAGGCCACCCGTGCCAGCACCTCCTGCAAGCCATAACCGGCAAGGCTGCCACAGGCGCCGGCCAACAGCCCGACCAGGAACAGAATGCCGGCAAACAACCCGGTCACCTGCCGTCGTGTCATACCCAGGCAGCGCAGCACGGCCACCTGTTGCCAGTGGCGGGCCAGATAGCGGCGCACCGCCAACAGGGCGGCGGCCGCCGCCAGCGTGACCGTCAGCATGGCACTCAGGCCGAGAAAACGCTGTACGCGATCCATGGCCTGACGCAGCGCCGGCTGAGCGGATTCGGCGCTCTCGATGCGCGCCCCCGCTGGCAGTTGCGGCCTGGCCCACTGCAGCCACTGTCGCACACGCGCCGGCTCCCCGCTGACCATCAGACGCCAGTTGGCACGCGCACCCGGCAGCAACAGGCCGGTCGCCGCCAGATCCTGCTGGTTCAGCAGCACTCGCGGCATAAAGTTGAAAGCATTGAGCGCCTGATCCGGTTCGCGCAGCAGTTCGCCGCCGAGCCGCAAGGTCAGCAGCCCCAGCCGAAGCCTGGCCCCCGGCCGGACGTCAAGCCGCGCCAGCAGGCGGGTATCGGCCCAGATTTCGCCCGGGGCCGGCTGGATACGCCCTTGCACCACCCGACCATCGGCCAGACGCACGCGCAACACTCCCCGCAGGGGGTAGTTGCCGGGGATGGCGCGCAGGGAGGCCAGCATCATGGCTTGTCCGCTCGATACCATCGAAGGAAAGGTCACACTGCGGCTGACTTGCAGCCCGTCGCGCTGCGCCCGGGCGGCCAGCCCTTCCGGCAAGGGTGTATCGGCCAGCAACACACCATCGGCAGTCAGCAGTTGCCGGTTCTGCAGGCTCATTCCCTGCGTCACCCGATCCGCCAGCATGCTCACGCTGCTGGTAGCACAGACGGCCACCAGCAGGGCCAGCCATAACAGGCGCAACTCGCCGGATCGGCCTTCGCGCCAGACAAAGCGCCAGCTCAGCATCCGCCGTTTCATGAGGGCTCGGCCTGCAAATGGCCATCCTGCAGGCGGTACACCGCCTGGCAGCGCCCGGCCAGAGCCGGGTCGTGCGTCACCAGCACCAGGGCCGTACCCTGTTCACGGTTCAGCTCGAACAGCAGCTCGATCACTTGCTGCCCCGAGGCGGCATCGAGATTGCCGGTCGGCTCATCGGCAAACAACAGCGCCGGATGGCCGACAAAGGCACGTGCCAGGGCTACCCGCTGCTGCTCGCCCCCCGAAAGATGGCGCGGATAGTGCGCCAGCCGATGCGACAGCCCCACCCTTGCCAGCATCTGCGCCGCCCGCTCCCTGGCCGGGTGAATCCCGCTCAGTTCCAGCGGGAGCATGACATTCTCCAGCGCCGTCAGTTGCGGCATGAGCTGAAAGTTCTGGAACACGAAACCGACACGCTGCCGCCGCAATCGCGCTCGACCGTCTTCGTCGAGTCCGCCCAGCGGCGTCGAGAACAGTGCGACCTCGCCGGCAGAGGGCTGGTCCAGTCCGGCCAGCAGGGCCAGCAACGTCGATTTGCCGGAGCCGGAAACGCCGACAATCGCCACGCTGTCGCCCTGATATACATTCAGGTTGATGTCATGCAGAATGGGAATTGTTTCATTTTGAAACAGAATCTGTCTGGCCAGGCCACGGGCTGTCAGCACAATTTGCTCCGGATGATCTTGCATGCGTTTTCGACGCTTCCATTTGGCTGGGTTGTTGATCTGCGGCCTGTCGCTGCCGCTGCAGGCCGCCACGGTCATGGTCTTTGGCGACAGCCTTTCGGCGGCTTACGGACTGTCGCCATCCCAGGGCTGGGTCGCCCTGCTGGCACGGGATCTGGCGCCGAAGCACAAGGTCGTCAATGCCAGTCTGTCCGGCGAAACCACTGCCGGCGGGCTCAGTCGCCTGCCCCAGGCGCTGGCGACGCACAAACCGGACTGGGTGATTCTCGAACTCGGTGCCAATGACGGTCTGCGCGGCCTGCCTCTGCCCGCCATGCAGGCCAATCTGCAGCGCATGATCCGGTTGAGCCGCCAGGCGCATGCCAACGTTCTGCTGATCGGCATCGCCTTGCCGCCCAATTACGGACCGGACTACACCCGGGCATTTCACGCGGTGTACGACCGGCTGGCGCGAGAACTCAAGTTGTCCTATGTCCCACAACTGATGGCGGGCTTCGCCGGCGACCTGTCGCGTTTTCAGGCGGATGGCATTCATCCGGCTGCGTCGGCGCAAGGTCAGATGATGCAGACCGTCCGGCAGGCATTACCTTTATGAATTATGCGCCAGCACACAGGGTGCGGCGCAGCGATTGGTTCAGAAATATGACTGAACCGTAACGGAAATCACCGACTCATGCCACGCTCGACTTTACTGCGCCTGCTTGCCCCCTACCGCGGCCTGCCGCGCACGGTCTACATCCAGATCGTCTGCTCCTTTCTCAATAATATGGGTGGCATGGCCAAGCTGTTTCTGCCGCTGTATCTGCATGCCAACTATGGCGTGCCCTATCGCTGGGTCGGGCTGATGGTGTCGGCCTACGGCATCGGTGCCCTGGTCGGCTCATATCGCGGCGGCAGCCTGTCCGATCGCTACGACAGCCGTCTGCTGTCCAAGCTGTTTCTGGCCGGAGCCAGCATCAGCATGGTGCTGCTGGCCCTGCCGATCCCGCTGTGGCTGTTTGCTCCGGTACTGATTGTGTCCGGCTTCTGCGACGGGGCCTTCCGTCCGGTCAATCAGCGACTGGCACTCGAGCCCTGTACGCCGGAGCAGCGAGGGCAGGCTCAGGGCATGTTGCGCGTGGCGATCAATCTTGGGGTGGCGGTCAGCGGCATTACCGGTGGTTTTCTGGCGACCCTGGGCTATCAGTGGGTCTATCTCAGCAATGGGATCGCGACCGGCCTGGGGGCCCTCTGGCTGGCCTGGGCCTATCATCGTTATCCGGTGGTGCTGGAGCGACGCCTGCAGCGGGGCGAAGCGACGACCCCGACGACGGCCAGCCTCAGTCCCTGGCATGACCTGCCCTTTCTGCGACTGATGTTCGGCATGGTGATTGCCGCTGCCGTCTTCGATCAGATGTATTCAGTGCTTGGGCTGTATCTGGCTGAGTACAACCATCTCGGACCGCACTGGCTGGGCATCCTGTTTACCATCAACGGTCTGATGGTGGTCTTCCTGCAAGTGCCGGTGTCCCAGCGGATGAACCACTGGGGGATCGGGCGTTGCGCCCAGATCGGGGTGATGCTGACCGGGTTCAGCTACCTGTTGCTGCTGGTCAGCCCACACCCGCTCTGGCCGGTGCTGGCCGCTATCGGGCAGACCTGTGGTGAACTGCTGATTTCACCGGCTTTCATGCTGCTGGTGATGCGGCGCTCGGAAGGTCGTCTGCGTGGGCGCTATATGGGCATGTACAGCTCGGCCTGGGCAGGTCGCACCCTGTTTGCCCCGGCGCTGGGCGCCTGGGTCTACGGCACGGCCGGCGGGGTGACGCTCTGGGTAGGCTGTGCGCTGGCCACCACCCTGGCGGCGCTGATCCAGATGGCACCGCTGAGGCAAATCCTGCAACCGGGCGTCCCGGCCTCCCTGCCGCAGCAGGCCTGATCACTGCAAGAAGTCATGGATGCGCCGATAGGTTTCGGCACACACCGCAGGCACCAGCCGTTCCAGATTCAGGAAGGCATGGATCATGTCCGGCTTCTCCTCGTACGCCACGTTGACGCCGGCGGCCTGCAGCGCCTGACTGTACTGTCGTGCCTCATCGCGCAGCGGATCGAAGCCGGCGCTGATCACCAGCGTTGCCGGCAGGCGCGGGCCGATCGGCAGGTAAAGGGGTGAAGCCGCACGGCGATCCTCGCCATGCTGGAAGTACTGGTTGAAATACCAGGCGATGCGTGCCCGGGTCAGGAAGTAGCCGTCGGCATTCTCCTGCATCGACGGTGACGTCATGGTGTAGTCCAGCGAGGGATAGATCAGTACCTGCCGGTGGATCGACACCTCGCCCTCATGCTGTGCCCAGGCACATCCGGCGGCCGCCAGCGCGGCCCCCGCCGAATCGCCGGCCACCGACAGGCGGCGCATAAAGGTCATCTGACGCCCCTGCAGCATGGCAAATACCCCCTTGATGACGGTGCGGGTATCCATCTGCGCGGCAGGATAAGGGTTTTCCGGGGCAAGGCGATATTCCGGCACAACCACGATATGACCGGTGGCGGCAGCCAGCCGCCGGCTGATCGGATCATAGACGCTGACCCCTCCGGCGGTATGTCCTCCGCCATGCAGGAACAGCAACACCGGGCATGCTTGCGTCGGGGCCGGATGATAGATGCGTACGGGCACACTATAGTCGTGGCCGGGGATGAGGTCATCGTTGACCCAGGCGATGGGCGGCCCCTCACTTACCATCTGGCGGGTCAGACCGGCAAGGGCCTCGCGCGCGCCAATGGCGGTCGGCTTGTATCCGTCCGCCATCATCTGTGCCACGCGCTGGTTGAACTCGGCCAGCCAGCTGGCCAGGGCCGGGTGCAGGGCTTGTGTGCTCACCGTCGCGTCTCCCGCAGATAAAATGACTACATCATTATCCGCAGCAAAAAACGAAAAGGCCAGCCGGTGAGGGCTGGCCTTTGATCCGTTCGGAGGCAGGAACGGACGTCTTGAGACTTACAGGTCCTTGGCGTTTTCTGCCAGGTAAGAAGCCACACCGCTGATGCTGGCTTCCATGGCCTTCTTGCCCTTGTTCCAGCCTGCCGGGCAGACATCGCCGTTCTCTTCGAAGAACTGCAGGGCATCGACCATGCGCAGGGCTTCGTCGATATTGCGGCCCAGCGGCATGTCGTTGACGACCTGGTGGCGCACCACGCCGCTCTTGTCGATCAGGAAGGTGCCGCGGAATGCCGGACCATCGACCGACTCGACATCGAACTCGCGTGCCAGCACGTGGTTGACGTCAGCGACCAGGGTGTAACCCACTTTACCGATACCGCCCTTTTCGACCGGGGTTTCACGCCATGCATTGTGGGTGAACTCGCTGTCGATCGATACACCGATCACTTCGACATTACGCTTTTTGAATTCTTCGAGGCGATGGTCGAATGCAATCAGTTCGGACGGGCAAACAAAGGTGAAGTCCAACGGGTAGAAGAACACGACGGTGTATTTGCCGGCGGTGGCCTTCTGGAAGTTGAAGTCTTCAACGATGTTGCCATTGCCCAGTACGGCGGCAAACTTCTTGTCTGCATCATGGAAAAACGGAGCTTGCTTACCAACTAGTACTGCCATCATGGATCTCCTTTTTTAGCATCTGTTTGGCGTCTGGCGCCAGGAGTTGGCATATTTATAGCCCAGACAACACCAAACGGGAAATAGTAAATTAATATCGAGGTAATTAACTTTCTCAATGCACCCGGTAGATCAGCAGCTTAGGCTCGCTATAGTGACATAAAAAAACGGATGCCGTGGCATCCGTTTTTGATCAGCGCGCTGGCCGGGCCATTTACTGGCCTTCGGTCTTGCGCAAGCGCAGATTCAGTTCGCGCAATTGCTTGTCGTCGACGTGGTTCGGCGCCTGGGTCAGCAGACACTGGGCACGCTGGGTCTTCGGGAAGGCAATCACGTCGCGGATCGACTCGGCACCGGCCATCAGGGTCACCAGACGATCCAGGCCAAAGGCCAGACCACCATGCGGCGGCGCGCCAAACTTCAGGTTGTCCAGCAGGAAGCCGAACTTGTTCTGTTGCTCTTCCGGCGTGATCTTTAGTGCGGCGAATACCTTCTCCTGCACTTCGGCACGGTGGATACGGATCGAACCGCCACCGATTTCCCAGCCGTTGAGCACCATGTCGTAGGCGCGCGCCAGGCAGGCTGCCGGATCCTTGTCCATCAGGTCTTCGTGCCCCGGCTTGGGCGAGGTGAACGGATGGTGGCAGGCGGTCCAGCGATCGTCTTCCTCGTCATGCTCGAACATCGGGAAGTCCACCACCCACAGCGGCTTCCAGTCCTTGCTGGCCAGGCCCTTTTCATGCCCGATCTTGATGCGCAGGGCACCCAGCGCCTCGTTGACCACCTTGGCACGGTCGGCACCGAAGAAGATCAGGTCACCGTTCTGGGCACCGGTACGCTGGATGATTTCGGCCAGCGCGGCTTCGGACAGGAACTTGACGATCGGCGACTGCAGGCCGCTGTCTTCGCCATTGCTCAGCTTGCTGACGTCATTGACCTTGATGTAGGCCAGACCCTTGGCGCCGTAAATGGCGACAAACTGGGTGTAGTCATCGATTTCCTTGCGCGACAGGCTGGCACCACCCGGAATCTTCAGCGCAGCGACACGGCCGTTCGGCAGGTCGGCGGCGGCGCGGAACACCTTGAACGACTCGGTCTTCATCAGATCGGTCAGTTCGGTGAACTGCAGCGGCACACGCATGTCCGGCTTGTCGGAACCGTAATAGAACATGGCATCGGCATAGGTCATGCGCGGAAAGGCCGGCAGGTCGACGCCCAGCACGTCGCGGAAGATCTCGCGCGTCATGCTTTCGGTGATGTCCATGATCTCTTCTTCACCCAGGAAGGAGGTTTCAATATCGATCTGGGTGAATTCAGGCTGACGGTCAGCACGCAGGTCTTCGTCACGGAAGCACTTGGTGATCTGGTAGTAGCGGTCGAAGCCGGCCACCATCAGCAGTTGCTTGAACAGCTGCGGCGACTGCGGCAGGGCAAAGAATTCGCCCGGGTGCACGCGGGACGGCACCAGGTAGTCGCGTGCGCCTTCCGGCGTCGAGCGGGTCAGCATCGGGGTTTCGATGTCGATGAAGCCCATGCGGTCGAGGTACTGACGCACCCCCATGGCCACGCGGTAGCGCAGGCGCAGGTTCTTTTGCATTTGCGGACGACGCAGGTCGATCACGCGATTGGTCAGGCGAACGTTTTCCGACAGGCCTTCGTCATCGATCTGGAACGGCGGGGTCACCGCACTGTTCAGTACTTCGATTTCCTTGGCCAGGATCTCGATTTCACCGGAAATCAGATTGGCATTGGTGGTACCGGCCGGGCGCTCGCGCACGATACCGGTGATCGACAGGACGAACTCGTTGCGGCTGGCATCGGCGGTAGCAAAGGCTTCCGGGGTATCCGGATCGATCACGACCTGTACCAGACCTTCACGGTCGCGCAAGTCGATGAAGATCACGCCGCCATGGTCGCGACGGCGGTGTGCCCAGCCCTTGACCGTCACGGTCTGGCCCAGATATTTCTTGTCAATCAGTCCGCAGTAATCGGTTCGCATATTTACAATCGCTTCAAGTCATTCATTCGTAAAGAGGGGTAGCTTAACGCGTTTGAGCGCCGAATCAAAATCCGGCGCCCGGCAAACGGACAGATCGTGGCAGGAACAGCAAAAAACCGGCCGCAGGCCGGTTATCGGCTTTCCCTGTTCAGGACTTGCGCTCGGTTTGCGGCGCGACGACCCCCATGGAAATCACATACTTCAACGCGTCGTCGACGCTCATGTCGAGTTCGCGCGTATCCTTCTTGGCCACCATGATGAAGTAGCCGGATGTCGGGTTGGGCGTAGTCGGCACATAGACGCTGATGTACTCGTCCTCGCCCAGCAGCGGGACCAGGTTCGCCGCCGGCTTGCCGGTCTGGAAGGCGACCGTCCAGGCGTCCTGATGCGGGAAACGCACCAGCAGGGCCCGGCGGAAAGCCTGTCCCGAGTCGGACAGCAGGGTGTCACTCACCTGCTTGACGCTGTTGTAGATCGACTTGACCACCGGGGTGCGCGAAATCACGCCATGCCAGAACATCAGCAGACGCTGGCCGAGCACGTTGGCCGTCAGCATGCCGGTGCCGAGCAGCACCAGCACGGCGAAGACGACCCCGAAGCCCGGAATGTTCACGCCGAACAGATGCTCCGGCCGCCAGGCGGTCGGCAGCAGGTTCAGGGTCTGGTCCAGCGTGCCCACGATCAGGTTGAGCACCCAGAGCGTCACGGCCAGCGGCAACCACAGCAGCAGGCCGGTGACCAGATACCCCTTGAGGGTCATCTTGATGGGTTTCATGTCAGGAGTGGCTGCAGGATCCGGAACAGGTGTGACCGCCACCCGACTCGGCCACCGGGCAGCTGCCGCCCTTGAAGTCGGTGGCATACCAGCCATTGCCCTTCAGCTGGAAACCGGCCGCCGACATCAGCTTGCGATATTGGGTACTGCCGCAGGACGGGCAGCTGGCAATCTGCTCATCGCTCATCTTCTGCAGGTGTTCTTTCTGGCTGCCACAGTCGTCGCAGCGGTATTCATAAATCGGCATTTCTCGTACTCCGCATTCTTGACATTGACACGGTCGGGACCGCGTGCCCCGAACCGCTGCACCATGCAAGCGCAGATGCGGTCAAACGGCACAAACTCAAGGGGACTTGCCCCCGGAACCCCGATTATATCTGACAACACGTGGGATCGCAGCCCACAACGTATGGAAACATTCCTGATATTGCATTGCAACAAAACAAGACTACCATGAAGTATTTAAACCACTTACAGAGGTAGGCATGAACGTCAGCGGCAACATCATTGCAGGCAAGAAGGGACTGATCGTCGGCATCGCCAACGACCAGAGTATCGCCTACGGCTGCGCCACAGTGCTGCGTCAGCTGGGTGCCGAACTGGCGGTCACCTACCTGAACGAAAAAGCCGAGAAATACGTCCGCCCCCTGGCCGAAGGTCTCGATGCCAAACTGATTCTGCCGCTGAACGTCGAAGAACCCGGCCAGATGGCTCAGGTGTTCGACACGATTCGCCAGGAATGGGGCCATCTCGACTTCGTGGTCCACTCGATCGCCTACTGCCCGATGGAAGACCTGCACGGCCGCGTGGTCGACTGCTCGCTCGACGGGTTCCAGCAAGCGATGCGGGTTTCCTGCTACTCCTTCCTGGAACTGGCACACCACGCCGAACCCCTGATGACCCATGGCGGCACATTACTGACCATGAGTTACTACGGATCGGATAAAGTAGTAGAAAATTACAACATCATGGGACCGGTCAAGGCGGCGCTGGAAAGCGTCAGCCGCTACATGGCCAACGAGCTGGGTCCCAAGGGCATCCGCGTGCACGCCCTCTCGCCCGGACCGCTGAAAACCCGTGCCGCCTCGGGCATCGCCCACTTCGACAGTCTGATCAGCGATGCCATCGAGCGGGCGCCCCAGAATCGCCTGGTCGATATCGAGGACGTCGGTCAGGTCGCCGCCTTCCTGATTTCGGATGCGGCGCGTGCACTGACCGGTGCCACCATCTATGTCGATGGCGGCTTCAACATCATGGCCTGAGGGGAAACCGACGATGCTGTTGCGAGACATCCATGCTTTTGAAGACATCCGGGAGGAGGCCAAGCGCCTGGGCCCTCTGCCCATGGCCGTGGCGCACCCCTGCAGCCGCGAGTCGCTGCAGGGCGCCATCGAAACCAGCCACGACGGTGTCGCCACCCCCATCCTGATCGGTCCGGAAAACAAAATCCGCCGCCTGGCCGAGGAAATCGACATCGACCTGCAGGACATCGAAATTGTCGACATGCCTCACAGCCATGCCGCAGCCGAAACCGCGGTCGCCATGGTGCGCGACGGTCGTGCCGACATCCTGATGAAGGGCAGCCTGCATACCGATGAGTTCATGACCGAAGTACTGGCGCGCAATACCGGTATTCGCACTGACCGCCGCATCAGCCATGTCTTCATCATGCGGGTCGAAAGCTATCCGCGCTATCTGTTCATCACCGATGCCGCCATCAATATTGCCCCCGACCTGATGACCAAGCGCGACATCTGCCAGAACGCCATCGATCTGTGTCACTCGCTCGGCATCGCCGAACCCAAGGTGGCCATCCTGTCGGCTGTCGAAACCATCACCCCGGAAATCGCTTCGACCGTAGATGCCGCCGCCCTGTGCAAGATGGCGGATCGCGGCCAGATCCGCGGCGCCATCCTCGATGGTCCGCTGGCCTTCGACAATGCGATTTCGCTGCAGGCGGCCGACACCAAGGGCATTGTTTCCCCCGTGGCCGGCAGTCCGGACATCCTGCTGGTGCCTGACCTAGAGTCGGGCAATATGCTGGCCAAGCAGCTGACCTATCTGGCGGCAGCCGCCTCGGCCGGCATCGTCATGGGCGCCCGCGCGCCCATCGTACTGACCAGCCGCTCGGAAGATGCGCCCGGCCGGCTGGCCTCGGCGGCCATTGCCAACCTGCTGGCGCACCGCCGGCGCAAAATCGGAAAGATTGCATGAGGTCATCCCTGCTTGCCGTCAACGCCGGCTCTGCCACGCTGAAATTCCGCGTCTACGACGACGCCGGCAGCACCCTGCTGGTCAGCGGCCTGATCGACCGCTTTGGCGACAGTCAGGACAGCACCCTGACCCTCTCCGATGCCCGTGGCCATCAACTGGCTGAACATCGCCTGGAGCGGGGCGACAAGGAGGCAGCGATTGCCAGCATGATCGCCACCCTGGCCGAACATCACCTGCGCGTCGATGCCGTGGTGCACCGGGTGGTGCATGGCGGCGGCTTCTATAACCGCCCGGTCTGGCTGGACGAGGACGTGCGCAACCGCCTGGAAGAATGGATCCCCCTGGCGCCCTTGCACCAGCCGGTCAGCCTGGCGGTCATCGACGCCTTCCTGGTGCTGGACCCGGCCCTGCCGCAGATTGTCTGCTTCGACACCGCCTTCCATGCCAGCCAACCGGAAGTCGCCACCCGCTTCGGCATTGCCCGCCACTGGCACGACGAAGGCATCCGCCGCTATGGCTTTCATGGCCTGTCCTATGCCTCGATTGCGCGCCGCCTGCCGGAGCTGGGGCTGGACGAAGCCAGGGTGGTGGTCTGCCACCTCGGCAGCGGGGCCAGCGCCTGCGCCATGGTCAATGGAGCCAGCGTCGCCTCCAGCATGGGCTTTTCCGCCGTGGAGGGCCTGATGATGTCCACCCGGCCCGGCTCGCTGGATGCCGAGGTGCTGTTGTACTGGATGGAGCACGAGGGCATGGGCGTGCGCGACGTGCGGCGCGAGCTGTACAAAAACTCCGGTCTGCTCGGCGTTTCCGGCCTGTCGGCCGACATGCGACAGTTGCTGGCCAGCAGTGACCCGGCGGCACGCGAGGCGGTGGAACTGTTCTGCTATCGCGCCGTGCGGGAAATCGGCGCACTGGCTGCCTGCATGAAGGGCATCGATGCCCTGATCTTTACCGCCGGCATCGGGGAGCGCTCGCCGGAAATCCGCGCCCGCATCCTCAAGCAACTGAGCTGGCTGGGTTTCGACCTGGACCTGTCGGCCAATCTGTCACAGGCGCGGCGACTGACCACGCCGAACAGCACGCGACACGCCTGGATGCTGCCGACGGACGAAGAAGGAGAAATGGCACGCAGCGCCGCCCTGCTGCTGGCGACCCGCGAAGAGGCATGAAGGGATACCGGAAAACACAAAAGGCTCCGAAAGGAGCCTTTTTGCGTATTCTGTCTGGCTGAAAACTGCTTAGGCAGCCATTGCCTTGATCTGGGCAGACAGGCGGCTCTTGTGGCGAGCGGCCTTGTTCTTGTGGAACACGCCCTTGTCGGCGATACGGTCGAGAACCTTGACCGAAGACTGGAAGACTTCGCGGGCGGCAGCCTTGTCGCCGGCCTCGACAGCCTTGAGGACTTTCTTCACTGCGGTACGGAACGCAGTGCGCAGGCTGGCGTTGTGCGCGCGCTGCTTGAGAGCCTGGCGTGCACGCTTGCGAGCTTGTGCGCTATTAGCCATGAAACTTTCTCCTGGTGAACTGAATCTGAAACCCGCGATTTTATGCTTTAAGTTCTAGTTTTGCAAGAAAAATACCAGCACTCCGCCGCGAGCGGTCTCGCATGATACAACAGAATGACAGAAAACAACTCACTGGCAGCTTTGCGCTACACTTGGCCCCCTTCACAAAACCTCCGCAAGCGGCATGAATCTTCTCAAGACATTGGCCCGGGTCAGCAGTCTGACCCTGCTGTCGCGCATCCTCGGCTTTGTGCGCGACACCCTGATCGCACGCCAGTTTGGCGCCGGTCCGGCCACCGATGCCTTTTTCGTCGCCTTCAAGCTGCCCAACCTGCTGCGCAGGCTGTTTTCCGAAGGGGCCTTTGCCCAGGCCTTCGTGCCGATGCTCAGCGAGCACCGCCATCACAGAAGCCATGCCGAAACCCGCGCCTTCATCGCCAGCATCAGCGCCATGCTCGGACTGGCCCTGACCCTGCTCAGCGCGCTGGGCATGCTGGCCGCACCGCTGCTGGTCTGGCTGATGGCCCCCGGCTTCAGCCGCAGCGGCCCCCAGTTTGCCCTGACCGTCGACCTGCTGCGCATCACCCTGCCCTATATCCTGCTGATCTCGCTGTCCTCGCTGGCAGGCAGCATCCTCAATGCCTGGGGACGCTTCGCCATTCCGGCCTTTACCCCGGCGATCCTCAACCTGACCTTCATCGTGGTCACGCTGACCGTCGCCCGCCATGTCGATCCGCCGGTGGCGGCGCTGGCCTGGGCGACCTTCTTCGGCGGCTGCCTGCAACTGCTTTATCCGCTTTACGCCCTCAGGCGACTGGACCTGCTGCCGCGCCCACGGCTCAACCTGCAAGACCGAGCGGCCTGGCGCGTCATGCTGCGCATGCTGCCGGCCATCTTCAGTGTCTCGGTCGCGCAGATTTCCCTGCTGCTGAATTCGACCTTTGCCTCTTTCCTGCCCAGCGGCAGCGTCTCCTGGATGTATTACGCCGACCGGCTGATGGAATTCCCCACCGGGGTACTCGGCGCGGCCCTCGGCACCATCCTGCTGCCCTCGCTCAGCCGCCATGCCGCCGATGCCGACCACGCCGCCTACAGTGCCCTGCTCGACTGGGGCATCCGACTGACCCTGCTGCTGGCCCTGCCGGCCACCCTCGGCCTGGCCATGCTGGCCGGCCCGCTGACCAATACCCTGTTCCACTATGGCCAGTTCACCCTGCACGATGCCGCCATGACCCGTCAGGCACTGATCGCCTATGCCATCGGTCTGGTCGGCCTGATCCTGATCAAGGTGCTGGCACCGGGCTTCTTCGCCCGGCAAAATCTGCGCACACCAGTCCGGATTGCCCTGTGGACCCTGGCCGCCACCCTGCTGCTTAACCTGCTGCTGATCGTCCCGCTGCGCCATGCCGGACTGGCCCTGTCCATCGGACTGGCCTCCCTGCTCAACGCCGGCCTGCTACTCTATGAACTGTGGCGCAGCCGCATCTATCGTCCGGCCGCGGGCTGGCCACGCTATCTGGCACAACTGGCCGGCGCACTGGCCGTCATGGCACTGCTCTTGCACGGCCTCCAGCAAGGGCTGCCGGCAGGCTGGGATCAGCAGGCTCATGGCCGCATGGCCGGCCTGGCGCTGCTCATCGGCCTGGGTGCCATCGGCTACTTTCTGACACTGCTGGCGCTCGGTCTGCGCCCGCGCGATCTGAAACACCAGTAATACGGAGAATCACGGCATGACCATGCAACAACCCGAAAACTCGCCACTGGGCAAAAAAGTCGACTATCAGGATCACTACGACCCCAGCCTGCTGTTCCCGATTCCGCGTCGCGCCAAACGCGAAGAAATCGGCATTGATGAGGCGGCCCTGCCATTTCGCGGCGTCGACATCTGGAATGGCTACGAACTCTCCTGGCTCAATGCGCGCGGCAAACCGCAAGTCGCCATCGTGACCTTCGAGATTCCGGCCGAATCGCCCTGCCTGATCGAATCGAAGTCGTTCAAGCTGTACCTGAACACCTTCAACCAGACCCGACTGGACAACGAGCAGGCACTGCTGGACTGCCTGACCCGCGACCTGAGCCAGGCCGCCGGTGCGCCGGTACGCGTCAGCCTGACCCGGCGCGCCGACTTTGCCGCCGAACGCTTTGCCGAACTGCCGGGCGAATCCATCGACGAGCTGGACATCGAAGTCAGCGACTACGGTCCCGACCCGTTGCGCCTGCGTGCGCATGCCGGCGACATCGTGGAAGAAACCCTGTGCTCCGACCTGCTCAAATCCAATTGTCTGGTCACCGGCCAGCCAGACTGGGGCAGCGTGACCATCCACTACCAGGGCCCGCGTCTGGATCGCGAAGGCCTGCTGCGCTACCTGATCGGATTCCGTCAGCACAACGAGTTTCACGAACAATGCGTCGAGCGCATCTTTGCCGACATTCAGCGCCAGTGCGCCCCGGCCCGCCTGACCGTCTATGCCCGCTACACCCGCCGCGGCGGTCTGGACATCAACCCCTGGCGCAGCAACGACCCGCAGGCCACCGGACCGGTCAACCTGCGTACCGCGAGACAATGACATGAAAATCCTGACCGCCCTGCTCTGCCTGCTGCCACTGGCGGGCTGCGCCACCATGAACGAACAGGAGTGCCGCAACATCACCCCGGCACAGCTGGGCCTGAAGGATGGCCGGCAAGGTTACGGGCTGTGGCGGCTGGAGAAACATGTCGAATCCTGCGCTCGCTTCGGTATCGACTTTGACCGCCA
Organism: Paludibacterium sp. B53371; assembly: GCF_018802765.1. NCBI lineage: Bacteria > Pseudomonadati > Pseudomonadota > Betaproteobacteria > Neisseriales > Chromobacteriaceae > Paludibacterium > Paludibacterium sp. B53371. The sequence continues at coordinate 2,796,434 of NZ_CP069163.1, forward strand.
GGCCTATCTGACCGCACGCGAAACGGGTTTACAAAGCTATTGCACCCCGGAAAACGGGGAAAAAGTCGGCGAGCGGGGCGAGGGCTACGAAGGCGTCTGCCCGGCGAGCAGCGAGCCGGCCTTCCTGGCCAAATACCAGCCGGCCTACCGCGAATACCTGATCGATAACCGAGGCGGTCCGTTCTGGTTCCCCTGGCCACTGCGCCACTGAGCGCCGGCCGCTTCACCCGTATTGCATTTGACGCATCCTGCCCCCACGCTGTAAGAATACTGTCAAACAGACATCTCACAAGGGCAGGCCATCATGCAGGAATGCTTCTATCTCGACCCCTATCAGACCGAACTGCAGACCACCGTCCTGCACCACCGCCCCGGCGGCGTGGTGCTGGCGGACACCATCAGCTACCCGCAAGGCGGCGGGCAGCCCGGGGACACCGGTACCCTGACCCTGCAGGACGGCAGCGTCATCGCGGTGGAAAATACCCGGCGCGACCCCGACAGTGGCGAGATCGTGCACTTCCTGCCGGAGACCGCCCAGTACCCGGCCAGCGGCAGCCCGGTCACCCTGCGCATCGACTGGGCACGGCGCCATCGCCACATGCGCATGCACACCTGTCTGCACCTGCTGTCCGAAGTCCTCAAATACGAAGTCACCAGCGGGAACCTGACCGCCGAGAGCGCCCGGCTCGACTTCAACCTGCCCGAGGGTGAGGAACTGAACAAGGACGACATCGAAACCCGTCTCAACCAGATGATCGCGGCCGACCATGCGGTCACCATGAAAATGATCCCGGCCGCCGAGCTGATCCGGCAACCCGACCTGATCGCCTCCATGGCGCTGCCCCCGCCGCTGGACAAACCGGAGGTTCACCTGGTTGAAATCAGTGGCGTCAGCCTGGAGCCCTGTGGCGGCACCCATGTGCGCCATACCGCCGAAATCGGCCCGGTGCTGGTGAAAAAAATCGAAAACAAGGGCAAGCGCAACAAGCGCGTGGTGATTGCCTTCGCCGACGCCTGAGGAGGAGAAACCAATTGGCAGAGCTCTTTTACCAAGACACCTATCAAACCCGACTCGAGACCGAGGTGGTCAGTCAGGACGCGCAGGGCGGCCTGATCCTCGCCGACACCATTTTCTACCCGCAAGGCGGCGGCCAGCCGGCGGATACCGGCACGCTATGCAGCGGTGGCGTGTGCTACCCGATCGTCAACACCCTGCGCGACCCGGACAGCGGACAAATCGTGCACTACCTCGGCGCAGCACCGACCCTGCCGCCCGGCACCCGCGTCAGCCTGGAACTCGACTGGTCTCGCCGTTACCGCCACATGCGCATGCATACCTGCCAGCACCTGCTGACCGTGGTGCTGCCCTATGAAGTGACCGGCGGCAATCTCAACGAAGAAGGCGGGCGCATGGATTTCAACCTGCCCGAAGGGGTGGTGCTGGACAAGGAGACCATCCAGCGCGAACTGGACCGGCTGGTTGGTGCCGATTATCCGGTACACATGAAGCTGACCAGCAGCGAGGTCTTGCGCGCGCAGCCGGATCTCGTCAAGACCATGAGCGCCCCGCCGCCAATGGATGCGGCAGAAGTGCACCTGGTGGAAATCGAGGGCATCGACCTGCAGTCCTGTGCCGGCACCCATGTCCGGCGCACCGGCGAAATCGGCCAGGTGCAGGTGAAGAAAATCGAAAACAAGGGCGCACGCAACAAACGCGTCCATCTCGCCCTGCTGTGAGCCCCAGGCCGGGGGCCTAGGCCTCCGGCTGACCGATCAGGCGCCGCACGCGCCGGCGCAACCCGTCCAGCAACGTATACACCACCGGCACCACCAGCAGCGTCAGCAGGGTGGAGGTCACCAGGCCGCCGATAATGGCATGCGCCATCGGCCGCTGCGTCTCCGCGCCTTCGCCGCCCGACAGCGCCAGCGGCAACATGCCGAAGATCATCGCCAGACTGGTCATCACGATCGGACGCAGACGCACCTGCGCGGCGGCCAGAATCGCCTCGTGCCGCGACAGCCCCTCGCGGCGCGACTGATTGATGAAGTCCACCAGCAGAATCCCGTTCTTCGCCGCCAGCCCCATCAGCATCACGATCCCGATCACCGAGAACATGTTCAGCGTCGAGCCCCACAGCCCCAAGGCGACAAACACCCCGACAAAAGCCAGCGGCAGCGCCATCATGATGGTCACCGGCAAGGTAAAACTGCGGAACTGCGCGGCCAGAATCATGTAAATGAAGATCACACCCAGACCAAGGGCCTGCAAGGCCGCCGACAGCGCTTCCTGCATGTTCTGGCTGTCGCCCTGCTGATCGATGCTCACCCCGTCCGGCAGGCGCGTTTGCTTGATCAGACGGTCGACATCGGCAAACACCGCCGCCGGATCACGTTCACTGATATTGGCCGTCACGGTGATCTCGCGCTGCAGATCGACCCGGTCAATCTCGCGCGGCGTCTCGCCACGCTTGAGCTGGGTCACGGTCGACAGGGGCACCATGCTGGCGCCGGCGCTGGCATCCCGATTGCCGGCCACGGTCAGTACATCCAGCAATTCGCTGCGGCGCAGGGACTTGGGCACCTGCAGGCGCACATCGTAATTCTCGCCATCCGGCGCTTCCCAGGTAGTCACCACCGAACCGCCCAGCAGGGTCGACAAGGTCTGACCGACCCGACTGAGATCGATGCCCAGCGAGGCGGCCGCATCACGTCGCACCTGAATGTCCAGCGAGGGATCGGCCTCCGCCAGGGAGGAGCGCGGCTCGCGAATGCCCGGCACTTTGGACAGACCGCTGATGAACTGCTGGGCAGCCTGCGACAGCGCAGTCAGATCGTTGCCGCGCAGCGCAATGCTCACCGGTTGCCCGCCACCGCCATCCTGATCCAGCTCACTGACCGACTTGACCTCAATACCGCCGACCTGCCCCGCCAGCGTGCGGGCCTGGGCAATGATCTGCGTCAGCGTGCGCCGGCGCTGGTCACGCGGGCCGACATCCACCCGCAGCGAACCTTCCGAGGCGGCTGAACCGAAGTCGCCGTTGCCGGTCGAGATCCCCACCGTCTTGACCTCCGGGATCTGACGCATCAGCACCTCCAGCGTCCGCGCCTTGTCCGTGGTATACGCCAGCGTCGAGCCGGCCTCCGTCTTGAAACTGATGAGAAAACTGCCACGGTCCTGGCGCGGCATGAACTCGCCGCCAATGCGCGGCACCAGGGCAAAGCTGCCCACCGTCAGCAGCAGGGCCAGGCCAATCACCGTCTTGCGATGTGCCAGCGACCACTGCAGGGCGCGCAGATAATGCCCGCCAACCCGGTCAAGCAGCGATTCGAAACCATCCAGCAACGGCCCCAGCCAGCCCTTGTGCCGGTCGCCATGCCGATGCGGGTCGGGCCAGATTGAGGACAGCATCGGATCGAGCGAAAAGCTGACCAGCATCGAGATCAGTACCGCCACGGTCACCGTCAGACCGAACTGGTGAAAGAACTTGCCGATCACCCCGCCCATGAAGCCCACCGGCAGGAACACCGCCACGATGGTCAGGGTCGTGGCCAGCACCGCCAGACCGATCTCGTTGGTGCCGTCCAGCGCCGCCTGCCGGTGCCCCTTGCCCAGATTCACATGGCGCACGATATTTTCCCGCACCACGATGGCATCATCGATCAGCAGGCCGATCGACAGCGACAGGGCCATCAGCGTCATCATGTTGAGGGTGAATCCCGCCATCTGCAGGGCAAACAGCGTCCCGATCAGCGCCACCGGCAGCGTCAGGCCGGTAATCACCGTACTGCGCCAGGAGCCGAGAAACAGAAACACGATCAGTACGGTCAGGATCGCCCCTTCCAGCAGCGTGGCCTGCACATTGGCCAGCGAGCGCTTGATGCTGACCGACTTGTCTTCGGTAAAGTGCACCGTGGCACCCGCCGGCATCTGCGACTGCATCTCCGCCAGCAGCGCATGAACACCATCGGCCATCTGCACCACATTGGCGCCGCGGGTGGCGCGGATATCCAGTCCGACGCCCGGCTGGCCGTTGATCAGGGCCACACTGTCCTGCTCTCCCTCGGCGTCGCTCACGCTGGCGACCTCCGACAGCGCAATAGCGCGATTGTCGCGATAGCCCACCACCAGGCGGGCAAAATCCTCCGGCGTCTTCAATTTGCCGGCGATGCGCACCGCCAGCTCGTTGTGCGCCGTCGTCACCGTGCCGGCGGGAAAATCACGGTTGGCCTCGCGCACGGCATCGGCGATCTCCGGCACCGACAAGCCAAGCGCCTCCAGCCGGTAGGGATCGACATCGATGCGGATCTCGCGCGACACCCCGCCATACATTTTCACCTCGCCCACCCCCGGCACGGTCTGCAGGCGCTTCTTCAGTACCTGCTCGACCCAGGTCGTCAGCGCACGCTGGCTCACCTGACTGGTATTCAGCGTCAGCGACATCAAGGGACGATCATTGGGATTGAACTGCGAGACGCGCGGTGTGCCGATCTCGCGCCGGAACTGTCCCTGCACCCCGCCGACGCGGTCACGCACATCCTGCAGGGCCACGGTCGGATCGATGCCCAGCTCGAACTCGGCGACCACATAAGAGAAGCCAAGCATGGAATAGGAGCGGATATGCTTGATGCCGCTGATGGTGTTGAGCGCCTCCTCCAGCGGCCGGCTGACCTCACTCTCCACCACCGCCGGTGAGGCACCGCTGTACTCGGTGATCACCACCGCCACCGGGAAGCGGATATCCGGAAACTCTTCCACCGGCAGGCGCGACCAGGAGAATGCCCCCAGCACGACCAGGGCCAGCATCAGCACCGTGGCGAAATAAGGATTATGGACGCTGATGCGGGTCAGCCACATGTTTGCGCTCCTCAGTGACCGGCAGGCAGCGTCACCGCGTCGCCCGCCTTCAGCCCCAGCAGACTGCCGACCACCACGGTCTGCCCCGGCGTCACCCCGGAGATCGCGGCCAGGCGCTCTGCCTCGGCCCGCAGCCGAATCTGCACCGGCAGTCGCACCAGTTTGCCGTCGCGCACGCCCATCACCCATGGCTGGCCATCGGCGTCATGCACCGCAGTCAACGGCAGCGCCACCTGATCCGCGACCTGAGTCAGGCCGATCGTCCCCTGGACGAATTGTCCGGCACGCAACTGCCCCTGCGGATTGGCCACGCGCAGAAACACGGCAAAACTGCGCGTCGAGGACTGAGCGACCGGATTCATGCGCACCAGCGTCCCCTGCCAGCGCTGATCACTGCCCTCGATACGAAACTGGCCCGTCATGCCCAAACGCAGTCGGGCAACCTGCTGCGAAGGGATATTGGCGGTAATTTCCAGCACCGACAGATCAGCAATGCTGAACAGACTGGCTCCGCGTTGCGCCTGCTCGCCCGGATTGATCTTGCGCTGATACACCACCCCATCGATCGGCGCCCGCAGCACGCTGTCGGCCAGCACCTTGCGCGCACGCGCCAGCTGCGTTTGCTGCGCACGGAACTCACCTTCGGCGATGCGGTAATTGCTGCTTTCCTCTTCAAAGGCCAGCTTGGAGATGAAGCCCTTGGCAAACAGCTCGCGCTGCTTCTCCAGCTTGATACGGGCCAGCGCAAGGCGAGACTGGTGATTGGCCAGCTGCGCCTGCTGCTCCGACATCGCCTCGCGCGCCACACGACTGTCGATGCGCGCCAGCACCTGCCCGCGCCGCACCGGTTCGCCCTCGCGCACCGCCACCTCCAGCACCGTTCCTTCCAGTTCCGAGCCCACCACACTGCTGCGCAGCGGATTGAGCGTGCCGGTAAACGGCAATCCATCCACCACCGGCGCGATGCGCGCAACCTGGACGTCCTGCGCCGATAACAGACGGGGCACCACCGCCGCCGTTTCTTCGGCCTGCTGCTTGCCGCAGGCGGTCAGTCCGATCAACAAACACCAGCAAAACCATCGGCGCATGGCAAAGACTTTCCTGTCATCAGAGCGAGGGACGTGCCCCATTGGGCAGCAGCAACCACATGCTGCCCGCCTGTTTCATGCTGCCGGCATTGAGTCCGGCTTCGGCACCATAACCCCAGAAGAAATCGGCGCGCAACGCGCCACGAATGGCATTGCCGGTATCCTGGGCATGCATCAGCCGGTTGAGCGGCTGCTGCGAATTCGGCCGGGTGGTCGCCAGATACACCGGCGTGCCCAGTGGAATGAAATGTGGATCAACCGCAATGCTGTAGCCATTGGTCAACGGCACCCCGAGCGCCCCGACCGGCCCCTCGTCGTTGCCCGGCATGGCGCGGAAGAAGATATAGCGCGGATTGACATTGAACAGCGTCTGCTGGCGATCCGGATGCAGGCGCACCCAGTTCTGGATGCCGCTCATCGATGCCTGCCCCATGGTCAGCTCACCGTGATCCACCAGCCAGCGACCGATCGACTGATAACCCCAGCCGTTATTGTCGGCCACCCCGACACGCAGAATGCTGCCATCGTCCAGCTGGATACGACCGGCGCCCTGTACCTGCAGGAAAAACAGCTCAACCGGATCTTCCACCCAGGCCAGCACCGGCGGTGTATGCCCCTGCCCGGCCGCCAGTTCGGCGCGCGTGTAATAGGGCAAAAGACGACCATTATCGATGCGCCCCTTGAGCTGCCCGCGGGCATCCGCCGGGAAGTCGGCAGGATTCACCAGCACCTGGCCCGGGGCGGCACTGCTCGCCCCCGGCACCAGCTGCAGGCGGTTGGCACCGACCCGACGTGCCACCAGCGTGCCACCATTGCGGGCCGAGGCAGGCAGGGACAGCGAGAGCAAATCGTCCGGCAGCCCGTAGACCGGCCAGGGTGTGGCAGCACTGCGCGTGCGGCTGCCGCTGAGAATCGGTTCGTAATAGCCGGTGATCAGACCGCTGTCTTTGGCACCGTCCTGAATTTTCCAGGCAGTAAAGTGCGATTCGAAAAACTGGCGCAGCGCCTGATTGTCTTCGCTGCCGAGACTCGCCAGCCCCTGGCAAGGGGCGCTCCACTGCGGCTGCCGCGCCACCACACGGCAACTCTGGCGCAAGGCCGCCAGCGAGGCGGACAGATCCTGTTGCTGCCAATCCGGCAGCGCCGTCACCGGCCCGGGACTGAAATGGATCGCACCGGCACTGACCGGCGATCCGCCGGGAGACGGCGGGGTGAGCGGTGCAGACGGGGGAAGACTGGAACACGCTACCAGCAGGGACAGCGGCAGCAGGGGCAACAGGGAACGCAAAGACTTCAACATGGGTAATCAGGGCAGGCGACGGGAAAAGCAGCAGTTTATCCCGCACCCTGACCAGCGCCAAGCAAAGATCTCGGATCCTCGCCAGGGCGGGCTAGCGGCCTGACCAAAGGTCCGGCCTCAGCCCGTCGTGCTGAGCCGGTAACCGACCCCGGTCTCGGTCAGGATATGGCGCGGCATGGCCGGATTATCTTCCAGCTTCTGGCGCAAATGCCCCATATACACTCGCAGATACTGGTTGCTCTCCGAATAAGACGGCCCCCAGACCTCGCGCAGCAACTCACGATGCGTCAGCACCTTGCCGGCATCGCGGATCAGCACGCTGAGCAGCCGGTACTCCACCGGCGTCAGGCGCACTTCGGTGCCGGCCTTGTACACCAGGCGCCTGACCGGATCGACCCGCACATCACCAAACTCGAACACCTGACTGGCCGAAGCACTGTCGCGCACCCGGCGCCGCAGCAACACCCGCACCCGCGCCAGGCACTCGGCCACGCCAAAGGGCTTGGTCAGATAATCTTCGGCGCCGGCATCCAGCGCCGCCACTTTTTGCGCTTCCTGGGTACGGGCCGACAACACCAGAATCGGCACTTGCGACCACTGGCGCAGGCGCTGGATCACCTCCACGCCATCCAGATCCGGCAAACCGAGATCGAGGATGACCAGATCCGGCTTGCGCGTCTCGACCTCGATCAGACCCTTCTTGCCGCTTTCCGCCTCAAACACGCGCATGCCCTCGTTCTCGAGCGCCGCCACCAGAAAATGGCGAATGGCCTTTTCATCTTCGATCATGACGATGGAAATCGGCAGTTCACTCATGGCAATCAGGCCTCCGGCACCACCGGGGGGTGCCCCAGCGGCAAAGTAAAGGTGAAGCGGGCACCGTGTGGTTCGACCGCGCTGGCCTCAATGCTGCCCCCATGCGCCTCGACAATCGAGCGGCAGATCGCCAGCCCCAGACCGACACCCGGCGTCGGCGACTCGGAGATACCCCGGGTAAATTTATCGAACAGCCGGTTTTCCAACCCCACCGGCAGGCCCGGACCATTATCGCTCACCATGATCGCCACCTCACGCGCCTCAACACGCGCCGAGAGGCAGATCAGGGACCCTTCCGGGGTATATTTGCCGGCATTTTGCAGCAAATTGACCAGCACACGCTCGATCAGCACCTCGTCGAACTCCAGCAGAGGCAGATCCGCCGGCAAAGCGATCTGCAGCTCATGGTGCTGCAGTGCCGTATCGGCCGAGCGCAGCGCACTGCCCACCACATCATCCAGCAACTGCCACTGCTTGTTGAGCCGCACGCCGGACTGCAAGCGCGCCATATCCAGCAGATTGGTCACCAGATTGTTCATGCGCAAGGCCTCGTCATGGATCAGATGGGCCACCTCCAGCTGGCGCTCGCGCGACAGCGTCTGCGCCAGCAAGGTCGACAGCCCGACCATGGTGGTCAGCGGGGTACGCAAATCATGCGAGATGGCCGACAGCACACTGTTGCGCAGACGCTCCGACTCCATCGCCACGATGGCATCCTGAGCCACTTCGACGTAGTGCACCCGCTCCAGTGACAGCGCGATCTGGCTGGCACAGGTTTCCAGCAATCGCTGCTGTTCGGGAATAAACACCTGATGCAGGTCCTGCGGCACCAGGGCCAGCACGCCGCGCGTGCGCATCGGCGCCTTGAGCGGCACATACAGCGCGGCACTGGATGGCAAGGTATCGGTCCCCAGTCCCGCCGGCTGCTGGTGGTCATACACCCACTGCGCCACCCCCACATCGGCAATCTCCTTCTCCAGCGCCGGGCGCACTTGCTCCTGACTATTGGGCGTGAGCAGATCACATCGCGCCTGGAACAGCGCCTCGACATGACTGGCGCCGATCTCGATGATTTGCTGCGCCGTCAGGGCACCGGCCAGCTCGCGTCCCAGGTCAAACAGCGCGCGGGTGCGACGTTCGCGCTGGGTGGCAATGCGGACGGAGAAACTCATGCGTGCCGTCAGCTGGCTGATGGTCAGCGCCACCCCCAGCATGACGACAAAGGTCACCAGATACTGGGTATCCGACACCGAGAACGACATGCGCGGCGGCACAAAAAAGAAATCGAACACCGCCACCGAGAGGAAGGACGCCAGCACGCCCGGCCCGCGCCCGAAGCGCACCGCAATCCCCACCACCACCATCAGGTAGATCATGATGATGTTGGACAGATCCAGCAGTGGCACCAGCACGGAGGCCAGTGCCGTCGTGGCGGCACACACCCCGGCCGCGGCCAGATAGCCGACCCGTTTCTTCTCTTCCGCCTCGCGCGACGCGTACAGGCCGTCACGACGACGCAGACCATCCGGGCGGGCGTCGCCCTCGGTGGTCGCCTCATTACCGACCACATAGATATCGAACTGGCTGTGGCGACGCGACAGTTCATCCACCAGGGTCGGACGGACAATCTGCGACCAGCGGCTGCGCGGCGATTTGCCGACCACCAGTTTGGAAACATTGCGGGTATTGGCGTAGGCCTCGACGGTTTCCGCCAGATCGGCACCGGCCAGCACGCTGGTCTCGGCGCCGAGCTCCTGCGCCAGACGCAAAACCTTCAGGATGCGGTCACGCGCCGCCTGACTCAGCCGCTGCAGATGCGGCGTCTCGACATACACCACGATCCAGTCGGCATCGAGGTTGGCCGCCATGCGCTTGGCACTGCGCACCAGCTTCTCGCCGCCCGGCGCCGGCCCGAGACAGATCAGCAGACGCTCGCGCGCCTGCCACACCGGTTTGATCGCCTGGTCGGCACGATAGGCACGCATCTGGGCATCGACCCGGTCAGCCGTACGGCGCAGCGCCAGCTCGCGCAGGGCCAGCAAATTACCCTTGCGAAAGAAGTTGTCGACGGCGCGCTTGGCCTGGTGGGCGATATACACCTTGCCGGCATGCAGACGCCCCAGCAGCTCTTCCGGCGGCAAATCGACCAGCGCCACCTCGTCCGCCGAGTCGAAGACCTTGTCCGGCAAGGTCTCGCGCACCACGATGCCGGTAATCTGCCCGACCACATCATTCAGGCTTTCCAGATGCTGCACATTCAGGGTGGTGTAGACGTCGATGCCGGCCGCCAGCAACTCCTCGACATCCTGCCAGCGCTTGGGATGGCGCGAACCCGGCACATTGGAATGGGCAAACTCGTCGATCAGGATCAGCGGGGGCCGCAGCGCCAGGGCGGCATCCAGGTCGAACTCCCTGAGCGTGTGCCCCTTGTACTCGATCTCCCTGAGCGGCAACTGCTTCAGCCCGGCCAGCTTCTCTTCGGTTTCCTTGCGGCCATGGGTCTCCACCACCCCGGCCACCACCTCGCCGCCACCAGCCATACGCTCCTGTGCCGCACTCAGCATGGCGTAGGTTTTGCCGACACCGGCGCAGGCACCGAAGAAGATTTTCAGCCGGCCACGCTGCGCCTCCGCCTCTTCACGCTTTAGCTGATTGAGCAGTTCGTCCGGATCTGGTCGCTGATCATCGGTCATGTTGCCATTCCTTCAATATCGGAAAGGTGCATTGGCGCATTGCCTTCGGCGAATGCCCCCTACGGCACAAATGCGTAGGGCGCACTCTTCAAGTGCGCCATCCAACACGGCACCCAACGGTTTATTTCATCTCGTCGAGGGCCAGGTTCAGCTGCAGGACATTCACCCGCGACTCACCGAGGAATCCCCACTGCGGGCCAATGACCTGGCTGTCCACCAGGGCCTTCACCCGCTCGGCCGGCAGCTTGCGCACGGCAGCAACACGCAGCACCTGATAGTAAGCCGCGGCGGGCGAGATGTCCGGATCCAGGCCACTGGCCGAGGCGGTGACCAGATCCACCGGTACGGCACCGGCCGGCACCGGACCCGCCGCCTTGAGCGCCTCGATACGCGACTTGACCGCATCGCTCAGCGCCGGATTGGTCGGCCCCTGATTCGAGCCACCTGAGTTGGCGGCATTATTGCTCATCGGGCTGGTGGCCGAGGGACGACTCCAGAAATAGCGATTATCGCTGAAGTTTTGCCCGATCAGGCGGGAACCGACCAGTTGGCCGTTGCGACTCACCAGGCTGCCGTTGGCCTGCTGCGGAAACAGCCACTGCGCCAGCCCGGTCATCGCCAGCGGGTAAATCAGACCGGTCATCAGCGTCAGCATGACGAACAGCACAACGGCAGGACGAATGGTTTTATTCATGATGTTCTCCTCAGGCCAAGCCCATGGCACCGATGATCATGTCGATCAGCTTGATGCCGACAAAGGGGACGATGATGCCGCCCAGGCCATAAATCAGCAGGTTGTCGCGCAACAGTTGCGCGGCGGCCTGCGCCTTGTACTTCACCCCTTTCAGCGCCAGCGGAATCAGCACCACAATCACCAGGGCGTTGAAAATCACCGCCGACAGAATGGCCGAATTCGGACTGTTCAGATGCATGACGTTGAGCGCATTGAGCTGCGGATAGGTCGAAGCAAACGCGGCAGGAATGATGGCGAAATACTTGGCCACGTCGTTGGCAATCGAGAAGGTGGTCAGCGAACCGCGGGTCATCAGCATTTGCTTGCCGATCTCCACGATCTCGATCAGCTTGGTCGGATTAGAGTCCAGATCGACCATATTGCCGGCTTCCTTGGCCGCCTGGGTACCGGTATTCATCGCCACAGCCACATCGGCCTGGGCCAGCGCCGGCGCGTCATTGGTCCCGTCGCCCGTCATGGCCACCAGCTTGCCTTCTGCCTGATGCTTGCGGATCAGCGACAGCTTGTTCTCCGGCGTCGCTTCGGCCAGAAAATCGTCCACCCCGGCCTCGGCCGCAATGGCCGCCGCCGTCAGCGGGTTATCGCCGGTGATCATGATGGTCTTGATGCCCATCTGACGCAGTTCGGCAAAGCGCTCCTTGATGCCGCCCTTCACGATATCCTTGAGCTCGATCACCCCCAGCACCCGATTGCCTTCGGCCACCAGCAGCGGCGTGCTGCCACGACGGGCGACTTCGTCGGCGATGCGGCCCACGTCTTCCGGGAAGGTACCGCCGGCAGACTGCACATGCTTGCGGATGGCGTCGATGGCGCCCTTGCGGATCTGACGGCCGTCATAGTCGACACCCGACATGCGCGTCATGGCCGAGAAAGGAATAAAGGTGGCCTCATGATCCTGAATGGCCCGGCTGCGCAGATTGAACTGCTGCTTGGCCAGGACCACAATGCTGCGCCCCTCGGGGGTTTCATCGGCCAGCGAGGCCAGTTGGGCGGCATCAGCCAGCATTTCCACGCTGACGCCCATGGCCGGCAGGAAGCTGGCCGCCTGGCGGTTGCCCAGCGTGATGGTGCCGGTCTTGTCCAGCAGCAATACATCCACGTCCCCGGCGGCTTCCACGGCACGGCCCGAGGTGGCAATCACATTGGCCTGCATCATGCGGCTCATGCCTGCCACACCGATGGCCGACAACAGACCGCCAATGGTGGTCGGAATCAGACAGACCAGCAGGGCAACCAGCACGGTAATGGTGATCGGCGTGCCGGCGTGAGCCACATTGACGCTGAACACCGAGAACGGCAGCAGGGTCACGGTCACCACCAGGAACACGATGGTCAGCGCCACCAGCAGAATGGTCAGCGCGATCTCGTTCGGGGTCTTCTGCCGCTTGGCTCCTTCCACCATGGCAATCATGCGGTCGAGGAAGGTCTCCCCCGGGTTGGCACTGATGCGCACCACGATCCAGTCGGACAGCACACGGGTACCCCCAGTGACCGAGGAGAAGTCGCCACCGAACTCGCGGATCACCGGGGCCGATTCGCCGGTAATCGCCGACTCGTCCACCGAGGCCACGCCTTCGATCACTTCGCCATCGACCGGAATGGTATCGCCGGCCTCGACCAGCACGATGTCGCCCTTGCGCAGGCTGGCGCCATCGACCACGGTCACCGAGTCACCGTACTTGCCGCCGGCCGTCAGCTTCTTGGCCACCACATTTTTCTTGGCACTGCGCAGACTGGCCGCCTGGGCCTTGCTGCGCCCTTCGGCCAGCGCTTCGGCAAAATTGGCGAACAGCAGGGTGAACCACAGCCACAGGGTGATGGCCAGAATGAAGCCGAAGGAGGCCTCGCCCTTGCCCTGTGCCGCCGGGATCAGCAGCAAGGTGGTCAGGATGCTGCCGACAAACACCACGAACATCACCGGATTGCGCCATTGCGCCCGTGGCGACAGCTTTCTGAAAGAATCGATCAGTGCCGGCTTGACCAGACTCGGATCAAACATCGACAGGTTTTTGTTTGTTTGGCTCATTTTCCGTCTCTCCTGTCGTCTGTTAGTGCGCCAGGATCATTTGCAAATGTTCGGCCACCGGCCCCAATGCCAGCGCCGGGACATAGTTCAGGGCCCCGACCAGCAACACCACGCCGATCAGCAGCACCACGAACAGCGGCCCATGCGTCGGCAGGGTGCCGGAGGTTGCCTGCAGACGTTTCTTGGCCGCCAGCGAACCACCGATGGCCAGAATCGGTACGATCATGAAGAAACGGCCAAACCACATCGCCAGACCAGTCATGGTGTTGTAGAACGGGGTCCCGGCCGACAGGCCACCAAAGGCGCTGCCGTTGTTGTTGGCCGCCGAGGTGAAGGCGTACAGGATTTCACTGAAACCATGCGCTCCCGGATTGGCAATGCCGGCACGACCGGCATCGGTCATCACGGCAATGGCGGTCAGCACCAGCACCAGCGTCGGGGTCACCAGAATGGTCAGCGCGGTCATCTTCATTTCGAAAATTTCGATCTTCTTGCCGAGGTACTCCGGCGTGCGCCCAACCATCAGCCCGGCGATGAACACCGCCAGAATGGCAAAGATCAGCATGCCGTACAGACCGGAACCGACACCACCGAATACCACTTCACCCAGTTGCATCAGGAAGGTCGGCACCAGACCGCCCAGCGGCGTCAGGGAGTCATGCATGGCATTGACCGCACCGCAGGAGGCCGAGGTGGTCACGGCCACAAACAGCATGGTGCTGTTGATGCCAAAACGGGTCTCCTTGCCCTCCATATTGCCGCCGGCCTGCAGACTGCTGGCCTGCTGGTCGACATGCAGCGCATTCAGTGCCGGCACGCCTTTCTGCTCGGCCCACAGGCCGACGCAGGTCAGCGAGACAAACAGCACCGTCATGGCGGCAATCACCGCCCAGCCCTGGCGCTTGTCGCCCACCATGCTGCCGAAGGTAAAGCACAGACCCGCCGGGATCAGGAAGATCGCCAGCATTTGCAGCAGATTGCTCAGCGGGGTCGGGTTTTCAAACGGATGGGCCGAGTTGGCATTGAAGAAACCACCGCCATTGGTCCCCAGCATCTTGATGGCCTCCTGCGAGGCGACCGGGCCCATGGCCAGGGTCTGAGTCCTGGCGGTCAGCGTATCCACCACCGGCTTGCCGCTGGCGTCCTTGACCGGATTGCCCTCCTTGTCCAGACGCGCTTGCTGATACTGGGTGGCCTGCACCGTGGTCACTTCCTGGTAGGGGCGCAGATTCTGGATCACCCCCTGGCCGACAAACAACAGGCTGAACACCATAGCCAGCGGCAACAGGATATACAGCGTAATGCGTGTCAAATCGGCCCACAGATTGCCAATGGCGGCAGCGCTGTGGCGTGCAAAACCGCGAATCAGCGCCACCACCACGGCAATGCCGCTGGCGGCAGACAGGAAGTTCTGTACCGTCAGCGCCATCATCTGGGTCAGATAGCTCATGGTGCTTTCACCGCCATAGCTTTGCCAGTTGGTATTGGCGACAAAGGAAATGGCGGTATTGAATGCCGTATCCGGGCCGACCGCGCCCATTCCTTGCGGATTGAGCGGCAGATAGCCCTGCACGCGCTGCAGCAGATACGTAAACAGGGTGCCCACCAGACTAAAAACGATCAGTCCGATGGCATAGCCCTTCCAGCCAGACTCTTGTTCCGGGTCGACGCCGCACAGGCGATAAATGGCACATTCGAGCGGCCGCAACACGCGGGCCGCACCGGGGGTCTCGCCCTTGATGATCCGCGCCATATAGCCACCCAGCGGATAGGACAGCAGCAACAGCGCCAGCAGAAAGGTCCCCAGCAAAATCAGGGCATCAGACGTCATGTTAGAAATTCTCCGGTTTCAACAGGGCATAAATCAGGTACACCAGCAACCCGATTGCCGAGGCAGCACTCAACAGGTAAATCAGACTCATGACTTGCCTCCCAGCCGCGCGCAGCCTTCGATCAGCAAGAAAGTCAGCAGCGCGAACAGCAGCGTCAGACCGACGTAGATCAAATCCATCACGATCTCCAGGTTATTCAGGGCGGCGGCACCGCAGTACCTCGCCCGGGGATTCACGCTGGCACATTACGCTTTGGGATATAAAAACGGCGTAAAAAAACCATTACACCAATGATTGGCGCGAGGCAGACAAAGAGAAAATGCCCCGCCAGCGGCAGGGCTTGGCCTGTACCCATGCCAGTGCTGCGCCGCTCGTGACATCAGCTTTTTCTGTATCCCAGCCGGCCTCGAACCGTTCTCTGGCACGCGAGATCATCGCGAACCACAAAGCGCCGACATCCTTGCTTGACGCGATCGCGACACGGCAAGGCCCTTCCGGCAATCGGCCGAAACAACCCTGAAGGCTGATTTCCTGCCCGGCGCCGCCCGCGCGGCGGGCCATGCCGTGGCAGGCCGGAAACCATCGCCCGCCCGCCGCCTCTGTGACAAAGGCGACCGAATTCACGGACGCCTCTTCTTGGAGAAAGCCTCATGAAACTGTTCAAGCGCCATGTACTGACTGCCGGAAAACTGGGCCACGAAATCTGCGCCTCTCACCACACACGAGGCACCCAGGGTGGCTCGATCTATGAAATCTCCGCCTGGGTTTACAAGCGCGTCTGACCCCGCCACGGCCGCCCCGGAACCTGGCCGGGGCGGTTTTCTTCCCTACCAACAAGCCCGCCATGACCACCACCATCCGACAAATCCAATTATGGTTCTCCGATCAGCCCGTCACCCCTCTGCACTCCCCCGTCTGGCCGGACGATCTCGCCCTGCTGGCCACACCGGGACTGCTCAGCGCCCCCCTGGACCGTACCCTGCCCCTGCCGGAGGGCAACCAGCTCCATCTGACTCCCGAACACATCACCCTGCGCAAAGCCATCGATGCCCGCTTTCCGCTGTTCTTCTGCCTGCACCACGACACGCTGCTGATCGGCGACCGCTGGCTGTGGCTGCAACGCCAGACCGGCTGGCGCGAGTGGGACCTGCCCCATCTGGCCTACTTCCTGTGCCGGGAGGAAACCCAGCTACGCCAGTCCCCGCTCAAGGGCATCCTGCAACTGTTCAATGGCGAGCAACTGCGCCTGCAGCGTCAGGGGGGCCGCATGGACAGCAGCATGCACGAGGTACTTGATTGCCTTATCCCCCAGGATCCGCCCGGAGATCTGGCGCAAGGGCTGCAGGACAGCCTGGCGACCCGACTGGGCAAGCAGGGGGCCTTGCTGGAGTTTTCCGGCGGCCTCGACTCCACTGCCCTGCTGCTCAGCGCCCGCGCCCTGAGCATCCCGGTACAGACCGTCACCGCCTGGGACAGCCAGTCGAGCGCGCCGGATGACCGGCGTCATGCCCAGCAATGCGCCGTACGGCTCGGTGTATCACAGCAATTGATCGATCTGGCACACATCGACTGCATGCCGCTGCATACGACGCTGCCGGCCAACCACCCCTCGATGATGTTTCTCGCCCTCGGCTATGAACAAAGCCTGCTCGACCACTGTCATGGCGCGAGCTCACTGCCGCACCTGAACGGTCACGGTGGCGATCATCTGTTTCTTGCCAGCCCGCCGGTGGCCAGCGTGCTGGAGGCACCGGCAGCCCAGCGCGAAGACACCCTGCGCCGCCTCGCCGCCCTTTACGGACTCCCCCTGCTGAGCCTGCGCTTCAAGTTGCTGCAACTGCAGTGGCAAACCCTGCGCGGCCGAGCGGAGATGCCGGATGACCAGACCTGGCAGAGCAACGGAGGCAGCCTGCGCCTGCAGCGGCTGGCCCGCCAGGCGGAAAGCTGGCGCCAGCAGCCCGGCATGCAGACGCTGACGCTGATGCAGCATTGGCGCGCCACCTTGCTGTTCCAGCTGGCACAGGAGCTGTCACACCATCGTCTGCGCGATGGTTGCACCCGGGTGGTGTTTCCCTTCTTTGACCGGGCCATTCTGCGCGCTGCGCATGCGCTGCCAGCCTGGCAGAGCTTTGATGCGCAACACAGCCGGCTCGCGCTGCGACGCGCCCTGTACCAGCGTTACCGCGAACCCGGTCTCTGGCGTCAGAGCAAGGGTCACACCACGGCCATGGTGCTGCGCGCACTGAACCGGCATCACCAGGCCCTGGCCGAACTGATCCGCGAAGGCTGGCTGGTGAGGCAGGGACTGCTTTCCTGGCCGGCACTCGAAGCTGAACTGCAGCGGCAGCGCTACGGCATCGGCGACATCTCGCCGCTGCTGATGAAGGTCATCGCCGTCGAGCGCTTCCTGCAGCAAGCCAGCCGGGAGCTGACATGACGGCGCATCTGATCTTTGCTCCCCACATTCACCATCTGTTTGTCGGCGAGCGACTGATCCTGCTCGATGCCCGGCGTGACCGTTACCTCTTCATCGAGGCGCCGGACAGCCTGTTGCTGCGGCAAGCCCTGCAGGCCGCCCCAGAAGGGGCACCGGCGCCGATCGTGCAACGCGCCCTGCATGGCGGGGTCCTGCGGCACGCCGCCATGTCACAGCCCCTGCGCGAGGAGACACACCGCCCGGCCGGCGTCGGTCTGCACGAATGGCAGCTGCCGCCAGACCACCCGCCGCCCCTGGTCCCGGGCCAGCGCAGCCGGATCCTGTGGGACTTCCTGCTGACCCGCCTCATGACGCAGACGCGCGGCCTGCATGGTCAGTTTGTCCGGCTGGCCCGGCGCCAGACGCAGCACTGTCGCCCGGCGGCGCCTGCGCAATGCCGGTCACTGGCGCTGCAGATTCGCGCCTGCAGCCTCTACCTGCCCTTCCGGACAGCCTGTCTGGAAAATGCCCTGGTGACCGCGCTATGGTTGGCAAGACAGTCGATCGCCTGCGAGTTCTGCATCGGCTTCCAGCTCAACCCGTTTTTGGCGCACGCCTGGCTCAATGTCGGCGGAGAGGTTCTGCTCGACCGCCCCGACCTGAATCACGCGCTGCATCTTCTGGTGCGAATACCCTGATGAACCTGCCTGTCGCCTGGCAACACTATCGCCGCCTGCTGGCGGCATTGCGCCGCCACCACCCGCGTGCCCTGGCGCAATTGGGCATGATCTCGCTGGTGGTCTGCCTGATCAGCAGCGCCAGCATCCTCACGCCCTGGCTGCTCAAGCAGTCGCTGGACCAATTGCAGGACCAGCAACATTGGCCCGGCATCCTGACCATCAGTGCCTATGCCCTGTGCTGGGGCGCCAGCCAGGTGGCCTTCTTCTGGAAGAACACCCTGGCCGCCAGCCTGTCGGCCTCTTTCGAATGCGGCCTCGGGCTGGCGCTGTTCGAACATCGCATCCGCCAGCCATGGCGCACACACAATCCGCAGGAGCCGGCCGGCGAAACCCTGGCGATTTTCCGCCGCGTAGCCGGCAGCGTCGGCGCCCTGACCTGCAATCTCAGTTGGGGCCTGCTGCCCATCGTCATCGAACTGATCGGTGCGGCCTGGCTGCTGACCCTCAGCCAGGGCGGGCAGATCGCGCTGGTCCTGCTCCTGACCATGGCGGCCTTCTTCGGCTGCTCGCTGCTCACCGTGCGCGTCGCACGCGACGTCACCCGCGACATCCACCACGAAAGCACCCGGCTGAGCGGACATCTGCAGGAGCGCCTCGGCCTGATTCCCACCCTGCAGCTGAACAACGCGCAGACCCAGGCCATGCAGCAGGCCAGCCAGTACTGCACACGCTGGCAGGACGCGGTCATCCGTGGCAACCGCCGACTGGGCACACTCTACGCCGGCAAAATCCTGCTGATCTCGGCCGGCCTGCTGGCCGGCCTGCTGCTGTCGACCCTGGCGATTCAGCAGGGGCATGGCAGTCTGGGCGATCTGGTCATGCTCAATGCCTACATGATCCAGTTCGCCATGCCCATGACCTGGCTGGCGGGCAGCCTGTTCGACATGCAGCGTCATCTGCTGGCGCTGGAAGAAGGCGTCCGCTGGCTATCGACCGACTGCCAGCCGTCCCGGCCCGCTCTCCATCCGGCATTACCGGCCACCCTGCAGGTGGCGGCACTGCAGGTGGCGGCACTGCAGGTGGGCAGCGGTGCCCCCCTGTCGTTCTCCGTTCCCCCCGGTCAATGGCTGGGGCTCACCGGCCCCTCAGGGACAGGCAAAAGCCGCGTGCTGGACGCCCTGCTGAAACTGAGTGGTTATCAGGGCAGCATCTGCCTGGGAACGTGTTGCGCCGAAACCTGCAGTGATGAGACGTGGCATGCGCTGGTGACCGGCGTCAGACAGCAGCCTCAGCTGTTGGCAGGCAGCCTGCGCGACAACCTGACCCTGGGTCTGAGCCAGCCGGTCGATGCCCAGCTGTTGCAGCGTGCCTGCTACCTGGCCTGCCTGGACCGGCTCATCGCAGACAAGCCTGAGGGATGGGAGCATCCGGTCAGCCCGGAGGGGGGCAATCTGTCCGGCGGAGAGAGGATGCGACTGGCCATTGCACGAGCCCTGCTGCACCAGCCGGCGGTGCTGATTCTGGACGAGCCGACGGCGGCGCTGGACAGCGAAACCGAGCGCCAGTTACTGGCCCGGCTGCGCAGCAGTGGCCTGACCATCATCGTCGCCAGCCACTCGGCTTATTGCCTGCAGCAATGCGAGCAGATCCTGAGCCTCGGCCCCGCTGAAGGACGAATTCATGACAACAATGGCCTTCTGCCTTGTGATCAAACCCATGAGCATGGATAATCATTCCATTTTTGCGGTTTGCCATGCAGCCCATCGTTTCCATCATCCTTCCCAGCTACAACGACCTCAGTTATCTCGAAACCACGCTGCGCTCAATCACGGCACAGACCTTTACCAATTTCGAGCTGATCATCGTCGATGACGGCAGCAGCGACGAAACACCGGTTCGGCTGCGCTCGCTGATCGCCTCCGACACCCGGCTGCGCTATGCCCGCCGCCAGCGCGGCGGCGTCGGCGCAGCTCGCAACACCGGGCTGGAGCAGGCTCGAGGCCGCTTTATTGCCTTTGTCGATGCCGACGATCTGCTGCACCCCACTTTCCTGCACACCCTGGTCAACGCGGCCGAGAACAGTCAGGCCGACGTGGTGCAATGCTGGATGCACGGCTTTGCCGATGGCACCCCCTGCAACTTCCCGCCAACCTATACCGTGGCAGGCAAAGGGATGGCCGGCCTGGACGGACTGCGCGCCCTGCTGACCGGAGAATTGCCCGTCAGCGTCTGCAGCCGGCTGTACCGGCGCGAGAGCATGGGGTCGATGCGCTTTGCCGAAGGACTGGTTTACGAGGATCTGGAGTTCTCCGTCCGGCTGATGGCCTCGGTCACGCGGGTGCAGATCGTGCCACTGGCCCTGTACGGCAATCGTCAGCGCCAGCGCGGCATTCGTGCGCAGTACGCGCCCTTCCTGGTGGAAGACCGCATCACCATCCTGCAACGCGTCAAGGACACCCTGCAGCAAAGCCAGCACTGGCCGGCGCTGCGCCCGGAGTTCCAGCAGCTGGCGGTACGCTTTCTCGGCAGGGAAGGCTTCAAGGATCTGATCCGCGACCAGTCTCTGGACGAGTTTCTCTATCAACGCCTGCTCAGCAGCCTGCGCCTGGATGGCGAACTGACGCTCGGCCTGCTGCGCAAACTGCCGCTGGCGCCAGGAGAAAGGAAATGGGTGGGCTTGCCCCTGCTGCATCCCTCGCTCGGCCGCACTTTCCTGAACTTCCAGTTGAGGCGGCGTCTCAAGCGCAGCAAGGCATGACCGGCTGCGGTGCAAGCCGCAACCGGTCAGTCAGGATCAGGCAGAGAAGGGTTTGAGTGCGCCCGGTGCGCGCAGCATCTTGTTGACCTCGTCAAGATGCAGCTCTTCCTGCACGATCATCTCGCGGGCATATTCCTCCAGCAGAACCGACTTGTCGGCACTGATCTTCAGCAGCTCGTAGTAGGCATCGAGTGCGGCCTGCTCATGCGACAGACTCTCGCGCAGGATATCGCCGATATCATGACGCTCAGTTTCCAGCAGGGCGCCGATCTTCAGTGAAGGATGACCGCCCAGCAGAGTCACCAGCTCGCCGGCACGATGGGCATGGTCCAGACTCTCCGTGGCATTGCCCTTGAGCCATGACACGATGGGGATACGGTTGTAGCCATACACCATCAGCGCATAGTGGGTGTACTTCACCACCCCGGCCAACTCCAGTTCCATGATGTGATTCAGGGCTTCAATCGCTTTTTTGGTATCTTTGGCATTCATGCAGCTCTCCTTTGGAATACCCGTCCTGCAGGACAGGTCGACTTATGGACTGTAGCAGCATTGCCGAAGAACTGCAGGCGAGCGCATCAGGGATTGCAGAAGTCGCAAGTGGCAGGATCCGCCGCACCGGACGCAGCCGGCTCTAGCTGCTCATGGCGACAACGCAGGCAGACCCAGCGGCAGGCAAGCGGCTGACGTGTCGGGCAGCCACAAGCCTCGCAGGGCAGACCCGGCACCGTATCGACCCTGTTCCAGCCGGGGGCATAACAGGCCGGGCAATGTGCGCGCAAACGGGCCAGCAAGGCCTGCCCGGCCTCGACAATCACGCCCTGCCGGGTGGGATTGCAGTGCGCCCGCAAATCACTCTCCATGAACACCTGGCCGTTGGCGGAAGCCTGCTGCAGCCGCTCGAAAGCCTGACGCAAGGCCCCCTCGTCCGCCAGCCCCTTGTACAGCAGGGGATGATCCGGTCCCTCCGGACGCAACACCAGGCGATGGGCAGGAAATCCGGCAGCCCGGGCCGCCGCCAGCAAGGCCGGCCAGTCAGGCACCCGCACATGATGATGCCGGGCAGGCCCCTGCGCCCACGCCACCAGTTCCAGCCCCAGACGATCGTCCAACATCACCAGCACTTCGACGTTCCACGGCAGCCCCATCCCGAAAGGATCCGGCCCAAAACTGCCCTCGCTCCCCAGACCGAGAGGCAGCCCGGTCAGCGACATACCGAGCCTGGCCTTGGTTCGGGCAGCCTGCAACTGCGAGCCTGCCCGGGCATGCTCGCGGGTAAAACTGCCCAGCTGGTCGGTATCGAAGCCGGTCTCCGGCTGCACGGCGAGCCCGGCCTGGCTCAGCAGCGGCGCCAGCAGACGCGCCTTGTCATGCAAACTCAACAACGCGACGGTCTGACCGGCATACAGCGGATCAGGCGCCATCACCGGCCACCACCTGCCAGCCATCGCGGCGCCAGAGCGCCACGGCCCCGGACTGCGGATCGATCTGCAGCAGGAACAGCCACTGATTCTGCACCAGTTGCCGTACCAGATCCTGCGCGGCCAGCACCTGATCCAGCATGGCGACCGGCGCCTCCACCAACACCGACAAGCGCAAGGGTTCATGCACCCAGTCGCGGCCATCATGCAGCGACTGCAGCGGCAAACCGATGCGCAAGTCGCCGGCATTCCCCTCAAACACCCCGAGATGCCCGCCCACCACGTTGTGCAGCAACTTGTTGCCGCTGCCGAAACGCTCGTTGTCGACGGTCGAGGCGTAGTACTGCAGATTGATCCAGTGCGCCACCACCACCGGCGCTGTCATGATCTGCGTCAGCAAGCACCCGTCGGGATCCTGCCGCCAGTCGTAGTCGTGCAGGAAGACCCGGCCATCCAGCGGCCGCCCCTGCGTGCGCCGACGCGGAGCGGCGACAAACGCTGCGTTGCCGGCCAGCCCCCACTCCGGACGGGTCTGCGCCCAATCACAGGCCCTGACCTGCAAGGCCGCCAGCAAGCCCGCACCCTGCCCGCTCTGCGGCACCAGATCCAGCCGCCCGGCGCGTTCGGCACGCGCCCCCTCGCTGGCACGCTGCAACACGGGCAGCAGCCGATTCACCGCCGCCTGCTGCGCCGCCGGCAGCCCAGCGGTGTCGAACAACTGCAGGACATCCGTGCTGGTCTGGTGCAGCGCAGCCAGGAACAGCGTCTCGCCCAGCGGCCAGCCGCGCTGCGCCAGGCCGGCCCGTACCGACGGACGGTTGAGCAACTCAGCCAGCGCCCTGGCATTGACCTCGCCACTCTGGCCGCAACAGGCTCCGCAATCCAGCGCGGCCGCCATCGGGTTGTTGGCGCTCTGGCTGGCATGACCGACCAACAACACCAGCGGCGCCAGCGCCCCCTGCAAGCCCATGCCCGTCAACACCCGCTCGGCCAGATCCAGCGCGGCATCTCCCTCGATCTGTACCCGCGGGCGCAGGCGCGCGGCCTCGGCACCACGCAAGCCAGCGACTGCGGCGGTCAGCGCGCGTCCCGGCAGACTGCGACGCAGCAACTTGCCCACATAGCCCAGACCGAGCGCCTCGACCTGCAGGAAAGACGAAGCCGGCATGCGGGCAAACGGCTGCGCCGCCTGACGGCGCAGCAGCCGTCTCTGTCTCAGGGTGGTCAGACGCTGATCCAGCGCCGACTGTCCACTACTCTCGACCGCCGTCATCGTCGGACTCAGCAGACCGGGCAACTGCGGCTGACGCAGCGCCATCCCCAGCGGTTCAAACGCAATCGGCAAGCCGAAAAAGCCGGCAAAGCCACGCGTCTCGATGCGGCTGTCCTGTTGCTCCAGATGGCGCCGCAACACCTCGGAACGCACATCAATGCAAAACACCATCTGCACCGACGGCGAGGTTGCCGCCGCTGGCCGTACCCCGGCCAGCTGTCGCGCCAGCGGCAGCTGATAGGCCAGCTCACGGGCACGCAGCCACAAGGCCGCCGCCTGATCGACCCGGGGCGAAGGCCGTTGCTGCCAGGCCTGCAGCCAGTCATGCCAGACGCTGCCTGCCTCACGCCGGCCATCATCCAGCAGACATTCCCAGGCCAGCCGGATGGCCAGCAACTCACGCAACTGACCCGCCTGCGGTCGCTCGGGCCAGTCACGCCAGGCACAATGCGCTGCCCAGCCATTGACCGACAACAGCAGGGCCTGCAGATAGTCTGCCCACAACGGCTCGGGCAGCCCCAGCACGGAGAGGGCATGGCACAGCAGCGCCTCAGCCTGATCGGGCAAGCCACGCGCCCGCGCCGCCAGCCAGGGCGCGTTCAGCAACAGACTGACGGCATGATCATGCTGCACACCATGCAACCAGGCCTGATACAGGCTGCCCTCATGCGGCGCATGCCAATCCGCCTGACCATCGTCAAACCAGGCGGCACAAAACTGGCTGATCTGCTGCGTCAGCACCGTACTCCAGGCCGGGGCATGCCCCAGATCTCTCCGCGCATCCAGGACATGCACCAGCAAGGGCCAGCGCTGCGCGGGTGGCTCAGGCTGATCCAGCCACGCGATCAGCCGGGCACGCGACCAGCTGTGGTCGCCCTCCTGCAAGGCCAGGTCCAGATGCCCGGGCTGAATACGGCCCTGGCGCCAGTCTTCGGCAAAACGCTGACGGGATGGAAACAGCGAACGCCCCATCAGCCGCGTCAGTCGTGCCCCCTGCTCGGCAAACGGCAGGTCGATGGCGCCCCAGTGCGGATTGACCGCAATCAGCTGATCCAGAGGCCAGGCCGGGGCAATGCCGCCACAGGCACGCTCCACCGCGGCACACAAGGTCGTCTGCTGGCTGACGGCAGCGTCGCTACGGGCATTCATGGGCGTTCTCCTGCAGACAGCGGCCGCGCCAGCGGCCAGAGACGAAAAGTCAGGCGGGTAAACCACTCATCCAGATAGAAACCACCATATGCACGGGGATAGAGCCACTGCGCCAGACGTCCGGCCGGATGACAAGCCAGCCAGCTCTGCAGGCCATACAGCAGCGTCAGCCAGGCCACGGCCCACCAGGCCGCCCCTTCGGGGGCAAGACCATGAGGCAGCCACTGGCCAAATACCGCATGCCAGAGCAGATACAGCGCCAGCAGGCCAGCCACGCGCAAGCCCCCCCAGAGCGCCAGTGACGGCGAAGCCACCTGCCACAGGCAGGGTGCCAGCCCCAGGGACAGCATCCCGCAAAGGGGAGCAGGCAACCCTGTCGGCAGCAGCATGACAAACAGCAGCAGCGGCACCACACACAGCCAGGGCCAGCCAGGCAGGGACAGCGCCGGCCACCCCTGGCGCTGACGATAATGCTGCAGCACCTCGCCGGCCGACAGGAAGGCATGCGCTTTATAAAGTGAATGCGCCAGCAGATGCAGCAGAGCCAGCGAATACCAGCCCAGACCACACTCCAGCAACATGAAACCCATCTGGGCGCAGGTCGACCAGGCCAGCCGCAGTTTGATACTCACCCGGGTCATCATCACCAGGCCGGCCACCGAAGCCGTCAGACTGCCCACCAGCACCAGCAGCCATTGCGCCAGCGGGACGACCTCCAGCAAGGGCGCCAGCCGGATTAGCACCACGCCCCCCAGATTGACCACTCCGGCATGCAGCAGCGCCGACACCGGCGTCGGCGCCTCCATCACCTGCAGCAGCCAGCCATGCACCGGCAATTGCGCCGTCTTCAGGCACACGGCAAACACCAGCAGGATGGCGGCAAGCTGCAGCCCCGGCGTCCCTCCCTGGCGCGCCAGCTCGCTGCTCAGCGCCGCCAGCGAACCGCTGCCGACCTGTTGATAGATCAGGGTCAGTGCCAGCCACAGACAAACATCGGCCAGCCGGCTGGCAATGAACTTCTTGTGCGCAGCCACCTGCGCCGCCTCACGCCGCGGATAAAAAAGCAACAGACGGTGCAAGGTCAGGCTGGTGGCGGTCCAGGCCAGCGCCAGCCACAGCAGATGATCGGTCTGCACCACCGTGGCCGCGCCGGCCAGGGTCCACAGCATGGCCAGCAAATAGCGGCGCTGTCCGGGCTCGCCACGCAAATAGCGCCGTGAATAGCGCACGATCACCCAGCCCAGCAAAGCGATCAGCAGGCTGACGGCGACCATCACCCCCTGAGCAGCCAGCCAGGCCGGCCAGGCGCCCGCCAGCACAAAAAACAAGGCCAGCAGACTGATGGCCTCGGCCCATGACCACGCCTGGTCATCGCGCCGAAACACTGGCAGCAGCGCCCCGGCCAGCAGATAGCTCAGTGGCAACAGCGCGAGCAGAGAAAGGGAATTCGGCATGAGCGCCTCCTGAAAACAAGCATGGCGCATACTTTGCCTTGCCCTTTACCTCTCGTAAAATAGAATAAAATTTACATTCCGTTCTATTTTAAAGAACCATGCACAGACTGAACTTCCACCACCTGCATTACTTCTGGGCCGTGGCACGCGAAGGCCACCTGACACGCGCAGCAGAGCGCCTGCATGTGTCGCAATCGGCGCTGTCCTCACAAATCCGTCAGCTGGAAGCGCAGCTCGGCCAGCCATTGTTCGAGCGTGAGGGCCGCAGTCTCAGCCTGACCGAGACCGGTCGCATGGTATTGAGTTACGCCGAGAGCATTTTTTCTCTGGGCAAGGAAATGATGGCGGCGCTGGACAACCACCGAGCCGCCGGGATCCGGCGGCTGCGTGTCGGCAGTGACGCCACCCTGTCGCGCAATTTTCAGGAGAACTTCCTGCGTCCGCTGCTGGCCACGAGCGACACGCAATTGTTGTTGAGGTCCGGTCAGCTGGAAACCCTGCTGCCCCTGCTCAAGGCCCACGAGCTGGACGTGATCCTGTCCAACCGGCCAGTCAGCAGCGATGCGCGCCAACCCTGGCGCTGCCGCCCGCTCTCGCGCCAGAGTGTCTGTCTGGTCGGCCCGCCGCGCCGGGACGACCAGCCCTTCCGGCTACCGCAGAGCCTGCAGGATTGCGCCATGATCCTGCCCGGTCCGGACAGCGAACTGCGCGGACGCTTCAGCACGCTGTGTGAACAATGGGGGGTGACGCCGAAGATCCGTGCCGAAGTCGACGACATGGCGATGCTGCGCCTGCTGGCGCGCGATGCCGGCTGCGTGGCGCTGGTGCCGGCTGTGGTGGTACAGGATGAATTGCAACAGGGGCAGCTGGTGCAGTACTGCACCCTGCCCCAGGTCGAAGAGACGTTTTACGCCATTACTGTCGAACGGCAGTTCCAGCCGCCGGGACTCGCGGCGCTGCTGGCGGCATGGAAGACTTAAAGGATCGCATTGATTCCCTTCGACATTTCGTCAATTAAGATAGGACCTACAGACAACATCGGGTACAGGACAAGAAGATACGCACGTCACACTGACAGCAACCAAAACCATCGGCGTCAGGCACGTGTCGTTGTCGAAGGCACGGGCGTCGTCGAATTTTTTATTTTTGTCCTGCACCAGACGCGCCAGGATCACGGCAAGGCTGAGTGCTGGCTCTGACTTTTCTGGCCAAGATGATCAAAAAACACATTCTTTCCTCCATGCTTTCCACCTGTTTGCTCCTCGGCGCGTCCACAGGCGCTCAGGCGGCCCCCGTCAGTCTCCCGCAGGGCGCTGACAACGCCATGCCGGGTTATTCCGCCACCATCAATATTCCGGAAAACTGGCAATGGGGAGGGAATGCGCTGATCGTTCGCATCTATCAACCCTGGGGAGATGGCAGCGAAACGGGGTGGCAAAAAGACATGACCCCACCCACCGTCACGCTGGACGACGGCAGCACGGTTGATCTGCTCTATCTCAGCGGCTTTGGTGGTCTCGATTATCTGGGGGGATCCAATTTGCTGGGCTATGACCAATATGCGCAATACTATGCCGCGTTTGTTCCGGCTTATGCGAACCAGGTGACCATACATGGCACCTTCCAGCAGTACGCCTTCATGAACGTTTCGCTCGACAATCTCTCCTCCGGCGAGCAAATCCAGATCTACGATCAGGATATGGCCACCAGCAAGGCGAATCCTTTCCGACAGCTGAACCCGTCGGTGTTCGCCTACCAGGAACCATTCAGCACTCAAGCAAACAAGGCGGCGCAACACAAAGCGGCACCCCAGCCCTCTGCCATCCCGCCGTTGCGGTCTGCGCAGTTGCTTCGTCCTGCCACGCTGAGCAGCAATGATGATGGTGCCATTGCGTTTTACCGCCCTGATCAGCAGACATCGCAAAATGGCAATAACCATCTGGACGGCATTGCCGCAGATGGCTGCAGCGCCAACTACCTGACTGCCTACAAACAGCCCAATCAGGAAATGATGATCATGCGCATTAAGGTCCCCAAGACTTTCATCAGCGCTGACAAACCAGATCTGGTCTTCAAGTCCTATCAGGCCCGTTACTTCAGCGTCAGTGCCAACACCACGCAAAGCAACCCGACCATGCCCTACTGGACGGTCAACGGCCGCATGCTCGACAGCCAGAAAGACCAGGATGGCTATGCCTACGTCTTCTTTGGTCCAAACAGCGACTCGCGAGCCAAGAGTTTGCAATACAGCGACGATCCCAACACACCGCCGGTCATTACCTGGGGGAAATACAGGGGCTATTATCTGGGCAACCCGGATTACGCTGTGATCTTGCGGTACAAGCTGGCGGATGAGAACTGGCAAGGCTCCCCGATTCATGCGGCTTGTTATGCCTCACCGGCCGTACAGCAGCCGGTGACTGCCGCGGAACTGGGGGATTATTTGCCGGAGATGTATGGTGACAGCATGGATAACTTCAATGCAGGCCATATCGGCGCTGTTTCCCAGAATCAGGACTGGCCGTCTCATTGACCATCCGGTAGTGATCAAAAAAACCGCATGCTGCTGGCGTGCGGTTTTTTTATGGAGAACGGAAAGCCATTTCGTCAGACCGGCTGACTGGCGCGATGGAGGCGGTCGTGCACGGCCGCCCAGGCGGGCGTGTCGGGCGGGGTTTGAATCAGCAAACGGCTGATGCCCTCAAGGTGATCGAGCTGGTAAAGCGCATCGTACAGCGCACGCGCATAGGCTTTGGGATCGTCCCCCAGATCCAGCGCCGGACCGGCGCTGGCCTGGGCACCACCGCACCACAGCCAGGCACAGCCAGCATCCGCCAGCGCTTCGGCCGGCACCTCACTAAAGCGCCAGGCCGGCGTATGCGGGGCATAGTGACGGTGATGCTGGCCGGGCACGCGCAGCCCGCCTTTGGCACCGACCTCCAGCTTGCAGCCCAGCACCGCTTCCAGCTCGGCCGCAGACAACATGCCGTGGCGCAGCAGACGCGGCGGCTCGCCGGGCAGCAGGCCGACAATGGTCGACTCCAGTCCGACCTTGCAGGCGCCGCCATCCAGAATCAGCAAATCCTCGCCGGCAAACTGGCGCGCCACATGCGCCGCCGAGGTCGGACTGATCGACATATAGCGATTGGCTGACGGTGCCACCAGCCCGCCGCCAAAACGATGCAGCAGTTCGCGTGCCTGCGGGTGGGCCGGCACACGCAGCGCCACACTGCCCTGACCGGCGGTAATCACCCGCGACACATGGTCGGCCGCCGGCAACACCAGCGTCAGCGGCCCGGGCCAGAAGGTTTTCATCAGCTTTTCTGCGGCGGGCGGGACATCCTTGACCCAGTTGACCGACTGCGCGGCTTCCGCCAGATGCACGATCAGCGGATTGCTGGCCGGACGACGCTTGAGCCGGAACACCTTCTGCACCGCGTCCAGATTGCAGGCATCGGCCGCCAGTCCATAAACGGTTTCAGTGGGAATGGCAACCAGTTGGCCCACGCGCAAGCGTGCACAGGCCTGATCGATATCGGTGGTAACAGTGGGGTTCACGGCAGCAGCAATCGAGACAGAGAACCGCCATTATCCATGCTGCGGCTGCAGCATGCAAAAAACGGTCCGGGGCAGTGCCCCGGAACCGTCTCATTCCTGCTGTCAGACCCTGCAAGGGTGCTACGCCGTTTCCGGCCGGATCATCTCAGACCAGCGCGGCTGACCGCCATCAGTCAGCGTCAGCATGCGCAGCGCACCATCGGCACACGTCAGCCACAAAGCCGTGCCGCGGGACTGCACTGCGCGCACACCACGCAGCGGCAGGCAGCTCAACGCCCCACCTGGTACGCCCGCCTGCAAGGCCTCACTCAACCACAGCTGGCCGCTGGAGGCTGACCAGCACAACAGGCGCGCACCGGCCGGCGTGTGCCAGACATGAACCGGCACCTGGTCTGCAATCCCGGCCTCCAGCACCTGCCAGCACCCCTGCGCCGGCAGGCAGACCAGGCGACGCGCGGTGCTCGTCTCCATTAACAACCAGGGTGCCAGCACCGTCTCGATCACCTGTGGCGAGGTCAGCTGTACGCCACGTCCTGGTGCGGCACCGGTCAGCAGCGACTGCCAGGGCGCCAGCAGATTTTCGCCCGCCACCGGGGACCGCCAGCCGGCCAGCCAGGCATGCAGCGGGCGCTCTTCCAGCCCCTGCACACTGTGCAACACCATTTGCCCGTCTTGCAGCACATAACGCAAGCCGAGCGCAGGCCGCCCTTCGCCTTCGATGCGCTGGCTCACCAGACAATGCGCCCCGGCGGCTACCACCGACTCGATCAGGCTCTGCTCGCCGCCAAAACACAGCGGGATGCGGCCGTCAAACCGGTCGCTGTCACGCGCACTGCGCCAGAACGCCAGTTGCAGCGGATTAAAGTAATAGGCATGTTCGGCAGTCACGCCGACACAACGCAGACCGATCGCCAGACGACCAACATCGTCAATGCCATTGGACAGCAGGCGCCCCTGCCGACTGTCGTACCATTGCTCCCTGCAGTATGACTGTTGCTCGGACCATTGCCGGCGCCAGACTGCGCGAGCTGCGGCGGATGCCGAAGCGGGCAGCGGCGCCGGCAGTTGCCCGTGAATCAGCCGCACCAGCGGGGCGACGCGCCTCTGGCGCTGCCACTGCTGCCACTGCTCGCGTGCCGGCACAGGCGATCCGCTGCGCAAATCCAGCGCCTGCAGGCGCACCACCCCGCTCAACAGATCGATCTGCCAGCGACCGATACTGCCCGCCACCTGCAAACTGCCGCGCAAACCATGCATTCCCACCGTCAATACGCCACCCTGATCATCGTGCAGCAACAATTGACCATCTTGCAGCTGCACGCTCTCCGGCGTGGCCAGCCGGGCATCCGGCAGCGACAACTCGAAATGTGAAGGCTGCGCCTCGCTCAGCTGCAGACGGACACCGGCATGCAGCCCCATCAGCCGGTAGCTGCCCCCCTGCCCCTGCAGGCGATACGCCATCTCGCCACTGCCCCGGCTGAACCACAACGTCTGCGCCCCGCGTGCCAGGATCACCGACAGGGACAGCGCCTGACGGCGCAGCGTCAGCGCCCCGGCCGAGTAAATACCGCGGGCAAAGGCAAACACCCCGGCCTGCTCCAGCAACGTCACCACTTGCTGCTCGCGCTCGCTCAGACTGACCCGGCCGGCGGTGTACTGATAATCCAGCCACAAAGCCGGTGTCGACGGCAGTACCCACTCGGCATCGCTGTCCGGCAAGGCCAGCTGGCGCGGCACGCCGAACGCTTCGCGCAAGGCGAAATGCTGGCCATGACGCCGGCTGGGGCGACTCAGCGCATCGTCATAACCGCTCTTGACCATCTGCTGGCTGCCGAAGGTCAGCTGACCGTTGAGAAAGTCGAGCTGTTCGATCACCACATAAGGGTCGGCCACCATGGCGCCACTTTCCTCATCACGCAGAAAACCACCACGCCGATAGCCATCGCGCGCCTTGCTCAGGTAGTCCAGCAAGCCATGGCTCTGCTGCTGATGCGCGGCGATCTGCCCCGCCAGCGCGGAAAAGCCGAAACCGGCCGCCGCCAGCGGCAGTGCCAGCAGGCCAAAGGGACCCGCCAGCGCCGCTTCAGGCAACAGGCGCGTCAGCACACCGCTGCCCAGCTGCAGCAACAGCGCCGCCGAAGAAAAGCCGAACTGTGTTCCCGCTGCCGCACGGCTGACCGGGTCCGGCGCATGAAAGAAGCGCCAGCCATCCCAGACCACCGACCCGGCCATGAACAGCATGTTACCGGTCTCGAAAGCCCTGGCGAGCAAGGCCAGCGAAGACAGCGCGGCACTCTCCGGCGCTGCCAGCTCAAGCACCAGACGGCCGAACTGCACGCCGTCACCGGCCACGGCGGTCCCCATGGCGGCCAGATTCCAGTAAGCGGACAGGCGCGCCTCGGTCGACAACGCGCGTCCGGACAGCCAGGACATCAGCGCCATGATCAGGAAGGCCGAGTTCATGCTGTTGAGCCCGCCGGCCTCCCCCTCCACAGCGGGCTTCAACCGCAACGGCGACCCTGCCGGGCCAACCTCGACCTGTGACGCCAGCTGCCGCCAGAGATCTCGCAACGATGCCTGGGCCCGCGCCAGTGCTGCCCCTTCGGCCAACATCACCTGGCGCACCTCGCCACGCTGACGATGTACCAGACTCAGGCGATACCCCCCGTCAGCCAGACGTTGCAGACTGTCCGGCACCGCCAGCCATTCCCTGCGCGACAAGCCCTGCGCCTCGTAGACCGCGCTCAGGATGCGTTCCTGCGTGCCCAGCCAGTCCTCGACCTGCACCTGTGCCGCCCGGGCCTCCGCCTGCTGCTGCCACAGATCGAAGGGGCCCACCACCCCGTGGCCCCCATCGTTCACCACCGTGGTCGCTCGGGGATAGGGTGACGGCACATGACGCGCTACCTGCAGGCTGCCGTCAGGCTGGGGGGTCAACTGCCATTTGCCGACATGGCCGCCATGCTGCAACTGATTGCCCACCCGGTAGACATGGCGACCGGGCTGAATGGTGCCCTGCAGCGGGCCGCCACGCCGCACCAGATAAACCTGTTGCTCAGAGCCGCTCAGGCGCGACAAGGACAACTCGGGATGAGCCTGACGCAAGGCGTGATAGAGCAAGGCACCGGTTTCGGGCTCACTCTGGCAGGCCAACAGTGCCAGATGCCCGATGGCCCGCACCTCGGACAGCATCCCCGCCAGTTGCGCCGGCAAATCCGGCTGGCGCATGGCACTGACCAGCCCCAGATCACCCTCGCCATGCCCCAGCACCGTCAGCTTGGCGAAGCGACCACGCAGGGGCTCGGCCAGACGCACCCAGCCATCACGCCCGCTGCCCTCGCCGACCGGGCGCATCACCCACTGACGCCAGACGCCATCCTGCTCGCTCAAGGCATAAAACTCGGTCTCCGGATGTTTGTGCCGCAAGCTGTACACCGCCTGATGAAACAAGGTGCCCCCGGCACGCTGCAACACCTCCTGCGGCACCACCAGCAGCACGGCGCGCCGGCTGACCGCCTCGCCCGGCAGAGCCACGGCATAGGGCGGCTGATAACGCGCCAGCCCGGGCACACCGGCCTCAGGGACCGGCACACGGACAAACTGCTCGCCCTCCAGCCGCGCCAGATAGCGCAGGCCGCCGCCACGCTGCCAGGACTCGCCACCCGGCATGTCGCTCTGCCACACCTGGCCGAACACATCGACCACCAGCTCACTGCCATAACTCTTGACCGTCGCCCCGTCGACACCTTCGGCACGCAGCGCGCGCAGCAGGTTTTCCACATAGTCCGGCCCGCGGCCAGGTGCCAGCGGCAGACTGGCATTGGCCACCAGCTTGATGCGGGCAATCTGCCCGCCAGGCGGGAGCAGCTGGGCGATCAGCCGCGCCAGCGCCGCCGCCGGCAGATCGCCCAGCTCGCGCTGATCGGCGCTCAGTTGCCCGACCAGCACCAGACGGCTGTTGTCATCCCACTGACTGGCATCCAGTTGCTGAACCAGACGGTTGTCCAGCCGCAGCGCCCCATCCCCCTGGCGCACGATATGCCGCGAGTTCGGGTGACGGTTGTTCAGATAGCGGGCGGCGGTCTGCGTGAGTTCACGCTGGTCGAGCGACAACACCAACTGCCGGGCATACTTCGACGCCTCGCTCAGCGACAGACGCGCCGGCAAGGGGGCGCCGCGCCAGGACGACTCGATATCCGCCGGGGTATCCGACGCCAGCCACGCCGGCGCGGCATACAGCGGCAAAGCATCCTCCGCCGTGAGTTGCTGCCAGTCGCGCCAGGCCATCCAGGGCATGGCATCGGCCTCACGGACAGCAGAACCCTCCTCCTCATCGCTGATCTCGCTGGCGGCACTGTCCCCCGAGGTGTCACTCTGCGCACTGTCGTCGCTGTCATCTTGCGGCTCATCCGGTGCCAGCGCCTGCAAGATGGCGCGTGCAAAGGCATTCGGTCCGGTCAGATAGCCGGTTACCCCCGAATCCACCTCCATGCCATCCAGCCGGTACAGACCGTGGGCACGCTCACGATAGTCGGCATCTTCGGGCAGGGCTTGCGGGAGGTCCGGATACCACAGCAACTGTCGTTCAGACAGCTCGCGATAGCGTTGCTGCACCAGTTGCCAATAGTGGGCAAAGGCGGGAGCCCCGGCACGAGCATGCATGACATCAATGTCGAAGCCGATGGTCAGGCGCGGACGACGCTGCATCGCCAGCCCCACGGCGCCAACCGTCGCCCGCGGGATCGGCTCGAACAAGGCCGGCAACACCTGCGACAGTTCCTGCCCGATCCCTTGCAGGCGCCTGGCCGGTGCTCCCTGCACTTCCTGCAAATATCGCTGAGCCAGCTCGGCAATCTCCGGCACGAACTGCACCATCAGATTGTCGCGCAGCGCCTGATAGGCCTGATCCCCCGCCAGCGCCGCCACGCCGAACGGATCGCCCGGCCACTGCGCAAGATGATTGTGAGTCGCCTGCACCCGAATGGCGTGCAACTGGGTGGAGAACACCGCCAGATTACCGGTCAGGGTGTCTGGCGAACTATGACGTGCCACCCGTGCCAGCAATTCACGCTCCAGCGTGGGCAAGGTACGGCCGCTGAACACCTCGGCCCGCGGCCGCAGACTGACATCGGCATCCAGATAGCTGCCGCCGTACTGGTTCAGCAGCAGGGAGCGCCCCAGATCCGCCGCCGCCGGCAAATTGCCGCGCAGCCATAGCTCCTGCAGATAAATCGGGTACAACGCATGCTCCGCCGGCAACAGGCTGGCCAGATCGACGCGTTGCAGGCTGCCGGCGCCGAAACGCTCGGCAAAGATCTGCTCGACCGAGGCCCACTCCTGACGCGCCGCCGCCAGCCAGGCTTGCAACTCGGCCCGTGGCTGACCATGTACCTCGACCATGAAATCGATCACCACCTGCGACGGGTCACTGCCCGACGGCATCAGCCGCGGCAGCAGGGCCTCATAGGCCTGGTTCTGCAACTGCAGCCAGCGTTGCCGGAACAGTGCCGTGCGCTCGCTGTCAGCCGGAAGGCCATTGATACTGGCCAGCGCCAGCTTTTTCAACAACTGATTCAGGCGTGGCGCCATCAGCGCCCGCTCGTCACTGGCCAGATAGAAGCGCAGCGGCACCGCATCGGCAGCCTGCTGACGAGCCAGAAACAGACGCAGACTGGCCTTGAGCGTGGCCGGCAACGCCCCCAGCCAGAGAAAGTGCACATTGCCCGGCACCGGCTTGGCCAACTGCTGCAGCCGTGCCGTGGCCTGGCGTGCCAGACGGGCCAGCGTGGCGCTGGCACGCGGCACACTCCGCAGTGCGGCTTGCAACAGCGCCAGACGCTGGGTCTGCGCCATACGACTCAGCCCGGGCTGCAGGGCGTTGATCAGATAAAGCCGCACATCCTGCAGGCGCATCAGCCACAAGGGACGGTAATGCCCGCCGGACGGGTTCAGTACGATGCCCTCGGCTTCCAGGCCCTGACGCCATGCCGCCTCCGACATCAATTCACCGCTTTCCGCCACCTCGGCCTCATCGGTCTCATCCGCCAGTTCGATCTGGCCAAGCTGTTCGGTGCGCAGGGCCTGATGGGCGGCACGTGCCGCCGCGGCGGCAGACTGCCACAAGGCACGGGCCTGTTGCAGGGACTGCTCATAGTGCTGGCGGGCCTCGGCCAGCGCGGCACGGTCGGCCGACGGGTCCTGGCGCAAGACACGCAGCGCCTCGTGCGCCTGCTCGCACTGCAGTCGGGCTGCATCGGCCTGGTCCAGCGCCTGCTGGATCGCTGGCAGGGCCTCAACGGCCAGCGCTTCGTCCATGGCGGCAGCCTGACGCACTGCCTCCAGCGCGGCAGCCGCCTGCGGGTCAAGAGACAATGCCGACACCCCGGGCTCAAGAGGGAAATCTGTATCAATCATGAATGGCTTCGCTTTCCGGCACCGGTCCTGGCCGATGCCCATCAAAAAGAATCGAGGCGTCCCGATGGAACGCCCCGATACTCTAGGCAACCCGCCTTCACGCAACTTGCAGGAAGCGCTCACGCGTCGACGACTAACCCTCCAGCGTCACCCAATCGCAGTGTTGCTCCTGTCCGCCGGCATCCACGACCACCAACTGCTGATCACCACACACCAGCCAGACCAGCCCGCCCTGATGGTCCACCGCGACAATGCCCCGGGTCGCCAGCGGCTGCACCGCCACCAAACCATGTTCATCCAGCTGCAGCCGCCAGGCTCGCCCCTGACGCGGCGACCAGCACAGCAGGCTCACCCCGGCATCATGCGGCCAATGGTGTGCCAGCAAGACATCGTCCGCGCCGGTCTGCAGCAGATCGACCACCCGTCCCTGCATCAATTGCACGGCATGACGGAACTCGGCCCCATCCTGATGGCGCCCCTCCACCTGCAACCAGGGAGCCAGAGCGACCTCGTGCTGTGGCAGCGATGGCGACAGCTGCCGTGCGCTTGCTGCCTGCAGTCCCAGTGCCACGGCCAGCGCCGGCCAGAGTGCCTCCCCAGGCTGGTGCACCATCTGGGCCAGCATGGCCTGCCAGGCAGTCAGTGCCTTCCCCTGCAAGCCACCGAGCACCCGCAGCTGCATCGGGCCATCGGCGGTCATGCCATAGGCCAGCTGTAATGTGTCCCCCTCCAGCACGATGCGCTGGCGCACCAGCAACAGATTGCCCTGGAGGCGTACTTCTTCGACCTGGCCCTCAGCATGGTTCAGCGGCAGCACATACTGCGCCACGGCGCGGTCATCCTGACGCGAGGTGCACCAGAAGCCCTGATGCAACCCATTGAAAAAGTAGGCGTGCTGCTCAGAGGCCCCGACAAAGCGCGTACCGAACTGCAGGGCTGTTTCGTGCTCCAGTCCATGGCGCAACAGACGTCCCTGCCCGGCATCGAACACCGTCTGGTTCGACAGACGGGTCATGGCCGCCAGGCGCAGCGCCTCGTCTTGTGCCGGCAGATCCGCCACGGGCAAGGGCAGCTTGCCCTGAATCACCCGTACCAGTGGCGCACATTGCTGCTGTGCAGCCAGGCGGCTGAGGCGCAACAACCAGGGCGCATCCCCCAGACGCCGCACATCCAGCGTCATCAGCACCATGCGGCCACGCAGCGGATCGATGTCCCAACTACCGGCCGTCCCGCTGACCAGAAGCCGCCCCTGCAGCCCCGAGACCCCTACTGACAACCAGCGCCCCTGATCATCGCGCAGCCGCAACTGCCCCTGCGCCAGCTGCAGATCACCCGCGTCCATCAGACGGGCCTCCGGCAACTGCAACTGGAACAACGACGGGGCCGACAGACCGTCAGCATCGGTCAATTGCAGCGACAGACCGGCATGCAGACCTTTGAGCTGATAGCAGGCTCCATGCCCCTGCAGGCGATAGCTGACCGGCTGTGCCGTCTGGCTGAACCAGCAGGTCTGCGCCTCACGTGCCAGCAGCACCTCGATCTGCAGAGGCGAGGCCAGCAACTGCAGCTTGCTGGCGGAATAAATCCCGCCATCGAACCAGAACACCCCGGCCTGCTCCAGCCGGCTGACCAGCGCCTGCTCCTCTGCGTTCAGCGACACCTCGCCGGCCAGGTACTCATAGTGCAGCGACAACTGTGGCGTCGAAGGCAGTAACCACTCATCAGCCGTGAAACGCAGGGGCACCGTGGCCGGCAGACCCAGCGAATCGCGCAGCGGAAACTCGTGATACATGTCCAGATGCGGCGCACTGATCGGGCGCGGGCTACTGCGCAGCAGCATCTGACTGCCAAAGGTCACTTCGCCGCGCACAAAGTCCAGCCGGGTAATCACGGCATAGGGGTCGGCAGCAGCACGCAGGCCGCTCTCCTCCTGCTGGAATCCTCCCTGACGGTAGGCCTTCTGCGCTTTGAGCAGATAATCCAGCAGCTGATGGCTTCCCTGCTGATGGGCGGCAATCTGACTGGCGAATGCCGACCATCCCAGACCCAGCGCCATCACCGGCGCCGCCAGCAGACCAAAGGCCGTGGCACTGGCGGCCCCGGGCAGCGCCCAGGCCAGCAGACTGGCACCAAACTGCAGTGCCAGCGCCCCGCTGGTCATGCCCAACTGCACCGCGCGGCTCACCTGGCCGACCCAATCCTGGCTGTTGCTCAGATGCCAGGCGTCCCACACCAGCGACCCCGCCAGGAACAGCAAATTGCCGGCCTCGAAGACCCGGGACAGCAGGGCCAGCGATTGCGCCACGGCGCCATCCGGGGCCGTGGCGGCCAGCACCAGTTGCCCCAGCTGCACGCCGTCCCCGGTGGCGGCGGTGCCCATGGCGGCCAGATTCCACCAGGCAGACAACCGCGCTTCATCACTGAGTTGTCCTGCCTGCAGGCAGGACATCAGCGCCATGATCAGGAAGGCGCCATTGCTGCTGCCCGGAGTGCCGCCCTGCCAGATCTGCCCGGAAGCCGCCCCACGCCATTGCAGCCGGTGGGCATCATCACGCTGCAACTGTGGCGCCAACTGGCGCCAGAGCGTGGACAAGGCACCGTGCACAGCGGCCAGGCGCTCACCGTCAGGACACACCACCTCACGCACCACACCCTGGCGACGATCACTCACCGACAGGAGATACTGCCCGCGGCCATCACGCCGCAAGCTGTCCGGCAGCGCCAGCCACTGCGCCCGCGGCAAATCGTGCTCGCCATAGAACCGGGTCAGCAGATCTTCCTGCTCATTCAGCCAGGCTGCGACCTGACGCCGTGCCTGGACCGCCTGCCGCTGCCAGAGCAGCAAATCAAACGGCCCGATCAGTGGTGCCGCCAGCGGACGCAACTGCACCGGCTTGTCGTGCAGATTGGCCAGCAGGCTGTCGACCTGCAGACTGCCATCCTCCCTGGCGCTCACCTGCCACTTGCCGGCATGGCCGCCGTGCTGCGCCACCTCGCCGACACGATACAGACGACGCCCGGCCGACAGCGGGGTCGGATTGACATCGCCCGGCCCCATGATGAACACCTGCCGCTCCGAGCCGGTGATACGACCGATGCGCGGCCCGGGCGAGGTACTCAGTGCCCGCAGCAACAACACGCCATTCTCCGGCCGCATGGCGCAGGCCAGCACACTCAGGTGCCCGATGGTCTGCACCTCGGACAACATCGCCGACAATGCCGACAGCCGTGCCCCATCCTGCAGCAAGTCCACCAGCCCCAGATCCCCCTGGGCGTGCCCGAGCAAGGTCAGCTTGGCGAAAGCGCCGGCCAGCGGTGCCGGCAGGGGCTGCCAGCGCATGCCCCAGGGACGGTCCAGCCCCGGCGGCATGCGCTGCACCCACTGGCGCCATACGCCATGCTGCTCGGTCAGGGCATAAAATTCGGTGGTGGGGTGTTTGCGGGTCAGGCTGTCGATGGCCAGATGGAAAGCATCTCCGCCCATCCCCTGCAGCGCGGCCTCCGGCGCCAGCAGCAACACCGCCCGCCGCTGAGTCGGCACCAGCGGCAAGGGCGCAGCAAACGGTGGCAATCGCGGTGCCGGCAACGCGGCCGTGCGGCCCTGCACCGGCACACACTCGAAGCGCTCACCCTGCAAGCGCGCCAGCAAACGCAGCGACTCCGCATGGCGCACCGGCATGCCGCGCTGCCCGTCCTGCACCCAGACATGGCCAAACACATCCACGGCAATCGGCCCGGCATAGCCCTTCAGCGCGCCGATGGACACGCCGACCTGGCGCAGAGCGCGCAACAGCTGTTCGGCATAGCTCGGCCCGCTCAACAGGGTCCCGGGAGCCGGCATGGCATGACTGGCCACCAGTCGCAGTCGCTCGATATGCAGTGGCGTCTCGCTGTCAGACGGCAGCAAATCCCCCAGTAACTGCGCCAGCGTGCTCGCCGGCAACTCGCCCAGCGTGCGCTGATCGGCGCTGAGGTGTCCGACCAGCACCACCCGGGGACGACTGCCCCAGTCCTCCAGCTTCAGTTGCACGATGGCCCGCTTGCCGCTGAGCAGGGTGCCATCGGCCAGGCGCACGATCAGCATGGAGTGCGGATGGGCGTTGTTCAAATAGCGCGCCGCATTCAGCGAGGACATCCCCTTGTCGAGCAACACCACCACCTGGCGGTCATAGGGCGAGGAACCCGGCTCATCGCGCAGCGCCGACAGGCCGCTGGCGCGCCAGGAAGAGGCCAGATCCCCCGGCGTATCCATCTCCAGCCGCACCGGCGCCAGACACAGGGCCTTGCGATCCAGGAAATCCATCCTGGCCCAGAGACTGCGTGCCGGCTCTTCCTCGGGTTGAAGACTGTCGTAGACCGCACGCAAATAGGCTTGCGGCCCGGTCATGTACCCGGTCGCCGCCGACTCCTCGACCAGGCCATCCAGTCGGTATATGCCATGGGCCTTGCCGGCGAACATTGAATCAGGTGCCAGTGACTCAGGCACTTGCGGGAACCAGCGCTGACCGCTGGCCGACATCGCGCGGTAGCGCCGCTGCACCGTCTGCCAGTAGTGCGCAAACACCGCCGCGCCAGCCTGGCCATGCATCACGGAGATGTCCACCCCCAGATCGATGTTCAGCTGCACCTGCAGGGACAAACCGGCAGGACCGACGACCCCGGGACTCAGCCGCTGGAATAACTGCGGCAAGGCCTCGCCTGGCGCGATACCAAGCGCCCGCACCCGCGCAGCCGGCGCCTGCGCCACCAGCGGCAGATATTCGGCGATCAGCGCGCGCAAACCGGGCAAATGCTGGCACAGCAGACTGTCGCGCAAGGCCTCATAGGCCAGCTCACCTTGCAGCCCCCTCACCCCATAAGGATCGCCCGGCAACTCAGCCAGATAATTGCCGAGCGCCTGGATACGTGCGGCACACAGTCGGGCAGAGAACACAATGCGATTGGTCAGTCTTTGCTCGCCCGGCTGGCTGGCCAAATCGATCTCGCGCAGGATTTGCGTCTCCAGCGCCGACACGCTCTGGCCGAACGCCTCATCCACGGGTAACAGGCTGACATCGGTATCCAGATAGGTGCCGCCATAGCGGTGCAGCATGGTGGAGCGGGCCAGATCGGCAGCCGCCGGCAGATTGCCGCGCAGCCACAGCTCCTGCAGATAGGCGTCGTATACCGGATGATCCGCTGGCAGCAGCTCGCCCAGATCGACCAGGGTCAGCGCCCCGGCCCCGAAACGCTGGCGCAAGTCAGCGTCGAATTCGATCCAGCGCTGTCTGACCTCGCTCAGCCATTGCGTGAGTTCGGCCCGCGACTGCGCCTGAAACTCGACCAGAAAATCGATGGCGGCCAGATTGAAATCGCCGCCATTTTGCTGCGCCCCGGCCAGTACCGCCTGATAAGCCTGGTTCTGCATCTGCAGCACGGCCCGCTGATAGCGCAGATCCCGCGCCGCGCCCGGCGGGCTGCCGGCCACACTGGCCCGGCCAACGCGGGCAATGATCTGACGCAGCCGCGGCGCCATCAGCGCACGCGGATCATGACCAAGATAAAACTGCCATGGCAACTCGCCTGGTAAGGCATCTGCCTGCATCTGGCGCGCCAGCAACAGGCGCAGGGCAGCACGAGCCGCATTAGGCAGATCGCCGATCCACAATGCATGCACCCTGTTTGGCGCCGGTTCACCCAGGGCCGCCAGCCGGGCCATGGTCTGCAGACGCAGGCGACGCAGGGTCGGACTGAGTGCCGGATCCACCTCTGTCGCAGACAAGGCCGCCAGCAAGACCCCCAGTTGTTGCGCCTGGCTGCGTGGTGTCAGGGTCTGTTGCTGCAGGGTCTCCAGCGCCGCGCGCACGTCGCCGAAATGCACCATCTGCGGACGGGCATAGGGATCGTCACTGACCGCAACCATCAGTCCCTCCGCCTGCATCCCGCGCTCAAAATCCTCCGGCGACATGAGTTGAGGATCGCCGTGCAAGGCATCGGCCCCTTCCTGAAGCGCCACGCGCTGCGCGCCCATCCGGCGGATTTCCCCCGCCACCTGACGCGCCAGCTGCTCGGCCTGCTGGCGCATTTGCTCGGCCTGCTGGCGCTGAACCTCATACTGCCGATAGGCCGCATGCGCCTCAGTAGCCAACTGCACGGCGTGCGCCGCGGCGGACTCGGCTTCGGGACCGGGCTGTGACATGGCCATGACCTGTTGCGCCACGTTCAGCGCCAGGTTGGCCTGCTCGACCTGGCGCCGGATGACCGGATAGCGACTCAGCAGTTGCTGGCGCGCCTGGCGAACCGCCTGCATGGCACGCGCCACCTCCGGCCAGCGCTCGACCGTTTCGGCTTCGGTAATGGCGCCTTGCCACTGCGCATCGGCCAGCTCTGCGGCCAGTGCCGGCTCGACGCCATCCGGTTCGGGCGGCAGGGGAATGGGATCGGGAAGAATCATGAGTGTCTGCTTTCTCTGCGCGGATACAGCGCGTATCCGCCATGGTGGATGAACAACGGTCGGCAGGAACCGACGCGCCCATCCTGCGAGAAAGCCGACAAGCCGCCTTGCAGATTTCACTCATCCGGCTCAATGCCGGGGAAAAACAGCCGATAACAGGTCACAACCTGTCTGGGAGAGCATCATGCCTCATCCGGTTGACCGCCTGCAGCTGGCCGCCGCCCGACATCAGCGACTGGCAGGGATACTGCATCACGGCATTTACCAGTACTGCAGCGATTGTGCCGCGCGGCACAATATTGAAGCGCTCTATGTCTGCCTGGCCTGCGGACGCACGCGGTGTCAGGCCTGTGCCCGCGAGCGCGCCGGTCGCCACCCGGACCGGCTGCGCTGCGCCTGCGGTCAGCCGCTGGCCCGCGTCGCCCGCTGGGCCGCGCTGCCGGACGCTGACTAAATCCGCTCAGTCAGCCATTGTCGCCAGCCAGCGCCTGCAGCCGATGCAGGTGACCGGCGATGTCCAGCCCTTCCGCATACTGACCGGCAATGCGTTCGGCGGCACTGCCGACCAGACTCAGAACGATGTTTTCCTGGTGGTCGGTCAGTCCCAGTGTCGGGAATGCCATCTGCAACTCAGTCAGGGTACTTTCCAGCCAGGCTTCGGTCTGGCTCTGATGGCGATGAAAGGTGGCATCGATCTCGGCCAGCGCCGCCATGGCCTGCTCGCCAAAATGCGCCCGGGCGCGTTCGCGCACGCGCAGCTGGTTCATGGCCTCGATCATGCGCAGGCAGGCCTGCCCCCCCTCGGCCAGCATCGCCAGATGGTCGCGCAGCCGACCGGCCCGATCCGGTTCCTGATCCGGCATATTCTTGATCAGCAAGGTCAGCCCCCCGTAATTGAACACCGACTGCCGTCCCAGACTGACAATGCGCTCGCCGGTGGACAGCAGATCCAGCACGCCGGCCTCGACCCGGGTCAGTACCCCCTGCTGGCTGCGGCCATACACCCCGGCGCTGGTCTGCAGCCGCACGCAGGCCGCCAGACCGCTTTCGTCGCTGACGGCAAAGCAGCGACGCAAAATCCCCAGCAACACCCCCAGCTCACTGGCCGAAGACATGGCCGTCATCGCCACGCCCATGGCATCCCGCGCCCCGCTTTCCAGTCGCAGACGCTCGGCCACGTTCTTCAGGGTCAGCGACACCTTGGCGCGCAGCTCATCCGGTTCGACCGGCTTGCCGATGAAATCCTCACCACCGGCCTCATAGGCGGCCAGCCGGTCAGACAGGCTGACATTGGCCGAGATGAACACCACCGGCACCTGGGCCAGGGCGGCATGCTG
The DNA here is from genome assembly GCF_018802765.1 of Paludibacterium sp. B53371. Classification (NCBI taxonomy): domain Bacteria; kingdom Pseudomonadati; phylum Pseudomonadota; class Betaproteobacteria; order Neisseriales; family Chromobacteriaceae; genus Paludibacterium; species Paludibacterium sp. B53371. Next base: position 2,840,691 of record NZ_CP069163.1, read on the forward strand.
CTTGAGCTGGCGACAGACCTGAAAACCGTCCTGATCCGCCAGGGTAATATCCAGCAACACCAGGGCCGGCACATACTCGCGCGCCAGCATCAGGGCATCGGCCCCGCTTTCTGCCTCCAGCAGGCGATAGTGCGGCGTCAGGGCATCGGCCGTCAGCATGCGGTACATCGGATCATCATCCACCAGCAGGATGGTCTTGATTTCACTCATGGCGCTTCCTTTGCAGCCAGGCTTCGTTGGTCAAAGAAACGCAGCGCCGGGCCGAACTCAAAGCTGTCGACCAGCCGCAGCAGATATTGAAAATCCTCTTCATGCATCCAGAGAAACGCCGCGCGCTGTTGTGCCAGCCAGGCGGCACTCTCGACATCATGCGTCTGCAGACGGTGACGCAGGCGCTGTTCGGCAGCCTCCCCGTCCTCGGCAGCCTGCGGACCGAGCAGAACGCGCTCCAGCCGCGCCACTTCATGGCACAGCGCCCCGCAGTCTGCCTGCGCCGGGGTGTCGCCGCGCAACACCCCCTCCAGTCGCTCAGCGGCCAGACGCAACGCGTCCGCCCCCAGGGACATGCCTGTGCCCTTAAGGGTATGCACGATGCGGGTCGCCGCGCTCAGATCCCCGCCGGCCAGCAAGGCCGGCAAGCCGGCCGCCAGCGGCACATGGTGCTGCAGGAACATGCCCAGCACGCGCTCGATGGTGTCGGGATTGCCCTTGGTCATCTTTTCCAGGTAGGCAAAATCCACCAGCCCGGCTTGCTGCAGCCGCTGCCCCAGCGGGCCGAAGAGCGCCGCCGGAGCCTCCGGCAAGGCAATACGCTCGGCATCGCTGGCAGCTGCCGCCGGCAGGTAGCGCGCCAGGCGCTCGCGCAGCACCAGCGGCTCGATCGGCTTGCTGAGAAAGTCGTTCATGCCGGCCTGCAGGCAGGCATCGCGGTCTTCGGCATAGGCGTTGGCGGTCAGGGCCAGGATCGGCAAATGACGTGTCTGAGCGAACTGACGCAGCTCGCGGGTGGCACTGAGGCCATCCATCACCGGCATCTGCATGTCCATCAACACCAGATCGAACGACTCGTCCAGACAGGCGGCCACCGCACTCTGGCCATCGCCAACCACCTTGCAGCTCAGCCCCAGATCCTGCATCAGTCCCTGCATGAAATCCTGGTTGAGCGGATTGTCTTCGGCGATCAGCACATGTCCGGCAAACCGCAGTGGTACCGGCAGGTCCCCTGTCTCCTCGGCCAGCACCGCTTCCGCCTGCGGCGTCTCCATGGGGCGCAGCGGCAGGGTCAGCCAGAAGCAGCTGCCGCCACCGGGCCGGCTCTCGCCTCCGACCGAACCGCCCATCAGTTGCGCCAGACTGCGGCTGAGCGCCAGGCCGAGGCCGGTGCCACCGAAACGTCGGGTAATCGAGGCATCCGCCTGGACAAAAGGCACGAACAGCCGGGCAAATTGGGCCGGGTCGATCCCGATGCCGCTGTCCAGGACCTCGAAGCGCAGCCACACCAGCTCACCCTCCCGGCCCTCCTCGCGCACCACCAGTTCGATCCGGCCCTCGGCGGTAAATTTGGCAGCATTGCTGACGAAGTTCCCCAGAATCTGTCCGATGCGCAGGCTGTCCCCCAGCCAATTGGCCGGCACCGTCCCCTCGACCCGGATTTCGAAGCTGACCGGCTTGTCGGCCAGCCGCGGCATCACCATATCGCGGATGAATTCCAGCAAGGGTTGCAGGCTGAATGGCTCGCTGTGGATTTCCACATGGCCGGCCTCCAGTTTGGAGAAGTCCAGCACATCATTGATGATGGCCAGCAGGTGCTGAGCCGCGCTGTCGATCTTGTCCAGCCAGGCCTGGGCACGCGGATTCTGCTCCTGGTTGCGCACCAGATGGGCGAAACCGACGATGGCATTGAGCGGGGTGCGGATTTCATGGCTCATATTGGCCAGAAAGGTACTCTTCAGCCGGGTGGCACTTTCGGCCGCTTCCTTGGCCTCCAGCAAATCACGGGTCCGCTCCTCGACCAGCGCTTCAAGATGGTGACGATGCGCCTCCAGCTCGGCGCTGGTGCGCTTGCTGTCGGTCACGTCCTGCGCCACGCCAACGTATTTGCCGACCAGCCCCTCCGCATCAAACAGCGGCGAAATGACGTAAAAAACCTGATACTCACGGCCATCTGGTCGTTTCTGACTCACTTCACCCTGCCAGGGCTGGCCGCCCTCGGCGTTGCGCCAGGGCATGGCCGAAACCGTCCCCTGATCAGCAGACTGCCACAGCGCCTGCAACGCCATCTCCTTGAGCTCGGCATTCGGCAGGCCGGTCAGTTGCTCATAGGCACGGTTGGCATACTCGATCTGTCCGTCGCGGTCGATCATGACAAACCCGACCGGACTCTGACCGATGGCCTGCGACAGCTCCAGCAGGGTCTGCTCGTAGGCCTCGCGCTGTGTCACATCGCGGCCAATGGCCATGAAGTATTTGCCCTCGGGCAGGCTGACGGTCGCCAGCGTCACTTCGAGCGGGAAGTGACTGCCATCACTGCGCTTCGCGCGCACCTTGCGCCCGCCGGCCATGCTGCGGCCATAAACTTCTTCACTGGCAAAGCGCTCGAAAAGGCGGGTATGGCGCTCGTGACTGTCAGTCGCCATCAGAATCGACAGCGGCTGCCCGATCAGGTCGGCAGTGCTGTAGCCAAACAGCTGGCCGGCGGCCGGGTTGGCCGAGACGATGGTCTGCTGGCTGTCGACGGTGATGATGGCATCCGGGGCATTGAACACCAGTCCGACATACCGCGCCTGCATGGCGCGCAGGCGCAGGGCGGTTTCACGCTCGCTGCTGATATCAGAGAAAGTGCAGACGCACATGCACTCGCCCGAGCTGGGCTCCTGCATCGGGTGGGCGTTGATCTCGATCCAGCGGGTATCTCCGCTGGGCAGATTCACCCCCATGATCACCCGCTCGATCGCCACACCATGCTCCAGCACCTGCATGGCCGGGTGATCCCCCCCCGGAAACGGGCGGCCATCTTCATGAATGCAGTGCCAGGCAGGGTCGAGCGAGCTGCGGCCGAGCAACTGAGACTCCTCCAGGCCGAGAATTTCCAGCGCCCGCCGGTTGTGGCCGACGATATGGCCATTGGCTGCCTGGATGACAATCCCTTCGTTCATCGACTCCAGCACGGTATCCAGGCGAAGCTTGGCGGCCGACAGCAGGCGTTGTTCCTGTTGCCGCTGCCAGGCGGCCGCCGCCATGATCAGCGCAGGCAAGGGCGTCAGCAGCAGCGGCAGAGCCGACATGGCCTGATCGGCCTCGGTGAGTACCGGCGGTGGCAGATACAGGCCACTGGCCAGTGCCCAGCTCATCAACAGGGTCTGCAACCACAGCAGGATGAACAGCTCATTCAGGCTGAGCAGCAGGCTGGCCAGTACTTCGACGGCAATAATGACTTCGAACGGGGAGGACAACAGACGCAGCGCCAGCCAATCCAGCAAGGTCACCAGCAACAGGCCGCCACCAAAGTGCAGGATCGCCGGCATGCCCGGGCCGCGCAGCTGATTCGGCTGACTCAGCCACAGCGCCAGCGGCAAGGCCGTCAGGGCGCCCAGCATATGTCCCTGACCGAATAACAGCGCCTGGGCGGCAAACCCCTCGCCATATCCCCAGGTCGACACCACGGCGCCGGCCACACCACCGAGCATGGCAGGCAGGATGGCACCGACACTCAGCGTGAGCACCATCTGCATGGCCCCGGCATGGAAACGGGAGGGCAGATCAAAATGGCGCAGCAGGGCAATGGTACTGAGCACTTCCAGTATGGACATCACGGCCGCCGGCAGTCCGCTGCCCAGTCCGCCTATCCATTGGCAACCAGCCAGCCCCAGCAGCAGCACGGGCAGGCTGCGCCGCCAGGGCAGGCGGCACAACATGCCGGCCAGCCAGGCATTGGCCGGCCACCAGGCCAGCGCGGCCAGGGCATGCCGGTCCAGCCAGACGGCCAGCAGCGCCAGCAACCAGCAGCCCGCCAGAGTGCGCAGTTCAAGTCGTCCGGGCATGGAGACCTTCCTCAAACCTGGCGGTGCGGCACCACACGATCAGCTCGCCACACTGCTGCATAACCCACAGGCCAGCACACTGCCAATGCATGCCCCCTCCCGAATTCTGGAACCGCCCATGAAGATGGTCGCTGCCTGCGATCTAGTCGAGACAACCTTTATTCCAAAAATATAGGAAGAAAAACAAAATAATTACAGGTGCATCAAGCATTTAGCACGGCCAGACACCGCAACTCAGTGCCACCAGGCTTTGAAGCGCGCCCAGGGGCCACGCTGATAGAAGGGAACAACGGATTGATGAAAGTAGTCGGCCAGGCCACCCTCATTGGCATGAATCTGCAGCAGGTCGGCCACTTCGCCGGCGGGCAGCAGGTCAGCCAGCACATTGCCGGCTTCGCGCAAGACCTGCTCGATATCGCCCTCGCCCTCCAGGCCGATCACCAGGTGTGGCTGCTCGCTCTGACTGGTGTCGTGCATCAGCGCCAGATAGGCGCGCTGCACAGGCGGATGCTTGAGCAACAGGGTAGACAGCGCCTGCTTGAGATCCTGCGGGTCATGCAGAGGCTGTCCCAGCAATACGCTCGTTTGCTCGCGGATTTCGCGCTGCTCCGGCGCATGGGTCAGACCGCTGGCCAGCAGCTCGCGGATTTCTGCGGCCTCGAATGACTTGCCGCAGTCCGAGCCGGGATTGAGATCCAGTGCGCTGCCCAGTGTCAGCACGAACAGCGAGCGGGCCGGCAGCGCCAGGTAGCGGCTCTCTTGCTCGATGGCCTGCTGCAGCAAGCCGAGCGAGGTGAAGAAGGGAATGGTACTGACCCCGTCCGGACGCTGCCAATGCTGGATATGCAGCTGGCTGCCGGCCTGTATGGTCGTTTCGCCCGGCCCCAGATCGGTATGGCCGATGATGAACACTTCGGCCTGCAGCAGCGCCGCGAAAAACGCCGGCCGATGCGCCGGATCGGCGGCAGCCTGGCGCAGCAAAGCTTCCAGTGGACTTTCGCGAATCACCTCCATCAGTCGCCATCCTCTCCCGCAAACTCACCCAGGCCGGCCGGATTGAGTACCAGAATCTCTCTGCCGTTCACCTGGATCAGCTGCGCCGTCATTAACCGCTGCAACATGCGCGAGAAGGTTTCCGGCGTCAGGTTGAGGCGCGAGGCAATCAGGTTTTTATTCAGCGGCAGGGGAAACGCCTGTGACGGCTCGCCGGCCTCGCGCCAGCTCTGCAGCAGATAGCCGCTGACACGCTGCAAGGTGCTTTCGGTCGAGTAGCGCTCGACATCACGCACCAGGCCGTGCAGTCGCATCGACATGCCGGCCAGCAGGCGCCGGGCGAAATCAGCATCCGCCGACAAGGCCTGCAGAATGCCATCCGCATCAATTTTCAGCAGCAAGGCATCATCCAGACATTGCGCCAGCACCGGCATCGGGTAGCCAAGAAACATCACCGCCTCGGCAAAACTCTGCCCGGGCTGGATCACCTCCACGACCTTCTCGCTGCCCTGAGCAGAGAACAGCGACAGCTTGACGCGACCGAAGACCACCACATACATGCCATCGCAGGGATCCCCCTTCTGAAACAGCACCTGCCCCTTGTCGGCGCGCACTTCCTGCGCATGCGGCAGCAAGGCGCTCAGTTGCTCGGGCGAGAGCGCCTGGAACAGGGGTTGGTGACGCAACAGGGCAGCAATATCGACGTGGGGCATGGGATCTTGAAATCCTTGATTCAAATCATTCTGGCTAATAAGGGCGTGCCGACATACTGCCACGCAATGTCTGATGCTTCACTCATTTTTGATTTCCGGAAGGCGATGCCATGAATGCCATAGAAAGACTGATCGACCAACACCGTGCCTGTGATGCCCATCTGGTGGACTGCGAGTCTGCCGTGCGCGCCGGCCAGTGGCAGCCGGCCCTGAGCCATTGGCAGGCTTTCGAAACTGCCATGCTGGCGCACTTCACACTGGAGGAGACACAGCTGTTTCCGGCTTTTGAAGACGCGACCGGTATGCGCATGGGGCCGACCGTGGTAATGCGCAGCGAGCATGAGGAAATGCGCGCGTTGTTGACCGATGTGCAGGCGGCGCTCAGCCAGCAGGATGCCGCCGCCTTTCTCGGCCATGGCGAGACGCTGCTGATCCTGATGCAGCAACATAATATGAAAGAAGAAAACGTTCTCTATCCGATGTGCGGCCAGCATGTGGCCGGGCTGGAGTCGATGGTGGCCGAGCCATGAACGCCCGCGACTTGCGTCATCTGGTACCGCCACAACCGATGGAGATCATTCTGGAAGACATTGAGTCACTGCAGGCAGGCCAGGCGCTGGCGTATATCCTGCCGCACCACCCGGTGCCACTGTTCCCGCTGCTGAACCAGGCCGGAGTACAGCATCACTGCAGTCTGACCGAGGATGGTGGGGTGCTGATCACCCTGACCCGGACATGATCGGCAGCACACTGGACTACGACAAAGCGCCACCGCTTTGGCTGCCGACAGGTTTTTTCCTGGCGGCCATTGGCTGGCTGCTGGTGCTGGCGCTCAGCCTCGCCGCCGCCAGTCCGCTGGCGGCGGATCGCTATCAGCCGCTGGTCGTCGCCCTGACCCACATGCTGGCACTGGGCGTGCTGGGCAACATCATGCTGGGCGCCTTGCTGCAATTGCTGGCCGTGCTGGCCGGCGTGGCGCTGACGCGACCGATACGCCTGCTGTGGACAGTGTGGCTACCCTGGCAGGCCGGCGTCGCGCTGCTGTGCCTGGGCTTCGCCCGGGGCTTCAGCCCGGACGAACTGCTGGCCGGAGCGATAGGGCTGGCACTGGCGCTGGCGGTGTTTCTGACACACGGCATCGTCGGACTGCATCGTTCTCCGGCGCGCGATGGCGGCAGCCGCGGCATGTTGCGCGCCATGACGGCACTGATGGTCACCGCCCTCCTCGGACTGGCGATGGTGGCCACCCTGCGCGGCAGCGTGGCACTCCCCTTGTTGCCCCTGCTGCACAGTCATGTGCTGTGGGGCGGGATCGGCTGGCTGCTCGGCCTCTTGATCGCGATCAGTCAGACCGTGTTGCCGATGTTCCTGATCACACCGGCTTATCCGCGCCCGGTGCGCTGGCTGAGTGCGGCCCTGCTGCCACTCTTGCTGCTGGCCACACTGTGGCGCCTGCTGGCTCCCGCCATGCCGGATCCCTCTGCGCTGGCACTGTGGCTGGCCGTCATGCTCTATGGCGCCCTCACCCTGCGCCTGCTGCAGCAGGCGCGGCGCCCGCAGGACCCGGCACGACGCAGCTGGCAGCGGGCCGTCTGGTGTCTGCCCGCATCGGCACTGCTGGCCCTCGTCGCCTGGTGGTCCCCAGCTGCTTGCTGGCCGCTGCTGGCGGGGTGGCTGTGGCTGGGCGGGCTCGGCTTCGGCGTCATGCTGGCCATGCTGGGCAAGATCGTGCCTTTCCTGTGCTGGCTGCACCTGAAGGCCCTGCAACCGCCGCGCGGTGCCCTGCCCTCCACGCACGGCTTCCTGAGCGAGCAGGTACAGCAACGACTGGGCTGGCTGCATGCGCTGTGGCTGGCAGGCGGGATCGGCTGGTGCCTGTCCCCCGCACTCTGGCAAGGTGTGTTTGCGGCATCCAGTACCCTGCTGGCAGGCAGTCTGGCCTGGCTGGCCTGGCGCATCACCCGGCAATACCGCGCGCTGTGCCGGCAGTTTCTGGCCGACGCGCCGCACCCAGCTAGCCACTATTAGCCACCACATGCATAATTAGCCATCACATAGCTAAAGGTGGCTGACATGCCGGATGATGCCCTGCACTACCCGCGTCAGAAACTGGCCGAATCGGTGTTGATGATGCTCGACAGCGGCCTGTCTTCTGCCCTGACGCTGTTTGCGCCGCGCCGCATGGGCAAGACCGAATTCCTGCTCAAGGATCTGTTGCCGCTGGCGGAACAGCATGGCTGGCGCGTCGGCTATCACAGTTTCATGGAGGATGACGGCCATGGCGGGGCTCACCACTTTCCGGCCATGCTGGCCGCCTTTGCCGACGAGGAACACTGGCTGGCGCGGACGCTGGACAAGATCGGCAGTCATCTGCTGATCCGTGGCCAGTGGGGGCCGGCCAGCATTGAAAACCGTCCGCCATCCCCGACGGCACCGCTGCCCGCCGTCAGCCAGTTGATCGGCGACCTGGCCGCACAGAAGAAACCGGTCCTGTTGCTGCTGGATGAAATCCAGGAGCTGGCTCGCCGCAGTGGCAGCGCGACGCTGATCGCCTCGCTGCGCACGGGACTGGATCTGCATCGTGACCGGGTCAAGGTGATCTTTACCGGCTCATCACAAGCCGGCTTGCGCGCCATGTTCGGCGATGCCCGTGCCCCGTTTTTTCACTTTGCCACCCTGATCGACTTCCCGCCGCTGGACGAAGGCTTCACCCGCCACATGGCGCAAGGCTACCAGCGCATCACCCGTCGCCCCCTGGATGAGGCCGCGTTGTGGCAGGCCTTCCTGCAACTGGGTCGGGTCCCACTGCATCTGCGCGCGCTGGTGGAAGAGCTGGCATTGAACCCCGAGCGCACGCTGACCGAGGCCCTGACGGCACGGCTGAACCTGTTGTCGGATACCAGCGCCTTTGAAAGCCGCTGGCTGGGGCTGGCGCCGCTGGAGCAAAGCCTGTTGCGCGCCATTGCCGCCGGCCAGCACAGCCCGTATCGCCAGGGCAGCCGGGTGGCACTGGCGGCCGAGCTGGGCCTGCCGACGCTGACGCCCTCTCAGGTTCAGACGGCACTGCGCAAGCTGGAGCGGCGGGATGTGGTGACCCGCGACGCGCAGGGCTGGCGTCTGGCCGATCCGGTCTTTGCCGAATGGCTGAAGGAACACGACTGACACCTCTCCCGGGCAGACCGGAACATACCATCCGGTCTGCTTGGTAAATATCGACCTATATCAAAACGGCTTTCTTTTTGACGTGAAACAATGATTATTTGATAGTCGATAGTTATTTTTAGCTAGAACATTTAACCGTAATGGTTATTATTCTGATATCTGACCGGTAGCAAGCATGGACGGTTGCCGTGTCGCCGACGTGCCACCTGTCAACGGGGTATTTCTCGCCCGGACAGACACATTAACCATGAGTCAATGATCTGCAACCGGCATTCGGGCAGCCGCAGCCTGCCCCGCCTGTTGCGATCACCAGTCCTGGTGACTGGTTTGCCGAGGTGCCAGATGCTGGGATCGTTAGTGGATGATGCGCGGGTAGATGCCTTGCTGGGGTTTTTTGAGCGCCTCGGACAGCAAGCTTTCTTCATCGCCATCCGCCGCGGCCTGGCTTTCTCCCTCCCGCCGATCATGGTCGGTGCCCTGATCATTCTGTTGCGCCACTTTCCCTCGCTGGTTCTGCAACGCTTCTTCAGCCAGCTATTGGGCGAACAATGGTTTGCCACCCTGGATGACGTGGCCCAGGTGGCCTTCAGCATGGTCCCGCTGGCGATTCTGGCCGGCTATGCCAGTACCCGGACCGAGATGTTCAACGAGCAGCACCAAAGCCGCACGGCCATCCCCCCGCTGATTACCTCGGTCGTGATGATGGCCTGCCTGCTGATTGTGTCGGTGCCGGGCAGCACCGGCAGCTGGTCGGGGGTGCTGTCGGTGGAGCGCGGCTTGCTGGCGGCCATTGTCATCGCCGCCCTGGGCAGCCCGCTGTTTCTGAGTCTGGCGAGCATACCGCGTCTGCAACTGTCGCTCGGCTCGGCGGGCTTCGACCCCATGGTGCGCGATATCGTGGCCATGACCCCGGCGGCCATGTGCACCATCCTGCTGTTTTGCGGTCTGCGTGCCCTCCTGCTGGCCTGGGGATTCGACGATCTGCATGCCTACCAGACCCATCTGCTTGGGCTGATTTTTACCGGCCATCAGGACCCGCTGCACTTTGTGCTCAGCTACGTCTCCATCGGGCAGCTGCTGTGGTTTTTCGGCCTGCATGGCCCGAACATCCTGGCGCCGGTGACCAACACCCTGCTGATTCCGTCCTCGCTGGCCAATGTCCAGATCGCCGGCCACGGCGCCGGCTCGTATTACATCGTCACACGCGAGTTCATCGATGCCTTTGCCCGTCTGGGCGGCTCGGGCAGTACGCTGTGCCTGATTGCCGCCATCCAGCTCGGCTGCCAGGATCGCGGGATACGCCGATTTGCCCTGTTTGCCCTGATCCCGGCGGCCTTCAACATCAATGAACCGCTGTTGTTTGGCATCCCGCTGATTCTCAACCCGGTCTACCTGATTCCCTTCGTCTGCGCGCCGCTGCTGCAGATCTGCCTGGCTTACGCCGCCACGCAGCTCGGGCTGATCCCCTGCACCACCCAGTTGACTGTCTGGACTACCCCGCCGCTGCTGAATGTCTATGCCATGACTCACTCGCTGACCGCGGTCTGGGTGCAGGGCTTGTGTCTGCTGCTGGGGACGCTGATCTATCTGCCCTTTGTCAGGTTGTCGGATACCCTGCGTGCGCGGCGCAGTCGTTTGTTGCTGCGTGCGCTGGCCAGTGCGGCGGAAATGACCGACGCGGGCGGTACAGAGCGCAAGGTGTTGAGTTTGCCTGGTGAGCTTGGCCTGCTGGCCGAGGCGCTGGCTTTCGATTTGCAAAAAGCCCTGCAGCACCCGGGAGAATTATTTCTCGAGTACCAGCCGCAAATCATGGCCGACCGTCGCGAGGTATACGGGGTGGAAGCGCTGCTGCGCTGGGCGCATCCGGTTTACGGCCGCATTCCCCCGCCGCTGGTGATTGCGCTGGCGGAAGATATCGGCTGCCTGGATGAGCTGGGCATGTTTGTCTTGTCCAGTGCCTGTCAGCAACGGGCCGCCTGGAGCGGCCTGGTACCGGCACAGCTGAAAATGTCGGTCAATATCTCGCCCAGACAGCTGATCAACCGGGAGTTTGCCACTCAGGTATTGCAGACCCTGTCCGGTTACCGGCTGGACGCGCCCTTGCTGGAGCTGGAGATCACCGAAACCACGGCGCTGGAGCCGGATGACTTCTCGTTGAGCGCCCTGCAGGACGTGCGCCATTCAGGCGTGCGGATTGCACTGGATGATTTCGGCATGGGACATACGTCGCTGCGTTATCTGCGGGATTTGCCCATCGACACCATCAAGATCGATAAATCACTGACCCGCTGCATCGGCGAGGAAACCTCCAGCCAGATCGTGCGCAGCATCGTTGAACTCAGCCACAGCCTGGCCATGGCCACCATCGTCGAAGGGGTGGAGGATGAGACCCAGCTGGCGCAGTGCCTAGCACTGGGCTGCGACTGCTTCCAGGGCTATCTGTTCAGTCCGCCCCTGCCGGCTGAGCGCTGCCTGGACTATATCCGCGCCCTGCCCGGCGACAACGTCCCGGGTCTGCCTGCAAACGATTAGACCCTAGGCCTGCAGCAAGGCCTGCAACATGCCGCTGGCCAGCCCGTCCGGCAAACTGTCCAGCAGTTGGCGAGCCTCTTCGATCTCCGCACGTTCAAACAGCATCGAGCCCAGCGCCGTCATGGTGTGGCGCTCTTGCGCCGTCATTCTGGGCGCCAGTTGTACCTGCATGATGGCATAGGCCATGGCACCGCTGCTGCGCTGTCCGTTGTAAGAATCCTTCTTGTTTGAAGCCATGTTTTGCAGCAGGCCGATCACGGCATCGTGACCGCCGGCCAGGGTGTTGTCATTCACGTCAGGGGCATCCATAAGCTAGACAGGACGGCAATATGCCATCGACATTAAGCATTTATAAAATGTGGTCAAAAACAAACATACCATTTGGTATTTTACGGTTTAATGTAGGAATAAAACACATAATTCTTTAGACTCTCTTGACGTGAATCTATAAAAAAACGGAGCAAAGAATGACTATCTCAAGGCGGCTGGTTTTGACCCTGCTGGTGGCGCTCAGCGCCCTGCTGATCGTCGGGGGCTATGGCATCTGGGAACTGGGCCGTAGCCAGACCAGCCACGAAGCCATGATGGATAATATTTTTCCCAGCATTGACGATATCACCAAGGCGCAGCATGGCCTGACCAATATCCGCGTCGGTATCCGCGACATCACGCTGGCCGCCAACGAGACCGAACTGGCCGATGCCAAGGCCAAAATTGAACTGGGCAAATCCAAAATTGATTCGGCACTGGATGATTACCAGCAGAAGAATATCTACAACGAGGAAGACCAGCAGGCGCTGAACAAGGTCAAAGACAGCTATAACCAGTTTTGGCAAGTGATTCAGCCCCTGGTGCAACACGCCTCGTCCATGTCTCATGAGCAGCAGATTGCGCAGCTGAAAAACGCCACCAAGGCGGCACGGGCCACGGAAGCCGCCATGGATGCCCACTATACCCTGAACAAGGTACTGACCAAGCAAGATGCCGCTGAAAGCCGCAAGGCCTATGAGACTTCCCGCCTGATCTCGCTGGCGGTCATTGCGCTGGCCTTCCTGGTGTCCGGCCTGCTGGCCGTGAGCCTGTACCGTGCCATCCGCACCGGTCTGGGCCAGATTCGCCAGGCCTTGCATCAGATCAGCGATACCCTCGACTTCAGCCAGCGCGTGGCGATCGTCCATCAGGATGAGGTCGGCGATGCCTGCCAGGCGCTGAACCGCCTGCTGGATACCTTGCAAACCAGCTTCAAGTCCTTGCGCCATGTAGCCGACGATGTCGGCAAGGCCTCGCTCGAGCTGAGCGCCACCGCCCAACAGGTGTCCACGGCCTCGGCAGCGCAAAGTGAGGCGGCGTCCAGCATGGCGGCCACCATTGAGCAGATGACGGTCAGCATCAACCATGTCGCCGAGCAGGCAGTCACCACCAAGGCCGGGACGGAAGAAGCCCGTGAACTGGTGCAGTCTGGTTCGGCCATCATTCGCCAGACGATTCTGGACATTCACGAAATCTCCAGCATGGTGAAATCCTCGGCCACCGACATTCAAAAGCTGGAGCAGGAAAGTGCCCAGGTCGGTACCGTGGTAAACGTGATTCGCGATATCGCCGACCAGACCAACCTGCTGGCCTTGAATGCCGCCATCGAAGCGGCGCGCGCCGGTGAGCAGGGGCGCGGCTTTGCCGTGGTGGCGGACGAGGTGCGCAAGCTCGCGGAGCGTACCACCAAGTCGACGCAGGAAATCGCTGCCACGATCGAGTCCATGGTCACCATGGCCAAGCGCACGGCGGAATCGATGGAAGCGGCCGACACGCTGGTGGAAACCAGTGTGTCGCGTGCCGATGAGGCCAGCCGGGCCATCGAGACGATTGGCGAGCATGCGGCGCACTCGGCCAGCAGTATTGGCGAAATCTCTGCGGCCATTCAGCAGCAGGGGGTGGCCAGCAACAATATCGCCATGCAGGTAGAACGTACGGCCCAGATGTCGGAAGAATCCAGTGCGGCTGCGCAGAATACCGCCGCCAGCGCACATCATCTGGATGCGCTGGTGCAGCAGCAGTTGCAGACGCTGTCGAACTTCAAATTGTGACCCCGCTTGCATGACAACTTGCTTTTTGCTTGATCCCGTAGATAATGGCGGCATTCAAGCAGTGGCAGGTTGTCATGTCCTTTTTTCACCATCGTCCCAAACAGCCTGAGCGCGTCAAGGCAGGACTGATTTCCGCCAGCATCGAACTGCTGGTCGGGGTGGGCCTGCATGCCGTGACGCTGGATGCCGTCTGCCGCCGGGCAGGGGTGAGCAAAGGCGCACTGATTCATCACTTCGAGAACCGTGCCGGCCTGCTCAATGCCGTGACCGACAGCTTGCTGGATGGTTTTCGCAGCCGTTTCGAACAAGCCTTGCAGCAGGAGCCGCCCGGCCCCGGGCGCTATACCCGCGCCTATATTCAAACAGCCTTTACCGATTCGGCCGACACCACCAAGGCCTTGGCCCTGTTGTCGCTGGCCTGGCCCTATTGCATCGAGCAATGTCGGCTGGTGCAGATGGCGCTGGAGGAGGAGGACGGTTGTGACACGCCGCTGGCCAATCAGTTGCTGTTGCTGCGACTGACGGCGGAAGGGATCTGGTATGCCCGTGTGCGTGGTTCGCCGGAGATGGATGCGGCAAAGAGCCGATTGTTGCTGCAGGGTTTGCGCGATCAGTGTCTGCAGTTGCTGGGCATGGTCAGCGGGGGGTGAAAGCCCCCCGGGGGCGCTACTGGCACTCGGCCTGCCAGTCCAGAGCCTGGATCCTGGCCATGTCCGCCGTGTTGTCCCGCTGGATGGCGGCGAGTTTTTCCTGCAGGTTTTCACCCGGGATCGCGGGGTACTGACGGGCAAATTGCAGGTTGACGATGCCTCCGCAGGCGGTGCGGGCAATCCAGACATCGGACTCGTAGGTTTGCAGTTTGGCGCTCCCGGCAACCGGCAGATAGATCATGCTGAATTGCGCCTGACTTTCCCCGACTTGTCGCATCTCATAGCGCGGCGGCGGATTTTCCTTTTGCAGGGCTTGTGCCATGCTCTGCATCCATTGCGCCATGCTCGACAGCTTGTTGACTTGTGTGATGGTCACCAGGCTGGTCCACTGCCAGTTCTGAACATCCTCTCCCTCAAGACCGTACTCCCAGGTGGACCGCATCACGCCGGTGTGGGAAAACGCCAGACGATAGGACTTGCCATCGAAAGCGAAGGTCTTCGGAGCGACAACACTGCCCGGCAGCGGATTGGCCATGCAGGCAGCAGCGGTCATGATGGTGGCGATGCTCAGCAGTACAGAGAGGCGATGGGTGTTCATGGTAGCCGGTGCCGGGTCAGGAGGTGGTGTTGAGTGGATGCCGACATTTTAGCAGGGCGGTGCAAGCATGGTCACTCGCTCGTTCTGTAATAGAACGCCTGCGTCAGCAACTTGCCTGAAGCGGATAGCGAAAAGGCTCTCAGCGGTTAACGCGCTGAGAGCCTTGATGTGTTTGGTGGGCCCTGCGGGGCTCGAACCCGCGACCAAAGGATTATGAGTCCTCTGCTCTAACCAACTGAGCTAAAGGCCCGTGGGGTGCGGATTATAACAAATCCGCACCGCCGTGCCACTAGCCTTTACTGATTGCCCGGTTCGTTGTCGAGGAAGCTGCGCAGGCGTTCCGAGCGGGTCGGGTGACGCAGTTTGCGCAGTGCCTTGGCTTCGATCTGGCGGATCCGTTCGCGGGTGACGTCGAACTGCTTGCCGACTTCTTCCAGCGTGTGGTCGGTGTTCATGTCGATGCCGAAACGCATGCGCAGCACCTTGGCTTCGCGCGGCGTCAGGGTATCGAGCACTTCCTTGGTGGCGTCCTTGAGGCTGGAATACATCACCGCTTCGGACGGCGCCAGGGTCACCGAGTCTTCGATGAAGTCGCCCAGATGGCTGTCGTCATCGTCGCCGATCGGCGTTTCCATGGAGATCGGCTCCTTGGAGATCTTCATGATCTTGCGGATCTTCTCCTCAGGCATTTCCATGCGCTCGGCCAGTTCCGCCGGATCGGGCTCGCGACCGGTTTCCTGCAGGATCTGACGGCTGATGCGGTTCATCTTGTTGATGGTCTCGATCATGTGCACCGGAATACGGATGGTGCGCGCCTGGTCCGCGATGGAGCGGGTGATGGCCTGGCGAATCCACCAGGTGGCGTAGGTCGAGAACTTGTAACCGCGGCGGTATTCGAACTTGTCCACCGCCTTCATCAGCCCGATGTTGCCTTCCTGGATCAGGTCGAGGAACTGCAGGCCACGGTTGGTGTACTTCTTGGCAATCGAGATCACCAGACGCAGGTTGGCCTCGATCATTTCCTTCTTGGCGCGCCGTGCCTTGGATTCACCGGAAGACATCTGCCGGTTGATTTCCTTCAGCTCCTTGATCGGCAGCATGGCCTTTTCCTGCAGCTCGGCCAGTTTCGACTGCTTTTCAATGATGGCGTACTTGAAGCGGGTCAGGGATTCCGACCACGCCTTGCCGGCATTGATTTCTTCTTCCACCCAGGTCAGGTTGCATTCGTTGCCCGGGAAGCACTTGATGAAGTGGGCACGATCCATGCGCACGCGGGTCACGCAGATGTCCTGGATGTCACGCTCGAAGGTACGGATTTCGTTGACGCGGCGGCGCAGCGATTCGCACAGGCTTTCGATCTGACGGGTGGAGAAGCGAACCTTCATGAACTCGGCCGAGATGGCTTCCTGCAACTGCAGATAGGCCGGGCTGTGCGAGCCGTTCTTGCCGAGCTCCACGACCATCTTGTCGAACAGGGCACGCACGGCGCGGAAGTGCTCCAGCGCCTGCTGCTTGAGTTCTTCCAGATTGGCACTGGCAGCGGCTTCGACATCGGCTTCGGCGTCGGCGTCTTCGGCATCTTCGTCGTCGATCAGCTCTTCTTCTTCGACCACCGGTTCGGCAAAGGCCACTTCTTCAGTGTCTTCGGCGTTGGGGTCGATGAAGCCGTCGACCACTTCGTCAACGCGAATTTCTTCGCGTTCGACGCGGTCGATCAGTTCCAGCACGTCGGCAATGGTGCCCGGACATGCCGAAATGGCCTGGATCATGAACTTGAGGCCATCCTCGATACGCTTGGCGATTTCGATTTCGCCTTCGCGCGTCAGGAGTTCGACCGAGCCCATTTCGCGCATGTACATGCGCACCGGGTCGGTGGTACGGCCGAATTCGGAATCGACCGAGGACAGCGCCGCTTCCGCTTCTTCAACCGCATCCTCGTCGGCCACCGCAGGCGCCGCATCGGACATCAGCAGCGTGTCGGCATCCGGGGCTTCGTCATACACCTGGATACCGAGACCGCTGATCATGGTCACGATGTTTTCGATCTGCTCGGCATCGGACACATCTTCAGGCAGATGGTCGTTGATTTCCGCGTAGGTCAGGTAACCGCGCTCTTTGCCCAGGGCAATCAGCTGACGCAGCCGCTTGCGCTGTTCTTCGAGGCTCATCGCCTGTTCCTGTACTTCCTTTTGATTTTCGGGAGAGGCCGCCATTTCGCTTCCTGCTTGAAAAAGCCGAAAAAAACAGTTGAGTATAGCACCGATGGGTTGAATTCAGGTCTTGCGACTCAGCAATTCGAGCATCAGTTTCGATTCTTCCGTTGTCAATCGCTCGCTCCGGGACTTCTGTTTTAGCCGATCAAGCTCGGCCTCGCGCAGCAGTTGCAGCAATTTCTCATTGCCATCGCGAAACTGCATTCTGTCGTCGTCGTCCGGTGCAGCGAATTCTTCCGGGTCTTGCATGGCCTGCTGCAGCACACCATCCACCAGCGACTCCCAGGGAGTACCGCGAATGGATTCGATCAGCTGCGCCGTGGTCAGGTCGGTTCCGTGCTCGCGAGCACGTTCGGCCAGCATGGCAAAACAGGCCAGGTCATCCGAGAGCGTCAGGCTGTCTGGCATTTGCACGTCTTCGGCCCAGTTCGGGTTCATCAGCAGCCATTTCAACTGGCGGCGTACGATGGACATCTGGGACGGCCTGACGGATCCGGCCGGCAAGCGGTATTCGCGCTTGCCCTTGCGCTCCGGCTTTTTGTTGCCCATCAGCATGTCGAATTCATCGACATCTATGCCGGCGAGTTCCGCCAGCCGCTTTTTGATGATCAGGCCAAGTGCCGGTGCTGCAATCTGTGCCAGAAGCGGCATGGCCTGACGAATCAGGTCGGCACGCCCTTCCGGCGAATTCATGTCAACGCGCGTGGTCAGTTCACGCGTGAAATAGGTCGAGAGCGGCAGGCTTTGTTCCTGCAACAGTGTCTCGAATTTCTCCCTGCCCTGTTCTCGGACAAAACTGTCCGGATCATGTTCTTCCGGCAGGAAGAGAAAATGTAGCGATTTGCCGTCCTGCAGCTGCGGCAGGCTGTTTTCCAGCGCACGCCAGGCCGCTTTCTGGCCGGCGCGGTCACCGTCGAAACAGAAATACACGTGGTCGGCATGGCGCATCAGCTTGCGCACGTGCTCGCCGGTGGTGGCGGTACCGAGGGTCGCGACGGCGTAATCGATGCCGTACTGCGCCAGGGCCACCACGTCCATATAGCCTTCGACCACCAGCACGCGGTTCTGGGCACGGATGCCCTGTCTGGCTTCGTACAGGCCGTAGAGTTCACGCCCCTTTTCGAACAGCGGGGTTTCCGGCGAGTTGAGGTACTTTGGCTCGCCTTTGCCCAGAACACGTCCGCCAAAGCCGATGATGCCGCCGCGCTGGTTGCGGATCGGGAACATCAGCCGGTCGCGGAAACGGTCGTAACGTCGTCCTTCTTCGTTCTGGATGACCAGTCCGGACTCCACCAGGCGTTCATCCTGGTAGTCACTGAAGATCGCCGCCAGGTTCTGCCAGCCATCAGGGGCATAGCCAAGGCCGAAGCGGGCGGCGATTTCGCCGCTCAGGCCGCGGCCCTTGCAGTACGAAACCGCATTGGGCGAGGACTTCAGTTGCTGCTTGTAATAGCCTGCGGCCTGCTGCAGACCTTCTTCCAGCGACAGCCGGCGTACGCGGGCGGCCTGTTCGGCCACCGGATCCAGGCTGCGCACCGCCTGCGGCACGGTCATGCCGACGCTTTCGGCCAGCAGTTTGACCGCATCGACAAAGCCCAGCCCCTGATACTCCATGACGAAGCCGATGGCGGAGCCGTGCGCACCGCAACCAAAGCAGTGATAGAACTGCTTGGACTGGCTGACGGTGAAGGATGGCGACTTTTCCTTGTGGAAGGGGCAGCACGCCAGGTAATTCTGCCCGCCTTTTTTCAGCGGGACGTAGCGATCCACCACGTCGACGATGTCGACGCGCGTCAGCAACTGATCGACGAAATCCTGCGGGATCACGGCAGCATGCAGCGCTTAGCGCGCCAGCCGGGCCTTGATGCGGGCGGAGACCGCTCCCATGTCGGCGCGGCCGGCCATTTGCGGCTTCAAGAGCCCCATGACCTTGCCCATGTCCTGCATCGAGGCGGCGCCGGACTGCTGCACGGCGGCTTCGATCAGGGCATCGATTTCGGCTTCACTCAGTTGCTGCGGCAGATAGGTAGTCAAGGTTTCCAGCTCGAAACGCTCTTTCTCCACCAAATCCATGCGACCCGCGGCTTCGTACTGGCTGATCGAATCGCGCAATTGCTTGCACATCTTGTCGATGACCGCCAGGATGGCCGCGTCGTCCAGCTCGATGCGCTCGTCGACTTCTTTCTGCTTCATGGCGGCCATGAGCAAACGAATGGCCGCCAGGCGCTCGGTTTCCCGCGCCTTCATGGCGGCCTTCATATCATCCTGGATACGGGCTTTGAGACTCATGCTTGACTGTCCAAATGAGGGGGATCGAAAAACCGGTCGTACAAACGGCAAAACCGCAGGTTAAACCTGCGGTCCTGCGGGACTGCCGAATGGCGAAGCGATTAGAACAGCTTCGGCGGCAGCATTTGGCTGCGGATGCGCTTGTAGTGGCGCTTTACGGCAGCAGCATGCTTGCGCTTGCGTTCGGTGGTCGGCTTTTCGTAGAACTCGCGGGCGCGCAGTTCGGTCAGCAGACCGGTCTTTTCTACCGAACGCTTGAAGCGGCGCATTGCAACTTCAAACGGCTCATTCTCTTTAACGCGAATGTGAGGCATTAACCATCATCCTTAAAAATTCAGATGAGCACAAAGCTCGAATAATCCAATATTGTAACCAATTGACGGACTTAATGAAAGCCCGAATACGACAGTGCAAGGCGACATCATCATGCCTTGCGGGTCGAAATCACCCCCAGACTCGGCGAACTTGGTGTAGCACTATAAAAACGTTTAGGCATCCGCCCTGCCCTGAAGGCAGCACGGCCAGCCTCAACAGCCTGTTTCATGGCTTGCGCCATGAGCACCGGATCGTTTGCTGCCGCGATCGCGGTATTCATCAGAACGCCGTCACAGCCAAGCTCCATGGCAATGGCCGCATCCGACGCGGTACCGACACCGGCATCCACCAGCACCGGCACATTAACCGATTCAATAATCAACCCCAGATTCCACGGGTTGATGATTCCCATGCCGGAACCGATCAGGCTGGCCAGCGGCATGATGGCGCAACAGCCAATGGCTTCGAGTTCGCGGGCCACAATGGGATCGTCGGAGGTATACACCATCACGTCGAAACCTTCGTTGACCAGCGTTTCGGCAGCCTTCAGCGTTTCACGCACATTGGGATACAGCGAGGTAGCATCACCCAGGACTTCCAGCTTGACCAACCGATGATCGTCGAGCAGCTCGCGCGCCAGCCGAAGGGTACGTACCGCCTCGTCCGCGCTGTAGCAGCCCGCCGTATTGGGCAGCAATGTATACCGGTTTTTAGGCAAAAAGTCGAGCAAATTCGGCTCGTTAGGGTTTTGCCCCAGGTTGACACGGCGGATGGCCACCGTAACGATTTCACACCCCGAGGCATCCAGAGCGTCCGCTGTCTGCTGGAAATCACGGTATTTCCCGGTCCCTACCAGCAGGCGGGAAT
This sequence comes from Paludibacterium sp. B53371, assembly GCF_018802765.1. Taxonomy (NCBI): domain Bacteria; kingdom Pseudomonadati; phylum Pseudomonadota; class Betaproteobacteria; order Neisseriales; family Chromobacteriaceae; genus Paludibacterium; species Paludibacterium sp. B53371. The sequence continues at coordinate 2,861,144 of NZ_CP069163.1, forward strand.
CATAGCTTTTCCCTGCAATCACCAATTGGTCATTTTGCAACACTTGCACGATCTCCCGGTCAGCCACCGCCGACAGCAACCACAATCTCCAGCACATCCTGCGACGCCAGCGCGGTCTCGGCATGACGGCTGCGCGGCACGATTTCACCGTTCAGCTCCACGGCGATGCGCTTGCCGCCCAGTGCCAGTGCCGCAATCAGGTCGGCCACGGTAGCAACATTATCGAAGCGCTGGGCTTCGCCATTGATACTCAACTCAAGCATCGAACTCATTTCCTCTCGGCGCGCTGGACGAACTTCACCTGACCGATTTCGGTCAGCACCCGCTCCAGATGTGCCAGCCCTTCGACCTGCACGCGGAAGTGGATATGCAGGAAGTCGTCGCCCATATGGGTGTCGAGGGTATCGACGCCCTCGATATTGGCCGAGGCCAGCGAGATGGCCGTGGCGATTTCGGCCAGGGCACCGCGCTCCTTGCGAGCCAGGACACTGATGGTCGCGCCGAACATGCGGTCCTTCTGGGCATCCCAGGTGACGGCCAGCAGTTTGTCGGCATCGGCGCGCTTGGCATTGGGACAACCGGAACGGTGAATCACCAGCCCCTGCCCCTTGGTGATCACGCCGATGATGTCATCGCCGGGAATCGGGTTGCAGCAGGCGGACAGTTGCACCGAGCCACCTTCGTTGCCGCGGATGGCGACCGGCGCCAGGTGCAGGTCCTCGCCCAGCCGCTCGCCGGCCAGTTCGATCAGGCGGCGCGCAGCCACCACCGGCAGCAGCTTGCCGACGCCGATTTCCACCAGCATGTCCTGGAAGCTGCTCATTTTGTCGCCGTGCTCACGCAGATAGGCTTCGCGCAGGGCATCGTCGATCTGCAGCGGCTCGGCCGCCAGGGCACCGACGGCCTGGCGCAGCATTTTCTCGCCCAGCTGGGCGGCCTCGCTGCGCTGCATGCTCTTGAGGTAGCTGCGGATGCAGGAGCGTGCGCGACCGCTTTGCACGAAGCTCAGCCAGGACGGGTTGGGCTTGGCCTGGGTCGAGGTGATGATTTCCACCGTGTCGCCATTGCGCAGTACGGTACGCAGCGGCACCAGGGCATGGTTGACACGCGCGGCAATACAGCGATGACCGACATCGGTATGAACCGCATAGGCAAAGTCTACCGGGGTCGAGCCTTGCGGCAGCACCAGGATCTTGCCCTTGGGGGTGAAGACGTAGGCTTCGTCCGGGAACAGGTCGATCTTGATGTGTTCGAAAAATTCGACCGGATCATCGCTTTCCGCCTGGATGTCGAGAATGCTCTGCAGCCACTGATGGGTACGCTGCTGCGCCGTATCCAGACTGGCATCGCCGCTCTTGTACATCCAGTGCGACGCCACGCCGGCTTCGGCCACGCGGTTCATGTCGCGGGTACGGATCTGCATCTCCACCGGCGTGCCATAGGGGCCGAACAGGGTGGTATGCAGACTCTGATAGCCATTGCCCTTGGGAATGGCGATGTAATCCTTGAACTTGCCGGGGATAGGTTTGTACAGGCTGTGCAGGGCGCCGAGCGCCAGGTAGCAGCTCGGAATATCGTTGACCACCACGCGGAAGCCGTAGATATCCAGCACCTCGGAAAACGACAGGTGCTTTTCCTGCATTTTCTTGTAGATGCTGTAGAGGTTTTTCTCGCGCCCCTTGATCACCGCTTCGATATTACAGCTCACCAGCTTCTGGCTCACCGCCTGCAGGATCTTGTTGACCACTTCGCGCCGGTTGCCGCGCGCGGCCCGCACAGCCTTGTTGAGCACGTGATAGCGGTGGTAGTGCAGATGTTTGAACGCCAGATCCTGCAACTCGCGGTAAACGCGGTTCAGGCCGATGCGGTTGGCGACCGGGGCGTAGATCTCCAGGGTTTCGAGTGCGATGCGTTTACGCTTGTCCTCGCGCATCGAATCGAGGGTGCGCATATTGTGCAGACGGTCGGCCAGCTTGACGATGATGACGCGGATATCGCGCGCCATGGCCAGCACCATCTTGCGGAAATTCTCTGCCTGGGCGGTTTCGCGGGTCTGATACTCGAGGCGTTCCAGCTTGGAGAGACCATCGACCAGATCGGCGATGGTACGACCGAATTTTTCACTCAGCGTGGGCTTGCTGACCCCGGTGTCCTCCAGGACATCGTGCAGCAGCGCGGCGGCCAGCCCCTGGGCGTCGATGCGCCAGTCGGTGAGCATGGTGGCCACGGCCAGCGGATGGGTGATGTAGGGCTCGCCGCTCTTGCGGGTCTGCCCTTCATGCGCCTCGCGACTGAGGGCGAAGGCCTGCTGCAGCAGCTTGACATCATCCGGTTTCAGATAGCGCGCTGCAGCAGAAAAAAATGCCTCGGCGTCGCGCTCGATGATGGCTTGATAATCGATGGGCGAGACTGCGTCGGCATTCATGGGGTTGTGCTACCGTCCCGGATCAGGTGCGGCTACGGGTCAGAACTTCCTTGCCGACGTGGCCGGCGGCGATTTCGCGCAGGGCAACCACGGTCGGTTTGTGACGACCGGCATCCACGAATGCCGTGGCACCGGAAGCGACCTGACGGGCGCGGTAGGCTGCAGCCAGGGTCAGGTCGAAGCGGTTGGTGATACGGTCCAGGCAATCATCTACAGTAATACGGGCCATGTCGGAACTTTCTCTCAAAATGAATGAAAACTATAACGAAAAACCGGCGGCAAACCAATCGCCTCAGCGCTGGGTTCCCATATGGGCCAGTTTGTCGGCAAAACGCAGCCGTTGCACCGGAGTGCGCAGCCGCTGGGCACGCACGATGCTGATCAGATCCAGCCGTGCACGCTCAAAATTCTCATTGACCACCATGTAGTCGTATTCCGGGATCATGTCGATCTCGTTGCGCGCCGAGGCCAGACGGCGCTCGATGACCTCGGGACTATCGGTTGCCCGGCCGCGCAGGCGGCGCTCCAGCTCTTCGATCGAGGGCGGCACAATGAAGATGCCCACCGCCTCGGGGAAGACCTTGCGCACCTGGCGCGCACCCTGCCAGTCGATTTCCAGCAAGATGTCCTGACCCTCGGCCAGACGCGAGCGGATCCAGCCGCTACTGGTGCCGTAATAATTGCCGTACACCTCGGCATACTCGAGGAAATCACCCTGGCGGATCATGGTCTCGAACTCGGCATGCGAGATGAAGTGATAATGCTTGCCGTCGATCTCGCCTTCACGCGCCGCACGCGTGGTATGGGAGACAGACAGGCAAACGCTCGGCTCGGCCTCCAGCAGGGCCGCGACCAGCGAAGTCTTTCCTGCCCCGGAAGGGGCCACAACGATGAAAATCGTGCCGCTTGCCTGTGTCATGATCAGCCGCAACACCCAGTAAAAATATAATTTTTCAGGATATCACAAATCGCTAACCGATGGAATCCAGGCAGGTATTTTCACGTCAAAGTTTAGGAAAATCACCAACTTACCGCTTAGAATCACGCCCTTTGTTGTTATGCAATGACGTAGAGGGAGCGAATACCAATGCAGTTACTGGAAAGTTTTTTCAAACTGAAAGAACACCATACCACGGTCAAGACGGAAGTGCTGGCCGGGTTTACCACTTTCCTGACCATGGCCTACATCGTCCTGGTCAACCCGCTGATCCTGTCCTCGACCGGCATGGACCTGAACGCCGTCTTCGTCGCCACCTGCCTGGCTGCCGCGCTGGGTACCGCCATCATGGGCCTGGTGGCTAACTACCCGATGGCCCTGGCCCCGGGCATGGGTCTGAACGCCTACTTCACCTTTACCGTCGTCAAGGGGATGGGCGTGCACTGGCAGGTCGCCCTCGGTGCGGTCTTCATCTCCGGCCTGGTCTTCCTGGCGGTCAGCCTGTTCAAGGTACGCGAGGCCATCGTCAACGCCATTCCGCAGTCGCTGAAATTTGCCATCTCGGCCGGTGTCGGCATGTTCCTGGCGATCATTGCACTGAAGAACGCCGGCGTCGTCGCCGCTCATCCGGTGACCTATCTGACGCTGGGTGACATGCACAATCCGACCACCCTGCTGGCCATCTTCGGCTTCTTCCTGATCGTGGCCCTGGAATATCGCCGCATTCACGGTTCGATCATCATCGGCATTCTGGTCGTCACCGCGCTGTCGATCCTGTTCGGCCTGTCGAAGTTCGAAGGCATCGTGGCCCCGGTACCGAGCATGGCACCAACCTTCATGCAGATGGATCTGCATGGCGCGGCCAACATCGGCCTGCTGGGCGTGGTGTTCGTGTTCTTCTTCGTCGACCTGTTTGACACCACCGGTACGCTGATCGGCGTCTCGCACCGCGCCGGCCTGCTGGACAAGGATGGCAAGCTGCCGCGCCTGAAGCGCGCCCTGCTGGCCGACTCCATCGCCATTACCGCCGGCGCCGTGATGGGCACCTCGTCCACCACCGCCTACATCGAGTCGGCGGCAGGCACTGCCGTGGGCGGCCGTACCGGCCTCACCGCCACCGTGGTCGCCATCCTGTTCCTGGCCTGCCTGTGGTTGTCGCCGCTGGCCAAGACGGTACCGGCTTATGCCACCGCGCCGGCATTGTGCTATGTCGCCGTGCTGATGGCTCGCGGCCTGGCGGAAATCGAGTGGCACGACCTGACCGAATCGGCCCCGGCCGTGATGACTGCACTGGCCATGCCGTTCACCTTCTCGATTGCTGACGGCATCGCCTTCGGTTTCATCAGCTACGCCGTGATCAAGATCCTGGCTGGCCGCTACCGCGATCTGAAACCGGCCGTGGTCATCATCGCCGCCCTGTGGATTTTCAAGCTGGCACTCTTCTGATTGGGTACAATGACGGTATGGAAAATCTAAGCAACCTGGATTATGCCAGCTACCTCAAGGGCTGGATCCGTACCGTCCCCGATTGGCCGCACGAAGGCGTGATGTTCCGCGACATCACGCCCCTGCTGCAGAACCCGAAATCCTTCCGGGTGCTGATCGATCTGTTCGTGCACCGCTACATGTCCGAACAGGTTGACCTGATTGCCGGGCTGGACGCACGTGGTTTCATCATCGGCTCGGTACTGGCCTATGAACTGAACATCGGCTTCGTCCCGATCCGCAAGAAGGGCAAACTGCCCTACACCACGGTGGCCGAAGAATATGTGCTGGAATACGGCAACGCCACGGTCGAGATGCATACCGACGCCTGCAAGCAGGGCGACCGCGTGGTGCTGATCGACGACCTGGTCGCCACCGGCGGCACCATGATCGCCGGCTACAAGCTGCTCAAGAAACTGGGCGCAGATGTCCTGGAAGCCGCGGCGATCATCGATCTGCCGGAACTGGGGGGCAGTCAGCTGATCCGTCGGGAAGGGCTGCCGCTATTTACCGTGTGCGAATTTGAAGGCCTGTGAGCCAGCCGGAAAAGAGCCGCCGCCAGGCGGCTTTTTTCATGCCATAAAAATCCTTGCTGCACTCGCACAAATGACATTGTTATTTTAACCACCCCTGCTACATAATGACTTGAGCTCATTCCAATCAGGAGTCAAGTCATGACCCCCGTGCGCAAGCCGTCCGCCAATCCCAAATCCGTCGCCCTGATCCTCGGCGGGGGCGCACCCAATGCCACCCTGATGGCAGGCGCGCTGGAAGCCTTTATCGATCGCCAGGTACGTTTCGAACTGATCTCGACCTCGGGCGCAGGAGCCCTGATTGGCCTGCTCTACAGTGCGCCCAGATCGGGCGATCCGCGCGCCGCCCTGCGGGCCCTGATCGACATGGGGGTGGATGACGCCATTTATGCGCAGTTTCCCGTCAACTACAAAGTGTTCAACAAGCCCGGCCTGCTGGCTGATTTCTGGCGCCAGCTGTGCGCGGCCAATCCGCTGCTGGCCGCACTGAGGCAACAACAGGACAGCAGCGAGGCGGCACGTTTTGTGAACGACTGGACGCAACTGATGCTGGCCTCCCTGTGCCCGAGCAATCTGAGCGCAGACAGCACCGGCCTGTGCGCGCACGTCCCCTTCATCGACAGTGTGGTGGACTTCGACGCCCTGGCCGACAGCGGTCCGCAGTTCTATCTCAGTGCCTACAACCTGAGCCAGCGGCGCATGGACAGCTGGGACAAGACCGAAATCGGCAAGGCACAGTTTCTGGCCGCCATGTCCTTCCCCTTCCTCTATCCGCCCTACCTGCTCAATGGCGACTACTACATCGAAGGCGCCGCACTCGACACACTGAATTTCAAGGGGCTGTTCCAGCGTCATACCGCGCCGATCGACAGCGTCGTGGTGTTTGACGTGCTGGGCAGCGAGCGCATTCTGCATCCGCCGCGCGACCTTTACGACGCCTGGGTGCAGTCGATCATCGTGCCACTGACCGAACTGGCACGGGATGACCTGAAGCTTTTCCAGGCGCTGCACAATGTCGATCCGGCCACTGGCAAACCACGTTGTGAACTGCTGCGGGTCAATTTCGAGGAGCGCATGAGTGCCAGCGACAACCTGCACGAACTGGACTGGTCGCACAGCAATCTGGCACGGCTGTACGACATTGGGTATGAAACCGGCCATGCATTCTGCAAGCAGCATGCCGAAGCGCTGGGGCTGTAAATGAAAAAACCCGGACAGAATCTGTCCGGGTTGTCATCTTGCCGATCAGCCGCGATCAGTCACCCAAAGTGGCGACCAGGATCGCCTTGATGGTGTGCATGCGGTTTTCAGCTTGTTCGAACTGCAGGGCCATCGGCGACTCGAAGACGTCTTCGGTCACTTCCACGCCGTCCAGACCGAAGGTCTCGAAGACCCACTGACCGATCTTGGTTTCCTTGTTGTGGTACGCCGGCAGGCAGTGCATGAACTTCACGTTCGGGTTGCCGCTGGCCTTCATCAGCGCCATGTTGACCTGATACGGCTTCAGCAGGTCGATACGTTCCTTCCAGGCCGATTCCGGCTCGCCCATCGACACCCAGACGTCAGTGTGAACGAAGTCGGTACCCTTCACGGCTTCGACCGGATCTTCGGTCAGCGTGATGCGGGCGCCGGTTTCAGCGGCGATCTTCTTGCACTCGGCAACCAGTTCGTCGGTCGGCCACAGGTGCTTCGGCGCACCGATGCGTACGTGCATACCCAGTTTGCAACCGATCACCAGCAGCGAGTTACCCATGTTGTTGCGGGCGTCACCCATGTAGGTGTAGCTGATCTGGGACAGCGGCTTGTCGCTGTTTTCCCACATGGTCAGCACGTCGGCCAGCATCTGGGTCGGGTGGAATTCGTCGGTCAGACCGTTGTACACCGGCACACCAGCGTAGGCAGCCAGTTCCTTCTCAACCATTTCCTGGCTGAAGCCACGGTATTCGATGGCATCGTACATGCGGCCCAGAACGCGGGCGGTATCCTTCATCGATTCCTTGTGACCGATCTGCGAGCCGGACGGGCCGAGGTAGGTCACGTGCGCGCCCTGGTCATAGCAGGCCACTTCGAACGCACAGCGGGTACGGGTCGAGGTCTTTTCGAAGATCAGGGCAACGTTCTTGCCCTTCAGGTGTTGCTGCTCGGTACCGTTGTACTTGGCGCGCTTCAGGTCACGGGCCAGGTCCAGCATGTAGCGGATTTCACGCGGGGTGAAGTCCAGCATCTTCAGAAAATGACGGTTGCGCAGATTGAAAGCCATGTATCGCTCCTAAAGCTGTTGATTGCTGACTACCGGGCGTCAAAAGGGAGTGGCGGGCGTTTTTGCTGCCCGAGTGCCACTCCCTGCACCCTATTCGGATTTAGATTTTTACTTCGTCGCGGATCAGCGGGCAGGTCATGCAGTGACCACCACCACGGCCACGGCCCAGTTCGGCGGCCGGGATCTCGATCACTTCCACACCATGCTCGCGCATCAGGCGGTTGGTATGGGTGTTGCGGTCGTAAGCCACGACCACACGACGGTCCAGGGCCACGACGTTATTGCCGTCATCCCACTGTTCGCGTTCGCGCTGGTAAGCGTCGCCACCGGTTTCCAGGGCGCGGATTTCGCTCAGGCCCAGGGCTTCGCGAACCACTTCCAGCAGATGCTTGCCTTCGTGACGCTCGAAGCGGACTTCACCGGCCTTGTCACCCTGGTACATGCTGGTGCAGACGATTTCGTCGACCACGTCCGGGAACACCGAGATGAGATCGATGTCGAGGAAGCTGAACACGGTATCCAGGTGCATGGCACCACGGCTCTTCGGCATCTGGCAGGCGATGACGCGGGTCGCGCCGCCTTCCTTGCCCAGAATGTTGCGAGCCACTTGTACCACGGCTTGCGGGCTGGTGCGTTCGCCCATGCCGATCAGGACCACGCCGTTGCCGATCGGCATCACGTCGCCGCCTTCCAGGGTGGCCAGGCCATAATCCGTGTCGCTGTCGCCCCACCATACGTTCACCTTGCCGGCAAAGTACGGATGGAACTTGTACACAGCTTGCAGCAGCAGGGTTTCCTGGCGGCGAGCCGGCCAGTACATCGGGTTCAGGGTCACACCTTCGTACATCCAGCAGGTGGTATCGCGCTGGAACAGAATGTTCGGCACAGCCGGCAGCACGAAGTCGGAACGATCCAGATAGCCACCGAACAGGCCCTTGGCGTCGAACGGCAGTTCGAACTTGGCGATACCGCCAATCATGTGTTCAGCCAGTTGAGCAGACGGCATTTCATCCAGCCAGGCACGCAGTTCCTTTTGCATGCCGATGCCGACGTTGTCGGCCTTGACCTTGCGATCCAGCACCCAGGCACGACCGGCCTTGTCATCCATCACCTTGGCCAGGGCATCCATCAGCTCGACCACTTCAATGCCACGCGAACGCATTTGTTCGACGAAGAAGGCATGGTCTTGCTGCGCACGCTCAACCCAGATCACATCATCAAACAGCATGCTGTCACAGTTGCCCGGGGTCAGACGCTTGTGCGCCAGATTAGGACGGCTGACGAGAACACTTCGCAGCTTGCCGCATTCAGAATGGACACCAAACTTGGTCATGTTGCACTCCTTGGACTTACATCCAAATTGGTTTTGGCGATCACCGCCCGGCGACCGCTTTGCGGGGTGTAGATTGCGGCCAGGAAACCGCATTTCCCGGCGCACATGGCTGGCCTGAAGGCCCGGCTCATGCTCATGGCAGCAATATTATTAAATAATGAAACGTTAAGATAGCCGTGACTCAGCTTGAAGATAGCAGACCATCATGACTTTACGACTTGATCAATCACAGATTTATTCAATATAGATAGCGAAAGCCTGTTTTCCACGTACAAAAACCGGCCTGTTTCCCACCAGAGAAACCGTCTATTTACCCTTGAATTTCATCCACTTAGGCTAGACCAAAGACTCAAACACTGCACAAAGGGACAGGCAGGCTTATTCACGCCGTCATTCGCTGCAGTGCACCAATCAGCCGGAATGACGCATAAAAAAAGCGACCCGAAACAGATATTCCGGGTCGCATTTGGGCAAGACAAAAAAGCCGCTTTTTATTTGCCCTGCATGTCCTTGGCCAGGAAGAAGGCATCGGAGAAGAACTCGCTCTCCGGCAAGCCGCGCTCGGCGATAAAGCTGCGATGCGCGGCCTCGACCATCACCGGCACGCCGCAAGCGTAAACCTGATGGCCGGACAGGTCGGCAAAGTCATCCAGCACCGCCTGATGCACGAAGCCGGTCCGGCCGGTCCAGGCGTCTTCGACACGGGCTTCCGACAACACCGGCACAAAGCGGAACAAGTCCGGATGCGCTGCCTGCCACTGCTCGGCCAGGGATGCCATATAGAGATCCGGCTTGGTACGGGCGCCCCAGTAGAGCACCATCGGACGCTGGCTGCCGGTGAACAGGGCATGCTCGACAATCCCCTTGATCGGGGCAAAGCCGGTGCCACTGGCCACCAGAATGATCGGCTTGTCCGAGTCTTCGCGCAGGAAGAACGAGCCCATCGGCCCCTTGAAGCGCATGATTTCGCGCTCCTTCATCTGATTGAACACATACTCGGAGAAAGAACCGCCAGGCTGGTGACGGATATGCAGTTCGATGAAGGCATCATCGTGCGGGGCATTGGCGATGGAGAAACTGCGCGACTTGCCATCTTTCATCAGGATGTCGATGTACTGGCCGGCCATGAACTGCAGACGCTCTGAAACCGGCAATTTCAGGCGCAGCACTGCCACGTCGTGGATTTTTTCGATGGTTTCGACACGGCACGGCAGGGTCTTGATCTGAATCTGGCCGGCGCTGCTGAGCACGTTGGCCTCGATGGTGAGATCGCCTTGCGGACGGGCACAGCAAAACAGCGTGTAGCCCTGCACACGATCCTGCTCCGACAGCGCCGAATCGGCATATCCTTCGGTGCTCACCTCGCCACTGACGACCTTGCCGCGGCAGGCACCGCAGGCGCCGTTGCGGCAGCCGTACGGCAGGCCGATATTCTGGCGCAATGCCGCCTCAAGAATGGTTTCGTGCGCTTCGACACCAAACTCATGCCCACTCGGTTGCACTTTGACTTGAGATACCATCTTGCCCTTACCCTGAATTCGCTAAAATATTGAGCATGCAAACATTACTGATAGCCGGCCTGGGCGATGTCGCCCGCCGTGCCATACCGCTGCTGCGCGGTCACTGGCGGATCGTGGCGCTGGTACGCGGCGCCGATCAACAACGTCGCGCCCGTGAACTCGGCGTCCTGCCGGTGCTGGCCGATCTGGACGATGCCCGCAGTCTGCGACGTCTGGCCGGACTGGCCCAGGCGGTACTGTACACCGCCCCGCCGCCGCTGCACGGCCAGCAGGATCCTCGCCTGGTTAAGCTATTGTCTGCGCTGAGAAAAACCATCAGCATACCACAGCGTTTTGTCTACATCAGCACTTCAGGTGTCTACGGCGACCAGCAAGGCAGAAGGGTGACGGAATGTACGCCGCTGGCCGCCCGCACGCCGCGTGCCCTGCGCCGCATTGCCGCCGAAGCCGCCCTGCGCCAGGCCGCACATTGGCCGATGACGGTGACGGTGCTGCGTGCGCCGGGGATTTATGCCGAGGATCGCCTGCCGCTGGACCGGCTGCGTGCCGGCACCCCGGCGGCCATTCGCGAACAGGATGGTTTCGGCAATCACATCCATGCCGATGATCTGGCACGACTGTGTGTACGGGCGCTGCGACGAGAAGGTGGGATCAGGGTGTATAACGCCTGCGACGATCTGCCCCTGCCCTTCGGCGACTGGTTCGATCTGCTGGCCGACCGCTTCGGCCTGGCGCGGGTGACACGTCTGCCGATGGCCGAACTGCTGCAGGTGCTCAGCCCGATGCAGGCTTCCTTTCTGACCGAATCGCGGCAACTGGACAATGGCCGGCTCAAGCGCGAGCTGGGCGACGTGCTGCAATACCACACGGTGCATGATTTTCTGGCGGTCGCGGACGATGCCCTCGCCCTGCAGGCCAAGTTTCGGTAACATCAGCTGTTTTTCGATTTTGGCGCTCAATACGATGGAAAACCCGGATTTTCAACGGCATATTCGCAGCTTTGTCCTGCGGCAAGGTCACCTGTCTGCAGCGCAGAAGCGCGCCATGGACGAAGGCATGCCGCGCTGGGGCATCGAGTATCAGCCGGCAGTGCTCGACCTGACGCAGGCGTTCGGACGCAGCGCGCCCAAGATTCTCGAGATTGGCTTCGGCATGGGCACGGCCACGGCGGAGATCGCCGAGCAGAATCCTGACCGCGATTATCTCGGCATCGAGGTACACTCCCCCGGTGTCGGCAACCTGCTCAAGCTGATCAATGAGAAGCAACTGAGCAATCTGCGCCTGATCCGCCACGATGCAGTCGAGGTCATCGACAATATGCTGGCCGATGGCTGCCTGGACGGCATTCATATTTTCTTCCCCGATCCCTGGCCGAAGAAGCGGCACCACAAGCGCCGCCTGATCCAGTCGCCGCTGATTGCCAAACTGGCCACCAAGCTGCGTCCCGGCGGCTATCTGCACGCAGCCACCGACTGGGAGGAGTATGCCCAGCAAATGCTGGAAGTGTTCAGCGCTGAGCCGCTGCTGGCCAATAGTGTCGCCGAAGGCTATTCGCCGCGGCCGGATTACCGCCCGCTGACCAAGTTCGAGCTGCGCGGCATCCGCCTCGGTCATGGTGTCTGGGATGTGATTTTCCAGCGCAAGGGCTGAGTGTCCTGCCCAGCAAAACCATGCCGCTCGCAGCCAGACTGCCAGCGGCATTTTTCACGCCTTTGCCTCAGGGGCGCCGCAGCAGGCGATGGATATCTTCTACCAGTTCATAGGGCTCGACCGCTGGCTCGAAGCGCTTGACCAGCCGCCCCTGCGGATCGATGAGGAATTTGGTGAAGTTCCACTTCACCGGCTGCGGGTAGTCGCCGGCGGCACCGGTCAGCCATTGCCACAAGGGGCTGGCCCCCGGGCCGTTGACCTCACATTTGGCCATCACCGGGAACGTCACGGCAAAGCGCGTCTGGCAAAAGGAGACGATGTCGGCATGACTGCCCGGCTCCTGCGCACCGAACTGGTTGCAGGGAAAGGCCAGCACGCTAAACGGCGACAGACTGAAGTGCTGCTGCAGCTCCTGCAGGCCGGCATATTGCCGTGTATAGCCGCACTCGCTGGCGGTATTGACGACCAGCACGACCTTGCCGGCATAAAGCGCCAGGGACTGCTGGCCACCCTCTCCGGTCTCGGCGCTGAAATCATGGAACGTGGGCATGGCATCTCTCCATCGCGTATAATCCGGTTTCCCGTTTTTCTCAGGTCGTTCCCCATGTTCAACCCAAGCCGTCAGGACGCGCGTCGCTTTTTTTTTGATATCTGGTCGAAGCATAAAGCGCAAGAAACTTTGGCAGATCTCGAACGCCTGACCCTGGGAATCCTGCTGGCGCACCCGGAATATCACCCGATCCTCGACAATCCGGAGCAATATCTGGAGCAGGAATGGCCGCCGGAGCTTGGCCAGACCAATCCTTTCCTGCACATGAGCCTGCACATGGCCATCGAGGAGCAGCGTTCGATCGATCAGCCGTTTGGCATTCGCTCGCTGTATGCGCAACTGGCGCTGCGCCTGGGGGACGAACATGCTGCGCAGCACGCCATGATGGACTGCCTGGCCGAGATGATCTGGCAGTCGCAGCGCAACCACACCCCGCCGGACGTCAACGTCTACCTGAGCGCAGTACGCGCCAGGCTGGGCATGGGCGCGGAAGAGACCCCGCGCCCGACGCTGGACGAACTCTAGCCGCCTGTCCCCGCTGCGTGGACAGGTCCAGCCTCACACCACCCGGTTTTGCAAATTGCCGGCGTAATACGAACTGACATTGTCCACCACCTGCTGTGCCAGCCGTGTCATCGCCTGCTGACTGGCCCAGGCCACATGCGGCGTGACGATCAGATTGGGCAGCGCGACGCGGCTCAGAATGTGGTCTTCCGGCGCCGGCTCGACACTCAGCACGTCCAACCCTGCCCCGCCCAGCCTGCCGCCCTGCAGGGCCGCCAGCAAGGCCGCCTCATCCACCAGTTCGCCGCGGGCGGTATTGATCAGCAGCGCATCTCGACGCATCAGCGACAGCGCCGCCGCATCGATCAGCCCGCGGGTCTCCGGCGTCAGCAAACAGTGCAGCGACAGCACGTCGGCACGACGCAAACCGTCCTCAAACAGACAGTAACCAGGCCTTGGCGTGGAGACGCCCCGGCGCTCGGCGAAAACCACCTGCATGCCAAACGCCCGGGCGCGGACGGCCAGCGCCTGACCGATCCCGCCGGAGCCGATGATGACCAGCGTACGCCCAGCCAGGTCGCGCACGGGCTCGCCATACAGGCAGAACTGGCGCGAACGTGCCCACTCGCCGGCCAGGACGGCCTGGCGGTAGTAGGGCAGATTGCGCGCCAGCGCCAGCATCAGCATGAAGGCATGCTCTGCCACCGTGTCGTCGCCGTAATGGCGGACGTTGCACACGGCAATTTCCTGCTCGTGGCAGGCAGCCAGATCCACATTATTCACCCCGGTCGCGGCCACGGCGATCAGCCTGAGCTTGGGCAATTGCTGCAGCAGTTCACGCCGCAGCGGCACCTTGTTGACGATCAGCACCTCGGCGTCTGCACAACGCTCCAGCAACTGGGCCGGAGCGGTTTCGCCATGACACTGCAACTGGTGGGGGAAGGCAAAGGCAGGCAGTTCGACAGGCAGGCTGTCACGATCGGGAAAAACAATCTGGACGGTCATGCATCGCACCTCGGGTCGGGTCGCAGACCCGGCCCGGGCGGATCTGCCTCAATATTGGTAGGAGACGGTATCGCGGTAGGCGTGCCAGCTGGCGAGAGCGATCAGAGGCATGGTGAACACCAGACCGATCAGGTAGGTCGCCAGGCCGATACCAGTCAATACCACGATGATAGCGGCCCACCATGTCATTGTCTTGATGTTCTTTTGCACCACCCGCAGGCTGATGAGCATGGCGGTCATGGTGTCGACCTCCTTGTCCAGCATCATCGGCACGGCAATGACACTGGCGACGAAAGCCACCAGGGCAAACAGCAGGCCGGCGGCAAAGTAGCTCAGCAAAAAAGCGGCATTGGGCGTGCGCGACAGGTGCAACAGGATGTCGCCAAGGGATGGCAGCATGGCGGCACCAAAAAACAGGGTAAACAGCAGCAGCGACAGCCGGAACCAGCAGAAGGCCAGCACCGCCAGCATGGCCGCATAGAGCGAGATGCCCTGCAGATTGTGGCGCCAGGCCAGCAGACTGCGCCACAGCGAGACCTGCCCGTGCCGCTTGATCCCTTCGCGCTGGCGCGCCAGGTCATACAGGCCGATGGCCATGAACGGCCCGGTCAGCAGGAACAGCGAAGACAAAATCAGCACCACCAGCGGCGTGGCGGAGAAGAAGCCGGTAGCGGCATAGCCCATCAGCACGAAGATCGCCCCATAAAACAAGGCATCGGCCGAGGCGCGCTGCAGATCCTCCAGCGCCAGCTGCAGCCAGTGCCGGATCCGGCCTGGCAGGACTTCGCGAATGATGACGTGCTCGGTGACGGAATCATGGGTCAGCTCCATGGCACCTCCAGAACGGTCGGAAAAGGATGGCTGCTGATTTGATTGTTATGGTTTGGCCGCGGAAAAACAAGCCGCGAATACAACAGGGTAAGCCATGGCCTGCTACAATCCGCTTCGCTTATTCATTTCCACGGAACACATCATGACCACTGAACTGATCATCGAAGACATCACCGTTGGCGAAGGCGCCGAAGCCACGCCGGGCAAGGAAGTCACCGTGCATTACACCGGCTGGCTGACGGATGGCAAGAAATTCGACTCGAGCAAGGACCGCTTTCAGCCGTTCAGCTTTCCGCTGGGGGCCGGGCATGTGATCAAAGGCTGGGATCAGGGCGTGGCAGGCATGAAGGTCGGCGGCGTCCGCAAGCTGACCATCCCGCCGGAACTGGGCTATGGGGCACGTGGCGCCGGCGGGGTGATTCCGCCGAACGCCGTACTGGTCTTTGAAGTCGAGCTGCTGAAAATCGACTGAGCGCGATTCACTGATCACCCGCTTCGGCGGGTGAGGTGTTTTTGAGGCGGGCCTCTGCCGCCGCACGCTTCTTGCGGGCACGGCGGATCAGGTAGATCCCCAGCAGCACCCCGCCGACAGCCAGGGTGAGGATGCCGGCCTGACCGCGGTGGATCCAGGTCAGCAGCACGTCGCGGTTGGCGGCACCGTAATAGCCCATGTACACCCACAGGGGGACCGAGATCAGCGCGGCAAAACCATCGAGCAGCAGGAAACGCCAGTAAGGCACACGGCGGGTCATGCCGGCCGTGATGAAAATCGGTGAGCGCAGTCCGGGCAGGAAACGGGCCACGAACAGCACCCAGTGGCCGTAGCGGGAGAACTGCTGCTGGACGGCACGGAAACGCGCCGGGGTCAGAATGCGGGCGATCGGCCGGAACTTCAGCACCCGTTTGCCCAGCCGGCGGCCGAGCAGGAACATGGCCCCATCACCGATCAGCACACCCAGCATGCCGACGAAGAACATCGTGTGGACATTGGTATACCCCAGACCGGAAATGATGCCACCCGCCACCAGGGTAATATCCTCGGGAATCGGCACACCGAAACCGCACAGCAGCAACACCGTGAACACGGCCAGATAGCCGTAACCGGTGAAGAAGTCGATCAGAATCTGAAGAATATCCATCTACCGTTGCCTGACTCCGCCCTCATGACAAGAAAGTGCTGATGGACAATGCCCCAGCAAGGCAAGAGGAGAATATAATAACACACCTACTGTGACGATACCCCGAACATGACTCGCCCCATTCGCGTTGAGATCAACCTCTCCGCCATCAAGCATAACTACCGCCATTCCCGCCATCAGGCCCCGGGCAGCCAGGCCTATGCCGTCATCAAGGCCAATGCCTATGGCCATGGTGCCATGGAGGTCGCCACTGCACTGGCCGAGGAGGCAGATGGCTTTGCCATGCTGAATCTCGAAGACGCGCTGGCGCTGCGCAAGGCCGGCATCCGCCAGCCGCTCGCGCTGCTGGAAGGCCCTTTCGAGAAGCAGGAAACCATTCTGATGGCCGCACACGGCATTGCCGGCGCCATCCATAGCGAGCATCAGCTGGCCTGGCTGGCCGATGCCCATTTCCGTCATGGCCAGTTTGACGCCTGGCTGAAGGTCAACAGCGGCATGAACCGCCTTGGCTTCCAGCCGCGCCAGGTCCGCCTGGCGCTCCAGCAACTGCGCAACATGCCGGATGTCCAGCTGTCGACCATCATGACCCACTTTGCCAGTGCCGATGACGAACGCGGCGTGGCGGATCAGTGGCAGCGCTTCGAGCCCATCGCCCGTGAATCGGGTCTGGCCGTCAGTGCCGCCAACTCCGCTGCCGTGTTCCATCATCCGCACACTCACTGCGACCGGGTACGTCCCGGCATCACGCTGTATGGCTGCTCGCCGTTCGAAGGGCAGACCGGGCGCGATCTGGGGCTGATTCCGGCCATGACCCTCTCGGCCGACATCATCGCCGTGCAGTACCTGCAGCCCGGCGACAATGTCGGCTATGGCTGCCGCTTCACGGCCGACAAGCCGATGCGCATCGGCATCGTCGCCTGCGGCTATGCTGACGGCTATCCGCGCATTGCACCGAACGGCACACCGGTCAGCATCGACGGCATTCGCTCCGGCACAGTGGGCCGGGTGTCGATGGACATGCTGGCGGTGGACATCAGCCACATCGAACAGGCCGGCGTCGGCAGTCGCGTGGTGTTGTGGGGGGAAGACATTCCGCTGGAAAACGTCGCGGCAGCGGTCGGCACCCTGGCCTACGAGCTGATGTGCGGCGTGACCCTGCGGGTTCCCAAGATCTACGTCTGAGCACCTGAGCGCCCGTCAGTCAGGCCGTCGTCGCGGACAACGGCCTGACCGCTGGCCAGGATCAGGCAGCGGCCGCCTCGATGGCGGCGGCGATGGCGCGAGCCCACTTGTCGGCCAGTTCGGCGGCATCGGCTTCGACCATCACCCGCACCACCGGTTCGGTCCCGCTCGGGCGCAATACCACCCGGCCATGACCGGCCAGTGCGGTTTCTGCCTGAGCCAAGGTCTCCTGTGCCGCCTGCTTCCAGTCCTGGCCTTTGAGGCGGACGTTGATCAGGGTCTGCGGGAAGGGCTGCCAGTCGGCACAGATACCGGCCAGATCGGCGGACAGCTCGCGCAGGCTGTTGAGTACCTGCAGGGCGGAAATGATGCCATCGCCGGTGCTGTGCTTGTCCAGACACAGGATGTGACCGGAAGCTTCGCCGCCGACCTGCCAGCCATTGGCGTGCAGCATCTCCAGCACGTAGCGGTCACCCACCTTGGCCCGGCCGAATTCGACGCCCTGCTTCTTCAGTGCCAGCTCCATGCCCAGATTGGTCATCACGGTACCGGCAATGCCACCCTTGAGTTCACCCCGCGCAGCCCGCGCCTTGGCGATCACATAGATCAGCTGGTCGCCGTCATAAACCCGCCCCGTGCGGTCCACCATCATCAGGCGGTCGCCATCGCCATCCAGCGCGATGCCGAAGTCGGCCTCGTGCTGCAGCACGGCCGCCTGCAGGGTCTTGGTATGGGTGGCCCCTACCTTGTCGTTAATGTTGTAGCCGTTCGGCTCGCCACCGATGACGATGACCTCGGCGCCCAGTTCGTGGAACACCTTGGGGGCAATGTGGTAGGTCGCGCCATGGGCGCAGTCGACCACCAGCTTGAGGCCCCTCAGATCGCGATCATTGGGGAAGCTGCTCTTGCAGAATTCGATATAGCGCTCGGCCGCGCCTTCAATGCGACGGGCACGTCCCAGCCCGGTCGAGGGCTTGGTTTCCAGCGGCTCGTCCAGCATGGCTTCAATTTCCAGCTCAATGCGGTCATCCAGCTTGATGCCGCCTTCGGCGAAGAACTTGATGCCGTTATCGTGGAAGGGGTTGTGCGAGGCCGAGATCATGACCCCGGCCGACAAACGCAATGCGCGTGTCAGGTAGGCAATGCCCGGGGTCGGCAGCGGCCCGGTGAGCAGCACATTGACCCCGGCGGCGGTAAAGCCGGCCTGCAGAGCCGCTTCCAGCATATAGCCGGAAATGCGGGTGTCCTTGCCGATCAGGACCGTCGGATGCTGGTCGCGATCATGATTGACCAGCACGCGGCCGGCGGCATAACCGAGCTTGAGGACAAACTCGGGAGTAATCGGAAACTGGCCGACTTCGCCACGCACCCCATCGGTGCCAAAGTATTTGCGAGACATCGTATTCATCCTGCTCAAGGTTATTCTTGCTGCAACGCGGCCAGCACTTGCAGTGCCTGGCGTGTTGCCTTGACATCATGTACCCGGATCACCGCGGCACCGCGGCGTGCCGATTCCATCGCGACGGCCACGCTGGCCCCGAGACGCTCGCTGGCCACGCGCTCTCCGGTGATGGCACCCAGCATCGACTTGCGCGACAGGCCGACCAGCAGGGGCACACCGGCGCGCGCCTGCAGCTGCGGCAAGGCGCGCAACAGCGCCAGGTTGTGCGCCAGGGTCTTGCCGAAGCCGAAGCCCGGGTCCACCAGCAGACGCTCGCGGGCGATGCCGGCATCCAGGCACAGCGCCACGCGCCGTTGCAGATAGCTGCCGACCTCGTCCACCACATCCTGATAGTGCGGATCGTGCTGCATGGTGTCCGGATTGCCCTGCTTGTGCATCAGGCAGATCCCGGCCTCGCAGTCGGCCATCAGCGCCACGGCGCCCTCGTCTTCCAGCGCCGATACGTCATTGATGAGATCGATGCCGATGGTCAGCGCCTCGCGCATCACCTCGCTGCGCCGGGTATCCAGCGACAGGGGCACACCGCACCCCTGCAGCCGTGCCAGAACCGGCAATACCCGGTCCATCTCCTGCTGCGGGCTGACAAAGGGCGCATTGGGACGTGTCGATTCGCCACCGATATCCAGCAGGTCGGCGCCCTCGGCCAACAGCCGTTCGGCCTGCGCCAGTGCCGCATCGGGCGCGTCGAACCGGCCACCGTCGGAAAACGAATCAGGCGTGACATTGAGAATGCCCATCACCAGGGGACGGGACAGATCAAGCTGGAAACGGCCGCATTGCATCATGGCAGTCAAAATGGAAAGACTGGCGGGGAACCCCCGCCAGTCTGCATGAGAAGATCAGGAAGCCACCGGCGCCAGATCGGCCGGCGGAGGATTGTCGTTCTTGCCCAGTGCCGCCATGCCCTGCGGCGCGGTCGGCACTTCGCCTGCCATGATCTGGTTGATCTGGCCGGCATCGATGGTTTCCCATTCGAGCAGCGCAGCGGTCATGGCTTCCACCTTGTCGCGGTTTTCCTCCAGCAGGCGACGGGCCAGGCTGTACTGCTCGTCGATCACGCGGCGGATCTCCTGGTCAACCAGCTGCATGGTGGCTTCAGACAGATTCTTGTGGGTGGTGATCGAGCGGCCGAGGAAGACCTCGCCCTCGTTCTCGCCATACACCATCGGACCGAGGCGATCGGACATACCGTAACGGGTGACCATGTCGCGTGCCATCTGGGTGGCGCGCTCGAAGTCGTTGGAAGCGCCGGTGGTCATCTGGTTCATGAACAGCTCTTCGGCAATGCGGCCACCAAACAGGATGGCAATCCGATTGAGCAGATATTCACGATCGTAGGCGTAACGGTCTTCTTCCGGCAGCTGCATGGTCACGCCCAGGGCACGGCCACGCGGGATGATGGTGACTTTGTGGACCGGATCAGTCTTGGGCAGCAGCTTGGCGACGACCGCATGACCGGACTCGTGATAGGCGGTATTGCGCTTCTCGTCCTCGTTCATGACCATCGACTTGCGCTCGGCGCCCATCATGATCTTGTCCTTGGCTGCCTCGAAGTCTTCCATGTCGACCAGACGCTTGTTGCGGCGTGCGGCGAACAGGGCGGCTTCATTCACCAGATTGGCCAGATCGGCACCGGAGAAACCCGGGGTACCGCGGGCAATGATGGTGGCTTCGACGTCGGCGGCAATCGGTACCTTGCGCATGTGCACCGACAGAATTTGCTCGCGACCGCGGATATCCGGCAGCGGAACCACGACCTGGCGGTCAAAGCGGCCGGGACGCTGCAGCGCCGGGTCCAGCACGTCCGGACGGTTGGTGGCGGCAATCACGATGACGGTCGTGTTGGTATCGAAACCGTCCATCTCCACCAGCAACTGGTTCAGTGTCTGTTCGCGCTCGTCGTTGCCACCGCCGAGACCGGCGCCACGCTGACGACCGACAGCGTCGATTTCATCAATGAAGATGATGCAGGGCGAGCTCTTCTTCGCCTGTTCGAACATGTCGCGCACACGGGCGGCACCGACACCGACGAACATTTCCACGAAATCGGAACCGGAGATGCTGAAGAACGGGACCTTGGCCTCACCGGCAATCGCCTTGGCCAGCAAGGTTTTACCGGTACCCGGGCTACCGCACAGCAGGATGCCGCGCGGGATGCGGCCACCCAGGCTCTGGTAACGACTCGGGTCGCGCAGGTAATCGACGATTTCCTTGACCTCTTCCTTGGCCTCGTCGCAACCGGCGACATCGGCGAAGGTGACGGTATTGCTGTCCTGGTCCAGCATGCGTGCCTTGCTCTTGCCGAACGAGAAGGCACCGCCCTTGCCACCACCCTGCATCTGGCGCATGAAGAAGACCCAGACGCCGATCAGCAGCAGCATCGGGAACCAGCTGATGAAGATGTTCATCAGCATGCTCGGTTCTTCTTCCGGCTTGGCGGCAAAGCGAACGTTGTTCTTGATCAGGTCATCCACCAGCTGCGGGTCGTAGGGCGCGTAGGTGGTGAAGGTCGAACCGTCGGCACGCTTGCCCTTGAGCCACTGGCCGCGCAGGGGATTGCCCTCGATGGTCAGGTTGGTGACCTTGCCGGATTCGACGTCGCTAATGAACTGGGAATAAACAACCAGGTCCTGTGTTTCCTGCTTTTTGTTGAGCTGATTGAATACCGTCATCAGCACAACACCAATAATGATCCAGATGGCGATATTTTTGCCGATATTGTTCACTCGCGCGGACTCCTCTGTGCCCTACTTGCTGGTTTCCGATTGATTCGGATTGTAACCCCCGGCGCGCTTAATGTCAGCGTCGTCACATGCGACCAAGCGCAATGACAGTATCCACCGGGCTTTCATCGCCACAGGCACGTGCGAAAACTTCACGCGGCATGCCGGATTGTCGTTCCGTTGTCAGATATTGGGCTGAGTAGGCAAATTGCAAGCTCAGCGCCGGCCACGACCCAGCAGATAGACCTCGCTGGAGCGATCGCGCGAGGCCTTGGGCTTGCGTGTCAGCACTTCGCCGAACAGTTCGCGCATGGCTTTCATATAGGCCTGGAACTCGCTGCCCTGGAAAACCTTGACCAGGAAATGCCCGCCCGGCTTGAGGTGATCGCGGGCGAAGTCCAGAGCCAGCTCGGTCAGGAGGAAGCTGCGCGCCTGATCAATACTGCTCATGCCGGAGATATTCGGCGCCATGTCGGAGATCACCAGATCCAGTGCCCGGCCGTCGAGCAGCTCGATGAACTGCTCCAGCACTTCTTCCTCGCGGAAGTCTCCCTGAATGAAGTTCACCCCCGGCACCGGATCCATCGGCAGGATATCCAGGGCGAACACCCGCCCCTGATCGCCGACGATACGCGCCGCCACCTGCGACCAGCTGCCCGGGGCACTGCCCAGATCAGCCAGCACGGTACCCGGGCGAATCAGTTTGTCTTTCTCGTTGATTTCCAGCAGCTTGTACGCCGCACGGGCGCGATAGCCGTCTTTCTGTGCCATGTGCACATAAGGATCGTTCACATGTTCCTGCAGCCAGGCATTGCTGGATTTGCTTCGTTTCATACTGGATGGCTCGTTGTTTCTGGCAAGTGATTGGGATTATGACTAAATTCTAGTAAAATCCGCTTTTAGTCAGGAATTTACCCATACATGAAAATTGAACTTGCTACCTTTGAGCGCCAGTACCTCAAGGGTCTGGCTCATGGTGTCGATCCGGTGGTGATGATCGGCAACCAGGGTCTGTCCGAGTCGGTGATGCGTGAAATCGCCATCAGCCTGGACGCTCACGAACTGATCAAGATCCGCGTGCAGGGCGATGACCGCGACGCGCGCATCGCCATGTTCGAGCAGATCTGTGATCAGCTCGACGCCGCACCGGTACAGCATATCGGCAAGCTGCTGGTCATCTGGCGACCGTCCGACAAGCAGCGCATCGTGCTGCCAAAAAGCAAGAAGGCGCTGAAAGCAGCGCCTTGATCCGCAACGGGCCAGTCGGCCCGTTTTTCATTTCCCGCTGTCGACCTTGATCACGTACACCAGCCCCATCAGGCTCTGCACCAGATAAATCAGGCTGGAGATCGCGTGCCAGGTGCCAAAACCGCCGCCAAACAGGCCTTCTGCCGCCTGGTTCATGTGCTGCTTCAGATTGCTGATGATTGGCGAGACGGCGAACTGGTTGATCACCGTGCACACCAGCATGCCGAACACCAGCCAGAAGGCGGCGGTTTTCAGCCCGCGCACGCCCTCTTTCCAGATGACGTGAACCAGCAGAAAGGTCCCGCACACCAGCCCCACCCAGGCAATAGACTGGAACAGCCGTCCGGCCACCATGCCGGCCGACATGCGATCGAGCAGGGCAAACAGCACCGGCGTCACCAGAATGCCGATGGCCCACATACCGCCGATCCAGAAGGTTTTGGCAACCGCCTTCAAGCCGTCCATGGCATCCCCCGCGTCAGATGTATTGCACTTCCAGCACTTCGTATTCGCGCACACCGCCCGGCGCCATGACTTCAGCCACGTCGCCTTCTTCCTTGCCGATCAGTGCACGGGCGATCGGCGAATTGACCGATACCTTGCCCAGCTTGATGTCGGCCTCATCGTCGCCGACGATCTGGTAGGTGACTTTGTCTTCGGTTTCCAGATCCATCAGCGAGACAGTGGTGCCAAAGACGATGCGTCCTTCGGCATCCAGCGTGGCCGGATCGATGATCTGGGCGTTGGACAACTTGCTCTCCAGATCGGCGATACGCCCTTCGACGAAGGCCTGGCGTTCCTTGGCGGCATCGTATTCGGCATTTTCCGACAAGTCGCCGTGCGAACGCGCTTCGGCGATGGCCTCGATCACGGCGGGACGCTCAACGCTCTTCAGGCGTTGCAGTTCTTCTTTGAGCATTTCTGCGCCACGCACGGTCAACGGGACTTTACTCATTCTTTCTCTCCAGCGGCGGAATGCCCGCCATCATCAAAAACACAAGCCGCCGTACGGGACGGCGGCTTGGCTGCTGCTAACTTTAATGCTGATTGTAACGGCAAATTGTCCGGCATTCAAAGCCCGACGCTTGCATCACCCTGTCAATCAGCGGATTTGATCTCCCAGCAAGGCATGGAGTTCCTGCACGCTGTACACGTCGAAGTCAGCCGCATGCGCCAGACCCAGGCAGACCGCCTTGGCGCCGGCCAGCGTGGTGTGCAGCGGGATGCGCGCCTGCAGGGCAGAGCGACGGATCGAGCGGCTGTCCTGCAGCGCCTGACGCTTCTCGGTCACCGTATTCACCACCAGGGCAATCTCGCCGTTCTTGATCATGTCGACCACGTGCGGACGGCCCTCAGTGACCTTGTTGACGCGCTGAACCACGATGCCGGCATCGAGCAGACTGCGGGCGGTACCTCGTGTGGCGCAAACGCCAAAACCCAGCCGCTGCAGCTCGCGGGCGATTTCAATGACACCGTTCTTGTCAGTGTCGCGTACCGACAACAACACCTTGCCCGACTTGGGCAGCACGTCGCCGGCAGCCAGCTGGCTCTTGACGAAGGCCTCGGCAAAACTCTTGCCCACCCCCATCACTTCGCCGGTCGACTTCATCTCCGGCCCGAGCACCGTATCGACCCCCGGGAACTTGATGAAGGGGAACACCGCTTCCTTGACCGAATAGTAGGCCGGCACCACCTCGCGCTCGACGCGCTGCTCGGCCAGCGAGATACCCGCCATGGCGCGTGCCGCCACCCGGGCCAGCGGCACCCCGGTGGCCTTGGAGACAAACGGCACCGTCCGGCTGGCCCGCGGATTGACTTCCAGCACGTAGATCTCGTCGCGCTGGATGGCGAACTGCACATTCATCAGGCCAACAACGTTCAGGGCGCGGGCCATGGCGATGGTCTGGCGGCGAATTTCATCGCGCAGGGACGGGAACAGGCTGAACGGCGGCAGCGAGCAGGCCGAATCGCCGGAGTGCACCCCGGCCTGTTCGACGTGCTCCATGATGCCGCCGATCACCACCTGCTTGCCGTCGGCCACGCAGTCGACATCCACTTCGATGGCGTCATTGAGGAAGCTGTCGAGCAGCACCGGACTGTCGTTGGACACCTTGACCGCCTCGCGCATGTAGCGCTCCAGATCGGCCTCGGCGTGGACAATCTCCATCGCCCGCCCCCCCAGCACATAGGACGGACGCACCACCAGCGGATAGCCGATCTCGGCCGCCAGGCGCAAGGCCTCTTCCGGGCTCCTGGCGGTGCGGTTTTCCGGCTGTTTGAGTCCGAGCGACTGCAGCATCTTCTGAAAACGCTCGCGGTCTTCGGCGGCATCGATCATGTCCGGCGAGGTGCCGATGATCGGGACGCCATAGCTTTCCAGCGCACGCGCCAGCTTGAGCGGCGTCTGCCCGCCATACTGCACGATCACGCCGAACGGCTGCTCGACATGCACGATCTCCAGCACGTCTTCCAGCGTCAGCGGCTCGAAGTACAGACGGTCCGAGGTGTCGTAGTCGGTGGAAACGGTTTCCGGGTTGCAGTTGACCATGATGGTCTCGAAACCGGACTCGCGCAGACTCAGGGCCGCATGCACGCAGCAGTAGTCGAATTCGATGCCCTGGCCGATGCGGTTCGGCCCGCCGCCCAGCACCATGATTTTCTTGCGCGCCGAAGGCGCGGCCTCGCACTCCTCCTCGTAGGTGGAGTACAGATAGGCCGTCGAGGTCGCGAACTCGGCCGCGCAGGTGTCAACACGCTTGTAGACCGGACGCACCTTCAGCGCCCAGCGCCGTGCACGTACTTCGGCAGCCGGGACGCCCAGCAGGGTGGCCAGCCGGGCATCGGAGAACCCCTTGCGCTTGAGACGGAACAGCGCGTCATGGTCCAGCGCCGCCAGCGACTGGCCGCCGAGCGCCTGCTCTTCGTGGATCAGGTCCTCGATCTGCGCCAGGAACCAGGGGTCGATGTGCGACTCTTCGAACACTTCGTCCAGACTCATGCCGACGCGGAAGGCATCGGCCACGTACAGGATCCGCTCCGGGCCGGGCGCACCCAGTTCGTGGCGGATTTCCTCCGGGTCGGTCGAGCGCGGATCAAAACCGCTCAGACCGGTCTCCAGTCCGCGCAGGGCCTTCTGCATCGACTCCTGCAGGCTGCGGCCGATGGCCATGACTTCGCCCACCGATTTCATCTGGGTGGTGAGACGGTCGTCGGCCAGCGGGAATTTCTCGAAGGCAAAGCGCGGGATCTTGGTGACCACGTAGTCGATGGACGGCTCGAACGACGCCGGGGTAGCGCCGCCGGTAATGTCGTTCTTCAGCTCGTCCAGGGTGTAGCCAACGGCCAGCTTGGCCGCCACCTTGGCAATCGGGAAGCCGGTCGCCTTGGAAGCCAGCGCCGAGGAGCGCGAGACCCGCGGGTTCATCTCGATGACGATCATGCGGCCGTCTTCGGGGTTGATGGCGAACTGCACGTTGGAGCCGCCGGTATCGACGCCGATCTCGCGCAGTACCGCGATCGAGGCATTGCGCATCAGCTGGTATTCCTTGTCGGTCAGCGTCTGCGCCGGCGCCACGGTGACCGAGTCACCGGTATGCACCCCCATCGGGTCGAAGTTCTCGATCGAGCAGATGATGATGCAGTTGTCCTTGCAATCGCGCACCACCTCCATCTCGTACTCTTTCCAGCCCAGTACCGACTGCTCGATCAGCAGCTCGTGGGTGGGCGAGGCCTCAAAACCACGCTCGCAGATGGCGGCAAACTCCTCGCGGTTGTAGGCAATGCCGCCGCCGGAACCGCCCATGGTGAAGCTGGGACGGATCAGGGTCGGGAAGCCGACCTGGCTCTGGGCGGCCAGGGCCTCCTCCATGCTTTGCGCCACAAAGGACAGCGGGCAGGACAGGCCGATCTTTTCCATGGCCTCCTTGAAGCGGCCACGGTCTTCTGCCTTGTCGATGGCCTCTTCGGAGGCGCCGATCAGTTCGACGCCATAGCGCTCGAGCACGCCATGTCGCGCCAGGTCGAGCGCGCAGTTCAGGGCGGTCTGACCGCCCATGGTCGGCAGCAGGGCATCGGGCCGTTCCTTGGCGATGATCTTTTCCAGCACCTGCCAGTTGATCGGCTCGATATAGGTCACGTCGGCCATTTCCGGGTCGGTCATGATGGTGGCCGGATTGGAGTTGACCAGGACGATCTTGTAGCCCTCTTCGCGCAGGGCCTTGCAGGCTTGTGCGCCGGAATAGTCGAATTCGCACGCCTGGCCGATCACGATCGGGCCGGCGCCGATAATCAGGATGCTCTTGATGTCAGTACGTTTTGGCATATTGCACGCTCATCATGGATGTCTTTGTTTTTGCTAGCCCAGGCTCGCCATGGCGAGCTTGGCGCCGAAGCCGAGGAACATGGCCCCGACCCCGCCCTTGAGCACCGACGACAGCCCCTGACGTCGTCGGAAGGCATGCGCCAGTCGCGTACCGGCAAAGATCAGCGTCGACAGATAGAGCGCGCTGAAACATTGCAGGATGGCGCCGAGCGCCAGGAAGGTCAGGGCCGGATGCGGGTAGGCCGGATCGACGAATTGCACGAAGAACGACACGAAGAACAGGATGGCCTTGGGATTCATCAGGCTGATACCGAGCGAACGGCTGAACGGTCGCGACAGGGCGATGGCCGGCACACTGGCCTCCGGCACGTCCTGGCCGCGCAGCCGCCAGGAGCGCACGCTGCCGCGCAGCATGGCGATACCCAGCCAGGCCAGATATGCCCCGCCGGCATACTTGATGCCGGCAAACAGCAGCGGATTGGTCTTGAGCAGCGAGGCCGCCCCGGTGGCCGCCAGCGTCATCAGCACCGAGTCCCCGACGAAAATGCCACAGGCGCCGCGAAAGCCCTGGCCGATACCGCGCTGTGCCGCCACGGACAGCACATACAGCGAATTCGGTCCGGGCAACAGCACAATCACGATCACACCAAGCACGTAGGTAGTCAGGTCGGTAATCCCCAGCATCCGGTTCTCCTTAGTCGTTGGCTCAGGCGCGGGTACGGGCACGTTGCTGGTCGATGGCCACAGTGAAGCGATCGAACAGATAGGCCACATCCTGAGGTCCCGGACTGGCTTCCGGGTGACCTTGAAAACCGAAGGCCAGACGGTCGGTCAGGCTGATGCCCTGCACCGTGCCGTCGAACAGGCTGCGGTGCGTCACGCGCACATTGGCCGGCAACGAGGTTTCATCGACATGAAAACCATGGTTCTGGCTGGTGATCATCACCCGCCCGCTGTCGAGATCCTGCACCGGGTGATTGGCGCCATGATGGCCGAACTTCATCTTGCCGGTTCGGGCGCCGCTTGCCAACGCCAGCAACTGGTGGCCAAGGCAGATACCGAACAGCGGCATGCGCAGATCCAGTAACTGGCGGATAGCACGAATGGCGTAGTCACAAGGCTCCGGATCCCCGGGGCCATTGGACAGGAAGACCCCGTCAGGTTGCAGCGCCAGCACTTCGTCGGCCGGCGTGGTAGCCGGCACCACGGTCAGGCGGCAGCCGCGTTCGGCCAGCATGCGCAGAATGTTGTGCTTGACGCCAAAGTCGTAGGCCACCACATGGCGCGCCACATCGCGGCGCGGCACGAAGCCCTGGCCGAGACGCCATTCGCCCTCCTGCCATTCATAAGGGGAGGTGCAGCTGACTTCGCGCGCCAGATCCTGGCCGGCCATCGAACCGAAGGCCTGTGCCAGTGCCACGGCGCGCGCAGGGTCGATGTCCCCGGCCATGATGGTGCCGGCCTGGGCCCCGCCTTCGCGCAGGATACGCGTCAATCGTCGGGTGTCGATGCCGCCAATCGCCACCACCTTGTGTTCGCGCAGGTAGTCGGACAGCGATTGTCCGGCCCGGAAGTTGCTGTGTCGCAGCGGGACATCGCGCACGATGAGCCCAGATGCAAAAACGGCGCGAGATTCGTTGTCTTCCGAATTCGCGCCGACGTTTCCGATATGGGGATACGTCAAGGTGACGAGTTGCTTGCAGTATGAGGGATCGCTGAGGATTTCCTGATACCCCGTGATGGCAGTATTGAATACCACCTCACCGACCGACAGGCCGGTGGCGCCGATGGCGTGCCCCGTGAAAAGGCTGCCGTCGGCCAGTGCGAGAATAGCGGCTGTTGCTGACACGGCTGGCTCCTGGTGAGTCTTTTTATGATTGTCTGACGTGAATAACGGGACTGGCGCCACGCGCTCGTCCCGTTTTGCCAAACCTTCTCATCATATGATCATCAGCCTTTTCTGGCAACAGAAACTTATATTTTTGCGACATGAACGTAAACAAAGACGACGTGAAGATAAGTACTGACCACCTGACAGATCGCGCTCAGGGCCGGGCACCGCTGAATACCGCATCAACCTCGACCAGCCCAGACCCCACGGCCTGCACGCGCAGCTGGCTGACGCGCACTGCATGGCGCTGCTGCAGCTCGGCCAGCAGGTGCAGCCAGCCATCAAAGGCAACCCGCCCCGCCAGCCGCACGCCGTCAGCCTGCCGGGACCACTGCCAATCGTGATGATCCAGCCCCTGCGCCTCGGCCAGTTGCGCCAGACGCTCGGGAAGCTGCGCCAGGGGCAGCGACGGTTGGACACTTTGCCCGCGCAGCGCCTGCCAGTCCTGCGCGACGGCCTGCAGACGGGCTGCGTCGCCCTGCACTTCGATCAGAACCTGACGCGAGGTCTGCACCGCCTGCCACAGTGGCCCGCGCCACACGCCGTATTGCAGGCCAAGCAGGAGCAGCAGCGCCAGCGGCGGCCAGAGCAATCGCCACGGACGCACAGCCCGCGACAGCCAGCGCGGTCGACGCCAGACCAGGCGGCTCACCATGCCCCCTCCGCGTCGGGGCGGGCGGCAAAGCGCAGCGTCAGTTGCAGGGCATCGGCCTGCGCCACGTGCCAGCCCCCCTGCGCCAACAGTCGGGATTGTTCACGGCTCAGGCGCGGGAAGGGTCGGCTGCCCTGCAGGGTCAGCAAACCTTGCCGATAGTGCAGTCCCTGCAATGCCCCGGCCTCGGCCAGCCCGGAAGGCAGGGCGGCCAGCATCGGCAGCAAGTCGCCGTCCTGTGCCAGCCCATGCTGCAGCCGTCGCTGTGCCAGCTGCTGGCGGGCCTGGTCCAGCACTTCGGCACCAGCGGGCCGCGGCGTCACCCCCATAGGCTGCGCCAACTGCTGCATCTGAGCCACCAGCTGTGCACGCTGCCAGCTGAGCCAGCCCCACTGCGCCATCAACCAGCCCCCCTCCAGCAGCGACAGCAGCGATAACAGCACGACCCCCTCGCGGCACAGCGCTGGGACACGGCGCAGGGTGCGCCACCAGCGCGCCAGAGGGGGGGAAAAGTCATGAGCGCAGACCGGCTGCGCCTGCTGCCAGCGGCAGTCCGGCTGCCGCCGCCAGGGCAGATCCGCCAGCGCATCCGGCAGAGCACTGTCACCGCACAGCCACAGTTGCTGAGGTTCTCCCCGGCGGCGCAGCGTCGCCCACAGCGCGTCCCCCTGATGCGGCACGCACAGTGTCTGCCCGTCGGCAAAACGCACCGCCCAGACAGCCTCTCGCCGGGCCACGACCCAGGTGTCAGCAGGCGGCAAGGGCAGGCACTGCTCCTCAGGCACGATGGCGCTGACAGCGACGCCCTGCCGCCCGAGCCAGCCCAGCACCGCCTGCAGCGGCGCCTGTGCGGTCAGACACACCCGCAGATCCGTCCTGTCCGGCAGGCTGGCATAACGATTGTCCTCCGCCTCATTGAGCAGGCCCTCTTCCAGCGCATAAGCGATCAGGGCCGAGGTCTGCCGCCGGGTACCGCCGGGCAGTGCCACGCGCGCGCAGCGACTCGTCCCGGCGGCCAGCACCAGCAGGCATTGATCAGCCCCCCGGGGCAGCACCCCTCCCTGTCCGCTACTCAGCGTCCGGCCCTGGGCATCGCTCAGGCTCCAGAGCACTTCCGATTCGGCCGTCGTGGCCGACAGATACACGCGCAACACCGACATCGGCTATCTCACTCCGCAAGAGGGGGCAAGGCCCCCGGTTCTGCCCGCCGAAGCAGGCGCACCCGCCCGGCCTCCACTTGCAGGATGGCCTCGACATGGCGCTCGGCACGCTGATGCCGGACGACACCATGCAACTGAAACAGCACCGAGCTGGTCGCAAACAAGCTGGGGCGCAACACGGCAGCAGCCCCGACCCGACTGGCAAAATCCGCCTGATCACGAAACGGCAAGGTACGACGCTGCTGCAAGACACGCGCCAGCGCAGCCGGCGCCACCTCCGGCAACAAGGCCTGCAACAGCGGCAAGGGCGCCGTGTTCAGATTGATTCGGCTGAAGGAGCTCGGCAGCAGACTTACCAGCGGACCCAAACGCTGCATGACGGCCGGGGTGTAGCCACTGACCTCGGCCAGTTGCCGCCAGTCGCGCAATCCGCGTACCGCTTGACCACTGCCGCCCTGGCCATCAGCCGGGCGCAGCCCCTGCCAGCGCACCAGTTGATCGGCCAGCGTCCCCGGCAGCTGCAAGGACTGCAACAGCCGCTGATAGGCCTCGAGCATGTCCTGATTGACTCGCCCGTCCGGCAGACCCAGTGCATTGAGGTTCAACCTTGACTGCAAGTCATGCAGCCGGGCCTGCCAGTGATAGTCACCCTCACTACCCTGCCAGGGACGGGCCCAGGACTGGTTCAGCGCCACGATGGCACGACTATGCAGACGGGTTGCCGCCCAGGCCAGCTGGGCATCCAGCAGCAAGCGCATCTGAGCCCGCTGACGATCCACTTCCACCTGCTGCCACCACAGCCCCTGTTGCCACAACACCAGACTGGCGGCCGAAGCGGCCAGCGCCACCAGTAACAGCGCCATGATCACCGCCATGCCGGACTGACGCCTCATGGCAACCGCCAGAAGCGTGTCACGCTGCCCAGGGCACGGTCGCGCACCTGCATTTCCAGCAAACGAGGCCGGTTGGCCGAAGCGCCGTGCCACTGCTCGACCCAGCGCCCGTCATCCAGTTGCAGGCGCCACTGCACCCGGGCGCCGGAAGACAACAGGGGAAAGAACTGGCCGTCGGCACGGCTGCTGGACCAGGCCAGGCCTTCCTGACCGGCGCGATAGCGTACCTGGTCCAGGCTGCCGGGCGAGGGCGTGCCGGGCAGCCAGACGCTCAGCACCTGATTCGTGGGTTCGCCCTGCAGCAGCAGGCGGGGCCGGGGATCCGCGCCATCCAGGGGGGGCAGGCGATCAAGATCATGACCCACGCGGGCGAACACCCGGGCCAGATCGACCCATTGCGCCGAGACCGACAGCAACCGTTCACGGGCGATCAGCAGGGCACTGAAGCCCTGGTAACCCAGCACGGACAGGATGGCCATCAGGCTCATGGCCACCAGCAACTCGATCAGGGTCATGCCCTGCTGCCTGGCCGATGGCGCCGTCATGAGCGCGCCCCCGGCAAATAGGCCACTAACCGTGCCAGGGGATAATCCCGCCCGGCATCGGCCTGCACGCTGACCTCGATCCGCAGCAAGCTGCCTTCGAACAAAGGAGAAACCTGCTGGCGCCAATACCAGCGCCGCTCGTCCAGCTCGACACTACCTTGCTGCAGACCAGGGACCGGTGGCGTCCCTGCCGTCTGCAGCAGGGCGAGATGATCTTCGGCCACCCAGCCTGCCAGCATGCGCTCGCGCAGTACCATACTGTTCTCGGCGGCCAGACCGCTGACTCGCAGCAGGGCCGACAGGGCAATGGCGGTAATCGCCAGTGCCACCAGTACCTCCAGCAGGGTAAAGCCTTGCTGCCTCATGGCGCCGCGCCGTCCAGCGAGACCCGACCCAGCGGCGACAGACTCAAATCCACCTGATGCCCGCCGCCGGTCAGACGCAAAACCAGCCAGGGGCTCTGCCCTTGCTGCCACAGCGGCCAGGGCTGCGCGGCAGGGGCACGCAGAATCTGCGCCTGAACCCCTTCCGGCCAGGCATGCGCCGCAAAGAAGTCATCGCCGGCCGGCTGCCAGCGCCCGGCGACATCGCGCCGCACGAAGGCATAGCCGGCCGGTTGCCAGCGCAGCGCCAGCGGGTCGCCCTCCTCTGCCATGGCGACGCCCTGCTCCAGCATCCGCGCCAGACGATAGCTTTCTTCCTGCAATTGGCGATGCGTGTCCGGGCTGATCGACAGGGTCAGGGTGGTGGTCAGGATGCCGATGATGGCCATGACCACCAGCACCTCAAGCAGGGTGAAGCCGCGCATCGTGCCTCACTGCATCCAGTTGCCGATATCGCCATTGACCCCGCTGCCGCCCGGCTGGCCATCGGCCCCCAGACTCCACAGATCGATCTCGCCATGCGCCCCGGGATTGAGATAACGATACGGCGTCCCCCAGGGATCAAGCGGCAGTCGCTCGAGATAACCGCCGGGTTTCCAGTTGCGCGGCAGCGGCGGCGTGGCCGGCTGCTGGATCAGCGCCTGCAAGCCCTGGACCGTGGTCGGGTAACGACCGTTGTCCAGGCGGTACAGTTTGAGCGCCTGCATCAGGGCATTGATGTCCTGGCGTGCCGCCACCACCCGGGCCTCATCCGGGCGGCTCATGACCTTGGGCACCACCAGGGCGCCCAATACCCCGAGGATGACGATGACCACCATGATTTCGATCAGGGTGAAGCCGCGCTGCATCTTGGCCGATGACTGCATGAAAACTCCTTGAAACGCCGTGAAGGCAGGTTGATGGCAAAACCGGAAATCGGGTGGCTGCACTCAGTGCACCATCTGGTTCATGTCGATGATCGGCAGCATGATGGCCAGCACGATCACCAGCACCACGCCCCCCATGCACAGAATCAGCAGCGGTTCCATCAGTGCGCTCATGGTGCCCAGCCGTCGCTCGACCTCCTGTTGCTGCTGCAGGGCGGCCCGCTCCAGCATCAGCGCCAGGGTCCCGCTGGACTCTCCGCTGCCCACCAGGTGCACCAGCACCGGGGGAAAACAGCCGCGTGCCGCCAGGGCACGCGACAGCGGCTGCCCTTCGCGCACCTGGGTCATGACCTCGTCCATGGCGTCACGCAGCAGCAGACAGCCGAGCAGCGGCTGGACGGTGGCCAGAGCAGACAACAACGGCACGCCGCTGGACACCAGGATCGCCAGCGTGCTGGCCATGCGGGCCGTGTTGATGGCCAGCAGCAGACTGCCAAACAATGGCAGGGCGAGCAGCAGGGACTCGCTGCGCCGGCGCCATGCCGGCCGCGATAACAGGCGGCGCAGGCACAGCACCACACTCAGCAGGCCAGGCAACAGCAGCCAGCCCCATTCACGCAAGCCGGCGGACAGGGCCATCAGGGCCCGCGTCAGCCACGGCAGCGTCTGATGGCTCTGGACAAACACCCCGACAACCTGCGGCACCACCCAGGTCATCAGGCCGCTGACCACCAGCAAAGCAACCAGCATGACGGCCAGCGGATAGGCCAGCGCCTGAATCAGTTTCTGCCTTGCGCTGGCACGCCGGGCCAGATAGTCGGCCAGCCGGACCAGCACGCTGTCCAGACGGCCACTCTGTTCCCCGGCCTCGATCAGCGCACGGTACAGCGGCGAAAACACGCCGGGACGCTGGGACAGCGCCCCGGCCAGACTTTGCCCCTGCAGAATGTCCGTGCGCAGCGCTTCCAGCACCTGCCGTGCCGGGCCCTGACCGGTCTGCTCGATGACGGCGCTGAGCGCTCGTTCCAGCGGCAACCCGGCCTCCAGCAAGGTGGACAACTGCTGGGTCAGCAACACCAGACTGCCGGCCGGCAGGCGCAGGCGCCGCTGCCGGCCTGGCAACTGCAACGTCAGCGGCATCAGCCCCTGTTCGCGCAGGCGGCTGCGTGCCTGGCGCGCACTTTCGGCCTGCAGTGTTCCACGGAGGCGCCGTCCGTCCTTGTCGAGTGCCTGATAGCGATAGCTGGCCATCTCAGGTCCGGGTCACACGCAAGACTTCTTCCTGAGTGGTCTCGCCGCGCTCGACAAGCCGCAGACCATCATCGCGCAGACTGCGCATTCCCTGCGTCTGCGCGTGCTGCCGCAGTTGCTGTTCCGAGGCCGCGCCGTGGATCAGCCGCTGCAATTCGGCATCAACCAGCAACAACTCGTACAGACCGGTACGACCACGGTAGCCACTACCACCGCAGGTCTGGCAGGCATGCCTCACCGGCCCCGCCCGTGTGGTGCGGCAATCCGGGCAACAGCGTCGCACCAGCCGTTGCGCCATGACCGCCAGCAGCGACGAGGCCAGCAGAAATGGCTCCACCCCCATGTCCACCAGCCGCGTCACGGCACTGACGGCATCATTGGTATGCAGGGTAGCCAGCACCAGATGGCCGGTCAGCGAGGCCTGAATGGCGATCTGGGCGGTTTCCAGATCGCGGATCTCGCCGATCATGATGACATCCGGGTCCTGGCGCAGGATGGCGCGCAGGGCACGGGCAAAGCTCATGTCGATGCGGGCATTCACCTGGGTCTGGCCAATACCCGGCAGGTGGTACTCCACCGGGTCCTCGACGGTCATGATGTTGGTCTGATCGGCATCCAGCCGCGACAGGGCTGCATACAGGGTGGTGGTCTTGCCCGAGCCGGTCGGCCCGGTCACCAGCAGGATGCCGTGCGGCTGACGAATCACCCGGTCGACGGCCGCCAGGGTGTCGGGCGGCATGCCCAGCGCGCCCAGGTCCAGGCGGGCGGCCTCTTTGTCCAGCAGACGCAGCACCACCCGCTCGCCAAAGCCGGTCGGCAGGGTCGAGACCCGGACGTCGACCGGCCGCCCCCCAAGGCGCAGCGAGATGCGGCCATCCTGCGGCAGGCGCCGCTCGGCAATATCCAGGCTGGCCATGATCTTGATGCGCGACACCATGGCGGCATGCAATGCCCGGTGCGGACGGGCAATGTCGCGCAGCGTGCCGTCCAGGCGAAAGCGCACCACCGAATACCCCTCGAAGGGCTCGATGTGGATGTCGGAGGCCTGCTCGCGCAAGGCCTGCGCCAGCAGCGCATTGATCATGCGGATGATCGGGGCATCGCCCTCGCTCTCCAGCAGATCTTCCACCGTGGGCAGGGACTCGATCAGCCGGGCAATATCCAGGGTCTGGCCGATGTCCTCGACCACGCCGGCCGCCCCGTCATGCTCGGCATAGTGCGCCGCCAGGGCCTGGCCGAAGGCCGTCTCCGTCAGCAGGACGACCTGTGCCGGTGGGCCGAACAGGCGCAGCACCTCACTCCATCCCTCCGGCGCCGCATCCTCGCGCACCTGCCAGCTGCCATCCGGCAGCAGCAGCACGCCCTGATCACGGGCAAAGGCAAAGGGCAGACGACGGCTCATGGTGCGCCGCCCTCCCCCTGCAGCGACTTGATGCCGCTGGGCAGCGCTTCCAGCGCGCTGCGGGCATCCAGCGCCAGCGGGCTCGTCCGGCGCGCATAGCTGTCGCCCAGAATGTAGCGATAGCGCTCTTCGGCGATGGCGCGCGCACCGCCGTCATCCCGCACGATGGTCGGTTTGAGGAACACCAGCAGATTGGTTTTGTTGCGGGCCTTCACCTGATGCCGGAACAGCCAGCCCAGACCGGGGATGTCGCCCAGCAGCGGGATCTTGTCCTGATTGTTGCTGACGGTCTCCTGGATCAGCCCGCCGATGGCGATGATGCCGCCATCCTCGACCGTGACCGAGGTTTCCACCGAGCGGATGTTGAAGGTCGGGAGAGTGGAGTTGGCACTGGCCGGATCAATGGAGGAGGCCGTCTGCAGGATCTTCATGCGAATGCTGCCGCCCTCGGAGATCTGCGGCACGATGGCCAGCTTGAGGCCGACCGTCTTGCGGTCATAGGTGGTAAAGGGCGAGGCCGTATTGCTGCCTGAGCCGAGATTGCTGTACTGACCGGTCTGTACCGCGATTTCCTGGCCGACCTCGATGCGCGCCGGTTCATTGTCGGTTGCCATCAGCGTCGGGTTGGAGAGGATATTGCCCTGAGCCTCGGTCTCGAGTGCGCGGGCCAGCACCGTCAGGTCCAGCACATTGCCCAGCCCCTTGACGTGCAAGACACCAGCCCCGCTTCCGGCCGTGAGTCCCAGCCCCTGACTGCCCAACTGCAGCGCCAGCGTATTGCCGCCGGCCGACCCACTGCCGGGCTGTGTCTGCAGCGCCTGCCAGCGCACGCCCAACTCCTGCAGACGCTGTGCCGAGACCTCCATGACCAGGGTCTCGACATGGACCTGAGCGCGCCGGCGATCCAGCAGGTCGATCACATTGCGCAGGTTGCGATACATGCTGTCCGGCACATTGAGAATCAGGGCATTGCTGGCGGTATCAGCCTGCACCAGCGTACTGGCCGGGGTGTTGCCGGCGGCGGATCCGTCGGGCGCTGCCGCCGGATCGGCCGCCAGGGGTGCGGCATTGCTGCTGCCGGCGTCCTGATTGCCGGCGACCTGCCCCTGGCCGATCCCGCTGGCGGCGGGGGATGAGGGCAGGCTGCTCTTGCGCGTTTCGGCCAGCGGGGCGGCACTGCTGCTCAGCAGGGCTCGCAAGGTTTGCGCCACGCGGGCGGCATCGGCGTTTTTCAGGTACACCACCCGTACATTGGCACCGGCCTGGCTGGGCTGATCCAGCATCTGCACCAGTTGCCGCACCTGGTTAAGCCGCCCCGGCAGGTCGGCACGCACCAGCAACACATTGGCCCGGCTGTCGGCATTGATGATCAGCCGGCTGCCCTCACTGCCGGCATCCTGCAGCAGCTTGCCCAGCGTCGTCGCCAGCTCACTGGCCGAGGCATAAAGCAAGGGAACCACGGCCGTCTGACTGTCGGCCACGCCCTCCAGGCTGGCCACGATGCTTTCGATGCGGCGCAGGTTGTCGGCGTAGTCCGTCACCACCAGCGCATTGGCCTGGGCAAAGGCGGACAAGGCATTGTTGGGAGACACGATCGGCCGGATGACCGGCAGCAACTGTGCCGCATTGCTGTTTTTCAGGGTGAAGACCCGGGTGATCAGTCGCTCGCCGCCCTGACCGCCCCGGGTCGCGACACGGGCGTGCAGCTTGGCATCCGACTCGGGCACGATCTTGACCACCCCCTCCCCCTCGACCGCGCTGAAGCCCTGCAGACGCAGTGAGGACAGCAGGATCTGGTAGGCCAGCGCCCTTGACACCGGCTGGGAGGAGATGATGTTGACGGTACCTTTGATGCGCGGGTCGAGCAGGAAGTTGTGCCCGGTCATCTCGCCGATGGCGCGCACCACGGTCTCGATATCGGCATTGGCAAAATTGAGCGTGACACTCTCCCTGCCCGCCGGCGTGGCGCCAAGCGGCGTGTTCAGTGCGGCCAGCAGGAACAGCAGCCCCGCCAGGTGGTGGCGCGGCATCACTCGTCGTCTCCCGGCAGCGGCAGGGCATCCTGACCGCCCCCCTCCCCCGCCGGGGTCGTCTGCCGGCTGAGGGGATAAAAGTGCTGATGGCGTCCCTGAGCCAGAATCAGGCCATCCGGCGCAATCGCCTGCACGCGCCATTGTTCCAGTTGCTGACCGG
This sequence comes from Paludibacterium sp. B53371, assembly GCF_018802765.1. Lineage (NCBI taxonomy): Bacteria > Pseudomonadati > Pseudomonadota > Betaproteobacteria > Neisseriales > Chromobacteriaceae > Paludibacterium > Paludibacterium sp. B53371. Next base: position 2,899,488 of record NZ_CP069163.1, read on the forward strand.
CCAGCAGCGCCAGGCTGGCGCCATCACGGCGGGCAATGGCAAAGCCGGGCTGATGCGCCCCGTGGCCGGGCGCAAAGACGCCGAGCACGACCAGACCAGGCGGGTCGGGGGGCACAAGCGGGCCGAACCAGTGTGCCGACGCCAGACGGCTGGCGGCCTGCTGCAAGTCCGGTGCGGCCGCGGGCTTTGCCATCACGACAGGCAGCGTCGGCAAAGTCAGCAGCCGCCAGCCGGACCAGACCAGGCAGAGACACAGCAGCGCCCAATGGCGACGAAAGGGGAAGCGGGAAATATCGATGACGTTCATTGTGTCCGAGCGTACTGATCGTGGCCTCGCCCTTCACCTGACCGGAGGAACGGGAGGCGGCACGAGCAGAACACTGATTCAGGCTGATAATCAATCGGACAATTATTAATAGCTGCTTTCAAATGGCAAGGCGGCGCGGTCGATCCATGGCGGCCGGCCAAAAAAAACCGCCGTGCGGTCCCTTGGGACGGCACGGCGGTGGCAGGCGGGGAAGCCGCTCAGAAGCTGGCTTCGCCCAGCTCCAGCACGCTTTCGGCCCCTTCGACGATGGCATGCGCCAGGCCGGCGGTCTGCGGCAGCAGGTGTTCGCCATAAAAGCGCGCGGTGACCAGCTTGGACTGCAGGAAATCCTGATCGGCGCCCTCCTCGGTCAAGCCACGCTGGGCAATCAGCGCTGCCCGTCCCATTTGCCAGCCGCCGAGTACGATACCCATCAGCTTGAGGAAGGGTACCGAGCCGGCTGCCGGCCATTCCGGCCGGGTAGTGAAATGTTCGAGCACGAAACCGATGGCGCGACTGGCGTCTGCTGCGGCACGACGCAAATTGCGCGCCAGACCGCTCTGCCCGGCAGCCTCCAGCTCGCGCACCGTCACCAGAACCTCTTCCAGCAGCCCCTGCGCCACGGCGCCCTGGTCACCGGCAGTCTTGCGGCCGATCAGATCCAGCGCCTGGATACCGGTCGTGCCTTCGTAAATCGCCGTGATGCGCGCGTCGCGGTAGTACTGCGCCACGCCGGTCTCCTCGATATAGCCCATGCCACCGTGTACCTGGATGGCCATCGAGGTGATCTCATTGGCCTGTTCGGTATTCCAGCCTTTGACGATGGGGATGAGGAAATTCAGCAGTGCCTGGTTGCGTGCACGCTCTTCCGGTACCGGATGATGGCCGGCACGATCCAGTGCGGCGGCGGCATAGCAGGCCAGTGCCCGTTGCGCCTCGATCTGCGCCCGCATGGTCATCAGCATGCGGCGGATATCTGGATGGCGAATGATCGGTACGCCTGCGGCATCGGCGGCGCCGACGGCACGGCTTTGCACGCGCTCGCGGGCATAGTTGACCGCGGCCTGATAGGCGCGCTCGGACACTGCCAGCCCCTCTACCCCGACGCCGAGACGGGCATGGTTCATCATGGTGAACATATAGGCCAGGCCTTTGTTCAGCTCGCCCACCAGATAGCCGACGGCGCCGCCCTGATCGCCAAAACTCATCACGGCAGTCGGGCTGCCGTGAATGCCCAGCTTGTGTTCGATCGACACGCAGCGCACATCGTTGCGGGCGCCGAGGCTGCCATCGGCATTGACCAGGAACTTGGGCACGATGAACAGCGAGATGCCCTTGACGCCGGCCGGGGCATCCGGCAGTCGGGCCAGCACCAGATGGACGATGTTGTCCGCCATGTCATGCTCGCCCCAGGTGATGAAGATCTTCTGGCCACTGATGCGGTAGCTGCCGTCGGCCTGGGCTTCGGCCCGAGTGCGGACCTGCGCCAGATCGGAACCGGCCTGCGGTTCGGTCAGGTTCATGGTGCCGGTCCATTCGCCGGTCGCCATGCGCGGCAGGTAGAGGTCCTTGAGGGCCTCGCTGGCATGGTGTTCGATCGCTTCGATGGCCCCCAGGGTCAGCATCGGTGCCAGGGAAAAAGCCAGGTTGGCCGAACACCACATTTCTTCGGCCGCCAGCGCCACCAGGGCCGGCAGGCCCTGGCCGCCATAGGCTGCCGGGGCGCGCAGGCCGACCCAGCCGGACTCGACATAGCCCTTCCAGGCCTGCTTGAAGCCCGGGGCGGCGGTCACCTCGCCATCGTGCCAGCGTGCCCCCTGATCTCCCTGGCGGTTGATCGGTGCCAATTCCTGTTCGGCGAACTTGGCGCCCTCCTCCAGGATGGCCTCCACCAGTTCAACGCTGCAATCCTCATAGCCCGGCAGGCTGCAGACCGATGGCAGCTCGGCAATCTGGTTGAGCACGAAATTGAGCTCTTTCAGCGGTGCCTTGTAGTTCATGCTGTTTCTCCCGTGTTGCTGTGTTTTTATATGAAAAAACCGGCAAACGCGCCCCTCGTGCGTTTGCCGGTCTGTTTACTGCGACATGCCTGCTCAGCCCTTGGACAGTTCAGCCAGCAGCTCGGGCACCACGGTGAACAGATCGCCGACAATGCCGTAATCCGCCACCTGGAAAATCGGTGCCTCTTCGTCCTTGTTGATGGCCACGATGACCTTGGAATCCTTCATGCCGGCCAGATGCTGAATGGCACCGGAGATCCCGACGGCAACATACAGCTGCGGCGCCACCACCTTGCCGGTCTGACCGACCTGCAGGTCATTGGGCGCATAACCGGCATCCACGGCGGCGCGCGAGGCCCCGAGTGCCGCGCCCAGCTTGTCGGCCAGCGGCGCCAGGACGGCCTGGAACTGATCGGCCGAACCCAGGGCACGCCCGCCCGACACGATGATGCTGGCGGCGGCCAGTTCGGGACGATCCGACTTGGTCAGCTCCTGCGAGACAAAGCGCGACACACCGGCATCCGCGGCAGCGGCAATGTTCTCCACGGCAGCGCTGCCGCCGCTGGCAGCCACGGGATCAAAGGCCGTGGTACGCACGGTGATCACCTTGACGCTGTCGGCAGACTCGACCGTAGCCAGCACGTTACCGGCGTAGATCGGGCGCACGAAGACATTGGGCGATTCGACGGCCACGATGTCGGAGATCTGCGCCACGTCCAACAGGGCGGCGACGCGCGGCAGGAAGTTCTTGCCGCTGGCGGTGGCCGGCGCCAGCACATGGCTGTAGCCCTTGGCCAGACCCAGCACCAGATTGGCCAGATTTTCAGCCAGACCGTGGGCATACAGCGCATCGTCGGCCAGCAACACCTTGCTCACGCCGGCGACCTGACGGGCCGCTTCGGCAACGGCGGCGCAACCCTGGCCGGCCACCAGCAGGTGAATCTCGCCGCCGATCTTGCCGGCCGCAGCAACGGTGTTCAGGGTGCCTGCTTTCAGGCTGTGATGATCGTGTTCAGCAATAACAAGAATGGCCATGTCACAGCACCTTTGCTTCGTTCTTGAGTTTGGCCACCAGCTCGGCTGCGTTGGCCACCTTGATGCCGGCAGCACGGCTGCCCGGCTCGGCGACTTTCACGGTCTTGAGACGCGGCGCCGGATCCACCCCCAGCTCGGCCGGGGTGAGTTTGTCCAGCGGCTTCTTCTTGGCGGCCATGATGTTCGGCAGCTTGACGTAGCGCGGCTCGTTCAGACGCAGGTCGGTGGTCACGATGGCCGGCAGACGCAGATCCACGGTCTCCATGCCGCCGTCGATTTCACGTGTCACCTTGATGGTTTCACTGCCCAGCTCGACCTTGGAGGCAAACGTGCCTTGCGCCCAGCCCAGCAGGGCGGACAGCATCTGGCCGGTCTGATTGGCATCGTCATCGATGGCCTGTTTGCCGAGGATGATCAGTTGCGGCTGTTCGCGCTCGGCCACGCTCTTGAGCAGCTTGGCCACGGCCAGCGGCTGCAGTTCGACCTCGGTTTCCACCAGAATGGCGCGGTCGGCCCCCATGGCCAGCGCAGTACGCAAGGTTTCTTCACACTGCTTGACCCCGAGCGACACCACCACGATTTCCGAGATCTTGCCCGCCTCTTTCAGCCGGACGGCCTCTTCCACCGCGATTTCGTCGAACGGATTCATCGACATTTTGACATTGGCGATGTCAACGCCGGAACCATCGGCTTTGACACGGACTTTGACGTTGTAATCAACAACGCGCTTTACAGCTACAAGGGCTTTCATCGTTCTGGTTCACCATATTGAGTTGTATCAAAGGCGGTGCGTATCGGCGTTCGCCGTCGCGTCCGGTCTGGGTGCCGGCTGGGCGAACGGTGAAGACGTCCTGATTATGCATGATCATCCATTTCAAACAAGCGTTTGTTTGGAGTGACATCAGCATATCGTCGCAAAAATGCAACCAAATCCAGATACTACGTCATCTGACGATAATTTGCATGGCGTCAAACTGCGGTAGTATGGACGTCCATTTCTTTGTCATAGCCAGGAAGCACACCATGACCGTTTACTTCGAAGAGTTGAAAGTGGGCGATGTTGCCGAGTTCGGCAAAACCATCACCGAAGCCGATGTGCTGATGTTTGCCGCCGCCAGTGGCGACACCAATCCGGTGCACTTCAACCAGGCCTATGCCGAAACCACACCGTTCAAAACCCGCATTGCCCACGGCATGCTGACGGCCAGCCTGATCTCGACCATTCTCGGCACCAAGCTGCCGGGCGAAGGCACGATCTATCTGTCGCAATCGGCCAAATTCAAGGCGCCGGTGAAGCTGGGTGAAACCGTGATCGCTCGTGCCACGGTGATTGCGCTGGACGAGGCGAAGAAGCGGGTGACGCTGGCCACGCAATGCCTGGTCGGCGACAAGGTGGTGATGGAAGGCGAGTCGCTGGTGATTGCCCCCAGCCGCAGCTGATTCAAGACCGGTCCGGCACGCCGTGCCGGGCCAGCGCCCAGGCCACATGCTCGCGCACCAGCGCGGAGGGATGATCGGCCCGCGCCTGCAGGGCCGCGATCACCGCGGGGCTGCCCGGCGCATTCCCCAGGCCCACGGCCAGATTGCGCAACCAGCGTTCGAACCCGATGCGATAGATCGGACTGCCGGCCAAGCGGGCATGAAAATCTGCTTCACTCCAGGCAAACAAATCCACCAGACTGACCCGGTCCAGCCCGTGCCGGACCGCGAAATCGGCCTCACTCGCCGGCACGGCAAAGCGATTCCACGGACAGGCCAGCTGGCAGTCATCACAGCCATAGACACGATTGCCGATTAATGGCCGCAACGTTTCGGGGATGGGACCGGCCAGCTCGATGGTCAGATAAGAGATGCAGCGGCGTGCATCGACCTCATACGGCGCCACGATGGCACCGGTGGGGCAGGCGCTGATGCAGCGCGAGCAACGGCCACAATGCCCTTGCTGCGCGGCATCTTCCGGCAAGGGCAAGGTGGTAAACAGTTCGCCGAGGAAAAACAGCGAACCCTGCTCCCGGGTCAGCAGCAGCGTATGTTTGCCGCGCCAGCCCAGCCCGGCCTGGCTGGCCAGCGACACTTCCGCCACCGGGGCGCTGTCGGTAAAGGCCCGGTGGCCGTAAGGACCGATGTGGGTCTGAATGCGCTCCGCCAGTTTCTGCAGGCGGTTGCGCAGCACCTTGTGATAGTCGCGCCCCAGGGCATAGCGCGACAGATAGGCCTGCTGACCATCCTGCAACTGCGTCATGGCATCGGCCGCCGTCTGCGGCCAGTAGTTCATGCGCACGCTGATGACCGACAAGGTCCCGGGGACCAGCGCGACGGGCTGCACGCGCAGCACGCCGTGGCGCGACATATAGTCCATCTCGCCATGATGGCCCTTGCTCAGCCAGTCATTCAGCCGTGCCTCGGCGGCCGCCGGCAATGACGGGCGGGTAATACGGGCGTCGGCAAACCCCAATTCATGGCTCCAGGCTTTGATTTGCCGCGCCAATTCGGGATAATCCGGTGTTTGAAAGGATATTTCGCTCATGGACTCACATGATACCAGCCTATGTTATCTGCCAGACGAGGCCGCTACGCTGGCGCTCGCCGGGCGGTTTGCACGCGCACTGACGCCGGGGCTGGTAATTCATCTCCATGGCGATCTGGGTGCCGGCAAGACCACCTTCACTCGCGGCCTGCTGCAAGGACTGGGCTATCAGGGCAAGGTCAAGAGTCCGACCTATACCCTGGTGGAAACTTATTCCCTGCCCGCTTTGACACTACACCACTTCGACCTCTATCGCTTTGCCGATCCCGAGGAGTGGGAAGACGCGGGCTTTCGCGATTATTTCGCGGCAGACACGGTCTGTCTGGTGGAATGGCCGGACAAGGCACAGGGGCTGTTGCCGCCACCGGACCTGATCCTGGCACTGGAGGTGGCCGACAGCGGCCGTCATTACCGATTCACCGCATTGAGCGAGGCAGGAAAAACATGTCTGACACGCCATTCGACCCCACCCGCCGCCGATTGCTGAATCTGGCGGCAGCCACGCTGATCCTGTCGGTCAGCCGGGTCAGCCGTGCAGCCGAAAGCCAGTTGGTCGCCGTCCGCGTCTGGCCGTCTTCGACCTATACCCGGGTCACGCTGGAAACCAGCGCGGCCGTACAGTTCAAGACCTTCACCCTGGCCAACCCTGACCGTCTGGTGGTGGATCTGCAGGGCATCAGCCTGAATGGCATCCTCAAGGATATCGGCAGTCAGATCAGCGCCAGTGACCCGTATATCAAGTCGGCACGCGCAGGCCAGTACTCTCCGGACACGGTGCGTCTGGTACTGGAGCTGAAAACACCGATCAAGCCGCAGGTGTTTACCCTGGCGCCGGTGGCGGACTTCAAGAACCGCCTGGTGGTCGACCTGTATCCGGGCGGGGCCGCAGCGGCACAGGATGACCCTCTGCTGGGGCTGCTGGAGGATTACAACAAGGGCACCATGACGCAGCCGGACGTGCGCACCCGCAACAAGCCCTCCCCCAGCCAGGGCCGCCCGATCGTGATCATGCTCGACCCCGGCCATGGTGGCGAGGATCCCGGTGCCACCGGCCCCGCCGGCAATCACGAAAAGCATGTCGTGCTGAAAATCGCTTCGCTGCTCAAGTCCCTGATCAACGCCGATGGCAAGATGAAGGCTTACATGACGCGCGAAGATGATGTCTTTATTCCGCTCGGTGTACGGGTGGCCAAGGCGCGCAAGCTGAACGCCGATCTGTTCATCTCGATTCATGCCGATGCCTTCACCACGCCGCAAGCCAGCGGGACATCGGTTTTTGCCTTGTCGGAAAAAGGCGCGACCAGTGCGGCAGCACGCTTCCTGGCACAAAGCCAGAACGAGGCCGACTTGATCGGCGGGGTAAAGATTGCCAATACGCGCGACAAATATCTGGCCAATACCCTGTTCGACCTGACGCAGACCGCCACCATCAATGACAGCTTGAAGCTGGGCCGTCTGGTGCTCAACCAGGCCGGTTCGCTCAATCGCCTGCACAAGGGCAAGGTCGAGCAGGCCGGGTTTGCGGTGCTCAAGGCACCGGACATTCCTTCTATCCTGGTCGAGACCGCCTTCATCAGTAATCCGGATGAAGAACAGCGGCTGATCAGCGGGGAGTTCCAGCAGAAAATGGCGCAGGCGATTTATGATGGCATCAAAGCCTACTTCGCCCAGGGTGCTGCGCTGGCCCGGGTCTGAGCAGGGTGGCCAGCGAAAGAAAAAACGGGGCGAATCGCCCCGTTTTTTCTTTCGGCTGTCCGGCGGTCAGATTTCATTTTCCATCGGCTCGGTCTCAACGGCCGGCAGGCGATAGCCCTCTTCGGCCCACTGGCCGAGATCAATCAGCTTGCAGCGCTCGGAGCAAAACGGCCGCCAGGTGCTGGCAGCCACCCAGCGCACCTTGGTGCGACAGGTCGGACAACGGACGACAGTGACAGATTCAGACATTTTCAAAGTTAAAATTTGCAGTGGGTCAGGCCGAACTCGATGTCGCTCTCGGTCTGGCGGGCACGCGACTCGCCGGTGCCGGCCTCGATGAAGCGGATGTTCAGCGCGTATTTGTTGGCGGACAGCTCAGGCAGGATGCCCAGCGTTTCATCGTAATTCACCCGGATCAGCTGAACCACCTTGCCGCCAGACATTTGCTGGAATGCACCGTGGCGGGCCACGTAGTGGTGGGTTTTACCACTGTCGCGCAGGATTTGCAGCAGGATGCGCGTGGCTTCGGCAGTCGGCATCAGCGGGGCAACCCAGCGTTTCAGGTCGATGCGTCGCTCATCGGAGGTTTTTTCCTGCCACAGATGGTAGGAGGGCAAATCGAACTGGCAAGTCCCGCCCGGAATGCCTGCCCGCTGTTTGATGGCCATCAGCCATTCGTTTTCGCGCAGATGCTGGCCGAATTTGCCGGTCAGGGCCAGCAGATCGGTCGAGGTCGCCTCGATCGACTCCAGCACCCCTTCCAGGGTTTCTTCCGCCACATTCGGGTTGTCGCGCAAGGCCTCGAGCATTTGCTTCTGTCGCTCGAGTTCCTGCAGCAGATCCGCCTTCAGATCGGCCCTGGACGCGGTTTCCATCAGCTCGAACAGCACCAGCAGCGCAGCATGATGCTCGTAGCAATGCTCACGCTCGATGAAAAAGCCGAGCCGTCCATAGAGCTGTTCCAGTCTGAGCAGGATCCGAGTCCGCTCGGTGACAGGGAATTCAAAACTGATCACGACGCGTCCGCCCTTCTTGGTGGCTTTGATTCAGGATGGTTAATCTAGCTGAGAATGGCATGATAATAACGATGTTTCTCCTCAACTTGAAGCCTCAAATCATCCAATGAGCCGTTATTGTGGATAATATCGTCCGCGCGGGCCTGTCTTTCTGCCCGAGACATCTGCGCCGCCATGATGGCGCGCACCTCCGTATCGGACAATCCACTGCGTTGCGCCACGCGCGCCACCTGCAGCGACTCGTCACAATCAATCAGCAAACTGCGTGAAATCAGGGTCAGATAGCGCTGGCTTTCAAACAGCAGCGGCACCACCAGCAGCGCGTAAGCCCCCTGTGCCTGCTGCAGCTGACGCATGCCGTGCACCATGATCATGGGGTGCAGGATCGCCTCCAGCCGTGCACGCGCCTGCGGATCGGCAAACACCTGCTGCCGCATCGCCACCCGGTTCAGGGAACCATCCGGCAACACACACTCGGCACCAAACGCCTGGCGCAACGGCGCCATGGCCTCGCCATCGGGCCCGGTCAGACGGCGCGAGATGACATCAGTGTCGACGACCACCACCCCCAGCCCGGCGAACAGATCAGCCGCCGCGCTCTTGCCTGAACCGATACCGCCGGTCAGGCCCACTACCTTGATTGCCATGGTTCAACGTCTCTTCAAGCAGCCCCCCACAGCCAGTACATCCAGCCAGCCAGCGCCAGAAATGGTCCGAAGGGCAATGCATCACGGCGCGACATGCGCCGCAAAAGCATAAGGATACCCGCCGCAACCAAACCTGTCAGCGAAGACAGCAGCAGCAGCGGCGGCAACGCCTGCCAGCCCAGCCAGGCGCCCAGCGCCGCCAGCAGCTTGAAATCGCCATACCCCAGGCCTTCACGCCCGGTCAGCAGCCGGAAGCACCAGTACAACAGCCACAGCACCAGATAACCAGCCACCGCCCCGAGCACAGCCTGCGAGAGCGGGACACGGGCGCCGTTCAGGTTGAACAGCAGCCCGGCCCACAGCAGGGGCAGCGTCAGGCTGTCCGGCAACAGCCCGGTTTCGGCATCGATGACCAGCAGGGCGATCAGGCAGGCCGTCAGCCACAGCCCGCCAAGCAGCCAGTAAGCATCCCCCGCGCGCCAGGCCAGCAAGGCAAAACAACTCCCCGTCAGCAGCTCGACCAGGGGGTAGCGTGCGGAAATGCCGGCCTGGCAAAAGGCACAACGTCCGCGCAGGCACAGCCAGGAGAGCACCGGAACCAGGTCACGAGCACGCAGGACATGGCGACAAGCCGGACAATGCGAACGCGGCCAGACCGGGTTGTACACCCCGCTGACCTCCCCTCGCACCATGCGCGGCAGGCGGTGGATCAGTACATTCAGAAAACTGCCGATCAGCAGGCCAAACAGGCCGACCAGCCACCAGGGAAGCAAGGAAATCATCATCACATCACCGTTTCACCCAATTCAAAGATCGGCAGATAAAGTGCCCAGATCAGGCCGGCACACATCAGCCCCAGCAGCAGCATGGCAAAGGGCTCCAGCAAGCCAGTCAGCACGGCCACCCTTTGCTCCACCTCCGCCGCAAAATACTCGGCAGCCCGCGCACACATGCCGGCCAGTGCCCCGCTCTGTTCGCCGACACGCAGCAGCTGGACCAGAATCGGCGGAAACCAGGGCATGCCCGCCACGGTCTGGTGCAGGCTGCTGCCCGCACTGACCAACTGCAGCATTGTGCGCGAAAGATGATCCAGAACATGATGACCGGCCGCCTGCGAAGCCGCCGGCAATGCCACCATCAGGGGCACCCCGGCCTCGAGCAGCAGGGACAGTGTCCGGGTCCAGCGCGCCAGGGCCGCCTCGCGTCTCAGCGCCCCCCACAGCGGCAGCCGGTCCGCCAGCCGCGCCAGCAGCCAGCTGCGCCCGAACCAGGCCCGCCGACGGAGAAGCCAAACCAGCAGGACAGCACAGATCGGCAACAAGGCGCCCAGGGGGCTGGTGAGGGCGTCGGTCAGCGCGAGCAGCCCCCGCGTCACCAGGGGCAAGTCACGTCCGGCGGCCAGATAGTGCTCGCGAAACACCGGCACCACCGTCAGACAGACGCCGAGCATTACCCCCAACCCGGTCAGCATCACCAGGACCGGGTAAAACAGTGCCTGACGAACCCTGGCAGCCAGACGATTTCGCCCCTCCTGCTCCAGCGCCAGCTGCATCAGCGTCCTGGCCAACTGGCCGCCGGCCTCGGCGGCCATGATGGCCACGCAGACCCTGGCAGGAAACAGCCGCGGAAAGCGCTGCAGCGCCCGATGCAATGCCTCGCCTTCACTCAGGGCATAACTCACCCCCTGCAGTGCCTGATGCATATTAGCCGACAATGGCCCCTGGACCAGGATTTCCAGCGCCTGACTCAGTGGCACACCGGCCTGCAGCAAGGTTGCCAGCTGACGCAACACCCAGCCCAGCTGTTGTGCGTGTGATGACTGACGCAGCATGGACTCAGGCCTCTGTCTGCGCCAACGCTTCAGCCAGACTGGTTTCCCCCTGCATCACCTTGAGCAAGGCGGCCTGGCGCAAATTGGGACCGGTTTCCTGCATCTCGGCCCCCCGTCCCTCCTCGGAAAACTGCAGCAATTCGAAGATGCCAATGCGCCCGTGATAGCCACTGAACTGGCACGCCGGGCAGCCTGCAGCATCATGACAATCCATCTGTTCCGGCAGGGCCTGCGGCCACCCCAGCTCTCGCCAGCCACCCGGCGACAGATGCACTGGCTGGCGACACTGTCGGCATAGCCTGCGCAGCAAGCGCTGCGACACAATCAGCGGTCTGGCCGAGGCCAGGTTGACGGCGGAGACGCCCATATTCAACAAACGGGCAATAGACGCACGGGCACTGGCAGTATGCAGACTGGACAGCACCAGATGACCCGTTTGCGCCGCCTTGATGGCGATGTCGGCCGTAAGGCCATCGCGCATCTCACCGACCATGATGACATCCGGGTCCTGCCGTAGCAGCGCGCGCAGCGCCAGTGGGAAGTCCAGTCCACTCCGCTCACACACCGCCACCTGATGTACGCCCTCCAGCGCCATTTCAACCGGGTCTTCCACCGTACTGACATTCAGCGTCTGTACCGAGAGTGATTGCAGGCAGGCATACAGCGTTGTGGTTTTGCCACTGCCGGTCGGACCGGTCATCAGCAACATGCCATGCGGCCGGGCCAGTCCCTGCTGCAGGCGCTGCAATTGCGCGGACGCCAGCCCGAGTGCACTCAATGGCAGGGCCTGCGGCTGACTCAGGATACGCATCACCAGTTTTTCGCCTGCCAGCGTCGGCAGACTGCTGACACGGATATCGCGCACGACGCCATCCGGCAGCGTGAAGTCAAAGCGGCCATCCTGAGGCAGCCGCCGCTCGGCAATGTCCATCTGGGCCAGCACCTTGGCGCACGACACCAGGCGGTCATGCCCGACGGGAGAGGACAGCGTAGCCGGTCGCAGCTGCCCGTCGATACGCCAGCGGATGACACTGTGCACATGCCCGGGTTCGAGATGAATATCGGATGCCCGCTCGCCGATGGCGGCTTCAATCAGAGATTGCAGGTAAGCGCTGCTGGGTTCGTGTTCGAACATGACTCAGCTCTCCGTGGGTGGAAAGCTGCCAAGACTAGGCAAGTACGTGGAGAAAGAACAGGGAGCGTGGCAAAGGGAAAAGCGCAAATGGAAAAAGGGCTGCCGAAGCAGCCCTTTCCATCACAGTTCTAACTGATCGGAATCAGATTAGAAGTTGTGTTGCAGGGTGAACGCCAGGGTCTTGACGGTCAGGTCGGAACCAGAGTTCCAGCCTTGAGCCAGGGTGGTGTTCTTGTCGAAGTTTACACGACCGTAGGACAGACCAGCGGTGGTGCGCTTGGACAGCAGGTAGTCAACGCCCAGAACATACTGGGTGTAGCCCGAGTTGTTCACGCTCGAACCGTTGGCGCTTTGATCCCAGCCCTTGGCGTAGGTGATCTTCGGTACGATGGCGCCGAAAGCGTAGGAAGCGGACAGAGCAGCCTGACGGGCCTTCAGCTGAGCTTGAACCGAGTTGTTACCGGTAGCGCCAACAACATTACCGTTCCACTTCTTGGTGATGTCGAAGCCGCCGTTGTCGCCAGCGAAGCCGTCTTGCCAGTCGTAACCGGTCGAAGAAGCGTAAGCCAGGCCAACAAACAGGTTGTCTTGGTTGTAGTCAACTTCTACGTAGTGCTTGGAAGCCGAATGGTTGCCAGTGGAGCCAACGACGTTCGACGGATTGCTTTCTTGCTGGTAAGCGTAGTGAGCAGCAACCGGGCCGTAGGTGTAGTTCAGGCCAGCACCCCAGATGTTGGAGGAGCTAGTGGTGCCGTCAGCACGTTGGTTTTGAACGGCGTTTTCACCAGCGCTGTACACCAGGCCGAAGTTGAAGCCGGCGAAGGTAGCGCTGTCGTAACGGATGGCGTTGGTCAGGCGGGCACCGGTATTGGTGAAGATACCCAGACCATTAGCGCCCGACAGGCTGGCAACAGAACCGCTGGAAGCCTTAGAGCCATAACCGTAGTTGCTGTTATATTGCCACTGGTCAACCGCGCCCAGATCGTTCTGGAAGTTGTTGATGTAACCAATGCGGACCAGACCCAGGTTGCCGCCGTCCAGACCAACGAAGGTCTGACGCGAAGCGAAGCCGTCGGAACCGGTGCCATCAGCGTGAGCGCGGGTTTCAACTTGCCATACGGTCTTCAGGCCGTTGCCCAGGTCTTCGGTGCCCTTGAAACCAACCTTGGAGGTGGTATCTTGCACGCGGTTTTGCGAAGCCTGGTTGGAAACCGAGTCATGCTGTACAGCAACGCTCAGGTCACCATAGATGGTTACGTCAGCCATAGCGGCGACCGGCAGAGCAGCCAGTGCAACAGCGATCAGCTTTTTGTTCATCGCTCATTCCTTTCGAAGTCAGTTAAATTTGTCCGTAACGCTGAATTGTCCGAACATTTTGTCACCACCGTTACTGTGCGGTGGTTTGTGTCCGGAATATAAATCGCCCGTTGCTAAAATACAAAACCGTCGCGAGCTGTCGGCGCACGCCGCTAGACAAAATCACAGCAAAACATCACAAGCATATGTTTTTAATAGATATTTTAAGTTTGTCGCTTTGTTGTCAAATCACAACAAAACAATCGCAACACACATATAGTGTTGTAAAAAACACAACAAAAGTGGTCTAACCAGACCTGAACCGCGCTTCAGAACAGAGAGATTTGCCCATCATGAGCACCGAAACCGCCCTTTGCTGGCTCCGCCGCGACCTTCGCCTGCAGGATCACGCCGCGCTCTATTCTGCGTTGAAAAACCATCCGCACACCTTGTGTGTCTTTGTTTTCGACCGGGGCATTCTGGAGCATTTGCCTCGACACGATCGCCGGGTAGACTTCATCTGGCACAGTCTGCAGGTGCTGAAACAGCAGTTGCAGCAGCGTGGCAGTGACCTGCTGGTGGCCATGGGACATCCGCAAGAAGAGATCTGCCGCCTGGCGGCGCGCCATCAGGCTGTCGCCGTCTATGCCGCCAGCGATGTGGAGCCACAGGCAATCAGCCGCGACCAACAGGTGGCCCAGGCGCTGCAGCAGCAAGGCTGCCGCCTGGAGCTGGTGCAAGACCAGGTCATCTTCGCCCGCGATGCGATTCTGAGCAAAGCCGGTACGCCCTACACCGTATTCACTCCCTACAAACAAGCCTGGCTGGCGCGCCTGACGTCCGCCGACTGGCAGCCCTATCCCAGCGAGACACTGCTGCACAAGCTTTGCCCGATCGCCCCGCAAACTTTGCCATCGCTGGAAGAGATCGGCTTTATGCCGACTGATTTGTGCTCTCTGGGCTGGCAACCCGGTGAATTCGCCGCGCAGACCTTGCTGCAGCGCTTTGCCGACCGACTGGATCGTTATCACGAGGAGCGGGATTTTCCTGCGGTGGATGGCACTTCACGGCTGTCGCCGCACCTGCGTTTTGGTACGGTGTCCGTTCGTCAGGCGGTCGCACTGACCACCTCTCGCCCCTCCCCGGGCGCCAGCACCTGGCTCAATGAACTGATCTGGCGCGAGTTCTACCAGCAACTACTGTGGCATTTCCCCCACGTCGTGGAACAAAGCTTCCGCCCTCAGTACCGCCATCTGGCCTTTGGCAATCGCCAGGACTGGTTCGAGGCCTGGTGCGAAGGGCGCACAGGCTACCCGCTGGTGGATGCGGCGATGCGGCAATTGCGTCAGACCGGCTGGATGCACAATCGCCTGCGCATGCTGGTCGCCAGCTTTCTGGTCAAGGATTTGCTGGTGGACTGGCGCTGGGGGGAGCAGTTTTTTGCCGAACATCTGCTCGACTACGAACTGGCCTCCAACAATGGTGGCTGGCAGTGGGCCGCCTCGACGGGCTGTGATGCGCAGCCGTGGTTCCGCATTTTCAATCCGGTCACCCAGTCAAAGAAGTTTGATCCGCAAGGCCGCTTCATCCGCCAGTTTGTGCCGGAGCTGACCGGGATGAGTGATCGAGACATCCATGCCCCCTGGCAGGCCGGCGAAAAACTCCGCCATGGAGACTACCCGCCCCCGCTGATCGACCATGCCGTTCAAAGAGCCGCGGCGCTGGCTCTGTTCGGCCAGACGTAACATCGGGCCGCCGGCAGGCGGCCCGACCCGCACTCCTTATATATTACTTACCGCTTGGCTTGCTCTGCTTCGATCACGGTCGGCCCGCTGACGCTCAGTTTGTCGGCGAGCTTGCGCACCGTCTTGTCGCCAAAGCCCGGCACGCGGCGCAGATCCTGCACCGCAGCAAAAGGCCCATGCTTTTCGCGAAACTCGATAATGGCACGGGCCTTGGCGGGGCCTACCCCCTGAAGTGTTTCAAGTTCCTGCCGGCTGGCGGTATTGATATTGACGGCTGCCAGCGCCAGCGCTGACAGACACATCAGAAAAAACGACAAAACCAGTTGCTGCATGGCCTGCTCCTTTCAAGAGCGCGGCCAGTCGGCAGCCCCTAGCCGCGGTGGAGAATCAACTCGAGAACAATCTTGCTGCCGAGGTATGCCAATAACAAAGCGACAAAACCGGCCAGGGTCCAGCGGATAGCCACCCGGCCCCGCCAACCGTAACGCCAGCGCCCAGCCAGCAGCGCACCGAACAGCAGCCAGGAAATGGCGCCGAACACGGTTTTATGGGTAAAGGCCGCAGGCCGTCCCAGCACTTCTTCGGAAAACACCACCCCGCTGACCAGTGTAGCGGTGAGCAGCACAAAGCCCACCGACAGCACCTGGAACATCATGCGCTCGAGCGAGAGCAGCGGCGGCAGACGACTGAGCAGCGGTGCGGCACGACGGGCATGCAGGGCCCGCTCCAGCCACAACATCAGGATGGCCAGCATGGCGCCGATAGCGAACAGGCTGTAGGCCAGCATCGAGACCAGTATGTGGAAGGCAAAGGCGGGGTTGAACAGATCGTGCACCGCATGGCTGCCAGGGAACAACAGGGCAAAGGCCAGCGTCAGGCTGGCCAGCGGCATCATGAACAGTTGCAGACCATCGACGCGATAGAAAAAGCCGCTGGTCCAGTAGATGGTCAGCATCAGCCACACGACGGCCGCCATGGCATGCCCGACACCAAGCGCCACCATCTGCCCCTGCATCATGGGAGCGAACACGGCAATGGCGTGCAACAGCAACAGCATCCCCAGCGCGGAGTGCTCGCGCCGTACATTGCGCGTTCCGCTCTGAGGACCGCCCCAATGGCGGATGACATGCCAGGACAATGCCGCATAGGCGACAATCAGGATCAGGCTGAGTGCGGGCAGAAAACCGGTCATCGTGGTAATTTCGTCGGCAGCCGGACACAGGGTCGGCCGCTAGTGTAAAATGGACTGTTTGAGAGTCTACACCAAGCTGCCGTTTGATGGCAGACACGAGGAAGTTCCATGCTCGACAACCTTTCCAATCGCCTCTCCGGCGTCATCAAAACCCTGCGCGGCCAGGCCCGTCTGTCGGAAACCAATATCACCGACGCACTGCGTGAGGTGCGCATGGCACTGCTGGAGGCGGATGTGGCGCTGCCGGTGGTCAAAAGTTTCATCGCCGACGTCAAGCAACGCGCCCTCGGTCAGGAAGTCATCGGCAGCCTGACCCCCGGCCAGGCGCTGATCGGCGTGGTCAACGAAGAACTTACCCGCCTGATGGGCGCCCAGAATGACGCGCTCAATCTGGCTGCGGTCCCGCCCGCCATCATCCTGATGGCCGGTCTGCAGGGCGCCGGCAAGACCACCACCGTGGGCAAGCTGGCCAAACTGCTCAAGGAAACGCAAAAGAAAAAGGTTCTGGTGGTCTCGGCGGACGTTTACCGTCCTGCGGCTATCGAGCAGTTGAAGCTGCTGGCGAGCCAGGTCGGCGTGGAGTGGTTCCCGTCGGATGCCGGTCAGCAACCTGAAGCCATCGCGCGCGCGGCGCTCGACCATGCCAAGCGTCACTACTTTGACGTCCTGATGGTCGACACCGCCGGCCGCCTGGCCATCGACGATGCCATGATGCAGGAAATCAAGTCCCTGCATGCCGCGCTCAATCCGATTGAAACCCTGTTCGTGGTCGACGCCATGCAGGGCCAGGATGCCGTCCATACGGCCCAGGCCTTCAACGAAGCCCTGCCCCTGACCGGCGTGATCCTCACCAAGATGGACGGTGACGCGCGTGGTGGTGCCGCCCTGTCGGTACGCCATGTCACCGGCAAACCGATCAAGTTCATCGGTGTCGGCGAAAAGATCAACGGCCTCGAGCCCTTCCATCCGGACCGCATGGCCAGCCGCATCCTCGGCATGGGCGACGTACTGTCGCTGATCGAGGATGTCCAGAAGGGCATCGATCAGGAAGAAGCCGCCCGTGTGGCGAAAAAGCTCAAGAGCGGCAAGGGTTTCGACCTGGAAGACTTCAAGGCCCAGATGCAGCAGATGAAAAAGATGGGCGGCATGAGCAACCTGATGGAAAAAATGCCGGGCCAGCTGGGCCAGATGGCCAAGGGCATTCAGGGTGCCGAGGCAGAAAAGAGCATGGCGCGCATTGAAGCCATCATCAATTCGATGACCCCGCTCGAACGCCGCAAGCCGGAACTGATCAAAGCCAGCCGCAAGCGACGGATCGCTGCCGGTTCTGGCACCTCGGTGCAGGAAGTCAACAAACTGCTCAATCAGTTCGAGCAGACGCAAAAACTCATGAAGCAGTTCTCCAAGGGCGGCTTGATGAAGATGATGCGCGGCATGAAGGGCATGATGCCCGGCATGTAAGCCATCGCAACACATGGGCGCTGGCGCGCCCGGATTCAAATCTCTGACTGGAAGCAAGCCATGAACTTGTCGACGATGACCGCACTGAGCCCGCTGGACGGCCGCTACGCCGGACAAACCGAGCCGCTGCGAAACCTGTTCTCCGAATACGGACTGATGAAAGCCCGCATCAAGGTCGAGCTGGAATGGCTCAAGATGCTGGCTGCCGAACCAGGCATCGAAGAAGTGCCGCCGTTCTCGGCCACCACCATCGCTGAAATCGACGACATCATCCTGCACTTCAGCGAAGAGCATGCCCAGGCCGTCAAGGCGATCGAAGCGCGCACCAACCACGACGTCAAGGCGATCGAGTACTGGCTGAAAGAACGCCTGTCCGACAACCCCGAGGTCATGAACGCCAGCGAATTCATCCACTTCGCCTGCACTTCGGAAGACATCAACAACTTGTCGCACGCCCTGATGCTCAAAACCGCGCGCAACACGGTCATGCTGCCGGCACTGGATGGACTGATCTCGCGTCTGACCGAACTGGCCCACGAGCTGGCACCGGCCCCCATGATGTGCCGTACCCACGGGCAGCCGGCAACGCCGTCCACCATGGGCAAGGAGCTGGCCAACGTCATCTATCGCCTGCAACGCCAGCGTGAACAGCTGATGGGCCAGGAAATGCTGGGCAAGATCAACGGTGCCGTCGGCAATTACAACGCCCACCTGGTCGCCTATCCGGAAATCGACTGGGAAAGTCTGTGCGGCCGTTTTGTCGCCAGCCTCGGCCTGACCTTCAACCCCTACACCATCCAGATCGAACCGCACGACTACATGGCGGAGCTGTTCCAGACCCTGTCGCGCATCAATACCGTGCTGATCGACCTGAACCGCGACATCTGGGGCTATATCTCGCTGGGCTACTTCAAGCAGAAGGTCAAGGCAGGCGAAGTGGGCAGCTCCACCATGCCGCACAAGGTTAACCCGATCGACTTTGAGAACGCCGAAGGCAACTTCGGTCTGGCCAATGCCCTGCTGACGCACCTGGCGGAAAAGCTGCCGATTTCGCGCTGGCAGCGCGACCTGACCGACTCGACGGTGCTGCGCAACATGGGCGTAGCCATGGGCTACACCCTGCTGGGCTACTCGGCCTGCCTGCGCGGCCTGAACAAGCTGGAAGCCAACCTGCCGGCCATGCAGCAGGATCTGGACAGCACCTGGGAGCTGCTGGCAGAGCCGATCCAGACCGTGATGCGCCGGTACGGTGTCGCCAACCCCTACGAGCAACTGAAAGAGCTGACCCGTGGCAAGGACGGCATCACCCGGGAAACCCTGGCCTCGTTCATCCGCAGCCTGGCCATCCCGGAAGCGGAAAAGGCACGCCTGCTGGCTCTGACACCGGCCAGCTACACTGGCAAGGCGACCGACCTGGCCAAGCGCATCTGAGCGGTCCGCACTGGACAACGCAAAAAGGCGATCATCCGATCGCCTTTTTTGTTAGCAAACATTGCCGCGGAACATAAAAGAACGGCCATGCGCAGGCATGGCCGTATAAAAACATGACTCGAGGGGAACGCGCCCAAAAAAGAATGAACGCGAACTAACGCCAAGCTAAACGCGAAGGAGCCAGAGCACCTTTGACAAGGAATGCTCTGGCTTCGGAATACTTGGTTGCGGGGGCAGGATTTGAACCTACGACCTTCGGGTTATGAGCCCGACGAGCTACCAGACTGCTCCACCCCGCGTCCGTTAGAGAAAAGTATATTACAGAACGAATACCTTGCTGTCAAGGCCTCAGGAAGACCAAGCGACCCAGCCCAGCTTCCAGCTGGCCAGAATCAGTAAACCAAATGCGATTCGGTACCAGGCGAACACAGCGAAGGAATGGTTCGAGACATAGCGGATCAAGCCGCGAACCGCCACCAGGGCACTAAAGAACGCCGCGATGAACCCCAGCGCAAACACCGGCAGATCCGATATCGAAAACAAGGCATGGTGCTTGTAGACATCGTAAAGCGTCGCGGCAAACATGGTCGGCACGGCGAGGAAGAACGAGAACTCGGTGGCGACACGCCGGTCCAGCCCGAACAACATGCCGCCAATGATGGTCGCCCCGGAACGAGACGTTCCCGGCACCAGCGCCAGCACCTGGGCACAGCCGACCTTCAGGGCATCCTGCCAGCTCATGGCATCCACATCGAGCACCCGGCCCCGTCTCGGACGTCGTTCCACCCACAGAATGATCAGTCCCCCGACCACCAGCGCCATGGCCACGCTGGGCGCATTAAACAAGCGGGCCTTGATGAAGCCCGCCGTCAACACCCCCACCACGGCCGCGGGCAGAAAAGCCAGCAGCAAGTGGCCGGCAAACTGCTGTTGCTCGCGCTTGGCGACAATCCCGCAGGCCAGGTCCCAGAAACGCTGGCGGTAGATCCACAGAACAGCCAGGATGGCCCCCAGCTGAATCACGACCTCAAAGACTTTGGCGGTGGCACCATCAAAGCCGATCAAGTCGGCGGCGACAATCAAATGCCCGGTACTCGAGATTGGAAAAAACTCCGTGATGCCCTCGACGACACCCAATAGCAGAGCCTTGCCCAGAAGAATCAGATCCATCATTTCCCCATAAAAAAACGGGCGCACAATGCGCCCGTTATTCTAACCCTTCCGAAGGGTTATTTGATCTCTTTCTTCGCCATGGCCACCATTTCATTCAGGTGTTTGAGCAGCACATCCGGGGTAGCCGGCTGCAGGGCATTTTTGCCATTGACCACCAGGGTCGGCGTGCCCTGAATGGCATAATTCTGTGTCATCTGCTTGGCACTGGCCACCTGGGCATTGATGCCGAAGGAGTTGTAGGTCTGCATGAACTTGTTCACATCAACCCCGGGCTGGGTCTTGAGCCAGGCAGTCAGCTTGGCCGGATCGCCCAGATTGATACGCTTTTCGACCATGGCCACAAACACCGGATGATGCAACTTCTCGGTCAGGTTCAGGGCGTTCATGGTGGCGAACAGTTTGGCAAACGGCTCGAACTGCGAACCCCAGACAATCTGCACACGCTTGAAATCAACGTAGGACGGCTTGGTCTTGACCCAGTTGCTCATGCTGACATCCAGGTCATAGCAATGGATGCAGGTATAAGAGAAGAACTCGATTACCTCGACCTTCTTGGGATTGGCAACCGGTTGCGGTGTCATCAGACGGGTATAGTCCTTGCCCTCGCCCTCAACCAGTGCGGCGTGCGCCAGACCGGTGACCACCATCAGTACTGCGAAAAGCCACTTCTTCATGCTTTCTCCTCACTCTGTGCTTTTGATTGACAGGCCGGCCTTCGAGACCGTGCCCGTGTGCATCAATTCGCGGGACGCCCCGCCAGATCGATGCCGTTTTGCTTGAGCAGACTACGAACCCGGTCAATATCTGCCTGGGTGGCAAACGGGCCGACCCGGACTCGGTGCACGATCCCCTTGCCCGGCACATCGGCAGACTGAATGGTGGCTTCGACGCCAATCAGGGCCAGCTTGGCCTTGAGATTGTCGGCATCATCCTGATCCTGGAAGGCGCCCAGCTGCAGATAGGGCTTCTTGCCGACATTGTCCGCATGGGCGGCGGCCGGTGCAGCGCCATCCTTGACGACGGCATCGACCTGCCCCGGCAGGATCTTGTAGAAATCGAAACGCTGGCTGTTCTTGTCCTTGTCCGCCGGCTGCGGCTTGGCGACCTGGCCGCCGGCAGCAGGCTGCGGGGCGGTTGCCGGCTGCGATGCCGCAGCGGACGGCGCGGGCGGCGCCTCGACCGGGCCCTTGTCATTGGCACTGGCATTGCTCAGGGTTATCCCTGGCGACAGGATCTGCGTCGGGGTGGAAGCCGCCCCCTGGCTGGCCGTGTGCTCCATCTTCTGCAGGTTGGTGAACGGCGTACCCGCCTTGCTGAAATACATCACCACGCCGACCACGGCCGCCACGCCCACGATCAGGCCGATGATGACGCCCATCATCACCCCACCACCACCGCCACTACGTTTGCTGGTCGCATGACTGCGTGCCGGCCGAGAAGAATTCTTCAAATCACGATGACCCATCAATGACATACCAAGTTGATTGATTCAGGCATTATCCCGCCTAAAACAGAAGAGGACTACTGCCGCGCGAAGGTCTGCCTCCTCAGTTGCACGGCCTGCAACACCTGCGCGCGACCAACCTTTGCCAACCCGGCCAGATCGGCCAGGGTCAGCGCCAGACGCAAGGTTCGATGCAAGGCGCGTGCAGACAGATGCAGTCGCCCCAACAACTCAGCAAGAAACTCAAGCAAACCGGTTTCGACACGGCAATAGCGCTCAAGTTCACCTGCCGTCAAAAAAGCATTCACCTTGCCCTGGCGATGCAGTTGACGCTCACGCGCCATCTGCACACGCTGCAGCACGAGGGCGGACCCTTCTCCCGGGCCGTTTTGCAACAGCTCGGCAGGCGTGTGCCCCGCCATTTCCACCTGCATGTCGATACGATCCAGCAGGGGGCCGGAGATTTTACCGCGATAACGCGAAATTTGCTCAGGCGAACACAGACATCTTCCCGAGACATCCCCGGCATAGCCACAGGGGCAGGGATTCATGGCCGCCACCAGCTGAAAACGGGCCGGGAAGGAGAAACGGCGTGCGGCGCGCGCCAGATGGACCACCCCGGTCTCCATGGGCTCGCGCAGCGCCTCCAGAGCCCGTCGTTCGAACTCGGGCATTTCATCCAGGAACAGCACCCCATGATGCGCCAGCGTGATTTCCCCCGGTCTGGGCACGCTGCCGCCCCCCACCAGCGCCGCGACCGAACTGCCATGATGCGGGGCGCGAAAGGGACGCTGGCGCCAGTCCGCCGGATCGAAGCCCTGCGAGCTGAGGGAATGCAGCGCAGCACACTCCAGCGCCTCCGCTTCGCTCATCACGGGCAGAATACCGGGCAGACGCGCCGCCAGCATGCTCTTGCCACAGCCCGGCGCCCCGATCATCAGCAGGCTGTGGCCCCCAGCCGCCGCCAGTTCGAGAGCATGACGGGCAACGCCCTGCCCGCGCACCTCGGCAAGATCCGGCAGCAAACGACCACACGGCGGAGACTTCGCCTCGGCGATACTCAGCGCCTGCACACCATTGAGATGCGCACAGACCTGCAGCAGGCTGTCTGCCTGCAAAACCTGCACGCCGGGCACCAGCGCCGCCTCGGCCGCACTGGCCGTGGGCAGCACCAGGCAACGTTCAGCACGGGCCGCATGACAGGCCATCGCCAGCGCACCGCGCACCGGCCGCAACTGCCCGGACAGCCCCAGCTCGCCGGCGAACTCATGCCGGGCAAGTGGCGCTGCCAGCAGTTGGCCGGAAGCGGCCAGGATGCCCAGCGCAATCGGCAGATCGAAACGGCCGGAGGCCTTGGGCAGGTCAGCCGGCGCCAGGCTGACGATGATCTTGCTGGCGGGAAATTCAAAGCCGGAGGTCTGAATCGCGCTGCGGACCCTGTCGCGACTCTCCTTGACCTCGGTATCAGGCAAACCAACGATATGAAAAGCGGGCAACCCCGCTGAAAGATGCACTTCCACTTCCACGTCGGGCGCATCCGCACCATCCAGCGCCCGACTATGCACCACGGCGAGCTTCATCGCCGCAATCAGGCGTGGCCGTGTTCCGCAGCCTCATCCGACGCCCCTTCCAGACGCGCCAGACGCTCCTCCAGCCGAGCCAGCTGCTCGCGGGTGCGAACCAGTACCTCCTGCTGCACCTCGAACTCCTCGCGGGTAACCAGATCCAGCTTGCTGAAAGTCGCGGCCATCATGGCCTTGAGGTTTTTCTCCACATCCCGAACCGGGCTAGCGGCGATGGTCTCACTGATTTTGCTGCTCAATTCCTCGAACAGTTTCTGACTAAGCATGGCAATACTCCGTTCGTATTCGGTCTGATTGAAATCCGGCTTGAGTGTAGCAAAAAGCCCCAGCTCCCGCAGTGTCCGTGGCATGCACCAGACTTGCCAGCCAACGCACCAGCATGGTGCATGAACAGACGAGCCGGACCTGCGCCCCCGCATCACCGCCCTGCCCTCGTTCAGACAACAACGCGGACGAACAGACAGCCTGCTTTTTTCAAGCGGCCGAAATGCTGGCTGGATAAGGCATTCAGTCTGCTCGCGGAATTTTTTTCTCACAACAGTGTGAGGCTGGCATGTTTTCTGCAATGCAGCATATGAAGTCTACAAAACATCAGCAGGATCAGGGACAGCAAAGGAGAGGTCATGAAATTGGTCACAGCGATTATCAAGCCGTTCAAGCTTGACGAAGTACGCGAGGCCCTCTCGGCCATCGGCGTACAAGGTATCACCGTCTCGGAAGTCAAAGGCTTCGGGCGCCAGAAGGGACACACCGAACTCTATCGCGGCGCAGAGTATGTGGTGGACTTCCTGCCCAAGGTCAAACTGGAAATCGCCATCGACGATGCCCTGCTTGATCAGGTCGTCGAAGCCATCGAGAAATCGGCGCGTACCGGCAAGATCGGTGACGGCAAGATTTTTGTCGTGGATCTGCTGCAGGTTGTCCGTATCCGGACGGGCGAAACCGGCGTGGACGCAGTTTGATCATTGGACAGGGGGGAATAGAGATGAAGAAAACCATCACTGCGCTGGGTCTGGTCGGGCTGTTTCTTGCCCTGCCGGCTTTGGCCGATGCGCCGGCAGGTCCGGCACTGCAAGACTTCAAGGTCATCAACTCCGGTGACACGGCCTGGATGATGACCTCGACCGCGCTGGTTCTGTTCATGACCATCCCGGGTCTGGCGCTGTTCTACGGTGGCATGGTACGCAAGAAGAACGTCCTGGCGACCCTGATGCAGAGCTTTGCCATTACCGCACTGGTCACGATCATCTGGACGGTCATCGGGTACAGCCTGGCCTTTACGGTCGGCTCGCCGTACATCGGCGACCTCAGCCGCGCCTTCCTGCAGGGCATGGACTACCTCAGTGACGTCAAGAAGATCAGCGTCCACCCGAGCGCCGGCACCATTCCTGAAGCAGTCTTCATGATGTTCCAGATGACCTTTGCCATCATCACGCCGGCACTGATCACCGGTGCCTTTGCCGAGCGGATGAAGTTCTCCGCCATGCTGATCTTCATGACCCTGTGGTCGATTCTGGTCTACGCGCCGGTCGCCCACTGGGTGTGGGCACCGGGCGGATGGATGGCCGGCAAGGGGGTCCTGGATTTTGCCGGCGGCACAGTGGTGCACATCAATGCCGGTATCGCCGGTCTGGTCTGTGCCCTGGTGATGGGCAAGCGTGTCGGCTTCGGCAAGGAAGCCATGCCGCCGCATAACCTGGTCCTGACGCTGATTGGCGCTTCGATGCTGTGGGTAGGCTGGTTCGGCTTCAACGCCGGCTCCGCGGTCGTCGCCGATGGGCGCGCCGCCATGGCCATGGTCACCACCCAGATCGCCACTGCCGCGGCGGCACTGGCCTGGATGTTTGCCGAATGGCTGACCAAGAAAAAGCCGTCCGTGCTCGGCATCGCCTCCGGCGCCGTCGCCGGCCTGGTGGCCATCACGCCGGCCTCCGGTTTCGTCGATGTACAGGGTGCCCTGATCATCGGCATCGCTGCCGGGGTGGTCTGCTTCTGGGGTGCCACCGGCCTGAAGCACATGCTGGGCTATGACGACTCGCTGGATGCCTTCGGTGTTCACGGCGTCGGCGGCATTCTCGGCGCCCTGCTGACCGGTGTCTTCGCCGTCAAGCATATCGGCGGCGCCGATGGCAGTCTGGCCACTCAGGCGCTGGGGGTTGGCGTCACGGCGGTGTACTGCGCGATCGTGACCTTCATCCTGCTGAAAGTCATCGATCTGGTTGTCGGTCTGCGTGTCGCCGAAGAAGAAGAACGCGAAGGGCTGGACGTGGTTCTGCACGGTGAACGCATCGAATAAGCACAGAATTCGTGGTAAGGGACTTTGGGGCGCTTCGGCGCCCCCTTTTTTTGTCTGCCGGGCGGACAAAGAAAAACGGGCGCCGCAGCGCCCGTGATGATTCGATCCGGCTTACTTGACGATGCGCAGGTTGGGCGGCCCCTTGGGCTTGTCGCCCTCGGGGGCGGCAGGCGAAGCAGACTGATTGCCCTTCTCGCCCGGAATCGCCGCCGGTGCATGATCAACGGCATGCAGGTGCTCGGTATTGGCCAGCTCGACATCAAACCCCATCCCCTCACCGGTTTCGCGGGCGAAGATCGACATCACGTTGCCAATCGGCACGAAGACCTGACGGGCCACACCGGCAAAACGCGCCGAGAAGGTGATCAGGTCATTATCGATGCGCAGCTCCTTGGTGGCATCGGCACTGATGTTCAGCACAATCTCGTTGTTCTGCACATACTCGCGCGGCACATCGGTACGCTCATTGACCCATACGACGATATACGGCGTATGACCGTTGTCGGTGCACCACTGATGCAGGGCACGGAGCAGATAGGGTTTGGTGCTGGTGGTCATGGGAACCCCTTATTTACGCATGGCCTTTTCGGACGGCGTCAGCGAATCGATGAACGACTGGCGCTGGAAAATACGCTCGGCGTACTTGAGAATCGGCGCGGCACTCTTGCCCAGATCGATGTTGTAGTGTTCCAGACGCCACATCAGCGGCGCGATGGCCACATCGATCATCGAGAAATCATCGGCCAGCATGAACTTCTGCTTGGCAAAGATCGGGGCGATGGTGGTCAGGCCGTCACGGATGGCTTCACGGGCCTTGGTGGCTTCCTTGCCGGTCGCACCGGATTCCAGTGTCTTGACGTGGTTGAACAGTTCCTTTTCGAAACGGAACAGGAACAGACGGGCACGGGCACGCATCACCGGATCGGCCGGCATCAGTTGCGGGTGCGGGAAGCGCTCGTCGATGTATTCGTTGATGATGTCGGATTCATGCAGGATCAGATCACGCTCGATCAACACCGGCACCTCGTTGTACGGATTCATTACCGCGAGGTCTTCCGGCTTGTTGTGGAGATCCACGTCGATGATCTCGAAATCCATGCCCTTTTCGTACAGCACGATACGGCAACGGTGGCTGAAGGGGCAGGTAATGCCGGAGTACAGGGTCATCATGGCAGGCACTCATCCTTGACGGTTCAGGTTGGAAAATTGCCACGATTCTAGCATTTTCCACCCTGCCATTACCAGTTTTTATGCGTAAGCGCATGATTAAAAAAGAAAAAAAGCAAGGTTCGCACCTTGCCTTTTATCCCGAAGTTCACTCGTCTCAGTGCACGTCGCGCCAGTATTCCTTCTTGAGGAAGTAGGCCAGCGGCAACAGCAACAGGCCGAGGAACATCAGCACGACATAACCGATCTGCAGTCGCTTGACCTGAGCCGGCTCGGCCATGAAGACCAGGTAGTTGGTCAGGTCGGCCATACGCTGGTCGAACTCGGCCGTATTGGCGTGACCGTTTTCCAGCTTGGTCATGCTGCCTGCCTTGACCAGCACCAGTTGTTTCTCTTCGGTGCCGTCACTGTTCTTCACGGTTTTCAGCTGCTGGTCACCCTGCCATTGCCACAGCACATGCGGCATGGCCACCTTGTCGAACACCAGGTTGTTCCAGCCGGTCGGACGGGTATCGTCCCGGTAGAAACCGCGCAGGTAGGCATACAGCCAGTCGGCGCCACGAGCACGCGCCTCAACCGACAAATCCGGCGGGTTGTTGCTCAACCACTTCTTGGCATCCTGCGGATCCATGGCCACATGCATGGTGTCGCCGATCTTGTCACTGGCGAACATCAGGTTCTTCTTGATCTGATCTTCCGACAGACCAATATCGGTCAGCCGGTTGTAGCGCATGGCATTGGCCGAATGGCAGGACAGACAGTAGTTGACGAAGATCTGCGCACCGCGCTGCAACGACTCGGTGTCCTGAATATCAATCGGTGCCTTCGGCAGCACCGGACCTTCTTCGGCCGCTGCTGCCAACGGCAGCAGCAGTGCCAGCGCCGCGAGCAGATGACGAATTGGCTTTTTCATGATGGTCATCCCTTCGGTCAGATATGGTTGGCGAACAGGGCGGCGGCCACGATCAGCAGCGCCCACAGCACGAAGAACATCACCTTGCCGCGCGTCGTCGACTCGGTCACCCGTGTCGGTACCGGCACCTTGCCGGCATCGTTCTTGGTATAGAACGGCATGCCGAGGAAGAAGGCAAAGTAAATGACCGACAGCGTGCGCGCCACCAGCGTACGAACATCCGTCGGCGGCAAGGCGCCCAGGATGCCGAGACCGACAAAGGCAATCACGAACAGCGTCAGCATGAACTTGAACTTCGGCCCACGATAGCGCACCGACTTGATCGGCGAACGATCCAGCCAGGGCAGGAACACAATCAGCACCACCGCGGCGCCCATGGCCAGCACGCCCCAGACCTGAGTCCCGAGGAAGGACGGCACGGCGCGCAAGATGGCGTAGAACGGCGTGAAGTACCATACCGGCGCAATATGCGGCGGCGTCTTGAGCGGGTCGGCCGGGAAGAAGTTATTCGCTTCCAGGAAGTACCCCCCCATGGTCGGCATGAAGAACACGATGCAGGAGAACACAATCAGGAACACGGCCACGCCCAGCACATCCTTGACGGTGTAGTAGGGGTGGAACGGAATGCCATCCAGCGGCAGATGGGTTTGCGGATCCTTGTGCTCCTTGATTTCCACGCCATCGGGGTTATTGGAACCGACCTCATGCAGCGCCATCAGGTGCGCCACGACCAGTGCCAGCAGCACCAGCGGCACGGCAATCACGTGCAGGGCAAAGAAGCGGTTCAGCGTGGCGCCCGACACGACATAGTCACCACGGATAAAGACCGACAGGTCAGGACCGATGACCGGGATCGAGCTGAACAGGTTGACGATCACCTGAGCCCCCCAGAACGACATCTGGCCCCATGGCAGCAGATACCCCAGGAAGGCCTCGGCCATCAGGCACAGGAAGATCAGCATGCCGAAGATCCACACCAGCTCGCGCGGCTGCTTGTAGGAGCCATAGATCAGGCCACGGAACATGTGCAGATACACCACGACGAAGAACATCGAGGCGCCGGTGGAGTGCATGTAGCGGATGATCCAGCCACCGCTGACGTCACGCATGATGTACTCGACCGAGGCGAAGGCCACCGACATCTTGGTACCGGGCACCAGGGTGGCATCCGGCATGTAGTTCATGGTCAGGAAGATACCGGTCAGCAGCTGCATGACCAGCACCAGCAGCGCCAGCGAACCGAAGAAATACCAGAAATTGAAATTCTTGGGCGCGTAATACTCGATTACGTGCTCCTTGAGCATCGACGTCAGCGGAAAGCGTGCGTCGATCCAGTTCAGCAGTTTTTGTCCCTTGCTCATGGTTTCGCCCTCAGCTTATTTATCGTCGCCGACCAGGATGCGCGTGTCGGACAGGTATTTGTGTGGGGGAATCAGCAGATTCTTCGGTGCCGGCATGCTCTTGTAGACGCGTGCGGCCAGATCATACTTCGAACCGTGGCAAGGACAGTAGAAACCACCCAGCCAGTCCGGGCCCAGATCTGCCGGCGCCAGGTCAGGCCGGAAAGTCGGCGAACAGCCCAGATGCGTACAGATACCCACAGTCACCAGCAAGCCAGGCTTGATCGAGCGATGACGGTTTTTGCAGTACTCCGGTTGCTGATCCATGTCGGACGTCGGATCGGCCATCTGATCATCCAGCTTGGCCAGATTCGCCACTTGCGTCGGCGTGCGCGACAGCAGCCAGACCGGCTTGCCCTGCCACTCGACGTTGACCATCTGGCCAGGTTCGATCTTGCTGATATCCACCTCGACCGGCGCGCCGGCGGCCTTGGCACGTTCTGACGGCAGGAAACTCAGCACAAACGGCGTGGCCACCCCGGCCACCGCCACTCCCCCGACCGCGCTGGTTGCCACCGTCAGGAAGCGACGGCGCCCTGCATCGACTTGTTGTTCACTCATTACAGTCATCCTCAATCATGGAAACTCGAGCGTTTATCCCAACGGATTTTACCTGATTACCCCTACAAATCTGAAGGGTTTATGCAAATAAATTGATTATGCCCGCTACATTTATGCTTAAACAGGGTTTGGCAGATCAACAAAATCCACCTCAATGCCAAAGGCATCAGCCAGCGAGCCCCCCAAAGCCGCGATACCATAGCGTTCCGTGGCATGATGGCCGGCCGCCATAAACACACAGCCAGACTCCATGGCCATATGCTGATTTTGTTCAGAAGCTTCCCCCGTCAGAAAGGCATCTACACCGAGGGCAATGGCGGCATCAAAAAAGCCCTGCGCACCGCCAGTACACCAGGCCACACGACGAATCGGCCTTGAGGCCTCGCCGAGCATCAGGACCTCGCGGTGCAGACGGGCAGACACCGCCTGGCGCCAGGCCTCCGCCGACAGGGCCTCTGGCAAGTGGCCATGCCACAGCAGATCCTGCTCTCCCGTCTGACCTTGCGGCAGCAACCCCAGCACTTTGGCCAGCTGGGCGTTATTGCCATACTGCGGATGGGCATCCAGCGGCAAGTGATAGGCCAGCAAGCTGATGTCATGCTGCAGCAGGGCCTGCAGACGACGCTTTTTCATGCCGATAATGCGCTGGTCCTCACCCTTCCAGAAAAAGCCATGATGCACCAGCACCGCGTCAGCCTGGCGCGCTACCGCCTCATCAATCAGTGCCTGCGAGGCGGTCACGCCACACACAACCCGCCTCACCTCCTCGCGCCCGGCCACCTGCAAACCATTGGGGCAATAATCCTTGAAACGCCACGGCTCCAGCACCTGATCCAGATGATTCAGCAAATCTGCTAACTGCATATCACATCCAATAATTGAAAATCTCTGTCATTAAAGCCTACCGCAGCAAGAAACAAAAGCCCAGCCACCCGGCTGGAAACAATAAAAAAACGCCACGAGCAAGCTCGTGGCGTTTTTCATGACAGATGACAGATGGTCTGTCGGCGATTACATCATGCCGTCCATGCCCATACCGCCCATGCCGCCCATACCGCCCATGCCGCCAGCAGCAGCCTTGTCTTCCGGCAGTTCAGCGATCATGCAGTCGGTGGTCAGCATCAGGCTGGCGACCGAAGCGGCGTGTTGCAGCGCAGTGCGGGTCACCTTGGCCGGATCCAGCACGCCCATTTCCAGCATATCGCCGTACTCGTCGGTTGCAGCGTTGAAGCCAAAGTTGCCCTTGCCTTCCAGCACGCGATTCACCACAACGGACGGTTCGCCACCGGCGTTGGCAACGATCTGACGCAGCGGCGCCTCGATGGCACGCAGCACGATCTTGATACCGGCATCTTGATCAGCGTTGTCGCCCTTCAGGGTTTCCAGCGATGCACGAGCGCGCAGGATGGCAACGCCACCGCCAGGCACCACGCCTTCTTCAACGGCTGCACGGGTAGCGTGCAGGGCGTCTTCGACGCGTGCCTTCTTTTCCTTCATTTCAACTTCGGTGGCAGCGCCAACCTTGATCACAGCAACACCGCCTGCCAGCTTGGCAACGCGCTCTTGCAGTTTTTCACGGTCGTAATCGGAAGTGGCTTCTTCGATCTGCTTGCGGATTTCACCCACGCGCGCCTGGATCGAGGCGGCATCACCAGCACCGTCGATGATGGTGGTGTTTTCCTTGCCCACTTCGATACGCTTGGCTTGGCCCAGCATGTCGAGGGTGACCTTTTCCAGGGTCAGACCCACTTCTTCGGCAATCACGGTACCACCGGACAGAACGGCGATATCCTGCAGCATGGCCTTGCGACGGTCGCCAAAGCCCGGAGCCTTGACGGCAACGGTCTTCAGGATGCCGCGAATGTTGTTGACCACCAGGGTCGCCAGGGCTTCGCCTTCAACATCTTCGGCGATGATCAGCAGCGGACGGCCCGACTTGGCCACCTGTTCCAGAACCGGCAGCAGGTCGCGGATGTTCGAGATCTTCTTGTCGAACAGCAGGACGAACGGGTTGTCCAGGGCAGCGATTTGCTTGTCCTGATTATTGATGAAGTACGGGGACAGGTAGCCGCGGTCAAACTGCATACCTTCCACAACTTCCAGTTCGTTGTTCAGCGACTTGCCGTCTTCAACGGTGATCACGCCTTCCTTGCCAACCTTTTCCATGGCATTGGCGATGATTTCGCCGATGTCGGAGTCAGAGTTGGCGGAGATCGAGCCCACCTGAGCGATTTCCTTGGAGTTGGAGCACGGACGCGACAGCTTGGCCAGTTCGCCAACCAGGGCGATCACAGCCTTGTCGATACCACGCTTCAGATCCATCGGGTTCATGCCGGCAGCGACGAACTTCATGCCTTCCTGAACGATGGCCTGAGCCAGCACGGTCGCCGTCGTGGTACCGTCACCGGCCACGTCGGAGGTCTTGGAAGCCACTTCCTTGACCATTTGAGCGCCCATGTTCTCGAACTTGTCCTTCAGTTCGATTTCCTTGGCAACCGAAACACCATCCTTGGTGATGGTCGGAGCACCGAAGGAACGGTCCAGGACCACATTACGACCCTTCGGGCCCAGGGTGACCTTGACCGCATCGGCCAGGACATTGACACCCACTACCATCTTGGCACGGGCGGATTCACCAAAACGTACGTCTTTAGCAGCCATTCTCAAACTCTCCAGTAATCTGTTCAGTCAGCGACAGCATTATTCAACGATGGCCATCACGTCTTCCTCGCGCATCACGAGGACTTCGTCACCGTCGATCTTGACGGTCTGGCCGGAGTACTTGCCGAAGATCACCTTGTTGCCGACTTTCAATTCCAGCGGACGACGTTCGCCGTTTTCCAGGATCTTGCCATTGCCGACGGCAATCACTTCACCCATATCCGGCTTTTCGGCAGCTGCACCCGGCAGCACGATACCGGACGCAGTTTTTTCTTCTGCCTCAAGGCGCTTGATCACAACACGGTCATGCAAAGGACGAATAGCCATTGATTTCTCCTGATATCCAGTGGCTGTTGAAAGTTGAAATACCAATCAAATCAGCATTTTGTTCGAGCGCCTAGCACTCGACCCTAGCGAGTGCTAATGATATGGGCGCATCAAACCCCTTTCAAGGGCACGGAGAACAAAAATTATTTCTATAGACGCAAAGCAATCAATAGAAACCGGCAAATCAGACCACCCCCATTTCTCTTGCATACTCGGCAATGGCGATCGAATTCTTCAGCTTGAGCTTGGTCAGCACCCGGGCCTTATAGGTACTGACCGTCTTCTGGCTGATGAAGAACATGGCGGCAATTTCCTTGTTGCTGAAGCCCTTGGCGATGTAGCGCATGATGGCCAGCTCCCGGACCGTCAGGGCGGTCAGGGCATCGCTGGCCTTCAAGGCCTGAGGATTGATCCCCTGCGCGGCAATCAGATGGGCGGCCGGAAAGCAGTTATAGCCCGCCAGCAGCGCACGCACCGTATTGGCAATTTCGGTCATGTCCTTGGACTTGGTGACAAAACCATTGGCCCCCTCCTCGGCGGCCTTGGCGGCGTACAAACCTTCTTCATGCCCCGTCAGCACCAGGATGCGGATCTTGTCACTCACCGCCTTGATGCGGCGAATCATGCCCAGGCCATCCGTCTTCGGCAAAAACAGATCCAGAATCACCAGATCCGGCACATGGCGCTTCACTTTTTCCAGCCCGTCCTGCCCACTGTCCGACACATCGACGACAGACAGATCCCCTACCTGCTCCAGGCAGGTCTTCAAGGCCAGCACGATCACCGGATGATCGTCGATCACAATGATTTTTTTCATATGCATACCCTTGCGGCGCAATCGTCCGCTGTTATCCCCGCGGGAACTATGGGGTACACAAGGATGGCAGGGCTATCAGATGAAAAGAGCCGGCGTCACGGCCGGCTCTGAAAGACAGGTAAGATCATTCCTAAATGCCTGGCGAGCGTGAATCAAGCGTCCCCATCACGCTTGCACGAAGCGCGCACCAGCCAGCGCGGCGTTTTAAATCGAATGATCATGCGATAGAGTGCGAGGTAAAGCAGGACAAACAGCAGCACACACACCATCAAAACCGGTGTGCTCTGCCAGAACAGCATGGCAGGCGCAATCGACAATGCGGTCAGACCCCACAGATAAGGAGCGGTCATGCTATTACGGCGAGTGAGGTGCTCGGCTTCGCGGGAGCCGACCATCCACAGTACCAATCGTTTGTACACGAGCATATGTAAATGCAAGCCATCAGGTACGCCAGGGGACATGCCACGCAACACTTTTTTGCGGTAAATAGAGTACAACGTCTCAAAAACCGGATACACAACACATAGCAAAGGAAACCATGGAGAGACTTGTGCATTGCGAGCCACAAGCAGAACCGAAACTTCCGCAATCAGGAAGCCTACTAAATAAGCACCACCATCACCCGCAAAGATCAATCCACGCGGGTAATTCAACAGCAAGAATCCCAGTAAAGCGCCACAAGCAGAAGCACTGATTGATAAGAGGAGAGAGTCACCTACCTTAAATGAGACATAACCCAGTGCAATGAAGATCAACATTGAAACCATACCAGACAAACCATTATAGCCATCAATGATATTTATTGAATGTGCTACACCGCCTACAGCAATCATAGTAAACAGAATTGCGACGATCGGGAACTTCAATAAGAGCCCGTCAACCAATGGCAATCCAAGGCGTCCAATCACCGCATGAAAAACCAGAATTCCAAGCAAAGCTGCGGCCAAGGTTGCACCTAGCCTGGTCTTCACACCCACCCCTTTAGTGATATCTTCGACGAGACCCGCCACAAAAGCAGGCAAGGCCACTAGAAGAATTTCTATACCAAGCAGATCTCTTTGCAGCCAGAACATTAAGCCACTACCGACCAACAGCCCGAGAAAAATTGGCACGCCACCAATTCTAGGCACTGGGGTTGCATGGAATTTCTGGACGCCCTGTAAATCATTATCAGCAGAAAACTGAGCATGCAGATGCTGATAGCGGATTAACAAGACAGCAGAAATAAAAGCACACAACATCGACATCAATAAAATAAGCAACATAGAGTAGTGTTTTCATCCAGGCGAAAAACAGATACTTGAGAGGCACAGACGACTATCAAAGCCTACCTCACAATGCTCCAACCAGCAACGAGATGCCCTCATTAAAGCCCCTCTGGATTGCTTCCTTCACAGCAAAGATACTCCATTGTCATTGATTTATGGTATGACGCCAAGGTGAAATGAGGATCACCCGGCATACGTGGGCCCCAAAACCACGCTCACAGCGCATTACAGATCAATCTCTCCATCAGGAAGTCGCATGCCATATCGGAAAATAGCCTGTACCACAGGCCGGTCTGTAGCCGTTGCGGAAAGAGAAACTAGAGGAGACCGTCAAACCCAAGCAATGCATACCATCCCACCGACATCCCCCTGTATTCAGTAGCAGAGGGCTTTAGAGTCCGAGGGTAATTTAACTGATTTTCCGGTGAGTGACTTGGCGTAAGCTGCTGGGGTCAATCCACCAAGGACTTTCTTGGGCCTTTCATCGTTGCATTCCCTGCGCCAGGCTTCGATAACGACCTGGGCATGGCGTAGGCTAGTGAACCAGTGTTCGTTTAGGCATTCATCGCGGAAACGCCCGTTAAACGATTCGATATACGCGTTCTGATTGGGCTTGCCGGGCTCGATCAGAAACAGTTGCACGCCACGAGCATGCACCCAGGTCAACATGGCTCGACTACAGAACTCCTTGCCGTTATCCGTCAGAATCGCTTTGCCCCCCATGTCGTCGCCAGCTGCTCCAGGATGGACGTCAGTTGCATGCTGACCTGACTGCTTTTATCGGACCACTCGCCTCTAGAAATTCATGCCCCAAGGTTGCGTAGTCATCTCCGACTTCCGACGAAACTCCATCGGTGTCAGGTACTGCAAACTCGAATGCGGGCGCACTTCATTGTAATGAACGCGCCAGTCTTCGATCACGATTCTGGCTTCAATTCGGTTCCGGAACCACTCCATCGCCAGACACTCATCGCGAAATTTCCCGTTGAAGCTTTCATTCGTACCGTTTTGCCACGGTTTGCCGGGTTCAATGAGCGTCGATTCAATCCGCTCCTCCATCGCCCATTTCAATAACGCCTCACTGACAAATTCAGGGCCATTGTCTGATCGGATGTAGCGTGGCGCGCCATGGATACTGATCAACCGGCTCAGTACGTCGATGACACGTTTTGACCGGATCGATCCGGCGACATCAATGGCCAGACATTCCCGCGTGTATTCGTCGATCACCGTCAGGCATTTGATCTGCTGACCATTGGCACAGGCATCAAACACAAAGTCATAGCACCACACGCTGTTTCTACTGGCGGGCGCATGGGGCCGTGGCCGGCTGCCGGCTACGCGGCGCCGACGCCGTTTCCTGGGCACTTGCAGTCCGGCCTGCGCCCATAGCGCGACACAGCGATCCCGGCCAATCACGATCCCTTCTCTTTGCAGGAAGACACGAATGCGCCGCGAACCAAAGCGGGGGTACTGCCCCGCTAACAACCGCATCGATTCGATGACCGGCGCGTTCTTGCGCCGCATCTTGGGCTCGTAGTGCAAGGTCGAACGGCTGATCTGCATCAGCGCACACGCCTGCCGCTGGCTGAGCCCTCGCTCAATGGCATAGTGAGCTTGGGTCCGGCGGACCTGTGCGCTCACCATTTTTTTGCGACAATTTCCTTCATCACTTCGATTTCGAGATCGCGTTCCGCCACCAACTTCTTCAGGCGGGTATTCTCGGCTTCGAGCGCCTTCAATCGTTTGACGTCGTCGCTGACCATCTCGTCAAACCGTTTACGCCAGGCGTAGATCGATGCCTCGCTGACGCCATGGCGCTTGGCCACTTCGGTGATCGGAGCACGATCCGCTTCACGCAAGATCCTGACGATTTGTTCGTCGCTGTACCGGCTCTTCTTCATTGCCGCACCTCAGATCTGAGGAGCCATTATCTCTAGATTCGATTGGTCGGAAAAACCCATGACAGGTCAGAGGGACGTCGTTATACATAAGAAAAACATGGACAACCGGGTTCTTGTATAATGATAAAGTCCCTCTAAGCATGAACTTGTCTATTCTAGAGAGTCCGACTCAAGGGAGTTCCACCGCTGATGAGTAATATACGTAAAGGCATCATCCTGGCCGGCGGGTCTGGCACACGCCTATATCCTGCGACCCTGGCACTCAGCAAGCAGTTGATACCCATCTACGACAAACCCATGATCTATTACCCGCTCAGCACACTGATGCTTGCCGGCATACGAGAAATACTCGTCATTTCAACACCACAGGATCTACCTCGGTTTGAGGCATTACTCGGAGACGGGGCTCGTTGGGGATTAGACATCCAGTACAAAGTGCAACCATCGCCTGATGGTATCGCACAGGCATTCCTGCTCGGTGAGCAGTATCTCGCTGGAGCGCCATCTGCGCTCGTATTGGGTGATAACATTTTTTATGGCGATGATTTTGCCACTCTCTTGCAACACACCAATCGTCAGACGAGCGGAGCAACAGTTTTCGCCTATCGTGTGCAAGATCCCGAACGTTACGGCGTGATCCAGTTCGACGAAAATGGCAAGGCCGTTTCAATAGAAGAAAAACCACAATTTCCCAAATCAAACTATGCCATAACCGGTTTGTATTTCTATGACGAGCACGTTTCAGACATTGCTAAATCCATTCGTCCCTCTGCGCGCGGCGAACTTGAAATCACTGATGTCAATCTTGCCTATCTTGCTGCCGGTTCATTGGAAGTAACAACAATGGGACGTGGTTATGCGTGGCTAGACACTGGAACTCATGAATCAATGCTGGACGCCAGCCAATTTATTGCAACCATCGAAAAACGCCAGGGATTAAAAGTTGCCTGCCCAGAAGAAATATCCTACCGCATGGGCTATATATCAGCAGAACAAGTTTCTGCGTTGGCAAGCACAATGAAAAAAAACAACTATGGACAATATCTGCTTAGAATGCTAGAAGAATGACAATGCGAGCCATTGACACCCCCTTGGATGGTTTGAAAATTATTGAACCCGTTATCTTTGAAGATGATCGTGGATTTTTCTTTGAAAGTTTTAATCAAAAAGATTTTTGCAATGCCATAAACAGGGAAATTACCTTCGTCCAAGATAATCATTCTAAGTCAAAAAAAGGGGTATTGCGTGGTTTGCATTTCCAGACCCCCCCCTTTGCACAGGGTAAGCTAGTACGCGTCATCGAGGGAGAGGCATTTGATGTTGCTGTTGACATTAGACCTGACTCGAAAACTTTTGGCCGATGGTATGGGCTAAATCTCTCCGAAAAAAACAAGCTACAACTATGGATACCAGAGGGCTTCGCCCACGGCTTCTTAGCCCTAACAGAAACCGTTGAGCTCATATATAAAACCACCAATTACTGGGTCAATACGGCAGAAAAAACAATACATTGGAAAGATTCAGACATTTGTGTTGAATGGCCACTAACCGAAGCACCCATTTTATCGATTAAAGACCAGCAGGGTATCCGTCTGAAAGAAATTATCAGATCGACCACCTCCAACTCATAGAACGTCATCACTTTCAAAAAGTGGGCCTCACAGATTCGTCCGCCCGATCAGGAGAAGGGTCACGTGGAGCAACACGAGCCCCGTAGTGAGTCATCTAATAATGAAGCACGGCTGTAAATAAATCACCGCACCAAGCCCCTTTCATCCCATGACACTATCTAACGGCCCAAAGAGAAGGCCAATGTCACAGCGAGAGGACTTAATTGTATAAATCATAAAAAGGGCAAACTGCCCCCCCCCCCCGGAGGGCCTGATACCATGCGGACCGTCTGCGTCCTGCCCAAGGCTGTATAACAATTCAAAGTCGCAACCCAGATTTGAAGCACTGGACGAGCCCCCTGAAACATAGGACACCGATTCCCGCTTAGAATAAGGGATAGGTTTAAGGCTATGTTTATGACTAACACCAACAACAAGACAGACGTGCTCGGACCCGAGCGTCGTCGCCGCTGGAGCATCGAGGAGAAGCAGGCCATCGTTGCCGAGAGCTTCATGCCCGGCCAGTCGGTTTCCCTCGTTGCCCGCCGTCATGGGCTCAATCCCAATCAGCTGTTCAAGTGGCGCAAGCTTTATCAGGAAGGCAGCCTATCGGCGATTGCCGCGGGAGAAGAAGTCGTGCCCGCCTCTGAATTGGCTTCTGCCATCAAGCAAATACGCGAACTACAGCGACTCCTCGGCAAGAAGACGATGGAGAACGAAATCCTCAAAGAAGCCGTGGAAATCGCCCGCGCAAAAAAGTGGATTGCGCGCTCACCCTTATTGCCGGGGGAAGACCAGTAGCACCGGTCTGTACCTCGCTGGGGTTGGCGCGTTCGAATGTGATTCGCCGTGTGTCGCGTTCTGCCGATTGGCGGGATGGGCGTTCCTGTCGCTCGACCGACGATAGTGAGCTGGTCGAGGCAATTCGGGCCGCGATTTCGCCGCTGCCCAGCTACGGCTACCGCCGGACTTGGGGGGTGATTCGCCGGCAGCGAGAGGCCGGTCACTTGCCGCCGGTCAACGTGAAGCGCGTTTATCGCGTCATGCGCCAGCATGGTCTGCTGCTTCAGCGGCGGATCAAGCAACCAGGCACCCCGCGGCGCCATGATGGTAGGGTTGCTGTTGCCGACAGTAATCGCCGCTGGTGCTCTGACGGCTTCGAATTTCGCTGCGATAACGGCGAAAAGCTGCGTGTCGTGTTTGCGGAGGACTGCTGCGACCGTGAAATCATCAGTTGGACAGCCTCGACCGGGGGCTACACGGGCGACATGGTTCGAGATGTCATGTTGGAAGCTGTTGAGAAACGCGGCATTCAGTTGGGCATCTCGCCCGAGGTGGAATGGCTGAGCGACAATGGTTCGAGTTATATTGCCGCCGACACGCGGCTGTTTGCGCGAGAAATCGGCCTCAAGCCGTTAACCACGCCCGTCTGCAGCCCGCAGAGTAACGGCATGGCGGAAAGCATGGTCAAGACGCTGAAGCGGGACTACGTCGGCCATATGCCGAAACCGGATGCCCACACGGCCTACCGGAATCTGGCGATTGCCATTGAGCACTACAACGAGTTTCACCCGCATAGTGCGTTGAAATACCGCTCTCCACGAGAGTTTCGACGCCTGGCGGCTTCATCAACTTAAGCGTTGATCGGTGTCCTGTTATACGGGGGCAAATCCAAGCACCACCACCTGTCAGTCAAAGTCGCGCGACTTGCCTCGTTCAGCCAGGAATTTGGAACCGTGCATCTCTGTTTCGACCAGGTTGCGGCGATGGTACTCACTCCACTTTTTCCTAAGCTTTCGTCCCAGATACTTTTGGCGCAGCGACTCATTGCGAGCCCGATTGTCCTGTGAATGCCCTTTCCAGCGTCGGCCGTTTCGACACGGCGGCATGATGGCGGCTGCCGCGCGATCTACAATCGCTATTTGACATAGAAGTGTCGTACGCCCCTCCGTGGCAACCATCTCAAGTCCATCAGCCTCCGGAATTTGTGATAGCCGCTCTGGCTGCATCGTGGCATCGCCAATTTAGAGCGTTGGTAACTTTCATTGCTCGGATTTCCTGTATCTGCGCGTTAATGCCCAGATGTAGCTTGCGTCATTGGCGGCGGTAGTCTGCGCCATGCGTTTTACCCTCCACACACCCTTTTCCACCATACTTGATGCCTATGTTATCTACCAGGAGCTGTAGGCAGCCGGCTTCTTCCATACAGAGATGAAAACCTGCAGGTCTGTCTGGGGGCGGGCAATCGCACCAAGGTCAGAAACGAACCAGTTAAGTCCGGCTAGGCATAACATACCTTCGCTCATGCCTGTGGCTTAGCGTATCGCCTGACCAAACAGGTCATGGTATGGTAGGGCATAACTGGATAGCCACTTCGCAGAAAGTGGGCTGCCTTTGCCGGCTGCAGAGGATGGGACCACCTCGTGCATGTCATTGTCCAGCCAAAGAAGGTGCTACCCACTCTGTTCGAGGGACTGGTTGTAAACCCGCCAGCAAAACCTTTGTCACTTGGCACGAAGGAGCTAGATCATGCAATCACTCAACCTGACAGACGCAAGCCATGATTTGTGCAACAAAGCCATTACCAGAAGAAAGTCCAACGTCAGGCATTACCTCATCGTTGATTTGCTCACCGAGGGGCTTGGTAAGCCATTTCACATCCTGTAGCATCCAACTTGTAAAAACACTAAGCCCCTGTTCATGAAGCCGACAACATCCTATCAACGTATCTGTGAAGAAATTGCTGAGAGTCCCCGCGACTGGTTGGTAACCGGCTCGGCTGGCTTCATCGGCAGCAACCTGGTCGAGACCCTGCTTAAGCTCAACCAACGAGTAGTTGGTCTGGACAACTTCTCCACAGGTTTTCGCCACAATCTGGAAGAAGTTAAATCACAAGTCTCGGAGGCTCAGTGGGCTCGATTTAAATTCTTCGAGGGCGATATTAGAAACCTTGATGATTGCATGCGTGCGTGTTCTGGGGTGCAGCATGTACTCCACCAAGCAGCCCTCGGCTCTGTGCCGCGCAGCATAAATGACCCCATTTTAACCAATGCGAACAATATTGATGGCTTCCTGAACATGCTCGTTGCAGCGAGAGACTCAGGTGTTTCGCATTTTGTCTTTGCTGCAAGTAGCTCTACGTACGGCGACCATCCGGGGCTACCTAAAGTTGAAGATTTGATTGGATCCCCGCTATCTCCCTATGCAATTACCAAATATGTTAATGAACTCTATGCAGATATATTTGCGCGTTGCTATGGATTTCACTCCATTGGATTACGTTACTTCAACGTATTTGGAAAGCGCCAGGATCCAAATGGCGCATATGCAGCAGTGATTCCAAAGTGGATTTCATCTCTTATTAAAAACGAGCCTGTATATATCAATGGTGATGGAGAGACTAGCCGCGACTTTTGTTATATTGAGAACTGCATCCAAGCTAATATCTTGGCAGCAACTACAACCACACAGGCAGCCCAGAATCAAATTTATAATGTTGCAGTGGGCGATTCTACCTCGCTAAATCAACTATTCAATTTATTGCAAAAAAACCTATCGAATCATTTTGACCATGTAGCAGCTATCCAGCCTGTTTATCGAAATTTTCGAGCAGGAGATGTCCGTCACTCATTGGCATCCGTTGAAAAAGCAAAAATGCTCTTGGGGTACCAACCGTCATACAAGGTAGAAGATGGCCTCAACGAGGCGATGAAATGGTACATTGATTACCTGGATGAATGACTGTCCCTGCTGTTTCGTTATCCGGCCCGACCGGCTTGTTGAGCCT
Organism: Paludibacterium sp. B53371; assembly: GCF_018802765.1. Classification (NCBI taxonomy): domain Bacteria; kingdom Pseudomonadati; phylum Pseudomonadota; class Betaproteobacteria; order Neisseriales; family Chromobacteriaceae; genus Paludibacterium; species Paludibacterium sp. B53371. The sequence continues at coordinate 2,941,717 of NZ_CP069163.1, forward strand.
TGACAACAAGCAGCCTCCCTCGCGAGGGTACTAAATTGTCCTGATGTTTAACTGGTTTACCCCTTGCAGGATCAAGAATGAAACACCCCCATCCCCCATGATGGTGGGGCCGGATGCTTCTGCAGACTTCATAACGATTAAGATTGCCAATATCGAATGCGTGTTCTTTTTATCATTACCTCGCTGTCGACTGGTGGCGCTGAGATCTCCTTAAAAAAGCTTGTACTCAGCATGAACCCTCAGGATGTTCTTGTCGTTTCCCTGACAAGCCAAGGGGAGGTCGGCAACGAACTGACAAAAGCGGGATACACGGTGAAGGCGATACAGCTCAAGCCTGGCATTGGAGGGATTAAGTCGCTGTACAATCTTATCCGGCTTATTCAGAAAAGTCAGCCAGACATAGTCTCGACCTGGCTCTATCATGCGGATCTCATCGGAGGGCTCGCAGCACGCTTGGCCGGCATCAATGCTGTCGTCTGGGGAATCAGGAATGGGGAACTCCCCCGGCATGCCACCAAGCGCACTACGCGTCTCACGGCAAAGATATGTGCAATCTGCTCGCGCTGGATACCAGCAAAGATCATCTCGTGCTCACAAAAAGCTCAACAAGTGCACATCAAAATGGGGTATGACCCTAGAAAATTCTCAGTCATCCCCAATGGATTTGACCTGACCAAGTTCAAGATAATCCCTAATGCCGGATCAGAATTACGCGACAGCCTTGGTATCTCGCCGACAGTCCAGTTAATTGGCATGGTTGCACGCTATGATCCAATTAAAAACCATGAAGGCTTTCTTAAAGCCGCAGCAATTCTAAGTGCACATCGAGAAAATGTGCATTTTATTCTTGTTGGCCAAGGGATAGATCATAATAACCAACAACTTTCAGATTTAATTACATCGCTCAATCTACAGAATCGGGTTCATCTGCTGGGGCTTCGGCGAGATACAGCATCGCTATACCCTGCCTTCGACATTGCTACCCTTACGTCCTGGAGCGAAGCATTTCCCACAGTCGTTGGAGAGGCAATGGCTTGTGCAGTGCCATGTGTCGTTACCGATGCAGGCGATGCCGCCCATATCGTAGGGGATACTGGCATAGTGGTCCCAGCAGGTGATATAGAGGCGTTATCCCATGCCTGGCAACAGCTATTAGAATTAGGCCCTGACCATCGTAGGCAGATCGGTTTACGTGCAAGAGCAAGAATTGCAGAAAACTTTGAAATCAGCTCAACCCAGAAACGCTTTGCATCGCTATTTTCAGAAACTGCACAGCGCCATCCTATAGGTAGACAACTATAAATGTGTGGCTTCACTGGATTCGCCACCCCACGCTCATGGGGGGCCTTGGATGCAGCCAAGATACTGCAAATGATGGCCAGTGCCCTGTCCCATCGGGGGCCAGATGATGAAGATATATGGTTGGATAGACAAGCAAACGTTGCGCTCGCCCATCGGCGATTGGCCATTGTCGATCTGTCAACCGCCGGGCACCAGCCCATGCACTCTGCCAGCGACAGATTCGTCATTGTCTATAACGGAGAAGTTTACAACTACCAAGAGTTACGTCTCGAGCTGGAAAAGATTGCTTCGTGGCAGTGGCGAGGGCACTCAGATACGGAGGTACTGCTGGCCGGTTTTGAAACGTGGGGGATTATTGGAACATTGCAACGCAGTGTTGGCATGTTTTCTTTCGCCCTTTGGGACAAAGCGGAACATACTTTAACGCTAGCGCGAGACAGGTTTGGCGAGAAGCCATTGTATTATGGCTGGAATGACGGAATGCTCCTCTTCGGCTCCGAACTCAAAGCATTAAAGCAGCATCCATCCTTTGACCGCGAAATCGATCACTACGCATTGACGCTCATGTTGCGGTATGGCTACGTTCCCACGCCGCACTCTATTTATAAGAAAACAAAAAAACTTTCGCCGGGACATTACATCACAATCCCCCTTAATCAAGGCGTTGCCCTGGCACAGGCAGCCACCTCTTCACCATATTGGTCTCTTGAGAACGTCATTGAACAGGCGGCCCACTCTCCATTCAGTGGCACAGAAGGGGAAGCCATTGAGCAGCTCGATAGCTTGCTCAGACAAACAATCCGGCAACAACAGGTCGCCGATGTTCCCCTGGGCGCCTTTCTTTCGGGCGGAGTGGACTCCAGCACCATCGTTGCACTCATGCAGGCAGAGTCATCCCAGCCCGTCAAAACCTTTTCAATTGGATTCAATGAATCAGGCTACAACGAGGCCGGATATGCCAAGGCCGTAGCCCAACATCTTAAAACCGATCATACCGAACTGTATGTCACACCACAGGAAGTCATTGATTTAGTGCCGAAACTAGCACAAATCTGGGATGAGCCATTTGCCGACTCATCACAGATGCCAACCTACCTCGTTGCCGAATTGGCAAAGAGGCAGGTAACCGTTGCATTGTCTGGTGATGCTGGAGATGAGGTGTTTGCTGGCTACAATCGATACCTTCTTGCACAAGCAGTCTGGCGTAGAATTTCTCCTCTGCCACAGACCGTGCGAAGAGCCATGTCTTCAGGACTGACAGCTGTCGCACCGGAGCAATGGGATAAGCTGTATAAAAATACCTCCCAGATATTGCCAAAAAAATATCAGCTGGCCCAATTTGGAGACAAACTCCACAAGTTTTCGGCACTACTCGCTGCTACCAGCGATAAAGCACTCTATCAATCATTAATCACATACTGGGGAAATCCAGCGTCGATTCTATTGAATGCAGCGAATGCTGCACAAGTTCACCAAGCATTTGATCCGAATAATCAAATGAACTTGGATTTTACCAGTTGGATGATGGCTCAGGACACCAAGTCATACCTGACTGATGATATTCTCGTCAAAGTCGACCGGGCCGCGATGGCGAATAGCCTTGAAACACGAGTTCCACTACTAGACCACAGAATCGTTGAGTTTGCCTGGTCTCTCCCTGGCGACATGAAGATTAGAAATCAGCAGGGAAAGTGGCTTCTTCGCCAGGTTCTATATAAATATGTACCTGCCTCATTAATCGAACGGCCGAAGCAAGGGTTTGCAATACCAATCGGCACCTGGCTTCGTGGTCCGCTCAAAGCCTGGGCAGAACGCCTTCTGGATCGCCCCCGATTACAACAAGAGGGCATATTCAACACAGAGATGGTTCACCGCTACTGGCAGGAACATCTATCAGGGAAGCGCAACTGGCAACATCAGATATGGGCCGTTTTGATGTTTCAGAACTGGCTAGAACACAACAACTAAACTCTGTTTTGTGATTTCGTATCATATGAAAATAATACTTCTATGTTCTAACACAGCCTGGTCCATCTACAACTTCCGCAGAACCCTTGTATCTAGACTATTAGAACAAGGCCACACCGTTATTGTTCTGGCCCCACACGATCAAACATCAGAAAAACTAATACAATTAGGTTGCCAATTCATTGATATCAGCATCTCGGCTCAAGGCACCAACCCGATTAAAGATGTAAAATTAATTTACAATTTATTTAAAACATACAAACGCCTCAAGCCAGATGTGATCCTGCATTACACAATAAAACCCAACATTTATGGATCAATGGCTGCAGGATTAGCAAAAATAAAAAATATAGCGACTGTAACTGGCGCAGGATTTACTTTCACTTCAGACACTTGGCTTTCAAAAGTAGCACGGCTCTTATATCGCATTGCTTTTCGATACCCAGCGAAGATTGTTTTTCAAAATCTTGATGATCGTCGAGAGTTCATCTCCTATAAGCTATTAGATTCCAAGCTATCTGAGCATGTTCCCGGCTCAGGTGTAGATCTTCACTTTTACACCCCACAACCATCTAGTGAGAGAGATAAAACGACTTTCCTCCTGGTTGCCAGAATGCTTTGGGACAAGGGGATTGGCGAATATGTTGAAGCAGCAAAAATCCTAAAAGAAGGATATCCAGACATTGAACTGCAGATGGCAGGAGCAAGCAACGTCCCAAACCCCAGTGCAATCCCTATTGAACAAATCAACCACTGGCAAGAACAAGGGCTGATCAATTATCTTGGCTACCAAAACGACATCCGTAGTCTAATTGCCAATGCGGACTGTGTTGTCTTGCCATCATACCGAGAGGGAGTTCCTCGCTCGCTCTTAGAGGCCGCAGCGATGGGTAAGCCAGTCATCACGACGGACACTCAAGGTTGTCGGGACGTTGTCATAGCTGGCAAAACAGGCTGGCTGTGCCCAGTAAAAGATGCACATGCACTGGCTGATTGCATGAAAGAGTTTCTTTCGTTGGAAAAAGAAGACCGAGCACGCATGGGGACGATGGCTCGGTCATTTATTGAAGAGAAATTTGATGAAGAGATTATCATCAAAAAATACATGGCAATGATTGCGGAAATTACTCTCTAAGCCATCAAAACATCGGTTAATATTTGAGCTTAACCGGCACCACTTTTCTTATATTTTTAAAAAACTGCTCAAGCTTTGGCCGCGCCCTCAAATAGTGAAGCAGCCCTCGAATAGAAAAGTGGTAAGCTGCTGAAAAATTAATACGCCTTGTTTTTATTACAACCCAAACCTCTTCAAAGGCAAGCTTAATTTTGAACTGCAGCAAAAACAACATCACATAAAAAAACCTGAATGCCGCATAATTTCTTCTGAACTCCACATCCTGACAAACAGGCACGCTATTATTTATTAAATTGCCACCATTCAATTTATCAAATACAAGCTTAAAGCCAGAGTCGATATCATAGGTTTTGATCGCTCTTTCATATGCCTGCTGTGCCATCGCCTCTCTGCGATTGTTTTCTGACAAATACAGCCGCACCTTCTCAAGAAGTTCTTCTCGGGTATGAAATACATCAAATTCATCTCCCAGAGCAAACATGTTTTCAATCCCAGCCGCATGCTGCGATAAAACAAAACCACCACATAGCGCGATCTCGATTGGCCTTCCCTTTGACTGTTTTATTCGTTGATTAATGGATGGAAGTCGAATTGCATAGCCTGAAAAATCAGCCGTTCCCGTAAAATTCAGATTGATCTTGCTTCTATTAAATACTTCAATCATTTTTTCGAAAGAAGCAAATCCATTCTCGCTCCCCACGCCATATGTTTGAACATTAACGCCATTACTTCGGAGGTAATCAATATATTCAGCGCGATTTGACTGTTTCAAGTTGCCCACAAAGGAGACATCAATATCCTTCTCTATGCTGTCAAGTTTTTTATATGCCGATTTATCATACAATGCAAAGCTTGTATGTGCAGGTATATTTAAATGCTCATACCGATATCTTGACAGCCAATCAGGCAGCAGAACAAGACTTGCCACTTGAGCATAATATCGATCTACGCCCTCAAAAAAATACTCTGTATCAAAGTAGTTAATGACTATTTTGGCCTTACTTGACAATCTAGACAAATAATCAAGACTGAACGTCAGGTCGCATGACCACCATACAAAAAAAACATGGGTAATGGCATACTTTTCCACCTCCTCGTCAATCAGGCTCTCAAGCCTCCTTCGTCCAAGCTGGTGGTAAGTCTCTATATAATCTATATATCTATATACGCCAGCATTACGCCGAATTCCATTACAGTAATCTTCAAAGACCCTATTGATTCCATCATTAAAATGACTAAGAACCAAAACACGGTTAGAGTTTTCTATCATGTCGATTTTTTCGAGCAGCGCCCATACATGGCAAAAATAGGGAAAAGCGGAACCCAAAGATACCGGAGATACAAGTGCGGATTAACAAGCGCTATAAATAAAAACATAAAACATGCCAACGCAGCCGGTATACGCTCAAGGGATGAGTTACCAAGGAATAATGTCCGCGCACCAGTCCAAAAGTAGCAAAAAAAGGCGATAGCAGACAATAACCCACATTCCAACCAGAGAAGCATATAGGTGTTATGAATATCCAGTTGCACACCAAAAAACTTGAAATTCGAGGAATATACAGAATTACCTAACCCTACCCCCCAAACAATATTTCCACCGTAATGACGAATCTCATGAAAGCCCATACGAATTAGCTGCATTCGCTGAATAGCACTGCCGACTTCTCCGTGCGAGGTTACTGGCACTTGATCGGAGGTTGCTGGCACTTGATCGGAGGTTGCTGGCACCTGATCGAAGGATTCTGAAACGTGGGCAGAGGCCACGTCCGGGCCAACCACAGTTCTGACCATTTCAGTGAGTTTTATTGCGGCGCTGTCGACTCTCGGTGACAAGTCAGTTGTAACTGTTTTGGCATAAAAATAAACAAGACAACTTGTCATCAACACCCAGAGAAAACTCTTTAAGAAAAATAAAAAAATTTGCTTAATTTCAATATGCCGGCTGCGCACTAGTTGTGACAGAGGATAAACAGCTAGCACACAGAGCATCAGCAGACCAAGCCATCCGCTAAACGAGACAGTCAAAACCAGAGAAACAATGGATAGTGTTTGCCCCAGAAACCCTACAATTCTCCACCGACCGAAATCACATGAAGCAAGATAGGTATAAAATGGCAACATCAAAATAATAACATTTGCAAATCCGTTTGCATTGCCATAAGTGCCTATCGCCCTGTGTACTGAATAAAAATGGCTTCGAATAAACTCCGGAATGGCATGATTCAATAGAACAAGTCCAATCATCATCGGCACAAGGTATCCGACAGCCAGCCATCTAATTAATGTATGTACTCTCATGCTAAAGAAGCGCTCAGCGATAAGCGGTAGCGCAACCATGACAAAACCATACTGACATAGCGCAACTAAAAAAGAGTAAAAATGAAATGGATAGGTTTCTGAGGCGTATACTCGTCCTGTCAACGACCCCAAAATCAGCAGGGCAACAAAAATTGCCCCTAGTGATGACAATTGATTCCCCCGAAGCCGAGTCATCATATGATGACGCTCCTCGTAAACGACGATTCCAAATAACACAAACAAAAAAATATCTACTAAGCTTAGGCTGACCCCACGAGAAAAATCATCACCATACCAGCGAAGGTAATAAAAGGGCGCAAGTAAAATCGCCCCCATTGTCATAAATCGTATACATTTTTCTCGTAAAGCTCCAATCTCGTTCATCCCCCGCCCCCAGCCTTGCTAGAACATTAACCAATGAGTTTTACAAAACTCTATAATCCACTGCACGCGTCTTTAAGTTTCTTCAAAAAAGGGATTTTTCGCAAAACACTTTTTACTCGACCTTTAAAATCGTATGGAATAGGGGTATTGATTTCCCACCATTCACACCGTCTTTTCTTGCCCAAAAAAGGGTGCCATTTTGCAAAAAAAGTCTCGGTATCCTTCTCAAATGAACTCGCCAAATTGGCCTGCTTCACTACATCTTCTGCTTGAGCAATTTCAATCCAAGCATTCTGACACACTTGAACACTCCCGCCCATGGCATGAATTCTGAGAGAAAGATCAGGATCCGCCCAATAATTACGGAAAACCGGATCAAACAATCCACCGGCGGCATCAATCGTTTTCTTTGTGGCGCATAGCCAACCTACATAAAGCTTCCCATAAACCGACCACTGCTCCGACTCTCTGCCTGTTTCATCTTTTTTTCGGAAGCCTGCAGCGAAAAGCCCATCCTGACTCTTAGTAAATTTCACTATATTTTCAAGGGCTTGTGGCTGTATTTTTGCATCATCGGACCAAAGCACAACCATCTCGCCAGAAGCTGCCTTATAAGCCTCGTTCATGGCGTGAATGACTCCACGACGTTCGTTTTCCTGTATATGAACAACTCTTGGCAAATCAACACTAAAAGGACTAACGAGAACCACTTCATAGTCAATTTGATGGATATGTTCGGCAAACTCGCTTATACGTTGCTTCGCGAGCTCAGGCCTGATCGACGGAAGAAGAATACTGATAGCAGTCATGCGTATAGGTGCCTTTAGGCAAGATTAGCAATGATATTGGGGTCATCGAGAACTCGTACAATTTTCCCGGCCTCTAGATTTAAAATAAAATCGCACGTGCGCAAGGTACTAAGCCGATGTGCGATGATCAGAAGCGTGATACTGCGATCCAGCATCGTGATGGATTGCATAACCGCTCTCTCAGTCTCGGTATCCAATGCACTAGTGGCCTCATCCAACACCAGTACAGAAGCTTGTTTATACAGTGCGCGTGCAACACCAATACGTTGCCGCTGGCCACCAGACAAACGTACTCCTCGTTCACCGACCAGAGTGTCATAACCATGAGAAAGGCTCATCACATACTGATCGATCTGGGCCATTTTTGCGGCCTTATGGACCAGATCAATATCAATGGATTTACGTTCGACACCAAATGCAATGTTTTCTGCAATGGTCGTGTCGGCAAGATAAAGACTTTGCGACACATGCGACACAGTTCTCTGCCAACAACCGAGGTTTTGTTGGCAGAGCTGGGTGTCATCAATGTATATCTTGCCCTCTGTCGGCAGCAGCAGTCCCATGACAATATCAAGCAGAGTACTTTTCCCACTCCCGGTGGGCCCGATAATTCCTACTCGTGAGCCGGCTGGAATACGTAACTGTTCGATATCAACAATCCAAGAGCCGGCAGTCTGATAACGAAATTTCACGCCTTCTAGTGTCACCGCCTCACGTAAAACTAGAGGAGTATCTTGCTTTCCTTGCACGGGCCTAACTTGGTCAAGCAGCAGCAAGGAATCTTCAAGGGAAGACTTACTCCCCATGATTAATGACCATGAGTTATATGCTTGTTGAAAGGCGGGCAGTAAGCGCTGAACGCCAAGGGTGAGCGCGCCGAGCGTTGGTAGTGCATTAGCCAACCCCCCCTGCTTCTGGAGCACAAATGCTAGCAGCGCAATAGTTACAGCACCAAGTGCCTCCATGACATAGCGCGGACACCCGGATGTGAATAGATTCCGGCCCTGTGCACGTCTCATCGCCAAATCCGCTTTGCTGTACTGCTCACAAAAAATATGCTGGGTACCGTTAACAAGTACTTCTCTAATCCCGCCCAACCCCTCCTGCAGCGCCTTGATTGTGCTCGTCTGCGCACGAGCAATGATCTTGCTGTCTGCAGAGAGCTGAGCATATGTCATTCGTGCCAAACCTAAGTAACATGCAGCAAAAAAAGCGGAAGTACCAAGTGCAACGACAGGGTCGATGACAACTAGCGCTGTAAAAATGAATACCAAAACAATCGTCGAGTTCACAATGGTAAGACTCGGCAGCAATACATCGAACATCACCGCATTTGTCTTGGTTGTGATGCCGCTAACGATCTCAGCGCTGTTTCTGGCTATATGCACTGCGTACGGCTGATACAGCGTACGCTCGTAAATATTCATACTCAAATCCGCGCCTGCACTGAACGTCAGCCAGGTAGTCGCGCGCAGTAACACCAGCCTCAATACACCGGCGATCAATGACAAGACTACAAATACTAAAGTCAACATTGCGAATGGTCCCAATCCAAGAAAACCTAGGATTGGTTCCAACCTCTGCAACACGGCGCGTGTTGTATGTCCATCAGGTGCAGCAAGGGCGCCAAGGAAAGGTAAGACAGCTCCCAATGATGCAATCTCGGAAATTGCACTTGCTAGCATAAGAAGCAGCAACCACCCGAATTGCCACCGGCGATTAGGCGCAAGATGATGCCATAACCGCTGTAGTTGCTTAAGAACATTCAATGCACGATTTGGGGACGCTATCTGCGGCATTCGCTAATCTCAACACTCGCTGAAAATAAATGGATCAACCTAGAAGATGGTAATGTGCCTACCTTGCTCCGGACTTAGCAATGTAGTGCACTGCAGAAAGCAGGTTCTCGGCAAGAGGGATTTCTGGCGATACTGCAGCAGACTCCCTCAACCCATATCCCGTCTGAACCAGGATCGGAGACACACCACACTTCATACCTGCGGCAATATCCGACTGCTTATCGCCAACGATCCAGGATCTGTGTAGCGCGATATTAAACGATTGCTGTGCAGCCAGTAGCATGCCGGTATCCGGTTTGCGGCATGAGCATGCACGGTCTAATCCGAATTGAGGATGGTGCGGGCAGTAGTAAAAGGCATCAATTTTTGCCCCTGCCCTGGCCAGCTCTTCATCAACCCTAGCATGCAAGTTCAGGATATCTGCCTCGTTATAATAGCCACGCGCAACGCCGGCTTGATTAGTTACCACAATGACAAGATAACCTAATCGATTTAGCAATCCGATTGCATCAATTGCACCAGGAATCCACTCCCAATCCTCGAACTTGTACAGATACTCTTTTTCAATGTTAATCGTACCATCTCGATCCAAAAATACAGCTTTTTGGCCAACAAATTCAGATATTTTGGGAGCACTTTGGGTCATAAACTTTCCATCATTTTAAGTTGCTGGAAGAAAAATCAGTCAAGTCCATGCCCGTCAACGCGCCTCCTCCACTCTATCCACCAGCCACTCAGCAAATGCCATTGAGCTCGTAAATGCAGGAGAAATAGAATTAAGTACATGCAGCGTACTATCAGTTCTCTCGATAATATAATCCATCTCAAGCGTTTTGGTTTTGACATTGATTAGCTGAGGTCGTATACCCACCTTATCACAGGGAATCAAGTCAGAAGCAGTCAGCTCTTTCATCAGTTTTTGCGCAGATGCCAAAAAGGAGCTTTTTAAATATTTTTTTGCTTCTGTATGCACCAGCAACCTGAAATTTTGCTTATTGGCACAGTACATACCAAAAAGTTCTACGCCAATCTTCATGCTTTCGAACAGCTCCAGCCCCTTGAGGATGCCATAATTCTCGCGGCCAAGGGCTGGTATTGCGGTTGGACCAACGTAGACATCTCCGCTGATGCCTCGCGTGAGATGGACGCCGAGGAAAGGTAGATCAACATCGGGCACAGGATAAATATTGCCAAGTACGAGATCTCTGCGCTCTGGTCGCAATTTGTAGTAAATACCCTTGAAAGGTACTAATGTATAGTCCTTCGCTAATCCAAACTTTTTGGCTACTATATCTGCTCCAGCCCCCGCGCAATTAAAAAGATATCCATAGGAAAATGTTTCCTTTGGGGTCTGCGCAATTTTTTCACGGGGCAAAGCCGACACAAGAGGAGATTCGAAAACAATCTCTACTCCTTCTTGCTCTAGCAACGTCCGTAGCTTACAGACAACTGCTTTACTATCTATTACAGCAGTATCTGGACAATATATGCCCGTTTGATACGCTGTCGCATGCGGCTCAAGCCTGCGAATACCGTCCTCATCCAAGCGTTCGGCAACTATGCCATTCTCTTTCGCATTTTTTAATAAACGCTCGACTGTTGGCAAATCCCGCTCAGATGTTGCAATGATAACTTTCCCAGAACGGCGGCAAGGAATGTTGTGCTCTTCGGCAAACAAGCGCATTTTAGTTGCGCCCGAAGAGCACACCTTCGCTTTGAGCGTCGTGCTTCCGTAGTAAACACCAGAATGTAATACGCCACTGTTACGCCCACTGGCATGCTTTCCAACTTCAACATCTTTCTCCAGCACAATAATTTTTGCAGCTGGATTACGCCGTTTCAGTTCTCTTGCAACCGTCAAGCCAACAATACCAGCACCGACAATCAAGTAATCACAGGTTTGAGCCATAATATTTTTACACGTTACCAAAACGGGCATTGCGAATCATAGTAAACCCGGTAATTAGCTCGGAAATACCACGATCAAGAGAGAACTCTGGTTTAAATCCAGTGGACTCCAATTTTTCATTAGAAACAATATAATTACGCTGGTCCGGATCTTTACCAACCGGGGCGTCAATGAAAACGAAATTAGGCAATTGTTTTTGAATATGTTCGCAAAGTTCTGTTTTCGACACGTTTGCATCAGACAGGCCGACGTTATAGATTTGGCCCTTCATTTTCTCATGATTATTCAGAGCGTGCTGGAATGCCCGTGACACATCTCGCACATGGATATAGTTTCGTTTGAATTGTCCTTCGAAAAGAACTACAAAACGGTCATGAACAGCTCGGTAGGTGAAGTCATTCACCAGCAGGTCGATTCGCATGCGGGGAGACATACCAAACACCGTAGCCAGTCGGAAGCTAATCGCATTCGGGTGCTCCATGAGCTTTTTCTCAACCTTAACCTTTTCGATAGCATATTGCGAAATAGGATTAAGCGGAGACTCCTCGGTGCAGAAGTTATTCTCATCGCCAGTACCGTATGCACTATTGGTCGTTGGCATCAGTACCATTTGCTCTTTCGACATCAGCTTAAGCATCATCTCAATCGCATCATGGTTCGTCGTTGTCGCCCCAACGGGATCCATGCTGCAAAGAGGCGCACCGACCAAGGCAGCCAGAGGAATTACGACATCATTTTTTTTCAACAGTGGTGCGATAGTCGACTCAACACGAATATCACCTTTGACAACAGAGAAATTCGGGTGATAGCAGCAATGGTTGAGACTTGCTTGCTTATACATAAAATTATCAATCACGGTCACTTTATGGCCTGCAGCTAGCAAGTCGGGAACCATAACAGAGCCAAGGTAACCGGCGCCACCAGTGACTAGAATATTAAAAGCCATTTTTTTTCCTTCTAAAGTTGCGTTAATTAAACATCAGCTGCTCGATATACTCACACAGCGTATGAGCAAGCACTATATGTACTTCTTGAATTGTTGCGGTATATTCACCCGGGGAAACAATGCAGTGGGTAGCCAGTTCTTTAGAAAGTCCGCCATCACGGCCAGCAAAAACGATACTAGGAATATCCATTCTTTTACATGCTTCAAGCGCACGTATGATATTCTTCGAATTACCCGATGTAGTGATCCCGAGGAAAATATCCTGAGGGGACATTTTTCCTTCTACCTGACGAGAGAAAACCTCATCATAGCCATAGTCATTACCAATGGCCGTCAAAATAGAAGTATCAACTGTTAATGCTTCTGCCGGGAGGGGTTTTCTGTCCCTTGCCAGCTTGCTGACAAACTCGGCAGCCAAATGCTGGGCATCCGCAGCAGACCCACCATTTCCAGCAATGTAGAGTCTGCCACCATTGCGATATTGTCTGGCTACATCCAGAGCCGCCTGCTCGAAAGAAAGACATTGCGCAGCATCAGCCAAAAGTGCCTGCTTAGCAGCAATCGACCGGAGCAAGTTAGCCTGCAAAATTTCGGATGGTTTCATTTCTTTTCCCGTCATGTACGCAAAAATTCACTCGCACGATGGTAATCATGGGGAACACCAATATCGATAAACTTCCCGGGGCAGGCCAAACCATACAATGCTCGGCCAGCATTCTGGATCGTGCTCAGGATACCCTCCTCCAGTGAGACCTTCTCTCCCTGAGCATATCCACAGTCAGCCAAAACGTCAGACTGTATGATGTATACGCCACCATTCCCCAGAAAAGGCTTTTTATCACTCATTGCCGATCGAAGAGAAACAATGCGACAATCATCATCAGTAATGACACCCATATAGCGATTGGCATCACATGTATTAAACAAGGCAAACGTCCAATCCGACTTTCTCTGTCGATGAAAGGCAATCAGCTCAGACAGTGACACATCAAAAAACGTATCGCCGTTTAAAACAAGGAGCGTTGAATGCGGCGGAGCAAGGGTGGCAGCCATCAAAAGCCCACCCCCGGTTCCCAACGGCTGCTCTTCAACCGCATACTGAAGCATTGCCCCATGATAATTGGCGCCAAAGTGGTCAATTATCACTTCATAGCGATAGCCAACGGATAGGATGAAAGAGCGGATGCCCTGATCAATCCAATAATCAAGCTGATACTCAAGGAAAGGGCGCCCATCGATAGGAGCCATTGGTTTCGGTACATCGGCGACAACACTCCGCAACCGTGTTCCTAAGCCTCCAGCAAGAATAATTGCTGTCGTTGGCTCCCCGTCTGTCAAGTCATCTCCTCGAATCATGGCAAATCAGACCGCATTCAAGATTCGGCACAACTCATCGACTTCTTCATCATGAAGATCCGGGAAATTGCCAATATAGAAGCCGTAGAAGTGGATGTGCTCAGTCTGAGGGAACTGAAGGTGATAATCGTGCGGCACAATACCCTTTAAGTAGGGCTGTCGCAGCTGATTTCCGCCCCCTGCACTTCCACGACGGAACTCGATACCGCATTCTCTCATCCGAACCATTAAGTGCTGGACAAAATCGTCATCAGGTTGTTGCAAGATAAGATTAAAGGCATAGTTGCTCGACCCTTCGAGCTTAAAATCTGTGCGGTATCTTACAGGATCAATCTTACTCAAGAACCGCTCCAGATTCGCCGTTCGCCTTGCAACATTCTGGTCAAGACGCTTCAGTTGACTGAGCCCCATGATGCCGCCAATCTCGGTATTACGCACGTTATAAGCGGGATAAGCAAAGATGAAATCCGGATTCAATTCAGGATATTGCTCCAAATACGATGCCTTGAGTTGATCGTTATTGGCTTCTCGGACCATTCCATGCGAACGAAGCATGCGTGCTTGTTGATACACAGACTCATCATTGGTGCAGACCATCCCCCCCTCAATCGTGCTCATATGATGGGCATAGTAGAAGGAGAAGTTGGACATCCAGCCGATACTGCCGGCTTTCCGATGATTATGCATGGCACCGTGCGACTCACAAACATCCTCGATAAGCGGAATATTGCGACGCTCCAGTTCGACAATCAGCTCATCCGTCAGTGCATCGAAACCCTGAATATGACTTAAGAACACAGCCCGGGTTTTTTCACTCAGCTTGGCGATGATTTGAGCGCTATCCATCCCTAATGTACGCGGATCAATATCAACAAAAACCGGGGTAAACCCATTTTGCAAAACGGAAGCAATGTCTGAAATCCATGTCAGGGGGGGGACAATCACCTCACCGCCATCAGGATGATTCAAACGCAAAATGGCCATTGACAACAGGTTAGCAGAGGCACCGGAATTGACAAAAACGCTGTATTTTACGCCAAGCCATTTGGACCATTCCGCCTCAAATTTACGGACATTAACCGAATGAGTCAGAATTGGATCATCTTGCTTCAGATGCTCAATAACAGCATCCAAATCTTCTCGAGCAATATTATTGCGCATCAATGGAAATTTCATTAGTTCTCCCAACAAGTTTTCTATGATCCAATTTAGAGGACATTTAAGAAATTCTGAACTTTTGACATGACAGCGTGGGGGCCAATACCCACTTCTTCATGAAGACTGGAGCGTGTCCCGAGTTCAAAGCTATACCCACCTTCCACACCAAGATTCAAAAGCCGTGTCGGCAAATTTTCACGCTGAATAAACTCGAATAGCATTGCATCCATGCCGCCACGTCCATGGAACCCTTCTTCAAGAGACACGGCACCTTCGTATCGTGCCAACTCATTATTCAGACCTATCCGATCAAATTCAGACAAATCGAACAGATCGATCACGCCAACATTTACCCCCTCAGCTGTTAATGCTTCGGCCACTTGCAATGCCGTATGCACCATGTAACCCGTCGCAATCAGAGCAACCTTTTTACCCTGACGATGAACGTGGAATCCCATATGTAAATCAGGCTCAGAGGTATAGATCATGGGCAAAACCTGAGCGTCCAATCGGAGATATTTTGGTCCATTCTTTTGTATACACAGATCGAACAGCCCCCCGGCCACAACCTGATCCGCCGGCGACAACACGCGCATATTTGGCATTGCACGCATCAGTGTAATATCCTCGTAGCACTGATGTGTCGGACCGGATACTACGTAGCTGTATCCTGCACCGACACCAATGAGATTCACATTCATTGGTCGTACCTGAGACAACAGCGCAAGATTGACGCGGATTTGCTCGTAGCAGCGCATTGTAATGAATGGCGCAATCGCATAAGCAAAAACCGTATAACCCTCAAGAGCTAAACCTGCAGAAACATTGATGAGATTCTGTTCCGCAATACCGACGTTTACGAAACGATCTGGGTAGTCAGCACGAATTTTATCAAGCACGGGGGAGCCAAAGTCCGCGCAGGCAAAGAAAATTTTGGGATCTTCACCCATTGCAAGCCAAATACGCTGCAATAAGGCATCACGCATTGCTAGCGTCTTCACGGGCGCATTCATTTCGTTTGCTCCAACAAGCTATCGATCAACTCCGGCTTGGGATTGATGATATGAGATAAGGGTGCATCCTCAAGGCCTGGTATGCCTCGCCCTTTAGTCGTATGGGCGATAATTGCCTTAGGCTTGCCTTCCCTGCATTGCTTGGCCAGCAAGAGGGCATTTTGCACCTCAAGAACATTATGACCATCAACTTCCTGGCAATCCCAGCCAAATGCGGCCAAGCGAGCACTCAATTGGCCATGAGATACGATGGTATCTGTATGGCCAAGCATGCTGATTCGGTTGTCGTCTACAATAAGGTGCAGATTGTCCAATTGGTGCTGCGCGGCAAACATGATCGCCTCCCAGTTCGCCCCTTCATGCAATTCACCATCACCTGCAACGACAAACACGCTCATATCCTCTGATTGTCTTTTCAGCCCAAACGCCGATCCTGTCCCCACCCCCAAGCCATGGCCCAACGAACCATTGACCGTCTCGTAGCCGGGAATCACTGGATCAGGAATTCCGCCAAGAAAGCCGCCGGGCTCGCAGACATGCTGCAGCGCCTCCATGGCAAAAAAGCCCAAGTCAGCCAGGATTGGATACATGCAAATCGAGCCATGCCCCTTGCTGATAATGCACCGATCCCGCTGCTTCGCCCTGGGGTTTTTCGCGTCGTAGCGGAGAACCCCACCATAGTAAAGCGCTACAAAGATCTCGATAGAAGACAAAGAAGATGCCAAGCGAGTCTCTGGCGCACGCCGATGAATTGCCAGCGTTTCGCGCCAAACCCAGTGGGCTTTTTGTAATAAATCTACAGGCTCATTTCGCACAGGGTATCCTCACTTCGTTTGCTGACCAACATACCATTGGTACGTTGACTTCAGACCATCGTAGAAATCGACAGTTGGACGCCAACCAAACTCCCTCAGACGAGAACTATCCAACAGTTTTCTTTGAGCACCATCAGGTTTGCTGGTATCCCACTCCAGCGCTCCATCATAGCCAACAACGGAGGCAATTTTCTCCGCAAGCTCCTTAATCGAGAAGTCCAGTCCACTACCCACATTCACAGGCAATGATAACTGCGAAGTATCTTGTACCAACAATGAGAGACAAGCATCAGCAATATCGTCAACATGGATAAACTCTCGGCGAGGTTGGCCACTCCCCCACAAAGTCACACTGGCGGCTCCAGCGAGTTTTGCCTCGTGAAACCTTCGGATCAAGGCAGATAACACATGTCCCGACTTGGGGTCAAAATTATCATTCGGTCCATAAGCACTATTAGGAATGACAGGAATGAACCGATTTTCCCCATCCTGCTGATTATAAGCTAGGCACATTTGAACTCCTGCCAACTTTGATATGGCGTACGCCATGCTGGTTGGCTCCGGGTAGCCGGAAAGCAAAGCTGCTTCGCTCATTGGCTGAGGACAAACTTTTGGGTACATGCATGAGGATGCAAAAAATAGCAATTTACGAACTTTAGAACGACGCGCCGCCCGCATGACATTGAGCTGGATTGACAAATTCTTATCCATGAAATCGGCAGGATGCGTTTGATTCTCAACGATGCCACCAACTTTTCCCGCAGCCAAAACTACGTAGTCTGGCTTGTGCTCATCAAAAAAACGTTCTACAGCCGCAGTATCCGTCAACTCCAGATCTCGATGGGATTTGACCAAAATCTGGCGAAATCCTTCACGCTCTAATCTGCGCAGCACGGCTGAACCAATTAAGCCGGTGTGGCCGGCCACGTAAATTTTTGCTTGCTTATCCATTTTCAGAACCCATTCGGCTGGTATAAAACGACGCGGCTTCCCGAGTCCTCAAAATCAAAAGGAACGTGAATAAGCTTATGCAACCTTTCACGAATTGCTTGTTGTCGTTCTGGCTTAGCAAATAAGAGAAGGAACCCCCCCCCACCAGCACCAAGAATTTTACCTCCAAGAGCCCCCGCATCAAGTGCAGATTGATAAATTTCATCAATTTCAGGCGTAGAGACGCGATCCGACAAACTACGCTTATATAACCAGCTCGTATGCAACAATTGGCCAAACCGTTCAATTGGCTCGCGTGAATCTTGCAGCAATCCAATGGCCTCATCCACCATGGCGCGCATATGGTTCAATTCTTTTTCTCGGTTTTTTAAATTCTCAACCTTAGATTTAGCAACTTCAGAAGCAATACGAGAGAATCCAGTAAAGAACAACATCAAGTGAGAACGCAGTTCTTCTTTGCGATTTGCCGGCAAAATTACTGGCGAAGCATCGAAGGAGTCATTCTTGTGAAACTCAATTCTATTAAATCCCCCGATTGCAGCAGAGATTTGATCCTGTGATCCTACATTTTCCCCAATCACGTTTTGCTCTACATGGATAGCATCAGCCGCCAGTTTTTCCTGACTGACCATCTTTCCTTGCATTCCATATAGCGCATGTAATAAACCAACAGTAAACGAAGAGCTAGAACCCAAGCCAGAGCGGGCGGGAAGGTCGCCATCATGGTGAATCTCCAAGCCATCGTCTACATTCATCCATTGCAAAATGGCGCGTACCGCAGGGTGTTGAATCGCATCGATTGTCTGGACATTTTCAATTTGCGAATAAACAATACGGTGTTTGTGTTCAAAGAAAGGAGGGAGCCGTCTGCACGAAATATAGCAATATTTATTGATGGAGGTTGCCAAAACAGAGCCGCCATGCTCTCTATACCAGGCAGGATAATCACTCCCACCTCCAAAAAACGAAATTCTGAAGGGCGTTCTGGTAATAATCATATTAACGTTTCTCAAACACAATGAAATTTATCGCCAAATTGACAACGCAAATTTTTATCCGCCGCGCGCAGAAAACTCAGTGAAATTCAGAGTCTCAAATCTGACTCCTGAGCAGTCAGAACGTATTTCAGATCATACAAAACTGAATTGGGCTTACCAAGTGCACGGATTGCAGCAGCCCCCATGCTTTTGAACTGATAATGAGATACGGCCAAAACGATGGCATCGTAGCTACCGGAATGCGGCTCAGGAATTGGCGAGATGTTGTATTCGTGCCGGGCCTCATCAACGGACACCCAGGGATCGTAGACTTCCACAACACAGTTGTAGTCTTTAAGTTCAGCAACGATATCGACCACACGCGTGTTACGTAAATCCGGACAGTTCTCTTTGAATGAGAGTCCCATGATCAATACCTTGGCACCCTCTACTTGGATACGCTTCTTGATCATTGATTTGACCAGCTGAGCCGCCACATAGGCACCCATGCTGTCATTCAGACGCCGGCCGGCCAGAATAATTTCTGGATGGTAACCAATAGCTTGTGCTTTATGAGTTAAATAATAAGGATCGACACCAATACAGTGACCACCAACCAAACCTGGGCGGAAAGGAAGAAAGTTCCACTTGCTCCCAGCTGCCTTTAGCACAGCTTCCGTATCGATATCCATTTTATTAAAAATCAGGGCCAGTTCATTCACGAGGGCGATATTGAGATCACGCTGAGTGTTTTCAATAACTTTGGCAGCCTCGGCCACTTTGATACTTTCAGCTTTATGTGTACCGACTGTAATAATTTCGTTATATAAAGCATCGATCAAGTCTGCAATTTCAGGCGTTGAGCCAGACGTGATTTTTTTAATAGTTGTGACGCGGTGTTCTTTGTCACCAGGATTAATTCGTTCTGGGCTATAGCCGCAGTAGAAATCTTGATTCAGCTTCAACCCAGAAAACTTTTCAAGAACAGGGGCACAGTCCTCTTCAGTACACCCAGGATAGACTGTAGACTCATAAATAACGATGTCTCCCTTTGCAAGTACCTTCCCGACAGTTTCGCTAGCCTTGATCAAAGGAGTTAGGTCTGGCCGCTTGTATTCGTCAATGGGAGTAGGGACCGTTATGATGTAACAGTTACATGCACGAAGATCATCGATTTCTGCGGTATAAGTGAGGAGTTTTGCTGCTGCTAGCTCATCCGACGTAGTTTCCAGAGTATAATCCGAGCCACATTTCAGATCATTAATACGCCGCTGGTTGATGTCGAACCCTACAACGGAGCGTTTCCGACCAAACTCTACTGCCAAGGGCAACCCAACATAACCAAGTCCAACAACAGCAAGCTTAACATCTTGTAGATGCATCAAGTTTTACCCCGAAACGAAAATTCAATGGAAACAATGCTGTCCGCCCAAAAGCGGTGGTAAACCCCGCCAAATTATCCAATAATAATCAATAAACTACTAAACTGATGAAAAAGCCGTGACACCGACACACATCTCATTTCATGAGTGCATAGCGCTGTCGAACAGAGTCTAACAGATGCACTTACAGAACAAAAATTTTAGCCTAATGTACTACAATATGAGGAAGGCGTGGACTGTCTTTTCCGAAGCTAGAAGACGATAAGATATATAACGTTCAAAACGACAAACACCCAAATTCGTTTGAAACACAAATAAGACTGTATCGAACTCCACGGATGACAGATGCGTGGGGGGGATTCTATGATCATCCGTCACCGCTCAACAACATGAGCAGTCTCTCTACCTGATGAATCTATCGAAGGATACTTAATCAGAGGGGAGCCTTGTTGTCACCCTCCCCTCCCTGTCAAAATCAATTCACCTCCCCAGCCACCCCAAAATCCCCTCCGCCGCCTCCCGGCCCTCAAACACCGCACGCACGACCAGATCGGCCCCGCGCACCATGTCCCCGCCGGCGAAGATCTTTGGATTGGCGGTCTGGTACTTAAACTCGCCACGTGACGACACCACCGTCCGGCCACGACCATCCACCTTGACACCTTGTGCCTCAAACCAGGAGGCCGCCTCGGCCTGGAAGCCGAAGGCAATCAGCACGTGGTCACATTCGAGGATCTCTTCCGAGCCGGGCACGATCTCGGCATTGCGCCGCCCCTTGGCATCCGGCTCGCCCAGGCGGGTTTCAGCCAGTTTTACCCGCAAGCTGCCGTCTGCAGCACGCTCAATGCCCAGCGGTTGCCGTTGCCAGAGGAACTCGACACCTTCTTCCTTGGCGTTGGCCACTTCACGGCGCGAGCCCGGCATGTTGGCTTCGTCTCGACGATAAGCACAGATCACACTCTCCGCGCCCTGGCGGATGGCAGTCCGGTTGCAGTCCATCGCCGTGTCACCACCACCCAGCACCACCACACGCTTGCCCTGCATATTGAGCGGCGCCTCGCCGGCCGGCAGGGTGCCCATGCTCTGGCGCACGTTGTTGATCAGGTAGGGCAAGGCCTCCAGCACGCCCGGCAGATCCTCGCCGGGGAAGCCGCCCTTCATATACTGATAGGCGCCCATGCCCATGAACACCGCATCGTACTCTTGCAGCAGCGGCTCAATCTTGATGTCACGGCCGATTTCGGTGTTCAGGCAAAACTCGACACCCATGCCCTCCATGATCTCGCGCCGGCGGCGTACCACGGCCTTTTCCAGCTTGAACTCCGGAATACCGAAGGTCAGCAGGCCGCCAATTTCTTCATAGCGGTCAAACACCACCGGCCGCACCCCATTGCGCACCAGCACATCGGCACAGGCCAGGCCGGCCGGGCCGGCGCCAATGATGGCCACTTTCTTATTGCAGAAGGAGACGCGACTCATGTCCGGTCGCCAGCCGGCCTTGAAGGCCTCGTCGGTAATGTACTTCTCCACCGAACCGATGGTGACGGCCCCGAAGCCGCCCTGGTTCAGCGTGCAGGCGCCTTCACACAGACGGTCCTGCGGGCAGACGCGTCCGCAGATTTCCGGCAGCGAGTTGGTCTTGTGCGACAGCTCGGCCGCATCGAACAGACGCCCCTGCTTGACCAGCTCCAGCCAGTTGGGAATGTAGTTGTGTACCGGACACTCCCATTCGCAATACGGATTACCACAGGACAGGCAGCGCCCGGCCTGCTCGCCGGCATCTTCCCGGTTCAGCGGCTGGTAAATTTCCTTGAACTCGATCTTGCGGACTTCGGCGTCCACCTTCTCGCCCGGATTGCGTGCGAGATTCATAAATTGGAATACGTCACCCATGATTCACCTCATCAATCTTTCAGCAGGCTGTCGAGCTTGGCCGCCTTGGGCTTCACCAGCCAGAAGTCATCCACGTAGTCGTCAAAGTCCTGCAGCATCTTGCGCCCCATCTCCGAACCGGTCAGTTCGACGTGGCGGGCAAGCTTCTCCAGCAGGAAGGCACGGTAGGTGCCCATGGCTTCGCCGTTGATCAGGTGAATGTCGATCAGTTCGTTGTTGTAGCGGTAGGCGAACTTCTCCGTCGGGTCGTAGACGAAGGCAAAGCCGCCGGTCATGCCGGCACCGAAGTTATAGCCGGCCTCGCCCAGCACGATGACACAACCACCGGTCATGTACTCGCAGCAATGGTCGCCGGCACCTTCGATCACCGCCAGCGCCCCCGAGTTGCGCACGCCGAAGCGCTCGCCGGCCACGCCGGCCGCGTACAGCTGGCCACCGGTGGCGCCATACAGGCAGGTATTGCCGATGATGATCGATTCATGCGCCACATAGGCAGCGTTTTTGGGCGGGTAGATCACCACCCGGCCACCGGCCATGCCCTTGCCGACGTAGTCGTTGGCGTCGCCTTCCAGCTCCAGATGCAGGCCGGGGGCGTTCCACACACCAAAGCTCTGGCCGGCGGAGCCGGTGAACTTTACCGTCAGGCAGCCATCCGGCAAGCCGGCGGCACCATGCTTGCGGGCGATCTCACCCGACAGGCGCGCCCCCATGGAGCGGTTGACGTTGTCGATCGGGAATTCGAGACGCAGCATCTGACGTTGCTCGATGGCCGGTGCCGCGGCACGCAGCACCTCCTCCGCCAGCTCGCCCTTGTCGAAGGAGGGATTAGAGGCTTCGGTACAGTAACGCGGCACATCGGCCGGGATACTGCCCTGACTCAGCAGCGCACCAAGCTGCAGCTTCTGCTGTCGGGCGGTTTCACCGGGCAGCAGTTCCAGCAGATCGAAGCGGCCGATCAGGTCTTCCATGCGGGTCACACCGAGGCGGGCCATCCATTCACGGGTTTCACGCGCCACGAACAGGAAGTAGTTCATCACCCGCTCAGGCAGGCCGGTGAAGTACTTCGAACGCAGCTTGAGTTCCTGGGTAGCGACACCGGTCGCGCAGTTGTTGAGGTGGCAGATGCGCAGATATTTGCAGCCCAGGGCAATCATCGGGCCGGTCCCGAAGCCGAAGCTTTCGGCGCCCATGATGGCAGCCTTGACCACGTCCAGACCGGTCTTCAGGCCACCGTCGGTCTGCACGCGCACCCGGCCGCGCAGGCCATTGGCGCGCAGCACCTGCTGGGCTTCGGTCAGGCCCAGTTCCCAGGGCGAACCGGCGTACTTGACCGAGGTCAGCGGCGAGGCGCCAGTCCCACCGTCGTAACCGGAGATGGTGATCAGATCGGCATAGGCCTTGGCCACCCCGGCGGCCACGGTGCCGACCCCCGGCTCGGCCACCAGCTTGACCGACACCAGCGCCTGCGGATTGACCTGTTTCAGGTCAAAAATCAGCTGGGCCAGGTCTTCGATCGAGTAGATGTCGTGATGCGGCGGCGGCGAGATCAGGCTGATTCCCGGCTTGGAGCAGCGCAGACGGGCGATCAGCGGCGAGACCTTGTCGCCCGGCAGCTGGCCGCCTTCACCCGGCTTGGCACCCTGCGCCACTTTGATCTGCAGCACGTCAGCATTGACCAGGTAGTGCGGGGTCACGCCAAAGCGGCCCGAGGCCACCTGCTTGATGCGCGACATCTTCTCGGTGCCGTAGCGCTCAGGGTCTTCGCCGCCTTCGCCGGAGTTGGAGCGACCGCCGAGGCGGTTCATGGCAATGGCCAGCGCCTCATGGGCCTCGGGTGACAGCGCACCCAGTGACATACCGGCCGAGTCGAAGCGCTTGAGCAGGCTTTCCACCGGTTCAACGTCGTCAAGGCTGACCGGCTGATCGGCCAGCTTCAGTTGCATCAAATCGCGGAACATGGCCGCCGGCCGCTGGTTGACCAGTTCGGCATAGCGCAGATAGGCGTTGTAGTCGTCGTTCTGCACGGCCTCCTGCAGGGTCATCACCACGTCCGGGTTGTAGGCGTGATATTCCTCGCCATGCACGTACTTGAGCAGACCACCCTGCTTGATATCGCGCAGCGGATTGAAAGCCTGACGGGCCAGCTTTTTCTGGTCGTCGGCAAAGTCGGCGAAATCGGCACCGCCAATGCGGCTGACCGTGCCCTTCATGCACAGGGCGATCACTTCGTCGTTCAGGCCGACGGCTTCGAACAGCTGGGCGCCGCGGTAGGAGGCGATGGTGGAAATCCCCATCTTGGACAGCACCTTGAGCAAGCCCTTGTTGATGCCGCGCCGATAGTGCTGCAGCGCCTCGTTGACCTTGAGCTGCAGGTCGCCGCGATGCACCAGGTCGATGATCGACTGGTAGGCCAGATAGGGGTAGACCGCCGTGGCACCGAAGCCGATCAGACAGGCCATCTGGTGCGCGTCACGCACCGTGGCGGTCTCGACCACGATATTGGTCTTGCAGCGCAGGCCACTGTCGATCAGGGCATGGTGTACCGCACCGGTGGCAAACAGGGCATGGATCGGCAAGCGCTGCGGAGTAATGTGGCGGTCGGACAGCACCACGATCACCGTCCCTTCGCGCACGGCCTCGACCACGTGCTGGGCCAGTTGCTCGATGGCGGTTTTGAGATCGGTCTCGGCCGGGTCGTAGCACAGATCGAACGAGGTCGCCTTGAGATAGGGCTCGGGGCGGGTGGTAACACGCTGGAACTTCTCGTGCGACAGCACTGGCGAGCGGACTTCCAGTCGCTTGGCGTGCTCGGCGCTCTCGTCGAACATATTGCGCTCGGGACCGAACACCGAATTGAGCGACATCACCACGGCTTCGCGGATCGGGTCGATCGGCGGATTGGTCACCTGGGCGAATTGCTGGCGCAGGTAGTCAAAGGGCGAACGCACCTGGCCGGACAGGACCGCCATCGGGGTATCGTCGCCCATCGAGCCGACCGGTTCCTGGGCATCATCGGCCAGCACGCGCAGGATCTGGTCTCGCTCTTCGCGTGTCAGGTTGTACAGTTTCTGGAAGGTGGCGAGCTCATCAGCCGGCATCGGCTCCAGCGTGGAGTCGTCGTCAATCGACAATTCAAGATACTTGGCATTGTCCTTGATCCACTGGCGATAGGGCTTGGCACTCTTGAGCTGGGCGTCGATCTCTTCCGGCATCAGCAGTTCGCCGGTTTGCAGATCGGCCGCAAACAGCTGGCCGGGCTTGACACGCCCCTTGCGAACCACGTCTTCCGGCTTGTAGTCCCAGACACCGACTTCGGAGGCAATGGTCAGGATGTTGTCGCGGGTCAGCACCCAGCGTGCCGGACGCAGGCCATTACGGTCGAGAATACAGGCGGCATAGCGGCCATCGGTCAGCACGATGCCGGCCGGACCGTCCCAGGGCTCCATATGCATGGAGTTGAATTCGTAGAAGGCGCGCAGATCCTTGTCGGTGCTGTCGCCATTCTGCCAGGCCGGCGGCACCAACAGACGCAGGGCACGGAACAGGCCGATCCCCCCCATCAGCAGGCCTTCCAGCATATTGTCCAGACTCATCGAGTCCGAACCGTCGGTCTGCACGATCGGACGCACCTGTTCCATGTCGAGGTGGGGCGAAGCCATGATGCGTTCGCGTGCCCGGGCCCAGTTGCGATTGCCCTGTACGGTATTGATTTCGCCGTTGTGCGCCAGATAGCGGAAAGGCTGTGCCAGCTTCCACTGCGGCCAGGTATTGGTCGAGAAGCGCTGGTGGAACACCGCCAGGCTGGATTCGAAACGCTCGTCCTGCAGGTCGAGGAAGAAGCGGGTCAGATTGTCCGGTGTCACCAGCCCCTTGTAAGACAGGGTGTGCGGCGACAGGGTCGGAATGTAGAAATAGCTGTCTTGTGCCTTGTTGGCCTTTTCGGCCTGCCGGCGTGCCATGTACAAACGGCGCTGGAAGGTGAGCTCGTCCATGCCGAAGGGGCAGTTGACGAACACCTGACCGATGGACGGCAGGGTTTGCAGGGCATACTCACCACAGGCGGCGGGATCGACCGGCACCTGGCGCAGGCCGGCGTACTCCAGTTCCTGGCCCTCGATGGCGCCACGCAGGGCGGCGATGCTGGCCAGCCCCTGCGCCGTGTCCGGATGATGGAACACCAGGCCGGCGGCATACACCGCCTTGAGGGTGATGCCCTCTGCCGCGGCCACCTCGCGCAGGAAGCCATCCGGCTTCTTGAACAGCAGGCCACAGCCGTCACCGGATTTGCCATCGGCGGCCACGGCACCGCGGTGCGTCAGTTTGGCCAGTGATTCAATGGCGGTCTTGACGATCCAGTGGCTGGGTTTGTCATCCAGCTGGGTGATCAGGCCGAAACCGCAACTGTCCTGTTCAAAGTCGGGTTGGTATAAAGTACCCTCCAGCCAACGTTGTCTGTCCATGGTGATTGCCCCGTTATTATCCAGATGTAATGACATCGATTCTAAGTGCAACATTTGACCGTCGCAACACATTATTTGTGCGGTGCATTAATTATTTAAAATCATTTAGCTAAGCCCTGGTTTGGCGCATTTTTTGCATGGCATTCGCACAAAATTTGGCCATATTTCCACCTGAACTTACGCTAAAGTTAAATCATAAAAACATTGCATACTCATGCAGATAGCATCAGGCTACGGGGCAGTTCGCTGTCAGACTTGAATATTGTTTAACAATTCGCCAATTTCATGACTCATCCGCCGAGCACCGAGACCGACCAACGTTCGATTCGCCTGCTGGCCGACCAGGCTTTTGCCCGCTCGGCCGGTGCGCCTTTAATCAATGGCAATCAGGTTGAGTTGCTGTTCGACAGCACGCAGAACTTCCCCGCCTGGCTGCAGGCCATCGAGTCGGCCAGCGAGTCGATCCTGATCGAGATGTATTTGTTCGCGGATGACGACTATGGCCGGCGCGTGCGTTCGGCGCTGATCGACAAAGCGATGAACGGCGTGGCGGTGTATCTGCTCTACGATGCACTGGGCTGCTGGCGCGAGCATTGGCGCGGTTTTTTCAAGCCACTGCGTCTGGCCGGCGCCCAGGTGCGCGCCTATAACCCGATCAATCCGCTGCGCGGACTGGGTTTGCTGGGGCGCAATCATCGCAAGCTGATCGTGGTCGACCGTCAGCTGGCCTTTGTTTCCGGCCTGTGCATCAGCTCACGCTGGGAGGGAGATGCCCGGCGCCACCTGCAGCCCTGGCGCGACACTGGCGTGGCGCTCAGGGGACCGGTGGTGGATGAGGCCGTCGCCGCCTTTGCCGACAGCTGGGTCAGCTGTGGCCCCGCCCTTCAGCTTCCCCCGCTCCCCCCTGCGCCCATCGCGCACCAGCCGGCACCGGTTGCCGTGCGCCTGATCGCCACCACCCCCAGCACGGCACACATGATGCGGCTGGACCTGCTGATCACCAGCTTCGCACGCAAGACGCTGTGGCTGACTGATGCCTACTTCATGGGCACCAGCCTGTATCTGTCGGCACTGAAACAGGCGGCCAAGGACGGGGTGGACGTGCGCCTGCTGGTACCGCGCTCCAGCGACATCGGCTGGATCGCCACGGTGTCGCGCACGCTGTACCGTCCGCTGCTCGAAGCCGGGGTCAGGGTCTTTGAATGGAACGGGCCGATGGTGCATGCCAAAACGGCAGTGGCCGATGGCCGCTGGGCCCGCATCGGTTCCAGCAACCTGAATCTCTCCAGCTGGCTGGCCAATCGCGAGCTGGATGTTGCCATTGAGGACGAGGGCATTGCCAGTGCCATGGCCGTGAAGTTTATCGAGGATCTGGCGCAATCGACCGAGATCGTGCTGAAAGGCTCGCGGCGCCGGCCTCAGTTGTCGGCACCACGTGAAGTGGACCTGGCACAGTCTGTCCTTGAACTGATGCATCCGGGCACCAACGCCCGGCGTGCCTCGGCCGCCGCGCGCCAGGCGGCACGCATCAGTGACGCACTGGGCGCCGTGGTGCGCGGCACCCGCCCGGTGGAGAGCAGTGAGGCCGCCTCGTTCCTGTCGATCGGACTGGCGTTGCTGGCCACGGCGTTGCTGGTCGGTTTCTTTCCCTATCTGGTGGCCGCACCGCTGGTGCTGGCGCTGGTCATCAGCGGCGGCGGCATCGCCCTGCGCTCGCTCGGCCTGATGTGGCAGCGACATCGCCGGCAGGGGGATCTGCCGCCCAGACATGAGCCTCCTCGGGACAAGAACGGCTGAAATGCTTTAGCGCCGGGATGGCAGCAACTGATCCAGCACCTGGCGCACCCCTGCCTGCCAGTCCGGCAGCGTCAGGCGGTAATCCTGCATCAGCTTGTGGCAATCCAGCGAGGAGTTGGCCGGACGGGGCGCCGGCAGTGGATAGGCCGATGCCGGAATGCCTTCGACCTCGCGCACCATGAGCGGGGCCCCGCGCAGACGGGCTTCGGCAAAAATGAAACGGGCATAGTCACACCAGCTGGTGCGTCCCTGCGCCGTCAGATGATAGGTCCCCAGAGGCAGCGAATCCGCTGCGGCGATGGCTTGCTGCAGCATGGCCGCGCTCACCTCGGCGATCAGCGCCGTGGAGGTCGGGGCGCCGAACTGATCCGCCACGATGCGCAGCTGCTCGCGTTCGGCGCCGAGTCGCAGCATGGTCTTGAGGAAGTTGCCACCATGCGCGCCAAACACCCAGCTGGTACGCAGAATCAGATGACGGCAGCCACTGGCCCGAATCGCTTCCTCTCCCCGGCATTTGCTGCGGCCATAGGCCGACTGCGGAGCCGTGGCATCCTCCTCGCGGTATGGCCTGTCCAGCTGACCATCAAACACATAATCAGTGGAGTAATGCATCAGCAGCGCCTCATGGCGGGCCGCCCAGTGCGCCATGGCTGCCGGGGCGTGCGCATTGACCGCCATGGCCTGAGCCTCTTCGCTTTCTGCTCGATCGACTGCCGTATAGGCCGCCGGATTGATGATAATGGCCGGCTGCCACTGGTCGAGCCGGGCCTGGATCGATGATGCATCGGCCAGGTCCATCTCGGCCCGGCTCACGGCATGTACCTCACCCAGCGGAGCCAGCGCTGTCTGCAGGACATGCCCCAGCTGGCCACTGACACCGGTCAGCAGGATCCGGCTCATGCGCGATCCCCGTACTGCTTTGCCACCCAGTCGCGATAGTGCCCGCTCACCACGTTCTGCACCCAGTCCTGGTTGGACAGGTACCACTGCACCGTCTGACGGATACCGCTGTCAAAGGTCTGCTGCGGTTTCCAGCCCAGCTCGCTTTCCAGCTTGCGCGCATCAATGGCATAGCGGCGGTCATGACCGGGGCGATCCTGCACGAAGGTGATCTGGCTGGCATAGGACTGGCCATCGGCACGGGGACTGAGCGCATCCAGCGTGGCACACAAGGTATGCACCACCTCCAGATTGGTTTTTTCGTTCCAGCCACCGACGTTATAGGTTTCCCCCAGTTTGCCTGCGGCCAGCACACGGCGAATGGCGCTGCAGTGGTCCTTGACGTACAGCCAGTCGCGCACTTGCCGGCCATCGCCATAAATCGGCAACGGCTTGCCGGCCAGGGCGTTGAGGATCACCAGCGGAATCAGCTTTTCCGGAAAATGGAAGGGGCCGTAGTTATTGCTGCAATTGGTGGTCAGTACCGGCAGGCCATAGGTATGGTGCCAGGCGCGCACCAGGTGATCCGAGGCGGCCTTGCTGGCGGAATAAGGGCTGTTTGGCTCGTAGCGGCTGCTTTCGACAAAGGCCGCATCTTCCGGCGCCAGCGAGCCATAGACCTCGTCGGTGGAAACGTGCAGGAAGCGGAATGCCTCCCGTTCGCCGGCCGGCAGGTCCTGCCAGTAGGCACGAACCGCCTCCAGCAGATTGAAGGTACCGACAACATTGGTCTGAATGAATTCACCCGGACCATGGATAGAACGATCGACATGCGATTCGGCGGCAAAATTGAGCACCGCACGCGGCTGATGCTGCGCCAGCAGCGCCGCGACCAGCGAGCGGTCACCAATATCACCCTGCACGAAGACATGACGCGCATCATGGCGCAGCGAGGACAGGGTCTCGAGATTGCCGGCATAGGTCAGCTTGTCGAGATTGACCACCGGCTCATCGCTGCCGGCCAGCCAGTCGAGCACAAAATTGCCACCGATAAAGCCGGCTCCGCCGGTCACCAGAATCGTCATGCTGCATCACCTGAAAGCAGATCAAGCCGAGATCATAACGCCAATGGCTGGATTATTCAGCCAGCGCCTGCGCCAGATCCGCCAGGATGTCGTCGATATCCTCGATGCCGATGGACAGACGCAACTGCCCCTCGCGCACACCAAGCTGCTGCTTGAGCTCGGCCGGCATGGCGCCGTGCGACATGCTGGCGGAGTGATTGACCAGCGACTCCACGCCCCCCAGTGATTCGGCCAGGGCAAACAACTGCAGACGCTGGGCCACCCGACCGGCCGCCTCGCGGGTGTTGTCTTTCAGGTAGATGGTAATGACGCCACCAAAGCGCTTCATCTGCCTGGCGGCCAGTGCATGGCCGGGGTGCGCCGGCAGCCCGGGGAAGAAGACCTTCTCCACCGAGGCTTGCTGGCACAGCCAGCGGGCGACCACCTCGGCATTGTCGCAATGGCGCTCCATGCGCAGGGCGAGCGTCTTGATGCCGCGCAGAGTCAGGAAGCAATCCTGCGGCCCGGGTACGCCGCCCGAGGCACTCTGGATAAACCGGATGGCCTGAAACAGCTCGCTGTCATTGACGGCCACCAGTCCGAGCAGCACGTCGGAATGGCCGGCCAGGTATTTGGTCGCCGAATGGACCACCACATCGGCGCCCTGATCCAGCGGGTTCTGCAGATAAGGTGTGGCAAAGGTGTTGTCGACGGCCACCACCACATTCTGCCGATGCGCCAGGGCACTGAGCGCCTGGATGTCGACCAGCTTGAGCAAGGGATTGCTCGGCGTTTCCAGCCACAGCAGTTTGACCGCCGGCGTCAGCGCGGCGCTCAGGGCGGCCGGATCGGACAGATCAACAAAATGCACCTTGATGCCGGCCGGCGCCAGCACCTTGGTCAACAGCCGGTAGGCGCCGCCGTACACGTCCTGCTGGGCAATCACTTCGTCTCCGGGCTTGAGCACTGCACGCATCACGGCATCGATGGCGGCCATGCCACTGGCGAAAGCCAGACCATGCGCCGCATTTTCCAGTGCAGCCAGATTGGCCTCCAGCGCCGCCCGGGTCGGCGTACCGGTACGGGCGTAGGAAAAGGGCAGCTTGCTGTCCAGCGCGGGATGGGCAAAGGCCGAGGTCTGATAAATGGGCGGCATGACGGCATGGCCATGCTCTTCACTGTCATAACCGATGTGGATCGCCTTGGTGGCAAATTTCATGATGATTTCACCTGGAGGTTGCCGGGCAGGACGGTCAGACACCGGCCAGCCCAATCATTTTGCATAATGCATTTGTGCCATGCAATTACCATGCACAACGCATCAAACAGAGGCAGGATGTTGATTTCAGGCAATTTAATCATGAAGATTTCTTTACACTGAATCACTTTCGCGTTAATGTGCGGCGTTTCCAAAATCAAGTACCGCCGGCATGACGCAAACCCGCGCTTTTGACTTTCTGCAGCAACAGCTCGACCGCTTTCCCCGCAAGGATTGCCTGTGTGGCAAGAATGGCAAATCCTGGACGGTGATGTCGACCGCAGAAACGGTGAAAACCGTGGACCTGCTCAGCCTTGGCCTGATGCACCATGGCATCGAACCGGGCGACCGTGTCGCGATCGCAGCGGAAAACTGTCTGGAGTGGGCGCTGGTTGACCTGGCCCTGCAGCAGATCGGCGCCGTGAGCGTACCGCTGTATCCTACCTGCACGCTTGATGATGCAAGATATATCCTTGCCCACGCCGAGGTCAAACTGGCTTTTGCCGGCAATACGGCCCAGCATGACAAGCTGGTCGCAGCCACCGAGCCTGCCGCCCTGCCGATCTTCGCCTTTGGCAAGGTAGCCGGCGCCCCCTCCTGGCGCCAGTTGCTGGAAGCCGGCAGGGAGGGCGACCAGGACGAACTGAGCCGCCGCCGCGATGCCATCACCGAAGACGAGATCTTCACCATCATTTACACCTCCGGAACCACCGGTCGCTCGAAGGGCGTCATGCTCTCGCACCGCAACGTGGTTTCGACCGTACGCTCATCAGCGGCACACACCGGCCTGCCACGCGGAACCTGCCGCGCCATCAGCTTCCTGCCCTTGTCGCATATCTTCGAGCGTGCCTGCGTACACTACTATCTGCACACCGGCACCGGGGTGTACTTCAGTACGGTCGAGCAACTGTCCTCGACGCTATCCGAGGTTCGGCCGCATACCTTCAGCGCGGTCCCGCGCGTACTGGAAAAGGTCTACGAGAAGCTGGCCGGCAAGGCGCGCACGCTGA
Organism: Paludibacterium sp. B53371; assembly: GCF_018802765.1. Lineage (NCBI taxonomy): Bacteria > Pseudomonadati > Pseudomonadota > Betaproteobacteria > Neisseriales > Chromobacteriaceae > Paludibacterium > Paludibacterium sp. B53371. The sequence goes on from NZ_CP069163.1 coordinate 2,974,283, forward strand.
GCGGTGTCACCCGCAAGCTGTATATCTGGGCACTGCACCTGGCCGAACACTACGAACCGAATGCGCGTTACTCGCTGTTCGACAAGGCCCGCTACGCCATTGCCCGTCAGCTGGTATTCAACAAGTGGTACCAGGCCATGGGCGGCGAACTGCGCTGGATCAACGTCGGTTCCGCTGCGCTGCAACCCCGGCTGGCACGTCTGTTCTGGGCGTGCGGTGTGGTGGTCAGCGAAGGGTATGGCATGACGGAATCGGCGCCGGTGATTGCCGCCAACCCGTTCAATGCCGCGGGCGTGCGCATTGGTACCGTCGGCATCCCGATGCCGGGCGTGGAAGTGCGCTTTGCCGACGATGGCGAGATCCTGGTGCGTGGCGACAACGTCATGGAAGGCTATTACAAGGAGCCGGAACTGACCGCCGAGGTCTTGCGCGGTGGCTGGCTGCACACGGGTGACATCGGTGTCATGGAACAGGGCTATATCCGCATCACCGATCGCAAGAAAGAAATGTTCAAGACTTCCAACGGCAAGTACATCGCCCCGCAGGCGATCGAAAACAAGCTGAAGGAGTCGGCCTTCATCGATCAGGTGATGGTGGTGGGCGACGGGGAGAAATACCCCAGCGCGCTGATTGTGCCGCTGTTCGACAAGCTGCGCGAATGGTGCGCCGATCAGGGTATCTGCTATACCTCCGATCATGACATGACGCTGCATCCGAAGGTGCATGACCTGATTGACCGCGAAATCAAGCGGTTCAATCATTACTTCGGCAGCTGGGAGCATATCCGCAAGTTCACCCTGCTGGACCGTGCCTGGTGCGTTGATCAGGGCGAACTGGCGCCGACCCTCAAACTGCGCCGCAAGGTCATTACCGAGCGCTGCCGCGACATGATCGAACGCATGTACGCTCACCAGCCCGAACTGGCGTGATCAAAGCAAAACCGGCCTGATGGCCGGTTTTGCTTTTCTGCCGTCTTCAGCCGCCATCCGCGCGGACCACCAGCACATCGCTCTCGTCCTTCAGCCCGACGCCGGTCAGCGCCAGCTCCCGTGCCCTCGTCAGCATCCAGGCCAGCTTCCTGGCTGCCAGACCGACCGGCAGGCCTTCGGGGCGGACATTGGACAGACAGTTGCGCTCAGCATCGAGTCGACCGACTTGCGGCGCATACGTCAGGTAGATGCCCAGGCTGTCAGGAGAAGACAGGCCCGGCCGCTCCCCGACCAGCAGCACCACCATGCGAGCGCCGAGCGCCTGCCCCACCTCGTCCCCCAGCGCCACCCGCGCCTGGCTGGCCAACACCACAGGACCGGACCGCCAGCCGGCATCCTGCCACAACGGTCTTGCCTCGCACAGCAAGGGGACCGCATGCCGCTCGACCGCCTGCGCCGACAGACCATCGGCAATGACAAACACCAGTTCAGCCTGCGGCAAACGCTGCAATGTCTGCAGACTGTCCGCCGACAGGCGCCGACCGAGATCGGGCCGTTGCAGATAGATCCTTCTGTCACCGGCCTGACTGCAAACCGGCACCGAGGCAAAACCATGCGATGACAGCGCCTTGGCGATGGCGGCCCAGTCGGCCTCAGCATGAACCGCGTCACGGGCCTCGGCGTGGGCCAGGGTAAAGCGCAGCACTTCACGACTTGGCAGGCTGCCGCCACTGCGCCCCAGCGCAATCCGTGCCGGCGTCAAACTGCTCAGCGCCTGCCAGGGGTCCTGGCGGCTGGCCGTTGGCTGGATGGCCTTGTCGCTCATGCCAGCTCCCGGCTCATCGCCAGCAAGGGGATGCCATTGTCGGGGGGCAACAGGGAGCCATCCGCGCGCGCAATCTGCATTCGCTGCAACCAGGCCTCGAACTCGGGGGCACGCTGCAAGCCGAGCAGCTGACGCACGTAGAGCGCATCATGGAACGAGGTACTCTGATAATTGAGCATGATGTCATCAGCCCCCGGCACACCGATGATGAAATTGATCCCGGCCGTGGCGAGCAAGGTCAACAGGGTATCCATATCGTCCTGATCGGCCTCGGCGTGATTGGTGTAGCAAATGTCACAGCCCATGGGCAGTCCCATCAGCTTGCCGCAGAAGTGATCCTCCAGCCCGGCACGAATGATCTGCTTGCCGTCGTACAGATATTCCGGGCCGATGAAGCCGACCACGGTATTCACCAGCAGCGGCTGGAAATGGCGAGCAACCGCATAGGCACGGGCCTCGCAGGTCTGTTGATCGACACCATGATGTGCATTGGCCGACAGGGCACTGCCCTGCCCGGTCTCGAAATACATGACGTTATTGCCCAGCGTTCCGCGTTGCAGCGACAAGGCAGCTTCGCGCGCCTCGCCCAGCAAGGCCAGATTGACGCCGAATCCGGCATTGGCCGCCTCGGTGCCGGCGATGGACTGGAAAACCAGATCGACCGGCGCACCGCGACGGATCAGTTCCAGGGTATTGGTCACATGGGTCAGCACACAGGTCTGGGTCGGGATCTCGAAACGCGCGCGAATACCGTCCATCAGGTACAGCAGGTCGTGAATCGCGCTCAGACTGTCGCTGGCCGGATTGACGCCGATGACCGCGTCGCCGGCGCCATACATCAGTCCGTCCAGGATCGAGGCAGCGATGCCACGGGCATCATCGGTCGGATGGTTAGGCTGTAGCCGCACCGCCAGATGGCCCGGCAGGCCGAGGGTATTGCGAAAGCGTGTCACCACCCGGCACTTTTTGGCCACCAGAATCAGATCCTGGTTACGCATCAGCTTGCTGACCGCCGCTGCCATCTCCGGCGTGATCCCCGGTGCCACCCGGGCCAGCGTGTCGCCATCAGCCTGCTCGGAAAGCAGCCAGTCGCGAAAATCACCCACGGTCAGATGACGCAGCGGGGCAAAGGCGACGGCATCATGCCGGTCGATGATCAGCCGTGTGACCTCATCGGCCTCATAGGGAATCAGGGCCTGCTCGAGGAAGGTGACCAGCGGCAGATCCGCCAGCAACATGCGCGCCACAATGCGTTCCTGAGCCGTCTCAGCCGCCACGCCGGCCAGGCAGTCACCCGCGCGCAATGGCGTGGCTTTCGCCATCAAGGTTTTCAGGTCGGCAAACTGGTAGCGACGCACGCCAACGGTAGAGGTATAAGCCATGACGGTTGCGGGCGCCGTAACGCCCGCCCTGTGCAGTTAACGGGTTTCTGCCGGTGCCAGATTCCCTTCCAGCAAGGCATCCGGTGCGGCGGCGGCACGATGGTGCGAAGTCAGGCGATAGTAAACATAGCCGGCCAGCAACATCACGGCGAAAATCGCCGCCAGAAGCTGATTGTAGTACACCATGGCCAGCAGACAGCCGACGGACAGGCTGAGGGCAATCGCCGGTACCAGCGGATAGGCCGGTGCACGGAAGGGGCGCGGCAGCAGCGGTTCGCTGCGGCGCAGCTTGAACAGCGCCAGCATGGAGACGATGTACATCACGATGGCGCCAAAGACCGACAGCGTGACGATATTGGCCGTCAGCGGCTGCCCGGCAATCACAATCAGGTTGTCGCTGAAGATCGCGGCGATGCCGATCACGCCACCGGCCAGAATGGCGCGGTGCGGGGTCTTGAAACGTGGATGCACGGCGGCCAGCCAGGGCGGCAGGAAGCCGGCACGGGCCAGGGCAAAGATCTGGCGCGAGTACCCCATGATGATGCCGTGGAACGAGGCGATCAGGCCGAACAGCCCGAGCCAGACCAGCATGTGCAGCCAGCCGCTGTGGCTGCCGACGATGCGCTTCATGGCCTGAGGCAGCGGGTCGTTGATATTCGCCAGGGTGCGCCAGTCACCGACGCCGCCGGCAAACACCATGACGCCCAGCGCCAGCACCACCAGCGTCAGGATGCCGGCGATATAGGCCACCGGAATGGTGCGCTGCGGATCTTTGGCCTCCTCGGCGGCCATGGCAGCGCCCTCGATGGCCAGAAAGAACCAGATGGCAAACGGCACGGCAGCCAGCATGCCGGCCAGCGCGCCGGGATGAAACTGATCCTGTCCGGCCCAGCCCGCCTGGGTAAAGTGCGCCCAGGAAAAGCCGGGGGCCACCACGCCCATGAACACCAGCAGCTCGATAATCGCCAGCACGGTGACCAGCAGCTCGAAGGTCGCGGCAATGCTCACGCCAAGGATATTCAGTGTCATGAACACCCCGTAGCAGCCGACGGCCACCCACTTGGGGCTCAGCTCGGGGAACTGGACGTTCAGATAGGCGCCGATGGCCAGGGCAATGGCCGGCGGTGCGAAGACGAACTCGCACAAGGTCGCCAGGCCGGCGATGAAGCCCCCCAGGGGACCGAAGGCCCGCCGGGCATAGGCGAAGGGACCACCGGCATGCGGAATCGAGGTCGTCAGCTCAGTAAAGCTGAAAATGAATGCGGTATACATGATGGCCACCACCAGTGCCGCCACCATGAATCCCATCGTACCGGCGCTGGCCCAGCCATAGCTCCAGCCGAAGTACTCACCGGAAATCACCAGCCCGACGGCAATGCCCCAAAGCTGCCAGGGGCCGAGGCGCTGCGCCAGTCCTCCTTGTGCTGAACTCATCTGCTTGCTCCCATACAGGTTAATGACGCAATGAGCATAGGCATGGCCGGACGGGCAACGTTATCAGAAATCGGAAAATATGCTGCACCGCAAAAAGGCAGCATGCACCGAAATCGGTCACGGTCCGCGGAGACCCCCCGCTCTGAGCGGTCTCTCCGGGCATGGCTGCAGGCATGATGCTTGCAAGGCAGAAGCCAAACCGTGTCATTTGGGGTGAGACATGAATCGCTTTCAACAGCGTCGGCTCGATGACGTGGATGAGCAGGCCAACAGTATCAGCGCCTGGCAACAGGCCTACCTGCAACTGAGTGATGGCCCCTTCCACGGTCAGCTGGACGAAATCTGCAGCGGACAGGTGCAGTTATTTCATGAATACACCAGCCTGGCCACCTGGCAACAGTGTCAGCCCTGGCGAACGGCCATCTGGTTCGGCCTGCCCTCGGACCCCGAGGTAGTGGGACTGCACTATGCCGGGCGCCCCATGAGCGGGCAGCCTTTACTGATCTGCCCGGCAGGGCAGGATTTCGATTTGCGCACACCGGGCGACTTCGGCATTTTCGGGCTGGTGGTCGATCAGGCATGGCTGGGCGAGGTCGCGGCACGTCACGGCCTGCCCTGTCAGCTGCCGGCCGCGCCGGCAGCCCTGCCCTTGTCCGGGCAGGCCTACTGGCATCTCGGTCATCATCTGCGCCTGCTACTGGCACAGCCACCCGACCGGCAGCACGCGCCACTGGAAATCCAGACCGAGCCCCTGCTGGTGAGCCTGTTGCGTCTGCTGGCCAGTACCAGGCTGCCCAGCCTGCCGGCGCCCACCCGCCACTGGGCCGTCATGGAGCGGGCGCGCGCGCTGATTGCCGATGAGCAGCACGGCGTCCATGACGTACAGACACTGGCGCGGCGTCTTTACCTGACACGACGCACGCTGCAGAACCTGACACAGGAAACGCTGGGCATCACGCCGCTGGCACTGATTCATGCCATCCGGCTGCAGGCGTTGCGCCGCGATCTGCGCGATCCGGCACAGGCTGCCATCCCGCTGGCGGAGCTGGCCTCCCGGCACGATTTCTGGCATGCCGGACAACTGGCTCAGAGCTATCGGCGCCACTTTGGCGAAGGGCTGCGTCCTGGCAGGCGTTGACAGGCGCGCTGCCTCAACCGCTGTCCTGTGCTCACCCCGCTGGCCTAACGTTCAGTTGCAGCGCGCCCCGTAGCGTCAGGGCCTGCTCCAGGGCGGGGCTCAACGCCGCACGCTGAAACTGCAGTTCCGGCTGAATCAGCGCCGAGCTGGTCCACATCGATTGCACCGTGAGTTCTGCCTTTCCCCGGCCATCGTGCTTCAATTGCGCCAGCAGTCGGGAAAAGCCATCCACGGCACTTCGTTCATGTGCACCACCCTCCGACCGCAGATAGTCATCCAGCTCGCGAGTCCATTGCATGCACAGCCCCAGGTCCGCCGTGTCGTCCAGTTTGCCCAGCACCTTGCCGATCACCTGTTGCAACAGATCCTTCATGAAATGCGACTGTTCCAGCAACGTGGCTTTTGCCAGCAATGCCGGATTTGGGTCAGATGCGGGTCCGGACGACGGTGCAGCCACTGCTGGGCTGGCGAATGCACGGAACACTTCTGCGGTACGATCTAACGAAGTGCGAAACACGCCCTCTCCCGTGGCAGAACGCATGACTTTGTCCGGGAAGGCATCGAACATCCGGGCACAGGCGAGACGCATGTCCGTGTTAAGCGCACACGCGTCCCACAGACGGGAAAACCGCACCGTGACCGGCGACATGGCCATGGCCATGGCCATGGCCAGCATCGCATTAAATATCTGCTTGCTGGCCTCCGTCGGCGTCACGCTCCCGGATGGTCCATCAATACAAATCGCGCCCGGTCTGGCGCGCGGGGCAAGCCTCGATCCAACCGGCCTCCTCTCCACGCCCGTGGACAAGTCCGCCGACTGGCGAATGCCCTCAGGGCGAGCCCGCCGGACCGGGTTCGAACGCAGGCAGACCGTCTCATCGGGCAGCGATGTCTCGCGCACAAAATCGCCGGCGGCCGCAACGGGGCGCATGGTCAGGGTATGAGAGCGATAGCGGGCGATAGCCACGTCCGGCGCAACGGCAGCGGATTGAGGGAGACCGGCAGTACTCAAAGTGGTAGAGACTGAAAGCATTTTTTCGCCTTTATCTGATTGAAAATCAGAGTGTCCACACGGCGAGCAGCAGAGGCTTTGGAATTATGGCCAGGATTTTGGCATCTGCACGATGACGTGCGGCCATGAAAGCACAGGGCCGCGGCCACACACAGCAAGGTGCGACCGCGGCCCCGGAGGACGGCGAGGGGTCAGACGTTGAACAGGAAGTGCATTACATCGCCGTCCTTGACGATGTATTCCTTGCCTTCGACGCGCATCTTGCCGGCTTCCTTGGCCTTGGCTTCACCGCCCAGTGCCACGAAGTCCTCGAAGCTGATCACCTGGGCGCGGATGAAGCCGCGCTCGAAGTCGGTGTGGATCACCCCGGCTGCCTGCGGGGCGGTGGCGCCCACGGCCACGGTCCAGGCGCGCACTTCCTTCACCCCGGCGGTGAAGTAGGTCTGCAGGCCCAGCAGCTTGTAGCCAGCACGGATCAGTCGATTCAGACCCGGCTCTTCCAGGCCCATGTCGGCGAGGAATTCGGTCTTGTCGGCATCATCCAGATCGGCAATTTCCGATTCGATGGCGGCACACAGCGCCACGACCGGAGCGCCTTCGGCATCAGCCAGCTTTTGCAATGCATCCAGGTGCGGGTTGTTGTGGAAGCCGTCTTCCGCCACGTTGGCCACATACATGGCCGGCTTGATGGTCAGCAGGCAGTAGGGCTTGAGCAGCTCGATTTCTTCCACATCCAGGCCCATGCTGCGTGCCGGCTTGCCCTGATCAAGGTGGCTGCGCAGCTTTTCCAGCAGGGCGATGGCCTTGATGGCTTCCTTGTCGCCCGACTTGGCTTTTTTGCCATCGCGCTGGATGGCTTTTTCGACGGTGGCCAGGTCCGCCAGCGCCAGCTCGGTGCCGATGGTCTCGATGTCCGAGATCGGGTCGACGCGGCCGGCAACATGCACCACGTTTTCGTCATCGAAGCAGCGAACGACGTTGACGATGGCGTCTGTTTCGCGAATGTTGGCCAGGAACTGGTTGCCCAGCCCTTCGCCGCGCGAGGCACCGGCGACCAGACCGGCGATGTCGACGAATTCGACGATGGCCGGCTGCATGCGCTGCGGATTGACGATGGCCGCCAGTTGCGCCATGCGCGTATCCGGCACTTCGACGATGCCGACGTTCGGCTCGATGGTGCAGAACGGGTAGTTGGCCGCTTCAATGCCGGCCTTGGTCAGGGCATTGAACAGGGTGGACTTGCCGACATTGGGCAGACCGACGATGCCGCACTTGAGACTCATGAGCGCTTTCCTTTCGTTGTCGGGCAGTGTACTCACTGCCCGCGAGATTCATTTGGCTGCGGTGTGCAGCGTTTTCATGGCACCGGCCATGTCACCGGCCAGGGCCTGCGGCAGGACGCGCAAGGACGCCACGATGGCCTCATCGATGGCCGTCTGCTCTTCTGCCCGCGGCTTTTTCAGCACGAAGTTGACCACTTCGTTGCGATCGCCCGGATGACCGATCCCCAGGCGCAAGCGCCAGAAGTCCTGAGTTCCCAGCTTGGCGATGATGTCGCGCAGCCCATTATGACCGCCGTGGCCACCGCCCTGCTTGAAGCGGGCACTACCGGGCGGCAGGTCGAGTTCATCATGCACCACCAGGATTTCATTGGGCAGGATTTTGTAGAATCGCGCCAGCGCCACGACGGCCTGGCCCGAGAGATTCATGAAGGTGGCCGGTTTGAGCAGCCACAGATCGCCACCACCCGGCAGGCTGGCTCGCGCCGCCTCGCCGAAGAACTTGCTCTCCGCACGGAAGGTCTGCTTGTAGTCCCAGGCCAGCTCGTCCAACAGCCAAAAGCCCGCATTGTGGCGGGTACGTTGATATTCAGGCCCGGGGTTGCCCAGACCGACAACCAGTTTGATCGCTGTCATGGTGTGTCTTCAACACGCAAACAGGGGAAAACCCCATACAGTAAAAAGCCCGCGGCGAACCGCAAGGGCACGCAGCGGGCTTTGACCGTCGCCGAAATTACTCGGCAGCAGCCTCGCCTTCACCGGCAGCAGCCGCTTCAATCACGCCGCGCGGCACAACAGCCTGGGCAACCACGGCGTTGTCGCCACGGGCCAGCAGGGTGATTTCGACGCCAGCCGGCAGCTTCAGATCGCTCAGGTGCACGGAGGCGCCTGCTTCGATGGTCGACAGGTCGACTTCGATGAAGTGCGGGATCTGGTTCGGCAGGGCACGAACGTCAACATCGTTCACCACGTGGGTGATCTTGGCGCCTTGAACCTTGACGGCCGGCGATGCATCGGCGTTCACGAAGTGCAGCGGAACACGTACGTGCATCGGGGCGTTCAGGTCAACGCGCTGGAAATCGATGTGCAGCACTTGCTGCTTGTACGGGTGCATCTGGAAGTCGCGCAGCAGCACGGATTCCTTCTGACCATCCACGACCAGGGTCAGGATGCCGCTGTGGAAATCTTCTTCCTTCAGCGCATAGAACACCGGGTTGTGTTCCAGGACGATGGATTCGGCAGCCTTGTCGCCACCGTAGATAACGCCCGGCAATTTGCCAGCATGACGCAGGCGGCGGCTCGCACCCGTACCCATCTCTTCACGCTTGGCAGCAATCAGTTCGTAAGACATTGAAATACTCCATTCAAGTTAAAGGCATTCCCCCTGCCGCGACCAGCTGGAGGAATGTTTTTCCGGTTGCCCGGAAATTCGCGGCATGCCCGCAGGCCGCCATGTTACGGCAGGCAGGCGCCCGACGAAACCAATTCTTCGTTGAAGAGATAGGAAACCGACTCTTCGTTGTTGATCCTGCGCAGCGTTTCAGCCAGCAGACCGGCAATGGAGACCACACGGATCTTCTCGCACTGCAGCGCCTGGGCGGTCAGCGGGATGGTATCGGTGATCACGACCTGGTCGATGTCCGAGTGGCTGATGCGGTCCACCGCCTGGCCCGAGAATACCGGGTGGGTGGCATAGGCCAGCACGCGCTGGGCGCCGCGCTCTTTCAGCGCGGAAGCCGCTTTGCACAGCGTGTTGGCGGTATCGATCATGTCGTCGACGATCAGGCAGGTACGGCCGGAAACGTCACCGATGATGTTCATGACTTCCGCCACGTTGGCCTTGGGACGACGTTTGTCGATGATGGCCAGGTCGGTGTTCAGGGCCTTGGCCATGGCACGGGCACGGACCACACCGCCGACATCCGGGCTGACCACGATCAGGTCTTCGATGCGCTGGGCGCGCATGTCCTTCAGCAGCACCGGGGTGGCATAGACGTTGTCCACCGGCATGTCGAAGAAACCCTGGATCTGGTCGGCATGCAGGTCAACGGTCAGCACGCGGTCGATGCCGGCAGAGGTCAGCATGTTGGCCACCAGCTTGGCCGAGATCGGTACGCGGGCCGAACGCGGGCGACGGTCCTGGCGGGCATAGCCGAAATAGGGGATGGCGGCGGTGATGCGACCGGCAGAGGCCCGGCGCAGCGCATCGGCCATCGCCAGGATTTCCATCAGATTGTCATTGGTGGGGGCACAGGTGGACTGCAGGATGAACACATCTCGACCGCGGACATTTTCCAGCAACTCGAGGGCAACCTCCCCGTCGCTGAAGCGGCCGACATCCGCTCTGCCGAGCGAGATATCGAGGTGCTTTACCACATTTTGTGCGAGTTCCGGATTTGCCGTACCGGTGAAAACCATCAAACTGTCGTATGCCGCCATGTCGTCGCCCCAACTGGAATAAAGAAAAAGCGTGTAAGGAAACTTACACGCTTTTATTCTGGTTCTCTAGCATAGAGAAAACTGTGGCTGGGGAGGTAGGGATCGAACCTACGAATGCCGGAATCAAAATCCGGTGCCTTACCACTTGGCGACTCCCCAGTAATCTGCTCAGACCGTGTCGTACAGCGGGTGGTGATCCAACCCCTTGGCCACAAAGCCGTTGTACTTTTCTGACACTAGCCGAAAAATTCTTGCTGCCTCGTTTTCGCTGCCACACTCTAGGAAAACACAACTTCCCGAGCCTGTCATCAACGGCGAACCGAATTTTCCTAGTTCGTCCAGCGCATTTTTTACCGCCGGATACAGCTTGATTACAACGCCTTGCAGATCGTTTCCTGCTTGCTGCGTCGTTTCGAGGATTGGCATTATGCTTGGCTTGGAATCCCTTGTCAACAGGGGCGATGAAAAAATTTCAGCGGTCGGCACATGCACACCAGGATGCAGGACGACATACCATTTTTCCGGCAGGCTGAGCGCGGTGAGTTCTTCACCCACGCCACGCGCAAAAGCGTTCTGTCCGAAAATAAAGACAGGCACATCAGCACCGAGTGACAACCCGATTTCCATCAGTCGCTCGCGAGACAGACCGGTTTCCCACAAACGATTCAGCACCATCAGCACCGTCGCGGCATCCGAGCTGCCGCCACCCAGCCCCCCACCCATGGGGATACGCTTGCTGACGCGCAGATCGGCCCCCGCCTGACAGCCGGTCTCCTTCTGCAGCAGGCGCGCCGCACGCACGGTCAGATCCGCTTCCGCTGCCACGCCGGGAATCGGGTCGTGCAGCACGATGCGCCCATCGTCGCGCAACGCCACCAGGACGTCATCGCCATAGTCCACAAAGCGAAAGACGGTTTCCAGCAGGTGGTAGCCGTCACTGCGGCGCCCCACCACCTTGAGCATCAGGTTGAGCTTGGCCGGAGCCGGATAAGATTGAAAGGCATTCATGGGCATGACGTACAAAAGATTATTGCCAGCGGTAGGTCACCAGCCGGATGGTCAGATCATCGCGGCTCAGGTCAACACGTTTCGGATAGGGACTGGCCGCATCAGGGTCACTCAGGAAACGGATACGCCAGCCCTGCTGCAGCAGATTGCCTTCGGCATCGTAGGCTTCGGTCTCCCCCGGCGCCGGGCGCCCGCGAATCCACCAAACAAGATTGCCCAGCGGCAGCGGCCAGCCCAGACGTGCCTGGGTCAGGCTCTCCACGTCAGGGGCCTGCCAGGTCTTGCCATCGGCCTGCAACGTCACGCCCGCGGCATCGCGCTGCAGACGCGCGACGGTGGTGCCAACCGGGGTATTGACCGACAGCTCATCACTGGCCACGCTGTGCGTCCACTCGAAATTGGCGGTGTGCCCGCGCCCGGCCATATCCACGGCCAGACGCCCGGAGACGCTGAACGGACTGTCGACCGACGACTGCTGGCCGGCGGTCGGGCGGAACAAGGCTTCCTTGCTGGCGCAGGCAGACAGCAGCGCCAGCAGGCAGAGTATCCACCAGTGCCTCATTGCTGCACCGTCAGACGCTTCATGGTCTCGTCCAGTGCCGGGTGGGTTCCAGCGGCCTGCAAGGCCTTGTTCCACAGCGCACGCGCCTCATCCTGGCGACCGAGCGACCAGAGCACCTCGCCATAGTGGGCCGCCACCTCCTGATCAGGCAGCAGACTGTAAGCACGGGACAGATACTGCAGTGACTCTTCGCTGCGCCCCAGCTTGAACAGTACCCAGCCCATGCTGTCGATGATCATGGCGTTGTTGGGCTCGATACGCAGCGCACGGTTGATCAGACCATAAGCCTCCTGGTAACGGTTGGTGCGCGTTGTCAGGATATAGCCCAGGGCATTGAGGGCCTGCTGGTTTTCCGGCTGCAGTTTCAACACCTGGCGCAGATCGCGCTCGGCGGCGGCCGTATCCTGACGGGCATCCGAGATCAGCGCCCGCTCATACAGCAGGTCAGGCCGCTTACCACTCTGTTTCAAGGCATCGCTGAGCATGGCATAGGCAAGATCGTAGCGCTTGGCCTCACGGGCAATCTCGGCGCTGGCCAGCGTCAGTTGCAGCCGTTCCTCCGCCGAACTGCCCAGCCGCCCCAGTCGGGCGATGGCCTGGTCGGTCTGGCCGGCCTGGGCCTCCAGATAAGCCTGCCTGACCTGGGCCGCCATGTACTGACTGCCCTTCGGGACTTGCAGATACCAGCGCGAAGCGGCCGCATTATCCCCCTGGGCTTCAGCGATCTGCCCGAGCGAATAGGTCAGAAAGCCGGTATCCGGATAGTGCTCTGCCAACGCGGCCTCCAGATCGCGCCGGGCAGCCGGCAGGTCATTCAGCTCGAAAGCAAGCAGACCGGTCGCATACAGCAGCTCCGGCTGGCGCGGGTATTGCGGCAACAATCGCTCGAAAGCCGCCCGGGCCTCGACAAACTGCTTCTGCGACACCAGCAGGCGCGGATAGGCCATTTTCATTTCGAAGGAGGCCTCCGGGCGACGGGCCAGTTCCTTCTTCAGCAGGGCCAGGGCCGCGAGAGGCTGATCCTTGCGCAGCCGGTCGGCCAGCCAGGCGACGGGCAAATCCCATTTGGGCGCCAGCGTCGCAAGCCGATCCAGCTCCTGATCAACGACCTCTGTCTTGCCGCTGTCTGCCGCCGCAGTCAGCAGGGCAAACCGTGCTTCGGGCAGGTCGGGATAGTTCTTGGCCAGCGTATCGACCATGGCATAAGCCGCTGCCTTGTCTTTCTGCCCCGGCACCATACGTACCAATTGCTGGAAAACCGGCGAAGCCATGTCCGGCTGCCTGGCCAGCAACTCGTCGATCAGCCGCTGAGACTCAGTCAGCTTGCCGGTACGCAGGGTCACCACGATCAGTTGCTCCCGCGCACGCAGCGAGTCCGGATCTATCTGCAACCACAGTTGCAGGGCTTCGCTGGCGGTATCCATATTGCCGGCCACCAGGGCAAATTGCGCCGCCCGCTCTGCCAGACGCGGATCCCGGGTCTGTTTCGCCAGTGTCAGTTCAGTCACGGAGGCAGAGGCTACGGCGCCGCGCTGGGCGGCAATTTCACTGGCCAGGACACCAAACAGCAACTCGGGGCTCAGGTCCATTTTCGGATAACGCGCCACCTCGCTGTCCGGGACACCGGCAGATGCCGATGCCGCGGAGCGGGCCATGGGCGCGGGCGCGGGGGGCTGGTTGACGGCACAAGCCGTCAACGAAGAAAGCAGAATCAGCAACAGGGGGCGTTTTAGCGATTTCATCAGCATGGAATCATTTTCTGGCGAATGGGTAGAATAACATGCGTAACGACCAACATTTCATTTTCTGGGGCCACTTCAGCCATGCCCGAATTACCGGAAGTCGAGACCACCCGCCGCGGCGTCGAGCCCTGGCTGCTAGACCGAACCATCCACGATGTCGTGGTAAGGGAAGACCGCCTGCGCTGGCGGGTGCCACCACATCTTGCCGAGACCCTGCGCGGCCTGCGTGTGCGTGCCGTCGAGCGACGGGCAAAATACCTGTTGCTGCACTTTGATACCGGCTGCCTGCTGATCCACCTGGGCATGTCCGGCAGTCTGCGCATCGTCGACCCCGATGCGCCACCCGGCAAGCATGACCATCTGGACTTCATTCTCGATGAGCGCCTGATGCGCTACCGCGACCCTCGCCGCTTCGGGGCCGTGTTGTGGCATGTCGGCCCGCTCGAATTCCACCCGCTGCTCAGGGATCTGGGGCCGGAGCCACTCGGTGACGGCTTTGACGGTGCCGCCCTGTTTGCTGCCACCCGCGGCAAACGCACGGCCATCAAACTGATGTTGATGAACAATCACGTGGTGGTCGGTGTGGGCAACATCTACGCCAACGAGGCCCTGTTCAGCGCAGGTATCCATCCCGCCCGCCAGGCCGGTGGCCTGTCGCGTGCCGAATGCGACAGCCTGGCCGCCATCATCAAGCAGACGCTGGCGCGCGCCATTCAGGCCGGCGGCAGCACCCTGCGCGATTTTGTCAGTGCCGAAGGCAAGCCGGGGTATTTTCAGCAGACCTACCAGGTTTATGATCGGGCCGGTCTGCCCTGCCCGCACTGCGCAACACCCATTTGCCATATCCGGCAAGGGCAAAGAAGTTCGTACTATTGCCCACAATGCCAACCATGCTAGAGTGGCGCATCATTTGCCGAACCAACTGATCGTACTGCCTTGAAGACCACCCTGCCCCACACCGCCCTTCCGACCCGGCTGCTGCGCCTGAGCTGCATGGCCTGGCGTTTTCTCACCGGTTTCTCGCTGCTGACCTTCCGCTATCAAAGCCTGTCACGCGAGCAGCAAACCCTGATTACCCGCCGTTGGTGCCGACAGTTCCTGCGTGCACTCGGGCTGGAACTGAAAGTCAGCGGGCAGGTGCCGCAGGGTTTTCCGGGCAATACCCTGCTGGTCTCCAACCATGTTTCCTGGCTGGACATCATTGCCCTGGCCGCCTGTACCCCGCCGCGCTTCGTCGCCAAGATGGAAATCCGCCACTGGCCGATCGTCGGCTGGATGGTCGCCCGGGGCGGCACCCTGTTCATTGATCGCAGCAACCGGCGCGATGCCGGCAGGGTGAACCAGATCATGGCGGCGTCCCTCCGTCAGGGTGACTGCCTGTGCGTTTTCCCGGAAGGGACGACCACCACCGGACATCACATGCTGCCGTTCAAGTCCTCGCTGTTCGAATCCGCCATCCTGGCCGGCAGCACGGTACAACCCGTGTCGCTGCGCTACCTGGACGAACAGGGCAATCTCACCAGCGCACCGGCCTATGCCGGCGATACCACCTTCTGGCAGAGCCTGTGCCGCATGCTGAAGCTGCGCCGGATCACGGTCGAGCTGCACTACGGCCAGCCCCTGGTCAGCGGTCAGGAGCCGCTGCTGACCCGTTTCGAGCTGGCCGAAGCGGCCCGTCACGACATTGCCGCGAACCTCAAGCAATTGCCTGATACGCCTGACACTCAAGCGAAAACAGCTGACGATCCTCAAGTCGAAGTGCGGTAAGGCTGCCCCCCCACAGGCAGCCAGTATCGATCGCCAGGATCTCGTCGGTCACGAACAGCCCCAGCGCAGACCAGTGTCCACAGATGATCGGCGTCCCCTGGCTGCGGCGTCGCTCTACGGCAAACCAGGGCATCAGGTTGGCCGGTGCATCGGCCAGTTCACCCTTGAATGACAAGTCGATTTCCCCATCCCGCGTCACCAGACGCATGCGCGTCATGGCATTGACGATCAGCCGCAGGCGTTCGACACCGCGCAACTCCTCACTCCAGCGCGTCGGCTTGTTGCCGTAGAGTCTGGCGAGGAACTCGCGATACCCCGGGCCGGCCAGCTCGTTCTCCACCTCTTCGGCCAGATCCAGCGCCCGATCGATGGTCCACTCCGGCAGCAGGCCGGCATGCACCATGGCATAGCCGTCGCCGGCAATCATCAGCGGCTGGCAACGCAGCCAGTCGAGCAGGACCTTGCCGTCTGCCGCATGCAGGATATCCAGAATGGTGTCGCTGGCATGCACCTTGCCAAACCCTTCCGAGACCGCCAGCAGATGCAGATCATGATTGCCCAGCACCGTCTGCACGCAATCCTGATGACGATAGACCCAGCGCAGCACCTCGAGAGATTCCGGACCGCGGTTGACCAGATCGCCCGTCAGCCACAAGGTGTCTTTGCCCGGATTAAAGTCGATCTTGCGCAGCAGTTGCTGAAAGGGCGCAAAACAGCCCTGGATATCACCGATTGCATAGCTGGCCATGGTCAAGCTCCTCATTCTGGCGGCTCGCTGCCGCGCGAACCGTACGAAGTGACATGATACCCCATGCTACAATGGACTTTCTGCGTTACCGATTTATTCCAGCAAGCAAAATAATTCCCGGGCTTGCGCTTAGGCGCCCGGAGCTGGCCAGCCTGCCAGTCATCGTCCGTCTGGCTTCGACCGAGAGACCATGTCCCTGACCCAACTGAACACGCCGCAACGCGATGCGATTCATTACCTTGACGGCCCCCTGCTGGTCCTGGCGGGAGCCGGCAGCGGCAAGACCCGCGTCATCACCTTCAAGATTGCGCACTTGATCCGTCATGCCGGCATCAGCGCGCGCAATATTGCGGCCATCACCTTCACCAACAAAGCCGCGCGCGAAATGCTGGAGCGCATCGGCAAGCTGATGAACCCTGGCGAAATCCGCGGCCTGACCGTCTCGACCTTCCACTCGCTCGGCATGCAGATGTTGCGCCAGGAAGCACCGCACCTCGGCTACAAGCCACAGTTTTCCATCCTCGACGCCTTCGATGCCGGCAAGATCATCTCGGACATCCTGCTCACCACGCACAAAGAAGAAGTGCGCAAGGTGCAGACCCAGATCTCCCTGTGGAAAAACGATTTCAAGGACCCGCAGGAAGTGCTGTTCGCGGCAGAGACCGAATTCGACAACGTCTGTGCCAGGACTTACCTCGCCTATCAGGACACGCTGGCCGCCTACCAGGCGATGGACTTCGACGACCTGATCCGCCTGCCGGTCCAGTTGTTGCGCACCAACCCGGAAGTCCTGGAGCGCTGGCAAAACAAGCTGCGCTACTTGCTGATCGACGAATACCAGGACACCAATACCTGCCAGTACCAGATGGTCAAGCTGCTCACCGGCGTGCGCGGCATGTTCACTGCCGTGGGGGACGACGATCAGTCCATCTACGCCTGGCGCGGCGCCAACATGGAAAACCTGCGGCTGCTGCAGCACGATTTCCCGCGCCTGAACATCATCAAGCTGGAGCAAAACTACCGCTCTACCGCGCGCATCCTGCGCGCGGCCAACAGTGTGATCGCCAACAACCCCAAGCTGTTCGAGAAGCAATTGTGGAGCGAACTGGGCCTGGGCGAGCCGATCCATGTCGTGCAGTGCAAGGATGAAGAGCACGAAGCCGAAGTGGTGGTACAGCGCCTGCTGGCACACAAGTTCGAGCACCGTACGTCGTTCAAGGACTATGCCATCCTGTACCGCGGCAACTATCAGGCACGCATCTTCGAACAGGCACTGCGCAACCAGCGCATCCCTTATCAGATGTCGGGCGGCCAGTCCTTCTTCGACAAGCCGGAAATCAAGGATGTGATCGCCTACATGCGGCTGATCACCAACCCGGATGACGATCCGGCCTTCATCCGCGCCCTCACCACCCCGCGGCGCGGCGTCGGTGCCGGTACGCTGGAAAAACTCGGCAGCTATGCCGGACAGCGTCAGAAGAGCCTGTTTGCCGCGGCCCATGAAGAAGGCTTCCAGCATCAGGTGCAGGCGGCCCAGCTCGACCCCTTGCTCGATTTCTGTCGCTTCATCGTCAATCTGCAGTATCGGGCCAGCCGCGAGCCGGCCGGCCCGCTGGCACAGGAAATGCTGCAGGCCATTGGCTATGAGGCCTGGCTCTATGACAGTGAAGAACCCCGTCCGGCGGAAAGCAAATGGAAAAACGTCATGGACATGGTGGCCTGGCTTACCAAAAAAGGGGAAGAGGACGGCAAGTCGCTCATCGACCTGACCCAGACCATTGCGCTGATCACCATGCTGGAAGGCCGCGAAGAAGGCGAGGTGGATGCGGTCAAGATGTCCACCCTGCACGCCTCCAAAGGCCTGGAGTATCCGCATGTGTTTCTGGTCGGGGTGGAAGAAGGCATCCTGCCGCACCAGGAGTCCGTGGATAACGGCATGATCGAAGAAGAACGCCGGCTGATGTACGTCGGCATTACCCGGGCGCAGCGCAGCCTGACCCTCAGCTACTGCGTCAAGCGCCGCCGTGCGGGGGAGTGGCTGTTCGTCGATCCCTCACGCTTCATCGACGAAATTGATCCGCAAGACATCAAGCACTTCGGCCGGCCGGGGGCCGAACCACTGGTCAGCCGCAGCGAGGGCAAGGCCAGACTGGCCAACCTCAGCGCCATGCTGGGCGCCAAGACCAGCAAGGAATAATCCTGCACAAACAAAAAGCCGCCCGAAGGCGGCTTTTCAACCTGCTGAACCTGCTTGATCAGGCACCGTGGAACAGATACATGGCGTTCACGTCGATGGCCATTTGCGTCAGGATGTCGTTGCTCAATTGCTCGGTCAATGCATCCACCTGGCTGACGGTCTTGTCGGTAAAGGCGTCCAGCAGCTTCTGAGCCTGTTTCGGGCTCTTGGCATAAGCCTTCACGTACTCCTTCTCGAACGCCACCTGTTGTTGCTGAATGGAAGTATTCAGCTTGGCAAAGGCGCTTTCCACCATCGGCCCATACTTCGGGAAGTTCTGCATGGCCAGCGTTTGCAGCTTGTGGAGCTTCCACCAGGCCGACTTGCTGTCAGCATGGTCGGTATTGTCCTGATAAGCGGCCGGAATCTTGGCCCCTTGATAGAACGGGACATAGATGCTCAGCGTGGTCATGCCCAGCGCCAGATACTCAACGTTGGCAATCGGCAGCGGCAGATTGGCCCGTTGTTGCAGCACATGCGATTCCTGGGCACGGAATACCGAGATCGGACGATACTTCGACTTCGGATTCTGCGTCATGTACGGCTCGTTCGGCGTGCCCTGATAATGGTTCTGCAGCGCGCTTTCCACATCCGTCACCGACAGCTTGTGCTCAGGCGTCAGGAACACCGGTGCCTTGCCATCCTTGAAGCTTTCATTCTTCAGGCTCGGGTTGTAGATGCCCTGTACCGTCCACACACGGTTGTAGTTGTAGTAGACGTTGCTCGGACCATCTTCAGTGAAGGCGGCGAAGAAGTCGAACTTGCCATCGGTACGCGGCTTGGCCAGACCATTCTTCACGGCAAAGTCCGCCAGCCCCTTGGAGGACATCACGTTGGCCTTGTCGTTCAGGTCGATTTCACGCAGACGGCCCTGATTGGCCGACACGAAGTACATATTGTCCGGAATGCGTACCGCCACCCACTGGTGACCGCCAGCGTTCTCGAGATACCAGGCTTCCTTCTGATCGGCAAACGCAATGCCGAAGCCCTCGCCAGAACCCTGGGTTTCAATGATCTTGCCCAGCAGCTCGACACCCTGACGGGCCGATTTGATCTGCGGCAGCAGGATGCTGGTCACTTCACTTTCCGTCAGGCCGGTCTTGTCCAGATAGGGGTCGACCTTCAGCGTCGCCTCATTGCTGTAGATGGTTTCGGTGGCGGACATCGACACGCCGGCCGAATTGAAACCGGCTTCTTCATAAGACTGGCTCTTGCCGTCAAAGTCGGGCAGACCGGTGTAGCTCATCAGATGATCCGGCATCTGATAGGTGAATTGGGATTGTACCGACTTGAACAGGAAGCCCTTCTTCAGTGCTTCGTGCTTGATGAAGTGGATAGGGTGGTTACCCGCGCCGGAATCCACGTTGCGCCCGATCAGGATCGAACCATCGGCAGAGGCATTCTTGCCGACAATGATCGTGGTACAAGCAAAGGTCGAAGCGCAGGACAGACCGATAACGGCCAGGGCAATTTTCTTCAACATCATGACAAATTCGCTCCCAAACGATTGGACGATCAAGCATAATCCCGTCCGGCCGACAATCATTAACAAATAAGCAGATACTTAATTTAAGTCATGAAACTTGAACGAAATGATGGCTGTTCGCGTCTGTCAGTCCTAGAATCGAAGCCCCTGGCGTCTTGCTGAAGCACGATTTGATCGAATCCTGTCCGCGAGACAAAAAAAATGGCGTCCGTGCGGACGCCAGTACAAGAATGAGGAACATCTCTGGGTAGGGTAAGTCCACCGGGAATCACCCTAGCCGAACTAGACAGGAAACCTGGGAGCGAAACGGCGGTTCCTGCGTCATTCAGGCCAGTCATACGTACCCATGATGCCGGATGCCCCCTGTCCCGACACCTGTCCTTTCAGACAGGCGCCGAACAGCAGGCCAGATTACTTCGAATTGTTCACCATGTATTCGATGGCCGAACGGAACTCGGCATCGCTGCCGGTATAGCCCCCCTTCGGCGGCATGGCATTCAGACCCTTGGTGGCGATCTTCTGCACTTCATCCAGACCCGGCTTCAGACGAACCGCCCAGGCAGCCTTGTCGCCGAACTTCGGTGCACCGGAGACCCCGGCCTGATGACAGGCGATACAAACCGACTCATAGATTTTCTTGCCGGTCACATTCGGATCGATGGCGGCCGTCGCTGCGGCGCCACTGGCATCCGACTTCGGCTCGGCAAACTTGGCACCGCCGGCATTGGCCATATAAGCCACGGCACGGCCCACCTCGTCATCGGTCAGCGTGGTGTTGCCGCCCTTGGCCGGCATGGCATTAAACCCTCCCAGCGCATGCTTCAGCAGCGTGTCATAGCCCTTGGCGATACGCGCCCCCCAGGCCCCGGCATCCCCAAACTTCGGCGAGCCAAGCAAACCAGCGCCGTGACAACTGATACAGACGGCCTGATAAACCTGCTGTCCGCTGCGGCTGCCCGGCTGGCCATCACTGGCCACCGAGTCCCCTACCGGCTTCAGGCGAGCGGCAACGGCCTCATTGGTCATGACCTCGGCGTCCACGTTGAAACCGCTGGTGGCCAACTTGGCCAGCAGAGTGATTGCTACGACAAGGAATACGACGACGCCGACCAGGACTTTGACGATCTGCCCCGTGGCCATTCCGTTTTCATTGCTCATTCGCGCCTCGCCTGAAAAATAATGACATTTAATAATTAGCCGATTATACGAGAAGCATTTCCGCAAGGCAAAACCCCTACTGGACTTGTGGGCGCGCTTTGCGATATGATCCGCCTGCTTCACGATCAGCGCACCCGTAGCTCAGTTGGATAGAGTGTCGGTTTCCGAAGCCGAAGGTCACAGGTTCGATCCCTGTCGGGTGCGCCAGTCACTGCAACGCCACGCCATACCCTCTTTTCCGGCCTCTGCGCCGACACTTCGCCCCCCCTCACCGACTCACCATCCAGGCCCAAACTGCCAGGCCGTGCCCGCACGTCAGCGATGGGATGAAAGCGAAGAAAAGCCAGGTGCCTGGGAACCAATACAAAAGGGAGAGTCGCCTGAGTGCAGGCGAAAGAAAATCAGTCAGGAGAACCGATGGTCTCGATCACGCGCTTTTGGTGGGTCCGCAGATCGATCACTTGATAAATCTCGACTTTCACCTTGCCGCGATAGAGACGCAGCATGACTTGTGCCGCGGCGCGCGCGGCCTCTACCGTCGGATAGATCGGGCTCTTGTCATCGATACCGAATGTGTTGGAGATCAATTTCAGACGAAACACTGCAAAAACCTCGCGGCGAAACCACAAAAACAGCAATCATGCCTACAGCATATCAAATGCTGATGATACCAGCGTTATAAAGTATTCTGAATGTCTGGCTGGCACCATTCGGGTAAATGCGTAAGCCACGGGATCCGGGAAGTAGAAGCCGTGATTCAGTTTAGGCACTGACGGAGAAAATAGCTGCAGAGACTGAAGTGATTCCCCGCCCGGCGCGGACGAGAAACAAAACGGCGTTGCCAGATCAGGCAACGCCGACGTGCAGAATCAGGGCCGGGCCTGCAAGGCCTCCAGGACATGCCGGCTTTCCGGCCCCCAATACCCCAGACGCCCCAGGCATTCCGCCGCCACCAGTGCGGCATCAATCATGAAGCGCTCTTCGATCAGCAGGGACTCAACCTCGGACAGCGACAGCAGCACGTGCTCGGCCACCTCGCCATCCTGATTACAGGGCTGAATTTCCGGCGGCAGCCAGATATCGAAAACATGCAGCCACTCACGATGCAGCCCGCGCTGCACCGGCCTTTCTGCCAGCAGCAGGGAATGTCGCGGCACATCACGCAAGCGCTCGGCCGACAGCCCAGCCTCCTCCCAGCCCTCACGCTCTCTTGCCAGCTCGATCGACTCACCGGCCGCAACCCCGCCGCCGACCATATTATCCATGCGGTTCGGGTCGACCGCCTTGTGCGGGCTGCGTCGTCCCAGCCACATGCGTACTTCGCCATCAGGCATGCGACACAATCCGTTGAGATGTACCGCATGGCTGGTCAGGCCGAGAGGGCGAAAGGCCGCACGTTCCAGCTCGAACAGCGGCGTGCCGTCCGGCAGACAGGCCTGGAAATTTTCGTTGCGCCAGCCATTGAGCCAGCCAGCGGCATGCCAGCGCTCCGCCGCCTCTGCCAGCTGGGCGCTGACGGCCTGGTAGTCGCCCGTCGCCAGACAGACCATGCCCGCCTCCCCGACGGCAAAAAGCGGCGTCGCCTCATTGAGCAATCGCTGGCGCCAGTCGGCATTCACCCAGCCCAGGCGGGTGGCGCCAAAGTACAGAGGGGTAAAAGCGGACAAATCAACCCGCGTCACGCGCGCGAGATAGTCAAGGACACGGTGCAAAGGCATTAGCGCTCCAGACAACCCAAAAATGATCGACAAACCAGCATCTTACGGTGAAGTACCTGACTTTGACTATGTTGAGCGGATTTTATCCGCCAAACCACAATGACGTTGCAGGGTATTACCCATGGCAGCGCACAACATCGCCACCGAGCCCACCAGCCGGAAGCGTTCGCGCGCCCGGGTAATGGCGGTATACACCAGCGCCCGGTCAGGCAGATTGGTCGTGTCCTCCGGCAACACCAGCCAGACCTCGGCAAACTCGGAGCCCTGGCTCTTGTGCACGGTCATGGCATAGACCGTGTCATGCTCCGGCAGCCGCGCCGGCGCCAACTCACGCCAACTGCCATCCGCAGAAGGAAAGGCCACCCGCAACCCTTCCGGCCGCGCGATGGTAAAGCCGATATCACCATTGAACAGCCCGACCCCATAATCATTGCTGCTGATCATGACCGGCCGCCCCGGATACCAGACCTGACCGGGGCTCTTGCGCCCCTCGGCCTCCAGCCGGGCTTCGACCAGCTGATTGATCTGAGCCACCTGGCGTCGCTCGGCGGCCAGTGGCATAAACGCGACAAAGCCTGCCTGTAAAACATCCAGATCCGCCTGCTGATCCAGCGCCTGCCAGTAAGCCGTCCGTCCGGCCTGCAGCCGGTCGACATCCAGCGCCGGCAGACAGCCCAGCACATCCTGCCGTTCATCCAGCAGCAGGGCACTGGCCGCATCGGGCTGATTATCATTGACCAGACGGCTCAGTGCCCCGATCCCCCCGTCAGCCGAAAAACGATGGCTGTGGGTCAACAGCACCACGGCATCGGCCATCGGCGCCGCATCCGTCACCGCCCTGGGCAACTCGGTGGATGGGAAGCCCAATTGAGCCAGCCAATTCAAGGTGTCCTCGCGATAGCCGATATCGCGACACAGCTCGGCCAGCACCGCCCCGGCCTCGACCGAGGCCAACTGATCGCGATCCCCCAGCAGGATGACCCGCGCATGCGGCGGCAAGGCATCGAATGTCCGCGCCATCAAATCCAGATCAATCATCGACGCCTCATCAATCACCAGCACGTCGAGCGGCAAAGTGTGCTCAGCATGATGTCGCGGACGATGCCCTCCCGGCCGCAGACCCAACAGGCGATGCAGGGTCTGGGCACTTTTCGGCAGCCCATCCTTGACGGCCTGCGCCAGCGGCAGACGATCAATGGCCGAGCGGATGGCATCGGACAAACGCGCCGCCGCCTTGCCGGTCGGCGCGGCCAGAGCCATCACCAGCGGGCGGTCGGACAAGACCGCCAGCAGTGCCAGCAGACGGATGACCGTGGTGGTCTTGCCGGTTCCCGGCCCCCCGGATATCACCAGCAGCTGTTGGCGCAGGGCCAGGGCAGCGGCCAGCTTTTGCCGATCAAGGCCCGGGGAGGTCGCAGGAAACAAGGTCGCCAGCCAATGTGCGGCCCGGTCCGGATCGGCGACAGGCAAGCGCGCGGCCCGGGCACGGATGGCCGCCGCCAGCCGGACCTCATCAAACCACTGGCGCGCGAAGTACAAATTGCCGCCGGGCTCCAGGATCAGAGGCACATACTGCCCGGGCGAACCGACCAGCGGACTGGCGGCAAGACGGCGGCGCCCGCCCGGAACGTGAACGGGCAGGCACACATGCCCCTGGCTCTGTGCCTGGATCAGGGCCAGCAACCATTCGGCACACACCTCATCCCATTGCGGGTCCAGTCGGCGGAACAAATCATTCAGGGCAGGATAAAGCGGGGTATCCATAGTGATCCGTCAGTTCTTCAGGCTGGCAGACTGTCGCACCAATTTCGGGGCAAGGCAAGCGCGTCTGCCGACAGAAGACGCCAGCACATTCAGCGTGGAAAACCCTGAAATGACGGCCTGTCGCTTTGGATTTCACAAGCAATGACCACAACAGCAGCGCAAAGCACTGCACTGCAATCAAACTAAGAACCATCCGAAACCAGAGAATGTCCCAAAATGGGTGATTACTTGTCATAGATGAGCAATTTTTGGCGTTAACAGCCCTGATTGGCGACATTTTTTGGCAGCAATCCATGCCATAGGCATTTCGGTAGAATATATATTGTATCCAGTGGTTTGACGCTATCGCCGGTCAATGGTCTGATGGTCTGCGAAAAGTCTTACTTGCATACCTGACAGCAATTCCCGAAAGGAGTCCCCGATGAGTCATGCCACTCAAGGCGGCGAGCTCAAACGAGAGCTCAAAAATCGTCATATTCAACTGATTGCGCTGGGCGGCGCGGTCGGTACCGGTCTGTTCCTCGGCTCGGCCAGCGTCCTCAAGGCCGCCGGTCCGTCGATGATTCTCGGCTATGCCATTGCCGGCTTCATCGCCTTCCTGATCATGCGCCAACTGGGAGAAATGATTGCCGAAGAACCGGTCGCCGGCTCCTTCAGCCATTTCGCCTTCAAATACTGGGGGCCGTTTCCGGCCATGGTCGCCGGCTGGACCTACTGGCTGCTGTATGTGCTGGCCGGCATGGCCGAACTGACCGCAGTGGGGGCCTATGTGCAGTACTGGTGGCCGCACGTGCCGACCTGGCTGACTGCCCTGGTCTGCTTCCTTGCCATCAACGGCCTCAATCTGGCGAGCGTCAAGTCTTACGGTGAAACCGAATTCTGGTTTGGCCTGATCAAGATCGTCGCCGTGATCGCCATGATCCTGTTCGGTGGCTACCTGCTGGCGACCGGCAGCGGCGGCCCGCAGGCCGGGGTACATAATCTGTGGAGCCACGGCGGTTTCTTCCCGCATGGCTTTACCGGTCTGTTCATGATGATGGCCCCGATCATGTTCTCCTTCGGCGGTCTGGAGCTGATCGGCATGACGGCAGGCGAAGCGGCCAACCCGCAGAAAGTCATCCCGCGCGCCGTCAACCAGATCATCGTCCGCATCCTGGTGTTCTACATTGGCTCGCTGACCGTCCTGCTGTCCCTCTACCCGTGGAGCGAGGTGGCCAGTGGCGGCAGCCCCTTCGTGATGATCTTCCAGCAGATTGGCGCCGGCGCCACCGCACATGTACTGAACTTCGTGGTCATGACGGCGGCACTGTCGGTCTACAACAGCGGCGTCTATGCCAACAGCCGCATGCTCTACAGCCTGGCCGAACAAGGCAATGCCCCGCGTGCGCTGAAGGATCTCGACCGTCGCGGCGTGCCGGTCAAGGCCACCCTGTTCTCGGCTGCCTGCACCTTCCTCGGCGTGGTACTGAACTATGTCCTGCCGGAAGAGGCCTTCGGCATCCTGATGTCGATGGTGGTCATGACCATCGTCACCAACTGGGCCATGATCAGCCTGGCACACCTCAAGTTCCGCCGCGCCAAGGCCGGCCAGCAACTGGTGTTCCCCTCGATCTGGTTCCCGGCCGCCAATTACCTGTGTCTGGCCTTCATGGTGATGATCCTCGGCATCCTGCTCTTTACGCCGGGTGGCGCCATCTCGGTCTATCTGCTGCCAGTCTGGGTCGGTGTTCTGTGGCTTGGTTTCCGCATGCGCAAGACCGACAGCGCCGCGGAACTGGCCAGCCAGCAGGTTTGAGTTTCTTTACCGCCAGGCGCCATCCGGCCCTGGCGGCACTCGCACAAGGAATCGTCACGTGAGTACCCATCGTCCCCAAACCGAACTGAAACGCGAGCTGAAAAACCGCCATATCCAACTGATCGCCCTCGGTGGCGCAGTCGGTACCGGCCTGTTTCTCGGCTCGGCCAGCGTGCTCAAGGCCGCCGGCCCGTCGATGATCCTCGGCTATGCCATTGCCGGTTTCATTGCCTTTCTGATCATGCGCCAGCTGGGCGACATGGTGGCCGAAGAGCCGGTCGCCGGCTCATTCAGCCACTTTGCCTATCGCTACTGGGGCAACTTCGCCGGCTTTCTGTCCGGCTGGTCCTACTGGTTGCTGTATGTCCTGGTGAGCATGGCCGAACTGACGGCGGTCGGGGCCTATGTGCAGTTCTGGTGGCCACAATTCCCGACCTGGGCCACCACCCTGCTGTGCTTCGTGGCGATCAACGGCATCAATCTGGCCAGCGTGAAATCCTACGGTGAAACCGAGTTCTGGTTTGCGCTGATCAAGGTGGTCGCCGTGCTGGCCATGATCTGCTTCGGCGGCTATCTGCTGGTTTCCGGCGCCGGCGGCCCGCAGGCCACGGTGCGTAACCTCTGGGCTGATGGCGGCTTCTTCCCGCATGGCGGCAGCGGCCTGTTCATGATGATGGCCATCATCATGTTCTCCTTTGGCGGGCTGGAGCTGATCGGCATGACCGCGGCGGAAGCCGACAATCCGCAGAAAGCCATCCCGCGCGCCGTCAATCAGGTGATCGTGCGTATTCTGGTGTTCTACATCGGTTCGCTGACCGTCCTGCTGTCGCTCTACCCGTGGAGCAAGGTCGCCGCAGGTGGCAGCCCCTTCGTGATGATTTTCGAGCAGATCGGCGCCAATGCAACGGCCCAGGTACTGAACTTCGTGGTACTGACCGCGGCACTCTCGGTCTACAACAGCTGTGTCTATGCCACCAGCCGCATGTTGTTCGGCCTGGCCCAGCAAGGCAACGCCCCGCGCGCCTTCCAGCAGACCGACCGTCGCGGCGTACCGGTCAAGGCGACACTGTTCTCGGCTGCCGCCACCTTCGCCTGCGTCATCCTCAACTATGTCCTGCCAGGAGAAGCCCTGGGCATTCTGATGTCGCTGGTGGTAGCCACCCTGGTCATCAACTGGGCAATGATCAGCCTGACCCACCTGAAGTTCCGCCAGGCCAAGCAAGGACAGCCGCGCGTATTCCCGTCCCTGTGGTCGCCATTCTCCAACTATCTGTGTCTGGCCTTCATGCTGATGATTCTCGGCATCCTGCTGATGACCCCGGGCATGGCGATCAGTGCTTATGCCATGCCAGTGTGGATTGCCCTCATGTGGCTGGTCCACCGTCTGCGCAGCCGGGGCGAAAGCGCCACCCTGGCACGCCAGAACAGCTGATCCGACAACAAAAAAAAGCCCGCATGGTCATTCCATGCGGGCTTTTTACTGGCCGGCGCTAGTCGGCGTGCAAGCGGGCTTCCAGCGTTTCGCAGATCGTCTGCAGAATCTTCAGCCGGGCGTAGTACTTATTGTTGGCTTCGACCAGCACCCAGGGAATACGCGTCGTGCTGGTGCGATCCACCATATCGCTCACCGCCAGGCGGTAGTCATCCCACTTGTCGCGATTGCGCCAGTCCTCATCGGTAATCTTGAAGCGCTTGAACCCGGTCTCTTCGCGCGCCTTGAAACGGGTGTACTGCTCCTCCTTGCTGATCGCCAGCCAGAACTTGATGACGATGATGCCGTTCTCGCTCAACTGATGCTCGAAATCATTGATCTCGTAATAGGCCCGCATCCAGTCGGCCTCGCAGGCGAAGCCCTCCACCCGCTCCACCAGCACCCGGCCATACCAGGTCCGGTCAAAGATGCTCACCCGCCCCTTGGCCGGCACATAACGCCAGAAGCGCCACAGCCAGGGCTGGGCGCGCTCCTCTTCCGTCGGCGCAGCAATCGGCACCACATGATAGGTCCGGGCATCCAGCGCCTGGGTGATACGGCGGATGGCGCCGCCCTTGCCGGCGGCATCATTACCTTCAAACGCCAGCACCAGCGCATGCTCGGCAAAGCGCGGATGGCGGGTCAGGTGATACAGCCGCCCCTGCAGCTTGTCGATCTGTGCGCGGTATGCGTCACGCGTGGTCGGCTGATCCAGCACCAGCGCATCCAGAATCAGCTTGTTGTCGATCGGCGCCATCAGCGGCGGCGCATTGGGCTTGCGCTTGTCGCGGGCCGCTTCTTCGGACAGGCGCCCGCGCAGCGCATTCAGAATGGTATTGCCGACCGTCAGGCTGCGGTAATTGGCATCCTCGCCATCGACAATCACCCAGGGCGCATCGGCAGTATTGGTCAGCCGGATCATGTGCTCGGCGTACTTGCGGATCACCTCGTACTGCTCGAAGTGCTCCCAGTCGGTCTTGGTCACCCGCCAGCGGGTGGCCGGGTCCTTCTCCAGCGTCTTGAGGCGTTTCTTCTGCTTCTCGCGCGACAGGTGGAACCAGAACTTGATCACCAGTGCACCGTCCTGCGCCAGCATGTGCTCGAAATGCTGGATCTCCTGGATCTGCAGATCGAAGGCATCCCAGTCACTCTGCCCCTTCACCCGGTCGAACAGCGTGTCCGAATAGTAGGAACCGAAGAACATCCCGAGCCGCCCCTTGCCGGGCAATTCGCGCCAGAAACGCCACATCCACGGACGGGCACGCGCCTCGTCGTTGGGGGCGTCGAAGGCCACGGTGCGGATCAGGCGCGGATCCATCCACTCGTTAATCAGATTCATGGTTTCGCCACGTCCGGCACCATCAAAACCGTGAATCAGGATCAGCACCGGAAAGTCCGGCTTCTCTTTCAGATCATATTGCGCATCCAGCAAGGCCTTGCGCAGCAGCGGTGCCTGCTCTCGGAAGGTTTCCTTGTCGACACGGTGTTCGATTTCGGCTGATTCAAACATCAGGCTCCCCTTGGATAATCAGGCGGCAAACAGGGCATCCAGCGCATCAAGCAGGCCCTCTGCAGGCCGGTCGCACCAGACGCCATGACCTTGCAAATCGACGCCCCTCATATAGAGATAGCGCACACCGGCAAAGCGTGCGGCAAAGTCGATACCGCGGCTGCGTAAATATCTTCGTATGGCAACGCAATAAAACAGGTACTGAAGATAATAGTGCTCGCGTGCAATCGATTGCGCCAGCCGCTCAGCGTGATAATCCGCAAGCTGTGGCCCCAGATCATTCGACTTGTAATCGATCAGATAAAAACGGCCGTCGATTTCGCAGACCAGATCAATAAACCCCTTGAGAAACCCGCGTACCTGACCGAAGTCGAGCGTGGCCGCAGCGGCACGCAGGGCAGGATGCAAACCATGACGGGCATCGCCGAGCAAAGCCTGCAGTGTCTCGGGACGCAGGCGACCGACAGGCAGGGTGAACTCCAGCTCGATCAGGCGCCGCCCAGGCTCAACCTGCGCCAGCGACACCCCCGGATCCAGTGGCGCGGCCAGGGTACGACACACCAGCGCATGCGCTGCTTCGGCATACTCGGCAGTAAAACCATGCGCCAGCACGATCTCGCGCACCTGTTCCAGCGCGGGCGCGGCGAAGTCGATCTGCTCCAGTACCGCATGCAGGCACGTCCCGGCGCGAGCACCGCGCGGGAAGATCAGTTGCGGGCTTTCTGCCTCCAGCCCGAGCTGCAATTCTCCCCGATCATGATCGGGACGCTCCCGCTCCGCCCCGCCATGGTGCTGCACCAGCCCACTGAAACTGGCCACCCGCCAGGGGGTGTAGATCGGCCGCTCAATACGGGCCGCGTGATAATCCCCTGTCGCCTCGTCCGGGCGGCGCGGCAAGGCGGGCACCAGTTCGACGCCCTGCAGGGCCATGCGTGGAGACTGGCTGGCCGTCCAGCGCTGCAAATCCCCCCATACCTGAGCCCCGCTCAGGGCAGGCAACTGCTCAAGCGCAGTCTCCGCAGACGCATGCAGCAGCCAGGCCAGCGCCGAGGTTTCCATCTGCTGCACCCAGCCCCAACTGATGTACTGCCGGTGTTCGGCCCGGGTCAGCGCCACATAGGCCAATCGCAACTTTTCGGCCAGCAACTCGCGCCGGGCCGCGGCGCGCGTGGCATCGTCCAGCAGCACCTCCGGCGTCAGACGGCTGCCCTGCTCGCCATGACTACGCCAGAACGGCATGTCGCGCCGCTCCAGCGTGCCATCCCACAGGAAGGGACAAAACACCACCGGATACTGCAGGCCCTTGGCACTGTGAACAGTGGCGATCTTGACCAGCGAAGCATCACTTTCCAGCCGCAGCAATGCCGCCTCGCCCCCCTGAGCCTGATGGACCTGCAGCTCGAACCAGTCCAGCAGCGGCAACATGCCCTGCTGGGTGTCGCTGGCGTTTTGCAGCAACTCGATCAGATGCGACAGATTGGTCAGGCGCCGCTCGCCATCCGGCAAGGGCAACAACCGCTCGGCCAGAGAACAGCGGGCAAAGAAGTGGCGCCATGCCGCCATCAGACCGTGCTGCAGCCAGCGCTGATGATCCGCGGCATGCAAGGCCAGCAGGGCCTCCCAGCGACTTTCATCCTGCAGGCAGGCCGCCAGGTCGGCGGCATTGAAACCGACCAGCTCGGTCGCCAGCGCATGGCGCAGGCGCGGCTCATCGGCCGGATGCGCCCAGGCAGACAGCAACACCAGCAACTCGCGTGCCTCATGACTGGCATACACGCTCTGCTGGGTCAGCGCCACGCTGGGAATATTCAGTTCGGCCAGTGCGCTGCGCATCATTTCACCCTGACGATGGGTACTGACCAGCACGGCAATATCCCCGCCGGACAAGGGACGTTCGCCACGCTCACCACACAGCCGGGCACGCCCCTCGGCCGCCAGGGACAACAGGTGGGCGATTTCCGCGGCAGCCCCCTGTGCCGCCTGGGCTGCCGCCAGGGTCTTGCTGGCTCCCTTGGTGGTTTCGCTGAAGTCCAGCCATTGCCACTGGCACGGCGCACGGCCATCGTCGATGACCAGCCGGGTAGCCGGCCCGGCCGCCGCCACAGGCTGATAGCCGATCTCGGACAGCACAAAGGGAGCAGGCCGGGAAAACAGGGCATTGACCGCAGCCACCAGATCGCCCTGCGAACGGCGGTTCACATCCAGCGTGTAGCGGTTGGCCGGCAGGGTATCGTTGCGGGCCTGCAGATAGGCAAAGACATCCGCGCCGCGAAAACTGTAGATCGCCTGCTTCGGATCCCCCACCAGGAACACCGGGCGACCGGCATCGATAAAGCAGTGTTTGAAAATGTGGTACTGCACCGGATCGGTATCCTGAAACTCATCGATCAGTGCCACCCGGAAGCTGCCGGCCAGCTGAGCCGCCAGCGTCGCACCGCGTGCCGGATCGCGCAGCGCGTCATATAAATCCGTCAGCAAATCATCAAAGCTGCGCGTGCGTTCCTCCCGGCGCCGTTGCGCCAATTCCTCGGCCAGCCAGTCAATCAGATCCAGCTTGAGCCGGGTCACCTCCAGCACGGCCGCCTGCTGGTAACGATCCCAGGCGTCCAGCCAGACGCCAATGGCATCGAACGCTGCATGCGAGGGGGGAACATGCCCCTTGTTAGCCGCCTTGGCCAGGGCTGCCGGCGTCAGCTTGTCAAGCAACTTGCGCTCGGCGCTGCCAAGTAGTGGCGGCACACCGTCCACCGCCAGCCAGCGCGTCATCCATTCACTAAGCTGAGCGCGTACGGCAGCACTGTAGCTGCGTCCATTCAGCCCTTCGGCCTGCTGCAGCAAGGCCAGGGCCGCCATGCAAGCCTCGCGCTGCTGCAACAGGGCCTGCCAGCCGGCATCCAGTTCCGCGCGCGCGGTCGCCAGCCCCGAGCCAGGCGGCCGGTCCATGACCAGGTAGGGCTTGGCCAGGTAGGGCCGGATCGCCGCCAGCCAGCGCTCCGGCGACTCGCCGCCATCGGCCAGCAAGCCGGCCAGCAGAGGGTCATGCAGCACATGTCGGCGCCAGAAGTCATCCACCGCTTCCAGTAAGCGCTGGCTGTCATCCTGAATCAGTTCGGCACGAAAGCTCTGGCCGGAGGCAAAGGCGGCATCGGTCAGCGCACGCTGGCAAAACCCGTGAATGGTATAGATCGCCGCGGTATCAAAACCGACAATCGCAGCATTAAGGCGCGACAGGGCCTGCTGGCGGGCGGGTCCGGGCGGATGGCGCTCGGCCATGGCCAGCAGGAAGGGATCCTCACTGTGGCCACCAGCCAGCAAATCAGCCAGGGCGTGCAAGCGGGCGCGCAGACGGCTGCGCAGCTCGGCGGTCGCAGCCTTGGTATAGGTCACCACCAGCAGCTGTTCGATGGCAGGCACCTGACCTTCGGCGTCCGCTTCCAGCAACAGACGCGTGTACAGCGCGGCAATGGTCCAGGTCTTGCCGGTACCGGCCGACGCTTCAATCAGATTGACGCCACTGAGCGGGCAATCCAGCGCATTGAGCGGATTCATGCCGTCTCCTCCCCGGCCGACATGGCCTGCAACATCGGCAATAGCAACACTTCGGCCAACTGGATGAACAAGGGATCGGCCAAGGGGTCCTGATGTCGGAAAGCCAGTGCCACGGCGGGGTCATCCTTCTGGGCAAATTTGTCTTCAAAGGCCGGCGCCCACTCGCCGAGGGCCCTGACCATCGCCCCGGCAAGATCATCCGGTTTGTCATGGCGATGCCGGGCATAGGCCAGGCTGGTGCGGGCAAAGAACGGCAGCGGCGAGCGTTGGCCGGCCTGCCAGAAGGCCAGCCAGGGGCGCAGCTGTTCGACAGCATCCTCCTGCGGCCCGAGTATCCGGGTACCGTCCACGGCAAACAGCATCGATACCGGCGCCACACCCTGCGGCCGGGCAGCGCACAGCAACAGATGCCCCAGCCACAGATCGAGCAGCTCGGTGGCAAAGGCAGGGCGTGCGCACATCAGCAGCCGCCCCTGTGGCCGCAGGCCGGACAGCGTCCCGACCAGCGTCAGCGCATCGATCTGCAAATTCAGCACCACCGGCGGAAGCGGCGGATCCGCCAGTTCGGGCGGCAAAGCCGCCGCAAAGCGTCGTCCCTGACCAATCTGGCGCGACAGAACCGCCTCTCCCAGTGCCCCGGGTGGCAACCAGCCACTGCCACGTGCCAGCTCGCCGACCCGCGCCAGCGGCCGCCCCTGCATGCTGGCCTCCACCACCCGCTCCACGACCGACTGCGCATACTCCCGTTCCAGCACAAAAGGTTCACGGACCGCCGGCGCCTCCTGCGCCGACGCCACGCGGATGCCAAGACACTCCGACAGCCAGGCCCGGCAGGGCATGCGCCAGAAGCGCAGCCAGGACGCCACCTCCAGCACCGTGGAGGCGGGCACGTCGAGTGGCGCCGCAAAGGGTTGCGGCTGCGCAGGGGGCGCAATCAGGGCCTGGGCAAAGGCCGGCTCGAAGCTGCGCAGGCGCTCATCCCGGCCGTCATAGCAAGTCGGCGAGAAAGGCTGCAGCGGGTGGGCCACACACAGCATCTGCGGCGTCGCCCCCATGGCCAGCAGCGTATCCAGCAGTTCGGATACCAGGGCAGAGGGAGGGAGTGCTTCGTTGCTGCGAGCCGACAAACCGACATAAGACAGGTACAGCGTTTCCCTGGCCGACAGCAGGGCCTCCAGGAACAGATAGCGGTCATCAAAGCGCCGTGATCGGTCTCCACGCCGCGGATGCTGGGCGATCAGGTCAAAACTCACCGGCCGCTCATCGCGCGGATAGGCGCCGTCATTCATCCCGATCAGACACAGCACACGGAAAGGAATGGAACGCATCGGCACCATGGCGCAAAAGGTCACTCCGCCGGTCAGAAAGCCCCCCGCCGAAGGCTGGCTCAAGCGGCGCGACAGCCAGTCGCGCAGTACCGCCAGGCCAAATGGCCGGGCAAAATCGGCGGCCAGCGCCTCCTGCACCAGGGCGGTCAGTGCTTCGCGCCAGATCTGCAGGGCGTCTTCTTCTGTTTCATCGACCAGCAACAGATCCGCCGCCAAGGCCTGAAGGCGCTGTTGCCAGCCCTCGGCATCCGCAGGCTCGGCACATTGTCGCGCCCAACCATCCAGCGTGTCGTACAGGGCGGAGAAGCGTGCCAGTACCTCGCTGTCGCCACCGCTCGCCAGGGGCAGTGGCAGCAGGTCCTGCCAGAGGGGACTCTCCCTGCCGGCCATGGCGGGCGGCAGAGCACAGCCCAGCAGCAGACGATCCAGCCCCCAGCGCCAGGTAAACAGCGGATCGGCCGGCAAACCCAGCTCGGCCTTGTGATTCGCATCGCGCCCCCAGCGAATGGCAGCCTGCTCGACCCAGCCCTGGATCAGGGGTACATCGGCCGGCGTCAGCCCGAAGCGGCGCAGCAAGGCGGGACAATCCAGCAACGCCATGACCCGATCGGCCGGGAAACGGCTGTCCAGCAAGGTCAGCACCCCCGACAGGGTCGACAGCAGCGGCACATCACGCTCGATACGCCGGTCGGCAATGCTGTAGGGAATCCCCGGGGCATCGGGACGGGCCCCGAACACCGCATCGATATAGGGGGCGTACTGATTGATATCCGGCGTCAGAACGGCGACATCCGCCGGCGTAAGGGTCGGATCGGCAGCAAAACGCGCCAGCAGGCGGTCTTTCAGCACTTCCAGTTCGCGCATGGCGCCATGGGTGGCATGAATCTCGATGGAGTCATCCGCAGCCACGGCCTCGGGCGCCGGCATCTGCAAGGTCAGCATGTCGCGCTGCAGGCGATTGAGCAGACGATTGCCTTGCGGTGCCGCGAATGCCGGCAACGACTCATGCATGCTCTCCGACACCAGATCGAAGAAATCCCGGCCCTGCTTACCCAGCGAAGCCAGCAGCGGATGGTCCGGTGCCACATCCAGCCCCTGACCGCTCAGGCGCAGCTGGCCGCGGGCATCGACAATATTGCCCCAGTACTCCTGACAGGGATTGAGCAGGAACAGGCAGACATCGGTCAGCTCGGCCAGTCGCCGCACCAGTGCCAGATACATCGGCGCCAGACTGGCAATGCCGAACAGGGTGATGCGCTCCGGCAGCATGTCGGATGTCAGCGCGGCCAGAAAGGCATCGCTCATGCGCACCCGGTGCATGCCCGGCACTTCGTCAGCCAGCCGGCGCCACAAAGCCGCCTGCCATGCCTCGTCCGGCCCCAGCCCCTGCAATTCGCCCCGTTCCCAGGCGCGAATCCAGTCCGGGCGAAACACCAGGTATTGGTCAAAAATATCGGCCACGCAGCCGGCCAACTCAAACACCGCCCGCTCCCCCCCCTGCAGATAGTGCTGGACCGGCGCAAAGACCGGCTCCTGCAACTGGGGCAGCAAGGCTGTCAGCCGCCAGGTCAGCACCTCTGGCGCAAAGGCCGATTGCTCGGGCAAATCCCCCAGAGCCTGGCGCATCAGACGCCAGGCATAGCCCGCCGGCAGCACGAACTGCAGATGCGCGGCAATGCCGCTGGCGCTGGCTGTCGCCAGCGTCAGCCAGCGCCCCATGCCGCGACTTTGCACCATCACCACCTCGGGTTGAAACGGATCGGACAAAGGCACCGCCTGCACCATCCCGGTAAACAGGGTACCGAGATGCTCCAGACGGTTGGACTGATAGAGATGCAGCATGAGCAAGCGTTCAGGGTGATTTGAATGGCATCAGTTTAGCAGCAGGGCCGGGGTTGGCGGAGAAAGACCCACGTCCCCGGGCGAGCGCTTGACGCAACGCAAAAGCCGGTACGCCCGCCTCTGCTAGGCTTGGGCGGTTTCCCACAAGATCCGTTACTCCCGTCATGACGACCCCTCGCCCTTTGCCGGAACTGGTATGTCCGGCCGGCAGCCTGCCGGCCATGAAAGCCGCTGTCGACCATGGCGCCGATACCGTGTATTTCGGCCTGAAAAATGGCACCAATGCCCGCAATTTTGCCGGCCTCAATTTTGATGACAAAACGGCGCGTGAAGGCATTCGCTATGCCCATGACCGCAAGCGCAAGGTGCTGATGGCCATCAACACCTACGCCCAGGGCGCCGACATCAGCCAATGGAAACGGGCCATTGACGAAGCCGCTTCCCTCGGCGTGGATGCGGTCATCCTGGCCGACCCGGGCCTGATGGATTACGCCGTACGCACCCACCCGGATCTGCGCCTGCACCTGTCAGTACAGGGCTCAGCCACTAATTACGAAGCCATTAATCTGGCGCGCGACCTGTTCGGCATCCGGCGTGCAGTCCTGCCGCGCGTGCTGACACTCGATCAGGTGCGTCAGGTCATCGACAAGACCGATGTAGAAATCGAAGTTTTCGGCTTCGGCAGTCTGTGTGTCATGGTCGAAGGGCGCTGCCTGCTGTCCTCCTATGCCACTGGCGAATCCCCCAATACCCACGGCGTCTGCTCGCCGGCCCGTTTCGTGCGCTGGGAACATGGTCCGGAACACCTGAATGCCAGACTGAACGAGATTCTGATCGACCAGTACGGCAAGACCGACCCGGCCGGCTATCCCACCCTGTGCAAAGGTCGTTTTGACGTCAATGGCGATACTTATTACGCCCTGGAAGAGCCCACCAGCCTCAACGTACTGCCGATGTTGCCCGAACTGATCGACATCGGCGTGGCCGCCATCAAGGTGGAGGGACGCCAGCGCAGCCCGGCCTATGTGGCGCAGGTGACGCGTACACTGCGCGAAGCCCTCGATGCCGCACGCGACAGCCAGCGTTTCAGCGTCAAGCCTGCCTGGCAACAGGCCTTGGGCAAGGTCTCGGAAGGTCATCAGCAAACACTGGGCGCCTATAGCCGCCCGTGGAAGTGAGAAGCACACCGCCATGAACAATCAAGCAATGCAACTGACCCTCGGCCCGATCCTGTTCTTCTGGCCGCGCGATACCGTCATGTCGTTTTATGCCGAAGCGGCACAATGGCCGGTCGATACCATTTATCTGGGTGAAGTCGTGTGCAGCCGCCGCCAGCAACTGCGCTCGGACGACTGGATTGGCCTGGCACAAGACCTGCAGGCTGCCGGCAAGCGCTGTGTGCTGTCCTGCCTGGCCCTGATCGAAAGCGAATCTGATCTCAAACGGGTGCGCAAGCTGGTCGAACAGGGCGACCTGGCCATCGAGGCCAATGACATGGGCGCGGCGCGACTGGCGCACCAGGCCGGACTGCCCTTCGTCGCCGGCCCGCACATGAACATCTACAACGCCGAGACGCTCGCACTCTATCACCGCCTCGGCGCCACCCGCTGGGTACCGCCGGTGGAAATGGACCGTGACACCCTGGCGGCCATTCTGGCCACACAGCCCGAAGTGGAAACCGAGCTGTTTGCCTGGGGCAAGCTGCCGCTGGCCTTGTCGTCGCGCTGCTTCACAGCCCGGCATTACAACCTGAAGAAAGACAGCTGCGAATTCCGCTGTCTGGAACACCCGCAGGGACTGACCCTCGCCACCCGCGAAAGCCAGGACTTCCTGACGATCAATGGCATTCAGACCATGTCTGCCGGTTGTCAGTCGCTCTGGCCGTATCTGGACGATATCCGCAGCATCGGCGTTGATGCCGTGCGACTAAGCCCTCAGGCGGAGGGCTGCGCCGAGCTGGTGACCCATGTGGCTGCCCTGCTGCAAGGCGCCCCCGCCGACACCGCCCTGCTGACGCAAGCGGCATCGCAGGCCGGGGGAATACGTGTCGATGGCTACTGGCGAGGCACCGCCGGGATTGCCCAGCAAGGAGAAGCTCATGCATGTGCCTGATTTCGTCCTGCCCAGCCGACTGGGCAAACTGCTGACCCGGCTGCCGGCCACGCCGCCGGCCTTTGTCCTGGCGGCCGGTCTGAACCAGCTGGTCAAGCGCGGGGTACTGCCCGCCGACATGAGTCT
The DNA here is from genome assembly GCF_018802765.1 of Paludibacterium sp. B53371. NCBI lineage: Bacteria > Pseudomonadati > Pseudomonadota > Betaproteobacteria > Neisseriales > Chromobacteriaceae > Paludibacterium > Paludibacterium sp. B53371. The sequence continues at coordinate 3,012,645 of NZ_CP069163.1, forward strand.
GCTGGCCGGGCGCCGCTTTGAGGTCCAGGTACTGGATGCCGGCATCAGCCTGCGCTTTTGTGCCGATGAGCAAGGCTTCAAGGTCGACAAGTCCGGCGAGGCCGCAGATCTGCGCTTTGCTGCCAATGCCGCCGACTTTGCCCGCATGATGCTACGCGAAGAAGACCCGGACACCTTGTTCTTCAATCGCAAACTGGTGATTGAAGGCGACACCGAGCTGGGACTGATCGTCAAAAACCTGCTCGACAGTGTCGACTGGAGCAGTACCCCGCTCGGCCGCTTCATGGCCGCCTGAGTCTCGGCAGGGCCCTGGCCCTGCCCGGACGGTCAAATCCCCAGACGGTCGCGCCAGCCGTAATACCAGGCCCCCAGTGTCAGCATCGGCACGCGCAACAGGCGTCCTCCCGGGAAGTTGTGATGAGGCAGCGCAGCAAAGGCATCCAGTCGCTGACTTTGCCCCTGTATCGCCTCGGCCAGCAGACACCCAGCCAGATGGGTGTAGGTCACGCCGTGTCCGCTGCACCCCTGTGAGAAATAAAGATTACTGCCCAGGCGACCGGCTTGCGGCAGACGCGACAGGGTCAGCAGGAAATTGCCGGTCCAGCTATAAGCGATGCGCACATCGGACAGATGCGGGAAGGTCTTGCTCAAATTGTGCCGGATCTGTGCCTCAATGCGCGCACTGTCCCTGGCCCCATAGACCGTGCCGCCACCATACAGCAGGCGCCGGTCCGCACTGAGCCGGAAGTAGTCCAGCATGAAGTTGCAATCCTCCACACAGTGATCGGTGGGCAACAGGCGCGCGGCCTCAGCCGCCGACAAAGGCTCGGTGGCAATGACCTGGGTACCGCAGGGCAGGCTTTTTTCCGCCAGGGCCGGAATCAGATCCCCCAGATAGGCATTGCCGGCCACAATGACAAAGCGGGCCGTCACCTGCCCCCGGGCGGTATGCACGATCGCCGGATCACCCTGCTGCAGTCGCGTCACGGCACTTTGCTCAAAAATCCGCCCACCGAGTGACTCGAACGCCGCCGCCTCGCCCAGCGCCAGATTCAGCGGATGGAGATGCCCACCCCAGTCATCCAGCAGACCGCCGACATAACGCTCACTGCCGATATGCTCGCGAATGCCGTCAGCCTGCAACAAATGCAGTCCGCGATGACCATAGCGCTCCCACAGCGCCTTCTTGGCAGCCAGCTCATCCAGCTGCTTGCTGGTCAGCGCGGCAAAAATATTGCCCGGTTTCAGATCACACTGAATGTTGTAGCGCGCCACCCGCTCGCGAATGATGCGCCCGCCCTCAAAAGCCATCGCTCCCAGTGCCTGGGCCTGGGCCCGGCCATAGCGGCGCTCGATCACATCCAGATCGCGGCTGTAGCTGTTGACGATCTGCCCTCCGTTGCGTCCGGAGGCACCATAACCAACCCGCGCAGCCTCGAGCACAATGACACGGTAACCGGCCTCAGCCAGTGCCAGCCCGGCCGACAGGCCGGTATAGCCTGCCCCAATGATGCAGACATCCGCCTGCTCGCTCCCCTGCAACTCGGCACGAGCAGGTGACGGATTGGCCGAGGCAGCGTAGTAAGAAGCCGGATGGTTGACGGCTGAGCGCATAAGAAGTCCCCTCTGGCGGCGATTAAAATATTATCCTCATGTTTAATATGTTTAACGCATGACACGCCATCTGCCCAGCGGCATCGCCTTCAGAAGGGAAAAGTGAGTACAAAATCTGACAGTATCAAACAGGAGAAGGGATCAAAAACAAGGGGTCAGGTCTTGAATTTTGCATCCAGATGCAAAATACAAGACCTGACCCCGTCGGTACTGCAGTATCGGAGGTCGGGCGCGCCGCGCCCTCAGTGCCCGCGAATCACAGGTCGACCTGCTGGCGCAGGGCCGAACGCTTGGCCGTCAGGTCCAGTCCGGGCAGATCGGCAATGATGTCCGGATGATCCGCCAGTTTCTCCACGACGAAATCGACAAAGACCCGCGTGCGCGGGGCAATGTGATCGCGGTGCGGGAAACAGATATAGATCGAGCGCTCCAGAGAGACCATGTCGGTCAAAACGGCTTCCAGTTCGCCGGTGCGGATGTAATGCACCACCTCATGACCCGGCAGTTGCGCCACACCCATACCGAGGCGGGCCAGTTCGCATACGGCCTCCATCTCATTCAGGGTATAGGTACCGGTGACTTCCAGCGGGATGCGCTCGCCGGAGCGATCAAACTCCCACTTGAACAGCCGTCCCGACGTCGGGAACTGGAAGTTGATGCAGTCGTGATTGGCGAGATCTTCCGGCTTTTCAGGGCGACCGAATCGCTTCCAGTAGGAAGGCGAGGCTACGACATAGAGCGGCATCTGCGCCAGGTTGCGCGCCACCATGCGCGAGTCAGGCATCATGCCGGTACGTACGCCGACATCGTAACCGTCCTCGACCAGATCGCTGAAGTTATCGTCCAGACCGAAAAACACCTTGATCTTCGGATACAGATCGCAGAACTCTTCCATCAGCGGCAGGATGAAGCGACGGCCAAACGAATTGGGCATGCTGACACGCAGGTGTCCGGCCGGCTCATCACGGCTCGCCTTGAGCTGGTTGATCGCCGAGTCCAGATTGTTGACCGGGCCGCGACATTGCGCATAAAAGCGCCGGCCATCTTCGGTCAGGGTCAGTTGACGCGTGGTGCGGTTAAACAGCCGGACTTCCAGCTCCTGCTCCAGTCGGGCGATGCTCTGACTGATGGCGGCCGGCGACACGCCCAGCTTGCGGGCGGCGTCGGAAAAGCTGCCGTTTTCGGCAGTGGTCATGAAGACCATTAGGGCTTTCAGGGTATCCATAACTCAGCGATGGTCCGTGTTTCAGCAAAGCCCCTGACATGCGACGTCGATCGCATGACATAAGCATTGCCAAAGTCATTATTAAATGTATATTCTTAAAAAAGGTTACACCAATATTTGTAGTTATTAAAGTAAAAAGTTAATAGCAAAAATACGTAGTTTCTGACAATTTTCCCGCATTTTGGCTTGCAACTGCAGGGATGCCAGCGCCCTCGGCATGCATTGGAAATAAATGTCGAAGACATGAAGCTTGCCAGATCTGCTTGCCATATGAATTCAGCCAGTCTCGCTTACCCCACGACGTACCTGCCCGGGCGGCCAGCCCGATCCTGCCTCTGCGGCCAGCAGCCAAGGCAAAGCAATCGTGTTAGCCAAGGCCAAAACTGGTCTAAAAGCCGGGAGAATCATCGTCTTAGGCGACCGATAGACCCTGCGTCCGACAGACGGCTCTGCTATGATTTTTGAACATACTCATTACCAGTGCTTACACCGCCCATGACATCTGTTCATACACTCAATACCAGACCGTTGCCTGCAGATCTGCCGGCTTCCCGGCAATGGATGCTACTGGAGTGGATTCATGCTCTTGGACACATCGAGGAAGAGCAGGGCCTGAAGGATTTCCTCGACCGACTGCAAAGTCAGCTGCCGGCGGAACACATGGTGCTGGCTCTGGGCAGACTGAATGCCCAGCAGCACATGCAGAAAGTCGAAAAACTGATTGATGTCAGCTACCCGCTGGGCTGGCTGGACCATTACATGCAGGAGAACCTCGCCAGCTGCGACCCCATCCTGCACAACCCGATGGGCAGCAATCCGATCTTCTGGCAGGACTCCTTTTCCAGCGCGCGCAGCCCGCTGGCCAAGCGCTTCATCGCCGAAGCCGCCTCGGTCGGTCTTGGCACCGGCGTCACCTTCAGCGCCGCCTCCACCCGGCAGAACATGGCCTGCGTGATCTCGGTGACCGGCGAGGACATTACCCGCGATACCCAACTGATCGAGATGCTCAACTGCCTGGTGCCCCATCTGCACCAGGCCATGAGCCGAGTCACCGACCTGGCGCCGATGTCTGCCTCGGCGATGCTGCTGTCCAATCGCGAGTACGACATCTTCCACTGGATGAGCCGGGGCAAGACCAACTGGGAAATCGCGACCATCCTGGATATCAGCGAGCGCACGGTCAAATTTCATGTCGCCAACATTATCCGCAAGCTCAATGCCAATAACCGGACACATGCGATTGTGCTGGGGCTGCAGCAGGGGATTCGACCGCCTGTCGCAGCCAACGGATGAACGCCGGCTCGGCGGCCTGCCAGTCGAAATAGGCCGCTTGCGACACCACCCCGCCATCGAGCGGCCGCGCCGGGCCGATGGGCCGGATGGGAAAGCCCAGCCGGTCCAGACGCCGGTAAAATGCCGGCTCGACCACAAAGTACATCCAGCGCACCTGGTGTAGCTCGGCCCAGCGGAACAGACAGTAGTAAAGCAGCATGGCGGCGGGCTCAATGCGCCGGCCCTGCGCATCCGTCTCCACGGCAAAACGGGTAATCTCGGCGCTGGCGGCACCTTTGTGCAGACACCAGCCGTCAGGCAGCAGCGCCGAGAATTCCTTTTCCAGCATGAAAGGCTGATGCCCTGGGGTCATGCGTACCGACCCCACCACCCGTTGCTGGATGAACACGCCGAGATTGTCAGAAAAATCATCGTATTCATCCCGATCCAGACCATCCACCGACAAAGGCACCCAGCGCAGCTGCTCGCGGAAAATCCGGTGCCGGAACCGCAACAACTCGGTTTCCTTGCGCCCGCCAAGCACCCGTTCCAGACGAAAACCCTCGCGGGAAGCCAATACGGTCATGCTGTTCATCATGTCCTCTCTCCTGTCGGTGATTGCAGAAAGCCGCACTGTAAGAGAGGGGAAAAAATCTGATAATCTGTCCTTTAGGACAGCCATATACGGGCATCTTTTTCAGAAAAAACACGTTATCATCAAGGATTTAGCCAATACCCTACTTCCTTCCTCTGGAACGAAGCCAAAGGTTCCCTGCCCGCCCGTTTTCCCAACTTCTCCTTGAGATTCATCAATTTGACACGGCAGAAATACCGACGTGCCGGAATTTTCCTGTAAACTAGTGTTTTTGCTCGACACAGGGTCATCCCTATGAAACATGCTTTCCCCCCCCTCGTCATCCGCGGTCGCTCCTTGCTGCCTATCGTTCAGGGCGGCATGGGCGTCGGCATCTCCGCGCAGCGGCTTGCCGGCAGCGTGGCACATGAGGGCGGTGTCGGCACGGTCGCCAGTGTCGACCTGCGCCATCTGCACGAAGACCTGATGGCACGTTCGGCCACGGCCCAGGGCCAGGCCGAACTGGATGCACTGAACCTCATCGCGCTGGATCGCGAGGTCAAAGGCGCGCTGAGCCGCTCGGAAGGTCATGGCATGGTGGCGGTCAACGTCATGAAGGCCGTGGATTCGCACGCCGCCTATGTTCGCCAGGCCTGCGAGTCGGGCGCCCATGCCGTGGTGATGGGGGCCGGTCTGCCGCTGGACCTGCCGGAAATGACAGCCGATCACCCGGACGTCGCCCTGATTCCGATCCTGTCCGAATCGCGCGGCATCAGCATCGTGCTCAAGCGCTGGATGAAAAAGAACTGCCTGCCGGACGCCATCGTGATCGAACATCCGAAACATGCCGGTGGTCACCTGGGCGCGGCCCAGATCCAGGATCTCGGCCAGGAGCGTTTCGATTTCCGCCGTGTACTGGAAGAAACCTTCGAAACCTTCCGTTCACTGGGGCTGGAGCGCGAGAAGATTCCGCTGATCGTTGCCGGTGGCATCAACAGTTTTGACAAGGTACGCACCTTCATCTCCGAACTGGGCGCCACGGCCGTACAGGTCGGCACCGCCTTTGCCGTCACCCGTGAGGGGGATGCGCACGACAACTTCAAGCGCACCCTGGCCGAAGCCCGGCCGGAAGACATCGCCGAGTTCATGAGCGTGGCCGGCCTGCCGGCACGTGGCGTGCTGACGCCGTTCCTGAAGAGCTACCTGAACCGCGAAGCCAAGCTGCAGGCCAATGCCAAGGCCGATCCGCGCCGCTGCACCCAGGGCCTCAACTGCCTGTCGGTATGTGGTTTGCGCGATGGTCTGTCGAAGGTCGGGCAGTTCTGCATCGATCTCAAGCTGGCAGCCGCCTTCCGCGGCGAAGTCAGCAAGGGCCTGTTCTTCCGCGGCTCGGAACCGCTGCCATTCGGTTCCGCCATGCGCAGCGTGCGTGAAACCATCGATTACCTGCTGACCGGCACCATGCCGCAGGAACTGAATTTCAAGCCCGCTGTTTGAGCTTTTCCCGTCTCTGATCAAGCCTCGCTGCTGTCCGGCAGCGGGGCTTTTTGTTAAAGTACTCTATTACTTCCAACTAATAAAGCCAATCTGGCTATGACAGCATTTACTTCCTGCAATCCGGCCACGGGCGAGGTGGTCTTTACCCGGGCCGCCTGGCCGCACGATCAACTTCCCGGCTGCCTGGCCCGACTGCGCCAGGCGCAGGCCGAATGGGCCCGGCTCGACATCGAGGAGCGTGCCGGGCGCATGATGCGCCTGGCGGATCAATTGATGCAGCACCGCCAGGCACTGGCCGACCTGGTCACCCTGGAGGTCGGCAAGCGCACCGCGGAATGCCTGGCCGAAATCGACAAATCGGAAAAGCTGATTCGCTATTACGCCAGTCTGGCGCCCAGCCTGCTGCAACCGCTGATGATTCCGACCAATGGCAGTCGCAGTGGTGTTGCTTTCGAACCGCTGGGCACCGTCCTGGCAGTGATGCCGTGGAATTATCCGATCTGGCAGGTACTGCGATTTGCCGTGCCGGCACTGATGGCCGGCAACGCCTGTCTGGTCAAACCGGCGCCCGTGGTACCACAGTCCACCCAGTTGCTGCTGGACTGTGTCCATCAGGCCGGACTGGCCGTACTGGATATTGCCTGGATCGACCATGATCAGGTCGAGCAGGCCATCCGCCTGTCCGATGCGGTCGCCTTCACCGGTTCGACAGCCACCGGCCGACATCTGGCCTCACTGGCCGGCCGACATCTGAAGAAGACCGTCCTGGAGCTGGGCGGCAGCAACCCCTTCATCGTGCTGGCCGATGCCGATGTCGATGCGGCCGCGCGCGAAGCCGTACACTCGCGCTTCCGCGACGCCGGGCAGTCCTGTAATGCCGCCAAGCGCATGATCGTGGTACCCGAGGTGGCCGAACGCTTCATGACCACCTTTGTGGCCGAGGCGGCCGCCCTCCGGGCAGGCGCCCCCACCGACCCGGACACGACACTGTCGCCGCTGACCCGCAGCGATTTACGCGCCGGCCTGCACGCCCAGGTGCTGGATGCGCTGGCCAACGGCGCCACCTTGCGCCTGGGCGGCGAGATGCCGACGGGGCCCGGCTTCTTCTACCCGGCCACGGTACTCGATCATGTCAATCCGGGCTGCCGGGTCTATCGTGAAGAGGTATTTGGTCCGGTCGCCAGCATTCTGCGCGCACGCGACGAACAGGATGCCGTCCGACTGGCGAATGACACCCCCTTTGGTCTGGGGGCGTCCATCTACAGCAACGATACGGCCCGGGCCTGGGAACTGGCACGTCAGCTGCAGGCGGGTAGTGTCTTCATCAATCGACACACCAGCTCCGACCTGCGTCTGCCGTTTGGTGGCGTCAAGGATTCCGGTTACGGTCGTGAATTGTCCGAATTCGGCCTGTACGAATTCGTCAACGTCAAAACCTATTGGCAAAAGTGAGTCCATGAAGTCATTGCTGTTACTGCTGCTCCTGCCAATCGCCGCCTTTTACGGGGCGATTGCCTTTTTTCCGGCGCTGCTGGCCATACCCTGCGGCCGCTTGCCGCTGTCCATGCTACTGGCACTGGGACTGATCTGGCTGGGTGTGATCGTGAGTCTGCTGTACGTGCGCCAGGCCAACCGGCGTGAGGATCGCACATGAATCTGGCCCAGTTCTGTGTTCTCCTGCTGTTGGTCATCAGCCTGTCGCTGACGCTCTGGGCCTCGCGGCGCACCCATACACGTGCCGAGTTTTATACCGCCGGCGGCCGGATCCGTGCCTGGCAGAATGGCCTCGCGCTGGCCGGCGACTACCTTTCTGCCGCCGCCTTTCTGGGCGCGGCAGGGCTGTTCATGAGCCAGGGCTACGACTCGCTGATCTATGCAGTCGGCACACTGGCCGGCTGGCCGCTGTTGTTGCTGCTGTTTGCGGAAAAACTGCGCGAGCGCGCCCGTTTCACCCTCGGTGATGTGCTGGCCGAGCGCTTTGGCGGCCGGCCGGTGCGAGCCATGGCCGCCTTCAGCACCTTGCTGATCGTGCTGTTCTATCTGGTGGTACAACTGGTCGGTGCCGGCAAGTTGCTCGGTCTGCTGTTCGGCCTGGCCTACCTGCCTGCCGTACTGACCGTGGCGGCCCTGACCATGCTCTATGTTGCACTCGGCGGCATGCTGGCCACTACCTGGGTACAGATCGTCAAAGCCTGCCTGCTGCTGGCCTGCGGGCTCACGCTGGCATTGGGCGTACTGATCAAGAGCGGGTTCAGTACCGACTGGCTGATCACGCAGGCAGAGGCCATCCACCCGGCAGGCCACGGCATCTGGCTGCCCAGCCAGGCCATGCACAACCCGTGGGAAGTCTTGTCGCTCGGTCTCGGGCTGGTACTCGGCCTGCTCGGACTGCCGCATGTGCTGATGCGCTTCTTTACCGTCCCCGATGCCCGCGCCGCACGCGCCTCGGCCTGCTGGGCGACCGCCATCGTCGCCTTGTTCTTTACCCTGAATGTGCTGATCGGCGTTGGCAGCATTGTCTTCGTCAGCAAGACCCCGGCCTTCCTTGATGCGCACGGCAAACTGCTCGGCGGCGGCAATATGGCCGTCTTGCACCTGGCACAGGCGCTGGGCGGTGCTGCGCTGCGTGACGTGGTGGCCGCCGTGGTGTTTGCCACCATCATGGCCGTGGTGGCCGGCCTGACCGTCGCCGGCTCCAGTGCGCTGAGCCACGACATTTACGGCGGCCTGCTGTGTCGCGGCAAACCGGATGAACGGCGTGAATTGCAGGTCTCGCGCGGCTCGGTGCTGCTGCTGGTCCTGTTGGCCGTGCTGCTGTCCTGCGGCTTCCAGAACCAGAACATTGCCATTCTGTTTGGCCTGGCCTTCGGCATGGCGGCCAGCGGCCCGTTCCCGATTCTGCTGTTGACCCTGTTCTGGCCCGGGCTGACGGCCCGCGGCGCGATTGCCGGCGGACTGGTCGGACTGCTCAGCGCCACCCTGCTGATCATTGCCGGCCCGGCAGTCTGGGTCGCAGTACTCGGCCATGCCCGCCCCTTGTTTCCGCTGGCCAGCCCGGCGCTGTGCTCGGTACCGCTGGCCTTCCTGACCGCCTGGCTGGTCTCGCGCCTGCCCGGCACCCCGGAGTGACTGTCTGATGCAAACTGCCGAATTCCTGACTGCGCTGAGCCAATTGATCGGCCCCAGCCATGTCCTGCAAGCCCCGATCGATATCGAGCCATTCTGCCTGGACCTGCGCCAGCGCTATCATGGCCGGCCTCTGGCAGTGGCCTTGCCCGGCAGCCGGCAAGAGGTGGCGGCACTGGTCCGTCTGGCCAGCCAGGCCGGCATCGCCCTGCTGCCGCAAGGGGGCAATACCTCCACCTGCGGCGCCGCCACACCGGATGACAGCGGTCGGACACTGGTAGTGGGGCTGCGCCGGCTGGATCGGGTGATTGAGGTGGACGCCGCCAACAACAGCATGACCCTGGAAGCCGGTGTCACGCTGGCGCGCGCCCAGCAGATCGCCGCCGAAGCTGATCGGCTGTTTCCGCTGTCTCTGGCCAGTGAAGGCAGTTGTCAGATCGGCGGCAATCTGGCGACCAATGCCGGCGGGCTGGCGGTCTTGCGTTACGGCACCATGCGCGATCTGGCACTGGGGCTGGAAGTCGTGTTGCCGGATGGCCGGGTACTCAACCAGCTCTCCGGCCTGCGCAAGGACACCAGCGGTCTGGATCTCAAGCAACTGTTCATCGGCTCGGAAGGCCAGCTGGGTCTGATCACCGCGGCCACGCTCAAAGTTTTCCCCATGCCCCGCGCTCGGGCGACGGCCATGGTGGGCGTCGCCGATGCCCAGACCGCCATCGACTGGCTGGCGGCCTTGCGCGACCGTTTTGCCGACAGGCTGACCACCTTTGAAATGATGTCCGGCGACTGCATGGCGCTGTTGCAGCAGTACCAGGGCGACAAGGTGCCATTCATCGCACCGTGGACCCTGCTGATCGAACTCTCCGACAGCGAGGGGCAGCAGGCGCTGGAAGATCAGCTGGTGCAATGGCTGTCTGAACGGGACATGCTGGATGGGGTAATTGCCCAGAGCGAAACCGAGCGTCTGGCGCTGTGGCAGCTACGTGAAGACATGTCGGAAACCCAGAAACGGCGCGGCCCGAGTATCAAGCATGATATCGGTCTGCCAAGCAGCGCCATTCCGGCCTTTCTGACGCAGTGCGGCGAGGCACTGCAACGCGCTTATCCGGGCTGCAGCATCATGGCATTCGGTCACGCGGGCGATGGCAACCTGCACTACAACGTGTCCTACACCCGGCCAGACAATGCCGAGCTGTTTGCCGACGAAGAAAACGTCAACCGGATTGTCTACGATACGGTATACCGGCTGAACGGCACCCTGGCTGCAGAGCATGGCATCGGGCAGCTGAAAACCCACTGGCTGGAGACTTACAAGGATCCGCTGGCCTTGTCGCTGATGCGCTCGGTCAAGAAGCTGCTGGATCCTGAGAATCGGATGAATCCGGGAAAATGGCTTTCTGACTGAGGTCTGACCTGCAAGCGCCGCAGCGCTCAACCCGGCCATTGGAAGGACCTGCTATGCGCAAGCCCCTCTTGTTGCTGTTTGCCGCTCTGATGGCCTCGGGGGCTGTCGCGGCCGATCTGTCGGTGCGCATGGCCTATGCCGATGTCGCCTCCCCGCCGTATTTCTGGGGCAATGGCAGCCTGATTCCCGAGCATCCCGGCGCAGCCGTCGACCTGATGCGCGAAGCGGCTGCCGCCTGCCACCTCAAGCCGCAGCTGTCGCGCTGGCCGAACAAGCGGCTATTCGCCATGCTGCAGGCGGACCAGATCGACATTTCCTTCATGTATTCCTTTCACGAAGATCGCATGGCGCTGTTCGCCTACCCGATGAGCGGCACGCAACCGGACCGGCGTTATCGCATCACGAGTCTGGTCTACTCGCTCTATGTGCTGCGCAACAGTCCGGTGCAATTCGATGGCCAGCAGATCCTGAACCTGAATAACGGCCTGATCGGCGCCAATACCGGCTGGTCGATTGTCGAAGACTTGCGCAATCGCGGACAAAACGTCGAAGAAGCCCCCACCACCGAAATCAACTTCCGCAAGCTGCAGGCAGGCCGCATCGCCGCCTATGCCACCCAGGACAATGTCGCCGACCATTATCTGAATGCCAGCAAGCTCACCACCTTTGTCAAACTGCAACCTCCGCTTTTACGCAAAGACTACTTTGCCGTCATCAGTCATGGCTGGCTGAAACAGCATCCGCAGGAGTCGAATTGCCTGTGGCAGCAAATCGCCCTGCTGCGGGAACAGCGATTGCCCGCCCTGCTGAACGCAGCGGAACTGTTTTCCCCGTAGGTACGCCAGCCCGGAGAACAGGCATAAAAAAACGGCTCGTGCATGGCACGAGCCGTTGGTTTTTCCTACCGCCGTCGTTACAGCTTGAAGCGGCCGAAGGCATCCTGCATCTGCTTGGCAGCCGCAGACAGGCGCTGCAGCTCTTCGCTGACACTTTGCAGCCGGTCGTCGTTTTCCAGGATGCGACCGTTGATGCTCTCGGTACTCTGGGCAATCAGCGTGGTGGCATTGTGCTGTTCATTGGTCGAGTGGGAAATCTCGCTCATTTTTTCCACCACCACATCCATCGACTGACGGATGCTGCCAATACTGTCGACGGCGACTCGCGTCAATTGCACGCCTTCGTCGACCGAACCGACCGTCTGGTTCATGTCCCCCACCGCGCGGCTGGTCTCCTGCCGGATGGCATCCACCATGCTGCTGATACCCAGTGTCGCCTGGGCGGTACGTTCGGCCAGCTTGCGCACTTCGTCGGCCACCACGGCAAAGCCACGGCCCTGCTCACCGGCACGGGCGGCCTCGATGGCGGCATTCAGGGCCAGCAGGTTGGTCTGGTCGGCAATGTCGCGGATCACATTGGTAATGCCGCTGATTTCTTCCGAGCGCTTGTCGAGCGACGCCAGCATGCTCTCCAGCCCGCGCACCGAGGTCACCGTGCTTTCCATGCCGGACGAGAGGCGACTGATGCTCTGCGCACTTTCACCCAGGCGCTGTTCGGTCTGGTTGACCAGTTCGTCGGCCTGGTGTGCACTTTCGGCAATATGCGAAATGCTGACCGTGATCTCTTCCAGTGTCGCGGCATTGGAGGACGACACATCGGACATTTCACGCGAGCTGTTGGCCACGCCGCCCACCAGCTGGCTCACCTGCTGCACACCACCGATCAGGGTGGTAGCATCGTTGCGCAGCGTGCTGAACATGCCTTGCAGACGGGCCACAAACTGGTTGAAGGCATGGGCGGTTTCGGCAATTTCTTCCGCACCGTCCTCAGCCAGACGCAGGGTCAGATCCCCCTCGCCGCGCGACACTTCCACCATGGCGGCTTTCAGCGCCATCAGACCACCGAACATGCGGGCAATCACAAAGCTGGCCACCGGCACCATCAGGATCAGCACCAGCGCCGTCAGGGCAATCAGGGTGTACAGCAAGGTATGCAGCGGCGCCAGCACCTGCGCCTTGTCGACGGCGGCGCAGATATACCAGTCGGTCCCCGGCACCGGCACGGTCTGCCACAGCATCACTTCATTATCAATGGTGGTTTCCTGCACCGGGTCCAGCTTGGAGGCTCGGTCGATTTCATCCGGCGTCAGAGTCGGTGCAATGCTGGTAATCGGCTTCATGGTCAGATCGGGCTTGGGATGGCCGATCAGCTTGCCTGCGCGGTTGATGATGAACATGTAACCGCCGGCACGAATCTTGGCGCTGAGCACGGTATGTACCAGATCCTCGACAAACACGTCACCGGCAACCACGCCGGCAAACTTGCCACCGGTGGTAAACGGCACGGCAACCGTCATGGTCATCTTTTTGGTCTGGGCATCGACATAGGGCTCGGTCAGGGTGATCCGGTTATTGCTCTTGGTCTGCGAGTACCACGGGCGGTCAGCGGCCTTGTAGTCGGCCGGCGGCTGCCAGTTGTCATTGAAGATCGGCTTGCGGCCATCTTCGAACCCGGCATAGACCCCACCACCGAAATGGCCGCCAGCAGCGGTCTGGGCCAGGAAGGGAATGGCATCCGGGCGATTGACGTTGTTGACCTGGGCAGTGATCAGGCTGACCTTGTCGTCAATCCAGTTCTTGGCCACGGTCTGTTGACCATAGAGCAGCGCATTGAATTCATTGTCGAGATCGGACATGATCTCGCTGCGCATCTGGATATAGCTGATCGATACCAGAATCAGACCGAAAACGGCCAGCATGAACGCATTGAAGACAATGAGCCGGCTTCTCAGTGATTTCAGCATAAAGAGTCTTTCCTCCGGTAGTAGGACGGAAATGCCTGCGGCGACTACCTGCCGGACACACCCGGGTTTGGTTCTAAACCGTTAGAATATCATTTCCAGAACGATTATTAATAAGACATTGATCATATAAAGTTGATTTAGCACGGATCACTGATGCAAAAAAACGGCTCGTGCATGGCACGAGCCGTTGGTTTTTCCTACCGCCGTCGTTACAGCTTGAAGCGGCCGAAGGCATCCTGCATCTGCTTGGCCGCTGCCGCCAGGCGCTGCAGCTCTTCGCTGACACTTTGCAGCCGGTCGTCGTTTTCCAGGATGCGACCGTTGATGCTCTCGGTACTCTGGGCAATCAGCGTGGTGGCATTGTGCTGTTCATTGGTCGAATGGGCGATTTCACTCATCTTGTCCACCACCACATCCATCGACTGGCGGATGTTGCCAATCCCCTCCACCGCTGCGCGCGTCAGCTGCACGCCGTCGTCCACTGAACTGACCGTCTGGTTCATGTCACCCACCGCGCGGCTGGTCTCCTGCCGGATGGCATCCACCATGCTGCTGATACCCAGTGTCGCCTGGGCGGTACGTTCGGCCAGCTTGCGCACTTCGTCGGCCACCACGGCAAAGCCACGGCCCTGCTCACCGGCACGGGCGGCCTCGATGGCGGCATTCAGGGCCAGCAGGTTGGTCTGGTCGGCAATGTCGCGGATCACATTGGTAATGCCGCTGATTTCTTCCGAGCGCTTGTCGAGCGACGCCAGCATGCTCTCCAGCCCGCGCACCGAGGTCACCGTGCTTTCCATGCCGGACGAGAGGCGACTGATGCTCTGCGCACTTTCACCCAGGCGCTGTTCGGTCTGGTTGACCAGTTCGTCGGCCTGGTGTGCACTTTCGGCAATATGCGAAATGCTGACCGTGATCTCCTCCAGTGTCGCGGCATTGGAGGACGACACATCGGACATTTCTCGCGAACTGGTCGCCACACCGCCCACCAGCTGGCTCACCTGCTGCACACCACCGATCAGGGTGGTGGCATCGTTGCGCAGCGTGCTGAACATGCCTTGCAAACGGGCCACAAACTGGTTGAAGGCATGGGCGGTCTCGGCAATTTCTTCCGCCCCGTCTTCATCCAGACGCAGGGTCAGATCCCCCTCGCCGCGCGAGACCTCAATCATGGCGCTCTTCAGGTGCATCAAGCCACCGAACATGCGGGCAATCACATAGCTGGCCAGAGGCACCATCAATACCAGTACCAGAGCGGTCAGCGCGATCAGGGTATACAGCAGGGTATGCAGCGGCGCCAGCACCTGCGCCTTGTCGACGGCGGCACAGATATACCAGTTGGTACCCGGCACCTGCACCGTCTGCCACAACACGTCCTGTCCGTCGATCTGCGCCGCCTGCACGGAATCCAGTTTGGCGATATTCGCCACGGTTTCCGGCGTCAGATCAGGGGCGATGCTCGTCAGAGGCTTCATGGTCAATTCCGTTTTCGGATGACCGATCAGATTGCCGGCACCATTGACGATGAACATGTAGCCCCCGGCGCGGATTTTGGCACTGAGCACCGAGCGCACCAGATCCTCGACAAACACATCACCACCGACCACACCGGCGAACTGGCCATTGGTGGTAAACGGCACAGCGACCGTCATGGTCATCTTCTTGGTCTGGGCATCGAGATAGGGATCGGTCAGGGTCACCCGGTTATTGCTCTTGGTCTGCGAATACCAGGGACGATCGGCGGCCTTGTAGTCGGCCGGCGGCTGCCAGTTGTCATGAAAAATGGGCTTGCGACCATCCTCGAATCCGGCATAGACCCCCCCGCCAAAGTGACCGCCTGCGGCCGTCTGTGCCAGATACGACACCGCATCCGGCCGATTGACGTTGGTCGCCTGGGCGGTGATCAGACTGACCTTGCCGTCAATCCAGTTCTGCGCCACGGTGCGTTCGCCATACAGCAGCGCGGCAAACTCATTGTTGAGATCATTCATGATCTCGTTGCGCATCTGGGAATAAGCGATGGTGACCAGCACCAGACCGAAAATGGCCAACAGGAACGCATTCAGCACGATCAGGCGGCTTCTGAGTGATTTCAGCATGCAATGCCCCTTGTAACTGGACTATTTAAACAATAATCAAATCATTTTTTATTCTAGAAGCAGTTTCGCCGCCTGAAAGTCAAATTTGATATGCGTCAGACAGACAAAAGCATGCGCAGAAGTAAAAGCCCCCCGCCGCTGTCGCGACGGGGGTCAACACGAGGAAGAAGCATCTTGCGATGCTTCGAGGGGCTAACATCACAACAGCTTCTCAGCCATTGTGAATTCAACAGGACATGAGGTCGCTCACCGCCATGCCCTGCATGAATATTGCAAACAGCATGTAATTTAGTGCAAAAACTCAAGTTTGTCCAACAGTTCGACGGCTCGACAAGATCGCTTATTGTGGCCACTGATAATCGCGCATTTTTTCCCGTAACTTGAGTTTTTGCAGTTTGCCTGTGGCGGTGTGGGGCAATTCGTCGACAAAGATCACGTCATCGGGCGTCCACCATTTGGCCACCTTGCCTTCGTAGAACTGCAGCAGCTCTTCGCGTGTCACCCGGCTGTCCGGTTTGAGCACCACCACCATCACCGGCCGCTCGTCCCACTTGGGGTGAACCACGCCGATGGCAGCCGCTTCGGCAACCGCCGGATGGCCCATGATGATGTTTTCCAGCTCGATCGAACTGATCCACTCGCCGCCGGACTTGATGACATCCTTGGTACGGTCGGTGATGCGCATATAGCCATCGGCATCCAGCTTGGCCACATCCCCGGTATTGAACCAGCCGTCGTCGGTATGACTGGCATCGCGCTCGCGCTTGAAATACTGCGACAACACCCAGGGGCCGCGCACCTGCAGGTTGCCAAACGCCACGCCATCGTGCGGCAGCGGCTGGCCGGCGCCATCCACAATGCGCATCTGCACGCCGAACAACGGCCGTCCCTGCGTCCCCTGGATCCGGCGCAGCCCCGCCACGCCATCGTGGCGATGCTTGAATTTCGGTGTGCTCATGGTGCCGCAGGGCGACATTTCAGTCATGCCCCACAGCTGGCGCAGTTCGACCCCCTGCTCGGCCATGTGCTCGATCATCGAATCCGGTACGGCCGAGCCCCCCACCACAACACGCTTCAGATGATGCAGACGCAGACGATTGGTCTCGCAGTGCTGCAACAGATTCAGCCACACGGTCGGCACGCCGGCAGCCAGATTGACCTCTTCTTCTTCGATCAGCTGATACACACTGACGGCATCCAGCCGCGATCCCGGCAGAACCAGCTTGGCCCCGTTGAGCGCCGCACTGTAGGGCAGCCCCCAGCCGTTGACGTGGAACATCGGCACGACCGGCAGGATGCAGCTCTGCGCCGACAGGCCGAAGGCATCAGGCAGCGAGCTGGCCAGGGCATGCAGTACGGTCGAGCGATGGGCATACAGCACCCCCTTGGGGTGACCGGTGGTGCCCGAGGTATAACAGAGGCTGGAAGCGGTTTGTTCGTCAAACTGGGGCCAGTCGAAGCTATCGCTATGGCTGCCGACGAGATCTTCATAGCACAACAGATTCCCGAGTCGGCTATCTGTCGGCATGTGCTCCCGCCCCCCCAGCAGGATCCAGTGACGCACATGCGGCAGATCAGGTGCCAATTGCTCGACCTGCGGCAGGAAACAGGCATCAAACATCAAAACCCGGTCTTCGGCATGATTGATGATGTAGCTGATCTGATCGGCAAACAGACGGTGATTCACGGTATGGCAGATGGCACCGATACCGGAAATGGCAAAGTACGCCTCAAGATGGCGATAGGTATTCCAGGCCATGGTACCGATGCACTGCCCGGGCTCGACACCCAGTGATTGCAGCGCATTGGCCAATTGACGGGCACGGCGGGCGGTATCGGCCCAGCTGTAGCGATGGATCGTGCCATCGAACAACCGTGACACGATTTCTGCATCGGCATGATTTTGTTCTGCATGCTGCAGCAGGCTGGAGATCAGCAGAGGCTGATCCATCATCTGACCGTATTGCATCTGTCTCCTTCTCCCTGTTGAGGACGCAAAAATGACTGCGTCATTAAATAACCCTAGATTGAATAGAGTCATTACTCAAATGTTTTTTGGGAGAAGCAGCCGTACCGGGAGACTCAGTCGCTGACCGGCTTCTTGGCCAGCATGCGCTGCAAGGTGCGCCGATGCATGTTGAGGGCACGAGCCGTCGCGGAAATATTGCCTTCGTGCTCGGCCAGCACACGCTGCACATGCTCCCAGGTCAGACGACGTACCGACATCGGCCGGGCATTGACCGGCATGGCAGCATCCGGCTCGATCTGCTGAAAAGCCTGCAGGATCTCATCGACCGAGGCCGGCTTGGCAAGGTATTGCACGGCCCCCAGCTTGGTGGCCTCGACGGCAGTGGCGATGCTGGCATAGCCGGTCAGGACCAGCACGGCACTGTCGGGACTGAGGCGTCGCAGCTGCGGCAACAGCTTCAGACCACTGTCGCCCCCCAGATTGAGGTCCAGGATGATACGTTCGAAGCCACGGGGAAGACATTGCAGCGCCTCGGCCTCACTGGCTGCGCGCTCGACCTGATGGCCGCGGCGCATCAGCGAACGAGCCAGCACGCCGGCAAAGACATCATCGTCATCAATCAGCAGAAAAGTCATGGTGACATCTCTTTCAAGGGCAGGGTGATGTGCGCATGCACACCACCGCTCGCGCGGTTATCCAGGGTCAGGCTGCCCCCCAGTCTGGCAAGCGTGGCATGCGACAACATCACGCCCAGCCCCAGCCCGGCAGGCTTGCCGGACTGCATCTGCCCCAGCCCGGCCGCCCGTAACTGTGCCTCGCTGAGGCAGCCTTCACGATTGACGATATC
Source organism: Paludibacterium sp. B53371 (assembly GCF_018802765.1). Classification (NCBI taxonomy): domain Bacteria; kingdom Pseudomonadati; phylum Pseudomonadota; class Betaproteobacteria; order Neisseriales; family Chromobacteriaceae; genus Paludibacterium; species Paludibacterium sp. B53371. The sequence continues at coordinate 3,031,070 of NZ_CP069163.1, forward strand.
CACGCTGAGCACCCCCTGGCGGAAAGTGGCGGTGATGTTCACCTGACCGCCACCGGCCTCGGCGGCATTGTTGATCAGGTTAAACAGCGCGGGCCAGAAGGCACTGTCCAGTTCAACCTGCGGATCGCCCTCCCCTGATGGCTGCCACTGCAGGGTGACATCCGGACGCAGGGCACGCCACCCCTCCAGTCGCTCGGTCATGGCGCTGAACAGCGGCAGGATGACGGGACCGGTCCGGGCCTGGGACTTGAGGCGGGTCAGGGCCGCACGACAAACGGCAAGCTGGCTTTTCATCAGTGCCAGCTCATCCACGGGCAGACCGCCGGGGGGCAGGTCATGCCAGTCATCCACCAGCAGCGTCAGGGTGTTGAGCGGTGTCGACAGCGCGTGGGCCGCCATCGCCGCCTGCATGCCGAGTCCGACCAGCTGCTCGTCGCGCAGCTGGCTTTCGCGGGCAATCGCCAGCTCATGTTCGCGATCGGCCAGTTGTCGGGCCAGCCAGGAGATGAAACCGGTCATCAGCAGGGCAGACAGGGCAAAGGTAAACCACATGCCCAATTGGTGGGCCTGGAAGGCATAGGCGGCATCGGAGTCGGCCAGCGGCCAGGGCAGGTGCCAGACAAACAACACCCCGTAGGCAGTCAGGGCCAGCGCAGAGAGGCACCAGGAGAATACCCCCGGACTGAGCAGGGCGGCGAACAGGACAGGCGGCAGATACAGGGAGGCCAGCGGATTGGCGGCGCCGCCGCTGAAGGCCAGGATTTCACTCAGGGCCACCACATCGGCCAGCAAACCGAAGCGAATCAGCCAGAGCGCAGACACGCCGCGCCGGGCCAGCAGGGGCAACACCGCATTGACCAGTACCAGGGTCAGCATGGCCTGGAGAACCGGGACCCAGGCCAGCTGCACGGGATAACGGGAGACCAGCAGCAGCATCAGGGCACACAGGCCCAGCATCCCCCAGCGCAACAGCCCCAGACGCCGCTGCGCCCGGGCCAGATCGTTGCTTTCGGAGGCAAACAGAGAAGAGGCGATCGGCATGCCCGCTACTCTATCATCCGATGCGCTGTCAGTCAGTCCTGGCGATGCGCACCACCGCCGCGCTCAATCCCCCTTCCGCGCGGTTCGATAGCTGCAATTGCAGACCATGCAGTTCAGCAATCCGTTCGACGATCGACAGGCCCAGACCACTGCCGGGCTCACTCTGCCCGGGCATGCGCACGAAGCGCTGACGAATTTTGTCCAGCCACGCCGGGTCGATGCCCGGCCCATTGTCCTCGACCACCAGGCGATCCGCCGAGCCGGACAGCCGCACGATGGCCCCGGCCGGGCTATAGCGCAGGGCATTTTCCAGCAGATTGCGCAGCATGAGTGTCAATAAAGTGCTGTCACCCTGCAGTGGCAGCACTTGCTCGGCCGGCACCTGCCAATCCAGCGCGAGCTGGCTGCCGCGTCGCGACAGCAGTGGCGCCAGATCACGCTGCAGGCTGTCGATCAGGCGCGACCAGTCGACGGGTTGGGCCTGGGTCAGGCCCTGCATCGGGTCGAGACGGGAGAGGGCAAGCAACTGATCGACCAGACGAGTAGCCCGCTCGATGCCGATGCCCAGGTTGGTCAGTGCGTGTTGCTGCACGTCGGGATCGTGGGCCAGCTGCGCCACTTCGGTCTGCACCCGCAAGGCCGCCAGGGGGGAACGCAGTTCGTGTGCGGCATCGGCGGTGAAACGCCGTTCATGTTCGATATTCTGTCCGACACGGTCAAACAGCTGATTGAGCGCCTTGATCAGTGGCTGCGCTTCCGCCGGCACCGCCTGACTGAGCGGACTGAGATCATCCGGACGCCGTCCGGCCAGCTCCGCCGCCAGGCGGTTCAAAGGCATCAGCCCGCGCCGCACGGCCAGCACCAGCGCCAGCAGCAGAATGGGCAGGGGCAGGATCCACGCCAGCAACTGACTGCTGACCACCTTGAGCGCCGCCTCGTTGCGGGCACGCAAACGCTGCCCGACCGCCACGACATGCTCGCCATCAGCACTGCGCAGCGCATAGATACGCCAGGGACCATGATGACTGACCCGCAGGAAAAAGCCTCCCTCTCCGGGCGGCAGCTGCCAGTCGGCACCGGCACCATCAGCCCAGATCAGGCGGCCGTCGCGACGCCAGATAGCCTGGGACAACGCATCGGCCTCATCGTCATGACCATGCCGCATACTGCCGTCATCACTTTGCAGCCCGCGTCCACTGGTCAGCAACTGACGAGCCAGCAACTGCAGCTGGGCATCATAGAGCTCATTGATCTCTTCATGGGTCTGATACAGGGCCACCCCGGCCGACAGCAACCACATCAGCGGCGCAATCAACAAGAGGGCCAGCACGATGCGGCGCTGCAGACTGGCCGGCTTCACTCGACATTCCCCAGGGTGTAGCCGATGCCGCGCACCGTACGAATCACATGGCGACCGAGTTTCTTGCGCAGGTGATGGATATGGACTTCGATGGCATTACTTTCCAGATCCTGCTCCCAGCTATAGAGCTTCTCTTCGATCAGCTCGCGGGGCAGCACCCGGCCCTTGTTCAGCATCAGCACCTCGAGAATGGCCATTTCCCGCGCGGTCAACTCCAGGGGCTCACCGTTCAGGTAGGTAGTACGTGCCGCCGGGTCAAAACTGACGGCGCCGTGACTGAGCAACTGGCGGCTCTCGCCGTTGCTGCGCCGGAGCATGGCCCGCAGGCGGGCAGCCACCTCGACAAGCGCAAAGGGCTTGACCAGATAATCGTCAGCGCCGGCATCCAGTCCGGCCACCCGGTCGCTGATGGCATCCCGCGCCGTGAGCACCAGCACCGGCAGGCTGTGGCCCTGACGCCGCCAGCTGGCCAGCACGTCCATGCCATCACAGCCCGGCAAGCCCAGATCCAGCACGGCGGCATCATAGGGCGCGGCATCCATGGCCAGCAGTGCCTCCTTGCCGGAGGTCAGCCAGTCCACGGCAAAGTCGAGCTGACTCAAGCCAGCCTTCAGACCGTCGCCGATCAGGGGATCATCCTCGACTACCAGTATACGCATTGCCCTCTCCTTGGATTCTTACCTGCCCTGCTTGGCATGCTACCCCTTTCGCCCGAAGCTTTCTGCCCGGATTGAAGCAGCCCCGGGTTAACAGACGCTTAAATGGCATCGAAACGACATGGCGGTAAATTCATTTTCCCGTCATCAAATGCTCATTTTTCTGTCATTAGCCATAGGCAGCATGAGCGCGTGACATCTCCCGGAGGCCACCATGCAACGTGAGCAGATCAAGCTGGAAAAGCGCCATTTCCGCAGTATCTGGATCTCCGACGTTCACCTCGGAACAGCGGGCTGCCGGGCAGATCATTTGCTGGATTTCCTGCGCCATCATGAATCGGACACCCTCTATCTGGTGGGAGACATCGTTGACGGCTGGCAACTGCGCAAGTCCTGGTACTGGAAGCAAAGCCACAATGACGTGGTGCAGAAGGTGTTGCGCAAAGCGCGCAAAGGGACACGGGTGATCTACATCCCCGGCAATCATGACGAGATGGCCCGGCAGTTTGCCGGGCTGGATTTTGGCGGCATTGCCATCCGCATGGAGGCCGACCACATCACCGCCGACGGCAAACGGCTGCTGGTGATTCACGGCGACGAATTCGACGGTGTGATTCAGTACGCCAAATGGCTGGCCTATCTCGGCGACAGCCTCTACACCCTCATCCTGCAGCTCAATCGCGGCTACAACTGGTGCCGGATGAAACTGGGCCTGCCCTATTGGTCGCTGTCGCAGTATCTGAAGCACAAGGTGAAAAACGCTGTCAATTTCATCAGCAACTTCGAAAAGATGCTGGCAACGGAAGCCCGTCATCGTGGTTACGATGGCGTCATCTGCGGCCACATTCACCAGCCGGAAGTACGCGACCTGGACGGCACGCTGTATGGCAACAGCGGCGACTGGGTCGAAAGTCTTTCTGCCCTGGTGGAAACAGCCGACGGCACCCTGTCGGTGGTGTACTGGACCCACATCCTGAGCGAATCCTCTGCGCAGGAACCCATCCTTGAGCCTGTACAGGAGAATGTATGCGCATCCTGATCGTCACCGACGCCTGGCGCCCCCAGGTCAATGGCGTGGTTCGCACGCTGACCGAAACGATTCGCGAATTGCAGGGCTTCGGCCACGAAGTCTCGATGATCACCCCGGAAACCTTCACCACCCTGCCCTGCCCGACCTACCCGGACATTCGTCTGTCCCTGTTCCCCTATCGCAAGGTCGCCAGGATGATCGACAGCTTCCAGCCGGATGCCATCCACATTGCCACCGAGGGGCCGCTGGGGCTGGCGGCTCGGCGTCACTGCCTGCGCCATGGCCGGGCCTTCACCACCGCCTATCACACCCGTTTCCCGGAGTACATCCAGGCCCGCACCCGGCTGCCGCTCTCCATCAGCTATGCCTGGATGCGCCGCTTTCACAATGCCTCCAGCGCGGTGATGGCGCCGACTCAATCGATCGTCAATGATCTGAAGGCACGGGGCTTCAACAATGTGGTGTTGTGGAGTCGCGGGGTGGATACCGAGCTGTTCTCCCCCGGCCCGCGCGACCGGCTGGAGGAAAGTCAGCCGCCACGCTTTGTGTATATCGGTCGTGTCGCCGTGGAAAAAAATATCGAGGCTTTTCTCAAGCTCGACCTGCCGGGCAGCAAGTGGGTAGTTGGCGACGGGCCGCTGCTCGCCAGGCTGAAGAAGCATTATCCGGAGGTGCATTTCGCCGGCATTTTCCCGCAGCCGGAACTGGTGCGCTTTTACCGTGCGGCCGATGTATTCGTCTTTCCCAGCCTGACCGACACCTTTGGCCTGGTGCTGCTGGAGGCCATGGCCTGCGGCACCCCGGTGGCCGCCTACCCGGTGGCCGGGCCACTGGATGTGGTCGGCGACAGCGGCGCCGGCGTTCTGGACCAGGACCTGCGTCAAGCTTGCCTGAACGCCCTGGCGCTGGATCGCCAGCATGTGCGTTCGGTCGCCGAGCGTTTCTCCTGGCAGGCCGCAGCACGACAGTTCGAGCATCATCTGCATCCCAACGCCAGCCAGCTCACCCCCGAGGGAGGGCTGTCAGATTCCACCCAGGGCGCACGATAAAAAATCTTGCACCCTGAGAAGGGGGTTCTATACTCCAATCAGGTCATGGCAAGGAGGTAATGAATGCATCTGGGAGAATTTTCGGCTGCAGACCGTTGCTTCTGTGTTGGGATAACACGCCGTTTCATTGACGTTTGAGGCATCGCTGACGATGCAGGTCACCTGGCAGCCGATAGGCCAGATAACGCGAAAAATGCCGAGCAGTCGTAACATGCATCCTGTTTCGGGGAAACCCGTACCAAGCCCGTGATGGGCTCGCGGCTCCAGGGCGCCAAGCCAATGTGGAGCGCCAGCAGTAGCAGTGTGATGTGGTTGTGATGATGTCGCTGCGCAATGCAGCATCGGTCTTTTCATGACGTTGTTGGCGCTTCATTGCATGCGTGGTAGGCATGCAGGACACATGAAGCGGATGAGTGAGCAGTACCGACCCGGGGGCGCGCCAATTTGGTCCGCCCTCGTTCATTTCCATCCGTCATAAATCACCCCTCCCACCCTGCCGTTTTTACTGTCAGGCAATCCAACCAGTCGCCAGCCCACCACAATTCATGTAAAATGCCGTGTTTTCAACTGCTTGCAACCCTTATGGCATGATGGGCATTGCGGTCGCATATACCGCCGTGACACAGCCAACGGTTGCAACTGTTCTATCGCAGCGCTTTATTCGCCGGTAGAATGGCCCGATTCCTAGTTCAATATCAGATTCTGCATATGGCAACCTTGACCTCGGAACGCGTCCTCAGCGTTCACCACTGGAACGACACCCTGTTCAGCTTCACCACCACCCGCGACCCGGGCCTGCGCTTCATCAACGGTCAGTTCGTCATGATCGGTCTGGAGGTCAATGGCCGGCCGCTGATCCGTGCCTACAGCATTGTCAGCGCCAACTGGGAAGAAAACCTCGAGTTTTTCAGCATCAAGGTGCAGGATGGTCCGCTCACCTCGCGCCTGCAGCATCTGAAGGTCGGCGATGAGATCATCGTCAGCGGCAAACCGACCGGCACCCTGGTGCAGGACAACCTGTTGCCGGGCAAGCATTTGTACCTGCTGTCGACCGGTACCGGTCTGGCGCCGTTCATGAGCATCATCAAGGATCCGGAAGTCTACGACCGCTACGAGAAGATCGTGCTGGTGCACGGCGTGCGCTGGGTCAGTGAACTGGCCTACGAGGATTACATCACGCGCGAACTGCCGCAGAACGAATTCTTCGGCGACGTGGTCCGCGACAAGCTGATCTACTACCCGACCGTGACGCGCGAGCCGTTCCGCAACCAGGGTCGTCTGACCGATCTGATCGTCAGTGGCAAGCTGGCAGCCGATATCGGCCTGCCGCAACTGGATCCGGCCAATGACCGCGTTCTGATCTGCGGCAGCCCCAACATGCTGAAAGACAGCTGCCAGATCCTCGACGACATGGGTTTTGTCGAATCGCCGCGCATGGGCGAACCGGGTCACTACGCGATCGAGCGAGCCTTCGTCGAAAAATAAGCATGCCGCCGGGATGAGAAAAAGCAGCCTGACGGCTGCTTTTTTCTTGACGGCGCCAGCATCACGCCTTGTGCGTCACTTCCACAATCTGATACACCCCGCCAAAAACCGTCCGCTTGCGCCAGTCAAAGCGTCCCGCTTCGCGGGCATATTCCTGAATCTCATGCTGCCAGAGGGCCATGGCAAAAGGCTCGAGACAACGATTAACCCAACGCAGCAGCCAGCCGATCGGCTGCCAGGCGGCCGGCCGGTGATAATCGACAAACAGGGCCCGGGCGCCGCGCGGCAACTGATCGAGCATATTGTCCACAATCTCGCGCTTCTTGTTGTCCGGCACTTCGTGCAGCAGGAAAAAACTGACGATCAGGTCATAGTCGGGCTCGCCGCGAAAATCGGCGGCGTCCGCCTGCACCACCCTGGCTTGCGGCATTTGACTCAGCTTGCGCGAGGCATGGGCAATCTGCACCGGCGTCACGTCGGTCAGATCAAAGCCCCCCTGCGGCCCCACCTTGCGCGCTACACGCTGCACCAGATCGCCATAGACATGGGCCACCTGCCAGACCTTCATGCCCGGACGGACCCGGTCCAGATAGGCCTGCATCAGGCGCCGGTCATTGCCAAACAACAGGACCCGCACCACCAGATTACGGTCCAGCCAGGCGGCATGGCGCGGATTGACGTAAGCCCAGTCATAGACTTCCGTCATGTACTGCGGCACATCACGGTAATAGAAGTCGTCGTGCAGCTCGGGGGGATTTTTCGTCATGTCGATCCTGGTTCAATGAGCGTCGTCGAGCGTCAGCCAGACCGGCGCATGGTCCGAGGGACGCTCCCAGCCGCGCGGGGTCTTGTCGATGCCGGCATCCCTGGCCCTCTGCGCCAGCGCCTGCCCGTAGAGAATGTGGTCGATACGCAGTCCGAGATTGCGGCGGAACATGGCGGCACGGTAATCCCACCAGCTATAGGCTACCTCCTGCGGGTGGAAATGCCGGAAGGCATCGGTCATGCCCAGCGCGATCAGCGACGCGAAGGCAGCACGTTCCGGTTCAGAGCACAGCACCTTGTCCTGCCAGGCGGCAGGATCATGCACATCGGCATCCGCCGGGGCAATGTTGAAGTCGCCCAGCAAGACGACCCGGCCGGCATGGGCCTGCATTTCACTGGCGACATAACGCTGCAGCGCCGCCAGCCAGGCAAGCTTGTACTGGTATTTGTCCGACTCGACCGATTCGCCATTGACGAAATAGGCGCAGATCACGCGCACCTCACCCACCGTGGCGGCAATGACCCGACTTTGTACGTCCGGATAATCCGGTATGCCGCACACCACCGCCAGCGGCTCATGCGGCAGCCTTGTCAGGATGGCAACGCCGTTATAGGTCTTCTGACCGAACCAGGCGGCACGGTAGCCGGCCGCTTCGATCTCGGCCTGCGGAAAAGCCCCCTGCTCGAGCTTGAGCTCCTGCAGACACAGCACATCCACCGGATTGGCAGCGAGCCATTCCAGGACATGCGGCAAACGGACTTTCAGAGAATTGACGTTCCAGGTGGCAAGCTTCAAGACAACTCCATGTGCAATCGATTGACTCTGGCATGATGCATGAACCAGGCGGGCTGGCTCAAGCAAAATGCCAGACTCAGCCCGACTTCTTGCCCCCCCACCAGACACCGGCCAGTACCGTACCGGCACCGGCAATCTGCAGCACACCCAGCGCCTCGCTGAACAGGCCCCAGGCCAGGATGGCAGAGACCACCGGTTGCGTGAGCAACATCAGCGAGGCTGTTGCCGCCGGCAAGCGGTCAAACCCCTTGCCTACCAGTCCCTGGCCGGCACAGTGCACGAGCAGGGCCATCGCCCCTAGCACACTCCAGGCCACCCAGCCATGCGGCCACCAACTGCCGCCGCGCCACAGCATCAGCGGAATCAGTGTGGCTGTGGCCGCCATGCAGCTGGCCAGCATGACTCGCGGAAAAGCCCCACGGCGCAAGGCCTGCTTGAGCGCCAGGAAATAGGCGGCATACAGCAGCGCGCCGAGCAAGGCGACCAAATGGCCGGCCAGCAGATGACGATCCTGCAGACCCGACAGGCCGCCGCCCTCGCCGAGAATCAGCAGCACCGTACCGATCACCGCCAGCAGCATGCCCACGCCGAGCTGGCGCGAAGGGCGCTCTCCCATGCCCCACCACGCAAACAAGGTGATAAACAGCGGCGCCAGACTATCGACCAGCGAGGCATTGGCGATGCTGATCATGGTCAGCGACTGGTTCCACAGCACCAGATTCAGCGCCAGAAACACCCCGGACAGCCATGCCCACCAACGCGCACACCAGGGGCAATCCAGCGATTCGCCGCTGGTGATGCGCGGAATCAGCAACAGCAGCAACACTGGCTGCGCCAGCAACAAGCGGAAAAAGGCGGCCGCGACCGGCCCAACGTCGGTCAGGCGCACCAGGATGGGCGAAAAGGCGAGGCAGAAGATACCCACGACCAGCTGGAACAGGGCACGGGACGATGGCGCAGGGACCGCAAGGGAAAGCATCACAATGACCGAAAATATAATTGTTTGATTATACAGACTAAATGCTGTCCGGATTTGACCGGAAGCAAGCCTGAACCGCTTGAGAAACGCCGGCGCAAGTGCACTCTGCGCACATTTTCACCACACAAAAATTTGGCCGATTGTATATTAGCCAATTGTAATGATATTTCATTTTTACCTTGTTTTTCATTTACTTGCAGAAACAAAAGGCATGAAATATGTTTTGTATTTTGTATACAAAACTACTTTTGCATAAAAATCACGGATAGTTGTTGTCAGACAATCCGGCGGTTCATACAATGAAATTGTCTTCGTAACCAGAGAACCATCATGTCTGTTCCCCTTAGATCCCGCGATACCAGCAAGACCCAAAGCTCTACCACTCGTTCTTCGCGTTCCACCCTGGCGCCGATCATGCCGGAGTTCTCGGTTCGCACCCCGTCGTTCAATTCGCGCCCGGATCGTGGCGCACCGCTTCCCACAAACCGTAAAGACTAGCACTGCATCAACGCACCTGCGCGTCCTGGCCAGTGGGTATCGCCGTACTTCATGACGGTTGATCCCTGGCTGCGGACAGCGCGGTGGACGCCCACGCTCCCCCTGCCTGCACGCTGTTGGATCACGTTACCAGCCATGCGCAAAAAAAATGCCCCCGCATGACACGGGGGCGACGGTCTGAGTCCTTGGGAAGACTTTTACGTCCAAGCTCGCTGCTGTTGGTTACACAACAGATAGTTTGAAATTTCTGATCAAGATTAGTTCCCGGTTCTGAGCAAATCTTCCACCATGCCGGAATGACGCAGCAGGGCATCGATCTGCGGATCACGGCCGCGGAACGCCCGGAACGACTCCATCGCCGGGCGGGAGCCGCCTACCGACAGGATTTCACGCCAGAAATGCGCCCCGGTGACCGCATTGGCACCCCCGGCCTCCTCAAAGGCACTGTAGGCATCCGCCGACAGCACTTCGGCCCACTTATAGCTGTAGTAGCCTGCAGCGTAACCCCCGGCAAAGATATGGCTGAAGCTGTTGGGGAAGCGGTTGTAGGCCGGCGGAAAGTTAACCGCCACCTCCTGGCGGACCTGATCCAGCAGGGCCAGCCAGTCCCCCTGGTCGGCATCAAAATCGCTATAGAGCAGCATGTCGAACAGCGAGAACTCGAGTTGTCGCACCGTCTGCATGCCGGACTGGAAGTTGCGTGCGGCCAGCATTTTGTCAAACAGGGCCCGCGGCAGCGGCTCGCCCGTGTCAACATGGGCACTCATCCCGCCCAGCACCTCCCACTCCCAGCAGAAGTTCTCCATGAACTGCGAGGGCAGCTCGACCGCATCCCACTCCACGCCCTTGATGCCCGAGACCGATAACTCATCGACCTCGGTCAGCATATGGTGCAGGCCATGACCAAACTCGTGGAACAGCGTGATCACCTCATCGTGGGTAAACAGGGCAGGCTTGTCGCCGATCGGGCTGCTGAAGTTGCAGGTCAGGAAGGCGACCGGGGTCTGCACGACCCCCGCCTTGACGCAGCGCGCCCGGGCATCGTCCATCCAGGCACCCGGCCGCTTGCCTTCGCGGGCATACAGATCAAAGTAGAAGCTGCCGATCACCCGGCCCTGACGCAGGATCTCGTAATAGCGCACCTCCGGATGCCACACCTCGGCCGAGGCCTGACGCACCTCAATGCCAAACAGGGTATTCACCACCCGGAACAGACCGGACAGCACCTTGGGCTCGGGGAAGTACTGCTTCACCTCCTGGTCGGAGAAGGCGTAACGCGCCACGCGCAACTTCTCGGAGACATAGGCCAGGTCCCAGGCTTCCAGGTGATCCATGCCCAGTTCCTCGCGGGCAAAGGCTTCCAGCTCGGCACGATCGCGCAGGGCGAACGGCCGGGCACGCGACGCCAGGTCACGCAGGAAGGCAATCACCTGAGCCGGGCTCTCCGCCATCTTGGTGTAAAGCGACAGTTCGGCGTAATTGGCAAAGCCCAGCAGCTGCGCCTCTTCGCGATTGAGCTGCAGTTTCTCGCGCATCACCGGGGTATTGTCCTGTTCGGCCGGACCGAACTCGGAGGCGCGCTGCACATAGGCATCGTAGAGTGCATGGCGCAAGGCGCCGTCCTCGGCATACTGCATCACCGGCAGATAGCAGGGGAACTGCAAGGTCAGTTTGTAACCGGTCTTGCCCTCCTGGGCAGCCCAGGCCGCCAGCATGGCGCAAACATCCTCGGGCAGGCCGGCCAGCTGGCTGGCATCGTCCAGATAGAGACTGAATCCGTCGGTGGCATCCAGCACGTTCTCTTCAAAGCGGGCCGACAGCTCGGCCAGGCGGCTTTGCACCCCGGCAAAGCGGACCTTGTCGGCATCCGGCAGCTCGGCACCGGACAGCTTGAAGTCACGCAGATTGTTTTCGATGATGCGCTTGCGCGCCGGGTTGTAGGCGGCATAGGCAGGCTGGTCGCACAGTGCCTTGAAGCGGGCATACAGGGCCAGGTTCTGCCCCAGCTCGGTCCAGAACGCCGACAACTGCGGAATATTGGCGTTATACACTTCGCGCAGTGCCGGGGTATTCACCACGGCATTCAGATGGCCGACCACCCCCCAGCAGCGCGACAGGCGTTCGATGACTTCATCAAGCGGCTCGACAAAGTTCTCCCAGGTCGGGGACTGGGCATCAGCGGTCAGACGTGCCACCGTTTCGCGCGCCTCGGCCAGCAGGGCTTCCACGGCGGGCGTCACGTGTTCGGGCTTGATCTCGCCGAAGCGTGGCAGATCGGTGAAATCAAGAAGCGGATTGGCTGTCATTGTTTTGGCATTCCTTTTACCATGATTTGGGTATGATATGCCGCTTGGCACTATCAGCGAATATGAGGACCGAGGCCATGAATCACAATATCCGATCTTACGACGGCATCCGGCCGCAGATTGATCCCAGCAGTCACATTGATCCGGCCGCCGTGGTCATCGGCGATGTCAGCCTCGCGGCGGGCAGCTCGGTCTGGCCCTGCGCGGTGCTGCGCGGTGACGTCAATCACATCCGCATCGGTACCGGCAGCAATATCCAGGATTTCGCCATGCTGCACGTCACCCACAAACGCAGCGATGATCCCGAGGGTGCCCCGCTGATCATTGGCGAGCACGTCACCATCGGCCATCACGTCACGCTGCATGGCTGCACCATCGGTGACGAGGTGCTGATCGGCATCGGCAGCATCGTCCTCGACCGGGCTGTGATTGAAAAACATGTGCTGATCGGCGCCGGCTCACTGGTTCCGCCCGGCAAGCATCTCAAGTCCGGCTATCTCTACCTGGGCAACCCGGTCAAGGCCGTACGCCCGCTCAGCGCCGAAGAGATCGCCTATTTCCGCTACTCGGCGGAGCACTATCAGCGCCTGGCCGCCAAGCATCAGGCCAGCCTGGCTGCCGACCGGACTGAATAATCCTGCAACACAGGCCGGGTAGGCTGACCCGGCCTTCCCTCTCCCTGGCGAACCTCCGATGACACAAGAAGTTGAATACGTCGGTTTTGTGCCGCGAGCCTGCGCCTGGTCTGTCGACAAGCTGCTGGTGCTGGCGCTGACCAGTCTGATGGCCTGGGCCTGGCCGGTCGCCGGGCTGAGCTGGCACGGGCTGCTGGCCTGTGGCAGCGAGCTGGCCTGCTGGCGTCATCAGTTACCCTTGCTGGTCATGGCGGTCGCTCGCTGGTTGTTGCCCGCCGTTCTGACGGTGTTTTTTCTGACCCGCATCCGGGCCACGCCAGGCAAATACCTGCTGCGCGCCGAAGTCGTGGACGCCCGCACCGGCGCCACCCTGACCCAGCGCCAGGCCTGGCTGCGGACCCTGGCCTGCCTCCTGTCCTATCTGACGCTCGGTCTGGGCCACGCCTGGGTGATCATTGACCGGCGCAAACAATCCCTGCATGACAAACTTGCCGGCACGGTGGTCATTCGCCGCCGCCAATGACAAAGCCGCTCACGGTGACCCGGTGAGCGGCCTGATACAGTCAGTCAGTCCTTACAGCACGGCCAGCGCAGCGGCATAGTCCGGCTCATTGGCGATTTCGCTCACCAGCTCGGCATGCAGCACGCGGTTATCGGCATCCAGCACCACCACGGCACGGGCACACAGCCCGGCCAGCGGCCCCTGGGCCAGCTTGACACCGTAGTTCTGCAGGAATTCAGGGTGACGGAAGGTCGACAGATTCTTGACGTTTTCCAGTCCCTCGGCACCGCAGAAACGTTGCTGGGCGAACGGCAGGTCGGCCGAAATGCACAGCACCACGGTATCGGCACGATCCGAGGCTTGCTGATTGAACTTGCGCACCGAGGTGGCGCAGGTCGGGGTATCGACACTGGGGAAGATATTGAGGATTTTCTTCTTGCCGGCAAAGGCCGCCAGCGACACATCGGACAGATCAGCCGCCGTCAGCGAGAAATCCGGCGCCGCCTGGCCCTTGGCCGGCAAGGAGCCCGCCACTTCAACCGGGTTTCCCTTCAACGTAACAGTAGACATTGCGCAATCCTTCAGTTTGTTGTGGTGATCTGCTGAAGTTTGCGCCGCCCCCGGCAAAAAGCAACCCTTTATCCAATACGGTTATCGCAAAAAACTATTTCAGCGACTGAACCGTGGCCATGCCCAGCAGCGTCATGAGCAGCGAACCGCTGACATGCAAGGCGATGGCGCCGAAAGCCCACCAGAGTCGCCCCTGTTGCAACAGCGTCGTGGTTTCGGCTGAAAAGGTGGAAAACGTCGTCAGGCCACCGAGAAAGCCGGTGATCACCATCAGCCGCCACTGCGGCGGCAACTCGGGATGGCCGGCAAAGAAAGCGACCGCCACCCCGATCAGATAGCCGCCGAGCAAATTCGCCGCCAGCGTCCCCAGCGGCAAAGTCGGAAACAGGTGATTGAGCTGCAGCCCCAGCCCCCAGCGCAGCAGACACCCGAACGAACCACCCAGCGCGATGGCCAGCATCGAATACCCCATCAGCGCTCTCCTTCGGCGTGCTCACTGCGACCATCCACCCGGCGGCGGGTCTGCAGGATCGGCGGGGCCCAGACTTCGCCCGGCCGCTTCTTGCGCGTCGCCAGCGTCAGCTCGGACGGCGCAAAAATATTGATATTGTGGGTGTTCGGCGTGGTGATCAGATACTGCGCCTCGGTCGCCTTGAGGAAACCCGCCACCCGGTCGATATTGAAGATATCCAGATGGGCGAAGGGCTCATCGATGAACACGAAGCCGGACGGATTGGCTTCATCCATCATCAGGGCGATCAGCAGGATCAGCGATTTCATCACCTGCTGACCACCGGAGGCCTCGCCGTCATTCATGCCCATCATGCCCTTCTGGTCGAAATTGAAGCGCAAGGCCAGACCAGCCTGTGCCAGCACGGCATCGTCATTCTCCAGTTGCGGCAGCTCCACCTCGACGCCGATGCCGGCCAACTCGCCCAGACGGCGGACATTCTGGCCATAGGCCCGCACCGTGGCACGCAGCTTGTTGATATAGGCGGCGCGGGCGTCACCGGTCAGCGCACTGGCACGATCCACTTCCTGCTGACGGCGCTGATGCTCACGTGCCAGCTGTGCCAGGTCGTCAAGCAGCTTGTCCTTGAGCGACAACACCGTCTCGTCGGTTTCCCAGTCACCACTTTGCAGACGCTCCTGCAGATAGTTGAGCTGATGACGGGCATCGGCGGCACTGTCGTACTCGTCCAGCAGGGCCTCGACCCGTGCGGGCGCCAGCGCCCCATCCGGCAGGCGGGCCGCCCCCTCGCGCAACTCCAGCAGCAGGCGGCGGACCTGACGACGGCTGCCATCGACCTGGCCGCGCAATGCGGCCAGTTGCGCCAGGCCATCCTGCTCGCGCTGGCACACCCGGTCATGCGCCAGACGGGCATCGCTATAGCGCTGGTCGGCGGCCGATTTTTCCTGCTGGGCCTCTGCCAGCTGTCCGCCCAACCTTGCCACGGCCTCCTGCAGGCCGAGCAATTGCTGCGCCAGGGCCGCAAACTCTTCGCTGCGGGCATCCAGGGCGGCAATGGCATCCATGCCGCCGAGATACTCGGCCAGCGCCGCCGCTTCGGCACTCAGCGCCACCAGCCGCTCCTCGTGAGCCAGCACCTGCTGGTTGAGCTGCCGCAGCGACTCGCGCAGCGCCAGCAGACGCGACTGACGCGCCCCCTCGCCAAACGCGTACTCGTGCGGCGCCACACCGATATGCCGTGCGCCGCGCCGCTCGCGGAAATAACCTTCGCGGGTAATCCAGTCGCCGTCGACCTGTTCGGCCGCCGCGACGTTCTCCACCCTGGTCACCTGCCCCAGCTGGCGATACAGCCAGTCCGGCGCCGCCGCCGAAAAACGCAGCACTTCCAGCACACTGCCCGGCCTTGCCTTCGGGGCCTGCTCGCGCTCATGGACCAGGAAGTGACGGTAGCGCAAACGCTCTGCCAGCTGCCAGGCGGCACGCCGGTCTTCTGCCCGCTCCAGCAACACCACATGGCGGTAGGGACGCAGCAGCGCCTCGACCGCGCCCTGCCAGCCGGCATCCAGCACCTCGACAATCTCCGACAGCATGCAATGGCGGATATTGGCTTCATCCAATGCCGCGCGGAACTGCCGCACCTCATCCGGCGCCCGGCCGCGGCCGATCTCCAGCGCCTCGACATGCTGGCTCATCTCGCTGCGCTGCTGCTTCATGGCACGCAGGGCATCCCGCACCGCTTCACTGTCAGCACGCAAGGCCGCCAGTTTCTGCGCCAGGGCGCCGGCATCTTCACCATACTGCTTGCCGGCCAGGGCCTGCAGTCGGTCACGCTCTTTCAACTGCCCCTGCACCGCGGCCACCTCGGCCTTCAGGGCGACAAACTGATCCTGCAGGTGCTGACGCTGCGTTTCAGCCGCCTCGCGGGCTTCGGCAGCGCTTTGCTCGGCCTGCAGCAGCTTCTGTACCAGATCCAGACTGTCGCCGTGCTCCTTCTCCGCCACGCGCAGAGCGCGCAGCTGGCTGCGGTAGCCCTGCCACAGCGAGGCAAAGCCAGCCCGGGCGTCCAGATGGCTCAGCACCGGCAGCGCCTGATCGCGGATCAGCTCGATGCGTTCGGCCAGCTGCCGCCACTCGACATAGCGGTTGGCGCGGGCACGCATGGTTTCCGCCCGGGCCTCCAGCGCCTCCTCCTGACGGGTCAGGGCCTCCAGTTCCAGCTCGGTGGCTTTTTGCTCGTCGCGGGCACGCTGATAGTTGTCCAGCACGTCCTTGTCGCCGAACACCTGAAACACCAGGTCCAGCAGTTGCCGCGGCGAGTACTCGGTCAGCTTGTCGGTATCGCCCTGCTCCAGCGCCAGCACCTCGGCCACCGCCGAGGTCAGACCGGCGACTTCCAGCTGGCGTCGGTATTCCTGCACCCCCAGCCATTGCGCACGCCCTTCGGCCTCCTCCAGTGACACATCGCCCTCGAGGATGGCGTAATGGCGCACCCAGTCGCCACCCTGCTTGCGGATGCGGCACAACAGCGTGACGGTCTCGCTGACGATCGGAAAGAAGGGCGTCGGATAAAGGCCGCCGGACAACCGGCGCGGGTTATCCACCACCCCGCGCAGAAAGGCGAAGGCTTCGCGGTTGTTGCGCACATAGCGTTTGTAGTCGCGCTTGCCGGAACACTTGATCGCCAGCAGGGTACGCATGGCATCCAGCAGGGTGGTCTTGCCCGAGCCGTTGGGCCCGATGATGGTGACAATCTGGGCATCGAGCGGCACAGACAGCCGCTGCCAGAAGTCCCAGTGCACCATTTCTACCGATTTCATCTGGAACATCAGTCGCCCTCCACCGAGTCATCTGCAGCCTGCGGCGTCAGCGCCTGACGGCGACCAAGCACATCGGCCAGCGCCCCTTCGATGATGCGTGGCGCCATCTGGCTGTAATCGATCATCAAATCCAGCATCGGCCCTTCCAGCAGCATGCGATTGCGCCGGATGACAAAGCCCAGGTTGGCCAGACGCCCCAGGTTGGCATTGAAACGGGTCCGTCCGCCCAGCGCCTTGCCGAAGTCGGCATAAAGCGCATCCTCCGACACCCCGGTAGAAACGGTCTCGCCGGTTTCCACCGGCTTCTGCGCACCGAACATATCACCCTGCCCTTCGCGGCCGGCTTCAACCCGGGCAATTTGTCGCTCGCGCTTGGGCAGGATGATCTGTGCCCACAGGATGACCAGCAGGGCCACGCCATCGCGCGGCAAACCCAGATTGTTATTGACCCAACTGTCGCCGGCGCCGAATACCGGTTCGATCATCGGCGGCAGCAAGGCGACCGCAATATGCTCGGCATAGGGGTTCTCGACCAGCCGCAAGCCGACCTCGGCCAGACGGCGATCCAGCTCGTTGCGAAAAATGTCATCCAGCAGCGCTCGGCGCGCCAGCGGATCGCTGCGACTCACCACGCGATGCGCCAGCAGGCGCGCAGTCAGGGTTTTAAGTTCGATATCCATGTGATCCAGGGCAGGAATGAAAAGGCGTCAGATGCCCGCGAGGCGGCGGGCAGAGAGGCCGGCCGCTTCATAGAAAGCGCAATTATTTCACAGCTTGCGTGTATCCCGAAATTTCCCCTCCCGGCCGGCCGGCTGCCTGTTGTCGATTCCGCAAAGCCAAAGGGGAAAGACAACAGCTTGGTCCGGTCGACCTGCCTACGATGCATGACATCAACAGAGGCGGATATCTCATGAAAACGACAACGAATCCTTTCGAGCAGATGACCGAGCTGATGCTGCAACTCAAGGCCCAGCTCGCCGAACAAATGGCGCTGACCAGACGCATCAAGGAGGAAATCGGCCTGCTGGAACAACGAGCCCCGGCCGACGCCAAGGCTCGCGACACCCTGGTTCGTCTGGGCTCGCTGATGAAGGAAGAAATTGGCCCCAAGCAGCAGAAGCTGACCGCCCGGGCACAGGCCATGAAGTCCGCCCTTTCGGGCACCGATTCCCCAACGGCGGCCACCAGCGGCAAAAACAAGCCGCGCCGCTCTTTTATTTGACCCACCAGGAGTTATGCCATGCAAGTCACTCCCCCGTATTACAGCGACAGCCAGTTCAATCCTCCCACGACCAACACCGCTGATGTCTCAGCGGCACAGGATACGAAGTATGCGTCGCTGGCCGACCTGATCAATGCCCAGAGCTTCAACCCGGTCATGGCCTTCTATGAAGCCATGAACTCGGTACTGGAATTTGCCGGCCAGATGGTCATCCTGCAATCGCAACTGATCCAGCAACACAATCAGGAAGCCGCCAATACCAAACAGGCCTCGGCCAACCTAGGCGCGACCATCAATGGCATGACTGACGCCAACAGCACGGCTGACCTGCCTTCTGACGTCAAGAACACCTACGAGCAGTACGATGTTGTCATCACCTGGGACGGCGGCTCGGGCTCCATCGATGACTATCTGAAAGCCATTGGCAAGGAGGATGGCAAGGACCTCGACAAGGAGCAGCTGACCCGCATCCAGTCGGCACTGGACAACACTTCGGACCAGTACAGCAGCCTGTCTTCGCAAGACCAGATGAAGACTCAGCAACAGATGCAGACCTATGCCACGGCCTCCAGCAACATGACCACGGCACTGAACAACGTCAAGACCATGCTCGACGCCATCGTGCGCAACATGGGCGTGTAATGGCGCCAGGCATGCTCTGGCATGCCTGGCCTTTCAAGGAGAGCCGGCATGCCTGATCACTCCCGTGCCGCAGTCTTGCAACATCTGCTGCAAAACGGCGTCACCCTGCAAGCGCTGATGGATATCGACCCAGGCGAGCTGGACCAGTTGTATCTGCATGCCTGCAATGCGTTTGGGCAACAGGACTATGCCAGCGCCTACAAATGGCTGACGCTGCTGACCCGTCTCAGTCATTGGCAATTTGACTATTGGCTGGCACTGGGACAGACCTGCATGCGCCTGGACCGGCTGGAAGAAGCGGTACACAGCTTCAGTCAGGCGGCGCCATTGCGGCTGGACGATCCGCGTCCGCCGGCGCTGAGCGGGGAATGCCTGCAGCGAAGACAGCAGTTTGACGCCGCCGCCGAGGCCTATCAGGCCGCCCTGAGTTGTTGCGCGGACCGCTCGGAACACCGCGCCCTGCGGCAACACATCGAGCAAGCATTGCGCGCTTGCGCCTCGTCCAAGGAGACCTCGACATGACCACGATTGCTTACTTGCCGTCTCTCGGCACCACTGCTCTGCCCAAGAGTGAATCTGCAGACCAGACCGCCCCGATCGGCCAGGAGATCCGGTCGCAGTACTTTGATCCGGTAGAAGACGCCTATCTGGCCCTGGGCGCGGTCCTGGATCAGGCCCTGCCGTCTCAACCATCCCGGCTTGATACGCCCAAGGACGCCGAACCGCCCGCACCACCCGCCGCAACGGGCAAGACAGACAGCCCGGGCTGGCATCAATTACCGCCACCGAAAACCGGTACACGGCTGAGCGATCTGCGCAGTCTGCTGCAAGGGCTGCTGGAGAAAATGCAGGCTCAGGGCAAAGGCAAGAAGATCAGTGTCGACGATATTCAGCTCATGCCCGTCGACAAGGTGATGGTGGCCATCTCCTGCAATATGTACGACAACAGTATGGAATTGGCGGCGATTGACATCGATGGCATGAACAAATCCAACGATGTTATCGCCAGCCTGCGCTACAAGCAGTGTGATGATCTGCGTGATCAGATCGACAAAGCGCTGGCCGATCAGAAAAAAGCCAAGAAGGGTGGGATTTTCGGCGCCATCCTGAACTGGATCAATACCGCAGTTCACGCCATTATCGGCGTCGCCAAGATTCTGGTGGGCAATGTTGTCGGCGGGGTTGCGGACCTGGTCACTGCCGGCGCCCTGCTGGTCAAGTCATTGATGAAAACCCTGGCGCTGGTGGACCCCAACCATAAATCCACCTATGACAAGGTCGCCGATATTGCCGGCAAGATTGCGCTCTTTTCTGAATTGTTCAGCCTGGGCAGCGCCATCACCGGCATGGGCGCCGGCACGGGATCCAAACTCATGCAGGGCGATGGCAAGTTCGCCAAGCTGCTACGCGGCATCGACAAGAACATGACATACCTGGAAGCGGCCAAGTTCACGACTTTTGCCGTGACCCCTGCCGCCGAGCAGATCACCAGTGGGGTGATCGATCTCAACAGCGCCAAAACACGTAAACAGATCCAGGATGACATCAACGATTCGATGTTCCTGCAATTTCTGATTTCACAGCTGGACGCCAAGGCCAGAGACCTGCAATCCGAGGCAAGCGATTACATGACAGAAGCGGCCAACAGCATGCGCCGTGGCAATGACAGTCTGAACGTCCTGCACCAAAGCCAACGATTGATCATCAATCCGATCTGAGTATCCGGAGCCCAATTATGAACGTTACCTCATCCACGCGACCCGGCGCAGTCGACAATGTCGACATTCGCCAGGGCGATGTCCCGTCCATTGCGCTGCTGATGCGTGTCGTCATGCAATCGATGATGGAAATTCACAGCATCCTCAAATTGATCGACCAGAACAATCAGGTCACCGCCACCGCCATGGCCAGGTTGAGCTACAACACGCGCAGCGAAGCGGCGCAGAACAATTACCAGGCCGAAATCACCAAGGCCTCCGCCAAAATCGCTACCGGGGTGACCTCGGTGTTTACCGCGCTGCTGCCCGAGAAAAGCCCGCTGGGCAAAATGGTCAACAGCTTCAACCAGATCGCCACCGGCTCGGCCGAACTGAAGGCAGCCGAGTTTGAGCTGGACGGCCAGCAGAATATGGCGGATGCCGAGTTCCAGCGCGGACTGAGTGAGCAATCGGAAAAAAATGCCGAGGGCTCGGCCAATGATGCCCGCCAGGTACTCAGCAATCTGCAGCAGTTCAGCCAGGCGCTGGTGCAGGCCGATGCCAACATCCAGCAAAGCAACAGCATGAAAACCGACTGAGGACCGTGAACATGGATCCTGTCAGCGCCTACCTGCACCGACACGGCCAGCCTGTCCAGCCTGAGTATTTCCTGGGCAGTCACTATCTGCTCGGACAACGTCTGGCGTGCCGGTCATTTCAGCTGACCTACCGACTGGACGGCAACAGGCTGATTCTGTGTGACTTCCGTGCGGTGTCTCACGACGGGCTCGCCGTCCAATCTCTGCGGACGCTGATGCACCGGATCATGGCCGAGGTCGAGGCGGTCCACACGGTCGATGCCATGATTTTTGTCGAAGAGCCCGACCCGCTGCTGGCACAGCAACGTCAGCGGCTGGTGAGGCTCATGCAACAGGAAGGGGCAGAAACCGTCTTGATGGATGGTGCCCCCTGGCTGCGTATCACCTGCAGAAAAGAGGGTCGCGATGATTGATCTCCCTCATTGGCAAGCCGGCCGGATGTCCGCGGCCACACAGCACCGGGTGCGTCAACAGGCAGCGGCGTTGTGTCTGGGACACACCACGCCGGCGCAGCTCAATGGTCTGGACAGCGCACAGCTCGCCGCGGCCTACGAACGCGGCCATGCAGCCTGGTTGCAGGGCGACCTGGACAGCGCCTGCATGGAGTTTGCCTGGCTGGTGATGCAACAGCCCTTCAACCCCCAATATCACCTGGCGCTGAGCGCCACCCTGCAGGCCAATGCACAAGCCATGCTGGCGCTCTCGTTTTGCCACTACGCCCACGCCCTGCAGCCGGATGACCCACACGCCATCTGGCAGATCGCGACCTGTCTGGCCCAGCTGCATGACCTCGATGCGGCGCGAGCGGCCCTGCAGGATGTGCTCTGCCTGTGCGAAGGCCGGCGCGGCAACGAAGGTTACCCCGAGCTGGCACAGCAAGCCCGGGCCAAACTGCAAACGCTGCATTACTGACAAACTCAGGAGCCTGACCAATGCGTGATCATGCAATCAGGAGCTACGCACCGACACCGCCCCTCGCGGTGATCCCGCCCACGTCCAAGGACGACTTACCCCCCCTGGACTGCCGGCCACCATGCCCCGGCAGTGTCCGGCACACGACCACCACCGACCCGGTACAGCGGGAGCAGGCGCTGGCGCAAGCCACCCGGCGTTCGGAACAGCTGGGGGTCAAAAGAGCCTGGTATGCCGCGCTGGGCAAAGTCGGCTTTGCCGGCATCAGCCTGCTTGGGCTTGGGCTGACCATTGCGGCCAGTGGCGGTATCGCGGCCGCCGTGGTCGGTGGCGTGCTGGCCACCATCATGATCGGGGACGCCTGCTGTGCACTCTACAATTTCCGCCAGACCCGCCGTCAACAGCCCCCGCTGCCGATGGGCAACGATCTTGTGGCCAACGGCATTTACGGCCTGTGTCATGCGCTGGGAACAAAAGATAAAACGGCAATCGAGCTGGGTACGGCCGCTTCGCTGATCTCTCGGGTCAGTTTGATGATCGCTTCCGGCTGCCTGCCTTTCGTTCATCCGGCCAACAGCAGCAGTCAGGCCGTGGCGGTCCTCGGCGGGATCGTGACACCGATACTCTCCGCCGCATCCAGAGGCATGGATATCACCAGCGATATGTTTGCCGCCCTGAAAAGCAAGTCGGACGAACAGCTTGCGGCCTTGCCGGAGGTACCGACAGAGGTCTGCCACCTGTAAGGTGTCGCCACTCAGCCGGGATCCGCCGCGCTGGCGCGGATCCCGCGCACGTAGCAAGCCGCAGCGTGCGACCAGGCAATCAACTGCTGTGCCTGCAGGCTGTCGGCAATCTCGGCGGGCATCGCCTCGTCACCCAGCGTGTCGTCGAGCACCCGCTGCAGCCAGTAGCGTTCGTCGGCGCTCAGTTCGGTCATCAAGAAGGGTTCTCCCGCATCAGGCAGCCAGCAAACGCTGTACGCCAAGGATGAAAGTCACGCGGGCAATCAGCCCGTCCTGCACGTCGTAGATGGCGATGGCCTCCATGGTGCCTGGCCCCTCTGGCAAACGCAGGCTCACTAACTCCTGATCAATCACCGTCTGCCCCTGAACCATACGATTTAACAAACGCGCATGCAGCGTTTCGTCGGTAAATCGCTGGGCATATCGCTCACGCATGGCGGCCTTGCCGGAAAATTGTAGTGTGGACGGGAAGACAAAGACCTGGACCTGCTCGGCGAAGCATGCCAGAAAGGGCTCCAGGTCATGGGCGTTATAGGCGTCAAGTTGGGCCTGGGCGAGAACTTCAGCCTGAGAAAGGGAGGAAGGCATCGGCGGGTATCCGTGCCATGCGGCACGATTTGAAAAGAATAACCGCATTGTGCACCGCATGGGACAACCGTTTCAACCCCGCTTCTGCCGCCGACTCAGGCAACAAAAAACCCGCCGGGCCTCTGGCCAGCGGGTTCCATGATAACGACCGGCGCGCCCCGAAGGCTGGTCTGGCGCCCCCGACAGGAATCGAACCTGTAACTGCCCCTTAGGAGGGGGCTGTTATATCCATTTAACTACGGAGACGGTCTATCAGGACTGACGGTTGACGGCGTAATCGGCCAGTTCGCGCATGGCGCGGGTGGCGTCGGACGCCGGCAGGCCGGCAATGGCTGCAATGGCCTTTTGCGAGGCTTGCACCGCGGCGGCGCGGGCATAGCCCAACGCGCCGCAGGATTGTACCGCAGCCAGTACCGGCTGGAAATGATCGCGACTGGCGTTGGTAATCGCCTGACGCACACATTCGGATTGTTCCGGCGTGCCATGCTGCATGGTGTAGATCAGCGGCAGGGTCGGCTTGCCTTCAGCCAGATCGTCCCCCAGGCTCTTGCCGATGGTGTCGGCATCACCGCTGTAATCCAGCACGTCATCGATAATCTGGAAGGCACAGCCAAGATAGCGGCCGTAATCGGCCATAGCAGTCTCGGTCTGCAGATCGGCACCGGCAATCAGGGCGCCGACGCGACAGGCCGCCTCGAACAGCTTGGCGGTCTTGAACTCGATCACCTGCAGATAGGAGGCTTCGTCTACCTCGGCGTTACCGATGTTCAGCAACTGCAGCACCTCGCCCTCGGCGATGATGTTGGTGGCTTCGGCCATGACTTCCAGAATGCGCATATTGTGCGTGGTGACCATCATCTGGAAGGCACGGGTATAAAGGAAGTCACCCACCAGCACACTGGCGGCATTGCCGAACAGGGCATTGGCGGTTTCGCGGCCGCGGCGCAGTTCGGACTCATCCACCACATCGTCGTGCAGCAAGGTGGCCGTATGAATGCACTCGACCATGGCCGCCAGTTCGAACAGATGGGCGCCGCGATAGCCACAGGCCTGGCCAGACAGCAGGGTCAGGGCGGGACGCAGCCGCTTGCCGCCGGCAGAGATGATGTATTCGGATACCTGACGGATCAGAACCACATCAGAGTGCAGGCGTGTACGGATGACACGATCGACCGCCAGCATGTCGTCGGCGATCAGGGAGCGGAAAAGCGGGGTCTCGGACACGTTTTTATAGGACCAGTGATTGGGTTATGCCGGGAAATCCGCTCGATTCTAGCAGAAAAGCCGCCCAAGCCGCCATGCCATCAGGATGTCAGGCTAAGCTCATGAAATATTTGACAAGTTTGCAAACTGCCGAATAGAATGACCGGCTTCCCGTCTTTCCGGCGGGAGGATATGAACTTTAGGAGCTATACGAATGTATGCGGTCGTAAAAACTGGCGGCAAACAGTACAAAGTTGCCGTTGGCGAAAAACTCAAAGTAGAACAGATACCTGCAGACATCGACAGCCAAATCGTACTTGAAGAAGTATTGATGGTTGCTGATGGTGATCAGGTCACCGTGGGGACCCCCCGCATTGCTGGTGCAACCGTGACGGCAACCGTCGTGGCACATGGCCGTGGCGAAAAGATCCGCATCTTCAAGATGCGTCGCCGCAAGCACTACCAGAAGCATCAGGGTCATCGTCAGAACTACACCGAAATCCGTATCGACGCGATTGCCAAGTAAGGAGTAAACAGTCATGGCACATAAAAAAGCAGGCGGTAGCTCCCGCAACGGTCGCGATTCCGAATCGAAGCGCCTGGGCGTGAAGGTATACGGCAGCGAACTGATTCCGGCCGGTTCCATCATCGTGCGTCAGCGCGGCACCCGTTTCCACGCTGGTGAAAACGTCGGCTGCGGCAAGGACCACACCCTGTTCGCCAAGGTTGATGGCTACGTGCAGTTCACCGTCAAGGGTGCTCAGCAACGCAAGTACGTCACCGTGGTACCGTACACCGGCGTCGACGCCGAGTAATCGGTGCAACCGGCAGGGGGCCGGCGTGACAGCCCGCAAGGTTGAGCGCTTGAGCCGCCCTGAAAAAGCCCTATCCTTGGTGGTAGGGCTTTTTTCTTAGCGCGGATCAACGATCCGGCGCAGATGGCCGAGGGGCAAGGCGCAATGGCTGTTTTCGGACAGCCATTGCGCCTGACTCCTCGCTCGATACATTCCGGGAGGAATTGAAGATGAAATTTATTGACGAAGCACGCATCGAAGTCGCCGGCGGCAAGGGTGGCAATGGCGCAGCCAGTTTCCGCCGCGAAAAGTACGTACCGTTCGGCGGGCCGGACGGTGGTGACGGCGGCAAGGGCGGCAGCGTCTATGCCGTGGCCGATGAAAACATCAACACCCTGGTCGAGTACCGCTTCGTCAAGCGCTACCAGGCGCAGCACGGCGAGCGGGGACAAAGTTCCGACTGCTACGGCAAGGGCGGCGACGATATCGAACTGCGCATGCCGGTCGGCACCCAGGTGATCGACACCGACACCGAAGAAGTGATCGCCGACCTGACGCAAAACGGCCAGCGCATTCTGCTGGCTCGTGGCGGCAAGGGCGGGCTTGGCAACCTGCACTTCAAGTCCTCGACCAACCGCGCCCCGCGTCAGTGCACCCCGGGAGAAGAAGGCGAAAAGCGCATGCTGCGCCTGGAGCTGAAAGTGCTGGCCGACGTCGGCCTGCTCGGCATGCCGAACGCCGGCAAGTCGACACTGATCCGCTCGGTATCGGCAGCCAAGCCCAAGGTCGCCGACTATCCGTTCACCACCCTGCACCCCAACCTCGGTGTCGTGCGCATGAACGATGCGCAAAGCTTCGTGATCGCTGACATTCCCGGCCTGATCGAAGGGGCGGCAGAAGGCGCCGGCCTGGGCCACCGTTTCCTCAAGCACCTGAGCCGTACCGGTCTGCTGCTGCATGTGGTCGATCTGGCGCCGTTCGATCCGGAAGTCGACCCGGTGCGCGAAGCAAAGGCGATTGTCGAAGAGCTGCGCAAATACGACGAAGAGCTGTACCAGAAGCCCCGCTGGCTGGTGCTCAACAAGCTGGACATGCTGGACGAGGACGAGCGCCGCGAAAGAACCGAAGCCTTCCTGAACGGCTTTGACTGGCCGCGGGATGTTCCGGATGACCGCGACGGCTTCGACATCACGGCTCACCGCGTGTTCTGCATTTCCG
Source organism: Paludibacterium sp. B53371 (assembly GCF_018802765.1). NCBI lineage: Bacteria > Pseudomonadati > Pseudomonadota > Betaproteobacteria > Neisseriales > Chromobacteriaceae > Paludibacterium > Paludibacterium sp. B53371. Next base: position 3,057,648 of record NZ_CP069163.1, read on the forward strand.
CCATCACCGGCGAAGGGACGCGTGAGCTGACCCGCGCCATCATGGACTACCTGGAAGTCGTTCGTGCTGCCGCACGAGAAGCGGCCGAACAGGCACGCCAGGCCGAAGCGGAAGCCAAGGCCCTGGCCAAAGCGCAACGCAGCAGCCTGATCCAGCCGGCGACCAACGTTGACGACAAGACGGCATAACCGGGAAAATCCGGTTTTTCTGATGACCGCAGCGGATTGACCGTGAACTCTCTGGAAGAATTTTTTCAGGCGGGCATCCAGCCCGCCGAGCTGTCCACGGTCGCCCGGCTGACCGGTGCCTGGCCCTACCTGTCGGTTTTCATTACCCTGTTCCGCGGCGGAGACGAAGAGGTGCTGATGCGCCTGCTGGTCCTGCGCGAACTGGGAGCCCAGACCGACACGCCGTTCTGGAGTCCGCAAGAACTGGCACAACGCTTTGCCTATCTGCAGCCGGTCAAGCTCGACACCATCCTCAAACGCCTGCGTGAAGGCGAACTGCTGATCTGGCAGTCCGACACCGGACTGTACCAGCTCTCGGAGGGCGCCCGCGTGGCGCTGGCCGCGCTGTCGACCATGATCGACTTCGCCGGTGACGACGTCGAGCTGGGGTACCTCACCAGCCAGGTCGCCGCAGGCCAGGCCGTCGGCCAGGTTTCTGACGAAGCGCTCAAACATCTGCTGGCCCGCCTGAACGAGCTGTATGCCGAATTCGAGGATGCCCTCGAGTCCCGCTCTGAATTCCGCATTCGTGCCGCCCAGCATCGGCTGGAGGCGGTCTGGCGCTGGGTCGGCAAGTCCACCGAAGTCATCCGCTCACTGACCGCCAGCGAAGACCTCAGCCTCGCCACGCTGAATCAGGCCCAGGCCATTGCCCTGGCCCAAAGCCGCATGCTGGCGCTGGCCGGCACCTTCGAGCGGCGGCTGGCACAACTATCGGCCCAACGTGTTCATCTGGGCACCTCGGGGCTGACCTCGACCGACATCGCCGACTATCTGCGCCACCTGTCCGCCGAGCAATTGGCCACCCTGCTGGCCGAACGGCTGTCCTTCTGCCCCGAACCGGCCTTCCTCTCCGGGGCAGAAATGGCCGATGTCGCCGAGTTTGAACTGCTGGCGCGTGAACGCGCCCGGGCCGAAGAGGCCGTCCTGCCCGGTGCAGCGGCGGCCCCGGCGTCCGAAGGCGTGGAGATCGAGCGCCTGCTGGCGGCCGAGTCGCTGTACGAAGCGCTGGCCGGACTGCGCGAGGCCACACCGCTCAGCGAGGCGGTGCTGGCGGAAACCTATAACGAAACCGCCTACCGCCTGTCGCTGCTGGCCTTGCTCGGCGACCCGGAAACCGGCAAGGAGGGCGACGTCATGGCCGACTTGGCGCGTCTGCCCTTGCGGCTGGTGGATGAAGACGGACAGATCGAGCCGGATCACCCCGAAGTGGCCTCGTTGTCAAACGCCCGCCTGGTACCGCCAGGGCCCTGAGCCGGACTCAGTCTGGCGCCGCCGGCGTCTCCGCCAGGCAGACCGCCCAGCCCTGCTGCCATTGCAGCAGCCCCCCCTGTGCCACCACCCCGCGCGCGCTACTCAGACGCACCAGCGGATTGGCGGCAGACTGCACCGCCATGATCTTTCCGGCTTGCCAGGGCCAGACATCCTGCGCCGCCAGCTGCACCTGCCCCACTTCGACCGCCAGCCAGCCCGCTCTCTCATCGTCCGGCATGGCCGGCACCATCGAATCCACGACCTGCAGTCGATCCGGCGATAACAACTGCACCCGCCCCGGCGAAGCCAGCGGATCGAGCCAGAACACATCCAGTGCCTCGGCCGCAGCCTGCACCGGCAAGGCATCGCCAAGCTGAGCCCCCCCCGGTGGCCAGGCACACCAGCCTATGCCAAGCGGCAAATTCAGCCCGATGTCCGGCGGCGACATGGTACTCAGCCAGCGCATCAGCCACTCCCCCGGCAGCACCTCGATATAGAGCGGCAATCGTCTGCCTGCCGCCTCGAAGCACAAACACCAGCAGGCACTGTCTGGCGCCGGCGCCGCGTCCAGTTGCGCCTCGCGACACAGCGGCAGCGCCAGCGCCTGCCAGACCGGCTCCAGAACCGCCAGTGTCCAGGCGGCCGCCGCGGCCTGCCAGTCAGGCGCCAGCGCCGACAGGTTCGGCACGGGAAGAAGCGGAGACAACCAGTGACACCACTCTGGCTCTGGCACCCAGAAGGCCACCGGCACCCCTTCACAGGAAGCGCGCAACCGCACACCCGGCCCCTGAGCCTGGCGGTAATGGGCATGCTGCAAGCCGTCGCGCCAGGGGGCAGAAGCGCCCTGGCGGCTCAGTGCCAGCAGCCTGGGCAACTCAATCACTGGATTCCCCCGCCACCTGCAACTCGACCGGCACGCCCAACCCCTGTTCGAGTGCCGTGCGCAGCCCATCGCGCTGCTGCCGCAGCCGGCGGCGCAACGCCGGGTCCGGCGAGCTCAGAGACAGACACAGGCGAGGATGACGCCATGCCAGCACCAGTTGCAGTCCCGCCAGCGGGCCATCGCTCACCATACAGCGCAGAGGTTCGGCATCGCTCACCAGCCCCGGCAGCAAGTCATCCGCCGGTCCGGCCGCGCCCCCAGCAAGCATTTCGCGCTGAAAAGCCGCCTGCCGCGCCGTCATGCCGGAGCGGGCCGGCGCCTCGGTCTCGACAGCATGGACGGTCGCCGGCAGCAGCGATGTTCGGTGCCAGTACGCCATCATTCCCTCTCTTTCATCCACAGCAGTTTTTCCAGCTGACGCTGCAACTGTCGCCAGTGTCCTGTTTGCTCCGCCAGCGTCCGCTCAAGGGCTGCCATCTCTGCTTGCAGACGCTGCCGCGTCTGCCGCAGGCCCTGCAAAGTCTGCTGCGTGCTGACGATGCGAGCGCGCAGCCGCGCCAGCGCCCCCTGACTGTAAGTGCCCTGCTCGCCCAGCAAATGCAACAAGACATGGCGCTGCTGACCGATCTCCTGCTGCAGCGCCGCCTGCTGCACCAGCAGGTTCTGCTGACGCTGCTGGGTCTGCGCCATGGCACGCCGCACCCCCTGAGCACGCCGCAGCTTGATGGCTTGCAGCTGGTTCAGCATGCGCCGCTCGCCACCTCATCCAGCATGGCCAGTGTCTCGTCAAATCCGCAATGCAGTGTCACCGGCTGACACAGCAAATCCCGAATCGCTTCGCGGCGAGCCACCGCCTCGTCCGCCAGGGCATCCTGACCTGGCTGGTATTCCCCGATGCGCAACAACAACTCGATCTCCTGCCAGGTCGCCAGCCACTGGCGCACCCTGGCCGCCTGCTCGCGCTGCGCTGGCGAGGTCACCAGCGGCATCACCCGGCTGATACTGGCCAGAAGATCAATCGCCGGATAGTGATTGGCTTCGGCCAGCTTGCGCGACAGGACAATGTGCCCATCCAGCAGCGAACGCACCTCCTCGGCCAGCGGATCGGCCCGGTCCTCCATCAGCACGGTATAAAAGGCGCTGATACTGCCCTGAGCCAGACAGCCGGGTCTCTCCAGCAAACGAGGCAGACGCGCATACAGACTGGGGGGATACCCGCCGGCTACCAGCGGCTCCCCTGCCGCCAGCGCCACCTCGCGCACCGCGCGTGCATAGCGCGTCAGCGAGTCCACCAGCAGCAACACCTTCATGCCGGCCTCACGAAATGCCTCGGCCATGGTGGTCGCCGTGGCGGCGGCCTTGATACGCTCCAGTGCAGGGCGATCCGAGGTGGCCACCACCAGCACACTGCGTGCGCGCACAGCCGGGCTCAGGACATGCTGCAAAAACTCGCGCACCTCCCGGCCCCGTTCACCGATCAGTGCCAGCACCACCACGTCCACCTCGGCCCCGGTACTCAACATGCCCAGCAGCGTGCTCTTGCCACAGCCTGGCGGTGCAAAGATTCCCATGCGCTGGCCCTCACCGACGGTCAGCGCCGCATCAATGGCGCGCACCCCGACCGGCAAGGGCCGGGAAATCACCGCACGTTGCAAGGGGGACGGCGGGTCGGCCTCCGCCGCACGCCATGCCTGCGGATGCAGCGGCTGACCATCCAGCGGCTCGCCCAGGGCATCCAGTACCCTGCCGAGCAAGGCTTCGCCGACCGGCACCTGTAATGTCTGGCCGGTGGCCAGCACCCAATCGCCCAGCCCCACACCCAGCGGTTCACAAAACGGCGAGAGCAGCGCCTGCTCGCCACGCAGGGCAATCACCTCGGCCAGATGCCGCTCACCGAAGCGACACAACTCCCCCAGCTTCGCCCCCGGCAATGGCGCCTGCAGACATGCCGCCCCCACCTCGGTCAGGCGCCCCTCGCGCCGGCACGACCACGCCAGCGGCAAGTCCGGCAGCGACAGATGCGACAGCACCGCCTCAATATCCGGTAAACGCATCCACCTCATCCTTTAACTCGATATGGCCCAATACCTGCATCTCCACCTCGTTGCCGATCTCCTGAAACGACAGTACCGGCACATGGCTCAGTTCACGCTCGATCAGTTTGCGTACGAAGCGGCGCACATCAATGGCGGTCACCAGCAGCGTACCGGGCGGGCAGGCAGGCGACAGCGCGGCCCGTATCTGCGCAAGAATGCGTTCGTTCTCTTCAGCCGACAGCGCCGAATACGAGCCAGCGGAGGTCTGACGCACCGACTCGCGCAGTTGCTCTTCGATCTGACTGCCGATGAGCCAGGCCTGAATCACCGCCGTATCCTGGCGATATCGCCCCAGAATGTGGCGGGCCAGCCCGAGCCGGGCATACTCGGCCAGCATCACCGGATCCTTCTCAATCGGCGCCCACTCGACCAGCGCCTGGAAGACCGCGCGCAGATCGCGAATCCCCACCTCTTCCGCCACCAGGCGCCGCAAGACATCGGCCACCCGCACCACCGGCAGATGACGCTGCAGCTCCTTGACCAGCTCCGGATAGCGCTGCTCCATCCGATCCATGAGGAAACGCGCCTCCTGCACGCCAATCAGCTCCGCCCCATGCCGCGACAGCAACCAGCTCAGCAAGCCGGTGATGCGCTCATGGCCCTGCAGCAAGCCAGGCTGCGCGGAGGGGGCATACCAGTGCAGCCGCATCGCGCCATACTGCGGCAAGGGCGTCGTCATCACGGGGTCATCAGGGACATCCTGTTGCCGGGGATCCAGCAAGGCCAGATCCGGCAATATCAGGCGCAACAGGGACTCCTGAAACAACTGCACATCGATCTCGCCTGGGGCCAGTGTCGCCTCTCCGCGCAACTCAATCTCGGGCAGCGGCAGGCCAGTACGCTCGAACCACCCTTGTGGCAAGGCCTGCAGACGCTGGCGCAGCCCCTCGTCCTGTCCCAGCCGGACATCCACCCGCAGCAATAAAGGCACGGCGCCCACCACCAGATGGTCGCTGGCTTCGCCCGTAGCGGCACTGGCGCGATCGGCGACACCGGCGGCCTCGGGCGCGGGCTGACGCGGCACGGAATACGCCACACCGCCGACACCGGCCGCCAGCAGCAGGAAGATCAAGGTCGGGAAACCGGGCAACAGGGAAAACAACACCAGCACCCCGGCGACCAGCCACAAGGCACTGTGATGGCGCGCAATCTGGCCGGACAACTCCACGGCGAGATTGCGGCGTGTCTCTCCCGGCACACGGGTCACGATGATGCCGGCGGCAATCGAAATCAGCAGGGCCGGAATCTGGGCGATCAGCCCATCGCCCACGGACAGAATGGCGTAAGTCGCCGCCGCCTCACCGGCACTCATGCCTTCGCGGAACACCCCGATGGTGATCCCGCCGAGAATATTCACCAGGATCACCACAATCGAAGCAATGGCATCGCCCTTGACGAACTTCATCGCGCCATCCATGGCGCCATACAGCTGGCTCTCCTTCTGCACCTGCGCCCGCAGGCGCCGTGCCTCCGCCGCATCGATGGCACCATTGCGCAAATCACCATCGATGCTCATCTGCTTGCCCGGCATGGCATCGAGAGAAAAGCGGGCGCCCACTTCGGCCACGCGCTCCGACCCCTTGGTAATGACAATGAACTGAACCACGGTAATGATGGCAAACACGATCAGACCGACCGCCAGATTGCCGCCAATGGCGAAATTGCCAAAGGTCTGCACGATCTCGCCGGCATCATGCTGCAACAGAATCAGACGACTGGTACTGATGGTCAGCGCCAGCCGGTACAGCGTGGTGATCAGCAACACAGAAGGGAACGCCGAGAACTCCATCGGCTCGCGCAGATACAGCGCCACCATCAGTAGCAGAATCGACAAACCGAGATTGATGGCAATCAACAGATCCACCAGCGGGGTCGGCAAAGGCAGGATCATCATGAATACGGCCAGCAACAGCACCGCGGCCAGGGCCATATCCTGCCGGCCCCTGAGCTGGCTCAGCCAGGCATGCAGCGCCCTCATGCCGACATCCGTATGGCGCGATCCAGCAGACTTTTCATCTGGCGGGCCAGTCCATACCAGGCTTCGGCGCCAGCGCCGGGGGGCATGGTCACGGCCAGCCACAGACTGCCCTGCCCCAGCCAGGCACGCAGGGGCAAACCGGCCGCGGCCTCCGGCGTCAGCAAACTCAGCACATGCCCGAGCATCGTCATCTGCGAGACAGGCGAGACACGACGCGCGCAGCTGATCAGCGCCCGGTCCTGCAACGGCTCGACCTGCAGCCGCTCGCCCTCACTCAGAGACAGGGACAGACACTCGGCCTGCACAATCTGCTGACAGCCCCACAAACGCTGCCAGACTTCCATCTCTCGTTGCCATTGCAGATCCATCTCACACCCAGCTCAGCTCGCGGAGCCTGGATGATGCCGCAGCGACGGCCTCGCTCACATCAGGTACACACCTGATACCCCTGGCGCGGCGCAGCGACAACAATGCCTCACCTGACCGAGAGAAAGCGCCGATGCCGACCATCGCCCTGCCCCCATCTTCCGAGCAATTGATCTTGCTGTTGTCCCTGCTGTCCCTGTTGCCGCTGCTGGTCGTCATGGGCACCTGCTTTCTCAAGCTGGCAGTGGTCTTTTCGCTGCTGCGCAATGCCCTGGGCATCCAGCAAATCCCGCCCAATATGGCGCTGTACGGCCTTGCACTGGTCCTGACGCTGTTCATCATGGCGCCGGTCGGACAGGCGGTGCAGCAACGTCTCGCTGCACATCCCGACAAGCAGGGCCTGCGCTGGGAAAGGCTGCAGGACGACACCCTCGACCCCTACCGCCAGTTCCTGCGCAAGTACACCGCGGCAGAACAACTGCGCTATTTTCGCGATGCCACCCGGCGTACCTGGCCAGCCTCTCTGCGGGCGCAGCTCAGCGACGACTCCCTGCTGATCCTGATGCCGGCCTTTGCCGTCAGTCAGTTGATCGAGGCCTTCAAGATCGGCCTGCTGCTGTTTCTGCCCTTCATCGCCATCGATCTGATCGTGTCCAACATCTTGCTGGCCATGGGCATGATGATGGTGTCTCCCATGACGGTATCGATGCCGTTCAAATTACTGATCTTCGTGCTGATTGGCGGCTGGGGAAAGCTACTCGATCAGCTGTTGCTGTCGTATCAGTGATAGCGACCATGGCCCTGTCCCTGATCATTCAGCTGGCACGCGAACTCATGTGGCTGGTGCTGATTCTGTCTCTGCCAGTCATTCTGGTCGCCGCGCTGGTCGGCATGCTGGTCAGCCTGTTTCAGGCACTGACCCAGATTCAGGACCAGACTGTGCCGTTCCTGATCAAGCTGGTGGCGGCCAGCCTGACCCTGGCCATCAGCTACCACTGGATGGGCAATGTTCTGATGCGTTACGCCGATCACTGCCTGTCGCTGATCGGACGCATGAGATGAACATGCCACCACTGACAGCCCTGGTGGCACTGACCCTGCTGGCTGCCATGCGACCGCTGGGCGCCATGCTGCTGGTGCCACTATTCGCCCCCGGCATGCTGGGGGGCAGCCTGATCCGCAACACCCTGGCCCTGATGGCCGCATTCATGTCGCTGCCCTTTTTTTGGGACGTTTCCTTGCCCGATCCGGGGACGCAGCCCCTGGCTTATGCTCTGCTGCTGGCCGGCGAGCTGACCATTGGGCTGTTGCTGGGGTTTGCGGCAGCGCTGCCGTTCTGGGCCCTCGACATGGCCGGCTTCGTGCTCGACACCATGCGCGGTGCATCCATGGCCAGCGTGCTCAACCCCTTGCTGGGCAGCCAGTCCTCGGCGCTCGGCATCTTGTTCGCCCAGTTGCTGGCCACCGTGTTTCTGGTCAGTGGCGGCTTTCATGCGCTGATCAATGCCTTGCTCGACTCCTATCGGCAGTTGCCGCCGGGGGGCCACTGGCAGTTTGGTCCCGGCTTTCTGCGACTACTCGATACCTCCTGGCAAATGATGTATGCGCTGGCGCTGCGCTTTGCCATGCCGGGCGTGGTCATCATGGTGCTGATCGATCTGGGTCTCGGTCTGATCAACCGCACGGTGCAGCAGCTCAATGTCTTTTCGCTGTCGATGCCGATCAAGAGCCTGGCCGTCCTGTTGATGCTGCTGCTGGCGCTGCAGTACGGCCTGCAACAGGTCGACGACCGGTTTGTCCATTTTGACGCGCCGCTGTTGCAGGGACTGCTCACGTCTCCATGAGCGAAGAAAAGAAGGAAAAACCAACCGCCAAGCGCCTCCGCGACGCGCGCAAGGAGGGGCAAATCGCACGCAGCCAGGATGTCGGTCTGGTGATACAGAGTGGCGTGGTATTGCTATGGCTGATGCTGGAAGGCAAGGCGCTTTACGACGCCCTGGCCGAGGATCTCTGGCTGGTCATCGCGGTCGGGCAGCAAGATCTGGGCGGCGCACTGGCACGCTATCTGCCTCATCTGGGCTGGCTCTGGCTGCGCTTTTGCGGCGGCCTTGCCCTGGTGCTGGTGCTGTGTCTGATCTCGGGCGGCCTGCTGCAGACCGGTTTTCTGTTCGCCCCCAAGGCGCTCAAGCTCTCCGGCCAGCGCATTAACCCGCTGAGCAATGCCAAAAACCTGCTGTCGATGAAAAATCTGATCGAGCTGTTCAAGTCGCTGTGCAAGGTGCTGATTCTCGGGCTGACCTTTGCCTATCTGATTCGCCAATACGGCCCCTCGCTCGCCTACCTGCCCGGCGCCAGTGTTCAGGCCGGCTTGCTGGTCGGCGCCAGACTACTGCTGTGGATGTGGGGCATTCAGCTGGCCACCGGCATGGTATTCGCCATCGCCGACTACGGCTATCAACGCTTCATGTGGCTGAAGCAGTTGCGCATGTCGCACAAGGATCTGCAGCAGGAGTACAAGCACACCGAAGGGGATCCGGAGATCCGGCAGCGCCGCAAGGACCTGCATCAGGAGCTGCTGAGCGGCTCGCTGGCTGGCAAAGTCGCCGCCGCCTCGGTCGTGGTGCGCAACCCGACCCGTCTGGCCGTCTGCCTGCGTTTCGTGCCAGGAGATACACCGCTGCCTCAGATCACGGCGATGGGACGAGATCATCGTGCACGGCATATCCTCCGCCTGGCCGAACGCCATGGCATCCCGGTCGTGGAGCGCGTGCCGCTGGCCCGGGCGCTGTTTGCGGACTGCAAACCTGGCGATTACATCCCGGAATCCCTGTTCGCCGCCGTCGCCGAAGTGTTGCGCTGGCTGATGCAGACCACTGGCGATCCACCCGCCTTACCCCTGGTGACCGACCAGCCCCAGTCGATGCGCCCAGGTACTTAAGGTCGCGGCATTGTGGGCATCCAGCTTGCGCATCAGGTTCAGGCGATGGGTCTCCACGGTCTTGACACTCAACAGCAGCAGTTGGGCAATTTCGCGGTTGCGACGCCCCTCGGCAATCAGCTTGAGCACTTGCCGCTCTCTGGGCGTCAGGCCATGCTCGGCAGGCAGGGAAGCACGACGGGACGACACCGGGGCAATGCTGATCGCCGGATCGACAAAACACTTGCCGGCGAGCAGCTCGGACAATCCTGCCAACAAGACCTTTGGCTGGCTCTGCTTGAGCACATAGCCGGTTGCACCGGCGGCCAGACACCGTTGAATGCGCTGCGACTCGCGGCAGGAAGAGAAAATCAGGATGGGCATGGCTGCCCAGCGACGACGCAAATGCAGGATGACATCCAGACCATCCATGCCGGGCAGACCGAGATCAAGCAGCAACACATCCGGCTGCAGGCGCAGACATTGCTCGTAAACGACCAGCCCGTCCGCCACCACCCCGAGCACTTGCACATGAGGCAGGGCGCGCAATAGCTGGCAGATACCGTCTGCCATCAGGGCATGATCCTCGACGATCAGCAGGCGTATCCCGGGACTCTTCATCCACACCCTCCTTGAGCAGGCATCTCAGCGGATTCTAACCAGCCCTCAACAGGCTACGATTACGACCATTCCTAAACCAGGCTCACGTGCCAGACCTCCCCTTCAGCCATGCTGCGTCCGCCTACATCTCCGCGGCCTGATCACGCAAGACCGACAGAACACCCTGCAGACGTTCCTTGTGCTCGGCATCCACAAAGCAGTGCCAGGGCAAGGCCTGCACCAGACGGTAAAAGCACTGGCAGAGCGCATAACGCTGCGTCGGCATCCCTTCCGGCAACAGGGGCTCGATCAACGCCGCATCGGGCCAGAGCTGTTCCAGCATCTGCACCAGGGCATACAGCAAGGGCTCACCATCATCCCATCCCGACAGGGCGGCAGCACGCTCATCACACGCGCCGCTCAGGCCGAGGATGCCCAGCAGGCGCTGCAGATCACCGATCACCGCTGCCAGGTGGCTGCCGGCGATCGGTTTGCCGCTGGCCGACAATTCGAAGGACAGCACACGGATCATGGACACAAGCATCGGCCGTCGCTGCGGACGCGGACCGAGATCCGCCAGCCATTGAGACAGACGCGGCCGCTGTTCGCTTGCACGGTGATACAGTCGCCGCAATCCATCACGCCAGGCACTGGTGCGAGGCCCGAGGATCAGCAGGCCAAACAGCGACAAGCTCATCTCTTCGCCGTCCAGCAAGCTGGCCAACAAAGCCTCCAGACGGGCACGCTGCGCCGGATCCTGACGCGTACGCGCCAGCACCAGCGACAACAACAGCGCCATGCGCACCGGATCCTGCTGCACAAACTGAGCCAGGGCCTGACGGGAGTGCAAGGCAGCCTGCCAGTTGCCCATGTCCTGCAGCGCACTTTCCAGCGTCAGGGCCTCAATGGCCTGAATTTCCAGTATCAGTTTTTGGGCCAGCACCCGCCCCGGCTCTTTGCCGCTGCGCCGGGCGGCCTCGCCACTGCGTTGCGAACCGAGCGCAAAGCCCAGATCCTCAAAGGTTTCCGACAGGGCATCGGTCTGATCCTCCGCCAGCGTCGCCCCCGCCTGTAACCACACCGAATCGCTGGCAACAGCCACCACGCCGGCGGGAAGCGACACCGTCGGCATGGGGGATGGCAAGGACGGCCCGCTCGTGCCACGCAGGCTATCCAGCATGGCGGCCTTCCTCATCACAGCCGGCGAGTTGCTGCAGCAACCAGGTCAGCTGGGCCGGCACATCCAGCGTCACGCGTACCAATCCGTTATCCAGAACCGCCTGACCAGGCTGCAAGCTGACATCTGCCGCGACTCTGAGCAACGGCTCACCAGCCAGCGCGCACCGAATCTGATCGACCTGCTCCGGCGACACACTCAGCAACAGGCGGCCCTGTGCCAGCAAAGCCGGCATCTGTTGATCCAATTGCTGCAACAGCCAGTTCACCTGATCCTGCTGTCCCAGCAGCGCGTGCAGTCCTGCCGCCAACGTCGGTCGCCATCGTGCCAGCAGTTGCCGGGCCACTTGCTGTTCCAGCGCCATTTCCGCCTGCATCCAATGCACGGTCTCGGCCACCGCCGCATCACGGGCTTCCTGCCGCAAAGCGGCACATTCGGCCCGGACTCGTGCCACCGCCTGCTGCTGCCAGCGCTGTTGCCGGACTTCGGCCTCATGCTGCAGCTGTTCGACAGCCTGCTGCAAATCCGTCAGCTGCTGCTGCGCCATGTCGATGGCCCGGACCAGCGAACGTACACTCGCCAGCTCACTGGCGCGCAGCACCCCCTGCGCCGGGCAGGGCAAGGGCACACTCTCCCAGTGCAGCATCAGGGGATTGGCCATCACATCCAACGCACGATCCTCGTCAGCAGCGGTTGCAGGGACTGTCTGGCCGGCAGCATGTCAGGCAACGGCCACAGCAGGCGAAACAGCGACAGAAAAGGCTCGCTGGCCGCCGCGAGACGGCCCGCCCCCAGGCGCTCAGCCACCTCGGCCAGTTCACTTGGCGCCAATGTCGGCATGGCACGGGTGCCGGGCGGCAACAGCAACTGCAGTCGGGAGAGTTCGTCACCGGTGAACACGCCGGCCAGGGCCTGGCGCCAGGGTTTGCGCAGCAGATAATCAGCACAGCCAAGCGCCTGCAGGCCCAACGCCGTCACACAGCGCTGACGACTGTTGGCCGCACACAGCCTGGACAACAGGACAGCATCCCCCACTTCAGGCGGCGGGCCCTGCTGTGCCAGCAGGTTGCCCAGGCGCTGATCCAGCACCGGTCGCAGCCCGGCATGTTGCTCATAGGCCGTCTGCCAGGCCTGCAGACCCAGGTGATGCCACCATGAGCTGTCCATGCAGGCACCGGGCTGGAACCAGAGTGTCAGATAGAGCGGTTCGGGCAGCATGCTCAACGGCGCTTGCGCCAGAACCACCAGCCCGTGAGGGCCAGTACCACAGACAACACTCCCCCCACGCCGCCCCAGAGCAGCACACGCTCGCGCCAGGCGGGGGGAGGCGGATCGGTCAGAGGCAGGTCGGCCTGCTGCATGACCAGGCTGACCTGCTCCGGGCTCAGCCCCGGAATGCCGTGACTGACCAGAGCGCGCAGCTCAGCCTCGCGTGGCGCGAGGTTGAATGCCGGGCTGTACTGGATGTACACCGCGGCACTGGCCGAGGTCGCCGGTTCTCCCTCTCGCGCCACGCTTTCGGCCACGGAGACGTCAGCACTGATCACACCCTCGATGCGACTGAGCAGATTTTCCATCTCCTGCCCTTTGATGAATCGCAGCTTGGCCGCTTCCTGCTCGGGTGACGACACGAGTTGCCCGGCCGGAAACAGATCGGCAATGCCGACTCGCTGCCGGTGAGGCATTCCGCTTTGCCGCAGCAACTCTTCTGCCTCGACAAAGCGCGAGGGATCGACCCGCAGCAAATAGCCCTCTTTGTCGCGCACCTTCTCAGCGGGAATCTGATGGAATAACAACAGTGCCAGCATTCGGTTGGCCTCCACCTCGCCCAGCTGTCCATACAGATCGGCCTTGCAGGCCGTGAGCAGCAAGGTCAGACAGACGACGCCCAGACGCATCTGTCTCATTGCAGGTTGACCAGCTTGTTGATGGCCTGCGTCAGCGCCCCGGCAACTTTGGCCGTCAGATCACTGCCCAGCGTCAGTTGCGTCAACGCACCCTGTGCCTGCAGCATGCCCTCCGGCGAGCCCGGCGCCTCGGCCGACAACAGGGCGGCAAAGCGATCCACGGCTTGTGCCGACGGTGGCGGTGGCAGGGGGCGATCCAGGGCGGAGAGGGGGCGGGCACCCGCCAGAGGTTCGATGGTCATGGCGTTCTCCTTCATCGGTAGCGAGCGGCAACACCGCTCGCAAGGGGGCACAGAGGGCAGGATCCAGCCCGGCGATCAACGATTCGACCTGGCCATACTCACCCAGGCCAAACAACAGGATGGCGCGACAGAGTGCCAAAAGATCTGCATCGTCCAGCCAGTCGGCCAAGGCCTGCTCAATCTGGCGCATTTCGCATCGCATTCCATGCTGTACCGCGGCAAACCCTGCCTCGACAACCAGCTTGCGCAGCAGACCCGTCTCGCCGGGCAGGGGTGCCTGGCTCACAATTTGGCGATGATGCCGGCCATCATGTCCTTGAAGGCCTTCATCACCGAGCTTTCGTAGTTGATCATGGTGCTGTACTGCTGCATGGCATATTGCATCTGCAGCATGGCGGCCGGATTCTCGGTGACATCGCTGGCGGTCACCGCGGCCATCTGGCTGGCCGCCTGTGCCAATTGGGCGTTCAGGCTGGAAACGATGGCATCGATATTCATGCGGCACACCCCATCGGCACGGTGGCGGCCAGGCGGGGCAAGACCGACTGACGCCGGACCGCGCTCGGCGACATCTGGAAGTGGCGCCTGAAACTGTCGGAGAAGTGCGCGTGGTTACAGAAACCGCACTCTACCGCCACATCAATCACCTTTTTGTCTGTGCTTTGCAGCAGATGATGGGCATGCTCCAGACGCTGGACAGTCAGCCATTGTTTGGCCGACTGGCCGAACTTCTCGCGAAAGAGCTGATTAAATTTTCGCAGCGACAAGCCCATCTCATCGGCGTAACGCTGTACCGGCCAGGACTCGAGTCGATGCTGGTGGATGAACTCGAACATATCGCCATCGGCGGCGATGGCACGTTGCAACAGTCCGGCCCATTGCCCCTTGTCCGCCAGCAGACAGTACATGCAGAGGAAATGCAGCATCGCCGTCTTGCTCAGTCCGGCCATCTGGCTGATAGCCCGCTGCATGCCGGCGTCCACGGCCACCGCATGCACCTTGGGCAGCCGCGTGTAACTTTGCGCCGGGGTACGAATCAGGTGACGAATGTCCCGGTAGATCGTCTGCAACTCCAGGGAGGAAAAGACATAGCACTGACATTGGGCGCTGACCGTCAGCGCGGTATCCCGGTCAAGCAGCCAGTAAACGTAACCCGGCTGAACCGGCTGACGAAGCGCTTCATGTCGGATAAAGCCACTGTCGTTGGCCAGAATGATATAGACATTGAGCATGTCGGCTCCTTGATGATCTGCATGGGCAACATCATGGCGACATGCCCGGCGCCCCCCTATCGGGTCATCACCTGATTAGCGCGCTGCACCATGGTGACGGGCCCACAAAGCACGAATCACCGACATCGCCGCCTCCAGCGACTGGCAGCGCCGCTGGCAGGCCGCCAGTGCACTGGCGTTCATCCCCTGACGCATCTGGCGCCGGCAGGCCAGCGACGCCCCCTCCAGCAGGCGCAGCCATTCAGCACAAACCCGCCCCGAGACATCCCCGGCCAGCCGTGTCTCCAGCGCAGTCAGGCAAACGGCATCGCACTCAGCCATCGACACGCCAGAACAGCAGGCTGTCACCCCCGAGCAGGGACACCCCATCGGGAAAAATGGCCAGAATCTGCCAGTCGCCCGCCAGTTGACTACCTACTTGCAGCCGCAGGCCGTTACGCATGATCAGGAATGGGGATTCTCGGCTGCCGCCGATGGCGGCCATCTGATCTGACAAGCCCTCGACGTAGGTCGGCGCCTCGGGCGCATCGAGCAAGCGACTGGCGTACAAAGGGGACTGCGGATCGGTCATGGCTTGTCGCAGTCGTTGCCAGCGCCCTGGCGACAGGGCACCGGAAAGTAACCAGCCCTGTACGCCATGCCGGGCACTCAGGCCATCGAGTTGGCCAAGTTGCTGCAGGGCTGCCACGATGCTCGCCAGCGGAACGCCATCCGGTGGCTGCAATTGCCAGTGAGGCAAGCCCGGTATTTGATCCAGCCCCGCCATGAGACTTGCCAGGGGCCCTCCCTGGCGCCAGGGGGCAGCAATCTGCAGAATGCCGTCGGCCGTGATCGTCAGCTGAGCCTGGGCATAGCCATGGTTTTGCAGCAGCGCCCGCACACTGGCCATCCATTCATCCTGGCAGGAGACCTGCCAGCGGTAGCGAACACCGTGCCGAGCCAGTTGCTGCCGCAAACCGGCCAGAGAGCGACTGTCTGTGCACTGCCCGGTAATTTGCAGACTGCCATCCGCCATGGTCTGCCATTGCAGACCTGGCCAGTGCGCACTGGCTTGCTGCAGCCAGCGCAGATCCGATGCCGGCGGCGGCGCGAACAGCAGCCATGCGCTGCCGATGAGCAGTGGCAGCAGACTCAGCCCCAGCCAGAGGGACCAGTGCGGCCGGGACGCTGCCCGGACCGCTCTGGGCAGCAGCGGCAGGGCTTGTACCGTCTCGCCCTCCGCCGCCAGTACAAAGTGCAGGCCCGCCAGATCAATCAGGCTGCCCAGGGGAAGCAGTCCGGGCGGCTGGGGCAGGCCATTCACCCAGCAAGGAATGGCGTTTGACAGCGCGATGCCTGCCTCATCGATCTGCAAGTGTGCCTGGCACCCGCCCTCCAGGCCCAGGGCAAGATCGGACGCCTCATCGCCCACGGTCAGGGTGCCAATCGCCAGCGGCAGGGTACGACCGGCCAGCGGGCCGCTCAGCAGCAGGAGTTGGTAAGGACAGGCGGGTCGTGGATCCATCTCGGGCTAGACCGCGCGTGGTTCGGCACGGATCAGGAACAGGCGCAGCATGCTGCGTCCGCTGGTCGCTTTGCTGCGGAACAGGCCCCCCAACAGCGGCAGGTCGCCCAGCAGTGGCACCTTGCGCTCCCCCTGCACCGCTTCGTTTTCGACAAAGCCGCCCAACAACAGCGCCTGGCCGGTTTGCAGCGTGGCCTGGGTACTGATCTCGGCATTCTGCACCTGGGGCAGAGACTCGACCTCGCTGACCGGCGGCGCTTGCCGACCGTCCTGGATATTCAACGTCAGCAATACCCTTTCCGGCTGGTCCGGCTCGTGGATCAGCCGCGGTGTCACCCGCATCAACTCGCCGGCAGAGACCGAGGCCAGTTGCGGATTGCTATCGCTGGCCAGCTTGGTATAGAAGGTGATGTTGCGATCCAGTACCGCTTGCACGTTATCCAGCGTCACCACGGACGGTCGGGAAATAATGCGGGCACGCGAACGTGCCGTCAGGGCACTGAGCCGCACCAGGAAGGACTGAGTGTTGGACACCAGGGAGGAGAAGCTGCCCCCCGACAAACCGGTATTGGCATTGAAGGCCACGGCACCGCCGCCGATGGCGGCATTACCCTGCCAGTCGACGCCAAGCTGATCAATATCGGCGGCATCGACATCCAGGATCTCGACCGAGATCTCGATCAGTGTTGGCCGATGATCCAGTTGACGAATCAGATCGCGGTACACGTTCTGGTTTTTGGCCAGGTCACGAACCAGTACGGCATTGCGCTGGCTGTCAGCCGAGAACACTGGCAGGCCGCTGGCTGTCTTCACCGCAGCCCCCCCGGTGCCGGATGCCGGGCTGTGCGTCATGTCGCGCAGCACCGAGACGATGCCCGGCACGAGCACACTCTGGCCACGGAAGCTATAACTGCTGTCCGCCGCACTGGCATAGCGCAGGGGGTAAACCTGCACCACATCCTGACGCTGTGCCTGTTCGGCATACTGGCTATCCAGTTGCTTGGCCATGAGCGTCAGGCGACTCAGGCAGACAGGCACACCCGCGACCTGCAGCGCATTACTCTGATCCAGCAAGGACAACCGGCAAGCCTGCGCATCACTCAGGCCGGCGTCCTTCAGTTGGGCCAGCAACGTGGCCGCCGGCAAGGCTGCCGGGGTCAGCACACTGCGATCCATTTCTTCGGCCTTATAGAGGTAGAGTGCCTGCCCGTCGTAGTAAGGCATGAGCTGATACTGCCGGCTCAGCGTGGACAGGGCCTCGCCGGGATGCGTTTCAGCCAGCCGGCCGCTGAAGCTGTCGCGGATGGCCGGACTGACGACCACGGGCAGGCGATAGTTGGCGCCCAGCTCGCCCAGCACCTCGGCCAGCGGCATCTGCCGACTGGTGAGGAAGAACACCGGTCCTTGCCAGGGAATCGCTTGAGTCCAGGCCTGCGCCGAACATAGCGCGAGCAGAATGCCGAATCGCCTCACAGCCGCCCTCCCCATGTCCGCGAAACCGGCTCGACACGCGAGATACGCCAGGCCAGCAGTTGCACCATGATCTGCTGCTGCTTGAACAGCAGGTCAAATTCAGCCAGCGTCAGCGCCGGGGCAAAACGTCGCCACAGCCAGAGTTTGCCCTCTGCCAGATAGAGCGCGTCATCACAGGCCTCGGGGGTCGCCGCCAGCAGCAGGCAGGCTGCGCGGCACTGACTGGGCGGACGATCCACGCTGATGGCGACCGCCATGCCATGTGCAAACTGCCGCGCACGCAGACACTGCTCGCCCAGCCGCCCCTGGAGGATCAGGCTGCGGGCTTGCCAGTCCGGTGTCTGCAGTTGTTCCGCCAGCCAGTGAAAGACAGGAAAGGTCGCAGGGACAGGATTCATGGCGGCATGGTGCGCGTACCGGGAACGGCAGACTATCCGGTCTTGACCTGATACCGCGACCCGAACGGCAAACTCGGCGACAGGCGTTATAAAGAAACAAGGAGGCAGGCTCTGCCCTGCCTGGCACCGGAACGTAAACAGGCGAGGCCCGTCCGTCGGACTGTCGCCTGCTGGAGGCGATCATGAACACGCAAAGCTGGCAGGATGCCCTGATCGAGGTCATGGCCGGATTCGTCTGGTTGCAATAAAGCGCAGGGACGCTCAGCAGCAAGTCGGTCCGACTTACCTGGCGTCCCTGCTGCGAGTCAGTTGGCAGGTCGCCCGGGAGGCTGGGGGTAACGGCGCCTTTTTGCCGGGTATTTGACGATATAGTAATATGTCCGGCAATTCACATACGGCTTTCGACTTGAGGCCGCCCCTGCTCCCCCTGTTCCAGGTAACGATATGTCCTTTCTGCGCGCTCTTGGTTGGAAAACCCTCCCTGCCGATCTGTATGCCTCCGCATGGCAAAATCACGGCGGCGGGGTGATCACCCATCCCCGGGTACTTGAATTTATCGCGGAAGAAACGGGTTGCCGGCCGGCGTTCTATGGCAAGTGGGACAAGCAGGGCGAACCGCTGGCCGCCATGGCGACCTGGGGCAACTATCTGGCAGGTGATCATGATGCGCAGGTACATTTCGGTATTGATGCACGCTGCGACTTTGGCGTTCCCGAGATCATCCTGCCCCTGTCTGCCGGTTTTCGTGGCGCCATCGGCTTCAAGACCCGCTATCTGTCGCCCTTGAGTGCACCCCAGGTCAGTAATGCCACACTCAAGCTGAACAAACGCTGGCTTTGTCTGGCCAAAGGACTGGGGCCGGATGGACTGGCCTCCAGCACCTGCAAGCGGCGCCGTACTCAGGCTCGGGTCTGGGAGCGTGATGGTGGCGAAATCCGGCGCATCGATCAGTTCACTCCGGCGGAGCTGGCTGCCGTCTACGCCGATGTGTTCCAGCGTCGCTGGAACAAGCCGCACCACACCCTGGCGACACTGCCGCGCTTTTTCGAGGCACTCTTCCCGCTGATGACCGGCCATGTGGCGCTGATGAATGGTGAGCCGGCCGCCTATCAGCTGTTGCTGACGGCACGGTCGGCGCGCTGTTACGCCGTCGAGTACATCAATGGCGGCTACGACCATCAGTGGGAGCACCTGTCACCGGGCAATGTGGTGACATGGCTCAACCTCTCCGCCTGCTGGCAGCAGAGCCAGGACTGGCAAATCCCCCTGCGCTATTCTTTCGGCCGCAACTATCACCAGTACAAGAAGGATTGGGCGATCGAGACCCATATGGCACGTACCATCAGCTGGTAGTTTGCCGAGAAGGATCCTGACGTCCGATCCCGGCATGAATCGCCGGATTTCCCTGCGTCCACAACACTTTCTGGGTGATGGCGCGGATCACCCAGTTTGTTCCGTGCTGATTCAGTTCGAACAGGTAAACGCAATGCGTGTCCAGCACCTGACCATCCGGACTCAGGCGTTGTATCAGGGCGGAGACCCTGGCCGTAGCCCCTGTCTGGTTCAGCGTGATCTCATGATTGGCATACAGATGGTGGGTTTTCAGGCCATCCAGCGCCTCGCGCCGCAGGGCGATATAACGTTCGCGGCTGAGGGTTTCGGGCGGTGTACCACGCAAATCGGAATAATCGGTATACAGCGTCTCGGCCAGACATTCGGCCATCTCGTCCCAGGACTTCAAGTCAAAGCAGTTGGCAAAACGGTTGAGCTGCTGCTGGATGCACCAGCCTGCACTGGTTTCGTTTGTCATGATTTCTCCTCAGGGGGAAGGGCGTCGGGCAAGCTGCGCACCGGCATGCGGCGGCAGCGGCAGAAACAAGACTGTTGAACACCATGTCAGTACGCCCATGAACAGAAAGGCCAGGGCAAAGTCGCTGCTGACCAGTGCAGCATGGCCACGCCACCAGCCAATGCCTTGCAAGGCGAAGGCGCCGATGGTGACCCCCATGCCCGCAGCCAGTTGCTGCATCACGGCAGACAGACTGGTGGCATGGCTCATGCGCGCCGCGTCGACATCGGCAAAGGCGATGGCGTTCAGGCTGGTGAACTGCAGCGAGCGCAAGCAGCCACCCAGCACAAACACCAGCAGCATCCAGCCATGTGGCGTCTCGGCACGAAACAGCGCATAGGCGGCAATCGACAGCGCCACCAGCATGCTGTTGACGATCAGCACGCGCCGGAATCCGAAGCGTTCGAGCACTTTCATCACAATGGTTTTCATGAAGATGGCACCGATGGCCGTCGAACACGTCAGCATGCCAGAGGCGAAAGGCGTCAGACCAAAGCCCAATTGCAGCATCAGCGGTAGCAGGAACGGGGTGGCGCCGATGCCGACGCGGAACACAAAGCCACCAATGACACTGGCGTGAAATGTGGGCAGGCGAAACAGCGACAGGTCCAGCAGGGGCTTGGCAGTATGCCGGTAATGACGCCAGTAGCCCAGCAGCAAGACGACGCCAAGCACGCTCACCAGCAAGGTGACCGTCCCCGACATCAGATGCTTGCCTTCTGCCGCCATCCCCAGCATCAGCGCGGACAGACCGACACCGCTGAGGAGAAAGCCACGGATATCCAGCGGCGGCAACTGCGCGTCTTTCAGGTTGGCAATGTAGCGACCGCCCAGCACGATGCCGACGATGCCGATCGGGAGATTGATGAAGAAAATCCAGCGCCAGTGGAAGAAGGTACTGATGAAGCCGCCCAGCGGCGGACCGATCACCGGGCCGAGCAAGGCGGGAATGGTCAGATAGCTCAGGGCGCGCACCAGATCTGCCTTGGCGGTACTGCGCACAATCACCAGTCGTCCCACGGGGACCATCATGGCGCCGCCGATCCCCTGCACGAAGCGGGCCAGAACGAAGCCCGACAGGGTGGCGCTGAGGGCACAGCACAGCGATCCCAGCATGAAGACCAGGATGGCCAGTCTGAAGATGCGGCGGGCGCCATGGCGATCGGCCATCCAGCCACTGATCGGGATGAAAACCGCCAGACTGACCAGATAGGATGTCAGCGCCAGCTTGAGCGAGACCGGATCAATCCGCAGGTCGGCGGCAATCGCCGGCAAGGAGGTGGAGATGACCGTGGCATCCATGTTTTCCATGAACAGGGCCGTTGCAACGATCAGCGGTGTGATCATGGCAGGCGGAATCTTCAACGGCATAAATTTCAACTAAAGTCATTATATTTACAGAGTTTATCACCGCGACCGGTACACCTGAATATTTCATGACATAAGGCTAAAGCGATACTGATTAATTAATGTAACTTAATAATGTTAGTTTGATTCAGACCAACTTTGCACGGCACTCACCATGCCATGATTCGCCCTGGAGGCCTGTCCATGTCAGGTTTTCGGACTGGATGGCCGTCGCAGGCGCTTCCGTGCTGTCCGCTTTTGGGGGTTCTATGTTTTTATCTGCGCACAAACTGACCAAATATCTGCAACCTTTGTCCACGGCAACGCGCGACGGGGTTGATCTGACCGTCACCCTGGAAGAGCAAGGCAGCCTGGGCTGGATCGGTCGCCTGATCAAGACCTTGTTGACACGCTTCCATAGCGCGCTGGTCAAGATTGCCCGTACCACCATCCAGCTGTCTCAGCAGGCCCCGGAGCTGGCCAAGCTGTCAAAACTGCTGGAAGAACGTGCCCGCGCTCAGCAAGGCAATGCCGAAGAGATTGCGGCGGCCAGCCAGACACTGGCTGAGACGGTCGAAGCCATCTCCCAGAGCGCACGCGAAGCCTCGGCTTTCTCGCGCCAGGTGGCTGAAGCGGCGGCCAGTGCCAATGCCAGTGACCTGCAGAGTCGTAACCAGATCCAGGCTATTGGCGCCAGTACGGCAGCACTGGAAGAACAGATGGCCCTGCTCAAAGCCAGTTCCGCCTCGATTGGTGAAGTGGTTGAGCTGATCAAGAACATTGCCGACCGCACGCGCTTGTTGTCGCTCAATGCCGCGATTGAAGCGGCGCGCGCCGGCGAACAAGGCCGCGGTTTTGCCGTGGTGGCGGACGAGGTGCGCAAGCTGGCAGACCAGACCACCAGCGCCACGCAGAATGTCGAAGCCCTGCTGGCAACGATTCAGGAACAGGTGACAACCTCCAGCGAAACCATGACGGCGATGTCGGTCCAGGTTCACTCGGGGATCGAGGTCTCCCAGCAGGCGGGTGAATCGATTGAGGCTGCCTCGCGGGATATCAACACCCTGATCGGCAGTGTGCAGATGATCGCCGACACCAGCAGTGCGCAGAATGAGAAGGTTCGTGCCATCGCCAACCAGATTGGTGCCGTGGTGGAGAGCTCGCAACTGCAGCTGGAAGGGTCGCGGACGCTGGCGGCCAGCGCCACGCAGATGAGCGAGCAGTGTGATCTGCTGTTGACCGAGGTGGGGGAATTCCGCTTTGCCGGGCATCGCCACATCCGTGAGGGTGTCGAGTCTGCCATCAGGCAATGGGGACTCAGCCGTCTTGAGCGCAGTGATCTGGAAAGCAAGCTGGCCAGCCTGTGCCAGAGTCTGCCGGCACTGGAAATCTGCTATGTAACGGACAAAAGTGGTGTGCAGCTGACGGCAGACGTATCGACGTCGGGACGCGATCCGGGTTCGATTGGGTTCAACTGCAACCAGCGTCGCTGGTTCCAGGAAGCGACCCGTCGTGGCGAGTTGTTCGTGTCGGATATTTACCGCTCAATCCAGACCGGCAATTATGGCTTCACGGTCGCCGCTCCCTTGTTTGACGCCCGTGGCGAGTTGCTGGGCGTGCTCGGTGCCGACGTTCGCTTTGACCATATCATTGATGAGTAAGGACTGACTGCCGGATCAGCTCGGCCAGTTGCCGGGTGGCAGGGCCGCTGCTGGCGGGCTCGGCCATGATCAGATACAGCGGCATGGTGCGCTCGGCACCGTTGGCCAGGGGCAAGGGAAGCAAACGGCCTTGCGCCAGTGGTTCGGCAAGAATCGATTCGGGCAGCCAGGCAAAGGCCAGCCCGGACAGCACGGCAGCCAGCGAGGTCTCTTGCTTGCTGACGGTCCAGCGCTGGCGTGCGCCCAGCCAGCCGGCGTCGCGCGGGGTGTTTTCTCCCGAATCCCGCACCACGACCTGGGTATGGGCGACCAGATCCGCTGCATGCAATTCACGCCCCAGAGCCAGCAGCGGGTGCTCTGGCGCCGCCACCGCCCGGAAGCCGGCATCCAGCAACCAATCCCCGAGAAAGCCGCTCGGCACGCGGGTGGCAATGGCCAGGTCGACCTGGCCGCCATAGAGCGCATCATCCGCCCCGGACATGACGACTTCGTGCAGCTGCAGGCGGGTATCACCACAAAGACTGGCAAACTGCTGCAGGACCCCGAGCAGGATCCCGGCCGGAAACAGCGAATCTACCGCCAACCTCACTTCACTTTCCCAGCCCTGACGCAGCTGTTGCGCACGCATCTCCAGACGCTCCTGTCCCGCCAGCCATTCGCGGGCATCCCGGAGCAAAGTTCGTCCGGCATCCGTCAGTACCATGCGTCGACCTTGCGGCTCCAGCAGGGTGAGTCCCAGTTGTTGTTGCAGGGTGGCGATGCCATGACTGACCGAGGACTGGCTGCGGTGCAGCACACTGGCGGCCTGGGCAAAACCACCGTGATCGACGACCGCCTGCAACATGCGCCATTGGGCGGCGCGGGTCTTGGGTAGATTCATATCGATTTTTTCGATTTATATAGTCGAATAATTGCGCTTTTTTATCGATGAATCAAGATCAATAATCTGTCCTACAAAGCCATCCAACAGGAGAGATCAATGGAAACCATCAATCAGTTGCGTCGAGTGGAAAGCCTGCACCGCGGCATGCCGGTATCGGATGGGGCCGGCGTCAAGCTGCAGCGTGTGCTGACACAGAACCTGCAGCAGCGCCTGGATCCCTTTCTGATGCTGGACGAGTTTGGCTCTGACCAGCCAGGCGACTATATCGCCGGCTTCCCGTCACACCCTCACCGGGGCTTCGAAACGGTCACCTACATGCTGGATGGACGGATGCGCCATCGGGACAATGCTGGCAACGAGGGCGTTCTGGGCCCGGGAGATGTGCAGTGGATGACGGCTGGCCGCGGGGTGGTGCATTCGGAAATGCCGGAACAGGAAGAAGGCCGCATGCGCGGTTTCCAGCTATGGGTAAATTTGCCTGCCAGAGAAAAAATGTGTGACCCGCAGTATCGGGGCATTCAGAACAGCGAGATTCCGCGTCTCTCGCCGGCGCCCGGGGTGATGATCTCGTTGATCGCCGGCGAATATGACGGTCAGCAGGGGGCGATCCGCGGCATCAGCACCCGCCCTCTTTACCTCGATATTCAGTTGGCCGCGGGGGCGACGCTGCACGTCCCTCTGCCCGAGACGCATCATGCTTTTGCCTATGTGTATGAGGGGCAGGTCACCATGGATGAGACCGCTCGCGCGGTGAGCAAGGGAACGCTGGCCGTCCTGACGAATGGCCGTGATCAGCAGGGCGTCCGCCTGCAGGCCGAGGCGGAGAGCCGACTCTTGCTGATTGCAGGACAACCACTGCATGAACCGATTGCACAGTGGGGACCGTTCGTGATGAATCGCCGCGAAGAGCTCGAACAAGCTTTCGAAGACTATCATCAGGGCCGGTTCTGAGGATCTTAGACTTGCCTCAGTCGTAGCGGGCGGCTGCAATCAACCGGGAGGTTCCATGCAGGGCATGCTGGAAACGAATCGCCTGGGCAGGTTGCAGTCGCTCGCTGGCCTGTTGCAGCAGCGCCAGCTTTTCAACCAGCGGCAAACCCACCGTGCACAATGCGCCGTTGCTTGCCAGGCCTGCCGCCATGGCCAGGACATGGGTCGGACGGTACTGCTGGCTGCCGCCACAGATGGCGCTGACCAGCCATTGCCAGGCCGTGGCCATCCCTTCTCCGCTAGCCGGTTCTGCCGGCGACTGGGTCTGTGGCATCCCGATGCGGGATAACTCGGTTTCCACCGCGCACAGGGTGCGCTCGATGGTGTGGCCGGACACCATCAAGTGCCAAATCTTGCAGACGACGGCCCAGTATATGGGCTTGACGTAGCAGCACAGGACGATGAGCACCGCCAGGCCACTGCCCAGTTCGCCGACTTGCATCAGTAGTCTTGCATCCATCTGATTCTCCTTACTCACAGTCTGTTGCCATGCTTCCCAGCCTATCGGGCAGATTTGAGGAAACGATGTATGGATTGTGATAAAGGATGACAATCAATTAAATCAGATTAATCTGACAAGCAAAATCAAGATCCTGCAGGGGTTCAGGACAAGCCGTTCATGCGGGCGTATTCCGCCAGGTCCAGCGTTGTCTTGAGGTTAAGCTTGGTCAGAAGACGCATTTTGTAGGTACTGACGGTCTTCGGGCTGATGCAGAGTGCCGAAGCAATTTCCTTGTTTCGACTGCCGCCGGCGATAAAGCGCAAGACGGCCAGTTCGCGCCGGCTCAGTACCGGCACTTCCTGCGCCACCTGCTGGCTGCCCACGGGGAAACAGCGATAGCCGGAACGAACCAGTTGTACCGCGTACAGGATCTCCTGCATCGAACTGGATTTGCTGACATAGCCGCAGGCCCCTTGTTCGGCAGCACGCGTCACATAGATTTTCTCTTCGCGTGAACTGAGAACCAGCACCCGGATTTTCTTGTCAACCAGGCAAACCTGACGGATCAGGCCCAGTCCGTCAAAGGAAGACAGGGCCAGATCGAGAATCACCAGATCCGGCACATGCTGACGCACACATGCCAACGCATCCGCGCCACCGCTTTCTCCGACCACACGACAACGACCATCCTGTTCCAGATAGGTTTTCAGAGCCATCCGGATAGGGGGGTGGTCATCGATCACCACGACTGAACTTATCATCACTACTGCCCCGCATGTGTATTTGGTGCATGCAGGGTACTCAATCAGACGATGCAAATCTTGATGATAGATTCAGGACAAGAAAAAACCCCTCGCGCAGGCGAGGGGTGTGAGTTGGAACAGACAACAGACGGTCAGAACAACTGGTCTTTGACCTTCTCGACGGCATCAGCCGGCGGGGGCGCATCCGGGGTGGCTGCAGGGTCCGCGCCGCCCAGGATGGCAGAGGCATCCGGGGCCACCGGAACGGTGCCGCGATTGTTGATCTTGATGTCCGGATTGGGGGTCTGGAACTCATCGTAGTAATACTCGTCCCCCCCCCGCATACCCGCGCCAGGCTTGACGGTAATGCCCGCCGGCATTGGCAGGTCAACCTCCGGTTCCTTCTTCAGGGCATTGGCCATGTAGTTGATCCAGATCGGCAGCGCGGCGGTACCGCCATAGCCATACCGCCCCAGACTGCGCGGCTGGTCATAGCCGACCCAGGTGGCTGCCACCAGCCCCGGATTGAAGCCGACAAACCAGGCGTCCTTGAAGTCACTGGTGGTACCGGTCTTGCCGGCAATATCACTGCGTCCCAGCACCAGTGCGCGCGTGGCCGTACCGTATCTGATCACATCCTTCATCATATTTGTCATGATGAAGGCATTGCGCGGGTCGATCACCGGGGTGCCGCCCTGACCGGCCACGACAGGCTGGGTCTTGGCCAGCACACGACCGGTCGAGTCTTCGATGCGATCAATGAAGTAGGCATGGGTGCGGTAACCGCCGTTGGCCAGGGTCGCATAGGCTTCCGCCATCTGCAGCGGCGTCACCGAACCTGCCCCCAGAGCCATCGGCAGGTAGGCCGGATGCTGCTTGGCCGAGAAGCCGAAACGCTGGATGTACTGCTGGGCATAGTCAGTACCGATGGCCTGCAGCAGACGTACCGACACCAGGTTGCGCGACAGCGCCAGGGCATGGTGCATGGTAATCATGCCCATGAATTTGCCGTCATCGTTCTGCGGGGTCCACATCTTGCCCGAGCCATCCTGCGGGTCGAAGCTGAACGGGGCGTCATTGATCATGGTCGATGCCGTCAGACCGCGATCCAGCGCCGCAGAATAGATAAAGGGCTTGAAGGTCGAACCCGGCTGACGCCAGGCCTGGGTCACGTGATTGAAGCTGCGGCGGTTGAAGTCAAAGCCCCCCACCAGCGAACGAATCGCGCCCGTCCGGGTATCCAGAGAGACGAAGGCTCCTTCGATTTCCGGCATCTGGACAATTTCCCAGTAACCCTTTTCATTGGCACGAATGCGAATCACCGCGCCCGGGCGAATCTGTTGCTGCGCCGGCACGCGCGAACCTATCGCTCGGCGGGCGAAGTCGAGCCCTGCCCCATTGATGATGGCAATCTTGCCACCGCGCATGTAGGCACGCACCTCGCCCTGATTGGCGCTCTGCACGATGGCAGGCTGCATGTCCCCGCTGTCGCGGATCTCGGACAGGGCATCATCCAGCGCCATGTCCAGGTCCTCGCCCTGCAGGTTGTTCATGTCGACGAAACTCTCCGGCCCGCGATAGCCATGCTTGCGGTCAAAGTCAATCAGCCCGGCGCGCAGGGCATCATAAGCCCACTGCTGGTGATGACTGTCGATCGTGGTGTAGACCCGGTAACCCTCGGTATAGGCATTCTCGCGGAAGCGGTCATACATGGCCTGGCGCACCATTTCAGCCACATATTGAGCCGGGAAGCCGTTGTTGTCGGTCTGGCCGGCAAACACCAGCTTTTGCGCCATGGCCTGCTGATACTGGGCATCGTTGATGAAGTTCAGCTCTTTCATCCGGCGCAGAACGTACTCCTGACGCAGCTTGGCCCGCTCCGGATTGACGATCGGGTTGTAGGCGGAGGGCGCCTTGGGCAAGCCGGCCAGCATGGCCATTTCTGCAACAGTCAGATCCTGCAGATTTTTCCCATAATAAGCCTGGGCCGCGGCACCGAAGCCGTAGGCACGCTGGCCGAGATAGATCTGGTTAAAGTAAAGCTCAAGGATCTGATCTTTCGACAGCGCATGCTCAATCTTGAAAGCCAGCAGCGCTTCGTTGAATTTCCGCGTGAAGGTCTTCTCGCTGGACAGGAAGAAGTTCTTCGCCACCTGCATGGTGATGGTACTGGCGCCAGAGCGCGCATGGCCGGTCAGCAGGTTGCCAATCGCCGCGCGCATCACACCGGTATAGTCAACCCCGCTGTGCTGGTAAAAGTTCGCATCTTCTGCCGCGAGAAGGGCATTGATCATCTGCTGCGGCACCTCGTGGATGCGCAGAAACGACCGACGCTCCTCGCCGAATTCCCCGATGAGGACATTGTCCGCCGAGTAAACACGCAGCGGGATCTTCGGCCGGTAGTCGGTCAGCACGTCCAGGCTGGGCAGGCGGGGGTACGTTATGATGATTGCTATCGCCAGGGCCCCGGCTGAAAGCACCACCCCACCCAGAAACAGCCCTGCCAGAATCGCAAATATTCGTTTAAACATGGTTTTCCAGTATTTCGCTGAAACACGGATTATACGACGTGTGACGCCCAGTTGATAAAAACCTGGCTATCCCTGTCTCGGGACATGCCGCGACAGGGAGGATACGGATCTTGTGGCGCCAGAAACTGATGAATCTGACTCGGCCTGCACCTGCGACCATCGCGATCGGGCTGGAATGGCGAACCGAGCGCCTGGCCCTGGTCTCGCTTGAGCGCACGAACGCCGGGGCGCCCCCGGTACTGCATGCCCACGCCTGCCTTTCTCTGCCCACCGACTCGCCGGAAGCCGCCGCCCTTCGACTGCGGGAAACCTGGCAACGCCTGGGCCTCAGCGAAACCCGGGTGGCGGTGTCTGTGCCGATCCCCCCGGCCACCGTGCGGATTGAGACGTCCCCCGCTGCAGCCACACCCGCCATGGGCCGGGTTGAGGCCGAAATGCTCCTGACCGACAACCATGAACAACCCGCCAGGCGGCTTGTCGCCTCCCTGCCCGACCCCTATCTGACCGGTTTACTCGACACGCTGACACGAGCCGGACTGGAGCCGGTACAGCTACAGATCGACTGCCTGGCCATGCTCACCGCGTGCAGCTACACCCCCTCCTGGCTGCAGGCCGAGTGCCAATCCTGCGCTCTGATCATGATCAATGGACAAACCATTCAGTGGTGGCATCAGGAGCCCGCCACGCCGTTCTCCCACGCCGTGCAACAAGCCGGAAACCCCGACGAATTGCACGAACAACTGGCGCAAGAACTGCCGGACATGTTCTATCTGGCCGGGCCGGCCGCCCAGACACAGCCCTTGCTGGCCTCGCTGCAATCCCGCTGGCCGAAGCAACGCTACTGCAGCAATCCCTTTGCCGGCATACGGCTGGTCAATGAACAAGACCGCCGTCCACTAGCCGCCAACGCCTCGACCCTCTTTGTTGCCTACGGGCTGGCATTGGGTGCTGCCTGATGGCCGGCATGCCCACACCGCCGGCACGTCCATGGGCCAGACTGAATCTGCTGCATCAGCAGCAGGCGGACCGTGCCCTCTGTCGACGCCGCTGGCTGCTCGCCCTGCTGTTGCCTCAGTGTTTCATTCTAGTCGGCTGGCTAATCGTGCAAGGCAGCCGGACCACGCAAATCACCACGGCACACGAGGTCACCGCGCCCGCCCAGAGCGATCTCTGGTGGCGCCAGCGCTGGCAGACCGGGCACGACGACGCGCTGCGTCTTCTTGTCCTGCTGGAACACGCCACGCCGTCAGGCGTGGTCCTGAAAGAGGCTTCGCAGCTGAAAGACGAATTTCGCCTGACGGGTCAGGCCAGTCACCCCGGGGTTTTGTCGCACTTCGAGCAGCAGCTGCGGCAGCAAGGTACCTTCAAGCAACGGATTCATCGGGAGGCCTCGGCCGGGGTGGCCCAGGGTCGCCCCGTCAGCGAGTTCTTGCTGGTACTGGCCAGGCCCCCCGTCAACAGACCGGAGAGCACGCCATGAGGGCGCGGCCATGGCCTGCGCCCTGCAGGATGACACGACGCCGGCAATGGCTGTTGATCGGCCTGTTCAATCTGCTCATCGGCATCGTCGAATATAGCTTGCTGCGACACACCCTGCCTGCCGTCCCGGATCAGCCGCATGCCCTGTCTGCCGCCCCCCCTCCCGCCGTGATGAGCGAGGCGCTGGCACGCTTGCGGCCGGACTGTGAAATGGCCTTTATCCGCGATGCCGCAAAACGACTGCAAATCACATTGTTGCTGAGCCCGCCGGAGACCATGGGCAATCATCAGGACCGGGTCGAGGCTTCGGCGCGCTTGCTGGCCACCGGGCACTTCCATCCCTTGCAGGCGCTGTTGGCCGAGATCAGTCAGCACCCAGCCGCCCTGCTTGTCGACGAACTACAGCTGACCCGGGCAAGCCAGGGTCGGCTGGATCTTCAGGCGCGTGTTCGCTGCCTGCAACCCGGCACCATGGAGGAAGCTGCCTGATGCGCAAACTGCTTTGCTACGGACTGCTATGCGGATCGATATCCAGTCAGGCTGATCCGGCCCTTCGGACTCCGTTTGACCCGCAGCGCCTGAGTACCGGCAAGGGCGTGGCCGGCCTGCCCAGCATGGATGCAGACCGATTTGACCTGTCACAGATCAAGCTGGCGGGCACGCTGGTTCGTGGCAGCAAACGTCTGGCGCTGCTGCAGGATCAGCATCAACAGGTATACACCGTCCGGGTGGGTTCCTTGCTGGGCCATGGCCACTGGCAAGTCACCCTGATCGGCGAGTCGCACATCGCCCTGAAGCCGGTCGGCGAGGCGACGCCTTCAAGCCGTGGAGAGCGTTATCTGCATATGGAGACCCCATGAAAACAATTTGGCATGTCGGCTGGCTGACTGTTTTATGTCTGGGCGGGGCGGTACTGCCGGTCTGCGCTCAGGAAGAGCAAGGCAAGATCACGCTGAACTTCCAGAATCTGGATGTACGGGCAGCCCTCTACGCCCTGGCGGATGAGGCAGGCAAGGACATGATCGTCGGAGACGCTGTAAAAGGACAGATCAGCATCAAACTGCAGGACGTCCCCTGGGAGCAGGCTCTGTCACTGATTCTGCAGGCACGGGGACTGGAGCAGCAGCGTATCGGCAAGGTCCGCTATATCTCCGCCAGAGATGAATTGCTGGGGCAGGAAAAGCAACGCTACGAAGCAGGCCAGCAACGCAAGATGCTGATCGCGCCGCAGATGCAGGCCTTCGCTTTGCGCCATCGCCAGGCGGAGGAAATGCGCAAGATTCTGGAACAGGGGCGTTTGCTCAGCGAGAAGGGCAGCATGCTGGTCGACCCGCACAGCAATACGCTGTTTGTGCATGACACGCCGGAGAATGGTCAGAAAATTCAGCAACTCCTCGAATTGACCGACACGCCGCGTCAACAGGTGATGATTGAAGCCAAGATCGTCGAGGCCAATGACCACTTCAGCCGAGAGCTGGGCAGCAAACTCAACTTTGCTCGACTGCCGACCCGAACATCCCAGGCCTCAAGTCACGACAAAGGCAACGGACGACCTCGCCCGGGTTTGTGGCAACCCTATTCCCCAGATTCACGCAGCCTGCCCTCAGGGGTAGATCTGCCCGTCGCCACCTCGTTCGGCTCGATTGCCGCCCTGTTCAAGGCCAGTGCCGGCACCTTGATCAGCCTGGAACTGCAGGCCATGCAGGCGGAGGGACAGGGCAAGCTGGTCTCGACCCCCCGGCTGCTGACCGCCGATCGGCATGAAGCCACCATCGAGGAAGGCAACGAAATGCCGGTGCCGCGCATGTCATCGCGCGGAACCACTGCGGTCGACTTCAAGAAAACCGCCCTGAGCCTGAAAGTCAAACCCACCATTGCGACCGATGGCCAGAGTCTCTGGCTGGAGATCGAGATCAACAAAGACTCACCAAACTACCGCCAGGTTAATCTGACGCCGTCCATCGATACCAAGCGCATCCGGACTGCCGTTCAGGTCGAGAATGGCGGCACCGTGGTACTGGGCGGGATTTATGTGGACGAGCAACACGCGATGAACAGCCAGGTCCCCTGGCTGGGTGACATTCCCTTGCTGGGATGGCTGTTTCGCCACAATACCAAAAAGCACTCGCGGCGCGAGCTGCTGGTCTTCATCACGCCGCAGATTGTCTCGCAAAGTTGAGCCTGCAGTCCTCTCGCCCCTTCTAGCCTGAAAGCCCAAAGACAGATTGTCCTACCATCAGATAGAATGGATGACATGGGAACATTGGCAGGCAACTTTTTTCTGGTCGGGCTCATGGGCGCCGGCAAAACCACCGTCGGGCGTGCGCTGGCACGCAAGGCGGAGAAAACCTTTTATGATTCCGATCAGGAGATCGAAGCCCGGACCGGCGTGCGCGTCGCCACCATCTTCGATATCGAAGGCGAGCCACGCTTCCGCGAACGGGAGGCCTGCGTCATTGCCGATCTGGTCAAGCTCGACAATATTGTCCTGGCAACCGGAGGCGGCGCGGTACTGAAAGAGCAGAACCGCAGGCTGCTGGCGCAGCATGGCACCGTAATTTATCTGCGGGCCAATATCGATGACCTGCTGACCCGTACCCAGCTGGATCGCAATCGCCCGCTGCTGCGAACTGCCGACCCCCGTGCCAGGCTGGCCAGCCTGTTCGAGGAGCGAGATCCGCTCTACCGGGAAATCGCCGACCTGGTTATCGACACCACCCAACAGAACGTCAACACGCTGGTCGGCCATCTGGAAGAGCAGCTTCTCGCCCTGACCGGAAAACACTGACATGATCACGCTCGACCTGACGCTGCCGGATACCCGCTACCCGATCCATATTGGAGAAGGCTTGCTGGCGCAGGCCGACCTGCTGCTGCCCCACATTGCGGGCAATCAGGTCGCCGTCGTCACCAACCAGACCGTTGCGCCGCTGTATCTCGCCAGGCTGAGCGCGGTCCTGACTCAGCATGGCATCCGGGTCATCCCGGTGATTCTGCCGGATGGCGAGGATCACAAGAACTGGCAGACCCTCAATCTGATTTTCGACGTACTGCTCGCTGAACGCTGCGAACGCAGCACCACCCTGATTGCCCTGGGCGGCGGGGTCATCGGGGACATGACCGGCTTTGCGGCCGCCTGCTACCAGCGCGGCGCCCCCTTCATCCAGATCCCCACCACCCTGCTGGCCCAGGTCGACTCCTCGGTCGGCGGCAAAACCGCCATCAACCATCCTCAAGGCAAGAACATGATCGGGGCGTTCTACCAACCCCGCGCGGTCATTGCCGACATGAGCCTGCTGGCCACCCTGCCCGATCGCGAGTTCAACGCCGGTCTGGCCGAAGTCATCAAGTACGGTCTGCTCGGCGATGCCACATTCTTTGACTGGCTGGAAACCCATATCGATGCCCTGCGCTCGCGCGATGCCGCGACACTGCAGGAAGCCGTGCGCCGCTGCTGCGAAATGAAAGCGCAGATAGTGGGCCAGGACGAAAAGGAAAACGGCATCCGTGCCCTGCTCAATCTCGGACACACCTTTGGCCATGCCATTGAAGCCGGCCTCGGCTTTGGTGTCTGGCTGCATGGCGAAGCCGTGGCCGCCGGGATGGTCCTGGCCGCAGCCGCCTCGCAGGCGCAGGGCTGGCTGTCAACCAGCGACCTTGCGCGTATCCGGGCACTGATCCAATCCGCCGGACTGCCCACCCGGGCGCCGGATCTGGGCTTCGAACAGTGGATGTCGCTGATGAGCCACGACAAGAAGGTCAGTCAGGGGCAGATCCGGTTTGTATTGTTGCAACAGATCGGCCAGGCTGTTATCGAAAAAAACTTGTCTGACAAGATCTTGCGAACGATTCTCTCCGCACCGGAACTGCTCGAACCGACCAGCGCCTGACGATTCTCCAGCCCGGTAGCCGGTCCCGCGCCGGCTATGGCGCCATTCCAATGGCAAGCCCGGGCAAGCGGTCCATTCTACTCACCCGGCATTTGTGCGCCAGGCCCTGTCCACCCCTTCGTCACACCTCCAATATCCCAAACGCATAATCCGCAGCGTGCCGCTAAGGATTTCTACGGATTGCTTGTTAAAAACGTTCGTCCGAATAATCGAGCACAAAACAAAACAAAGCACGAGGGATTAGCATGATGTTGCTTACAGCAATGGCCAGCAGTCTGGGGTGCATGTTGGCCTACTACGGTATTCGCAAGCTCTGGAGAACTGTCCGTTACACCAAGCCGCGCCATCGGGGCATCGACCCGGTGGGAGAAGCCGAAGTGTTTCTCGCTTACGGCAGAACCAAGGAAGCCGTGCGCGTTTTGCGTGATGCGCTGCGCGACGAACCGGACAATCTCGCCGCCAAGGTCACCTTGTTGCGTGCCTACTCCACCGACGGCAATGTACGCGCCTACAGCTCGCTGGCCTGTGATGTCCAGGAGTCGCTGCGCGGTCAGGCCGTCTGGAGCACCATCCAGCGCAACGGCCGTGACATGGATCCTGGCAATCCGCTGTTCAATGCCTGAAGAACACTTGACGTCAGTAGCACCCGACACCGGCCAAGGCCGGTGTTTCTTTATGCAAAGCTCCCCAGCAAGGCACTGAATACGATAGAATCTGCGTCATTTCAATATCAGCAAAAATGACTTTTCTGCCCGTCCTGTTGTGCCATTCGGCAGGTCGGCATGATCGGAGAAGCCATTTCCTCCGCCATGACACCCCCCATTTCCCCCCCAGCCCGTATCCTGCTCATCAAACTGCGCCATCACGGCGATGTGTTGCTGTGCACCCCGGTCATCCACGCCCTGCAGGCATCCTATCCCGCAGCAGAGATCGACATGCTGCTGTATGAAGAGACACGGCCGATGGTTCAGCACCATCCCGGCCTGAGCCGGATCTGGGGTCTGGACCGCAGCGTGCGGGGCTGGCGGCGGCTGGCGCACTGGCTCGGCCTGTACCGTCAGCTGGCCAGGCGGCATTACGATCTGATCATCCACCTGTCGGATCAAATGAACGCGGCACTGCTGACCAAAGCCTTGGCACCGGCAAACTCGGTCGGTTTTGACTACCCCAAGCGGCGCAACAAGTATTGGCGCAGCTGTTTTCGCCATCTGGCGCCGCTGGCCGAGTCCGACACCCTGCACACCGTCGAGCAGAACCTGCTGGCATTGCAACCGCTGGCACTGACTGTCAGCGACGAAATGCGTCGCTGCCGCATGAGCTACTCGTCGCAGGACCGGGAACACATCCAGCAGCAATTGGCACGCCTGGGCATCCATGGCACCTATATCGTGGCGCATCCGCCTGCCCGCTGGTTTTTCAAATGCTGGGAGGATGAGCGTTTTGCCAGCGTGATTCAGACCCTGGCCGATGATGGCTGGCCGGTGATTGTCACCGGGGGCCGCTCGGTGCAGGAGCAACAGTTGGTCGACAACATCATGCAGCAAGTGCGCTCACCTCGCGTGCACTCTCTGGCAGGACAATTGTCGCTGAACACCCTGGCGGCCCTGATCGATGGTGCCCGCCTGTTCATCGGCGTGGACTCCGTCCCTATGCATATGGCGGCCGCGCTGCAAACCGACTGTGTCGCCCTGTTCGGCCCTAGCAAGCTCAACGAATGGCATCCCTGGATGAATCGCGCCATCGTGATCAATGCCGCAGATCACGGGCCGTTGCCGCACCCGGATGCCATCGACACCTCGACGACACAGCGCTATCTCTCGGCCATTCCGGCCGAGACGGTCCTGAACGCCTGCCAGCGTCTGCTGCGACCGCAAAACGATCATCCGGCATAAACCGCCAGCAGGAATCGCCATGACTCAAAACATTTTGTTCATCATCGACGGACTACCGGGCGGGGGCGCGGAGCGCGTGGTCCTGACACTGGCCGGCGAGATGGCACGTCGCGGACAGGATGTCACCATCGCGTCCTTGCGTGATCGTTGCGACTACCCCATTCCCCAGGGCGTTCAACTGCTGGTCATCCAAGATACTTACCGCGGTCCCCTAAAGCGTCAAACCGAGATCCGCCGTCGGGCGGCGCAGCTGGATCAGGCGCTGCGCCGGCATTACGCCGGACGCCAGGTAGACCTGGCCGTGTCCAACCTGCCGAAAACCGACCGCATCGTCGTCGCCTGCCCCTTCCTGAAGAACGCATGGCTTTGCCTGCACTGCGCCATCGAGGCCGGCCAACTTCAAGATAAGCGTGGCCTGAAACGCTGGCTCAAGCATCGCCAACTGATTCGCACCTACTCGGGACGAAAATTGATCACGGTTTGCCAGGCTCTGCAGCAGGACGTACTGAAATGCGGGATTCAGCCGGCCAAGATGACGGCCATCTACAATCCGTTTGATCTGGAGGACATCCGCAGACAGGCGGCAGAGGATCCGCTGCAGATGGCAGCCCCCTTCCTGCTGCACGTCGGGCGCATGAACAGTCAAAAGCGCCATGATCGCTTGCTGGAGGCTTTCAGCCTGAGTGGCTACGAAGGCAGGTTGGTACTACTTGGCCAGGGCGCGGGCATTGAACAGGACGCCTTGCAACAACAGGCTCGCCAGTTGGGCATCGAGGACCAGGTCGTGTTTGCCGGCTTCAGCACGAACCCCTACCGTTACATGCGGGCGGCCCAGGCGCTGGTGCTCAGCTCGGACTATGAAGGATTCGGCAACGTGCTGGTGGAGGCGCTGATCTGCGGCACGCCGGTGGTCAGTACACGCTGCCCCTACGGGCCGGATGAAATCATGACGGGCGACCTGGCCCGGGGACTGAGCGAACTGACGGCCGAATCCCTGGCCGCCGCCATCCGGCGCGTGGTCAGCGCCCCGCCGTCCATCGACCAAGAGGAGCTGCAGCGCTTTACGCTGACCCGTACCGTCGATGCCTATCTCGCACTGGTGGGGCAATAGCGCCTCATTCACCCTGTTCGTCAGCCACCAGCCGCTGCAGCTGGGCCAGGCTCTCGTCCAGGATCAGCAACTGCAAGACCTGCTCGGCCAGAGCCCGATCTCCCTGGCGGTAGGCCTGAGCAAACGCATCGACAGCGCCAGCATCCAGTTGCCCGCCGGTTAATGCGGACAGCCGCCGCCCCAGGCCTTCGAAGCGGGGCGCCAGACTGCCTTGCAGCCAGCCATGCAATGGTGGATTGAAGCCTCGTTTTTTGCGCTGGAAGAAATCCGGCGGCACGGCAGGATGCATGGCGCGCCGGAAAATCAGCTTGGCCGGACGGGTATAGCGCGTTTGCGCCGGCACGGACAGTAAAGTCTGATACAGACGATGATCCAGCAGTGGCGGTCGGCCCTCCAGGCCATGCGCCATGGTGCACAGATCGGACTTGTTAAGGATATAGTCCGGCAGATAGTTGGCAAAATCGATGGCCAGCAACGTTTGCAGGGCATTGTCGGCCTCATCGGCCGCCACCCCGGTCGCTTCGGCCTCGCGCCAGTAACTCAGGCGAGGCAGTGGCCTGCCCCCCTGCAGAAATCGTCGCTGCCCCGGTGTCAGGCCTGAAAAGCGCAGGGAATAGGCTTCTCGCCAGTCCATGGCCATTTCTGTCGCCAGCTTGCCACTCCCTTTGGCCGACAGTTGCGGGCAGACCGGCAATGGCAGTCGCAGATGGCGCCGCCAGCGCGTGCGCAGATGCTTGTTGACCCGCTTGTAGCCAGCCAGCAGCTCATCCCCCCCATCCCCGACCAGCACCACCTTCACGTGCCGTGTGACCTCACGTGCCAGATACCAGGTCGGGAAACTGGAGGGATCGGCGAAGGGCTGATCGAGATCTGCCACAATCCGCGCAAAATCCGCTGCCAGGTCCTGCGGCATGGCCACCGACACATTTTCCAGCCCGAGGCGCTGTGCCGTGTCAGCCGCGTCCCCCGACTCATCCATCCCGGAGCCGGGAAAGGCCGCTGTGAAGGTGCTGAAGCCGGTCAACGACTGGGAGGCCAGACGACTGGCAATGACGGTAGAATCGACCCCGCCGGACAGCAGCACCCCCAGAGGACGGTCGGCCACCGTTCGCATGGCCACCGCCTCATCCAGCACCGACAGCCAGTCACCGGACTCTGCCGTCGGCTGCCAGTAGCGACGCTTGTTCAATTCGCCGGACTTCAGGTCATAGCTCAGGCAATACCCGTTCTCCAGGCGCTGGACATGGCTGAAAATCGTGGCGGGAGAGGGAATGTAGCGATGAGCCAGATAGGCATCGATGGCCTGTGCAGAAAACTGGCGCCTGTCTTTCGGCAGAACGGGCAACACCGCACGGACCAGTGAGCCAAAGGCAAACAGTCCCTCTCCATGGCTGTAGACCAGCGGTTTCTCTCCCATACGGTCACGTGCCAGATGCACCTTGCCCTGACGCAGGTCGAGAATGGCAAAGGCAAACATGCCGCGCAGACGCTGCAGCAGGCCATCCAGCCCCCAGGCCAGATAGGCATTCAGGATGAATTCGGTATCGGAGTGGGTATGGAAGACCGCACCATCAGCTTCCAGTGCCTGCCGATCAGCGTCCCAGTCATAAACTTCGCCGTTATAGCAGATCCACACTTGGCGATCGGCGCTGGCCATGGGCTGGTTGGCAATGGGGCGCGGATCAATGATCGCCAGACGGGCATGCAGCATGGCATGATGCGCCGCCTGATCCGCCGGCAAGGGATGAAAAGCCTGATCCAGCAGCAAGCGGCTGGCGTCATCCGGTCCCCGGCGGGCAAGCTCGGCCAACATGGCATCGGTTACGGAGGGGGCAACGGGAGAGGCAGAAAAGTAACCGGCAATTCCACACATGGCAGGTCGGCACACTCGAATGGGAAAGCGTGAAATTGTAACTGATCGCTCCGGGAGCGTCTGCCTGTCCGACGACATGGGCTCACCAGCAATCGGATTTTTCCGCGCTGATGCGCTATGATCTTCACCACTCGTTTCCCATACCGCGCAAACGCACGACGACTACCAGACAGACTTCCGCACCGTGAACCATTCAGACCCTAGCAGGCCCGCGTTCCTGATCACCATCG
The DNA here is from genome assembly GCF_018802765.1 of Paludibacterium sp. B53371. NCBI lineage: Bacteria > Pseudomonadati > Pseudomonadota > Betaproteobacteria > Neisseriales > Chromobacteriaceae > Paludibacterium > Paludibacterium sp. B53371. The sequence goes on from NZ_CP069163.1 coordinate 3,096,823, forward strand.
ATACCGAAGGGGATAACCTTTGGGGTACCGGCCCGTTGAGCACCCGCAATGCCGCCTATCTAGAACGCTTTCAGCTGCTGTGCGAGCAATATGGCTTCAAGCCTTGCTACCTGACCAATTATGAAATGGCCATCGATCCGGTCTATCAGGCCTTTGCCAGAGATGTCATTGCCCGAGGAACGGGCGAGATCGGCATGCACCTGCACGCCTGGAACAGTCCGCCGGCCCACCCGCAAACCGACCATGATGGGGAAGACAAGGCCTACCTGATTGAATATCCGGATGATGTGATGCGCAGCAAGGTCGATACCATGACCAAGTTGCTCGAGGATACCTTCTCCATCAAAATGATCAGCCATCGTGCCGGCCGCTGGGCTTTTGACCGTCGATACGCCGAACTGCTGCTGGAATATGGCTATCAGGTCGACTGCTCGGTCACACCCCATATCGACTGGGGGGGTACGCCAGGCAAGCGTCAGGGAAAGGGCGGCACCGACTACCGGCATTTTCCCACTGGAGCCTACTTCATCGACCCGGACGACATTGCCCGCCCAGGCCACTCGGCGCTGCTGGAAATCCCGATGAGTACCCGGCTCAAATATCCGGCATGGTTGCGCGCGACCCGACGCACGCTGGACCGGCTGCGCGGCAAGATCCGACCGGACTCGATCAGCTGGCTGCGACCCAAGCGCGACAACCTGGCCGAGACCCTCTCCCTCACCAACCGCATCCTGGCCGAAGGCAGCGATTACCTTGAATTCATGCTGCACTCTTCAGAATTCATGCCAGGAGGGAGTCCGACCTTTCCGGACGAGGCCAGCATTGAACAATTGTACCGGGATATGGATCAGCTGTTCCGGCACATTGCCAGCCGTTGCCAGGGCATGACCCTGGCCGATTACCATCAGCGTTTCGTGGCAAAATCCGCCAGCAGGCCATAAAACTGTTGCAGATATTGGGCCTGGTCATAACGGGGCAAGGCCGCTTCAACCAGGCAGGCCGCGCTCATGGCCTGGTAGCCTGCCGGCTCTGACGCCAGGGCGGTTACCGCCTCGGCAATCGCCTCAGGCGCCAACATCCGGGTCTCCACCAGCAGATCCTGCTGCGGGTCATACACGCGACGGGCGAAGGCAACACTGGCGCCGGTGAGAGCCTGATAGCCCGATACATCAAGGGTTGGCGTCAGGCAACGACCGGTTTGCCCATCCCGGACCACCTCGGGCAGACCATCGACCATGCAGGCTATCACGGGCACGCCATACGCCATGGACTCGATGCAAACCAGAGGCATGGTTTCATGCATCGAGCTCATCACAAAGAGATCAATCGAACGATAAAACCCGGCCATGTCATCACATAGGCCCAACAGGCGAACATGATCAGCCAGGCCCTCACGGGCAATCAGACGCTCGATCGCACCACGCTCAGGGCCCTCCCCGGCAATGCTGAGCTCGGCGTCCACGCCCTGTTGTCGCAGCAACTTCAACGCCAGCACCACCAGCCCCACCGCCTTGAGCGGAACGAGACGAGCGGCCACACCAAGACGCAACGGCCGGTCCTGCGGCAAACAGCGAACCGGGGCATCCGTCACATGAAGATCGGCGCGCAAAGGGTTCGGGCAGAGATGCACCGGAAAAGAGACGCCATGTTTGAGCTGCAACATGCGCTGCCCTGCCCGCGATACCGCAATGGCGCCATCTACATAGGGCAGAAATCCCTGCAACTGAGCCGGCGCATGCTCATACCAGCTCATGCCATGCTCGTAGTAAATCAGCGGGCATCCCAGATCGGGCGACAAATGAAAGTCAGTAAACTGATTCCATGCCAGAACAACATCCGGCCGGATAGCTCGGATCTGTGCCAGCCGGTTGCGAGCCCGCAGACCCGCCGGACGACGGGGCAACTTGATGCCATGCCAGACTTTGGGCGACACCAGCGTCCTGCTGCAGCGCTCGACAATCGGGCGAAAGCGGGGGGCAAGGTTCAGGCTGTCGGCAATGGTATGGTGTTCCACCTGCCATCCCTCAGGCACCGGGGCCTGAATCAGGCTGGCATACATCGACTCCACCCCGCCGATGCGGTCCAGATCAATGAGATGCGCGATGCGCAAGCGGGTCATGTCGACTCCTGACGACCCGCACGGGCCAGTGCCTGGCGGTAACAGCCCAGCATGCCCTGCATCATGTGATCGAATGACATGTGGGACAGCGCATGCTGATAGGCATTCTCGCGCAAGCGCTCCGCCAGCGCCGGATCCTCGAGCAGGCGACTGACCGCCTGCTGCAAGGCCGCGGCATCACCCGGGGCACACAACAGCCCGGTCTGCTCATGGCGAATCATCTCCGGCAGCCCGCCCACCGTGGTGGCAACCACGTTCTTCTTCATCAGGAAGGCCTGCGCCACCAGACGGGTCTGTGCCTCCGTACCGATGGACGCCACCACCACGATATCCGCCAGTGCCAGCCAGTGCTCGATGTCCGCCTGATAACCCAGGAAACGGATGCGACCACTCTCCAGCGCCGCACCGGCCTCGGCCAGTACCTGCTGCTTGTAACCCCTGGTCTGGCCAGTCGCCTCGCCAAGCTGGATGGCAACCACATCATCACGACAGTCAATGATCTGACGGCAGGCCTGCACGAAAAATAGCTGTCCCTTGTCCGGACGAATCATGCCAACATTGGCCACGACTCGCGCCGCCGGCGCAATCCCGAGCTGAGCACGCAGTGCTGCACCGTCCAGACCAGGGTGGAAACGTTGCTCATCGACACCGGCCACCGCGACATAAACGCGGGCAGGATCGGCGAGACCATCCTGCTGCAACATTTCGCGAATGCGGCCAGCCGTCACCACGATCCCGTGATTGCCGTAACGCCAGACCAGTTTTTTCAGTCCACTGGCGCCAATCGGGTCGGTCACATGCCGGGAACGCACCACCGGCAGGCCGCCAAACCACTTCAGATAGGCACCATACGTACTGTCCCGGTTGCCGTGGCAATCGATCAAATCAATCTGCTGCTCTCGCACAAAGTGGCGCAATGTGCGCAAGGTGGCAGGATTCATCGAGCCACGAATTTCCATCTCCAGCAGCGGCAAACCCCGCTGCCGGGCCTGTGTCAGGATTGCCGATCCCGGGCGCGCGACAATCCAGCAGGGATGTCCGTGCGCATTCAGCCAGACGGCCTGTTCGACAATCCGCAGCTCCTGGCCGCCCCAATCCATCGACGATTCAATATGCGCAATGCGCATGCCAACTCCTGTCTATCCTCGAAAAAAACGGGCGATCCGATCATCGCCCGACGATCCGGCCTCAGAAACGGGGAGAAACCTGCCGGAGCAAAGACCGATATTTCCACCACCGGCTTCGCGGCCGCTCGACCGGATGTTCAAAGCGCTGATCGGACAGGATGGTCCAGGTGAAATTCAGAAACATCCGGCTGTGCCCGTAGCCATGACCGACATGGGCCAATTCACGGCGCTTGCGGCTGTCAGCAGCCGAATTGAACGACAGATCACGAACCAGGCTGTGATAGGAACGCTGACGATCGATATCCGTGCGCTCGATACAGTAGATCCTGCTTGGCAAATAGGTCTGGAAGCTGCCGCGCGCCTTTTGGTACTTCACAAAACGGAAGTCCTCGGCACCATAGTGACCGGCAAACTCTTCATCATAGCCATGACATTCAAAAAACCGGCCACGTGACATGACAAAGAAATTGGAATGCCCCTTGTAGGTTTTGCCCTCGGCGTCCCGGCGGCGCATCTTGTAGAGTCGCTTGCCGCACGAGCCGCGCGTCAGCAGCTGCTGCATCGATGCCAGCGGCAACTCATGATCCAGGTCCGTCATCAGTATGGTATCGGCACGTGCATACACCACCCCCAGATTCCGGGCCCCGGCCTGATTCCAGCGAATGTCCTGATCAATGCGAATCCAGGTCAGGTTGAGCGGCAACTCGGGAATCTGATACTTGATCGGCGAACCATCATCAACAATGACAAACTGCACCTGGGCGCGCACCTCTGGCGGATACGCCGCATAACGCTCCAGCAAACGCGTGACCGAGGTAATGTCCTGCTGATTGCAATAAAAATGCGTGATGTAGGCCAGCTTGATATCGGAAAAATCACGCTTGATATTGTGATGCACATCCAGACGTTCGGGATGCAGCAGCGAACCATAGACATGGCCAAGCATCTGCCAGATATCGCCACCGAGCGAGTCCTGCTGCAGGATGACCGGGTTTTGCAAACCCAAATAGCCACTCGAACCGGAGTGGCTATTGGCCGCCGGATCAAGAAACAGATTCAGGTCCGTCAGGCGGTTATAAATGAAATGATTGATCCGCCCGGCAGCGATCGCCTCCTCCGCCCGCAGATGAGTGGCCAGCAAGGTGGTCGGATGAAACAAAGCATAGCGAGCAACCTGACGATGGTCCTGCTCGCTGAATGTCTGGATCAGGTCGGGTTTGATTTGTTTGAGCAGTTGCCGCACGGCAGCACCGGATTCGACCAGCACGGCGTTCAGACCTGCGGCCGTCATTTTCGGGTAGTTTGATGGCCCGACCAGAATGTGAAACGCATACTGAGACGCCAAAGGTCCTGACAGCAGGCTGGCTAACCATTCGACGGCCTGGTCCGAAGCCGCCGTGGCAACGAGCGCAATATTTCGCAAAGAAGTGACTTTATTCATGACCGGTTTTTTCATTCACTTGAGCAATCTTTGCGGATGACTGCTCGTAATCACAAAGCATCAGCAAAAATCCACTGATAAAGAAGAACATCTCCAGCATATGATCGCGCCAGATGTCGTCAAAGAAACCGCGCATCATCATCCCCATGACAAAAATCGCCAGGGCAAGGCCGGAAACCATCTTGCGCTGATAAAAATGCCTCAGGCCATAGTCAATCAACCAGCCCAGCAACATCAACCACAGGATGAAGCCAGGAATCCCGTTTGACAGGGCGAAATTGATCATGCCGGAATGGCTCTGCGTCGTGGTGGTAAACCCGTAGTATTTCTCGACCGCGCGATGAAAATTCTCGGCATACCAGCCCATGCCCAAAGGCTCTTTCAGCACCATTTCATAACCAATTTTCTGCCAGGCAATACGCTCATAAGCAGACACGTCCACCGTATTGCCATTGGCCATCACAGGGTAGGCATGATGAGCCTTATCGAGCCAGGCAAGGTGATGAGTGGTATCCAGCGCCAGAGGCAAGGTTTGTTTGAAGGTCGTCCATCTGGGATCTGTTTTCCAGGAGGTCACCCCGATACCGGCAATCACGGCGACCGCAAGCAAGATAAACAGCGTTGTTTTGCGGCGCCCCCATTGCGAGGCACGCATCAACGAAACCAGGATGGTAATCGACAAAAGATTGGCTACGATCCCCACCGTAGCATTACGCGTCACCAGCCCAAGCTGTGACACCAGCAAAATCAGCAGAGCACAAAAAAGGCCAACTCTCGAGCCATGAAACAGACTGCGGCCCATGGCAAGTCTTACCGCGATCTCAGCAAACACAAAAACAAGCGCCATGCTGAAATAGACACTCAGCTCAAACCTGGAGTATGCCAAACGGGTAAACCCAAGGGGGAGCAGGCCGGACTGATGCCAAAGCGAAACAAAATCAGCCAATTGAACCAGAGCCAGCAACGTCATGGCCAACACGATCAACCATAAACACTGCATGCCCCGCTTTGCCTCAATGCGATTGACTGCCAGAACGGGCAGCAAGGTCAGCCCCATAAAACCGGTCTCAAGGGCACGCAGCCATTTGCCATTCAGCAGTTGCAGGAAAACGCTGGTCGAAGGCGAGTGCCAGAGTCCAGTCACCACAATCCAGCCCGTCAGGACCCCAACAAGCAGCAAGGGTTTCCTGAATGCATGCCAGTCAAGGGGCAAGGCATGCCGACGACACACCAACCAAGCCTGGAGCAAGAACAAGGGAATCAGCACAAAGTTTCTGTGGAACGGTAATTGGCCGTTGGGAATCGGCCAGATCACCAACAGCAACAAGGTCATCAGCAATACCAGCCATGCCAGCACGCGATAGCTATCCGGGGCACGGTATTGCACCAGAAAGTCCGGCAACAACCTTGGCAAATAACGCATCAGGTCCGCCCCTGCTCTACACCAGGCTCGGCAAACTGCCGCGAATGCAACATGGCGTATAAACCCTGCCGGGCCATCAGTTGCTGATGGTTCCCCAGTTCCTCAATCTCACCCTGGTGCATGACCACAATCCGGTCGGCATTTTCGATGGTCGACAATCGGTGGGCAATGACGATCGTGGTGCGATCCTTCATCAGGTTTTCCAGCGCGGCCTGCACCAGCCGCTCGGATTGATTGTCGAGCGCCGAGGTCGCCTCATCGAGCACCAGAATCGGCGCATTCTTGATCAGGGCCCGGGCAATCGCCAGACGCTGGCGCTGGCCTCCGGACAACAAGGCACCATTCTCGCCGATCATGCAATCAAAACCACCGGGCAAACTTTCGATGAACTCGAGCGCATTCGCCTGACGGGCGGCCTCGATCACCTGCTCACGGCTAACCTCGCCAAACGCGCCATAGGCGATATTGGCAGCAACCGTATCGTTGAACAGCACCACATCCTGACTCACCATGGCAATCTGCGCTCGCAGGTTATCCAGCCGAATCTCATTCAAATCAACCCCGTCGAGCAGGATCCGCCCGGAACTGGGGGTATAAAAGCGCGGCAACAGGCTGACCAGCGTCGTCTTGCCGCTGCCCGAGGCCCCGACCAGGGCAATGGTCTCCCCGGCCTGCACCTGCAGATCAAAACATCGAATGGCTTCCTTCTCGGCATTCTGATAGCGGAATGCAACCTGTTCGAAGGTCAGATTACCCTTTACCTTGTCGAGCTTGCGCGTGCCGTGATCGACTTCCGATGGCTCGTCGAGGAAGGTGAACACGCTTTCTGCCGCTGACAGGCCTCGCTGCAAGGACTGGGAGATATTGGTAATGCGCTTGATCGGGGCAAACATCGCCGACATGCCGGTAATCAGCGCCACAAATGTCCCGGCCGTCAGCTGGCCATGCTGGCCGCGCAACAAGGCAAAATGCACCAACCCGGCAAGGGCCACCGAAATGATCAGCTGGGTCACACTGGTATTCATGGCAGATGCGGCACTTTGCTTGACCTGATTGCGACGGATATCCTGTGCCGCCATGGCAAAACGCTCGGACTCATGCGACTGGCCACCATACACTTTGACCACACGCTGGCAGTCGATGGTTTCACTCAGGACCTGGGTCAGTTGCCCCATCTGGTGCTGACTCAGGCGAGTCAGATTACGCAATCGCTTGCTGATCAGACTGATGCAGATCCCCACGGCCGGGAACACCACGAAACAGATCAGGGTCATGCGCCAATCGTAGTAAAGCAGCATGCCGAGCAGACCGATCACGGTACAACCATCCTTCACCGACACCGTGAGCACATTGAATCCGGCATCCGTCACCTGATTGACGTCATAGGTCACACGCGACATCAGCCGGCCGGAGGTATTATTGTCGAAATAGGCCACCGGCATATTCAGCAACTTATTGAAGACTTCCTGTCTCAAACGTTGTACCAGATGGCCAGTCAGCCAACTGGTGGAATACTCGTTGCCATAACTGCTGATCCCGCGGACCAGGAACAGCAATACGATCAGCGGCGGCAGATAGCGCAGCGCGGCGGGATCCTTGGAGATGAACCCCTCGTCGATCAGGGGCTTCATCAGATTGACAAAGGCCGGCTCGGTCGCGGCGGAAACGGTCATGAACACCAGCGATGCCAGAAAAACCTTCCAGTACTGGCGCAGATAGGTCAGCAAGCGGCGATAGAGCGCCAGATTATTTCTGCGAGGGGTGTCGGTCATCACGTTCAGTTCCGTCATTCTGCAGGGCGCCTGCCCCGCGGTAAATCATCAAGCAACGCGCGATAGTGCGCCAACAAGCGTTCTGCCATGGCAGACAAGTGCAAGGTGGCCACGCTCTCACGAGCCGCCGTGCGCATGTCTGGCCAGGCGGCACGCGCCTGCAGCCACTCGCCCACCAGGGCTGACCAGGCCGGCGCATCACGCGCCTCCGCCACCCAGCCATTTTCACCGCGCCGCAACAGCTCGGCTGCACCACAAGTGGGCGTGGTCAGCACCGGCAGTCCACAGGCCAGAGCCTCGACACAGACATTGGGGAAGGGATCATAAAGGGTAGGCAAGACGAACGCATCCGCCATGGCATAGAACGGCCGCACGTCCTGACGTGCGCCACAAAAGCGCACCCGTCCGGCCAGCCCCAGTCGCTCCGCCTCGCGCTGATAGCGCACCAGATGCTTGTCCGTCCCCACCACCACCAGATACACCTCGGGCCAGGCCGCCATCGCAGCCAGCGCCCGTGCCACGCCCTTGCGCTCGAACCCCGAACCGACATACAGCAGCACGGGCGCATCGGCCGGTACCTGCCATTCAGTCCGCATCGCGGCACGAAACTCGGCCGCCAGCCCCGGATGAAAAGCCTCGGTATCCACACCATTGTAAATCACGGCAAAGCGCGCTTCCGGCAAACCGAAGCGCTGCTGAATTTCCAGCTTGATCATCTCGGCATTGCAGATCACCAGCTTCAGCCTGGGGTCCAGAAACATCTGACGTTCGGCCCGGCAGACATAATGGTGATAAGGATTCAGCTTGAGCGCCAGACGGCGCCAGAACCCCATGGTACTGCGCCGCAACTCAAGCCAGCGCGCATGCACGCCATCTCCGGCCCGGTAAATATCGCAACCTGGAATGCGCTCATGCGACTGCACCAGATCAAAGCCCTCATGGCGCCAGAGACGGCGGGCCGCGCGGGCAAATCCCCAGTCACGCCAGACATTTCCCAGATAAAAAGGCGCGACTGTCAGGGCACGAATCCCGTCGATGCGCTCCCACTTGCGCGCCAGCAACGACACCTCCAGCCCGCTGCTGCGACGCAATACTTCCAGCGCACGGCTGACAAAACGTTCGGCACCACCCGCCGGATTATAGCGCTGGCGTACGATAGCCAAACGAATGCGCCCCCGGAGCTCGACGGGGGCGTTGGACACAGAAGGATCAGTCAATTCAGTTGGTTCAGACAATTGGCTCTCAGCCGATCGAATCGGCATTCAGCTGCTGTAAAAGATCCGCAATTCTATCAGGGTCTTCGGTTCGAAGCATGCGACTTGTCAATTGGGCGATCTTGTCCAGATGCGTATTGAGTACCTGCTGCTTCACTGCCAGCACATTGGCCGGATGCATGGAAAATTTACGCAACCCCATGCCGAGCAACAGACGCGTCAGACGCGGATCACCCGCCATCTCGCCGCACACCGACACCGGCACGCCGCCCCGGGTGCCGACCTTGATGGTATGCAGAATGAGCTGCAGCACGGCCGGATGCACCGGATCATACAAATGGCTGACGGCATCATCGTTGCGATCAATCGCAAGGGTGTACTGAATCAGGTCGTTGGTCCCGATGGACAGAAAATCGATGTGCTTGAGGAAGCTGCTCACCACCAGCGCTGCCGATGGAATTTCAATCATGGCGCCGAATTCGACCGACTCGGCGTAGGGTTGTCCCTCTTCCCGCAACTCCTCGCGCGCGTAATCGACCTGCGCCAGGGCCTGTCGCAGCTCCTGCAGGGAATTGACCATCGGAAACATCACGCGCAACTTGCCGTGCACCGAGGCACGCAGCAGGGCGCGCAACTGCACGCGGAACATCAGCGGCTCGGCCAGACACAGGCGGATGCCGGTCAGGCCCAGCGCGGGGTTCTCGGCCACGCCATGATTCAGCCAGCGCGGACTCTTGTCGGCTCCCAGATCCATGGTGCGGATGGTGACCGGCAGATCTTTCATCTGCTCCAGGACCGTGCGGTACGCTTCATACTGTTCGTCTTCCGACGGCAGACTGTCGCGCCCGAGAAACAGAAACTCGCTGCGAAACAAACCGACACCGGCGGCGGCACAGGCACGCACATCCTCGATATCCTGCGGCCCTTCGATATTGGCCAGCAGATCAATCGGCGTCCCGTCCTCGGTCTGGGCACTGGCCTTGCGGATCGACGACAGCTTGCGGCGGGCATCGCGCCAGGCACGCAAACGGCGGCGATACTGTGCCAGCACGATCTCGTCGGGATTGATGATCACCACACCCTGCTGACCATCCACGATCACCAGTTCATCTTCGCGGATCAGTTCACGCGAATGATGCAGAGCGATCACCGAGGGCAGGTCAAGACTGCGGCCGAGAATGGCCGTATGGGAAGTGGCGCCGCCGACATCCGTGATGAAGGCGGCAAATTCGGACTCCTTGAAGTACACCATGTCGGCCGGGGAAAGGTCATGCGCCACCAGAATGGCGTCTTCGACCAGATCCCCCGCGGCCGGCAACTGCGGATCCGTGCCGTCCAGATTCTTGAAAATCCGCTCGATCACCTGCAGCACATCATGCTTGCGCTCACGCAGATAATCTTCTTCGATGGCTTCGAACTGCTCGACCAGCATGTCGCTTTGCAGTTTCAGTGCCCATTCTGCATTGCACTTTTGCGCAGAAATGATCTCGCGCGGCTCGCGCGAGATGGTGACATCGCCCAACAACATGATGTGCAGGGACAGGAAGGCCCCCAGCTCGGCCGGCGCATTTTCGGGGATGGTGCCCCACAGCATCTCCAGCTCTTTGCGCGTGGCCCGGATCGCCTCGTCGAAACGGGCGATCTCCGCCGGAACCTCGTCTTCATCCAGCGAATAGTGGGCAACATCGTCCATGCTGCGCGATATCAGGTGGGCCCGGCCGATCGCCACGCCGCCACCAATCGCCACTCCGTGCAGGATGATGCTCATTGACCCGACCCTCCCGAGAATGCGTCCGAAACTATTCCGACTCGTCGAACCGGTTGTTGATCAAGCCCACCAGCGCCGCCAGCGCCGCCTCTTCATCACTGCCGTTGACCTCGAGCTCAACCGTACTGCCCTTGGCCGCGGCCAGCATCATCACGCCCATGATGCTTTTCCCGTTGACACGGCGATTGTTGCGGGAAATGAAAATCTCGCTCTGGAAGCGGCTGGCCAGCTGGGTAAATTTGCTGGAGGCGCGCGCATGCAGACCAAGCTTATTGATGATTTCGACCTCGGATTTAACCATTCCCCTCCCCCGGAATAATGTACACCACCCCTTCCAGACCGCCGGTCACCGCCTTGCTGACCACGACGTCCAGCGGCTGCTGACTGTAGCTCACCGCCCGGACCAGCATGGGCAGGTTGACCCCCGCGACCGCCTCCACCTTGCCGGCATGGATCAAACGGCTGGCAATGTTCGAGGGCGTGCCGCCCAGCATGTCGGACAACACCAGCACGCCGGAACCATCGTCCAGCGACTGAACCAGTGTGCGCGCCACAGCCAGTTTGACGTCAGGGTCATCAGACTTGTCGACCGACAGCGTCTTCAGGTTTTCCCAGGTACGCCCCAGGATGTGATAGGCATCCTCGGCCAGAACCTCACCGAGATTGCCGTGTGTTATCAGTAATATGCCAACCATAATATGTCGTGAGTCGATCAGTCAGGATGCATCCGGCAAACCGTTTCAGAAAGTTTCCCGGGAACTATCGCCGATTGTAGCAGGGTCGGGGGCTTGCCGGGGATCGAACCAGCCCAGTTTGCCCGCCAGTTGTACAACTTCGCCGACAATGATCAGCGAAGGCGAACGAATGTCCAGCGCGGCAATCTTCTCCGGCAAAGCCGACAAGGTCGAAACCACGACCCGCTGATCCAGCGTGGTCGCCCGCTCCACCACCGCCACCGGGCACGCCGGCGATCGGCCATGGCGAATGAACGCCTGGCACAGCGCCTCGGCTGTCGACACCCCCATGTAGACCACCACCGTCTGCCCCGGACGACTCAACATCGGCCAGTCAAGATCGATACTGCCATCCTGCCGGTGCCCGGTAACAAACGTCACCGATTGCGCATAGTCACGGTGGGTCAGCGGGATCCCCGCATAACTGGCGGCCCCGCTCGCCGCGGTCACCCCCGGTACCACCTCAAAAGCAATGCCATGCTGCGCCAGCGTTTCAATCTCTTCGCCGCCCCGGCCAAAGATGAAAGGGTCACCCCCCTTCAAACGCAGCACCCGCTTGCCCTGTTGTGCCAGACGAACCATCAGCAGGTTGATTTCCTCCTGACTCAGCGTGTGATTGGCACGGGTTTTACCAACGAAGATGCGCTCGGCATCGCGTCGCACCCAGTTCAGCAGCGCCTCTGCAACCAGCTTGTCGTAGAGCACCACATCCGCCTGCTGCATCAGATGCAAGGCACGGAACGTCAGCAGATCCGGGTTGCCAGGGCCGGCCCCCACCAGATACACCGCCCCTCTGGGCACCCCCTCGGCATTGGCCAGCCGCTGCGCCATCAGACTGTCCGCCCGCTCCAGATTGCCGGCCACCAGATCTTCGGCAATCGGCCCCTGCAGCACCGACTCCCAGAAAGCACGCCGAGCATCCCCGTCCGGAATCCGCTCGGCAACCCGCTGGCGCATGGCACGGGCGAACTGCGCCACCCGACCCCAGCCTGCCGGAATCAGGCTTTCCAGCCGTTCACGCAACATGCGCGCCAGCACCGGTGCACCGCCGCCGGTTGACAGGGCAATCACCAGCGGCGAGCGATCAATGATCGATGGCGTGATACAGGCCGAATGCTCGATGTCATCGACCACATTGACCCAGATATCCGCGGCCTCGGCGGCCGCCGCCACCGCGACATCCACTGCGGGCACACCGGTTGCCGCAATGACCAGACGCATGCCGGTCAGATGGGACGGGGAAAAGACGGTAGCCAGATGATGCACAGCGGCCTGCCCGGCCAGCGCCGACAACCCCTGGATCAGCGTTGGCGCCACCACGGTGACCTTTGCGCCGGCCTGCAGCAAAAGCCGCACCTTGCGCAAAGCGACTTCGCCACCACCGACGACCAGACAGGGGCGGGCCTGCAGCTTGAGAAAAAGCGGGAAATAGTCCATGACATCAAGCGCAGAGGAATTGAATAACTTACCACTTTAAATGTTGCACAAATACGACGCACGCTCTTTTTAATCCGGCGCACCTTACTATCGGAAATAGTAGACTGTGCCGATGGACGACTAACGACAGACCGGAGTCTGGAGTGACCGAACCAAGTTTCGTCAGCCCCCTGGCTGACGACCCCCTGGCCCCCCCCATGGCCCTCACCATCGGTGAGAGCGGCTTTCGCGCCATCATCGAAAATGCCTCCGATATCATTGCCCGTTTCAACCCGCTGCGGCAGTGCACTTACATCAATCACCGCATCAGCCACTATCTCGGCTGCCACCGGGATGCCCTGATCGGTCTGACCCTGAAGGACGAGCGACTCCCTGCCACGCTGGCCATTCCGTTACAGCAGGCCATCGGCAGGGCGCTGGCGCTGGGCCGGGAACAGCATCTCGAACTGCATGCCACCCTCGGCGGCGCACCGCGGGTCTTCGACACACGCTGCTTCCCCGAGCTGAACAGCGATCAGCAGGTCACCTCGATCCTGTGCATGGCCCGCGACATTACCGAGGCTAGCCAGGCAAAACGATTGCTGACCGAGGAAAATGCCGTTCTGGAGATGATTGCCGACAGCCGGCAAGTCAATCAGATCATGTACAGCATCTGCCGCATGATCGAGTCGCAGCTGCCACGATGCATGGGCGCAATCATGACGCTGGATGAAGGGGGACACACGTTGTCACTGGCGGCCGGTCCATCGCTGCCCCCCGCCTACGCCGAACAACTGGAAAAACTGCCCATCGGGCCGGAGGTCGCCGCCTGTGGCGCCGCGGCGTTCTGGAAACGCAGCATCATTGTCAATGATCTGACACAGAGCCCGCTGTGGGAGTCGCTGGGGCCTCTCGCCTGCCAGCTCGGACTTCGGGCCTGCTGGTCCACACCGATCTTTACCGCCGACCACCAATTGCTGGGCACACTCGCCATCTATTATCAGGAAGCGCGCAGCCCGTCTCCCGTCGAATTGCGACTGATTTATCGCTGTTCGCACATCGCCGCCATCGCCCTGCAGCGCAACCTGCACGAAGCCCAGCTCTATCGGCTGGCCACCCAGGATGGTCTGACACAGTTATTCAACCGACGCCACTTTATTGATTCGGCGGAACGCCACCTGAACCAGGCCAGACGCTACCAGCGCCCGGTCGCGGTCATGATGATGGATCTGGATCATTTCAAGGCGATCAATGACCATTACGGCCACGCCGTCGGCGATCGGGTTCTGAGCGTCTTCAGCCGGCTATGCCTGCGCTCGCTACGCACCTCCGACATTGTCGGTCGTCTCGGCGGGGAAGAATTTGCGGCGCTGCTGCCGGACACCACGCTGGAAGATGCCAGGATCATTGCCGAAAGACTGCGTCAGCACGTGGCCCAGGCCGAGCTGGCCCATGAGGGCCGGGCCATTCGCTTCCATGTCAGCATCGGCATTGCACTGATGAATGAACAGGATAATCTGGACAGCATGCTGGCCAGAGCCGACCGGCTGCTCTACCAGGCCAAGGCACTCGGACGCAACCGGATCTGCATCCCGCAAGAGGCCGTCGACGGCAGCGACCAACAGGGGGAGCTGCCACTCGGACTGGCCTGACTCAGCCCCCCTGGCCGATCTGAACCTGCGGCAGACTCTCGGCAAACTGCGCCACACTGACACCATCCAGACGATGCAGCAGCGGGTCCATCAGGCCGTCGAAGCTGCGCTCCAGCACATCCTCGCGCCGGCGATGCCCCCCCGGATAGACAAAGACCTGCACCAGGTCCGCCATGGTGATCGTCGCCAGCGCGCGCATCAGGACCCAGCGCCGATCACTGCCCTGCTGGACCCAGCCTCGCAAGGCCAGCTGATCCAGAATCCAGCCCAGCTCGTCATAACCCACCGGCACTTCGCGACGCAAGTCGGCAGGCGACAGCGCCAGACCCTGCTCATGCGCCCGCTGCAAGACCAGCAATAGCTGCAAGGCATCGAGCAGACGCCGGCGCGGATTAAGCCGACGACGCCAGGCCGCGCCCTGCCAGTAGGACAGGGCACAGGTGAACACGGCACCGATCAGCACCACCAGCCACATGCAATACACCCACAACAGGACAATCGGAATACTGGCAAAGGCGCCATACACCAGCTTGTAGGACGCAATCGAATCGATGTAGAAGCCGAAGCACAGCTTGGCCACCTCCAGCAACAGTGCTGTCAGCAGCGCGCCGCCATAGGCATGGTTGGCTGGGACATGGCGGTTGGGCACCACCCGATACAACAGCGACAGGGCCATGGTCGTCAGACCGATGGCACCGACCGACTGAATCAGATCGGCCAGCAACGGTGCAGAGTGTTTGAGATGCGAGGCACGCAGCAGGTTGTGCCACAGCAACAGGCCGCCGCCCAGCACCACTGGTCCCAGGGTCAGCATGCCCCAGTACACCACGGTCTGCTGCAGCCAGTGCCGGGAACGCACGACCCCCCAGATAGCATTGAAAGTTCGCTCAATCGTTGCCATCAGCATCAGCGATGTCACCGCCAGCATCAGGATGCCCACAGCCGTCAGTTTTTCCGCATTATCGGCAAACTGACGCATGTAAACAGTCAGAATCTTGCCGGCGAATTCCGGCATCAAGGTCGTCAGCAACATCACCTTGAAGCGCGTACTGTAATCCGCAAACATCGGCAGCGCCGAAATCACGATCAGCGCAATGGTCAGCAGCGGCACCAGGGCCAGCATGGTGGTAAAGGTCAGGCTGCCGGCCACCTGCATCAGGCGGTTGTCTCCCATGCGGCGCAGCAGAAAACGGCCGAAGCTGGCCCAGTGTGTTCTGGCGAGAGAATTCATTTTCATGCGCGCACCTTACTGATAAAGCCCTCTGTCAACAAGTCAGCATTTGTTAAGGGTCCTGTGAATCCGCGTATTTCCCGACAGAAATCGCCTGTACGGCAAGCCCTTCATATTTTCTGAATGTCGTTGTGATGGGATAATATAAAATTCGCGTTTACATCACTAAAAAACCCATGCAGGATATTCTCGTTCTGTATTACAGCCAGTATGGCGCGACACGCGCACTGGCGCAGCAGATTGCACGAGGGGTGGAGTCGGTTCCCGGTTGCCGGGCACGACTACGCACGGTCCCCAGGGTCTCGACCGTTTGCGAAGCCAGTGAACCATCGGTGCCTGACAGCGGCGCGCCCTATGTTGAGCTGGCAGACCTCAACGAATGCATCGGTCTGGCGCTGGGCAGTCCGACACGCTTCGGCAATATGGCGGCTGCCCTGAAGTATTTCCTGGATGGCAGCAGTGGCGAATGGCTGCGTGGCGCCCTGGCCGGCAAGCCGGCCTGCGTGTTCACCAGTTCGGCATCCATGCATGGCGGACAGGAAAGCACCTTGCTGTCGATGGTGCTGCCATTGATGCACCATGGCATGGTTTGGGTCGGTTTGCCCTTTACCCACGCCGAGCTCAGCCAGACCACCAGTGGCGGCACCCCGTATGGCGCCACCCATGTATCTGGCATTAAAAATGACGCAGCATTGACAGAAGAAGAAAAAATCCTTGCTTTGGCGCAAGGAAAACGACTGGCGGGCATTGCACTGAAACTCGCTGGCGAGTAACACTTTCGTACATTTGAGATTGAACAGGCTTCATGGCAACCCACCGGCACCGCAAGGCGGTCACGGCGGGATTTTTTGCATTTTCCGGAGATGATCTATGCGCACAATCACCGTTGCAGCCACCCAGATGGCGTGCACGCCCGACAGCTCGACTAACCTGGCCAATGCCGAGGCCATGGTCCGTCAGGCGGCGAGTCAAGGGGCTCAAATCATTCTGCTGCAAGAGTTGTTTGAGACTCTGTACTTCTGCATCGATCAGGAAGCACGCTACAACAATCTGGCACAACCGCTGCAAGGTCACAGCTGGCTGCCCCGCTTCCAGGCGCTGGCACGCGAACTGGACGTGGTATTGCCCGTCAGCTTCTTCGAGCGCGCCGGTCAGACCCAATTCAACTCGGTCGCCATCATCGATGCCGACGGCAGCCTGCTCGGCGTGTACCGCAAAATGCACATCCCGGACGGCCCCGGCTACACCGAAAAATACTACTTCTCGCCGGGCGACACCGGCTTCCCGGTATGGCAAACCCGCTACGCGCGCATCGGTCTGGGGGTCTGCTGGGACCAGTGGTTCCCGGAAACCGCGCGTGCCTTCGCCCTCGGCGGTGCTGAAATCCTGCTGTTCCCGACGGCCATCGGCACCGAGCCGCACGACAACAGCCTGCAATCGGCCGACCACTGGCAAATGGTGCAACGTGGCCACGCCGCGGCCAACCTGATCCCGGTCATCGCCTCCAACCGTATCGGCATGGAGCACGGCAAGTACTGGGCCAACACCTTCCATGGCCGTTCCTTCATTGCCGGTCCGGAAGGCGAACTGATCGCTGAAGCCTCGGCCGACCAGCAGGAAATCCTGACCGCCTCGTTCGACCTGGCCGCCCTGGCTGCCAAGCGCCGCGCCTGGGGTGTATTCCGCGACCGTCGTCCGGAATACTACGGAGCCCTGACCACGCTGGATGGCAAGGACCCGGTCACCGGCAAGATCGGCCCGCGCTAAGCCACTCTCCGGTACCGATACGATAAAACGCCCTGCTTGCAGGGCGTTTTTCATGGACTCAGCTAGAAGACTGCCGGGCCAGCCACTGTCGTCCGTACAGCAGGGTCTGGGCGAGTGAGGCGCCGGCCTCGGCAAACAGATGGGCGACATCACCCTCCTCACTGCCGCGCAGCACTTTCTCCAGCGCCAGCGAACAGCGGCCGAAATCCTGCGCACCCAGCGTCCCCAGCGAACCACGCAGAGTATGCAGAATGCGTCCGGCATCCGGCAGCCGCCCCTGTTGCCACGCCTGCTGCGCCTCGTCGAATTGCGCCTCGGCACTGGCCAGTGTCTGACTGATCAGCCCATGCAAGGACTGGCGATACACCGGATTATCCTGTCCCACCGACAACAAGGTCTGCAGATCAAACACAGGTAAGGTCTGCGGCACTGGCGCAGAAGACAGGTCCTGCTGCGCGGCCAAAGGCAAATACCTGGCAAGACAGGTCAGCAGGTTACCGGCATGGATCGGTTTGGCCACGAAGTCGTTCATGCCGGCCGCACGGCAGGCTTGCTGTTCATCGGCCGTCACACCGGCACTCATGGCAATCACCGGCAGCGTCAGGCGCAGCAACTCGCGGATCTGGCGCGTCGCTGACAAACCGTCCAGCACCGGCATCTGCACATCCATCAGCACCAGATGAAAACGCGCGGCATCCTGCTGCAACAAGGCCAGCGCCTGCTGGCCGTGATCGGCCACCTCCAGCGTGGCACCGGCCTGCTCCAGCATGCCGCGCGCCACCAACTGGTTGAGCGGATTATCTTCGACCAACAACAGATGCCTGCCCAACAACGGGCGGGGTGCATCGCCCTGCACGGTCTCTGCCGCGACCCCCTGCAGGGCGTCGAGCAGACTGCCGCCCGTCACCGGTTTGATCAACACGGCATCGGCCAGCTGACCGAGCTCGCGCTGGCGCAGCGCTTCATGATCAAAGGCGCCGACCATCAGCATCAGTCGCGTCGGCACACCAGACAACAGTTGCCGTAAACGCTGGATGGCCGCCAGCGCATCCGGATCATCCTGGCGGGCATCGACCAGAACCAGTGCATAGGCAGGCCGGGCTACCCGACACTTGGCCATGGCCTCGGTCAGTGTGCCGGCGGCATCGACCTCGCCCCCCCAGGCGCGCAAGGTCTGGCAGAGATACTCGCGGCCGGTCGGATGCTCGTCCACCACCAGCATGCGCCCGGCAGGCATGGCAGAAACTGGCGCCCCGGACGAAGGCAGATGAAAAGGCAGGCTGACGCAAAATTCACTGCCCGCATCCGGCTGACTCCTGACCTCGATGTGCCCCCCCATCAGCCCGACCAGGCGCTTGCAAATCGCCAGCCCCAGCCCGGTGCCACCATAGCGTCGCGTGGTCGAGGCATCCCCCTGACTGAATTCGGCGAACAGACGGGACTGCTGTGCCAGGCTCAAGCCGGTGCCGGTATCGCGCACCCGGAAAATCAGCCAGGCCTCATGCGGGGTTTTGCCCACCAGCCCGACGAAGAGCGAGACCTCTCCCCTTTCGGTGAACTTGATGGCATTGCCAGTCAGGTTGACCAGCACCTGCTGCAGTCGCAAGGCATCACCATGCAGCCACAACGGCACCCCTGGCTCGATCCCGATGGCCAGATCCAGCGTCTTCGGTCCGGCATTGACCGTCATGATCGACGCCACCGCGCTGAGCACCTCTTCCAGGGCAAAGTCCTGTGGCGCCAGCTCCATGCGACCCGCCTCGATTTTGGAAAAATCCAGGATGTCATTGATGATGCCCAGCAACGATTCGCCTGAATTACGAATCATCTCCAGATACTGCTTCTGTCCGGCATCAAGACGGGTATTGGCCAGCAGTTGAGTCATGCCGAGGATGGCATTGAGCGGTGTGCGGATCTCATGGCTCATATTGGCCACGAACTCGCTCTTGGCCTTGCTGGCCGTCTCGGCCAGCTCCTTGGCCAGCCGCATCAGTTCGCGGGTATTGCTCTGCTCGGAAATGTCGCGCGCAATGCACACCAGTCCCGGCCCGCCCTCCAGCGCCATCGGCGCAAACTTCAGCTCCAGCGGAAAGGTACTGCCATCGGCCTGGCGCCCCTGCCCTTCGAACGCCGAACCAGCCACCCCGGCAAACGACTCGGACAGATCGACCTGCTGCGAAAGATCCGGCCGATTCACCCGCGGAGAGGCCAGCAGCGTCAGAAAAGACTGCCCCAGCAGATCCTTGCCGAGCGTACCGAACATGCGTTCACCCGCCGCATTCAGGCTGAGGATACGACCGTCGCTGGACATGGTCAGCACGGCATCGAGCAGATTGTTCAGCACTGCATTGAGACGGGTCTCGCTGCGCTGCAGACGGCGCAGCGCATCCTCTTCGGCCATGACCACCAGCTCACGGCTGGCCAGGGCGCCCAAGTCGCGCAGCACGGCCGCCTCCCCCTGACTCAGGGTGCGAGGGCGAGTATCGAGAAGACACAGGGTGCCAACCCGGAAGCCATGATGAGCGACAAGGGGACAACCTGCATAGAACCGGAGATGGGGAAAACCGCTGACCAGCGGGTTGTCGGCAAAACGCGGATCCCGGAAGGCATCCTCCACCACGAAGACATCGTCCTGGAGGATGGCATGGCCACAAAAGGAAATGTCACGGGGGATCTGGCAGGTCTCTATCCCCTGCCTGGACTTGAACCACAGCCGGTCGCTGTCGACGAGTGAAACCAGCGCCATCTCCACCTGGAAATGCTGCTGTGCCAGACGGGTGATGCAATCGAAGCGCTCTTCCTGCGCGGTGTCCAGCAGGCTGAGGGCATGCAGCTCGATCAACCGCTCCGCATCATCGAAAGGAATATCCGGCGCTTGCATGAGGCTCCCTGCCACGGCGCGACGCGGCCGGTACAGCCACGTCCTGAGCTCTCTTTATAGGCAGCGCCAGAGGCAATATCGAGCGTCAGGCCAGCTGTGCCGCCTGCAGAATGGCTTCGACCTGCTCGGTCGAGGTTTCTTCGCGCGCATACTCATCGGTGCCGGCAGCCCCCATGGCCAGACCGTCCTTGCGGTACTGCATGGCGCTGGCCAGCGGCAAGCGCGCCGAAGCATGGAATTCCCGGCAACCGGTCAGGCGCATCAGGCCGGCCACATTATCTGCCCGCACCCCGCTGCCCGGCATCACGATCAGGCGCTCGCCGGCGGCAATGCGCAGATCACGCAGCAGCTCGCCGCCCAGAAACGCCGTTGCCGCCTGCCCAGAGGTCAACAGGCGCCGACATCCGGTACTGATCACCTGCTCCAGTGCCTGCAGCGGATCACGCGTCAGGTCAAAAGCACGGTGAAACGTCACCGGCAAAGGTGCCGCCAGCGCGACCAGCTCGGACACCAGGGGCACATCGACCTCGCCGTCGGCGGTCAGGGCGCCCAGCACGATGCCATCTACCCCAAGCCGCTTGCATTGCTCGATGTCACGCCGCATCACTTCGATTTCTGCCGCATCGTAGAGAAAATCCCCGCCACGCGGGCGGATCATGACGTTCAGGCCGATCGTCAACTGCTCACGCGCCAGGGAAAGCGTACCGTAAGACGGCGTGGTCCCCCCTTCATTCAGGTTGTCGCACAACTCTACCCGCGATGCGCCCCCGGCCTGAGCGGCCAGGCAGGAATACAGCGATCCGGCACACACTTCCAGCACAATCGATTCAGCAGACATCGTTCACTCCCGATTCAGTTGCTCTCCCGCCAGGGCGCGACGCGCGGCAGCATCAGCATGCCCGGCAGCGCCAGCAGAAAGCACAGCAGAAAAAACGGCATCCAGCCCGTTGCGTCGACCAGATAGCCGGTCGCCGCATTGGCCAGGGTGCGCGGCACAGCAGCCAGACTGGTAAACAGGGCAAACTGGGTGGCCGTATAGGCCGGATCGGTGCAACGGGCGATATAGGCCACAAAGGCCGCCGTACCGAGCCCGACCCCCAGCGCTTCAAAGCCGATCACGCCGGCCAGTTTCCAGAGCTCCGGAGAGCCGACATGGCTGAAGTGGCCGTACGAGGCCAGCAAGGCAAACCCCAGGATCGACAGCCACTGCACCACACCAAATACCCAGAGCGCGCGGTTGATGCCCAGCTTGAGCATCCACACCCCGCCGATCAGACCACCAATGACGCTCGGCCACAAGCCGGCATTCTTCGCCACCAATCCGATCTCCGACTTGCTGAAGCCCATGTCGAGATAGAAAGGTGTTGCCAGCGAGGTCGCCATGCTGTCGCCCAGCTTGTAGAGAAAAATGAACAGCAAGATGGTCAGCGCCGAACGCCAGCCGGCGCGATGGATAAACTCCTGAAACGGCTCGACGACCGCTGCACGCAGGGTTTTCGGCATACCGTGCACCAGCGCCGGCTCCTGAGCCCAGAAGGACAGGAACATGCCGGGCAACATGAACAGAGCCGTGATCCAGAACACACTCTGCCAGGGCAGGTGATCGGCCAGTACCAGGGCCAGCGAACCGGGAATCAGGCTGGCCAGCCGATAAGCATTGATGTGAATGGTATTGCCCAGTCCCAGCTCGCGATTGCTGAGAATTTCACGCCGGAAGGCATCCAGCACGATGTCCTGACTGGCAGAAAAGAACGACACGATCAGGGCCAGCGCCGCAATCGCCCACAGCTGTCCGTGCGGGTCAAAGAAGCCGAAAGCACCAATACTGGCCAGAAGCAGCAACTGACTGAGCAGCATCCAGCCACGGCGGCGCCCCAGGAAAGGCGGTACAAAGCGATCCAGCAGCGGCGACCAGAGAAACTTCCAGGTAAACGGCAGCTGGATCAGGGCAAACAGGCCGATGGCCTTCAGGTTGACGCCATCGCTGCGCAACCACGCCGGCACCAGATTGATCAGCACATACAGGGGCAAGCCGGAAGAAAACCCGGTCAGCACGCAAGTCAGCATCGGGCGCGAAAAGATGTCGCGCCGCAAGCTGACGGTTTCAGTTTCGGAGTGCACCAACACGTCCTTCAAACGGGCTACAAGCCTATGCGATAGAACGCCAGACTGCCCAACAGGTTAGGAAGAAAACGGACACGTCGCTGGCCATCCATGACCACCCGCTCCAGAATGCGGATCTGGTGCTTGGCACAGAGGCTCTCGAAATCGCCCAGCATGCACCAGTGAATGTTCGGCGTGTCATACCACTGAAACGGGATGGTATCAGACACCGGCATATGTCCCATGAAGATCTGCCAGCGGTTCTGCCAATAACCGAAGTTGGGAAAGGTCACGATCGCCTCGCGCCCGACCCGCAGCATTTCACACAAAATCTCTTCGGTATGATGCATGGCCTGGATGGTCTGCGACAGGATCACCAGATCGAAACTGCCATCGGCAAAATCTGCCAGACCGGTCTCCAGATCACCCTGCATGGCGGATACCCCGGCCGAGACGCAGCGCACCACATTTTCGACATCAATTTCCACTCCATAGCCACGCACCTGCTTGTGCTGTTGCAGCCAGGACAACAAGGCCCCGTCTCCGCACCCCAGATCCAGCACCCGCGCACCGGGCCGCACCCAGTCGGCGATCAGTTGCAAATCAGGACGCAAGGTTTCATTCCCGCTCATCTTCATGCCCCCACCTCCGTCGCCACCCGATCAAGATAACTGTGCATCAGCCGCACATAGGGCGGATCGAGCATCAGAAACGCATCATGACCATGCGTCGACTCGATCTCGCCATAGGCCACCGGCCGGTCGGCAGCGACCAGAGCCCGCACCAGTTCACGCGAACGCAAGGGCGAAAAACGCCAGTCGGAGGTAAAGCTGGCAATCAGGAAGCCGGCTTTGGCTTGCCGCAAGGCGGCCACCAGATCATCGCCGTACGCCTTGGCCGGATCAAAATAATCCAGCGCCTTGGTCATCAGCAGATAGGTGTTGGCATCAAACAGATCCGAAAACTTGTCCCCCTGATAGCGCAGATAGGACTCGATCTCGAACTCGACCTCATAGCCGAAGCGGAACTCTCCGGAACGCAACATGCGGCCGAATTTGGCCCCCATGCCATCATCGGACAGATAGGTAATATGCCCGAGCATGCGCGCCAGTCGCAGACCACGCCGCGGCACCACGCCGTGGGCATAGAAATCTCCGCCGTGGAATTCCGGATCGGTCAGGATGGCCTGGCGGGCGACATCGTTGAAAGCAATATTTTGCGCCGACAACTTGGGGGCAGAGGCGATCACCAGCGCATGCCCGACCCGCTCGGGGAAATCGATGCTCCACTGCAACGCCTGCATGCCGCCCAGACTGCCGCCAATCACCGCCGCCCAGCGATCAATCCCCAGACGATCCGCCAGCCGCGCCTGAGCCCGCACCCAATCCGGCACCGTCATCAGCGGAAAGCCAGAGCCCCAGGGCCGACCGGTCTGCGGATTCTGGCTCAACGGTCCGGTGCTGCCATGACACCCACCGAGATTGTTGACCCCGACGACAAAAAACCGTCGGGTATCGATCGGCTTGCCCGGCCCGACCATATTGTCCCACCAGCCCGTGGACTTTTCTTCGCCGGCATAGTGACCGGCGACATGGTGGTGCCCGGACAGGGCATGGCAAATCAAGACCGCGTTACTTTTGGCGGCATTGAGCTCGCCATAGGTCTCGTACATGAGCTGATAGGCCGGCAGCGTGGCGCCGCAGGCCAGATCCAGCGGGGTAGCAAACTCTGCACATTGTGCAGAAACAATGCCGACTGATTGTTCAGTATTGGACATGAATACACAGGCCCTCTGTTTGGTTATTGTCGGCGTCAAGGCATATTCCAAAAGAGTTTATAACGATATGAGCGACTTGCGCGAGCGTTGTCCGACACCGATAATCGCACCTCATTGCCTTGGTGCCCCTCATGCTTGGACGACTCTTCAACCTGCTGCTGCTCGCCGGTCTGGCCACCGTGCTGCTGCGCGCCCTGTTGAGTCCGGCTCAGCGCCAGGCGCTTCATCAGCTGTTCCGCACCATTGCCTGGGCACTGCTGGCCAGCTCGGCCATCCTGGTCGTGCTCAGCCTGACGCGTATCATCACCCCCTGACTGGTTGTGCCATGGATATCTCCCGTTTTGTGCATACTTTCGGCCAATACCTGAAAACCCGCTTCGGCGAACGGGTCCACAAACTGTCGCTGGCGGGAGACTTCACCTGCCCCAACCGCGATGGCACCCTGGGCAAGGGAGGCTGCACCTTCTGCAATGTCCGCAGTTTCGGACGGGCGGCCGATCAACTGTCGATCAGCGAGCAAATCGGGCGCGAAAAAGAGAAAACCGATCGCGCACGACGCTATCTGGCCTATTTTCAGGCCTATACCAGCACCTATGCCGAAGTGGAAACCCTGCGCCGCTCGTATGAAGAAGCACTCGCCCAGGCGGACATTGTCGGTCTGTGTGTCGGCACCCGCCCGGACTGTGTGCCGGATGCCGTGCTCGATCTGCTGGCCGGCTATCGGGAGCAAGGGCTGGAAGTCTGGCTGGAGCTGGGCCTGCAAAGTGCCCATGACCAGACGCTGGCCGCCATCAACCGTGGCCATGGCATGGCCGCCTATCGCGATGCCGTCGCGCGCAGTCACGCGCGCGGCCTGAATCTGTGTACCCACCTGATCGTGGGTCTGCCGGGGGAAACCCCGGCGATGATGCACGATACGCTGCAGCAGGTGCTGGCGCTCGGGGTGGAAGGTCTCAAGCTGCATCCGCTGATGGTGGTCAAGGGCAGCCGCATGGCAGCGCAATACCGTCGCGAAGAGATTGCGCCATTGCCGCTGGCCGAATATGCCGACCTGGCGGCTGACCTGATCCGTCACACGCCGCCGCAGGTGGTCTATCACCGGGTCTCGGCCACGGCACAGTTTCCGACGCTGATCGCGCCGGAGTGGTGTGCGCCGCGCTGGTCGGGCATGCAGGCCATTGCCGATCGCCTGGCCCACCTGGGACCACAAGGCAGTGCCATCGGCCAGCCCTGGTCGCCCTCTGGGCAACAAAGCTGATCGGCAGACGCACCTTTCATCAGGCTCCATCATGTCTGCGCGACATTACCGGATTAGTCTGCTTGCTTTTTCACCGGAGCCATTTCATGTTGCCTGCCATCACGCTGTTGCTCGCCACCAGCCTCCCCTCAGCCATGCCGTCCGGCATGCGCCCTTTTCATGACCTGTCGATCGGCTTCTGCATGGCAGAACAGGCCAGACTTGACCCACAAGCCAGTCAAGAGACGCTGATGCAGCGATGTCTGACGAGCAAGACCATTCAAGCCGGCTGAAATCTGCTGGCGCGTCTTTTTTTTCCGGACTAGTGTCAGATTGGCGGGTTTCGCCCGACCAATGCCAAGCCCCTTCAATCCGGCCGACTCGGGAGACCCACATGCTGATCCGCCAGCCAGATGACATTGCACCGTCCGACATCACACCACAGCAGCTGTATCTGGACCGGCGCAAATTCATGCTGGCCGGTGCCGCCGGGATGTTGATGACCAGCAGTGCCTTCGCAGCCCTGTCGTTCAAGAAAGGTCCGAGTTTGCTGGCCGGCAACGACAAACCCAACAGCCTGCGGGAAATCACCCAGTACAACAATTACTACGAGTTCGGCAGCAGCAAGACCGACCCGGCCGAGCACGCCGGCGTGCTCAAGACCCGCCCCTGGAGTGTGCTGGTTGATGGTGCCGTGGAGAAACCTCGGACCTTTGCCATCGAGGAATTGCTGCGTCTGCCACTGGAGGAGCGGATCTACCGCCATCGCTGTGTCGAGGGCTGGTCGATGGTGATTCCCTGGATCGGTTTCCCACTGTCGGCATTGCTCAAGCAGATGAAACTGACCTCGCGGGCACGCTACGTGGCTTTCGAAACCCTGAACCGGCCTTCGGAAATGCCCGGCATGGCAGAAGGTCTGCTCACCTGGCCCTATCGGGAAGGACTACGCATTGACGAGGCCATGCATCCCCTCACCCTGCTGGCGGTCGGCCTCTACGGCCAGGTGCTGCCCAATCAGAATGGCGCACCGATCCGCCTGGTGGTGCCATGGAAGTATGGCTTCAAAAGCATCAAGGCCATTGTGCGCATCCATCTGACCGACACCCAGCCACAAACCAGCTGGCATCAGGCCGCGCCGAGCGAGTACGGCTTCTACTCCAACGTCAATCCAACGGTGGATCATCCGCGCTGGAGTCAGGCCAATGAACGGCGCATCGGTGAATTTCTGCGCCGCCCGACGCTGATGTTCAACGGTTATGGTGCCCAGGTGGCTTCGCTCTATCAGGGCATGGACCTGCGGAAAAACTTCTGATCACAGCGTATGCAGATGACTGTCAACAAGCGCTCCCCGATCCCCTTGCTGAAGGGACTACTCTTCGTCCTGGCCCTGCTGCCGCTGCTGGCCGGCATCTGGCAGGTCGGGCTTGGCGATCCGGTTGATCCCGTAGCCTTCATGACCCATGCCAGCGGCGACTGGGCGCTGAGAATGCTGCTGCTGACGCTGGCCATCACCCCGCTGCGCCGTCTGGGAGCCCCGGGCGGGTTGCTGCGCTTTCGCCGCATGTTGGGCTTGTTTGCCTTCTTCTATGCCATGCTGCATTTTTCGGTATATCTGGTCTTCGACAAGTTCTTCGACGTCCAGGCCATCGCCGGCGACATCTACAAACGCCCCTTCATCACCGTGGGTTTCGCCGCGCTGGTCCTGATGCTGCCGCTGGCCATCACCTCCACCGATGGCTGGATCCGGCGGCTGAAGCGGCGCTGGGGCATGCTGCACCGGCTGGTCTATGCCGTGGCGATACTGGGGGTGACACACTACTGGTGGCTGGTGAAGCGCGATATTCGCCTGCCGCTGATGTACGCCGCCATCCTGGCAGGTCTACTCGGGCTGCGTGTTCTGTGGTCAGCGAGCCGGCGCTGGCAAGGGAAGGTTTCTGACGTAAAATAGCCCGGTTTCTTCAGCC
Organism: Paludibacterium sp. B53371; assembly: GCF_018802765.1. NCBI lineage: Bacteria > Pseudomonadati > Pseudomonadota > Betaproteobacteria > Neisseriales > Chromobacteriaceae > Paludibacterium > Paludibacterium sp. B53371. The sequence continues at coordinate 3,124,449 of NZ_CP069163.1, forward strand.
AGAGCCCATCATGAGCAAAGCCCCGGTCACGCAGGCCATCCGCATGTTGCGCGAGCACAAGGTCGAATACAGCGAGCATTTGTACAAATACGAAGATCGCGGCGGCACCGAAGTGTCCGCGCGCGAGCTGGGTGTCGACGAGCATTGCGTCATCAAGACGCTGGTTATGGAAGATGAACAGCACAAACCGCTGATCGTGCTGATGCACGGCGACCGGGAGGTCGGCACCGGCATGCTGGCTCGACAGATCGGGGTCAAAAAGGTCAGTCCCTGCGAGCCAAAGACGGCCGACAGGCACAGCGGCTACCAGGTGGGCGGCACCAGCCCGTTTGGCACCCGACATGCCATGCCGGTCTATATGGAAGCCGGCATCGCCGAGCTGCCGCGCATCTATATCAACGGCGGCAAGCGCGGCTTTCTGATCGGCATGCATCCGGCAGACCTGCAGCGGGTGCTGCAGCCGACCCTGGTCCACGTCGCGGCCTGAGCGCACCGCGCGCGCTCATTGCCACATCAGCCACCAGGCAGCATCAATCCAGCCCAGAGCCGGCAGCAGCGGCAGCACGGCGACGAAAGCCCGGCCCTGCCAGCGGCCCAGAATGCGCCAGGCCAGCTGCAGACACCACAGATTGGCCAGACCCAGCAAGGCGAAACGCAGGGGCATGACCCACCACAGCGCGACCCCTTCGACCTTGAGCAGGGTGACGGTCAGCGCCGACAGGCCGAGAAACACGCTACAGCCGGCCAGGGGAATCAGGCTCTGGGCCAGATGGTGCAGACGCGATGTCTGCCACGGTCCTGCCAGCCGCACGGACAGCGCCAGCAGCCCGCCGAGCACGGTACCATACAGCAGGGCCACACCGGCGATATAGCCGATCAGAACCCCGCCATCCAGCCAGGTAAAGCTGTCGTTGACCTCCGGATAGTGCGTCAACAGCCACCAGGGTGCCGAATCCTCCAGCGCCCAGAGCCATTGGTGCTGTGCCAGCCAGTCCGCCAGCCAGAGTTTGATGGCCACAAAGACATCGCTGTTGGTCCACTGAAACGCCCCCATCGCAATGCCGAGCATACCGTACAGGATCAGGGCGGTTTGCCAGCCACTGCTGTCCTTGTCAGCCAGCGCCACCACCTCATGGCCCCAGGGACGGGTAGACAGTGCAATCGCTTCGCGATGGCCGCTGCAACGCCCGCACATATGGCAACCACTGGCGCCCTGCATGTGACGCAGCGGCATCAGCGGCGCACAGTCGACCGACTTGAGCGGGATCACGCCGGAAGTTTTCCAGGCATGTTCATCGACGCGATAGTGCCAGGGGGCCAGTTTGGCCAGCAGGGAAAATACGCCGTTGACCGGACAGAGATGCCGGCACCAGGCCCGCTTGCCGCGGGTATATACCAGGCCAATCGCCACGGCAGCCACCGTCGAGCCACCCAGCACCAGCAGCACCGCCTTGGGATATTGATAGACACTGACCATCTGGCCATATACGGTGGTCATGGCAAAGGCAACAAACGGCCAGCCCCCCCAGCGCATCCAGCGCGGAATGGGGCGACCCAGACCATGTTTCGCGGCCAGCTCGCTCAGCGCCCCTTCGGGACAAAGCACGCCACACCACAAACGGCCGAACAACACCATACTCAGCAGAACGAAAGGCCACCAGATGCCCCAGAACACAAACTGGGCAAATACGGTGAGATGGCTGAACATGCGCGCACTGTCGGTTGGCAGCGGCAGACAGGCGGGTACGATGATCAGAAAGCCATAGACCAGCACCACGCCCCATTGCAGCCAGCGAATCAGCTGCGCATGATCGCGCAGCCAGTCGCCGGCCTTTCGTATCCAGAGCTGCCGACTCATGCGCGACGCCACAGGCGCTGGCGCATCAGCCCCCAGACAGCCAGCCAGAACAGGCCATACCCCAGCAGACTGGTCAGGGCCGGATGGGCACGATAACCGGTCAGTGCCGCCAGTACGCCCCCCAGGGCACTGCTGTCGTCGAGCAGACGGGAACTATCCCAGACCGGGTCCATCAAGGCCGGCAGCCAGTCGAGGGAAATCATCTTTTCCACACCACTGACAAACAGGGCGCCAGCCAGCAACAGCAGCATGACTTCGGTAATGCGGAAAAACACCCGCCAGGACAGCACACGGCTGCCCAGTTGCAGCACGGCGTACATGGCCAGCGCCAGCAGGAAACCGGCCATGCCCGCCAGCACCAGGTTCAGCAGGGTGGCATGATCCGCGGCGGACAGGGTGCCATAGAGAAACACCACCGTTTCACTCCCCTCGCGCCCGACGGCCAGTGCAGCGAGCGTCAGCACGCCCCACCAGTTTTGCTGTTCCGCCTGCGCCGACAACCCTTGCTCGATATCGCGCTTCAAGGTTCGGCCATGGCGCCGCATCCACAGCACCATCTGGACAATCAGCACCGACGCCAGCATGACCATGGCCAGCTGAAACAACTCCTGCTTATCGGCAAATACCTCGCTGGCGGCAAACAGACCAAAGGCCAGCAGAGCGGCCAGAGCCAGCCCGGCGAGCACCCCGCCCCAAAGAAACACCCGGCCGCGAGCGGCAGCCGGATTGCTGCGCAACCAGGCATTCAGAATGCCGACAACCAGCATGGCCTCGATACTCTCGCGCCAGACAATGAACAGAACCTGTCCCATGATTGCTCTCCTGCTACTTCGCCACGATCACACCCTGCGCGGCAGGATGAAACTCATCGTAGAAGCGGTACTCGCCCGGCGACAGCGACTGAAACACCACGAAGCTCTCGGCGCCCGGTGCCAGCACCTTTTCCTTGCGCAACTGCAGGCTTTCGAATTCCGCCGGACTCTTGCCCTTGTTGATCACTTCGATCTTGAAGCGGGTATTGGCCGGTACCACGATACGGTTGACAGACAGCTTGCCGTCGTTCAACTCCAGCCGGAACGTCGGCAGATCCGCCGCCGGGGCGGCCAGCGGCAACGCCGCCAGCAGCAGGGCCATGCAGAGTTTCTTGATCATCGCACCCTCCCGGTTGACCACGATTTCAGTAGCCACCCTTCTTGCCAATGCCGGCATAGGTGAAGCTGTAATTTACTTCGAACGGCTTGAACCACGGCGCCACGCCGGTTTCCTTGTCGGTATGACGGCCGAAATGACTGGCATGATCGGCATTCGGCGCGGAGATGATGTACTTCAGCTTGTACTGGCCCGGGCCCATCAGCTTGACGTTGTCGCCATAGTGCGGGCCATCATTGGCCACCATGGGCATGAAATCACCCTTGATGGTCTTGCCGCCCACCTTGGTCAGTTCGTAACGGATGTTCAGATAAGGCACCCACTCGCCTTCGCCAAAGCCGTTCGGATTGCCCTTGGTGGCATGAATATCGGCCTCCAGATGGACATCCGACTTCTCTGCCGCCAGCATCATGCCTTCCGGCTCCATCTTGACGGGCTGCAGGTACACCGCGCCGATCTCCATGTGATTGACGACTTGCGGCTTGCCCACCGGGTACTCCTTGGCCAGCACCGGCAGAGACAGGGACAGCACGGACAGGGCAGCAACGGCGCGCAGGGTATGAGACATGGTGACTCCGATCAGAAATGAAGGGTAAACGATAATGGTTATGAGAATCATTCTCACACAGATAATCACCTGTCGCAATCATCTTCGTCGTCACTTAGCCATGTCAGCCTGTCAGAAACCCCCGCCCGGCAAGGCGTTCGGGCCGAAAAAATACTTGCAGGCACTTGTTCAGCAGGATGCGGGTGATATGCTATTGATTCGAATGAACTGAAGGACACCCCGTCAGGCCGACCATGATCCGCTTCTATCACAATCCACGCTGCTCCAAGTCCCGCGAGGCGCTGCAACTGCTGCAAGAAAAGCATGTCGAGCTGGAGATCATCGACTACCTCAAACATCCGCTGCAGGAAGCCGAGCTGGCACAGCTGCTCTCCCTGCTGGAAATGGATGCCCGCGCACTGCTGCGTCGCAAGGAACCCGAGTATGCCGAACTGCATCTGGATGACGTCACACTGGAAAGCAAACACCTGATCCGGGTCATGATCGAGCATCCGCGCCTGATGGAGCGGCCGATCGCGGCAAGCGAAACCCGCGCGGTCATTGGACGGCCACCGGAAAATGTCCTGACGCTGTTATCGGCTTGAATCGACCACGCCAAAGGCATTTACCAAGCAAAGCTAATAGTCACTTGACGAATAGTAACCATAGTGACTATTATCCTGCTTATGAAAAGTTCATTCCAGCAAGTTGAGCAAGCCATCGATGCCGTCGGTCAACGACTGCCCGGCGCCTCCTCGCGTCAGGAGGTTTTGCTCAATCGTTTGTTCTGCCACGTTACGGCCCGGCTTTCCGGTCACCTCAACGAGGCCCTGCGCCCCTATGGCATCAACGATACGATCTGGATTGCACTGATAGCGCTGTACTCCCGTCCCAGCCAGATGCTCTACCCGTCGGAAATCAGCGATGCATTGGATTTTTCCCGCACCAATGCCACCCGTGTTTCGGACGAGATGGTGCGCCACGGCTGGGTCGAACGAGAAGTCTGCGCCGAAGATCGCCGCAAGGTTCGCCTGAAGCTGACGGCGGCTGGCGAACAGTTTGTCGAGAGCATGATCCCGGTCACCCGTCATCACATGCAGTCGCAATGGCAAGACTTCAGCCAGGACGAAAAGGATCAGCTCGAAACCTTGATGCGAAAGCTGTTATCCAGCCTCGGCGGATAATGCATTTTGCATTTACTCTAATAGTAACCATGGTTATTATCATGAGACTAATTATTAGAAAACCAATGGAGACCCAACGGTGAATCGACACCCATGGCAGCAGGGGCTTAGCCTGCTGGTTCTGACCTCGATGCTGAGCGGCTGCGCCAGCTTCGGGCCGGAACACACACCGTCCACCACCCTGACGACACAGCAATTGGCCTTGTCGCAAGAACCCGGCCAGGGTCCGCAAGCGGGTTGGTGGCATGATTTGCACGATGCCCGGCTGGACCAACTGATTGAACAGGCGCTGGCTCAGTCGCCATCCATGAAGCTGGCCGCCGATCGTCTGGGCGAAGCCCGTGCTGCGGTTGGCCTGAGCGAGAGTACGCTCGGCCCGCAAGTTGACGCACATGCATCGCGTGACCGTCAGCTCTACTCGGCCAACGGCCTGTTCCCGCCACCGGTAGGCGGCAGCTACTTCAACGCCTACACGCTGTCGCTCAATGCCGCCTGGGAGCTGGACTTCTGGGGCAAAAACCGCGCCCGCACCAATGCAGCACTCGGCCAGGCCCGTGCAGCGGCCTATGAAATGCAGCAGGCACAGCTGACCCTGACCAATGCGGTCATCGGTCAATACACTGCCCTGCAACGCGAGTTCGACCAGCTGCGCATCAACCGCGCCCGTCTGCAACTGGCCCAGACCCGACTGCAACTGATGCGTGCCCGCGTCAATGCCGGTCTGATGAGTGCCGACAACCTGCACATGGTTGAGCAAAGCATGGCCGGCCTGCAGGCTCAGAATGCCGGGATTTCCGCCGAGATCCAGCGCACGCGCCATGCCCTGGCCGCGCTGACCGGTCAGGGCCCGACGGCGCTGGATCAGTTCACGCCGACCGAGCTGGGCAACACCCCGGCCATGAACGAGGCACGACTGACCACCGATCTGCTGGGCCGCCGCCCCGACATCGCCAGCCAGCGCGAAACCGTCACCTCAATGGAAGAAAACGTCAAAGTTGCCGAGCGTCAGTTCTACCCGGACATCAGCATCAGCGGTCTGATTGGTCTGAACTCGCTGGAATACAGCACGCTGTTCGAGCGCAGCTCGAAAATCGTCGACTTCCAGCCGGCCATCTCGCTGCCGATCTTCCACTCCGGCCAGCTGCGCGCCAATCTGCGCATCGAACAATCGCGCTATGACCAGGCTGTTGACCGCTACAACCAGACTGTACTCAATGGTCTGAAGGATGCGGCTGATGCCTTGACCAATGCCAAACAGGCCAACGCACAACTGGCGGATGCCCAGCGAGGTTTCAGCGCCAGCCGCAAACTGGCGGCCGCCATGCAGCTGCGCATGAACGCCGGCATGGCCGGCAAGCTGGAAGTACTCGACAGTCAGGACAACCTGCTGGTGCAGGAAGGGACGCATCTGGAAGCGCAAGCCGCCGCCAGACTGGCCTGGGCCAACCTGAACACCGCCATGGGCGGCGGCATGACCGCCTCCCCCGCTACCCGCTAAGGATTGAATCAAGATGGATGCACAACAGAAAAAAGCCCAGAGTCGCAAGCGTAACCTGATCATCGCCAGCGGTGTGTTTGCCGCCGTCGCCATTGTCTATGGCGTGTACTGGGGCACCGTATTGCGCTTTGAAGAAAGCACCGATGACGCGTACGTCTCCGGCCACATGATGCAATTGACACCGGAAATCGGTGGCACTGTCGTCAAGATCAGCAGCGAAGATACTGACCGTGTCGAGGCCGGCCAGACCGTGGTTCAGCTGGATGTCAATGATGCCCAGATCAACTTCGACAAGGCGCGTCAGGCCTTCATCCAGGCGGTACGTGAGACACGCCAGCTGATGACCAGCTCGCGCCAGCTCGAAGCACAGATCGCCGCTCGCAAAACCGATCTGGCCCGCGCTCAGGAAGACCTGAAGCGCCGCCAGATGCTGGCCGGCACCGAGGCCATCTCCCAGGAAGAACTGTCGCATGCCCGTGACGCTGTCGCCGCTGCCCAGGCCGCCCTGGATGCCAGCATCGAACAACATCAAGGCACCAACGACCTGCTGGGCAATGACCGTATCGAACAGCAACCGCGCGTTCAGGCCGCCGCCAATACCCTGCGCGAAGCCTGGCTGGCGCTGCACCGCACCCAGGTGAAGGCACCGGTGGCCGGTTTCATCGCCCGCCGCAATGTACAACTGGGTCAGCGTGTTGCCGCCGGCTCGCCGCTGATGGCCATCGTGCCGCTGGAAAATGTCTGGGTCGATGCCAACTTCAAGGAAGTGCAGCTGGACAAAATCCGCATCGGGCAACAGGTGGAACTGACCTCTGACCTGTATGGCAGCCGCTTCACCTATCACGGCAAGGTGGCCGGCCTGTCGGCCGGTACCGGTAGCGCCTTCTCCCTGTTGCCGGCACAGAACGCCACCGGCAACTGGATCAAGGTGGTACAGCGTGTTCCGGTGCGTATTGCCCTGGACCCGAAGGAACTGCGCGAGCATCCGCTGCGTGTCGGCCTGTCGATGAACGTCGAAGTCTCGACACGCGATCAGTCTGGCCCGGTCCTGCCGGAAACGCCGGCGACCACCTCGCCGCAGGAAACCCGCGTCCTGACCCCGGATCTCAAGCAGGCTGATGCGCTGATCAAGCAACTGCTTGCAGCCAACGCCCAGTAAGGAACGGCAATGCCGAACCCACCACTGCACGGTGCGCGCCTGTTCTGGATTACGCTGGCCATGTCGCTGGCCACATTCATGCAGGTGCTGGACACCACGATTGCCAACGTGGCACTGCCGACCATTTCCGGCAACCTCGGCGCGGCGACCTCCCAGGGAACCTGGGTAATCACCTCATTCGGGGTGGCCAACGCCATCTCGATCCCGCTGACCGGCTGGCTGGCCAAGCGCTTCGGCGAGGTCAAGCTGTTCCTGGCCTCGACCACGCTGTTCGTGATCGCCTCCTGGCTGTGCGGCATTTCCGTCAGCCTGAACATGCTGATCTTCTTCCGCGTGCTGCAAGGCGCGGTGGCAGGGCCGATGATTCCGCTGTCACAAAGCCTGCTGCTGGCCTGCTACCCCAACGAGAAGAAGGGCATGGCGCTTGCACTGTGGTCCATGACCGTCATCGTGGCACCGATCTTCGGCCCGATTCTCGGCGGCGTGATCAGCGACAACTGGCACTGGGGATGGATCTTCTTCATCAACATTCCGGTCGGCGCCTTTGCCATCTGGGTATCGTGGAAACAGCTGCATGACCGGGAAACCCCGACCATCAACCTGCCCATCGACCGTGTCGGCCTGATGCTGCTGGCGGTTGGTGTGGGCAGCCTGCAGGTGATGCTGGATCAGGGCAAGGAACTGGACTGGTTCAACTCCACCGAGATCGTGATTCTCGCCGTGGTCGCCGTGGTGGCACTGACCTTTCTGGTGATCTGGGAGCTGACCGATGATCATCCGATTGTCGATCTGTCGCTGTTCAAGTCACGCAACTTCACGGTGGGCGTGACCGGCGTCTCGGTGGGCTACCTGATCTACTTCGGCACCATCGTGCTGTTGCCGCTGGTACTGCAGACCCAGCTGGGCTACACCGCCACCTGGGCCGGCCTCGCCGCCGCCCCGATCGGCATCCTGCCGGTGATCCTGTCGCCCGTGATCGGCAAAAACGCCCATCGCGTCGACATGCGGGCCCTGGTGACACTGAGCTTCCTGGTCTATGCAGGCTGCTTCTTCTGGCGCAGTACTTTCGCCCCCAACATGGACTTCGGCTACGTGGTATGGCCACAGTTTGTCCAGGGGATTGGCGTGGCCTGCTTCTTCATGCCGCTGACCACCATTTCGCTGGCGGGATTGAGACCAGACCAGATTGCCAGCGCATCCAGCCTGTCCAACTTCATGCGCGTACTGGCCGGCAGTATTGGCGCCTCGATCACCACCACCATGTGGGATCGTCGCGAGGCCACCCACCACGAGATTCTCACCCAGCACATCAGCGTGTTTGACCAGACCGCCAACCAGTGGTTTGGCTGGCTGGGCAATCTCGGGCTTTCCAGCCAGCAGCAGGCGGCCATGACGGCACAGGAAACCACCCGGCAAGGCTATCTGCTCGGCTCGAATGAAGTGTTCTGGTTCTCCGGCTGGCTGTTCATTGCACTGACGGTGGTGGTGTGGTTTGCCAAACCGCCGTTCAAGCCCGGCAGTGCTGACAGCAGCGGCGCACATTGATTGATTGAGTCATCGACCATCGAGAGAGAGATGACTACCTTCGGCAGGGGTTTTCCCCTGCCGCTTTTTTTTATCCGGCCTGGACGATGGCCTGCTGCCACTGCGCCAGATTGCCTTGCAACAGCCGCAAACGCCCATCGGCCAGCAAGCAGCTGACTCGCCACAAACAAAATGTATCCGACCGGCCGGTTTCAGCCATGGCCTGGCCGAGCAGCCGCGGCAAGGGCCGGGCAGCGGCACCGGCCAGGGAGACCAGGTAGTCGTCATGACAGCTCAGCGGGCGCTCCTGCAGACTCCCCGCCAGCCAGTCACGCACACCCCGGCCAGCCTCCCGCCACTCCCCCCACTCACGAGCGCGCACCTGGCGCTCTTCGGCGGCAATCAGACGGCGCCGAGTCGGTAGTGCCGCCCAGCCCGCATCCCCCAGCATGGCGAGCGCCAGCGGTTCGGCCCCCGTTTCGCCGACACAGACCTCGCTGACAGGCACCGGCGAGGCCTGCAGCCAATGATGCACGCGGAGATTCATGAGCCATTCGCTGGCATGCGTGCCATGCCAGATCACCACCTCTCCGGCCTCATGCGCCAGCGCAGACAGCCGCTGGCCATCGCGTTGCAGCTCGCACTGCCAATCGATGTCCAGCGGCGATACGGCAAACAGGTTTTGCCAGAAGGCCACCCGCGCTTGCGGCGATGACTGATCGATGTCGGCCAGCGGCCCGATGGCCAGATCATCTACCAGGGCCAACACCCGCTCTTCTCCTACCAGGGCCCGGACCCGCAGCTCGGCGTCCCCGGCCGGGCAGACATGACAGATTCCACGCATGTTGCGCACGCTCCACTTGATATTGAAAATCAGCATACAGCCAGTCTCCCCGGATGCCATCAGCGCATTCCGGAAACACTCAGCGCGGCTGACAGTCCTCTGACTGAGCCCCCGCCACCGGCCGGCAGACCACAATCAACCCATCCTGATCCATCGCCAGAAACTCATCCCCCAGCCAGAAGTAGCGAGGACGGGCAATCAGGCGATAGCGCCCGGGAATCTCTTCCTGCCGGGCCCCGAAATCCAGATAGTAATAGCGCAAATGTCGCTCGGGCAGCCGTGCCCAGGTCGATCCCTCCCGCGCAAGACCATAGCGTTGATGACGAACATACAACTGCTCCAGATAACGAGCGCTCTGCATCATCGCCAGCCGCGCTTCTGCCTGCCCGACACGAATCACCTGCGCACGCCAGACCCCCATGGCGGAGCCGGCCAACACCAGCATCAAGGCAAGCACCAGCAGCAACTCCACCAGGCTCATGCCGCGCTGATGCCCATGGCACACCATCACAGACGGCGCCAGCTCAACCGCTCGCCGGCCCCCTGTGCCACATAGTAGCTCTGCAGTGTGGTGCTGCTGCGGCTGTTGTGCCCCCAGGCGCGTACCGTGATGCGGAACAGGCCGCCGCGAAACTCTGCATCGAGCAACTCGACCAGGTAGCAGGGCGAGGGGCGGATCGGCCCGATACGCGGGTCGGCAGGACAATACGACGTCTCCTGCCGCGTGCCGGCGAACCAGACCGGTAACGAGACAGAGCGGCATGCCTGCCGGTTGCAAGGGGCCAGAAAGGGCTGCCCCTGTCCCAACAGCCGGGGATGGGTGAGAGAGGGATGGCGACGTTGCCATGCCGGCTGAAGTGTCGTGCCCGGTTGCGCCGGCAGGCACAGCCCCTTGCGCCATTCAAGCGCACTCGTCGCAAACTGGCACCCCTCCCGAAACCAGCCCTGATAGCCGGGCAACCTTGCCAGACCATGTACCTGCTGCTCGGCCACCTGCAGGCCATACTCGGCCAGATACAGACTTTGCAGCCAATGCCGCTGCTGGTTGATCTGACGCCCTTCGTCGAGCAGCAGCCGCTGCACACTGCCCAGCAGCAGCAATCCGGCCAGCATCAGCACCATCACCAGCAACATCGCCATACCGCGCTGCCGCGACGCCACAACCAAAGGCCAGACGGGCTGACTGGCATCAGCCGGCAAAAGTTTCAGTTGCCACATGTTCTGATCCTGCCGGAACGAGAAGCCGCGCAGGGGCAGCAGTGGCTGCTGCTCATCCCGCCACAGCATGCCGTCCCGCAGGCGATAGCGCCGCTCCACCAGCGGCATCAGCATCAGAGATGGCACGTGATGCCCCCCCGAACCGCTCAGCGGCACGCGCCGCCCCGGCAGCAAAGCCAGCCGCACCAGCAGCCCCCGGGTCTGCACGCTGAAATCCCGTCCTTCCTGCAAGCGATCCAGCCGGGTACAACTGGCCAACAGCAGGGTGGGCAAGCCACCAGCGGGAACATGCTGCTCATTGAGCATGAGGTGCTGCAGCTGACCACTTTCGTGATCCACTTCAAGATGCCAGATCGGCCAGGCCGGCCCGCCCCAGGCAAGAGACAATTCGTCACCCGTCTGCCCGGGAGGGGCCATTTGCCAACAGCCTGCCTGGCCATGCTGCTGCAGATCCTGAGCTAATTCAGCCAGCAGAATGCGCATCGCCTGATGCTCGGCCACCGGTTGCTGCAGTTGACGGACCGCTTGTCGCACGCTCTGGTAGCGGGTCAGCGCCAGCATGATGCAGCTGCTGCCGAGCAGCATGGCCAGCAGCAGCGCCGGCAGGCTAAACCCGCGCATCATGGCATCGGCACCGGCAGCAGCCATCTGGCCGAAAACGGAATGTGCTGCGGCACCTTCTGCTGATGGGGCCTGGGCGATGGACGCAAGGTAGCAAACCCCAGGTCGAGATGCGCGGCCCCATCGCCGCCGCCCCGGTGCTTCATGACTTCCGCATAAAACTCAACACAATCCGGAGACCATGCCGGTGCCAGCGGCCGCTTGCCCTGACTGGAGAAATCTGTCCTTGTCGCCTGCAGCAGGCGCTCGGCCACATTGTGTGCACACCAATGCACACGAGTCAGCCGCGCATGATCAGCCATCGCATGGCGCGTCTGCTGCAGCACCGGTCCGGCAGCGGTGAGCCCCACAGCCAGCGCCCACATGGCCAATATACTGTCGAGCAAGGCCATCCCCTGATCTCGTCTCATCGGCCGCTACCTCGCGCAAGACTGGCCGGGAAGCCATTGCGGCAACCCCAGCCCGCTCGTCACCATGATCATCTGGGAGCCTGCGCTGCGCGGGTCACTCAGCTGCAGGCAGGGCTGCCCGCCCTGATAGCGGCCTGTCGGCTGCACGCTCACCATCTGTTGATGCCCGCTGAGCCGGATACCCGCCAATACCTGCCCGTCCCGCAGATCCTCCCTGGCATCGTATTGCCCCAGCAGTGCAGGTCGCTGCCTGTCCAGACTGCCCGCCGACGGCCAGTCCGCAAACACCAGCAGTCCATCACGCAGGGTTTCTGCTTCCCCCTCTGCCCCATGCTGAGCGCGGCAGCTGTTGAGCCGGCTGTTGCGGCGCATCAGCAAGGCACAGACATGCACCGGCTGGTTGCTGTAGAGCGCCTCGCTGCGCGCCAGCCCCAACACACTCCAGACATGCAGCGCACTGGCCTCCAGCCTGACCTGCCCGGACAACCGCGCCAGAACCTGCCCCGCCATCGCATACATGGCCGACATCAAAGCCATGACCAGCAACATCTCGATCAGGGTCACCCCGCGACAATACCTCGCCATCACACGCTCCCGACAATGCACTCCGGCACGAGGCTACGACAGGCGACACGGCGCCCGACAGGGAAGTCACGCCAGACATGCGCTCGACAACCGCCGGAACAGGACTCAGCGTTTTCTCTATCAGAAATGCTTATTCCGTTGATTCCACTATTTCAAACACCTGTTTCGAGAAAAACATGCTGTTTTGTCGCAAAAGCGCAACGAGTGAACACCGGTCAGACAGCCACATCAGAGATCGCTAAACCATTTGCCCCGTAACTTGTGCTGCATCAACAGCTGTCTGATTTGTCTGTGTTCAGATCGTGTCTGACGTTGGTATTACCGCATTGCACAAATCTGCCAGACAACAACACGCACCGATGCCCTTGTAATAACACCAATCATTTGGCATCGCCCGCGGCGAACAATCCACTGAACCCATCCGCCAAAGTACGGAGTTGGCAGGGATTTCTGTTGCTTTTTTGTTACGCGACAGTTAAAACCTTTCGTCTTGCCGTCACCGCACCCCAGAGTGCGGGTCGGCGAATTTTTTTAGCTAATCGCCAGCCGTCGCCCTCACAGCGTCCTGCTGATGAAAAACAATACCTGCCCACAGGGACAAGACAACCCGATGGACAGGACGGCTGGCTGACCAGGGACAGATGCAATGAGTTTGATGCGCAAGAAAAATGTGCAGGACATGCTGGACTTCAGTAAAACCACCCAGGCCCTGAAAAAGGAACTGGGGGTCTTCGACCTGACCATGCTGGGGATCGGTGCCATCATCGGCACCGGTATTTTCGTGCTGACCGGTACCGGCGCCCTGATCGCCGGCCCGGGCCTGATGTTGTCCTTCGTGATCGGCGCCCTGGCCTGTGGTTTCGCCGCCCTGTGCTATGCCGAATTCGCCTCGATGCTGCCGGTCTCCGGCTCCACCTATACCTATGCCTACGCCACACTGGGTGAGCTGGTAGCCTGGATCATCGGCTGGGACCTGCTGCTGGAATACCTGCTGGCCTCAGCCACCGTCACGGTCGGCTGGTCAGGCTATTTCCAGAACCTGATCGCCGGCTTCGGCCTGCACCTGCCGGATGCGCTGACCGGGGCCTATGGCGCCCGGCCCGGCGTACACAGCCTGTTCAACCTGCCGGCCTTCGTGATTGCCATGGCGGTGACCGCCCTGCTGGCCTTCGGGATCAAGGAGTCCAAGCGTGTCAACAACATCATGGTGGTCATCAAGGTCTCCGTGGTGTTGCTGTTCATTGCCCTTGGCGTCTGGCACGTCAAGCCGGTCAACTGGCAGCCGATGCTGCCCTATGGTCTGAACGGCGTGTTCCACGGTGCCGCCGTGGTGTTCTTCAGCTTCCTTGGCTTCGACGCCGTGACCTGTGCCGCCGAAGAGGTCAAGAACCCGGAGCGTGATCTGCCGCGTGCCGTGATCCTGTCGCTGGGCATCTGCTCCATCCTTTATGTGATCGTCGCTGCCATCATGACCGGCATCGTGCACTACCCGGACTTCGCCGGCATCGACCACCCGGTTTCCAAGGCACTGGAAGTGGCAGGGCTGAACTGGGTCGCCGGTCTGGTGAATATCGGCGCCATCCTGGGCATGACCACCGTCATCCTGGTGATGACCTACGGCCAGACCCGCATCACCTTCGCCATGTCGCGTGACGGTCTGCTGCCCAAAGTGTTCTCCGAGGTGCATCCGAAGCATCGCACCCCCTACCGCGCCACCTGGATCATCGGCACCATCATCGCCATCCTCGGCGCGCTGGTCCCGCTGGGCACCCTGGCCGAACTGGCCAATATCGGCACCCTGGCCGCCTTCTCGCTGATTTCCATCGCCGTGATCATCCTGCGCAAGCGAGAGCCCGATCTGCCACGCAAGTTCCATTGCCCGGGCGTGCCCTACATCCCGGTCCTGGCCATCGTGTTCTGCGTGTTCCTGATGGTGCAACTGGCCAGCCTGACCTGGCTTTGCTTCGTGGTCTGGCTGCTGATCGGTCTGGTGGTGTACTTCGGCTATGCCCGCAGCCGCTCGCTGCTGGCACAGCAAGGCGCCGGCGCCTGACCTGTCCTTCGCTGCCATCAAAAAAGCCACCGATTTCATCATCGGTGGCTTTTTGGTTTCCGCCCTGCCTCAGTGCGCCGCTTCCCAGTTGGGCCCGACCCCGACCTCCGCCAGCAAGGGCACCGACAAATCGGCCGCCGCCGCCATCAGTTGCGGCAACTTCTCGCACACCAGCGCCTGCTCGCTTTCCGGCACCTCCAGCACCAGTTCATCATGCACCTGCATGACCAGGCGCGTGGACAGCCCGTCCTGCCTGAGCCAGTTCTGCACGGCAATCATCGCCAGCTTGATCAGATCGGCGGCACTGCCCTGCATCGGCGCATTGATCGCCGCGCGCTCCGCCCCGCTGCGCCGTCCCGGATTGCTCGAACGGATATCCGGCAAATACAGCCGTCGCCCGAAGACCGTCTCGACATAGCCCTGCTGCTTGGCCTGCTCGCGGGTACGCTGCATATACTCCGCCACCCGCGGATACTGCATGAAATAGCGATCGATGAACTGCTGTGCGGCGCTGCGTTCGATCTCCAGCTGACTGGCCAGCCCAAAGGCGCTCATGCCGTAAATCAGCCCGAAGTTGATGCTCTTTGCGTAACGGCGCTGTTCGCTGCTGACCTGATCCAGCGCCACACCGAATACCTGGGCGGCCGTGGCGCGGTGAATGTCCTCGCCATCGGCAAAGGCCTTGAGCATGCCCTCGTCGCCGGAGACATGCGCCATGATGCGCAACTCGATCTGCGAATAGTCGGCACTGACAATCACATGCCCCGGGGGTGCAATGAAGGCCTCGCGCACGCGCCGCCCTTCCGCCGAACGAATCGGGATGTTCTGCAGATTGGGATCCGAACTGGCCAGCCGCCCGGTGACCGCCACCGCCTGCGCATAGGTGGTATGCACCCGGCCGGTATCGGCGCGGATCAACTGCGGCAGCTTATCGGTATAGGTAGACTTCAGCTTGGCCAGACCACGGTATTCCAGCAGACACTTGGGCAGCGGATGATCCAGCGCCAGCGTTTCCAGCACCGACTCATCGGTCGAAAAACCGCCGGAAGGCGTCTTGCGCACCCCCTTGGTGCTGATGCCGAGCTTGCCGAACAGGATTTCCTGCAGCTGCTTGGGGGAATTCAGATTGAAGGGCTGGCCCGCCAGCGCATAAGCCTGGCTCTCCAGCTCAAGCATGCGGCTGCCGAACTGATGACTCAGCTCAGCCAGCTTCTGCCGGTCGATCAGCACCCCGGTACGCTCCATGTCGAACAGCACCTCGGCCACCGGCAACTCGATGCGGCGATAGACATCAGCCTGACGGCTGTCCATCAGCGGCTTGAGCGCCGCGTCCAGCCGCAGGGTGATATCGGCATCCTCTGCCGCATAGCGGGTGGCGGTCTCCAGATCGACTTCATCGAAGCCGATCTGCTTGGCACCCTTGCCGCAGATGTCCTCGTAATGGATGGTCTGCTCGCCCAGATGGCGCTCGGCCAGATCATCCATATTGTGCGTCAGATGGCTCTCGATGACGTAAGAAGCCAGCATGGTGTCATCCACAACGCCGGCCAGCCGGATGCCGTGATTCAGAAACACATGACGGTCGTACTTGAGGTTTTGCCCCAGCTTCTTCTTGCCGGCATCCTCCAGCCAGGGCTTGAGCCTGGCCAGCGTGGCATCGCGATCCAGCTGTTGCGCCACCCCGGCGGCGCGGTGCGCCAGCGGCAGATAGGCCGCTTCCCCCGGGGTCACGGCAAAACTGATGCCGACAATGCGGGCAGACAGCTGGTCCAGGCTGGTGGTCTCGGTATCCAGCGACACCACCTCGGCCTGTTGCAATGTCAGCAGCCAGGCATCCAGTTCGTCCTGGGTCAGGATGGTGTGGTAATGACGTTCGAGCGGCGCGGCGGGACGCGGGACCACGACCGGAGCCGGGTCGTCCGGACTGCCGAACAGGTCCGCGGTTTCCTGCAGCGTGGCCTGTGGCACCGGGGCCGGCGTCTCCGCCTGGCCCTCGATCTCGCGTAACCAGCTGTTGAAACCGAAGCGGCGGAACAACTCGGCCAGCGCCGGCTTGTTCGGCTGCCCGTGCAACAAGCTATCCAGCCCGGCGGGCAAGTCCGTCTGCAGATCAACATCGCACTTGATGGTGATCAGCTCACGCGACAACGGCAGATGCGGCAGGGCCTCACGCAACTTGTCGCCGACCACGCCGCCGATCTCGTCCGCATGCGCCACCACCCCGTCGAGCGTGCCATAAGCCTGCAGCCATTTCAGCGCCGTCTTCGGGCCGCACTTCTCCACGCCCGGCACATTATCGACCTTGTCGCCGATCAGCGTCAGATAGTCGATGATGCGCTCCGGCGGCACGCCAAACTTCTCCTGCACCCCGGGGATATCCAGCTTCTCGTTGGTCATGGTATTGACCAGCGTGACCAGCGGGGTCACCAGCTGCGCGATGTCCTTGTCGCCAGTCGAGATCACCACCCGCATGCCGGCCGCCTCGGCCTGACGGGCCAGCGTACCGATCACATCGTCCGCCTCCACCCCGGGCACCACCAGCATCGGCCAGCCCGCCGCACGCACTACCTCGTGCACCGCCGCCACTTGCGCGGCAAGATCTTCGGGCATAGAAGGCCGATTGGCCTTATAGTCGGGGTACATGTCGTCGCGGAAGGTCTTGCCTTTTGCGTCAAATATGCACGCGCTATAATCGAACTCGACTTCTTTTTCCAGGCGTCGCAGCATATTGACCATGCCGTAGATCGCCCCTGTCGGCAGCCCCTCCCTCGAACGCAAATCGGGCATCGCGTGAAAGGCGCGGTACAGATAAGAAGAGCCGTCAATCAATAACAATGTTTTCATAAAGGCAACGAAAATGAGTTTGTCCGACAAGTTACCGCAAGCGAGTGACCGTTACGCCATGATGCAGCGATTCCGCTCACGCGAAGCCTGGCATGTATTGAAAATATTGTCGGAGTTTGTCGAGTCGGCAGAGGAACTGCAAGGGATTACCCCCGCCGTCAGTATCTTTGGCAGTGCACGCACCCCGCGCGACCATCCGTACTACAAAAAGACCGAAGAAGTCGCCCGTCTGTTGTCGGATGCCGGGTTCTCGGTATTGTCCGGCGGCGGCCCGGGCATCATGGAAGCCGCCAACAAGGGAGCATTTTATGGCAAAAGCCCCTCGGTCGGCTTGAACATCGTCTTGCCGCATGAACAAAAACCCAACGAATACCAGGATCTCGGCCTGCGCTTCAATCACTTCTTCTCGCGCAAGGTCATGTTCGTCAAGCACGCCATTGCCTATGTGGTCATGCCCGGCGGCTTCGGCACGCTGGATGAAACCTTCGAGGCGCTGACCCTGGTGCAGACCGGCAAGAGCCGGCGCATCCCCATCATCCTGTGCTGCAGCGAGTTCTGGCAGGGGCTGATCGACTGGGTCAAGGATCGCATGGTGAGCGAAAAAATGATCAATCCGGAAGACCTGGATCTGATCCAGCTGATCGACGACCCGGAAACCATTGTCGAGACCATTTTCAAACATTACGAAACCCGCGGTTTCGAAGCGCTGCCGGAAGAGCGCGAACAGTTGCTCAATCTGTAAAACCAATCTGGATGATCAAGATGAAAAACAAGCTGTTGCTGCTGCCCCTGCTGCTGATGCCCGTGCTGGCTCACGCCGCCGACACCCCTGCCCCGACCCCGCCCACCGTCAGCCAGGCGTCGAAAAGCGATGCGCCGCCGCCCCCGCAGGTCGGCGATGATCAAAGCGCCCAGCCTGAGCCGGAAATCACCATCATCCAGCGCGGCCAGGACAAGATCGAAGAGTACCGCCTCAATGGCAAGCTCTATATGGTGAAGGTCACCCCGTCGATCGGGGTGCCCTACTATCTGGTGGACGAAGACGGCAGCGGCAATCTGCGCCAGGTCGACCCCAACCGCCGCATCATCATCCCGCGCTGGGTTCTGTTCCGCTTCTGACGGGGGTTGCATGTCGGTTTTTACCGTTGTAGAGGAAGCGGCGCTGCGTGACTGGCTCGGACAATACAATCTGCAGCTGGTCTCGTTCGAGGGCATCGCCGCCGGCGTCACCAACACCAATTACTTCGTGCATACCACGCACGGCCGCTACGTCCTGACCCTGTTTGAAACCCTCAAACTGGCGGAACTGCCGTTCTACCTGGAGCTGATGAGCCACCTGGCCCGTCATGGCGTCGCCTGCCCGGCACCGCTGCTGGACCAGCAAGACCGGCTGACCTCGATGCTGGCCGGCAAGCCGGCCTGCCTGGTCACCTGTCTGAACGGCCGGGACGTCGAGACGCCCAGTGCCGTCCAGTGCCGGGCGGTCGGTGACATGCTGGCCAGCCAGCACCGTGCCGCCGCCACCTTCAAACTGCAGATGGACAACCCGCGCGGACCGGCCTGGTGGCAACGCACCGCCGACACCCTCTACCCGCTGATGGCTCCTGCCGACGCCGAGCTGCTGCGCGACGAAATCGCCCGACAGGCCGGGCTGCGCCAGAGTCCGCTGCCGCGTGGCGTGATTCATGCCGACCTGTTCAAGGACAACGTCCTCATGGACGGTGACCGCATTGCCGGCTTCATCGACTTCTACTACGCCTGCAATGATGTGCTCATCTACGATGTCGCCATCGCCGTGAACGACTGGGCTCGCCTGCCCGACGGCAGCATCGACGCCGGACTGGCGCGAGCCTTCCTGCAGGGCTATCAGAGCGTGCGTCCCTTCAGCGCAGCCGAAAGCAGCGCCTGGCCGCTGATGCTGCGCGCGGCAGCACTGCGCTTCTGGGTCTCACGCCTGCTGGACCTGCACCACCCCATGCCCGGCAGCCTGACCTACACCAAGGACCCCGACGTTTTCCGCCAGTTGCTGCTGGCCCATCGTCAACGCACAGACTTCTGGCTCTGAACGGCGGCCTCCGTCTGCGGAGGCCGTCAGAACTACGCCAATTGCGCCAGAAACTGCGACATGCCGCGCGTCATCACCTTGTCCCGATGCATGACCCGATACAGCTTGCGTGTCAGGACAGGCAGAGGCAGAGCCACCAGTTCGCCCCGCGCCAGCTCGCCGGCCACCACCCTGCGCGGCAGACAGCTCACCCCCAGCCCCGCCGCCACCGAATGCTTGATCGCCTCCGAATCCCCCAGCTCCATCGCCACCGCAAACGTGCCCAACTGCGGCAACAGCAGACGCTCCACCTCCTGCCGGGTGCCCGAACCGGGCTCGCGCAAAATCCACTCTGCCTGCGCCAGGGTCTGCCAGTCCGGCATGGCCACAGCAAACGGATGCTGCGGCCCCACCACCACCAGTAACTCATCGTCACGCCAGACCTGCACCAGCAGCTCCGGGTGATGGCATGGTCCCTCAATCAGCCCGACATCCACCTGGAACGCCGCCACCGCAGCCACGATCTCGTCCGTATTGCCGACCATCAGTTCCAGCCGTACCGCCGGATGCTCGCGGCGAAAGGTCGCAATCTGTTGCGGCAGCAGATAATTCGCAATCGTGGTACTGGCCCCCAGACGCAAATGCGCCGCCGTCCCGGAAAACAGGGTCTGGGCCTCATGCCCCAGATCCAGAATGGCGCGAGCCCGCGGCAACAGCAACCTGCCATGCTCATTGGCCACCAGACGACGTCCGACCCGATCAAACAACACCGTCCCCAGCGCCGACTCCAGCGAAGACAAGGACTGACTCGCCGCCGACTGGGTCATCGCCAGTCTTTCTGCCGCCCGCGTCACCGTCAGCGACTCACAGATAGCGACAAACACCTCCAGCTCACGCAAGCTCAAACGCAGTGACATAGTAATTTTATTAATCAGTTTAAGTAATTTTATTCGTTTTACTGATTTAACGACGTCAAGTAAAGTCCAATCCATATAAGCATCAGGACTATCGTTATGATTAACAAGAATATGATCCCCGGCCTGGCACTGATCCTGCTGCTGGCAGGGGCCTCGCTGTATCTGGCCAGCCAGCCCTTCTTCAGCCATCTGGGCCTGTCGGCACTGACCCTGGCCATTGTCGGCGGCATGCTGCTCGGCAATACCCTCTATCCGAAACTGGCCGACCACAGCCATCACGGCGTCACCTTCGGCAAGCAGCAATTGCTGCGGCTGGGCATCATTCTCTATGGCTGTCGCCTGACCCTGCAGGACATTGCCAATGTCGGCACCAGCGGCCTGCTGATCGACCTGCTGGTGCTGAGCAGCACCTTTGCCCTGGCGATCTGGCTGGGCACCCGGCTGTTCGGGCTGGACAAGAAAAGCGCCATCCTGATTGGGGCCGGCAGTTCCATCTGCGGTGCCGCTGCCGTCCTGGCCACCGAACCAGTGGTACGCGGCAGCGCCGAAAAAGTGGCCGTCGCGGTCGCCACCGTCGTGGTGTTCGGCACCGCTTCGATGTTCCTCTACCCCCTGCTCTACCCGCTGGCACTGCAATGGTTCGGCAGCAATGCCCACAACTTTGGCGTCTACACCGGCTCGACCATCCACGAAGTCGCTCAGGTCGTCGCCGCCGCCCGTGCCGCCTCGCCGGATGCCGAAAGCGCCGCCGTCATCGTCAAGATGATCCGCGTCATGCTGCTGGCCCCCTTCCTGATCGGCCTGTCGGCCTGGATGGCCCGCAGTGAAAGCGCACAGGGTCACAGCGGCAAGATCACGATTCCCTGGTTCGCGGTGCTGTTCGTCGTCATGACGGCGCTGCACTCGCTGCCGCAATTCCCGCGCCAGTTCGATCACGCCATCCTGTTCATCGACAACCTGCTGCTGGCCATGGCCATGGCCGCCCTCGGCCTGACCACCCATGTCTCCGCCATGCGCCGCGCCGGGGTCAAGCCGCTGCTGTTGGCTGGCGTCCTGTTTGTCTATCTGATTGCCGGTGGCGCCCTGATCAATATCGGCATCACCCGACTACTGGGTTAAGCCGCGGGCAGAGACTGGCCAAGGGAGCGCCGGTGCGTTATTTTATTCATTTGAAATAAATTTCATGCACGGAAAACCCAATATGCTCAGTATCCGACCATTGCTGACGACCGATCAGAACCGCCTCTGGGATTGGCTGCACGTCGCCCTGTGGGACCCGCCCCCGGCGCCGCTGCGCCCGCGCGAAGTCCTCGAACTTCCGGGCGTCCGCCTCTACGCCGAAGGCTGGGGCCGCGCAGGGGACATCGGTGTCGTCGGCGAACTGCCCGGCGAAACTGAACCCGTCGGCGCCTGCTGGATGCGCCTGGTGCCCGACCGACAGGGCCTGGCCTATGTCGCCGACGACGTCCCGCAACTGGGCATCGCCCTGCTGCCGGCCCATCAGCACCGCGGCTACGGCCAGTCATTGATGCTGGCAGCACTGCAAAGCGCGCGCGAGCAAGGCATTCGTCAGGTTGCCCTGACCGTCCACCCGGAAAACCCGGCCATTCGCCTCTACACCCGCTGCGGCTTCAGCCAGCGCGACATCCGTGCCCGCGGCTACTGGCTGATGGTGGCCGACCTGTAGGCGACGCACAAAACAAAGCCGCCAGTCACAGGACTGGCGGCGGGTACGGACAGCCCGGCTCAACTCAACAACACTTGCCCGGCCCGCGACCGGCGAGCCGGCGCTCGGCACAACGGCGCACGAACTCGCCGCGGCTCAGCGGCGGCTGGCGGCTACCGGCCTGATGGCGCCGCGCCAGATAGGCCTCATAGTCCGGCACGCCCACCATCAGCAGCGCCATCTGACAAAGCCAGGTCCAGGCATGACGCCAGCGCTCAGCCACCGGAAGCCTCCTGACGATACACCGCCGGGGTCTCCCGTGCCGTCGGCCATTTCACCGCCAGCGACTGACGCGCCACCCGCAGGGCAAACAGCGCCATCGACAGCACCACCAGCACAAACAGGGCGGTCAACGTGGCATCGACATAGTCATTGAAAACCACCCGCTGCATCTCGGCCAGCGACTTGGCCGGCGCCAGCACCTTGCCCTGTGCCAGCGCCGCCGAAAACTTGTCGGCATGCGCCAGGAAGCTGATCTTGGGATTGGCACTGAACAACTTCTGCCAGCCCGCCGTCAGCGTCACTGCCAGCAACACCGCGGTCGGCAGCAAGGCGACCCAGGCAAAACGTGCCCGCCCCATCTTGATCAGCACCACACTGGCCAGAATCAGCGCAATCCCCGCCAGCATCTGATTGGCAATCCCGAACAACGGCCACAGGGTATTGATACCGCCCAGCGGGTCAATCACCCCCTGATACAGGAAATAGCCCCAGAAGCTGACTGCCAGCCCGGTGGCCACCAGATTGGCCAGCCATGACTCGGTATTGGCCATCGGGGCATACACCAGGCCGCCAAGATCCTGAATCATGAAACGCGTCACCCGTGTACCGGCATCCACCGTGGTCAGAATGAACAACGCCTCGAACAGAATGGCAAAGTGATACCAGAACGCCATCATCGCCTGTCCGCCCAGTACCCGCGACAGAATATGGGCCATCCCCACCGCCAGCGTCGGCGCCCCGCCGGCACGCGACAAAATGGTCGTTTCACCGACATCGTGCGCCATCTGGCTCAGGGCATCCGGCGTCACCACAAAGCCCCAGGCGGAAATCGCCTGCGCCGCCTCGGCCGCACTGTGACCGATCAGCGCCGCCGGACTGTTCATGGCGAAGTACACCGCCGGGTCCAGCACGCAGGCGGCAATCAGCGCCATGATCGCCACCAGGCTCTCCATCAGCATGGCACCATAGCCCACCAGACGAATCTGCGATTCATTTTCCAGCAACTTCGGCGTGGTGCCGGAAGCAATCAGCGAATGGAAGCCCGATACCGCACCGCAGGCAATCGTGATGAACAGGAAGGGGAACAAACTGCCGGCGAATACCGGGCCGGTACCGTCGACAAAACGGGTGACCGCCGGCATCTGCAGCTGCGGCGCCACCAGCAGAATACCGATGGCCAGACCAATGATGGTGCCCAGCTTGAGGAAGGTCGACAGATAATCGCGCGGCGCCAGCAACAGCCATACCGGCAGCACCGAGGCCACGAAGCCGTAGCCGATCATCCACCAGGCCAGCGTGGTGCCATTCAGGGTAAACAGCGGCCCCAGCGTCGGGTCCTGGGCCACATGGCCGCCGAACCAGATGGCCAGCAACAGCAGCAGCAGACCGACCAGCGACACCTCACCGATCCGGCCCGGACGGACAAAGCGCGAGTAAAGCCCCATCAACAGGGCAATCGGGATGGTGGCTGCAATGGTGAAGGTGCCCCAGGGACTGTTAGTCAGCGCCTTGACCACCACCAGCGCCAGCACCGCCAGCAGGATCACCATGATCATCAGAATGCCGAAAGAGGCGATGATGCCCGGCACCGGACCCAGCTCCTGGCGAATCATGTCGCCCAGCGACTTGCCATCGCGCCGTACTGACAGGAACAGGATCAGCATGTCCTGCACCGCACCGGCCAGCATCACCCCGATCAGAATCCACAGCGTACCGGGCAGAAACCCCATCTGAGCCGCCAGCACCGGCCCCACCAGCGGGCCGGCTCCGGCAATGGCCGCGAAGTGGTGGCCGAACACGACCCACTGATTGGTCGGCACATAATCCAGTCCGTCATTGTGACGCTCGGCCGGCGTCATGCGATTGGGTTCAAGTTGCAATACGCGCTGAGCGATAAATCGGCTATAGAAACGGTAGGCAATGGCATAGACCGACAGTGCCGCCACCACCAGCCAGACAGCGCTGACCGGCTCTCCGCGCTGCAAGGCCAGCGTGGCAAAGGCCATCGCGCCCACCAGCGCGACAATCAGCCAGAGCACTTTTTCTTTGTAACGTGGCATCATGATAGTTTCCCTGTAATTATTGTGAACGAGACCATGAAACGGCGTGATTGAGAATTGTTTTTATCGCCCCATTGTTCATCGCGTTCACTTTAATGACAAGTGCAAAGCAGCCAAAACAACCCACCAAGAGCAGCGCCATGAGTGAACACGTATATCTGGTCGAAGACGATGCCCGACTGGCAGAACTGATTGCCGCCTTCCTCGGCAAAAACGGCTACCGGGTCAGCACCTGTGGCAAAGGTGACGAGGCCGAGGCCGCGATCATGGAAGTCCAGCCCGATCTGGTGATCCTCGACCTGATGCTGCCCGGCAAAGGCGGTTTTGAAATCTGCCGCGACCTGCGCCCCTACTATGCCGGCCGCATTCTGATGATGACTGCCCGCAACGACGAGATTGATGAAATTCTTGGTCTGGAACTGGGCGCCGACGACTACCTCGCCAAGCCGGTCGAACCGCGCAAGCTGCTGGCGCGGGTGCGGGCCCTGCTGCGCCGCGCCGACACCGGCAAATCCGGCACCCGGATGGATCAGCTGTCCTTCGGCCAGTTCAGCATCAACCGCGGCACTCGTTCTGCCCGGCTGGGCACTCAGCATCTCGAACTGACCACCGCTGAATTCGACCTGCTGTGGATGCTGGCCAGTCATGCCGGCAGCATTCTGTCGCGCGATGACATCCTCGGCCAGCTGCGCGGCATCGGCTTTGATGGCAACGACCGCTCCATCGATGCCCGCATCTCGCGCCTGCGAAAAAAACTGCTGGATGACCCGATGGCGCCGACACGCATCAAGACCGTGCGCGGCAAAGGCTACCTGTTCTCCAAGAGCGACTGGGAGCTGGCATGAAGCACTTTCTGCGCGGACTGCTGCATCCGTCGCTGGCCACCTTGTTCTTCCGCTATTACCTGAGCACCCTGCTGGCCCTGGTGCTGATCATCAGCACCGTCGGCGTGGTCATCGACCAGCTCTACAGCGGCGTTGACGAAGACAACGCCCGCAGCTTCATGCGCGGCACCGTCCAGATGGTGCAGCGCGAGCTGCTCGATCAGCCCGAACAGGACTGGCCCGGCACGCTGTCCAGACTGAGCCACGGCTTCAGCTACAAGATGGTGCTGACCGACCTCCGGCATCTGCAGGACGTCGACGACGGACTGCGCCAGGACCTGCAGCGCGGCGTCATGCGCTTTGACCAGGACAGCAACCTGCTGTACGCACGAGTCGGCAACAGCCAGCAAATCCTGGTCTTCGGTCCGCTGAACTTTGCCGTGCCCGACAGCGACTCGCTGCTGACCGACGGCACCCACGCCAAGGCGCTGTGGTGGAGCCTGACCGGACTGGGCTTCGGCCTGTTGGTCTTCGTCTTCCTCCGCCCGCTGTGGAACGACCTGGTCGAAATCCGCGGCACGGCCGAACGGCTGGCGGCCGGCGAACTGACCGCCCGCGCCCCCAGGGCCAAAACCTGGCTGCTGACACCGCTCTCCGCCGGTCTCAACAGCATGGCCGAACGCCTGGAAGGTCAGATGAACGCCCACCAGGCACTCAGCCACGCCGTATCGCATGAACTGCGCACCCCCATCGCCCGCCTGCGCTTCGGCCTCACCATGCTGGAAGAGGCCGACAATGACAGCGAGCGTGCAAAGTACCGGGAGGGCATGGAGCACGACATGCAGGAGCTGGACGACCTGGTCAATGCCAGCATGAGCTATGCCCAGCTCGACCAGGGGCAGATCATTCTGCAACGCGAGCATACCGAACTGGCCGAATGGTTCGGCGACCTGCTGGGCCTGGTGCGTCCCCTGGTACCGGAAGGCGTGACGATGACCCTGGATTGCCCACAGACCGAGGCCGAGTTCGACCGCAAACTGATGTACATTGCCACCCGCAACTTGCTGGTCAACGCCGTACGCTTTGCCAACACCTGCATCCGGCTCAGCATCAGCAAACAGGATGGCTGGCTGAGCGTCACCGTCGACGATGACGGCCCCGGCATCCCGCTGGCCGAACGCGAGCGGGTCTTCGACCCCTTCCACCGCCTGAACAATGAACGCGAGCCCCACAGCGGCAATTACGGACTTGGTCTGTCCTTCGTGCGTCTGATCGCCGGACAGCATGGGGGCAGCGTCTTCGTCACAGACAGCCCGCAGGGCGGTGCACGCTTCGTCCTCAACATCCCCGAGCACGGCCAGCAGGAAGACACCCTGTAGAGCCGAGCCCCCGCTCGGGGTAAAATGACACCTTCATCACCGTAGCAAGGAACCGCCATGCCCAGCCCGCACACCGACCAGGTCAAAACCTATCTGCTCGACCTGCAGAACAGGATTTGCCAGGCACTGGAACAAGCCGATGGCGGCGCCCGTTTTGAGCGCGACAGCTGGCAACGCGCCGAAGGCGGCGGCGGAGAAAGCCGGGTCCTCAGCCAGGGCAAGGTCTTCGAGCAGGCCGGGGTCAATTTCTCCCACGTGGCCGGCAACAAGCTGCCGCCTTCGGCGACCGCTCACCGCCCCGAACTGGTCGGCTGTCGCTTCCAGGCCATGGGCGTGTCGCTGGTCATCCATCCGCACAACCCCTATGTCCCCACCAGCCACGCCAACGTGCGCTTCTTCATCGCCGAACGCGACGATGCCGAGCCGGTCTGGTGGTTTGGCGGCGGCTTCGACCTGACCCCCTACTACGGCTTCGAAGAAGACGCCGTGCACTGGCATACCGTCGCGCGTGACCTGTGCCAGCCCTTCGGCAGCGAGGTCTACCCGGCCTACAAGAAATGGTGCGATGACTACTTCTATCTGAAACACCGCCAGGAAGCGCGCGGCATCGGTGGCCTGTTCTTCGACGACCTGAACGAAGGCGGCTTCGAGCGCTGCTTTGCCCTGATGCAGGCCGTCGGCAATGGTTATCTCGATGCCTACCTGCCGATCGTCGAGCGACGCAAGCGCACCCCGTGGAGCGAACGCGAACGCCAGTTCCAGCTTTACCGTCGCGGCCGCTACGTCGAATTCAACCTGGTCTGGGACCGGGGCACCCTGTTCGGCCTGCAAAGCGGCGGGCGCACTGAATCCATCCTGATGTCCATGCCGCCGCTGGTACGCTGGGAATACGGCTACCAGCCCGAACCGGGCTCGCCCGAAGCGGCGCTTTACCAGCACTTCCTGCCAGTGCGCGACTGGGTGTAAGCCACCCACTGACCGATCTTTCGGCCCGGCGCCTGCCGGGCCACCATACCGCCCACGCCAGCCCTACCCGTTTGACAAGCACCTAGCCGTTTTTACCCGTTACGGCAATCACCCCAATGGCCACCCTCCCGCGCTGAACCGGCCTCCTGGCACTCGGTCGGAGCTACTCCGACACAGCCCATGGAGTGCCGTACATGAATTGGCGATCTGTCCTTCTCCTGTCTGCCAGCCTCTGCCTGAGCCTCGGCAACGCCCAGGCCCAACCGGCCCCCTCGCTCGCCCCCCTGCATGAGATCTTCGCCGCCCACGACCAGCGTATCACCGAGCAGCACAGCAACTGGCAGGCGGCCTACCAGCACGCACTGACCCTGGCCAAATCCGCACAGCCGGAACGCGCACTGCCCGCCTTCGAAAACCTGCTCGATGCCCTCGCCCCCCAGGAGATCCCGTTTTCACGCGTCTATGCACGCTACTTCACCCTGGCCGAGCAGCGCCATGCCCGCCCCCGCAGCGTCCCCTTCCTGCAGCAACTGAGCCAACGCTACCCCAACCCGTGGGTGCTGGGCGCCTGGCGAGAAACCCAGGCCACCGTCGTAACCCGCGAACAGGCCAGCGCATTGCTCAACCGGCTGCGAGCCATGCCTGAAGCCCCGGCGCTCGCTGCCGATATGGAAATGCTCTACATGCTGCTCTGGGCCAATGGCACACCGGGCGAAGCCGGTGCCATCCTGCATCAGGCCGAAACCCTGATGAACACACTGCCACCAGGCACCGACCAGGGCGGTATCCTGGCCCTGGCGCAATGGCGTTATCGCCAACCCGATACGATCGTGGCCGGCGACCCCGCTCAGTGGCATGCCCCGCTGCTCCAGGCACTGGAGTCCAGCGAGCGCAGCACCATCGTCAGCGCCTTCAGCCACTACCTGGCGACCCTGCTTGCCGCCGGCCAGCTCGCCGAGGGCGAACGCTGGGCACAGTCACGTCTGGCCGCCGGCGACCAACGTCCGGCCATGCGCATCATCGCCGACATCCTGACCACCCTGAACCGCCACCACAGCGAGTATCAGCAGGCCATCGCGCAGATGAGCACCCTGCGCCAGCAGGCACCTGACAGCCTGTTGCTGGCAATCAGCGAAAGCTCACTGCGCTATTCACAGATTGATCAGGGCTATCAGCAGGCCGACCAGGTCCTTGAGGCATTCGGCCGGCGCCTGCCCCATGACGAGCGTGTGCAACGAGGCGTGCGTTTTCACCGCGACATGCTGGCCAGTTGGGCGGAAGGCAGCCACCGGCGCGTCAAACGCGACTTACCGACACTGGGCACCGTTCATGTCATCGGCACGCGCTCCTCGGGCTTCAGTAGTAGCGGAGTCATTCATGAGGGCGCCGCCAGCCCGGGCCGCAGCCGCTATGAGAAGCAACGTCTGGAGATGGAGCAGAAAGGCAGCCAGGGGCAGGGGGTGGCGTCAGCCCGCGCCGAGCCAGTGGCGGGGATGCTGCCGAAGGTGGCCAAGCAGCTGGCAACCAAGCCGGCAGCCAGAGCTGAAAGCGCCGCTACTGCGCCCAAGCTGGCCAAGCAGCTGGCCAGTGAGGCACAGTTGGCTGAATTGAGAGCGACGGGGGGGAGATCAATTCTTGGGAAAAATGCAAATGACCCACTTAATGCCGCACCTAGATTAGCAGCAGAACATGGAGGACGTGCTTCAGATTGGAGCAAAGTCACCAGTAAAGTCTATAGAGCCTCTGATGGCACACAGTTTGAAATTCATGCCTACCGAAATGACGTACTAGGGAAACTGGTCGAACCAAAAAGTATTGTGATAAGGACACCTTGAAATGAAAGTGAGATGCATAGCCTCTGAGCTGAACGCCGCGCAAAGGCGCGAACTCGGCCTGGCAGAAAATAGCAATCGATACTACTTAGAGGTCGATTCAGTTCACACCGTGTTAGGTATGAGCTGGAATTTATCGCCCCCGATAGGCGTCATGCTGCTTTTACCTACTGAACTATATATTTTACCCGTACCTCAATGCCTTTTTGAGATCATTGACGCCCGCCCATCTCGTCACTGGATTTTCCGCCAAGCCAGCACGACAGGAATAGAGTGCAAGCCAATTGAGTTTTATACCGAAGGCTTTGCCGAGCGCGTCAGTGATTTTGAGCCCGCGGCTTGCGAAATATATCGCGAGGTATGCATTCGGCTAGAGCACGAATTTGATTAACACTGGTTATATTTGACACATAAAGGGCATGGCCATAGGTATTGTCTCAGCGATTTATCCCCCTGGCCGAGAAGCTCAGTCAGCAGAACGACGCAGGACGGGGGGAGTCCAATCGCAGGGCATACGCCTGATAGGCCTATTCGAATCATTGAGCGATTGATTGCAGAACATGGAGGAAGAGCAAGCGACTGGCGTAAAGTAAGTAGCCCAAGCTACACAGCCAAAGATGGCACACAATTCGAGATTCATGCTTACTGGAATCAAGTCACAAAGCAATTAGTTGAACCTAAGAGCATGATCATTCGGACACCTTAAAATGAAAGTTCTCTGCAAAACAACAACACTAACTCCTGAACAAAAGGCGGTCACCGGGCTGGACTGGCCTCAGGAATGGTATCAACTTGAACCTGGTAAGATTTACACGGTTTTTGCTATTTCCTATAACACCAACCAACCTGGTGGCGTATTTATTGATGTTCCTGGTTCAGAATACATACTGAATGCACCAATCTGCTTATTTGAAGTGATAGACGACAGACCTTCTCGCTATTGGATTGCCAGAAAATGCGGAGAGCACAATATTTACATCGGGCCCAAAGAGTTATTTATCGAGTTCTTTCACGATTACTTGACAGACTTGGAGCCAGAGTATATGGCCATTTATCAAGCGTTGAGGGTAAAGTTAGAACACGAGTTCGACTAAAACTGGCTGCCATTTCATCAGGGAGCTTGACCCTATGGGCCATGCCTCCTTTTTTACACTCGCCATTTCCCCCGTCACAGCTCATCTATGCGCCCTGACGGGAGGGATGGAGACGCCGACAGGAAAGGCATCATGAAATGAAAGTCAGATGCATCGCCTCAGAACTCACCCCAAAACAGAAACAAGAACTTGGTCTGGCCAACAGCACACATCAGTATTACCAAGAGGTTGGTACGGTTCATACCGTATTAGGCATGAGCTGGCATCTATCCCCGCCCTTTGGGGTGATGCTGCAGCTGCCACACCGGTACTACATCCTGCCTATACCTATGTGCCTGTTTGAGATCATTGATCCCCGACCATCACGCCACTGGATCATCCAGCAAGCAGGTACAACAGGGATAGAATGCCAGCCCATTGAATTTTATGCTGCCAGTTTTGCCGAGCGCGTCAGTGATTTTGAGCCTGAAGCTTGCGAGATCTATCACGAGGTCTGCTTTCGGCTTGAGCATGAATTCGATTAAGAAATGCGACATTTCATGCAAAAGGGACATCGCCAAGGGTAACGTCTATTCTGCACATTAACGACGACAACCAACTCTTTATTTCCGCTACGACATTCATAATTGAGACACCTACAGCAATGCACAAAATGGCGGTCAACCACTCCACCCAAAAGCAATTAATTTTTGCAGTACTGGATGATTTTTGCCACAATGGAGCACTTTCCAATGTTTTTGGCGGGCAATATGGGAGCAATCAAGAAAAATGGGCGTTGGCCGTCATAGATTTTATATATAACGCCATGGGTTTAGATTTGATAGCACCAATGCAATGCTTGCATGAATTTGAAAAACTCAGCACCGATGAAGTGATGGCACTTCTAGTTAGAAGTAAAGCAGACCCTAACCTTGAAAGAAATGAAGATCTTGCTTGGGATATATTGTATCTATGTGGCACAGAAAAACTTAGATTGGCCGCTGAAAAATTTGATCTTGCCCACTGGGAAGCATTGAACCAACCTGTCAATGAGCAATTTTTTGATTACATAAACACTTCAACCTAAAGCGGCCCCTTGCATCATGACGTTTACTGACATCATGGTGCAGGAGTGACGGCAAAACAATGATACTTATCCAGCAAAACATGCAGAATATTGGATAGAATAACAACCAAAGAGGTATACATGGAAACAGTTATTAAATTTAATACTCTCCATTGCGCAAATCTAATAAGAGCTGACATAAATAAAACAATCAACCTCACACAAAATAGCAATAAAGAAATTCTTCAAGGAAAAAAATGGATCTATGCCACGCTAGATGACAAACAGATACTTGGCCAAGATGCAATCAACTTATCGACCGCAATGAATAATGCAAATTGTCATCAGGCTCATTACGGCTGGGCATTGGACTTTCTCAACAAAAGTGATTTTGAAATCAATACCTTCAGCTCAAACCAAGAATCCATCGAGGAAATTCAACATCCCGAATCAAGACTAGACCACATGGACAGTGTCATTTTCGGGGACCACCCGTTAAGGTTTTGCATTATTCGACCGGACTCATTCGACAAATTACTCTATGTAGTCGGAGAGGAAGACTTCGTCCGCCAATGCTGCAAAGAAACAGGTTGGAAAATATATCGTTAGATATCCACTGGCAGTTTTATTGCCAATTATATTTAGCCAAGAACCCAGAGGGAGGCTGAATTCACATGTGCTTGTCGATCACCATCCCTCTGCATTTCGCCGAACAAAAAACCCGCCTGAGTTGGGCGGCCCTGCTCTGCGGCTACCAGCGAGCCTTACTGACCTGGCGTGACCTGGTCGAAGCGGCCAAAATCCAGCAGCACACTGGCGACCCTGTGATCTTGTCATTAGCCAAGGTGGATAAGAATCATGTCTGGCAAGTGTCCGAACTAGCGGCTCAGCTGGCGCAACGGGAAACCAGACAAGAAAGCGAGATTAAAAAACAATGGCTATTCCTCAGTCTGGCCTGGGTCTATGAAAACAGGTTGACCGACCCGGACCCTCTCGGCACGGTAGAGACCATCTATGCTGACTTTGATTACCCACAGGAAATGGCGTCTTTTGTCCGCTACATGCCTGTCACTGGCGGGTATTTGCCCAACAATCACTCTCCGGCACAGAATCATCAGCGCATGATGGACAACTGGCAACGCTTCCTGACTCATGCTCAGTCCGAATGGATGCATACGCCATCAGGAAAGGCATCCTGAAAAAAAAGCGAATGCCAGGCGTCAACGCCGATGCCTTAGCAAATAGCGACAAAAGGGTGCATGCCCCACAGGCCATGCACCCTTTTCTTCATTTCACCCATCGCGGCACACTTCGCGAGCACCGCGGCGGACGATCAGAACCGTTACAGCTTCAGCGCAGCAATCGCCTCGTGGGCGGCATGCAGCGCGGTGGCGCGCTTGTCTTCGCCCATGTTGACCGCTTCGGCGCGCACGATCTGCACGTCGGCGCTGCCGAGGAAGCCCATCACGGTACGCAGGTAATCTTCCTGGAAGTCCATCAGCTGACCTTGCTCATTGGTGTAGACACCACCGCGCGAGGAGGCGATCAGCACCTTCTTGTTCACAGCCAGACCCACCGGACCGTTTTCGGTGTACTTGAAGGTACGGCCCACGGCAGAGATGCGGTCAATCCAGCTCTTCAGTTGCGAAGGAATCGAGAAGTTGTACATCGGCGCAGCAATCACCACCACATCGGCAGCCAGGAACTCATCGATCAGGCTGTCGGTCAGCGCACGTTCGGCACGCTGGGTCGGGGTCCAGTCGGATTCGGGGGCAAAGGCAGCACCGAAGATTTCACCCGACAAGTGAGCGATCGGCTGAGCCACCACATCGCGGTAGGCCACGCTGGCTTGCGGATGACGGGCACGAACAGCGGCCACCATGGCGGCGCTCAGTTCACGCGACACCGACTTGTCACCGAGGATGCTGGCATCGATATGCAGGATTTTCATGATGGGTTTCCTTCACAAGTTGTTTGTATGGCTGAATCGTATATTGCTGGGACAATCATGAATAGATAGCTAAAATCAGATTCATTGTTCCAAAAACAGGACAATCTACATGCAAGACCTGAATGATCTGTTCTACTTTGCCAAAGTGGTCGAACACGGCGGCTTCATGGCCGCCGGCCGCGCCCTGGGCATTCCCAAGTCGCGACTTTCACGGCGCATTGCCGAACTGGAAGAACGCCTGGGCACCCGACTGCTGCATCGCACCACCCGTCACCTGGCGCTGACCGAGATTGGCAGTCAGTACTACCAGCACTGCCAGGCGGTGCTGGCCGAAGCCGAAGCCGCAGAAGAAACCATCGCCCGTGTGCAGGCCGAGCCGCGCGGACTGTTGCGCATCAGCTGTCCGGAACTGCTGGCCAAAACCCTGCTGGCCCCCATCCTGCCACGCTTTCTGGCCGCCCATCCCCAGGTACGCATTCAGCTGGAAGCCACCAACCGCCGCGTCGATCTGATCGAAGAAGGCATTGATCTGGCACTGCGCGTGCGCAATGTGATCGAAGACAGCGCCAATCAGGTTGCTCGCCCCCTGAGTACCAGCCGCATGCTGATGGTTGCCAGCCCGGCCTTGCTGGCAGAGCTGGGCACCCCGCGCATGCCGGGCGAGCTGCTGCGCTACCCCTGCCTGACCATGAGCCGTCCGGATGGCCGAGGCCTGTGGGTGCTGCTGGATGGTGATGGTCATGAAGTCCGGCTGCAGATCGATGCCCCGCGCCTGATGACCGACGATCTGGTGGTCCTGGCCGAAGCGGCGGCTCAGGGGGTCGGCGTCGCCCTGCTGCCCAGCCTGGTCTGCCAGCCCTATCTGCAGGACGGACGGCTGCAGGCGCTGCTGCCGGATTGCCAGTCGCCCTGGGGCATCCTGCATCTGGTCTACCCCTCAAGGCGCGGGCTGATCCCCGCCCTGCGGTTGCTGATCGACTTCCTGCTGAACGAAACGCCAGGCCAGAGCCAGGGCTTCTATCAGGCACGGGTGATCCGGGAATAGCACTGGAAGGGGCCTCGGGCAGGCGGTATAGTCAGCGGATAACCATACGAATACCTGACAACTACATTGGAGAATTCCCTTGTTTGAACACGTCGAATCCTACCCTGGCGATCCGATTCTCGGCCTGCTGCAGGCCTTCCTGAAGGATGAACGCAGCGACAAGGTCAATCTGGGCATCGGCCTCTACTACGATGAGGAAGGCCGCCTGCCACGTCTGGCCGCCGTCAGTGCCGTCGAGGCCAAACTGCAGCAAAATCCGACGCCCTGCAGCTATCTGCCGATGGAAGGCGCCGCCAATTACCGCCAGGCTCTGCAGCCGCTGCTGTTTGGCCCGAATGCGCCATTCGCCCGGATCGCCACCATCCAGACCCTGGGTGGCTCCGGCGCGCTGAAGATCGGCGCCGACTTCCTCAAGCGCACCTTCCCCGAAGCCGGCGTCTGGGTCAGCGACCCGACCTGGGACAACCATGTGGCCGTGTTTGAAGGCGCCGGTTTCAAGGTAGGCCGTTACCCCTACTTCGACGCCCAGGGCAGCCGGGTCAAGTTCGAGGCCATGCTCGACTGCCTGGCCAGTCTGCCGGCACACAGCATCGTGCTGCTGCACCCCTGCTGCCACAACCCGACCGGCACTGACCTGAGCCCGGCCCAGTGGGACCAGGTGATCGATCTGCTGCTTGAGCACGAACTGGTCCCCTTCCTCGACATCGCCTATCAGGGCTTTGGTGACGGGCTGGAAGAAGACGCCTATGCCATTCGTACTCTGCTGGCGCGTGGTGCCTCCTTCCTGGTGGCCAACTCTTTCTCCAAGATCTTCTCGCTCTATGGCGAGCGCTGTGGCGGTCTGTCGGTGGTCTGCGCCAGCGAAGAAGAAGCCCGCCGGGTGCTGGGCCAGTTGCAGGCCACGGTACGGCGCAACTACTCCAGCCCGCCGACCCATGGCAGCCAGCTGATCGCCGGCGTGCTGAGCGATACCGGCTTGCGTGCACAGTGGGAAAACGAGCTGGCCGGCATGCGCGGCCGCATCAAGGCCATGCGCCAGGTGCTGTTCGATGTGCTGAGTCACGAGCTGCCCGGTCATGACTTCCAGTATCTGCTGACGCAGAAAGGCATGTTCAGCTACACCGGCCTGACACCGCCACAGATCGAGCGCCTGCGCGAAAAGCATGCAGTCTACCTGGTCGGTTCCGGCCGCATGTGCGTCGCCGGACTGAATCGCGGCAACGCCGAGCGCGTGGCCCAGGCCTTTGCCGAAGTGATCCAGTCTGTCTGAACGACCGACATACAAAAGCCCTGCAGCTTGCTGCAGGGCTTTGTTATTTCGGAGGCGGCTGAGCGCCAAACGCCTCACTTTCCGTCAGGATTTTTGCATGATCGTTCTGATGGAAAGGCCATGGGCAAGTCCTATCACAAACAACTTCCCACGCCTTTACGGGAAAGGCAGTCATCTGCCACGAACTGGCGACGCGTCACACTGCCGGACGGTTCCAGTTGCTTCACCCCCAGACCCGAGCCGCCGCCATCACGACTGAGCAGACTGACCCCGCATGGGTTCTGGCTGCTGCTATTGCTGATCATCCTGTTGCAGTCACTGATTCCGGACTGAAACAGCTCAGTCTGCCAGCTCACGCTTGCGCAGCTTGAGCGTCAGTGTCATCTCCCCTTCCCCGTCTGCACTGGAATGAATGTTTTTCAGCGTGATACCGGCCGGCAGCAACAAGCTGATGCCATGGCCGACGCCGTACTTCGACAGCGTCCGCTCCAGCCGCTTGGCCATGCCCTGCGCCGGCAGGGCATCGTGATCATCCCGCACAAAGCCGCAGGACTCGGCCGCCGCATCAAAGGCATGCGCCGCCTGCTCGCGCGGCACGAACTTGCCGGCCACAGCCATCACCTGTCCCGGCGATACCGTCTGGCTCTCTTCGCACAACTCCAGGCACGCCTCGCGGAATTCCGCCTGCTGCACCGGATCTTCGATATCACTGCTGATCTGCTGCACGGCGGTGGCCACCATGCGGCTCTTGGACACCGCATCCGGCACGCGCATGGCCTTGAGAAAATCATCCAGCCAGAACTTGGTCTGCTGCCCCTGGCGATCGATGGCGTAGACGATCGGCCCGTGCTCCAGTATCAGCGCCCCCTTGTCGATCAGCCGCGGGTTGATGCCGCTGGCGTGGCGGATATCGAACACATCCCCCGACTCGACCACACTGAGAAAATCCTCGCGGATCTCGGCCTTGAACACCCCCAGACCACGCACATTGCGCTCACCGTCCGACAGCCCGTCGAACAGGATGACGAACAAGTCACCGGCGCTGATGTTGGGGTGGGTCGAGCGGGCATACAGGTGGCGCGCAATGCGCTGTGACACCTCGAGAAAATCCAGCTCGCCATGAAAGAACTGGCGCGAGTAGTGATAAATCTCGTTCAGCTTGAGATCGGTTTCGTGAAAGAACTGGTACTTCTTCTTGTCCGAGACGATGCCCTTGAGATAGCCATTGAGCAACAGTCCCGAGACCGCCTCATCCACGGCCGGCGTGCGGTCGGACAACTGCAGCACCTCACCGCGCGACTGGTTGCCTACCCGGTGTACCGCCAGACACTGCACATTTGCCTGTTCGATCAACATGCTGCTTGCTCCCTGCCAGAAATCGATGCCGGATTATTCCTGCCGGGCGAGCGCTTGGCAACTGCCATTCCTCAGCGGATCAGCTGCTGCAACTGGGCCGCATCGTTGTCGGTGCGAATCTGGATCCACACAGGCAGATGATCGGACAGCTCGCGGGTATAGCGCGCCTTGCTCATCGGGCCGAAGTGCGCTGGATCAAACAGCTCGTTGATGAACGCGTCGCCCAGATGAAAATCCAGCACCCCGCCCCGGTCGGCAAAACTGTCCGGATACACCGCGGAGGGGTATTGCAGGATCTGGTCATAACGCTTGTCGCGCGCCAGATTGCTGCCGAAGCCGTCACCAATCATCGCCTGCGGCACCTGCAGGCCGTAGCGGGTCAGCGCGGCAAACAGCGGACTGTCGCGCGAGGGAATGTTGAAGTCGCCCAGCACGATCAGGTCCTCGTCGACCGACTGCTCCGAGCGGCGAAAATCGTCAAGCCACTGCGCCAGCATGGACAGCTCGCCCAGGCGGTCTGCCTCGTGCTCGCCCCAGCGGATATGCACCGCCATCACCACGAAATCGAAATTGCCGGAACGAAACGAGGCCAGATAGGGCAGGCGCCACCACATCCCCTCAGCCAGGACATATTCGCGGCCCCGGCGCTGGCGCGGCGGAATCGCCACCGCAGCCAGGCCATTGAAGGTGACGGCACGCCGGTCATAGACAAAGGCAAAACGCTCGCCATTACCGCCCGGATCCGGCACCACGCCTGAATAGACCACACGCCAGTCCGGACCGAGGATGGCCAGTACCCGCTGCAGATCCGACAGGTCCTCTTTCAACTCGATCAGCGAAATCAGATCGAACTGCCCCATGATTTCGGCCAGATAGTGAATGGCAGCCTCGCTGCGCGCTCGCTGGCCAAACTCGCGGATATTCCAGGTAGCCAGATTGAGGGTTTCATCAATACGCGAGGATGGAATCGCCGCCGCCGCAATGCGCTGCTTCAGACAACATAAACCACGGGCCAGTACCGGATCGACCTTGCCATGCTGCATGGGCTGCTGCTCCTGGAGAGAGAATCAGCCCGACAGACTAGACAGGGAGGGCGCAGTACAACAGGGCGCGCGGCAACCTCCATCCACATCTGCTGTATGGGCATTCGGTGCT
Source organism: Paludibacterium sp. B53371 (assembly GCF_018802765.1). Classification (NCBI taxonomy): domain Bacteria; kingdom Pseudomonadati; phylum Pseudomonadota; class Betaproteobacteria; order Neisseriales; family Chromobacteriaceae; genus Paludibacterium; species Paludibacterium sp. B53371. The sequence goes on from NZ_CP069163.1 coordinate 3,162,829, forward strand.
ACCATGACGACATGAGCTACCCCCAATGGAAGACCCCATCGTCGGCATGATCGCTTATCAACTCACCGAGATCCTGCTGCTGATGCAGCAGATGTGCGTCTATCTGGTCATTGCCTACCTGATGAGCAAGACCCCCCTGTTCGCGCCACTGGCGGCCGGCACCTTCCGCCTGCCCTACAAGGTGGTGTGCTACCTGGTGTTCTCCGCCTTCTGCATCATGGGCACCTACTTCGGCTTTCACATCAACGATTCGATTGCCAACACCCGCGCCACCGGCGCCGTACTGGGCGGCATCATGGGCGGACCGCTGGTCGGCTTTGCCGTCGGCCTGACCGGCGGCATCCACCGCTACACCCTTGGCGGCTTCTCGGCCTTTGCCTGCATGGTCTCCACCGTCGCCGAAGGCCTGCTGGGCGGGATGGTGCACAGCTATCTGAACCGGCGCGGCCAGCGCGAGCGCCTGTTTAACCCGCTGGTGGTGGCCGGTACCGCCTTCTGCGCCGAAATCATGCAGATGCTGATCATCCTGCTGCTGGCCCATCCCTTTGCCGCCGCCCTCGACCTGGTCAAGCACATCGCCCTGCCCATGACCATTGCCAACTCGCTGGGTGCCGGCATGTTCATGCGCATTTTGCTCGACCGCCGGGTGATCATCGAAAAATACTCCAGCAGCTTCTCCAGCAAGGCCCTGAAGATCGCCGCGCGCGCCGAGGGCGTGCTGCGCCAGGGCTTCAATGCCGAAAACAGCCTGCGGGTGGCACGCATCATCTACGAAGAACTGGGCGTCGGCGCTGTGGCCATCACCGACCGCGACAAGCTGCTGGCCTTCATCGGCATCGGCGACGACCACCACCTGACCGGCCAGCCCATCACCTCACCGCATACCCACCGCGCCATCAGCGAAAACCGCGTGGTGTTTGCCGACGGCGCGGAAACCCCCTACCAGTGCTCGATCTCGCCACACTGCCGGCTGGGCTCCACCCTGGTGATTCCGTTGCGGGGCGAGAGCGATCGCGTCATCGGCACGATCAAGCTGTATGAGCCCAAGAACAAACTGATCTCGGCGATCAACCTGACTCTGGGCGAAGGCATCGCCCGCCTGCTGTCGACCCAGATCCTGGCCGGTCGCTTCGATGCCCAGCACCAGCTGCTGGCGCAGACCGAACTCAAGCTGCTGCATGCCCAGGTCAACCCACACTTCCTGTTCAACGCCCTCAACACCCTGTCGGCAGTGATCCGGCGCGACCCGGAGCAGGCGCGGCAACTGGTCCAGCACCTGTCGACCTTCTTCCGCAAAAACCTCAAGCGTCAGACCGAGGAAGTGACGCTGGCCGACGAAATCGAGCACGTCAATGCCTACCTGAAAATCCAGCAGGCCCGTTTTGCCGACAAGCTGCAGGTGGTCTTTGTCTTCGAACCGGACACACTCAACAGCCTGCTGCCGGCCTTCTCGCTGCAGCCGATTGTCGAGAATGCCGTCAAGCACGGCACCGCCCAGCTGCTGGGTCAGGGGCGAATCGAAATCGGCTCGGCCCTGCAGAACGACGGCCTGCTGATCTGGGTCGAGGACAACGCCGGCCTGTACAAACCCAGCATCAGCAAGGACGGTCTGGGCATGAACCTGGTCGACCGGCGCATCAAGGCGCGCTTTGGCGAACGTTACGGGCTGTCGGTACAGTGCGAGCCAGACCGCACCACCCGTGTGGATATTCACTTGCCCTTGCAGAGGGAGGCTGTGGCATGAACGTGCTGATCGTGGACGATGAACCGCTGGCGCGCGAGGAACTGCGCCTGCTGCTGGACCAGGCGCCAGACATCACGGTCATGGGCGAGTGCAGCAACGCCATCGAGGCCATTGCCGCCATTCACCGCCTCAAGCCGGATGTGGTGTTCCTCGACATCCAGATGCCGCGCATCAGCGGGCTGGAGATGCTGGCCATGCTCGACCCGGAGCACATGCCGCACATCGTGTTCCTCACCGCCTACGATGAGTACGCCCTGAAAGCCTTCGAGGAAAATGCCTTCGACTACCTGCTCAAGCCGGCCGAACCGGCACGACTGGCCAAGACCCTCGAAAGGCTGCGGCGCGAGCAAGGCGCGCACCAGCCCCTCAACCTGCTGACCCCGGGACAAACCCTGAGCTATGTGCCCTGCCAAGGGGCCGGCAAGATCCTGCTGCTCAAGCTGCCGGACATCGAATACGTCGGCTCGCGCGTCAGCGGGGTGTTCGTGGTCGACCATGCCGGCCAGGAGCACTTCACCGAACTGACCCTGCGCACACTGGAAGAGAAATCGCCGCTGGTGCGCTGTCACCGCCAGTACCTGGTCAACCTGGATGCCGTGGCAGAAATCCGCCTGGGCGAAGCCGGTGCCGCCGACATTCTGGCGCGCAACGGCCATCTGGTCCCGGTCAGCCGCCGCTATCTCAAGCCGCTCAAGCAGCGCGTCGGCATCGCTGACTGAAACCGCTTGGCGGCCGAATCCGACCGCTCAGCCCCGGGCAATGACCGCTTGGTCAGGAACTGCTTGAGCTGGATTTTGATCGTCTTACAGTGACCCCTGAGATCATCCAGGGAGACCGATCATGAATCACGCGATTACCTTCGTCATCGCGACCCTCTGCATCCTTGCCATCTGCTACCGTTTCTACGGTGTGTTCTTCACGCGCAAGGTGCTGGGTTGTGAAAACAATCAAGCCACGCCGTCCCATCTGCTGGAAGACGGCAAGAACTATGTCCCGACCAAGAAATGGGTCAACTTCGGCCAGCACTTTGCCGCCATCGCCGCCGCCGGCCCGCTGGTCGGCCCGGTCCTGGCCGCCCAGTTCGGCTACCTGCCGGGCTTCCTCTGGCTGCTGATCGGCGCCGTCATCGGCGGGGCCGTACACGACACCGTGGTACTGTTTGCCTCGATGAAGCATCAGGGCAAGTCGCTGTCGGAAGTGGCCAAGAGCGAACTCGGCCCGGTGGCCGGCTGGTGCACCGGTCTGGCCATGCTGTTCATCATCACCATTACCATGGCCGGTCTGTCGATGGTGGTGGTGCACGCGCTGGAACGTAATGCCTGGGGCACCTTTGCGGTGTTCATGACCATTCCGATCGCCATCTGCCTCGGCCTGTACGAGAAGTTCTTCGGCAGCAGCAAGATCGCCACCTATGTCGGCATCGCTGCCATCCTGGCCTGTGTGCTGATCGGCCCGCATATTCAGGGGACGCTGCTGGGTGACTGGCTGACGCTGCATGCCCAGACCGTGTCGCTGGCCCTGCCGATCTACGCCTTCTTCGCCACCGCCCTGCCGGTGTGGATGCTGCTGACCCCGCGCGGCTACCTGTCGAGCTTCATGAAGATCGGTGTGTTTGGCGCCCTGGTGGTGGGGGTGGTGTTCATCAACCCGACCATCCAGTTCCCGGCCCTGACCCAGTTCATCCATGGTGGTGGCCCGGTGATCAGCGGTCCGGTCTGGCCGTTCATCTCGATCACCATCGCCTGCGGTGCCATCTCGGGTTTCCACGCCTTCATCGGCTCCGGTACCACTCCCAAGCTGGTGGATAACTGGAAGGACCTGCTGCCGGTCGGCTTTGGCGCCATGCTGGCCGAGTGTGTCGTCGGTGTGATGGCCCTGATCGCCGCCACGTCGCTGCACCCGGCCGACTACTTCGCCATCAACGCCACCCCGGCTGCCTTCTCTCACCTGGGCATGCAAGTGGTTGACCTGCCGCGCCTGAGCCAGGAAATCGGCCTGGATCTGACCGGCCGTACCGGTGGTGCCGTCACACTGGCCGTCGGCATGTCGTCGATCTTCACCAGCATTCCGTGGTTCTCCAGGCTGGCCTCGTACTTCTTCCAGTTCGTGGTGATGTTCGAAGCGGTATTCATCCTGACCGCGGTCGACTCCGGTACCCGTGTAGCGCGTTATCTGATTCAGGACTTCGGCGGCGATTTCTACGCCCCGCTGAAGAAGATTGACTGGATGCCCGGTGCCATCGGCGCCAGCGTGCTGGCCTGCGCCCTGTGGGGCTATCTGCTGATGTCGGGCGACATCAACTCGGTATGGGCACTGTTCGGGGTATCGAACCAGCTGATGGCCTCGATCGGCCTGATCATCGGTGCCACCATCATCCTGCGTTTGTCGCACAACCGCGGCTACATGCTGACCTGCCTGGTCCCGCTGGCCTACCTGTACGTCACGGTCAACTACGCCGGCTTCTGGATGATCAGCCATGTGTATCTGAACCCGGCAGCCAAGGGCTACAGCGTGTTCAACGCCACCATCTCGGCCATCATGCTGGTGCTGGGTGTGGTGATCCTGATCTCGGCACTGGGCAAGTGGAAGCAACTGCTGGCCCGTGATCCGAAGGGGGTTCGTCTGCAACAGCAAGAGGCCGCTGCCCGCGCCTGAGGCGAATCAACCACTCGCGTTCAATGCCACGGGGGCCGGTGTTCTACCGGCCCCCGTTTTTGCGCGATGTGTGCGGCGATGACAGGAGGAGGTCAATCGCTGCCGCCCAGATTCAGGGCGCGCTGATCATGACGTCAGTTGTCGTTATCCCCGCGCCCGGCCTGCCCGCTGTGGCTGATCTGGGCGGCGTTGGCCAATCCAGCCCCACCAGGCTGAGCTAGCTTCGCACCATGCCCACCGCTTGTCGGAGTGCAAAATTAGACAGGCATTTGATCGTCAGGCAGAACTGAATGGCGGCATCGCTGAGGTCTGCATACGCCCGCGCTTGCCGAGCGGACTGCCCTGCCAGTTCATGCCACGGTCCAGCCAGATCATCAATGAACAGCGCGCTTTGAACGCTGCGTTGTAGGCTTTCCAGTTCGTGGTTTTGTACTTTGGCGGGGTGGGCTTGCTCATGCCGTCATTCTACCCCGCCGTATCGGGCCGTGATTTGTGCAACAAAGCCACCCAAGAGGGGTTGCAGCATTTGCCGTTTTACCAGATGTGACCGCGGAGTTTGCAGAAATAACATCACAAAATTAACTACCACCACTTTGGATAGTTGAAAAATGAATTGTATATGGCACTGCAAGCATCTACCGTTAATGATTCCTGTCCTGAGACCATTACCTCGCCACCATCAAGTCCATTTTTTTTAAGCGACCAATTTAACCGGTGTGAGCTAAAATCAATTTCGAGCATGAAATTATTTTCAATATCAATTAAGGATGCTCGCCGACCAGCACCCAGCTCTTTAACAAAATTATCAAAGCTTTGGCACTCAATCCAAACACCAGTTTTCACATTCAAATCAAAGCCAAATTTGCTTGTAATTAAACCCACAGCAAATTTCAACGACGGGAGGTGATCATCGACTTCTTGCAAATCGAATTGCATTTTAATAGGATTTGAAATTTCAATATCCATTCAATTAGACCCTAAATATCTCGCACGAATAACCGTTGGAAGCTCCCCAGCCGCTCGCGGTGGTTTAATTTCCAACTGCCAGCCATCTACGGCCACTCTTCCATACTGCATGGGCTTTGTTGCATAAATCCGCCTGGGGAAAGGGGAAGCTCAATCCTCCGCCGATTTATGCAACAAAGCCGGTCTGCTCGTTCTACGGCTTCGATCCACTCACCCCAGATTGCGCCACACCACATACAACACCGTCCCCGCCGCAATGCTCAGCAAGGGATGCTTCCAGCGGTACTGCACCACCATCACCAGCGCCGCCGAGACGATTTCCGCCCAAGGGCCGGATTGCGGATTGTCGTGGGCGCTGCCATGCAGGGTATGCAGCACCAGCAGGGTCATGATGGCCGGCGGCAGGAAGCGGCCGAGGCGGTCGATCTCCGGGTAGCGGCGCAGCAGTGGTGCGGCGACAAAGGGCAAGGCGCGCAGGGCAAAGGTCACCAGCCCCATGGCGATGATGGCGGGAACAGCGTAGCTCGGGTCGATCATGCGGCACTCCTGCGGGTGGCGAGTTCGGCTTGCACGATGGCGGCCAGCAGGCACAGGCCGATGGCCACGGCCAGTGCCTGTGCCGGCAGCCACCACTGCGCCAGGGCGTAGCTGGCGACGGCACAGAGGATGGGCAGCGGTTGACGGGTCGAGCGCCATTGCTCGATGGCCAGCATGGCAAACAGCGCGGCAACAGTGAAGTCCAGCCCCTTGAGGCTGATCTGCGCCCGGGCTCCGATCAGTGCGCCCAGGGTGGCACCCAGCACCCACCAGCCATGGTTGAGCAGGGCGATGCCGACCAGTTTGCGATCGGCGGTGCGGGCCGGCAGGCTGGTCAGTACCGAGTAGGTCTCGTCGGTCAGCGCCCAGGCCAGATAGGCGCGAGCCGCACGTCCGCGCGGCATGTGGTCCAGCAGCGACAGGCCGTAGAAGAGGTGGCGCAGATTGATCACCAGGGTGGCAAAGGCCAGGGTGCTGATCGGCACGCCGGCGGCCAGGAGGGGGATGGCCATGTACTGGGCCGCACCGGCAAACACCAGCACGCTGGCCAGGGTGGCCAGCCACCAGGCGGCACCGGCTTTGACGAACAGGAAGCCATACACCATGCCGAGCGGGACATAGCCCATGGCGATGGGGATCGAGAGGGTGAAGGCGCCCAGCGACGGGCCGGGTGAAGCGGCATCAGGTAGCGACATATCAGGCCTGGCGATCGAGAATGATAATCGACTATACCAATGGTCTGATGTGTCAACAAAGCAAAACCCCGAGCTTTAGCCCGGGGTTTTGTGGGGGGCTGACTCAAACGGCAGCCGGTTCGCGTACAGGCTGGATCGGGATGATCATCTCGTCCGGCACCAGCTGGCGGGCCAGGCCACCGCAGGAGGTTTCGCGGTATTTCGAGTTCATGTCCTTGCCGGTTTCGTACATGGCGGCAATCACCTTGTCGAGCGAGACCTTGGGACGGCTGGAGCGATGCAGGGCCATGCGCGCAGCATTGATGGCCTTGACGGCGGCAATGGCATTGCGTTCGACGCAGGGGATCTGCACCTGACCGCCGACCGGGTCGCAGGTCAGGCCCAGGTTGTGCTCCATGGCGATTTCTGCCGCCATGCCGACCTGTTCCGGGCTGCCGCCCATCAGTTCAGTCAGACCGGCGGCGGCCATCGAGCAGGCCACGCCGATTTCGCCCTGGCAGCCGACTTCGGCGCCGGAGATGGAGGCGTTGAGCTTGAACAGGCAGCCGATGGCGCCGGAGGAGAGGAAGTAGCGCAGGGCACTGTCTTCATCCAGCGGGGTGATGAAGCGGTTGTAGTAGGCCAGCACGGCCGGCACCACCCCGCAGGCGCCGTTGGTCGGCGCGGTCACCACGCGGCCGCCGGCCGCGTTTTCTTCGGCCATGGCCATGGCGTACATATTGACCCAGTCGAGCACGCTCATCGGGTCGTTGGCCAGATTGAGGTTGCTGCCCAGCATGCGGTACAGCGACGGGGCACGACGCGGGATATGCATCGGGCCGGGCATATTGCCTTCGGTGCGCATGCCGCGCTCCATGCTGCTTTCCATCACTTGCCAGACATGGCGGAAGTGCGCACGCAGCTCGGCCTCGCTGTGCACGGCCAGTTCGTTTTCCATCACCAGGGCGGCAATCGACAGGCCGCTGGCATTGCACATGTCGATCATTTCCTGGGCGTTGTGGAAGTGGTGCGGCACCTGGATGCTGCTGCACAGGCTCTGGTTGAAGTGCTCGGCCTCGACGATGAAGCCGCCGCCGATAGAGTAGTAGGTCTTGGACAGGACCTTGCTGTCACCGGCAAAGGCATGGATCTGCATGCCGTTTTCGTGCAGCGGCAGATTGTCGGGGATGAAGTCGAGCGCAAAGTTGACACGGCGTTGTTCCGGGCCGAGCAGCATCGAGCCGGTGCGACCGACTTCGGCCACCACGCGCGGGATGCTGTCGATGTCGACGTTTTCCGGCAGGCTGCCGGTCAGACCCATGATGATGGCGCTGTCGGTGCAGTGCCCCTTGCCGGTCAGTGCCAGCGAGCCATGGCATTCGACATGCAGTCGGGTGATGTCGGCGAAGCGTCCGGTGGCACGCAATGCCGCCAGAAATTCGAAGCCGGCTTTCATCGGGCCAACCGTATGAGAGCTGGAGGGGCCGACGCCAATCTTGTAGATGTCTACCATGCTGAACATGATGCGGATCCTTTAATGACTCGCCGGCCCCCGTCCGGCTGGACGGGGCTGCCGGACTCAGACAAACAGTTTGTAAAAAATAGCCGAGATGGCGATCAGTCCGATCACCACCACAAAAACGTTACTGGGCTGGCCGGCGTAACGGCGCATGGCCGGTACCTTGCGGATGGCGTACATCGGCATCAGGAACAGCAGCAGGGCAATCACCGGGCCGCCCAGGGTCTCGATCATGCCGAGTATGCTGGGGTTGAAGGTCGCCACGGCCCAGCAGGTGATGATCATGAAGATGGCGGTGTAACGATCGAGCCGGGCCGGTGACACCGTCTTGCCACGCTGGCGCAGGGCCTTGAGCATCAGGCCGTTCATGCCCTCCTTGGCGCCGAGATAATGGCCGAGGAAGGACTTGCTGATGGCAATCATGGCGATCAGCGGGGCCATCCAGGCGATCATCGGATTCTGGAAGTGGTTGGCCAGGTAGGACAGGATGGAAATATTCTGTTCCTTGGCCATCATCAGGTCGGCCGGGGTCAGGCTGAAGACGCAGCTGAACACGAACAGCATGACCGACAGCACCATCAGCAGGTGGGCGCGCAGCAGGGTGCGGTTGGCGGCGGCATCCGGGTTGTCGTGGTGCAGGCGTTTCTGGTCGACGGCGAAGGACGAGATGATCGGCGAGTGGTTGAAGGAGAACACCATCACCGGGATCACCAGCCACAGGGTGTGCCAGAAGCTGCCATGGCCGAGGGCATCGCCCAGGCTGCCGGACTGGGTGATGACGGCAGTGCTCCAGTTCGGGATCAGATAGAGGGCCAGCAGCATCAGCGCGCAGACAAAGGGGTAGACCAGGATGCTCATGGCCTTGACGATGAAGGCGCCCCCCAGGCGCACGACCGACATCAGGCCGAGGATCAGTGCCAGCGAGAACACGGCGCGGGTGGACAGGCCGCTGCCGACATCGATGCCCAGCTGGTGGTTGAGGAAGGACAGTACGGTATTGGTGATGGCCACACTGTAGACCAGCAGGATCGGGTAGATGGCGAAGAAGTACAGCAGGGTGATCAGCTTGCCGGCGGTCAGGCCGAAGTGTTCTTCCACCACTTCGGTGATGTCGCCGTCGCGGGTCGAGCCGGACAGCACGAAGCGGCTCAGGCCGCGGTGGGCGAAATAGGTCAGTGGCAAGGCCAGCAGGCACATGAAGAGCAATGGCCACAAGCCGCCGATGCCGGCATTGATGGGCAGGAACAGGGTGCCGGCACCAATGGCGGTGCCGTACAGGCCCAGCATCCAGGTGGTGTCATGGCGTGTCCATGCGCCAGCGGCGCGTCGGGACCGGGCGGGGGTCAGCGTCTGTGTTGTCGTACGGGACATGCTTGTCCTCTCCTGAGCGAAGTCACTCCCTGTCACAGCCCTGCCGCGGAATCTTCGCTCCTGTCGGTCAGAATGACTGCCGTGCCTTATCGCTGATTGTCCCGGTGCATGGGGAAATCTTTACTTCAAAGCTTGGCGTCATTCTAGCCAGTACGTTCACAAACGAATGCAATTATCAAAGTGTCTTTTGACGGTTATCAAACTATAAAAGTGCTGCAAGCGCAGCAAAAAACACTATATAAATTCGCAACTTGTAGAGTATGACCCTATGTTCATGACGCATAGTTTGTCGTGGCATGTTGTATTCGCGCCGCCGTCAAAGTTCGAAATCGAATAAAAACGAAATATCCCTCGCCTTACAAAGCCGAAATCGGCGAGAATTTGGCCATGGCGGGTTGTCGCATTGCACAATTTCCTGTCGCGTTTTTGCACGATACATCGCCCCCGAAGGACGAATCGAACATGGCGCCTTTTCTGGTGTCCGTTCCGATGGATCGATATCACCAAAAGCGACATAAACCCTGTCATTTCAATATGTTCATGCCTGGCCGACCCGGCCAGCACAAACGAAAATCCGTGTTCGGATCTCACAAGAAATGCCACACGCTTGGCATTTGCTTGACCCAAATCAAACACAATGTTCGTTTTCGAATTTATATTGAGTTCGTAAGATGACATTTTGTTTCGAAATCGAAATTGGAGGCGGTAATGGAAGCCCTGACTCGCAACGCGATTGACGCCGACCCCTGGCACAGTTTTGTCTCTGGCAACTGGCAGACTTCGGTCGACGTACGTAACTTCATTCAACTCAACTACACCCCGTATGAAGGCAATGCCGATTTCCTGGCTCCGGCCACCGAGCGCACCAAGGCGCTGTGGGACAAGCTGGGTGAGTTGCTGAAGGAAGAACGTGCACGCGGCGTGCTGGATGTTTCGGCTGACCGCGCCTCCAGCATCACGGCACATGACGCTGGCTACATTGACCAGCAAAGCGAACTGATCGTCGGTCTGCAGACCGATGCCCCGCTCAAGCGCGCCATCATGCCGAACGGCGGTCTGCGCATGGTCGAAAACGGTCTGGAAGCTTTCGGCTTCCATCTCGACCCGATCATCAAGGACATCTGGACTCACCATCGCAAGAGCCACAACCAGGGTGTGTTTGATGTCTACACCCCGGAAATCATGGCGTGCCGCAAGTCGGGCGTGATCACCGGTCTGCCGGATGCCTATGGCCGCGGCCGTATCATCGGCGACTATCGCCGTGTTGCCCTGTACGGCATCGACTTCCTGAAGTCGGATCGTCAGCGCCTGTTCAAGGAACTGAACGACGCCGTCTTCAATGACGACATCCTGCGTCAGCGCGAAGAGCTGTCGGAACAATTCCGCGCCCTGGAAGAGCTGAAGGAAATGGCCGCCAAGTACGGCTATGACATCGGCCGCCCGGCTGCCAATGCCCGCGAAGCCATCCAGTGGGTGTATTTCGCCTACCTGGCTGCCGTCAAGGAGCAAAACGGTGCCGCCATGTCGTTCGGCCGCGTGTCGACCTTCCTCGACGTTTACATCCAGCGTGACCTGGAAGCCGGTGTCCTCACCGAACAGCAAGCGCAGGAAATGATCGATGATCTGGTGATCAAGCTGCGTATCGTGCGCTTCCTGCGTACCCCGGAATACGATCAACTGTTCTCCGGCGATCCGACCTGGGTGACCGAAAGTATCGGCGGCATGGGCGAAGATGGCCGTCCGCTGGTCTCGAAGAGCAGCTTCCGTTTCCTGAACACCCTGTACAACCTGGGCCCGGCACCGGAGCCGAACCTGACCGTGCTGTGGTCGACCGAGCTGCCGCAAGGCTTCAAGGACTTCTGCTCCAAGGTCTCGATCGACACCAGCTCGATCCAGTACGAAAACGACGATCTGATGCGCCCGCACTGGGGTGATGACTACGGTATCGCCTGCTGCGTGTCGGCCATGCGTATCGGCAAGCAGATGCAGTTCTTCGGTGCCCGTGCCAACCTGGCCAAGGCCATGCTGTACGCCATCAACGGTGGGGTGGACGAGAAGTCCGGCGCCGTGGTTGCCCGCGGTTTCGAACCGATCAAGGGCGATGTGCTGACCTATGAAGAACTGATGCCGAAGTTCGACCTGATGATGGACTGGCTGGCCGCCACCTACGTCAAGGCGCTGAACTGCATTCATTACATGCACGACAAGTACGCTTACGAGCGTATCGAGATGGCGCTGCATGACCGCGACATCCTGCGCACCATGGCCTGCGGTATCGCCGGTCTGTCGGTGGCTGCCGACTCGATCTCGGCCGTGAAGCATGCCAAGGTTCACATCATCCGCAACGAAGATGGCCTGGCCGTCGATTACAAGATCGAAGGCGAGTATCCGGCCTACGGCAACAACGATGACCGTGCGGACAGCATCGCGGTATGGCTGACCGAAACCTTCATGAACAAGATCAAGGCGCAACCGTACTTCTATCGCAATGCCATGCCGACCCAGTCGGTACTGACCATCACCTCCAACGTGGTGTATGGCAAGAAGACCGGTAACACCCCGTGCGGCCGCCGCGCCGGCGAACCGTTTGCGCCGGGTGCCAACCCGATGAACGGTCGTGACGTGAAGGGCTTTGTGGCGGCAGGTGCTTCGGTGGCCAAGCTGCCGTACGAAGCTGCGCTGGACGGCATCAGCTGGACCGCTTCGGCAACCCCGGATGCACTGGGTCACACGGCAGAAGAACGCATTGCCAACATGTCGAACTGCCTGGACGGCTTCACCGCTGCCGGTGGCTTCCATGTGAACGTGAACGTGTTCAAGCGTGAAACCCTGCTCGACGCGATGGAACATCCGGAGCTGTATCCGCAGCTGACCATCCGCGTGTCCGGCTATGCGGTGAACTTCATCAAGCTGACGCGCGAGCAGCAGCTGGATGTGATCAACCGCACTTTCCACGCCAAGATGTAATATTGTTGTAGATGGCCGGGGCTTCCTGCCCCGGCTTTTTGTCATAGACGTCTGTTTCGGAAGCTGTCATGAGTACATCCTCCCCAACGCCGCCCATCGGCTATTTGCATTCGACCGAAAGCGGTGCCGGTGTCGATGGACCGGGCATGCGCTTCGTCTTCTTTACCTCCGGCTGTCAGTTCCGCTGCCTGTATTGCCATAATCCCGACACCTGGAAGCTGCATCATGGGCGCCAGGTCACGGTGGAGCAGGCTCTGGCGGAAGTGGCACCGTATGCCAAATTCCTCAAGTTCGCCGGCGGCGTAACGGTTTCCGGTGGCGAGCCACTGATGCAGGCCGAGTTCGTCGGCGCCCTGTTCACGGCCATCAAGCAGCAGTTCGGCCTGCACACGGCACTGGATACCCAGGGCTTCCTGCACGAGAACATCGATGATGCCTGGCTGGAAAATGTCGATCTGGTCATGCTCGACATCAAGCACAGCGACCCTGAGCGCTATCAGGCGCTGACCGGCCAGCCGCTGCAGCCGACCCTGGATTTTGCCCGCCGCCTGCAGCGCCTGGGCAAGAAGATGTGGATCCGCTATGTGCTGGTGCCCGGCCTGACCGATGGCGACGCCGATATCGAGCGTCTGGCGCGCTTTGTCGCCGATCTGGGGCCGACGGTCGAGCGCGTTGAAGTGCTGCCGTTCCACCAGTTGGGCATGGACAAATGGGCGCAGCTCGGCATGAACTATGAACTGAAAGATACACCGGTACCGACGGCCGAGCAGATCGCCAGGGCCCGGGCACTGTTTGCAGCTCAGGGACTGAAAGTCACCTGAGCCCTGTTGATTCCACTCTGATCACCCAACTCAACGCTTCGTAGGTACCTAAAAATGACGACGGCTACTCCACTGATTCTGGTCATCAACTGCGGCAGCTCCTCGCTGAAGTTTGCCCTGCAACCGGTCGGCTCGACCGATCCGATCCTGTCCGGCCTGGCCGAATGCCTGGGGTTGGAAGATTCGCGCATCATCATCAAGGGCGAAGAAGGCAAGTCGACGCAAAGCCTGAATGGCGGTCGTCATGCCGAAGCCATGGAAGTGCTGACCCGCTACCTGGCGGAACGTGATCTGCTGTCCAAGGTGGCCGCGATCGGCCACCGCATCGTGCATGGCGGCGAGCGCTTCACCGCTTCGGCGCTGGTCACCGAAGAAGTGCTGGCCGGGATCGAGGAATGCTGTGAACTGGCTCCGCTGCATAACCCGGGTCACCTGGTCGGTATCCGCGCGGCCCAGAAGGCCTTCCCGCAACTGAAGCAGGTGGTGGTGTTCGATACCGCCTTCCATCAGACCATGCAGCCGGCGGTCTATCGCTACGCCGTCGCCAAGCGCTTCTACACCGACTATCACGTGCGCCGCTACGGCATGCACGGCACCAGCTGCCGCTATGTGACCGGTGAAACCATCCGCGTGCTGGATCTGGATCCGGCCGAACACGGCATCATCATCTGCCACCTGGGCAATGGCGCCTCGGCCACCGCGGTGCGCAACGGCCAGTGTGTCGACACCACCATGGGCATGACCCCACTGGAAGGCCTGATCATGGGCACCCGTTCCGGTGACATCGACCCGGCTGCCGTCACCTACATCGCCCGCCGCGAAAACCTGGATCTGGACGGCATCGATACGCTGCTGAACAAGCAGAGTGGCCTGCTGGGCATTTCCGGTGTGTCGAGCGACTGTCGCGCGCTGGAAGAAGCGGCTGCGGCAGGTAACGCAGACGCCATCCTGGCGCTGGACATGTTCGCGCATCGCCTGGCCCGTCTGGTCGGTGGTCTGGCCACCTCGCTGCAGCGTCTGGATGCCCTGGTCTTCACCGGCGGGATCGGCGAGAACTCTTCGCTGCTGCGTGCCAAGACCCTGGCTCACCTGAGCATCTTCGGCTTCAAGATCGACGAAGCCGCCAATGAAGCCGCCATCCGTGGCAAGGCCGGGGTGATCACCGCGGCCGGCAGCCCGGTCGCCGTGGTGGTCAACACCAATGAAGAGTGCATGATCGCGCGCGATACCGCCGAACTGGCCGGCATCCACGCCTGATCAACGTCTGCACAGACAAAAAAAGCCGGAAGCATTTGCTTCCGGCTTTTTCTTTGGCGAGGTGTCAGCGCAGGCTCTGCAAGCGGCGGCGCTGCTGGCCGTCGGCAGCAAAATTGTCCGGTGCCAGCCAGGCTTCCAGTGCGGCGCGGACGGCCGGCCATTCATGGTCCAGCAGGCTGAACCAGGCGGTATCGCGATTGAGGCCCCAATTGACCCGAGCCTGGCGGAAGGTCCCTTCGTAGGTGAAGCCCAGTCGTTCGGCCGCCCGCATTGAGGCGGCGTTGAGCTGATTGCACTTCCATTCGTAGCGGCGGTACCCCCAGGCAAAGGCCTGGCGCATCATCAGATACATGGCCTCGGTGGCGATCGGCTGTCGCTTCATCTGTGGCGAAAAGTGCAGCCAGCCGACTTCGATCGAGCCATCAGGCGGGTTGATGCGCAGATAGGATGCGGTACCGACCACCTGGTTGCTGGCCTGCTCAATGATGGCAAAACGCAGCGGGTCCTGGCTTTGTTCACAGCCCTGCAACCATTGATCCCATTCGGCATCGCTCTGTGGCGGCGGGGTCAGATAGGCCCAGCCGGCAAGATCCGGCGCCAGGGCGGCACGCAGTCCGGCACCATGCTGCGCCACGCGGAAGGGTTCGAGCCGGCATAACCGGCCCGACAGGGTAAGCCGCTCGGGTGACTGTGCCCCCTGCCAGCCGGGGACTTCTTCGCCCAGCGGGCGTCCCAGATCGTCGTAGCGCATGCTCAACCCTCGCAACCGCATTGAACCTGACGGCCAGGGGTGGCGGTGGTGGCATAACCATCCCGCTTCCACCAGTCGATGCCGCCCTGCAGTTCCTTGACCCGGAATCCCAGCTCAGCCAGTTTGAGGGCGGTGCGGGTGGAGCCATTGCAACCGATGCCATCGCAGAAGGCGACCAGCAGATGGTCGCGCGGCAGTTGGGCGGTGGTTTCGGCGCTGATGCGGCGATGGGGCAGGTTGAGGGCGCCCGGGATGCTTTCGCGGGCAAAGGCCTCGGGCGAGCGGCCATCGATCAGCAACAGCGGTTCGCCGCGCTGCAGGGATTCGAACACATCCCAGCTGTCGGTCTCGTAAGCCAGCTTGGCCTGGTAAAAAGCGATTTGCGTCATCATGGTTTTCTCCCGATGGATTGTCAGCCAGTTCTCCATGTAGTCATGATATAAATCTGTACAGGTTCTGTAGAAGAGCCACCATGACATTACCGGAGGGAGCCACTTTGCAGTCTGCCTGGATCAGTGAGGCGCTGGCCACCGTGCTGCAGCGCCAGAGCAAGGAGGGGCTGGCACGTCAATTGGCACGCTGGCTGCGACAATGGATCAGCGAGGGCAAGCTGACGGCCGACAGCCGTTTGCCGGCCAGCCGTGATCTGGCGCGCAGTCTGCAACTCGGTCGCAATACGGTGCTGGATGCTTATGAGCAGCTGCTGGCCGAGGGCTATCTGGAAACGCGTCATGGCGCCGGCACGTTTGTCAGTTCGCTGTTCCAGGCCCCTGCCGTGGCGCCCCGCCCTGCCAGCCATCATCCCGGCCTGTCGGCCCGCGGGCAGTCGCTGGCGGCGCTGACGCTGCGCGAGGATGACTATCAGGGCGCGTTTGTGCCCTGCATCCCGGAGATGCGGGCGTTTCCACACCGGCAATGGCAGCAGTTGCTGGCACGCCACCAGCGGCTGACCCCCTTGCAGGATCTGAACTATCAGGCCGGCGGCGGTCTGCTGGCGCTGCGACGTGCCCTGGCCGACTATCTGCAAATGTCACGCGCGGTGCACTGCTCCCCGGAGCAGATTCTGATCACCCATGGCACGCAGCATTCGCTGTCATTGTGTGCGCTGCTGCTGGCCAGTCCCGGCGAGGTGGTCTGGCTGGAGGAGCCTGGCTACCAGGGGGCGCGGGCGGCTTTCGAGATGGCGGGTCTGAGCAGTGTGGCCGCGCCGGTCGATGCGCACGGGCTCAATCCGCAGCAGATTGACGACCCGCGTGCTCCGCGCCTGATCTATACCACACCGTCATATCAGTATCCCTGCGGGGTCACCATGCCGCTGGCGCGGCGGTTGAGCCTGCTGGCCCATGCCCAGCTGCACGGCGCCTGGGTCATCGAGGATGACTATGACAGTGAGTTTCGTTATAGCTCAGCACCGCTGCCGGCGCTGCAGGGACTGGCCAGTGACCAGCGGGTGATCTATCTCGGCACGCTGAGCAAGGTGATGTATCCGGGTCTGCGGACCGGCTATCTGGTGGTGCCGCCCGGGCTGGTCGATGCCTTTCGCGCCGCCAATACCCGGCTGTGTCCGGAAGGCCACTACCCGCTGCAGGGCGCACTGGCCGAATTTATCGACAGTGGTCTGTTCGCCCGGCACATCCGCCGCATGCGCGAGCTTTATCAGGAGCGCCAGCTGGTGCTGCGCCGGGCGGTGGCGGAAACGGTCGCCAGTGAGTGGCAATGGTCGTCCGGTCATGCCGGCATGCATTTGCTGGCCACCCTGCCGGCCGGACTGGACGAGGCGGCGCTGTGTCGTCAGGCCGCGGCACAGGGAATCTGGCTGGCCGGGCTGGGCCGGCACTATCGCGGCACGCCGCCTGCCCCGGGGCTGGTGATTGGCTATGCCGGGGTGGCCGAGCAGGCTATTCGCCGTGGCGTCAGCGTGATTGACCGTCTGGCACGCGGGTCTTAAATCATCAGGAGACAAGATGGATCCGATAGAACTGGTCACCGAGCGCCTGGTCATGCGGCAGATCAGCCTGCAGGACCGGGATTTTTATCTGCGGATCAACCGCCTGCCGCAGGTCATGCACTATATCGATGCCGTGCGTGATGATGCGGAGTGCGATCGGCGCCTGGCGGAGCGGGTGCCGCTCTGGCAACCGTCTTGCGGACAATGGCTGACGCTGGTGGTACGCCTGCGCGACAGCGGCGAGCCGATCGGCCTGCATGGCTTCCGGCTGGAGTTCGCGCCGCAGGGTCCGGCCGAGCTGGGCTATATGTTCATGCCGGACAGCCAGGGCCAGGGGCTGGCGCAGGAGGCCACGCGCCGGGTGGTGCAGTTTGCCTTCGACGACTGTGGCGTCCACAAGGTATCGGCCACGGTCACCGGCGGCAATCAGGCCTCGGCGCGTTTGCTGGAAAAGCTGGGTTTCCGGCTGGAAGGCCGGCTGCGGGCGCAATTCCGGCTGCACGATCAGTGGTATGACGATCTGAAGTACGGGCTGCTGGCCGACGAGCGGCAGCCCTGAACGGTCGGATCAGCCGGCGTTGAGGGTAAAGCGGGTGCTCAGGCGGATGCTGCCGCCGAGCATCAGGCAGACATGGCACTGCCGCTGCAGTGCCGCCGCCAGCACCTGGCTGACCAGCGCCTCGTCCACCCCCTGCGCGCGGATGTCGAAGACCAGTTCGATGTCGGTGTAGATCCTTGGCTCGGCCTCGCGCAGGGTTTCGTGCGTGGTCAGCTGACAGGACTCGACCTGCCCGCCCGCCTCGCTCAGGCCGTTGACCAGATCGGTGCTGCAGCAGGCCCCCAGGGCCATCACCAGCAGTTCGGTGGGACAGGGGGCGCCATGGGCGTCGGCATCGATCAGCACGGCGTGGCCATGGCGGTCACGGGCCAGAAAGGTGTTGTCCTGCAGATGGGTGACGCTGGCCATGCCTCATTCCTCTCCCAGGGCAAAGCGCTTCAGGCCATCCCCGGCCATGCGGTAGCGGACCCATTCATCCTGTGGTGCGGCACCGATGGATTGGTAAAAGCGGATCGCCGGTTCGTTCCAGTCCAGCACACTCCACTCGAAACGCCCGCACCGCTGCGACACGGCCAGTTGCGCCAGATAGCGCAGCACTTGCTTGCCGGCGCCATTGCCGCGGTGGGCGGGCGAGATGTACAGATCTTCCAGATACAGCCCCTTGCGTCCCAGCCAGGTGGAGTAGCTGTAGAAGTAGACGGCAAAGCCGATGTGGATACCGTCCGACTCGACGATCAGCGCATGGGCCGGACCATCGTGGGCGAACAGCGTGCGTTCGATGTCGGCCTGGGTGGCCACGACTTCATGTTCGGCTTTTTCGTAGATGGCCAGTTCGCGGATGAAACCGAGAATCAGGGCGGCGTCTTCGATGTGCGCCGGGCGGATGTTCAGGGACATGCGGCCTCCGGAGAATGAGTGTGATCACCCAGTCATATTACATCAGCATCGTTCAGGATTTGCTGTCGCGCGGCAATCCGTCCCAGGGTTGCGGGTCTTGCAACCATTTCTGCATCAGTTGCCAGGAGCGGGCATAGCCGTTGTGCGGCAGTTTGCAATCGCTGCAATCCTTGCGACCGACACCCTGACGGTCATGGTAGATGCGGAAGGGGCCGGGACATTGCAGGTTGACCAGCGGACAGTAGCAGAACAGGCAGTTGAACTCCTGCTTCACGCCCTGGTGGCAGGGCAGGTATTCGCACTGTTGATGGGTAAAGCCCATGTAATAGGTGGTGCTGTGGGGCGACACAGGATGGGACATGAGGCACGGCTTTCAAGGGGTCATGGGAGGATTCTAACGCCGTGCTGACGGCGCTGGCGCCGTGATGCGCCCTGCATTTGATCTGGATCGCCTGCCGCTGTCTCCGGGGTGGGAACCTGATCCATTTCTACATGATTCCAAGGTCATTTCGAGCTATAAATTGGTATGAATTAACGATAGTGAACGAGCATGCAAACTGTCATCGACGCCCTGAATCCGTCGACGCTGCAGCAAGCGCTGTGGCGTATCAGCTATGCGCCGGTTGGGGCTGATTATCTGCGCACGGTGGTGCCATGGCTGGCGCAGACGCTGCAGGCGCAGCGGGTGATGGTGACGCGCGCCATCGATCAACCGGTGACGCGGGTACGGGTGGTGGCGGCCAGTCCGGCCAATGGCGACAGTTTTCTGCTGGCCGGGCGTCCCTGCGAGCTGGTCTATCGCGGTCAGCCGCTGGCGCTGGTCAGCGGTCTAGCCGCGTCCTTCCCTCAGGGCCAGGTCGAGGGGTGCGACAGCTATCATGGTTTTCCGCTGCTGAATGCCGAGGGTCTGTGCGACGGGCATCTGTTCCTCGGTTTTGCCGGCGCCACTGCGCTGCCCGACTGGCTGCAAACCCTGCTGACCGAGCTGTGTGTGCGTCTGGGGGCAGAGTTGCGGCACATGCAGCAGGAAAACCGTCTGCAAGCCGCCGAACATCAGCTGGCGCTGCATAATCGGGTATTGCATCTGGCCAGCGCCAATACACCGCTGGTGACGGTGCTGGATACGCTGCTGCAGGGGATTGAGGCCGAGCATCCCGGGGTGATGTGCTCGATCATGGCGCCGGATCGCCAGGGGAAGCATCTGCATCTGCTCTCGGCCCCCAGTCTGCCGGCCGGCTATCTGGCCGCCATCGAGGGGGTGGCGATCGGACCGGGGGTCGGCTCTTGCGGCAGTGCCGCCTACTCACACCAGCGGGTGATCGCCAGCGATCTCGCGCAGCATCCTTACTGGGTCAATTTTCGTGAGCTGGCGGTGCAATATGCGCTCGGCAGTTGCTGGTCGCAGCCGATTCTGAGCGGCGAGCGCCTGCTGGGGGCCTTTGCCATTTATCACCCTCATCCCTGCGTGCCTGGGCAAGAAGACTTTGCCATGATCGACCGCGTCAGCGATCTCACCGGCCAGTTGCTGCTGCACCACGAGACGATGGAGGCGCTGCGGCTGAAGAGTGAGCACTACCAGATGCTGTTGCGGCATGGTGCCGACGGCACGGTGGTGCTGGACCGGCAGGGCAATTTTCTGGAAGTCAGCGACGGTTTTCTCAAGCAGATCGGGGCCAGCAGCAGTGAGGCGATTCAGGGTACGCGCATCTGGGACTGGTCGGCCAATCTGGATCAGTCGAAGGTGCTCAAACTGCTGCAGAATCACCGTGAACAGCCGCTGATCCTGCAAACCACCATGCGCCATGTCGACGGCTCACTGTGGGATGCCGAAATCACCACCACGGCGGTGCAGATTGATGGTCAGTCGCTGATCTGGGCCTCGGCACGCGACGTGACGGAACGCAAGAAACTGGAGGCCGCGTTGTTGCGCGAGGCCCGGCTCGACAGCCTGACCGGCATCGCCAACCGGGGCAATTTCCTGCAGGCGCTGGAAAAGGAGGTTGCCCGCGCACGGCGTTATCCACAGCCTTTGTCGGTGCTGATGCTGGATCTGGATCATTTCAAGGCCATCAATGACCGCTATGGTCATTCGACGGGCGACGATGTGCTGCGCACGCTGTGCCGCGAATCGGCGCCGCTGTTGCGCAAGGAAGACCTGATGGGGCGACTGGGCGGGGAGGAGTTTGCCATTCTGTTGCCGCACACCCCGCTGGCCGAGGCGGGAGAGGTCGCACAGCGTCTGCTGGCGCGCATTCTCGACATGGCGGTCCCGGTGCCGGAATACCAGGAACGCATTCATTTTTCCTGCTCGATCGGGGTGGCCACGCTTACGGCGGAAGACCGCCGCTTCGATACCCTGCTGTCACGTGCCGACAAGGCGCTGTATCAGGCCAAGGAGGCCGGTCGGGCCAGGGTCGCTCTGGGCTGATTGGCCACCGTTCTCCCTGCTTGCAGTTCGTCATAAACCATGACAATCTGTTTAAACAATTAAACAGACAGGGAGCATCGCATGAAACAGACCAAAGACATCATTGTGTTCCAGCGGCATGCTGTTGCTGAAGAGTCATTCACCGCGGCAGATGATCGTCGCATCGAAGGGGCCTGCCAGCAACAAGTCGCCCATCACTATTCGGATCCGAGTGGTCAGTTTCATGCCGGCATCTGGCGCGGCGGGCTGGGCAGCTGGCGCGTCAAATACTCGGAGCATGAGTTCTGCACCCTGCTGGAAGGGCATGTCCGCCTGACCGATCATCTGGGGCACAGTATCGAACTGCATGCCGGTGACCACTTCGTGATTCCGGCAGGTTTTGAAGGGGTCTGGCAGGTGTTGCAGCCCGCCTGCAAAACTTATGCAGTGTTCGAAAGTTCAAATAAATAAATTATCTTCCCAATAAATCCATATAGCATTTCCCTGCCCTCGCAGGCATGATGGCTTGTTCTATGATGAAGTGAAGAACGAATCGGGAGCTCATTCATGCGGTCTGCGGTGCGTGCTCTTCTCTGCTCGTGGCTGTGGCTGGGGACCTGCCTGCCGGCGGGTGCCGGCACGGCCATTCGGGTGGCCTTCGGCGAGTCGCTTGAGCCTTATGTGATGGTGGACAGCAATAATGGCATCGAGGTGGATATCATCCGTGCCGCGTTTGCCGCCCGGGGCATTGCGGTCACGCCGCAGTATCTGTCTCAGCCCAGGCTGCCCAGTGCGCTGGAGCAAAGCGAGATCGAGGCAGTCGCCACGCTGGGACGCCAGTCTGGCGTGCATGCCTTTTTCTCCAATACCTATGTCGCTTACGAGGATGTGGCCATCGCGCTGAAGCAGCGTCAGCTGAAGCTGGCACAGATCCATGATCTGGAAGGACTGAATATCCTGGCATTTCCCAATGCCACCCATTATCTGGGCAGCGAGTTTCGTGCCCTGGCCTGGCGCAATCCGCACTATGCCGAGACCGCCGATCAGATCAACCAGAACCGCCTGCTCTATCGCGGCGCCATCGATGTGGTGGTGAGCGACCGGCGCATTTTTCAGTGGATGGATCGCAAACAGGCGCTGCAATTTCACGAAAAACCGCAACCGGTCGACATCTTCCATTTGTTCCCGCCCACCACGTATCAGCTGGCCTGTCGCAGCCAGTCACTGTGCGAGACCTTCAATCAGGGGCTGAAGATCATTCAGGGCAATGGCGAGTACGAGCGCATTCTGAACAATTACCGCTAGGGACCCGCTGAACAAGTGATTCACCCTGCGTTTGAAGGCAAAAGGTCTGGCTGCAAGGCGGGCATGGGAGCATGACGCTGCCGGATACGCGCGGCCAGCCAGGTCATCAGGCGCTGCGCGGCTTCCTGACGGCCCTCGCCCTGATGGATGGCGCTGTGCCAGTAGTGCGCCACATCGGCATCCGGTCCGAGGGTATCGAGGAAACGTCCCAGCGGGCAGCAATTGAGATGCTGCGGCGGATGGCAGCCTTCGCTGTGCATCACTAACCACAGATACGCCAGGGCGCCCATTTCGGACTGGATCTGGCCATGCTGCACCGGGAGCACGAAGTGCTGCTGCCAGCGCAGCAGTTCCTCGGCCGGCATCGGTCTGGCCAGGGCATAGCCCTGGCCGTAGTGTGCGCCGAGCAGGGCCGCCGCCTCCACCATGGTCTCGTCTTCCAGCCCTTCGACCACCACCTCGCAGTCGAAATCGCGTCCCATCTGGATGATGGCGCCGAGCAGACTCAGGGTCTGAACCGGATTATCCTGCGCACGTGCCAGCAGCGCCTGATCGCTCTTGATGGTCCGGAACAGCAAGGCGGACAAGCGTTGCAGACTGCTGTAGCCGGAGCCCAGATCGTCCATGGCCAGATGCACACCAAGCTCGTTGAGCCGGGCAATGGCCTGGTTCTGACTGGCGAAGTCGATGCTCTGGTTCTCCAGCAACTCCAGGTGCAGACGCTCCGGCGCAATGCCGTAGCGGTTCAGCGCCTCTTCTACCCAGGCGACGCAGGCCGGATCCAGCAGGGTGTGTGGCGGCAGGTTGACGGTCACCTCCAGCGTCAGGCCCTGCGCCTCCCAGTTCACCAGCCAGTACAGAGCCTGATCCAGCCCCAGGCGGAACAGGCGATCAAACTCGACATTGCTCAGCAAGGGCAGGAAGACGCCGGGGGCCACCAGGGAGCCGTCCGGCATGCGCAGCCGTGCCAGCGCCTCAACCTTGCGCAGTTTGCCGCTGCGCAGGCAGACGATCGGCTGCATGAACATTTCCAGTCCGCCGGCAAACAGTTGTTCGCGGTAGCGGCGGGCGGCGGTTTCTTCGATGCCGGCGGCCTGGCCGACCGGGCTGAAGCGTTGCCAGATGGTGCACAGGCGTTGTTGCAGACCGGCGGCAAACTGTTGCATCGAGCGCGACTCGAACTGATTGGGCATGCGGCCCTGGATCGCCAGCACATGGGCCGCATCACCGCTACCATCGCGAATCGGGATCACCACCATGCTGCGAATCGGGACGCGGTCCAGTACCGGGTGCCAGGTGGCGGTGCGCGGGTCGCGGCCATAGACGGCACAGGTTTCCGGGTTGCCACTGCGCCAGGCCAGCGGAATCACGCCACGACCCGCCTGCTCGCGCGTATCGAAGACCGGCTGCATGCCCGGCGTGGCCAGAATCTCACGGATGGGCTCGGCCATGTCGCCGGCACTGGCTTCGACCTGGAAAATCCCCTGTGCATTGGGACGCAGCAGCTGGCAGGCCAGCACACCCGGCAACTGGCCGATGGCCTCCAGCTCGCTGTGCCAGGCTTCGACCGGCTGCACGTCCTCCGGCGGCAGGGGGCGGGACAGCAGGACCTGGTAGGCATCCTGTACGGACTGCGCGCCTTCCAGCTCGGCCTGCAGATCGTCCTGCATCCGGGCATCGGCGGCCAGGAGCACCCGGTAGCGTTCGCGCGCCGACAACAGACTGCGATTGAGTTGTTCGCCCAGCTTCTGGCGGAACAGTGCCCGGCTTTGCGTCAGCAGGGTGCTGGAGACCCCGACCAGGGCATGGACGCCGCCGATCTGCTGGCCGCGCTGGATGATCCCTTCGCGGGTGGTATCGGGTGCCAGCAGGTAGCGGCAATGCTGCGCCTGAGCCTGACGCAGATGCTGCAACATGCTCTCGTCCAGGCTGGTGAGGATATCCGCAATCGGCAGTCCGGCATGTCCCTGGCGGAAAAAGGCGGCGGAGAATTCGTGGATGACCTGTTCAAGGGGGGCATGCAGGCGCTGCAGCAAGACGGCTGCCTCAGCGCCATAAGGGTCAAACACCTGGTCCACCATGGCGGCATCGCTGACCTCGCCGGCCTGGCACCACCAGCGGCTGCGCTCATGCTTGTGCAGCTTGGCCTGATACATGGCGACATCGGCCTGGCGCATCAGCAGATCCGGGTCCAGGGCATCGCGCGGGAACACCGCCAGCCCCATGCTCATTCCCACCGAGGCCAGTTGTCCCGGCATGACCTCGAAGCCCTGCTCCACCCCCTGATGCAGCCGTTCGCAGACGCGCTGCAGTTGTTGCTGCAGTTGCTGCTCGTCCAGGCCCTCGATGACCAGCAGGAACTCGTCCCCGCCCAGGCGGGCCAGCATGTCGGCACTGCGCAAGGCCTTTTTCAGGCGTTGTGACAGTTCTTGCAGCAAGCGGTCGCCGGCCTCGTGCCCCCAGGTGTCGTTGACTGGTTTGAAATCATCCAGGTCGATCATGCCGACGGCGACCAGAGTGCCCTGGCGCCGGGCCAGGGCGATGGCATGTTCCAGATGCTGTTCCAGTGCATAACGGTTGGGCAGTCCGGTCAGGGCATCGTGACGTGCGCGGTGGGCCTCTTCGCGCTGCATCAGGCTCAGGCGCTGCTTGAGGTCCATTTCGTCCAGACCATGACCGAGCAGGGCGGCAACAAATTGGCACAGTTCGATGGTTTGCTCGTCAAAGACGTCGCGCTGCGGCGAGACAAACATCAGCACCGCCCAGCACTGGCCGGCGCGCCAGACCGGCGCTGCCAGTGCGGCATGCCATCCGTGGCGCTGGTTGAATTCACGCCAGGGGGCCAGCAGCGGGTCATCCAGGTGATCGTTGTTCACCACCAGCTGTGCACTGCGCCAGGCGCGCAGGACCAGCGGGCAACCCTGTTGCGGCATCAGCGGCAATTCGACCTGTGGCAGCTCCACGGTGCCGCAGCCGGCGCTGGCCAGAACCTCGAAGCGTCCATCGATATTGGGACGCCCCACCCAGACGGCATGGAACTGTGTCCCATCGATCAGTTTTTCACAGGTGCGCAGCAGCATTTCGCTGGCGCTGCGCGCCTGCAGCACGACGTCGCCTTCACTCATCAGGGCGCGGTAGAGGTGTTGCAGGCTGATGATGCGGTGGCGTTGCCAGATTTCGTGCAGGCCATGGCCGATGCTGCTGGCCAGCGCCTGCAGCACATGCTGGCTGTCGTGATCGAAGACGTCTTCGTACTGGCAATAGACGGTCAGGACAGCACTGGGCTCGCCCTGGACCAGGATCGGCAGGGCGGCAAAGGCGCCGAAGCGGTGGCGCTGGGCCATGGCCAGCCAGGGCGATTGCAGTTCGGGATGATGGTAGCGGGCGGCGAATACCGGACGGGCCTCGCGCCAGGCGATGCCGGTCGGGCCATTGCCACCGATGACACCGGCCAGGGCAGAAATATGCACATTGGCCAGATAGTCGACCTGCCCTTCTGCCGCCAGCACGCTGAAGCGACCGTTATCCGGGTCAGGACGACCGATCCAGGCCAGCATCATGCCGCCCTGACTGACCCCTGCCTGGCAGACGGCGGCAAACAGCGCCTGCTCACTGTCGCACAGGCTGCCCTGGCGGTTGATCTCGGCCAGCCAGGCATTGAACTGCACCAGGGTCTGCATGCGCCGCGCCTGTTGTTCGCGCCGGGTGACATCCTCGATGGTCCAGACCGACCACTCGTCGCTGCTCCCCTGCAAACGCACGCCGGTCACATCGCACAGCAGGACGTCGCCGTCGCAACGGGCATAGCGCACGCCATGCAGACTGACCCGCCCGTCTCGCTGCATCTGGTGATAGGCCTCGCCAACGCGGCGATATTCATGCTCATCCGGGTAAATGGCGCGCACGGACTGGCCGACCAGTTGCGGCAGCGTGTAGCCGAGCATGCGCGCGCAGTTGGCATTGCTGCGTTCGATGATACGGGAGCGGACCAGGGCGATGCCGACGCGCGTGTTGTCCAGCAGGGCCTGCTGCAGCAGACGGGCATCCAGCCGGTCCAGCCCCATGCCCAGGTCGGCAGCAAACTGGCTCATCGCCTGCCGGATGGCGGCATCGTCGCCCAGCGCTTCATGTGGGTGGAACAGCCCCAGGATGGCCCAGGGCTGACCATTTTTGTGAATGGGCAAGGCGACGCCGGCGCGGATGCCCTGTTGCAGGGCCTGGCGCTGCCAGGGGGCGAGTGGCCGCAGCGCGGCCAGACTGGCCAGCAACACCATGTCGCCGCGCTGCCAGGCCTGCCGGGTGGGTGACTCGTCCTGCTCACCACCGGTCAGCACGTCCAGGCAGGTCAGATCGCCGCTGGCGGCCAGGATGCGAAAGTCGCCGTCCGCATTCGGCTGGGCAATGAAGGCCAGCTGCAAGCCGCCGATGCGGACTGCGCTGTCGACGATCTGGGCCAGCAAAGCCGGCTCATCCTCGCCGTGCAGCAGCAGTTGGCTGATCGCAGCACGCATGGCGTGAAAATCGGCCCAGTGCACCAGACGGCGCGTGGCGCGGCCCGCCAGGCGCAGTCGTTCCAGCCAATGCGACCACCGCTGTTGCCACCGACTTGCGGCGGAGCTTCCCTCCGTGACTGCGCGACCTTTCACCGCCACCCTTTCACCATGCCACCTCTTATTAGGCCATTGTCATGGTGAATGATAAGCGATTTTGGCATTTACGGATAATGTCTCCAAAGACTGTCGTCGGACTGCCAGCTTGCCTGTCTCCGTCACACGGGCGACGTGTTTGTTTGCTATTCTTTATGCAACTCTCATACACCCCCTTCGCGACCGCAGCCAGACGATGGACGGGGAGGTGGTTTGCTCGCTGATCTGGAGTCATGTCTTGGTTTTCTTGCTTGCCGTGACCAGCCTGCTGTTGCTGCTGGTCCTTGGTCTGGTCCTCCCGGGCGGGCTGCGCGCGCGCCGTTGGCTGGAGGCCCTGCCGGATGCCGTGCTGGTGGTAGACGCGCACGGCATCATCCGCCATGCCAACGCCCGCTGCCGCTTTTTGCATCCGGATGCGCCGGCAGGTTTGATCGGCACCCCCATCCTGCAATGGCTGCCACAGGGCAATATTCTGCAAGCCCCGGTTTGGCGTGCGCTGATGCTGGCGCAAGACTCCTGCGCCAGCGGCAGTCTGGGACAGCATGACTGGCAGGCCGCGGCGGATCAGCTCCTGCCGCTGGTGATCACGGCCAGTGCCCTGCCGCAGCAGCACGCGGTGCTGCTGGTGCTGCGGCGTCCTCAGGATCAGTTCCCCGATCACCCGCAGTACTATCTGGCCGCCAAGCTGCTGCAGAGTGCGGAAAGTGACGCCGGCATCGGCTCCTGGGTGTTGCACAGCGAGAGCGGGCGGCTGGAGTGGAGCCAGGCGGTGCACGATATTTTCGGTACGGACCCGCGTGATTTCGTGCCGACCGAAGAAGGGTATTTCCGCTGTGTCCACCCGGAGGACCGCCAGCGGGTACGCGAGGATCTGAACCGGCTGATGCAGGGGGGCCAGCCGTTTGATATCGAGTATCGCATCGTGCGGCCGGACGGGCAGGTTCGCCATTTGCTGGAGCGCAATCATATTCACCAGCTGGCCAATGGCCAGATCGATCATCTGTGGGGCACGGTGATCGACATGACCGAGCACAAGCAGCTGAAGACGCAGCTGCAGTTGTCGCAGCTGGCGGTGGAGCACAGTTCGGAAGGGATTGCCATTGCCGATGCCGATATGCAGTGGCTGTATGTCAATCCGGCGCTGGCGGGCATGTGCGAGCAGTTGCCGGGGATGGCACCGCATTTTTTGTTGCCCGGGGTCGATCGCGCCCTGAGTGCCGGTGATCTGCAGGCCATGCTGGCCGACGGACAGGACTGGCAGGGGGAGCTGCGAATCTGGCGGCCGGACCGCCCGCCCCTGCCGGTGCTGGTTTCGGTCACGCGGCTGGCCGCCAATGACAGTGGCGCCCATTCGGTGTGGGTGCTGACGGATATCAGCCGCATCAAGGAGGCCGAGCGCAAGCTACGCATGCTGGCGTTCTTCGACGGACTGACCGGCCTGGCCAACCGGACCTTGTTTGCCGAGCAGTTGCAGCGGCAGCTACAGACCGGCACAGGGCTGGCGCTGGCTTTCATCGATCTGAATGGCTTCAAGCAGATCAATGATGCCCTGGGCCATGAGGCTGGTGATCTGGTGCTGTGCGAAGTGGCTCAGCAGCTGCAGTCGGTGTGCCAGCCCGGGGATCTGGTGGCGCGCTGGGGCGGTGACGAGTTTGCCTTGCTGCTGACACACGGCGCGACACTGGCGGAATTGCAGCCGCAGTTGCATGCGCTGCGCCACCGTATCCATCTGGTGCGTCAGGCCGGGACGCGTACGCTGACGGTCAATGCCAGCATCGGCGTGGCCTTTTATTCCGACCGGACGGCCGGCAGCGAGCAGCTGGTTCAGCGGGCGGATCAGGCGATGTATCAGGCCAAGGCACAGGGCGGCGCAGCGCTCTGGTTGCAGGATGAAGACGGACTGCGCCCGCTGCCGCAACGGCCGTGACACTGCTCGGACCATATCTTGTGTCTTTTGCGCTGCATCACCCCATTTTCTTGTTGCATTTCGCAGCGCAGCGACTAGAACTAGTGTAGTTCGGTCTCAGCCACCCCAGATGTGGTTTGGAGGAAGTCATGGAAAGGCGCTTGAGCCAGTCGGATATCGCAGCGCTGCGGCAGCTGCAGCACAACCCGCTCGATTTCAAGGCGTTCAGTCATCCGGCCCTGTGTGCCAGTCAGTTCATCGAATCCAATGGCTGTGGCGGCTGTCGGGTCAGCGCCTTCGGCGCACGTTTTCTTGCCTGGCTGGATCGTCGCTACCAGGTATTGTGCGATCTGGGCAGCGGTCTTTGAGCCTGTCTCCGGCCATGCAGGTCTGGCGCCATGATCTATCATCCACCTGGCGCCCTGTCCGAGCCGAGTTCCAGCATGAACGTCCTGCGTGAGTTGTTGTTTACCGATATTGAACCGGAAGACCGCATTGATATTCTGGCGGCCTACTGTCGCACCCGCTTTGATGTTTACAAGGCGATGATCACCGTCATCCATGCCGAACAGCAGTGGGTGAAGCGCCACCGCGAGCTGGTGGAGATCTTTATTCCGGAGACCTTCAGCTTCTGCCATCAGACCCTGGCCGACGGCAATGTGTTTGAAGTCCCGGATACCCTGCAGGACCCCCGCTTCAGCGATCACACCCTGGTATGCCAGGAGCCCAGGGTGCGCTACTACATCGGCACGCCGCTGGCGCTTCAGCCAGACAAGCCGTTCGGCACGCTCTGCCTGCTGGACTTCAAGCCCAAGCACTTGTCCTGGGAGGACAAGGTACATTTGCGCAAGGTGGCGCGCCTGATGGCGGAAGACATGCTGCAAAGCCGTCTGGTGCCGCCCGAGGTGGCCGGCACCGGCTGACGCCTCAGCCCCACAGCGGGGTGGTGGTCACGGCATGATGCAGGGCCAACAGACCGAGTACGACGAAGATGGCCGCAGCCAGCAAGTGTACTTTCCGGGTCGGCAGACGCTCGGCAAACCGGCTGCCCAGATAGATGACCGGGACATTGGCCAGCATCATGCCGATGGTGGTGCCGGCCACCACGCTGAAGTAATCCTGATAGCGTGCCGCCAGGGCGATGGTCACCACCTGGGTCTTGTCGCCCATTTCTGCCAGGAAGAACACCACGACCGTGGTGGCAAACACCCCCATGGCGCGCTTGGGCAGGCTGACTTCGTCCTCGTCCAGTTTGTCGGGAATCAGGATCCAGCCCGACATCAGCACGAACGATGCCACAATGAGCCAGTTGAGGATTTTGGGATTCAGCAGATCGGCCAACAAGGCGCCGACGCCGCCGGCACAGGCGTGATTGACCAGGGTGGCCACCAGGACACCCAGCATGATGGGCAGGGGTTTGCGATAACGCGCGGCCAGGATCAGCGACAGCAACTGGGTTTTGTCACCCACTTCTGCCAGGGCCACCAGACTGGTCGAAACAAGAAAAGATTGCAGCATAAAAAAATCCGGGCCGGCAAACAGACAATGATCGCATGCTCACCCCGGCCTGACGGCGGCGATGCGATCAAAGGTCTTGCCAAATCCCGGATCACTTGCACCATGCCGCATGCGGCAAGTCTGTTGATGCAAGTCCCTCTCGCTGACGGAGGGCGGCTACTCCCCAATGACGAGCGTCATATTATCAGCTAATCGTTTATTTTGCATCGCTATTTCTGCGGACATCACACCAGCTGCGAAGACAGCACCGGCAACTGGATCAGGCCATGAGCCTGGATCAGTCGCTGCGCATGCTCGGCCTGCCGCTCGGCTTCGGTTTTCAGTTGGTCAGCATGGTGATCCGGACTCAGCAGGGGCATCAGGTCAACGTGCAGGTGGCCGGGTTTCTCCCGTGTGGTATCGCTGACTTTCTGTGCCGCCAGATAGGTTTGCTGCCGGGTGCGCTGGCTGGCGGCTTTTTCGACGGTCGCATAGGCCAGCTGTGCCTTGTGGTAGCCGAAGGCAGTACGGGTGCTGGCGCTGTCCTGAATCTGGTTATAGACGTAGTCGCCATGCTTGAAATCGAGCGGCACCCCGGGCACGGCAGTATGGAAGCTGGCGCTGAGCTGCGTCTGCTGGTTTTGCACCACCTGACGTTCGGCCGGGTTTTTGTCATCGATCTCGGTCTGTTGCGAGGCCTGGTAGGAGAAGGTCTGCCACTCGTCCATGCGCCTGGCGTTGGGCTGGACCGGGGTGGCGTTGATCGCCAGGGAAAAGTCGGCGAGACCGCTCAACAGGGCGTGATCGTCTTCATTCAGCGTCGAGGGGTGGCGGGTCTCGGTTGCCTGGCTGTCCTGATGATTGAGCTGGGTGAAGCCGACCTTCAGCCAGTTGATCAGTTCTTCATCGGCATGGCCGCGCTGACCGGCCTGATCGAACTGCTGCAGATAGTGATCGACGGTCGCTGCCTGCTGCGACTGGCTGCCCCACAGGCGCAGGTCCCGGGTGTTGACGTTGAGCTGCACCTTGCCGGCGGTACCCTCGATCGTCAGGCTGCGGGTCTGTTGATCGACATGGAAGCTGTAGCGCATATGGGCGGTGCCGGAGGGTTTCAGATCCGCCTGAAAGTCCACCGCGCTGAGCAGCTGGCTGTCGTACTGCAGCAACCCGGTCATCGCCAGCCTTGGCGGCTCTTCCGACAGACCATCCAGCGCTTGCTGAAAGCCTTGCGCCAGCCCGGCCAGTGCCTCGCGCTCCTGATCACTGATGGCATTGTGGCTGACGATTTCCACCCCAAGCCGGTCATTCTGCTGGCTGAGGGTCACCATCACCTCGCCGCCGCCGACGGTTTTGACATGCAGACTGCCTTGCCGGGTGAACAGGGCCGTACTCTCGACCGGCAAGGGCACCGCCAGACGGATGCTCTGGGCATCATTGCTGGTGTCATTGCCCAGCCGCTGCATCACGGCTGCGCCCAGCCCCTGGAAGCGGTCTTTCTGCGAACTCAGGCGGAAGTTCTGCGCCAGCAGGGCGGACAGGGCATCGTGCTCATCTCGCTGCCAGACGACGGCGGGCAAGGTCGGGCTGAGCGAGGGCGTGTAAGTCACCACATCCGGATCGGCGACCGCCCCCAGCGTCACCACGGTCGAGGGAGAATCACTGCTGCCGGATGCGCTGGCCGGCGCGACATAGGACGGCGGCCAGGAGGCGGTGGCAGGAGGGGTACTCAGGGGCGAAACAATCGTCATATCGAAATTTTAATTTGAATTACTTATGCATAATATCGACCGGAATGGCAATTTGTTGAGGGGCGGCGTGCACCAGCCCAGGGCTTGGCGCAGCGCAAGGTTGAACAGGCATTTGGTTGTCAGGCAGAACGGAATGGCGACATCACTGAAGGTCTGCCTACGGCCACGCTGACCTGGCGGACTGCCGGGCCAGTTCATGTCACGGTCCGGCCAGATCATCTGGCCAACCGTGCGCTTTGAGCGCTGCGTTGTCGGCTTTCCAGTTCGTGGTCTTGTCCTTTGGCGAGACGGGCTTGCTCATGCCATCATCCTGCCCCGTCTGCCCGGGCCGTGATTTGTGCAACGAAGCCATTTGAAACAGCAACCCTGATCATTTTCCGCTCGGCGATATTTTATCCCCCTGATTTTTGACAGCGCCCCATCAGGAACGAATATAAATAGCCATGGTCAATATTCCGTTATTTAATCAGACAGTTTTACTTTTTGTTTATTCAAATTGACCACGAATAAAATATTGCCATGGCAAACAAACAGCGCACGATAATAATCGGCACTCTTATTTTTATCGGCATGGGATATTACTGGTTCTATCACAGTGATGGTTATCGCTGGCAAGCGGAGCCCCCCAGCCGTTATCTGCCGCAGAAAAACAAACAGGAGCCCTCTTATCTCGCCTATCAGAAGGCCACCATGCCAGACCTGGTACCCGGTACCCGCGACCTGGGCAAGGCGCAATATGAAGGCACGCCGCAATGGCAATCACCGCGTGACTTGCTGGGTGTTGCCGTGCCCGGTGGGGCGGGCCGGCTGGAGATCGTCGAGTATCTGCGCTTTCAGGAGCCAGACTCGGAGCGCTTTCACCAGGGCGCGCTGGTTTTCCGCTTCGAAACGCAGGGCCATCAGCCTGTGCAGGTACTGGCCATTCAGCCGCTGCGCTATGACCCCACCCTCAACCGCGTCATCCCGCAAGGGCGCCCATTGCCAGTGGTGGTGTCCCCCCCTGGCGGCAAGGTGAGCTATGAAGATCAGACACTGTATGGTCCGATCTCGCTGTTCAGCTTCAACAAAACCGGCACCACCACGCGGGGCTACCAACGCAGCGATACCGGCCTGGTCGCCTTGAGTCTGCGCAATCAGCGCTTGCTGCTGGCGCAGCACTTCATCAGTTCACTGATGCCGCCGGATGGGCCATGCAAGACCGGACAGCCATCTCCCTGCCGCCAGATCAACACCCGAATGCAAGTCTCTGCCACCGATGGTGATGCAAGCACGGCAGGCATGCCCTCCATCACCCTGACCAGTACCCTGCAAAGCCAGCAGGGCCAGCAACAGCATGCGGTGCGACTCATCTACAACCCGGCACGTCATCGCTACCTGTCGGCCACAGGTGCCGATATCGATCAGATCGACGCGCTGTCCCCAGCCAGGACCGATGCGTTTCTTGCGGCGCTGGTCCCCTGATCTGCAAAAACAAACGCTCAGGAGAAGTGACGCTCCTGAGCGTCTCCGTCATGACAGGCATTGTCCGGCGGATGACTTGAGTCTCGTTGCGCTACCCCGGGTATCGGCCAGGACTCCTTCCTTGCGCAGCGCGCTGAGCCCCTGCGACGCACCCTGCACTGCCACTGAGGACTCTCTGAGCACCATTCTTGATTCGATCAGCCAAACCTCCAGCCTCAATACCTCCCCCATACACCTGCGCCAACTCCTCTTCGCTGATAACCCGCATTTGATGGCAAATCACTTGTTTCATGTTTATCTCCTTAATATGTATAAAAACAAAATGAAGTTAACAAGAATATGCACCCATCCATCACCGAGCGCTCAGCTATGAAAGCGGGCAACCTGCTTTGTTCCTCCCCTGGCATGGCAGCTTTTTCTGATTTCATCAATTAAATTTCAATTAAAAATAAAACCACTCAATACGGCAACGAACGAAAGGGCGCTTGACATAATCTGCCCACCTTGGAGTATGGACAGCCATTCAAACAATAATCACCAAATACATATAGATATTAAATTTCCGCAAATTCGGGTTTTTATTGGATAAAACATGAACATTACCCACCCAGGTGCAGGGTCATCACCTGCGCAGTCCTCATGCTGTGCAGCCTGGCTTACGCCTGGGCCTACTCCCTGTGCGGCCTGACATGGAGCAGCGATAAACCACCGGTCTATCGCGATCAGCAGAACATTCAGGACCCGGGCGGACGCAGGGACAAGCGGGCGATTTCGTCCGATGCCTTGAAAACCGCCGACATCCCCTCGCTGATTGCCGGTTTCAGCAGGCTGGCGGATCAACTGGATGTGGGTACGCCCTCCTGGCAAAACCGCCATGATCTGTTTGGTGTCGCGGCGCCCGCGCAGCCGGGGCGTCTGCATGTCCTGTATGACCGGCGATTCAGCTCGGCGGATGGCCGTTTCTGTCGCGGCATGGCACTGTTCCGGGTCGAGACCCTGAATGACCGGCCGGGCCTGCTTTCCGGCGATCGCGACCTCGCGCAAATTGAAGGACTGTTTCCGGCCTCGGCCGATGCCTTTCTGGCTTCCCTGCCGGTTCGCCATGCCTGAGATTGCCAACAAAATGCCCGGGCAGCGTATGCTGCCCGGGCATCATCCCCAGCCGTTGCGCCAGACAGGGGGTTAGTCGTCGTCGTCCCCGCCCGGCGCCGAGTAGTCACTCTCGCCATCCCCACCATAGCCGCCCGCATTGTGGCCGGAGCCGTAGCCCTGGTTCACGTTGTAGGCACCCGCCACGCAGTTGGGGCTGCGACGCAGACGGTGCTGAACCCCCTGCGATGCCGCCAAACCACCAGACACCTGCCGCAAGGCATCGTCGGAGATAAACCGCATTTGCTTGCATGTCACTTGTTTCATGTTCTGCTCCTTCACAAGGTTAAGCTCAGGCAGCATGCTGCGCTGAGAGACAGGCATTCAGTGCTGCTGGAATGCCTGCTGATAGGAGAGACAGCCGGCAGACTTGGTTCAGCGCACAGGGTGGGGATTATTCCGGTTTAAGGCCCGGAAAAAGACACGGCGCGGGTCCCGTACCGATTGGCTAAATCATGGCAATCGACCAATGCTTGCACCTTTCTTCATGACGATCACCTGCACTTGCCGCCACGCATGATCGGCGATTGACTATGCAGCCCATCCATCGCACGGCCTGCGTCCAAATCAGGCAGACATTGCCGCTGTTTGCACGCGGTGGTGCAGTGATCGACCATGCCTGAGGATCTTTCCCTGTCGGGTATGGCACAAGGAGATCAACTTGCCACGATTCCACTGCCATGATCAGAAAAAACGGGCTGCGGCACTGGCCCTTCGCTTCGAAGCCTTGCTCGCTTGCGGCGCAGAGCGGGAAATTATCGCCATACTGCGCGATGAGGCCCGGGCGCATCCCGGTCCGCCACCAGGCAGCCAGTTGCTGCAGGACGTTTTCTTCATCTGGATTGGCTGTCTGCCGCCCGCCGCCCTGGCCTATATCGACGTCTGGAAGGAAGCCCTGCAGGGCAAGGGCAGCGTGCGTATTTATTACGACAGCCATTTTTTGCTGTTCAACCACTACCGCCGGCTGTTCCATGCGCTCTATCCGCTGCGTACCGATACGCCGGCAGCGGAGTGGATTCAATACCAGGATCACTTCAAGCGCCTGATCGATGCCGGAATGATGCAGGGGAAGACCTTTGATCAGGCGCTGATCGGTGCCTGCGCCCAACTGGCGCCGCGCGAATCCGCCAGGCTGCAGGCGGATCTGCTCTTGTCGCAACAACGCCTGGCAGCGCTGCAGTGTCAGTATGTGCTGCGGGATATCCGCCAGGAGCGCGGTTTGTTTTTCGAGCCGTTCTTTGCGCGGATTTATCATCAGGAGCTCTGTCTGCGCGCCAATGCGGCAGCGGCGGCTGACATCCTGCGGCTGTTGCTGCTCTACCGGCATGGCGGCGTGTATGTCGACGTGGACACCCTGCCCTCGCTGGACGGCGTCTTCGGCCCCCTGTCGGATCAGGCCAACGGCAACATTCAGTCGATTGTCCGGGCCGAACTGTTCCTGCAACGGCGTCAGTCGCTCAGGCCGGCAGGCCCTGCTGCCCCGGACGCGGATGACTGCTATCGGCAAGCCCTGCAGGCGCAGGCACCGCATCTGCTGGCCAGCCTGCACCACCTGGCCGGGCGCTGGGATGGCACCCCCCTGCCCGCCCCCCGCATCCATGCCCGTGAGCATCTGCTGGCCATGGCCGCCATGGCCTCCTGCGGGCAGTTCAACAACAATCTGCTGGCGGCCCTGCCCGGCTCGAGACTGGTGCGCATCCTGCTGCGCGAGATCAAGCGGCGCTATCGCTTTCTGTTCCGTTATCGACTGGAGCACGGGCCACAGCCGGATCTGCCGGCACACCATTATCTGGCGCGGTTGCGTGACTATCGTTACGACGCCTTGCAGGAGCAGGATCATGTCACCCTGTTCCTGACCGGCCCGGTCATGATGCTGGAGGTGCTGCTGGGCATGGCTTACAGCGTGCTGGATCTGGATCAGCGGGTCAGCCCGCTGGCGATGTCTTATGTACTGCGGCTGGACAGCCTGGGGATTGCCTGCACCGAACAGACCGCCTATACCCCGGAGCACATGCGTTCATCGTGGATGTGACCGGCGCCGGGCGGCGCAACAAAAAAGGACTGCCTGTGAACAGACCCCAAAGGTTGGACGGGTGTCCAACCTTTGGGGTCTGTTCATCGGGGTCCCTTTTTGATGACTGTCTGGCGCTTACTCCACCGTCACGCTCTTGGCCAGGTTACGCGGCTTGTCGACGTCGGTGCCGCGCGCCAGGGCCACGTGGTAGGCGAGCATCTG
This sequence comes from Paludibacterium sp. B53371, assembly GCF_018802765.1. Classification (NCBI taxonomy): domain Bacteria; kingdom Pseudomonadati; phylum Pseudomonadota; class Betaproteobacteria; order Neisseriales; family Chromobacteriaceae; genus Paludibacterium; species Paludibacterium sp. B53371. The sequence goes on from NZ_CP069163.1 coordinate 3,199,850, forward strand.
GACCGGAATGGCATGCACCACCGGGGACAGCACGCCGACGTGACGCGGGGTGCGGATGACGTGGACGCCTTCGGATTCGCTGAAGTGACTGTCGAGGTCGGCAAACACGAACAGCTCACCACCGCGGGCACGCACTTCCTGCATATTGGATTTGACCTTTTCCAGCAAGGTGTCGTTGGGGGCGATCACCACCACTGGCATGTTCTGGTCGACCAGGGCCAGCGGGCCGTGCTTGAGCTCGCCGGCCGGGTAGGCTTCGGCATGGATGTAGGAGATTTCCTTGAGCTTGAGCGCGCCTTCAAGGGCGATCGGGTAGTGCAGGCCGCGGCCGAGGAACAGGGCGTCGTTCTTGGGCGCGAAGCGCTCGGACCATGCCTTGATCTGCGGTTCGAGGTTGAGGGCATGCTGCACACTGCCCGGCAGGTGGCGCAGGTCTTCCAGATAGGCAGCTTCGGCGGCGGCATCGACGCGACCGCGCTGTTTGCCCAGGGTCACGGCCAGGGTGAACAGGGCGACCAGCTGGGTGGTGAAGGCCTTGGTCGAGGCGACGCCGATTTCGGCGCCGGCACGGGTATAGAACACCAGATCGGAGGAACGGGGAATGGCGCTTTCCTGCACGTTGCAGATCGACAGGGCATGGCGGGCGCCCAGCTGCTTGGCGTACTTGAGCGCTTCCATGGTGTCGAGGGTTTCGCCGGATTGCGAGATGGTGACCACCAGGTGGTTAGGGTGGCACCAGGCTTCGCGGTAGCGGTATTCGCTGGCGATTTCGACGTCGCACAGGATGCCGGCAATGCTTTCGATCCAGTATTTGGCGGTCAGGCCGGCGTAGTAGCTGGTGCCGCAGGCGAGAATTTTGACGCCTTCAAGCTGGCCGAGGATGCTGGCGGCGTGTTCGCCGAACAGTGCCGGGCTGAAGCCGGTTTCCAGCACGGCTTCGATGGTATCGGACAGGGCCTTGGGCTGTTCGTGGATTTCCTTCTGCATGAAGTGGCTGTAGGGGCCAAGCTCCAGCGAGGACAGCGAAACGTCGGAGACGTGGATCTTGCGTTCGACCGGCTGACCGGCAGCATCGATGACCTTGACGCTGTGGCGGGTCAGGTGGGCCAGATCGCCGTCTTCCATGAAGATCACGCGCCGGGTGGCGGACAGGATGGCAGAGACATCGGAGGCGATGTAGTTTTGGCCTTCGCCCAGGCCGATCAGCAGCGGGCAGCCCATGCGCGCGCACACCAGTTCGTCCGGCTGCGCCAGCGAGACCACGCCGATGGCGTAGGCGCCGATCAGTTCGCGCACTGCCAGCTGCACGGCATCGAACAGATTGCCGGTCTGTTGCAGGGTGTGGTGCACCAGGTGGGCAATGACTTCGGTGTCGGTCTGCGACTCAAAGACATAACCCAGGGCCTTGAGGCGTTCGCGCTGAGCTTCGTGGTTTTCGATGATGCCGTTATGGACCACGGCGATCTGGCCATGCGACACATGCGGGTGAGCATTGGGTTCGGTCACGCCGCCATGCGTCGCCCAGCGGGTGTGGCCAATGCCCAGAAAACCTTGCAGTTGCTGTTCGGCCGCGGCATTTTCCATTTCGGCCACGCGGCCGACCCGGCGCACGCGCTCGATGGCACCGTTGCTCAGCACGGCGATGCCGGCCGAGTCGTAGCCGCGGTATTCCAGGCGCTTCAGCCCTTCAACCAGCAGGGGCACAACGTTATGGTCGGCGATGGCGCCTACGATTCCACACATGTCTCTTTATCCTTGCTCAAACAGTCCTTCGCTGTCGAAGGCGCGATTATCCGTGATTCAGCTTTTCTTTTTCGGGCGCTGCCAGCCGGGGATGGTGACCTGACGGGCACGGGCCACGGTCAGTTCACCAGCCGGGGCGGTCTTGGTGATCACCGAGCCGGCGCCGACGGTGGCGCCCTGCTCCAGGGTGACCGGCGCGACCATCAGGGTACCGGAGCCGACGAAGACGTTGTCCTCAACCACGGTACGGAATTTGTCTACGCCATTGTAGTTGACGGTCACGCAGCCGGCGCCGACGTTAACCTTGCTGCCGATGCTGGCGTCGCCGATATAGGTCAGATGGTTGACCTTGCTGCCAAGGCCAATGTGGCTCTTTTTGACCTCGACAAAGTTGCCGATGTGGACCTGATCGGCCAGTTCGGCACCCGGGCGCAGGCGGGCGTAGGGGCCGATCTTGCAGTCGGCACCGACCACGGCGTCTTCCAGCACGCTGAAGGGGGCAATCTGGGTGCCGGCGGCGACGGTGACGTTCTTCAGCACACAGTGCGAACCGATGCGGACGTTGTCACCCAGGGTCACCTGGCCTTCGAACACACAGTTGACGTCGATGGTGACATCCATGCCGTGCTGCAGCTCGCCGCGAATGTCGATGCGTGCCGGGTCGAGCAGGGTGACGCCGGCCTGCATCAGGGCCAGGGCGCGGTTGCCCTGGTAGATGCGTTCCAGTTCGGCCAGCTGGACCTTGTTGTTGACGCCGGCGGCTTCGTAGGAGTGCGGTACCACCGCACTGCCGACTTTCAGACCATCGCCGTGGGCCATGCCGAGCACATCGGTCAGGTAGTACTCGCCCTGGGCATTCTGGTTGCCGAGACGGCCGAGCCAGCCGGCCAGGCAGCGGTTGGGCAGGGCCAGGATGCCGGTGTTGATTTCGTTGATCTCGCGCTGGGCCGGGTTGCAGTCCTTGTCTTCGACAATGGCAACCGGGCTGCCGTCCTGGTCGCGCACAATGCGGCCATAGCCGGCCGGGTTGGCGACGATGTCGGTCAGGACCGCCATGCTGTCGCCGGCGGCGCTGAGCAGGTCGTGCAGGGTTTCCGGTCGGGTCAGCGGCACGTCGCCGTACAGCACGAGTGTGGTGCCTTCGTCCGGCAGTGCGGGCAGGGCCATCTTGAGGGCGTGGCCGGTGCCGAGTTGTTCTGTCTGCTCAACCCAGAGGATGTCGCTGTCGGTGATGCGGGCGCGCACCTGGTCGCCGCCGTGGCCATACACCACGACCAGGCGCTCGGGATTGAGGGCGCGCGCGGTGCGGATAACATGGGCCAGCATCGGTTCGCCGGCAATCGGGTGCAGGACTTTGGGCAGGGTGGAATACATGCGCTTGCCTTTGCCGGCAGCGAGAATCACGACGCTTGGACGTTGCATAGGATTGTTCAGAGTAAAAAATAGGAAAAGGCTGCCCCCTGAGGGACAGCCTACTATACACGAATCGTGCTTTTCCTTTTAGACCTCTGTCAGACAGTGGTCTTAATGGTGACGCTTGCGAAGGTAGTCCAGCGCCTTGAGCTCGGCGATGGCCGTCGCCAGCGCGGCGTGAGCACGCGCGGTCGACTGGTCGTCGCTGGCTTTCTTCAGCGCATCTTCGGCGTTGCGCTTGGCCTCATTGGCGCGCGCTTCGTCGAGGTCTTCGCCACGGATGGCGGTATCTGCCAGGACCGTAACGATTTCCGGCTGCACTTCCATGACGCCACCGGAGACCGCCACCAGGACTTCTTCCTTGCTGCCCGGTACGGTCAGGCGAAGAATGCCTGGCCGGATGGTGGTCAGCAGCGGAATGTGGCGCGGGTACACACCGATTTCACCCTCTTGTGCCGGCGCGACCAGAAATTCGGCCTCACCGGAAAAGATGAGCTGTTCGGAGCTGACCACTTCTACCTGCATCTTGGACATGAGCCCTCTCCTTAGTTAAGGGTCTTGGCTCTTTCAACCGCCTCTTCAATGGAACCCAGCATGTAGAATGCCTGTTCCGGAAGATGGTCGTACTCGCCGGCGAGAATAGCCTTGAAGCCCTTGATGGTGTCCTTGAGGGACACGTACTTGCCCGGGGAGCCGGTGAACACTTCGGCCACGTGGAACGGCTGCGACAGGAAGCGCTGGATCTTACGGGCGCGAGCCACGATCAGCTTGTCTTCCGGCGACAGTTCGTCCATGCCCAGAATCGCGATGATGTCACGCAGTTCCTTGTAGCGTTGCAGGGTGGACTGCACGCCGCGGGCAACGGTGTAGTGCTCTTCGCCGACAACCAGCGGATCCAGCTGACGCGAGGTGGAGTCGAGCGGATCGACGGCCGGATAGATACCCAGCGAGGCGATGTCACGCGACAGCACCACGGTAGCGTCCAGGTGGGCGAAGGTGGTGGCCGGGGACGGGTCGGTCAAGTCATCGGCAGGCACGTAAACGGCCTGGATGGAGGTGATCGAGCCGGTACGGGTCGAGGTAATACGCTCTTGCAGTCGACCCATTTCTTCGGCCAGCGTCGGCTGGTAGCCCACGGCGGACGGCATACGACCCAGCAGGGCGGAAACTTCGGTACCGGCCAGGGTGTAGCGATAAATGTTGTCGATGAACAGCAGTACGTCACGGCCCTTGCCGGAAGCGTCCTTCTGGTCGCGGAAGTACTCGGCCATGGTCAGGCCGGTCAGGGCGACGCGCAGACGGTTGCCCGGCGGCTCGTTCATCTGACCGTACACCATCGCTACCTTGTCGAGGACGTTGGAGTCCTTCATTTCGTGGTAGAAGTCGTTGCCCTCACGGGTACGCTCACCCACGCCGGCAAACACGGACAGACCCGAGTGTGCCTTGGCGATGTTGTTGATCAGTTCCATCATGTTGACGGTCTTGCCCACACCGGCACCGCCGAACAGACCGACCTTACCGCCCTTGGCGAACGGGCACAGCAGGTCAATCACCTTGATGCCGGTTTCCAGCAGTTCGGTCGAGCTCGACAGTTCGTCGAACTTCGGTGCGGACTGGTGAATGGCGCGGGTTTCTTCGGAAGCAACCGGACCGGCTTCGTCAACCGGGTTGCCCAGTACGTCCATGATGCGGCCCAGGGTGGCATTGCCAACCGGTACGGTGATGGCCGCGCCGGTGTTGGTTACTGCCAGTCCACGCTTCAGACCGTCGGAGCTGCCCATGGCGATGGTACGCACGACGCCGTCACCCAGCTGTTGCTGGACTTCCAGGGTCAGGTCGTGGTCTACCAGCTTCAGGGCATCATAAACCTTTGGCATGGCGTCGCGCGGAAACTCCACGTCGACGACGGCGCCAATGATTTGTACGATTTTGCCTTGGCTCATTATCGGTTCCTAAACTTATAAACTGTTACGGCGCGCGCGTCAGACCGCGGCGGCACCGGCCACGATTTCGGACAGTTCGGTGGTAATCGCTGCCTGGCGCGACTTGTTGTACACAAGGCGCAGTTGCTTGATGGCGTTACCCGCGTTGTCGGTAGCGGCCTTCATCGCGACCATGCGCGCGGCCTGCTCTGATGCCATGTTCTCGGCCAGAGCCTGGTAAACCACCGATTCCAGGTAACGACGCACCAGCACTTCCAGTACTGCGAGTGCATCCGGTTCGTAGAGGTAATCCCACGACGGACCGCTTTCCACCACCATCTGCTTCGGCTTGACCGGGACCAGCTGCTCGTCCACCGGCTCCTGCTTCATGGTGTTGATGAACTTGGAGTACACCACGTGGATGACATCCAGTTCGCCTGCCGCATATTTCTCGAACAGCACACGCAGGGGACCGATCAGGTGTTCCATCTTCGGCACGTCACCCAGCTGGGTGGCGCTGGCCGCGATGTTCAGACCTGCACGCTGGCAAGCTGCCAGACCTTTCTGTCCCAGGCAGCACACGTCTACCTCGATGCCCTCGTCGGTCAACGACTTCACCTGGGCGAAGAATCGCTTCAGGGTGTTGACGTTCAGGCCGCCGCACAGGCCCTTGTCGGAGGTGATCAGGATCACCCCGGCACGCTTGACCGGGCGCTGCACCAGCATCGGGTGCAGCACGTCGGTCATGTTGGCCATGGCCAGGTGGCCCATGACGGTGCGCACCTTTTCGGCGTAAGGACGGGCAGTGCGCATGCGTTCCTGCGTCTTGCGCATCTTGGAGGTCGACACCATCTGCATCGCGCGAGTGATCTTCTGCGTGTTTTGCACGCTGCGGATCTTGGTGAGAATCTCTTTGCCGACTGCCATATCCTGAACCTTTCGTATGTCTCGTTAGTGTGAGTCAGTCAAAAGGTCAGTTATAGCTGAAGCCGGCTTTGAAGGATTCCATCGCCTTGACCAGAACCTGTTCCTGCTCGCCGGTCAGTTCACCGGTGCGGTCCACTGCGGCCAGCAGGTCGCCATGGTTGGCGCGTACGTCTGCCAGGAACGCGGCTTCGAATTCCAGTGCCTTCTTGACCGGCACATCTTCGTAGTAGCCCTTGTTCACAGCCCACAGGGTCAGCGCCATTTCGGCGGTCGACAGGGTGGCGTACTGGTTCTGCTTCATCAGTTCGGTGACGATTTCACCATGCAGCAGCTGCTTGCGGGTGGCCTCGTCCAGGTCGGAAGCAAACTGCGAGAACGCAGCCAGTTCGCGATACTGGGCCAGGGCCAGACGGATACCGCCGCCGAGCTTCTTGATGACCTTGGTCTGGGCCGCACCACCGACGCGAGATACCGAGATACCGGCGTTGATGGCCGGACGGATACCTGCGTTGAAGAGGTCGGTTTCCAGGAAGATCTGGCCGTCGGTAATCGAAATCACGTTGGTCGGTACGAACGCGGAAACGTCGCCGGCCTGGGTTTCGATGATCGGCAGCGCGGTCAGCGAGCCGGTCTTGCCGGTCACGGCACCGTTGGTGCGCTTGGCCACGTCGTCTTCGTTGATGCGCGAAGCACGTTCCAGCAGGCGGGAGTGCAAATAGAACACGTCGCCAGGGTAGGCTTCACGGCCCGGCGGGCGGCGCAGCAGCAGCGAGATCTGACGATAGGCAACGGCCTGCTTGGACAGGTCGTCGTATACGATCAGCGCATCTTCGCCGCGGTCGCGGAAGTATTCGCCCATGGTGCAGCCGGAGTACGGTGCAATGTATTGCAGGGCAGCGGCTTCGGAAGCGGTCGCGGCCACCACGATGGTGTGGGCCAGTGCGCCGTGTTCTTCCAGCTTGCGTACCACGTTGGCGATCGAGGAGGCCTTCTGGCCGATCGCCACGTAGATGCAGACTACGCCGGTACCTTTCTGGTTGATGATGGCATCCAGGGCCACGGCGGTCTTGCCGGTCTGGCGGTCACCAATGATCAGCTCACGCTGACCACGGCCAACCGGTACCATCGAGTCGATGGCCTTCAGGCCGGTCTGCATCGGCTGCGACACGGACTGACGGGCAATCACGCCCGGGGCAATCTTTTCGATCGGCGAGAATTCGCTGGCGCCGATCGGGCCCTTGCCGTCAATCGGCTGGCCCAGGGCGTTCACGACACGACCGATCAGTTCGCGACCTACCGGGACTTCCAGGATGCGGCCGGTACACTTGACTTCGTCGCCTTCGGAGATGTGCTCGTATTCGCCCAGAATTACGGCGCCTACGGAGTCACGCTCCAGGTTCATGGCGAGGCCAAAGGTGTTGCCCGGGAACTCGAGCATTTCGCCCTGCATCACGTCCGCCAGGCCGTGGATCCGGACGATACCGTCGGTCACGGAGATGACCGTACCCAGGGTACGGGTCTCTGCGCCAACCGACAGATTCTGGATCTTGGCTTTGATCAGATCGCTGATCTCAGAGGGGTTCAACTGCATGATCTCTCCTAATTCTTGAGGCTTGCCGCCAGGGCGTACAGTTTGCCGCGGACCGACGCGTCAATGACGTCGTCGCCGACCAGGACACGGGCACCACCGATCAGTTCGGGCTCGACCTTGACGTCGAGGCGCACGGTCTTGCCGTAACGCTTCGACAGGCTGGCCACCAGATCGGATGCCTGGGCATCGGTCAGCGGGAAGGCGGTCTGTACACGGGCTTCGATGGCGCCTTCGGCTTCGGCCTTGAGCGCTTCGTACTGTCTGGCAATTTCCGGCAGCAGCATGAGCCGGCTGTTCTCGATGAGCGTTTCGACGAAGCGCTTCACGCTGTCGTCGGCACGGTCACCCAGCACACCCAGGAACAATGCCTCAACCTCTTGTGCGGTATGTTTCGGGTTGGTGACCACGTTGGCCACGTCCGGGTTGTTCACCATGGCAGCCAGCCACTGCAGCGCCTCGAGCCATGCGTCAAGGCGCTTCTGCTCGCTGGCCAGGCTGAATACCGCTTCGGCGTAGGGCCTTGCGACGGTAATGAGTTCTGCCATGAGTGTATTAAAACTCCGCTTTGATGGAGGCAAGCAGATCGGCGTGCTTGGCCGGATCGATCTCGCGACGCAGGATCTGCTGCGCGCCTGCCACGGCCAGTTCGGCCACTTGCAGTCGCAGTGTTTCCTTGGTACGCATCACTTCCTGATCAATCTCGGTCTTGGCATCGGCCACGATGCGGGCGCTTTCGGCGCGGGCCGCATCGGCAGCTTCATCGACGATCTGGTGCGCGCGCTTTTCAGCAGCGTGCAGGATCTCGGTTGCCTGCTGACGAGCTTTCTTCAGCTCATCGGCGACGCGCTTTTCGGCGGCTTCCAGATCCTGCTTGCCACGCTCGGCGGCAGACAAACCGTCGGCGATGCGCTTGGCGCGGGCATCCATCATGTTGGTAAGCGGAGGCCAAACAAACTTCATGGTGAACCATACCAAGACGGCGAACGTCAGCGCCTGACCCAGTAATGTGATGTTAAATTCCACCCTGTTTTCCTCCAGTCGAGTATCTACAACAACCGTTTTTCAGACCGATCAGGCGGCGTGCTTCAGGGCAGCCAGGGCAGCGGACAGGAACGGGTTGTTGAAGGTGTACAGCAGGGCCACACCGACACCGATCATCGATACCGCGTCAAGCAGACCAGCGATAATGAACAGCTTGGTTTGCAGAACCGGGATCATTTCCGGTTGACGTGCGGAAGACTCCAGGAATTTGCCGCCCAGAATGGCGAAGCCGATGGCGGTACCGAGGGCGCCCAGGCCAATGATCAGGGCAGCTGCCAGAGCGGTCATCGACTGAATCTGAGAAACGAATGCTTCCATTTAATTCTCCTAGAACTTTTAAAACACGTATGGTTGGGAAAAATTTTTAAAGCTGTACGACTAAAATCAGTGGCTTTCGACTGCCAGGCTCAGATACACGACAGTCAGCATCATGAACACGAACGCCTGCAGCGTAATGATCAGGATGTGGAAGATGACCCACGGGCCCCCCAGAGCCCATTGGCACCACCACGGCAGGAGCGCGATCAGGATGAAGATCAGTTCGCCGGCGTACATGTTGCCGAACAACCGCAACGACAGCGAAATCGGCTTGGCCAGCAGTTCGATCAACTGGAAGATAAAGTTGATCGGGGCCAGGATGATGGTGCCCAGGGCACCGGAGGCATGGAACGGCGCAGTCAGCAGTTCCTTGCCGTAGCCGCCCAGACCCTTGTGCTTGATGGAAAACGCAAAGATCAGGAACAGCACCGACAACGACATGGCGAAGGTGGCGTTGACGTCAGCCGACGGCACCACGCGGAAGTAGACATGCTCGGGCTCGAGACCGAAGCCGTAGTGACCAATCGCCTGAGCGATCATCGGCACCAGGTCGACCGGCAGCATGTCCATCAGGTTCATCAGGAAGATCCAGCAGAAGATGGTCAGCGCCAGCGGGGCGACCAGCTTGCTCTTGGCATGAAACACGTCCTTGACCTGCGTGTCGATCATCTCGATCAGCGATTCGACAAACAGTTGCAGACGGCCCGGATTCTCCATTTTGGCATTGCGTGCCACCATGGCCATGATGATGGCGAAGACGAAGCCGAGGAACAGGGAAACGGAGAAGGTATCGATGTGGACGCTCGAGAACCCTTCAGCGGAATTCCAGAACGTCAAATGGTGCTTGATATACTCAGATGCGTTGCTTGCCATTGCGCTTTTCTCTGTTTATTTAATTAGAAGCCCGAACCAATAGCCGGATACCGCAGCAAGGTATCCGCAGAACAAGCCGGCTACGGATAAATTCTTGTAAAACACCAGCACGCTGCCGAACATGACGACAGTCAGCATGAACTTGACTGCCTCGCCGCGGAAATGCGCGCGCATCAGAATGCTGGGCGCCACGCGACGTCTGGAATAGGCAATCCGGCTGTAAACCCAGGCCGGAATCAACGCCGACAATCCCCCCAGCAACGTTGACACCATGACCCCGATGCGCATCCCCCCAAGGATGGCACTGACCGCCACGGCGGCCAGGATCAGCCGGACCTGCAGGCTTAGCACCCGCCCTACTTCTGGATTATTCATGTCCGATTTTGCGAAAAATCGCACGATTATAGGCTTGGCATGAAACATCAGTCAACCAAGCGGCCGCTCGAAACTGCTTGTAATAAAACTTCATTCCATTGATTTTACTTGCAGTTTTTCTAATATCCCTTCCAAAGCCGCCAGAGAAGAATATTCAATTGTAATTTTGCCCTTTCCGCCCTTTCCGTGGCGGATGTCCACCCCGGCGCCCAGATGCTCGGCCAGCTGTTCGCACAGCCGCTTGACATCCGGGTCCTGCGGCGGCCGAACCGCCGCCGGACGGTCGTCCTGCTGGGCACGGCGCTCGACTTCGCGCACCGACAAGCCTTGCCGCACCGTCTCTTCCGCCAGCTTCAGCTGCCGCGGCAAGGGCAAGGTGAGCAAGGCACGGGCGTGCCCCATCTCCAGCTTGCCTTCATGCAAAAGGGATTGAATCACCTCGGGCAGCGACAACAAGCGCAACAGATTGGACACTGCGCTACGCGAACGTCCTAAGGCCTGGGCTGCCGTTTCGTGGCTCATGCCAAATTCATTAATCAGCCGCTGGATGCCCTGCGCCTCTTCAATTGCATCCAACTCCTGACGCTGGATATTTTCGATCAGCGCCATCGCCAGCGCGGCTTCGTCCGGCACGGTCTTGATCACCGCCGGCACTTCAGCCAGACCGGCAATGCGCGCGGCACGCCAGCGGCGCTCACCGGCAATCAGCTCATACTCGCCAAAGCCAATTTCACGCACCACCACCGGCTGGATGACACCCTGCGAACGGATGGATTCCGCCAGATCATTCAGCGCTTCTTCATTCATGCGCGTGCGCGGCTGATACTTGCCCGGGCGGATCAGATCGATGGCGAGCGTCTGCAGGCGATCTTCCGCCGTTTCGGCAACGGAAAGCAGCGCATCGAGGCCGCGTCCGAGTCCTTTGAGTTTGACCATGATGTTTTAGTGGGTCGCTTGTGCGGGTTCAGATTCAAGACGGGTGAGCAATTCACCCGCCAACGTTAAATAGGCCTGGGCGCCGCGGGCATTGCGGTCATAGACCAGACCGGGCAGGCCGTGACTGGGCGCCTCGGCCAGCCGGATATTGCGCGGGATGACCGTCTCGAACACCTTGTTGCGGAAATGCTGGGCCAGCTGGTCGGCCACCTGTTGCGACAGATTGCTGCGCGCATCGAACATGGTGCGCAACAGACCGAGAATCTCGATGCGCGGATTGACCGCGGCACGCACCTTGCGCAGCGTGCCGACCAGATCGGACAGGCCTTCGAGCGCGTAATACTCGCAGACCATCGGAATCAGCACCGAATCGGCGGCCACCAGGCCATTGAGCGTCAGCAGGTTCAGGGACGGCGGACAGTCGATGAGAATGTAGTCGTACAGATCGTCCACCTGCGCCAGCGCATTCTTCAGCCGCTGCTCGCGCGCCAGCTCCTGCACCAGCTCGATCTCGGCACCGGCCAGATCGCGGTTGGCCGGCAACACATCGTAGCCGCCCTCACGGGCGTGCTGGCGCACGTCGCGGGCATCGGCATGGCCGAGCAGCACATGGTAGACACTGTGATTGAGATTCTGCTTGGCGATGCCGCTACCCATGGTGGCATTGCCCTGCGGATCGAGGTCGACGATCAGCACCCGGCGTCCGAGTTCTGCCAGGCTGGCCGCCAGGTTGACCACCGTGGTGGTCTTGCCGACGCCGCCCTTTTGATTGGCGACCGCGATGATGCGGCTGTTCATTGCTTCACCATTCTCACCAGATGGCGCTCGGCATCCAGGCCGGGCACGCTGACCGGCACCACTTCGCTGACCGTGATGTCGGCAGGCAATTGGGCGATCTCCTCATACGGGTAGACCCCCTTCATCGCCACGAACTGGCCGTCTTCTGCCAGCAAATGGCGTGTCAGCTTGACGAATTCGCCCAGCTCGGCGAAAGCCCGGCTGGTGATGCGGTCGAACTTCTGCTCCGGCTGGAACAGCTCGACGCGCTCGGTGACGACTTCGACATTGGGCAGTTTCAACTCGATTGCCGCCTGACGCAAGAAAGTCGTCTTTTTGTGGTTGGCGTCCAACACCACCACCTGCAGATCCGGCCGGGCAATCGCCGCCGGAATACCGGGCATGCCGCCGCCCGAGCCGACGTCCAGCAGACGGGTTCCGCCCTGCAGATGCGGCACCAGCGTCAGGCTGTCGAGCAGGTGATAACTCACCATGCGCGCGGTTTCGCGCACGGCGGTCAGGTTATAGGTCTGGTTCCATTTGGCCAGCAGCGCCAGATAGGCATCGAGCGAGGCCAGTTGGCGCGCGCTCAGTTCAAGCCCGATATGCTCCAGCCCCAGAGACAGTTCGCTGATTGTATTTATTTTGGTCACCCCTCGTGATCACGAGTCATCAGTATGGCGCAGGCAAACCAGGCCCTGCGCCGGGAACAACGGCTGAATCACCGTCATTCAGGCTGTTTTTTTGCTGTCGGCAAAGCCACGCTTCAGATGCACCATCAACAAGGCCACGGCGGCCGGGGTGACCCCCTGGATGCGCGAGGCCTGGCCAAGCGTTTCCGGCCGCTGGCTGTTGAGCTTCTGCTGAACTTCCTTCGACAGCCCCGACACCAGCGCATAATCCAGCTCGGCCGGCAGACGCACCTGGTCCAGATTATCGCGCCGCGCCAGCTCATCGTTCTGCCGATCGATATAGCCTTGATATTTGACCTGAATTTCCACCTGCTCGGCAACCACATCGTCATCGACACCGCCCCCGGCCTCCGGCAGCGTCATCAAGGCGGCATACGTCACGTCCGGCCGCTTGAGCAAATCCTGCAGGTTGTACTCGCGCTCGATCGGCCGGCCGAGCAAGGCCGTCAACACGGCCTGATCACTGCGCGCCGGATGCACCCAGGTCGCCTTCAGGCGCGCCTTCTCGGCCTCGACCGCATCACGTTTGCGGCAGAAAGCCTCCCACTGCGCATCCCCCACCAGGCCAAAACGACGGCCGGCTTCAGTCAGACGCAGGTCAGCATTGTCCTCGCGCAGCTGCAGACGGAATTCCGCGCGGCTGGTGAACATGCGATATGGCTCGCTGACCCCCTTGGTGATCAGATCATCCACCAGCACACCGAGATAGGCCTCATCACGGCGCGGACACCAGCCCTCCTGCCCGCTGGCCAGCAGCGCCGCATTCATGCCGGCGAACAGCCCCTGCGCGGCCGCTTCTTCATAACCGGTGGTGCCATTGATCTGCCCGGCGAAGAACAGACCCTGAATCGCCTTGGTCTCGAAGGTGGACTTCAGCCCGCGCGGATCGAAGTAGTCATATTCGATGGCGTAGCCCGGGCGCAGGATGTGGGCATTCTCCATGCCCGGGATGCTGCGCACCGCGGCCAGCTGGATATCGAACGGCAGACTGGTCGAAATGCCGTTCGGATAGTATTCGTGGGTATCGAGCCCTTCCGGCTCGAGGAAGATCTGGTGGCTGTCCTTGTCGGCGAAGCGGTTGATCTTGTCTTCAATCGACGGACAATAGCGCGGCCCGACCCCCTCAATCACCCCGGTAAACATCGGGCTGCGATCAAAACCGGAGCGGATGATCTCGTGGGTCTGCAAGGTGGTGTGGGTAATCCAGCACGGCAGCTGACGCGGGTGCATGGCGCGGTTGCCGCGCACCGAGAACACCGGCTCGGGCGTATCGCCCGGCTGTTCTTCCATGCGGGAAAAATCGATGCTGCGGCCATCGATACGCGGCGGGGTACCGGTCTTGAGACGGCCAACCGGCAGGCTGAGCTCGCGCAGCTTTTCGCCCAGCACCGAGGCCGCCTGGTCACCGGCACGGCCACCGGTGTAATTGGACAGGCCAACATGGATCTTGCCGGCGAGGAAAGTGCCGGCGGTCAGCACTACGGTACTGCCGTGGAACTCGACACCAATCGCGGTTTTCACCCCGATGACACGTTCCCCGGCCAGCAGCAGGTCATCCACCGGCTGCTGGAACAACATCAGATTGGGCTGGTTCTCCAGCATGTGACGGATGGCGGCCTTGTACAGCACGCGATCGGCCTGGGCACGGGTGGCGCGCACCGCCGGCCCCTTGGAGGCGTTCAGGGTGCGGAACTGGATGCCGCCCATGTCGGTGGCCAGCGCCATGGCACCGCCCAGCGCATCGACCTCGCGCACCAGATGCCCCTTGCCAATGCCGCCGATGGACGGATTGCACGACATCTGGCCCAGCGATTCGATATTGTGGCTCAACAGCAAGGTCTGGCGCCCCATGCGCGCCGCGGCAAGGGCTGCCTCGGTGCCGGCATGGCCGCCGCCCACCACAATCACGTCAAAGCGCGTCGGATAAATCATGGCCTGCTCACGGAATTCAACTAAAACGTATTATTTTACGTCAAAATCCGTCCGATTTTAAGCTTTTGATTTTACAACAGACCGACCGCGTCCAGTCCGGACGCGGTTTTACGGCGAGGCAGGTGCTGGTGCAACCACCTGACGCGCGGCAAACACCCACTCCTGATAGCTGCTTTTCTGCCTGAAGCCCTCGTGGTCACTATCAAAGCCATCCTGTTTGAATGGCGTCAGTGTCGACTGGCTGAAGACAGCGGTAATCCCGTCACCGGGGCCACGCTGCAGCCCCCACTCACCGGACCCGGTCATCGGGTCGGGCGACAACCGGCGCAGATAATGGCGGACCTTCAGCCCGTCACTGTCATCGTCCACCAGCTGCGCCAGTCGGGTGGGGTAAAGCCCCTGATGATCGGCGGCATAGCGACCAAGCGCATCGGCGATGGCATCACCGGTCTCCAGCAGGGACTGCTCATGCTCGCGCTGGATCTCGGCCGACAGGTCATGCACGCGATACTGCAGCATCATCCCCAGCACCATCAGCGCCACCAGCAGCCCCAGCAGCACGTAGCCGCGCTGAGCCTTACCAGCTGGCATAACTGGACCCGTCCAGCGCCTTGCCCGGCGCACTGCTGTGCACATCACGAATGCCGCCCTGCTCGTCATTGTCCAGCTTCCAGTCATCGGTATGTCCCGTCAGCGGATCGCTCGGCAAGCTCCGCAGATAACGATGCTCGACCAGCGCCTGCAGCGTGTCCGCCGGCTTGCCCAGATCAGCGCGATACTGCTCCAGCGCATCGCGCATTGCCTGCAGATTGTTGCGCAGCACCGTCTCGCGCGCCCGCTGCTGCTCGTTGATATAACGCGGCGTCACCAGTGTCGTGAGCAAGGCAATGATGCTCAGCACCACCAGCAACTCGATCAGGGTAAAGCCGCGCATGAAGCGCCGGGATCTCATCACTACCACTCCTTGTACGGCACACCGTTAAAACCGGTGCGTTCACTCTTGCTGCTGACATCAAACACATCGTGACCATCGGGCTGATAGGGACGAATCTGCCATTGCTCCTCGGCAGCACATGTCGGGCAATCACTCATCGGATCCTGTGGAATCCGCCGCAGAAAATAGAGCTTGCGGCCATCGACCCGCTTCTTGTCCACCACCCCGTCAACCAGCACCTGCAGCGAAGGCGGATAACCGCTGTCATCGGCCTGATGCTCGATCTGCCCCTGGTCCACGGCCTTCTTGTAGTCGTCGATGGCCTGACGCATCGCATGCAGCGCATCACGCAGCTCGCGTTCCTGCCGGCGCTGTGTGGCCTGGGCCAGCATCGGCATGGCCGCACTGGCCAGCAGCCCCAGCAACGCCACCGTCACCACCACCTCAATCAGGGTAAAACCGCGCTGACGCTTCATCGCTTGTCGTCCGGCGGCGTCACCGGCATCGGTCCGCGGAAGAAAGGCATTGGCGCGGGGCCGTCACCGGCCACGCTCTCAGGCGGGGGCGGGGGCGGCGGATCATTGCGACGGGGGGCGCTGACACCCGGCGTATCATCCGTAACGCTGGCGCCATTGGCTCTGACCGACACCTGTCCGGCATTTTCTCCCAGCTGCAGCGGATCGCCGATCCGGTTCTCAGGCCCGATACTGAAACGGGTCAGTGCAGCCGGCGGCGGCGAGAACTGGCGCACAATGTGCGGCGTAATCAGCAGCACGATCTGCGAATTCAGATCATTGCTGTCATGACTGCCGAACAGGCTCTTGAGCAGCGGAATTTCGCTCAGGAAAGGCAGACCGACATCCTTGACCGAGTCATCCCGCTTGATCAGACCGCCCAGCACCTGCGTGACATTGTCGCGGGTCGACAGCACCGTCGAGGCCGAACGGTTCCCCAGGCGATAGACCATGGTGCCGTCCGACATGGTGGTCGGCTGGCCGATCACATCACTGACTTCCAGCGACACATTCACGCTGACCTCCTGGCCGAGACTGATACTCGGTTCAACGTTCAGCGTCAGGCCCACATCCTGATACGACACCGAACTGCTGCTGCCGGCGGTGGTCAGGGTCGAGGTCACGATCGGCAGCTTCTCGCCGATCTTGATCGTCGCCTTCTGATGGTTCTTCACCCGAATCTTCGGATTGGCCAGGGTATGCACCTTGTCATTGGTTTCACTCAGATTGATGCCCCCCACCACACCATTGCTGCCCATGCTGACACCGATGCCGCTGCCATTGAGGTGACGCAGCTTCTCGATGGTGGTCTGGCCGCTCAGCGAGGTACTGCCATCGGTGCCGCTATTGGCAAATCCGATACCCACCGAGCCCGGATAGTTGATGCCCAGATTGCGCGCCAGCGTGTCGCTCACTTCCAGCACCTCCACATCCAGCGTCACCTCCGACTGCGGCAGATCCAGCGATTGCACCATGCGGTCCGCCGCGGCCAACACGGAAGGTACATCGCGCAGCACCACCGCATTGAGCCGCTCGTCGATGGCAATATCCCGCGGCTTAAGCACTTGCTTGAGCGTATTGAGTACCTGCTTGGGATCGGCATTGGACAGGTAATAGGTGCGGACACCCAGATCCTGATATTCGCGTTCCTTCTCCGGTCGAGACGGATAAATCAGCAAGGTATTGCTGTTGAGCAGCTTTTTGCTCAGCTTGCTGGTCGCCAGCAACAGATTGATGGCATCCCAGGCCGTGCTCTTCTGCGTGGTAATCGTGGCGCGCAGCCCCGGCGAGACATCACTGTCAAAAATGAAATTCAACCCCGTCATGCGGCTGATGGCATCAAACACGGTATTCAGGCTCTGGTTACGAAACGACAAACTGACCGGTTTTTTCAGCGCCGCCGGGACATTGCTGCTAAGTTGCCCCTGCCCTGCGGTGCGCATCAGCGACTCGCGAAAATCCAGTGCCTCCTGCCAGGTCGGCTCTTCAGCCAGAATCTTGCCCAGCCAGTCGAGCGCCGCCCCCGGATCCTGTGCCGCCAGGCTGCGCGCCTGCGCCATCCATTGCTGGTGCAGCTGCCGATTGTCGATGGCCTTCAGCCCCTGCTCGGCCCGATAACTGGCCGGGTCATGCTGCAATACCGAGCGATAGCCCTGACCGGCCGCAGTCATATCACCGGCAGCCAGCGCCTTGTCTGCCAGAGCCAGTTTCTGCGCGTCATACTGCGCCAACAGACGCTCGTGTTCCGCCCGCAACTGCATATTGTCTGGTTCGGCCTTCATGGTCTGCTCAATCCGAGTCAGCGCCCCCTCCAGATCGCCCTCCTGGTAGAGGGTTTTGCTGGCCATCAAAGCCCGGTCAACCGAACAGCCGGCCAACAACAGGCTCAGCATCATCACGCTGACCATCCCCTGACGAGTCGGGAAAGGCGGTTTGTTCATCTGCTTCATGGCATCCACTCCAAGAATTTGTGTTTGCCATCCGACAAACGGGTGAATTCGATCTTTCCTGCGGCCACCTGCTCCAGTCGGTACTGGCCGGCCAATATCGTTCCAGGCCGACTCACCGCCGGGTCACGACAGCTCTGGCAAACCGCCACGGTCTTGCCTCCGGACTGCAGGAACACCACCAGGGCATCGGCGGCAGCGGCACTGGCCTCACGATTCTGCCAGGTGCCCCCCACCTCAAAGGGCAGCGGCGGATCCGGCACCTCCTGGCGCATCGCCGGAGCGGGCACGACAGCCTGCTGTGCCGCCGCCCCCTGAGGCGCGGCAAACAAATCTACGGCAGGAGCAGAAGCCAGCGGCGGCAAGGTTGCAGCCCGCTTTTGACCCGTCCCGCCCCCCGATCTCGCTATCGGCGACACCGGTTCGTTACCCAAGCCAGGCCACCATTGGCTGGCTGCCGCCAGCAGCAGCGATATCGCGCCCAGCCACTTCAATCCGCGGTGCATGTATCTGCTCCCATATCCAGTTTCACCGAGGCCCTGATCGCCCCACTGTGACCATCGTCACGCGTCAGGGTCAGATGGCGGATCTGTGCACAGGGCAGCGCCTGCAAAGCCAGCAGCGTCTGACGCAGCGGCAGATAACCGTTGCTCAGGCCGATATCCACCGTACGATCATTGCCGATGCGAATTTGCATCCCCGCCAGATCCGGCTGATCCAGCAGCGCCATCAGCCGGGCATGACGTGCCTCCAGCGACACCTGCCTGCGCGCCAGGGCCGCCCGGTCACGCGCTTCGGCCGCCAGCAACTGCCGTAACTGGCTATCCACTCTGGCCTGCTGTTGCTGCCACTGCTGCTGTTGCACTTGCAGCAGCCGGGCCACCCCCAGGGCCGACAAAGACAGCAACAGGCACAGCAACAGCGCCGGCCAGCGCGCCAGGCGGCAATACAGCCAGCCATGGCGCATATTCCCTTTCCACCCGCTCATATCGCCACCTCCAGCCGGATTTCCAGGCGAGCCGGATCTCCCGGCGTGGTAATCAGCGACTGTTGACTCAACATGCTTACGTGCAGCCCCTGCTTGCGCAGGGTATTAATCCAGTCCATCACCTCTGCCAGCGTGGCGCTGCGCAGCGTCAGCTGCATCTTGCGACTGCCGCTGTCCGATTCCAGCCGCAACAGGCTCAGCCCCCCCGGCCAGCTTTGCTCCAGCCGAAGCACCAGCCACAAAGCCGGATCCATGGCATCCCGCGCCGGGACCGCCACCCGGCTGTCCCGGTTCACCCTGCTTTGCAACCGCGCCTGACTGTCGGCCAGGTCCTGTTGCGCCTGCTGCCATGACTGCAGCAGCGGCGTCAGACAGGCATAACTGAGCAACACCGGCAGCACCAGCCAGGGCCAGCGCCTGCGGGTCGGCAAAAAAGAAAAACCACTCATGACTCACTCCAGACAAAAGGCTGGCTGGCCGTATCATCCAGACTGAACCAGCGCGGCAGGACCAGAGGAATCGACAGTTCGGCCAGCCGATCCAGCACAGCCTGCCGCGCCAGTCCGGCCTCCACGCGCAATATGCCGCCCTGCTGCCACTGCCCCTGCTCATGCAACAACCACTGCAACACATCGCCATCCCGCAGCAACAAGGTCTGCGTCACCTGCCGGGGGGGGCGATGCCGCTGGGCCAGCAAAGGCCACACCGGCCGGACAGACAGCAAGGACAACCGCTGCAACAGCGCTCGCCACACCTGCCAATGGGCCAGCCGCACCCCACAAGCCAGCGTATTGCGCCCGGCGGGCTGCCATTGCCAACAGGCCAGCCAATCCTCCGGCTCACCACCAAAATGCCGTGACAGCCACTGACGCGCATAACCCTGCCAGTCACCCGGTTGATGCAGCCCGTCAAGCCAGGGCAAACACACCGTGGGTGCCAGCGAGCCGCCCAGCCGCAAGGAAACGCGCCCGCGCGCGCCATCCAGCAGCTCGGCCAGCGCCGCCTCGGGCGTCCCGACAAACGACTGCATCTGCCACGCTGCCAGCGGATGGGGCCGCTGCCAGCAACGCGCTTGCGTGCCATCCAGCCACATCCTGTACTCAGCCAAGGTCAAGGACACGGGACACCTCCTCCAGCGTGGTCAGCCCCTGCGACACCGCCATCAGCGCATCCAGCCGCATCGGCCGGTACAGCCCGGGGGTACAACGCGCCATCAACTCACTCGGGCTCAGACCCTGCGCCAGCGCCGTACGCAGCGGCATATCCAGCGCCAGCGTTTCCAGCAGCGCCATACGCCCCTTGTAGCCCGTACCCTGACAAGCCTCGCAACCGACCGGCTGGCGACAGCCGGCACCCGCCCACTCGGCATCGACCGGCCCCAGACGGGCCTGCCATTCGGTAGACAACACCGCCGGCTGCGCACACTGTCCGCACAGGCGCCGCACCAGGCGCTGTGCCAGCACACCATTGAGTGCCTCGGACAGGCTGTGCGACTCGACGGCAAAGAAACGGAAACGTTCGATCACACTGAACACGCCATTAGCGTGGATCGACGACAACACCCGGTGCCCGGTCAGCGCCGACTGAATGGCAATCGAGGCGGTTTCACCGTCACGGATCTCCCCGACCAGAATGGTGTCCGGGTCATGACGCATCACGGCGCGCAAACCGCGGGCAAAAGTCAGACCCTTGCGTTCGTTGACCGGAATCTGCATGGCCCCGGCCAGTTGATACTCCACCGGGTCTTCAATGGTGATGATCTTTTCATCCTGCTGATTGAGCTCACCCAGGGCGGCATACAGCGTGGTGGTCTTGCCCGAACCGGTCGGCCCGGTAATCAGCGTCATGCCATGCGGCCGAGCCGTCAGCATGCGCAGCGCAGCCGCAGAATCCTGGCTGACACCCAGCTGCGCCAGCGTCAGGCGATCCGCCATCTGGCTGGTATCCAGCAGACGCAGTACCGCGTCCTCCCCCCAGATACTGGGGATGATCGACACCCGGATATCCAGACTGCTGCCTTCGATCCGGGTACTGAAACGCCCGTCCTGCGGCACGCGGCGTTCGCCGATGTCCAGGCCGGATAAAATTTTCAGGCGCGAAATGGCCTGGGAGGCCAGCTCCTGCCCCTGGATCTGACCGGCATGCTGCAGCAAACCGTCAATGCGGTAACGAATCAACAAGCCTTGCTGTTGCGACTCGATATGCACATCACTGGCACCGGTCTTGAGGGCATCAAACAACGTGGAGTCGATCAGCCGGATCACCGGATTACTCTCGCGATCCAACCCCTGGCGAGAAATTTCCAGCACGCTGGTCTCGCCCTCCTCGCCGTGCTGCCCCCAATTCACGTCCTGCAGCGTACGCGCCTGCTCACCGGCCTGCGCCAGCACCGTCTCGACCAGCCCCGGCTCAGTGGCCGCCAACTGCCAGCTCACCGGCTGGACCGCCGCCCACTGGCGTGCCGGCACATCGCGCGGTTCGGCCAGCACTAGCAGCAGCTCGCCCTCCAGCACCAGCGGCAACAGTCTGCGCTGCCATGCCTCGGCCAGCGGCAGCAGGTCAAAACGCCACTCGGCCTGTTCGACCTGAGTGGCCGCCAGCCAGCACAAACCCAGCATGGCTGCCTGTTGTTGTTGCGACGGCTTCATCAGCCCAGTCCTCCCGCAAGATCAAAAATCGGCAAATACAGCATCACCACCAATCCGCCCACCATCACCCCGACAATCAACATCACCAGCGGCCCCAGCACCTTGGCCGCCAACTCGTGTACCCGCGCCAGCTGCTCATCATGAAAGCGCACGATGTGCTCACACATGGTGCCGATCTCGCCGGTATGCTCACCGACCCGCAACAGATGCTCGGCCACCGGCGTCGTCATGCCATGCTGTACCAGCGCATCCGACAAGGCCGCGCCGCCCGACAGCGCCTGACTCACTCGCTTCAGCACCTGCTGCCGGGTATCGCCCAACAAGGTACCGGCCAACTGCAGGGCCTGCGGGATCGGCATCCCGCCCTGCAACACCAGCCCGAAGGCACTGTAAAACCGGGTCAGCTCGAACAACGTCAGAAAGGTTTGCAGCCGAGGCAGACGTGTCAGCAGGCCGAGCCAGCCGCCCCGCCCCTGACGACTGAACACTGACCAGCCCAGCCCCCCCACCACCCCCGCAATGGCCAGCCGGATCACCGTGCCATGCAGCGAGAGCAACTGCGCCCAGTCCAGCATCAGACGCGTGGTCAGCGGCATGGGGCCGCGCAGCGAAGACAACAGAGAGGCAAATCCCGGGATCACCAACAACAGCATGAACAGCACCACCGCCATGCCGACCAGCAGCACAATCGACGGATACATCAGCGCACTGAGCAACTGACGCCGCAGCTGATCCACCCGTCCCTGATAGTCAATGAAGCGACGCAGCGCCGAGGCCAGTTGGCCGGTCTGCTCGCTGGCCCCCACAACGGCGACCAGCAGCTCGGGGAAAATCGCCGGCGCCTCCGCCATCGCCTGAGACAGCGTGCGCCCCTCGCGCAAACGCTGACAGATCTGCCCCAGCGCCGAACGCACCCCGGGCTGATCTGCCTTCTGCCACAGCACCCCCAGCGCCTCGGCACTGGTCAGCCCCGCCTCCAGCAATGCCGCCAGCTCGCGGCAGAACAACCACAAGGGGAAGACCTGACGACGAGACCGACCGGACTGTCGCCGGGCCGTCGGCTGAACCGTCGGCGCATTGAGCACCACCACCCCGGCCGCATTGAGATGGCGCCGTGCACTGGCCAGATCATCGGCCTGCACCGTGCGCCTGACGGCGGTGCCATCCTGCAACACGGTAAATTCGAAGGAAGGCATGAGATCACCCTGCCAAAGACTGCTGATAGGTCTGCCAGACCTTTTGCGCATAGCGGTTGCGCAAACTGTCGCGATCCGGTGCCGTGCCAGCGTTATAGGCACCGACTGCGCGCCAGTTGTAACCGTAATGCTGGATCATGCCTGCCAGAATCCAGCTGCCGGCCATGACCGCCGCACACGGGTTCTCCATCAGCTCGCGCTCGGTGTAGCCATACTTCTTCAACTCAGCCAGATGGCGACTGTTAACCTGCATCAGGCCGATATCCACACTGCCGTCACGATTGCGGTTGACCGCACGCGGATTGAAACCCGACTCGACCTTGGCTATCGCCCACAGCAGACGCGGGTCAATCTGGTAGCGGCTACCCGCCTCTTTCCAGCACCAGGCCAGGCTTGGCTGGCTCGCCAGTCCCAACCCCAGTGCCAGCAACAGCCAGGTCAATGCCCGTCTCATTTAAAACCCCTGAACCAGGTCGGCGGCTTCCCCGCTGCCACCCGGCTTGCCATCGCTCCCCAGCGAGGCCACCTCCACCTCGCTGGACTGGCCCGGATTGCGCCAGATGTACGGATGTCCCCAAGGATCAGCCGGAATCGCTTCCTGCAAATACGGCCCCATCCAGCCACTCACGCCGGTCGGTGCCACCTGCAGCGCCTGCAAACCCTGATCGGCATCCGGGTAGGCACCGGTATCCAGGCGGTAGCGCACCAGCGCATCCTGCAAGGTCTTCATCTGACTCTGTGCGGTACGCACACGGGCATTACTGACCTGCTGGAACAGACGCGGGCCAATCACACTGGTCAACAGCGCGATGATCAGAATCACCACCAACAGTTCCAGCAAAGAAAAGCCCGCTTGCAGGCGGGGCATTTGACGGGGCAGCTTGTGTTTCATCCTATCCTCTTGATAACGGCGATCACCGCGATGCCGGACATGCCTGCGGCCAGCGGCACACGGACAGGACAAAACTGGGGGCATTCGGGTGATGATGGCCGGCGCCAGGCACCGACACGGTTGATTGGGTGTATTGCCGCGCAGCAAACAGCGCTGCGGGCATGCATGACAAGATAACGATCAGCGCCAACCTGCTGAATCAGAGGAATCCGAACCGTCAGAACTCAAGAAAAACGCCGTCAGATGACTGACGGCGTTCGACAAAAAACTTACATCCGCTTCCAGACGGCGGACTGACCCGGGATATCGCCCTTGGTCCACCACTGGTTCTGATAGGAGGCACCGTTATAGCTCACCTCGGTCCCCGGCGTGTCATAGGTCTTGTCGGCAGACCAGCTGAGATCTGCAGCCGGAGCCTGACCACCGATCTGCTTCCAAACCGCCGACTGACCCGGAATATCACCCTTGGTCCACCACTGGTTCTGATAGATTGCGCCGTTGTAGCTCACCTCAGTGCCCGCGGTGTCATAAGTCTTGTCGGCCGACCAGTTGCTGTCGCCAGCAGGCGCCTGACCACCGGTACGCTGCCAGACGTCAGCCACACCCGGCTGATCGCCCTGATTGGCCCACCACTTGGCTTGCCAGGTCGCATTCTGATACTCGACCGTAGCACCCGCGTTGTAGTGATCCTGACCGGCACACCACACCGGCAGACCGCTGGCACCGATCACATCGCCGCAGGGACTGACCGGTGCGGAAGTGCCACCCTGATCACCACTCTGGCCACTGCCCTGATTGCCACCCGGGTTTTGATCCTGACCATGGGTCGGCACGATCGGCTGATCGCAGCCCGACTGGCAACCCTCACCATTGTTCAGCCCGTGCGCCTTGATGCGCGCAAACAGCCAGCCATTGTCATCCTGCGATGGCTTGAGACCGGCCACCCCGGTCGTGTTACCACCCCCCCACAGCACCGAGAACACATTGGCCTGACGCAGCAGATCCAGGTGATCATGGCTCAGGCTATTGGGGTCGTTGGCCAGATCCGCCTGCAGATAAGCCTGCACCGTGGTTGCCGAAGAGCCATAGATGCCAGCCGGCATGGCCTGATCATTGATATAGTTGGCGACATTGCTCAGACCAGCCGCCAGTTGCGGGTTGCCGAGAATGAAGTCCGGCTCGGCCGAGCCATGATCGTAGCGCTGATCGACATCACCGGCAGTCTGCAGGTGCCCGCCCGGAATCTGCCACAACATCACCGGCAACTTGCCCAGGCCAGAAGCGACACCGCTGACATAGTTCATATACACACCCATGTCACGGGCGTTGTACAGATAACCATTACTCACCCCCAAGCCTGCCATCTCCGAATCAAAGACATCGCGCTCCCACTTGTCGAAAGCGATGTATTGCGGATCACGATCCTTGTTGCCGGTTACCAGCTTCATGCTTTGCAGGAAGGACACCTCGCCGCTGATGTGCGGGGCAATGATGGATGGCTGCGAAGTCGCCTGGTGAACCCAGCCGTGACCGGTCGGATCGCCAGCCCAGACATTGTCCTGCCAGCCAAAAGTAATGTGCGGTCCGAACTGGTGCATCAACCAGTTAATCGACTGAACGTACTCCGGGAAACTCTGGTGCTCACCCAGCAAATCCGCCGGAATCGCGACGTCCAGATTCAGCGCCTGCAGCGCCTTGGTCAGCTCACCCTTGACATCAATCGGCGTATTGAGCGGCACCGGGCAGTAGTACTGAGCACACTGCTTGTGCAATTCACCGAGAAAATCCGGATTGAGCAAGACCGTGGCCGGTACCGGATGGGCGGTGTCACGATAGCCCTCGAGCTGCTGCAGCAAGCTGATCAGATTCTGGTAGTGAATGGTGAGCGTACCATTGGAGATATCACGCTTGAGACTGTCATCCCCCGAACTGCCATCAACGGTATAAAACACAAAAGTCGGCATCGCCGGCGCCTGCATGCGGTCAGACAGGGTGCGAACTTCATTCATGATGTTGTCGACCTTCTGGTCGTGGCGGATCACCACATCATGGTCACCCGCACCATCCTGTCCGGCATAGGTAAAGAAGCCGAACACCGGCCTGACCGACAGCGCCGCCGACTCCTGCCCGCCGTTTACCACAGTACCCATGGCAATCTGACTGGTCGGCCAGCCCGGAGGCGCCGAGATGGCATGAGCAGCCTGTGCCGCCAGGGCAGCGCAGCAGGCCAGAGCCAAAACACTTTTCTTGAGATTCATACTGATCCTTTCGGTGTGATCATGAAGTGGCGATACCGGTCTCTCACAAAAGCCACCGGCGCAATCCCGTGGCCCCCACCTTACTGACCCGGGCTATCACGCCGAATCAGGGCAGTCCGAATCCGCCACTGTCATCCGAAAGTCACGTGAACTACATACAAACTTCAAACACGCTGCTTAGCATGGGTTCCACGAGAAGCCACTGGAGCCAATGGAGCCAACCATGCAACTGAATCAGAACCTCGCCCCCCGTCGTGAAAGCAAACTGGCCCTGCGCCTGGCGCAAGGCGCCGAAGACCTGCGTCGCGTACAGAAGCTGCGTTTCGATGTGTTTGCCGGAGAAATGGGTGCCCAACTGGCTTCGGCCGATCTGGGACTCGACTGCGATGAGTACGATGACTACTGCGAACACCTGATCGTCGAAGATCAGGCCAGCGGCATGGTGGTCGGCACCTATCGCATGCTGACACCGCAAGCCGCCGCCCGCGCCCCCAGCCTGTACTCGGAACATGAATTCAACATCGCCCGGCTCGAGCATCTGCGCCCCAGCCTGATCGAAGTCGGCCGCTCCTGCGTGCACAAAGACTTCCGCACCGGCGGCGTCATCACCCTGCTGTGGGCCGGCCTGGCCGACTATGTCCGCAAGCATGGCTGCGAATACCTGGCCGGCTGCGCCAGCGTCAGCCTGGCCGATGGCGGCCACCAGGCCGTCAGCCTGTACCGCCAACTGGAAGGCAGCCACCTGGCACCGGCCGAATGGCGCGTCTTCCCGCTGCTGCCACTGCCGCTTGACCGCGTACTCGACGACGCCGCCCCGGCACCGATGCCGGCCCTGATCAAGGGCTACCTGCGCGCCGGCGCCTTCGTCTGCGGCGAACCCGCCTGGGACCCGGACTTCAACTGCGCCGACTTCTTCATGCTGCTGTCGATGAACCGCCTCAGCAAACGCTACGACAAACACTTCGGCAGCAAGTAATCCAAAGCCGGGGTCAGGTCTTGTTTTTTGCAGCAAAATGAAAGACCTGACCCCGGCTCTCTTCTATAATGCGGCGATGCACTACTCCTTCGAGCCCATCGGGCTGATCCGCGCCCCCTATAAAGAGAAATTCGGCATTCCGCGCCAGAGTTCGCTGGCCCCTTCCGCCCGCTCCGAGCTGGTGCTGCTGCCCCCCTACGATCACCCCGACTGCGTACGCGGCCTGCACGCCTTTTCGCATCTCTGGCTGCAGTTCGTTTTTCACGAAACGGCTGCCCGTGGCTGGACACCGCTGATCCGGCCGCCGCGCCTGGGCGGCAATGCCCGCGTCGGTGTCTTCGCCAGCCGCTCTACCCATCGCCCGAACCCGATCGGCCTGTCGCTGGTCGAACTGGCCGGCATCGAATGCGACCAGGGCGTGCGCCTGCAGCTGCGCGGCGCCGACTTGCTGGACGGCACGCCCATTCTGGATATCAAGCCCTACATCCCCTTCGTCGAATCACGCCCGGACGCACGCAGCGGTTTCGTCGATGGTCCGCCGCCGCAACTCCCCGTCAGCTGGCATGAACAGGCCCTCGCCGACCTGGCCAGCCACAGCGACTTGCCGGCGGATTTTCGCCAACTGGTGAACGAGGTACTGGCGCAGGATCCGCGCCCGGCCTATCAGGATGACCCGATGCGGGTATATGGCGTACGCCTTTGCCAGGTCGACGTACGCTTCCGTGTCGCCCTCGGACAGGTCGAGGTACTTGAAATTCAGGCCCTGACCCAGAACTAACCCTTTATGCCAGTGTCTCATGGCATGCTGACATCTCACTTAGGAAACCTAAGATATGAATTCTCGTGCGAAGACGATCATTCTCGCCTTCTCCGTGGTCTCGCTGCTGCTGTCGCCGCTAGCTGAAGCCGCCCGGATGGGCAAGGGCCGCAGCGCCGGCATGCGCCGTGCTGCACCGACACAAACCTACCAGAAACCCGCCCAGCCGGCGGCACCGCAACAGCAGGTGCCGGCTCAGGCGCCGGCCCAGCCGCAGAAGAAGGGCGTCGGGGTCGGAACCGCCGTGGCCGCCGGGGTGGCCGGTGCTGCCGCCGGTTACATGATCGGCTCGGCCACCAACAACCAGGCGCATGCCGCCGCCCCGGCCACCGCTTCGGCGCCGAGCGCCGCGCCAGCCCCGGCAGAAGCCCCGCAACAGCCGGGCACCCCGTGGATGCTGATTCTGGCACTGGGCGCCGTCTTCCTGGCCGGCCTGATCTGGTTCCGTCGCCGCATGGCCAGCCCGGAACATGCGCCGCAAGCCATGCGTCCGCAGGCACCGCCGCCGAGCATGCCGAACGACAACCGCTTCGACCCGATCCCGGCCATCGGCTCCGGCTTCCCGCAACAAGGCGCCGCCCCCTCGGCAGGCCCGGCCGTGCCGAGCCGACTGCCGGATGGCACCGAAACCCCGTACTTCCTGCGTCAGGTCAAGGCCACCTTCCTGCACCTGCAGAGCCTGAACACGCCAGACTCGCTGGACGAAGTGCGCCGCTACATGACACCGGAGCTGTTCGAAGAGCTGCGCCACGACATCGCCAACAACCCGATGACCGCCGACTTCACCGACCTGGATTGCCAACTGGTCGAAGCCAGCGAAGAAAACGGCCGCTACATCGCCAGCGTGCGCTACTTCGGCCTGGTGAGCGAAGAAGTCAACGCGGCCCCAGTACCGTTCTCGGAAACCTGGCACTTCATCAAGGATGCCGGTACCTCCGGCAAATGGATGGTGGCCGGCATTCAGCAAAACTAAGCAACGGCACACACAGACAAAACACCGCCCCGGCAACCGGGCGGTGTTTTTTTATCGGGGTCAGGTCTTTCATTTTGCATCCGGATGCAAAATGAAAGACCTGACCCCGTCCTTGCTTACAGGCTGGAATGAGCCTTGCTTGCTGAAGCGGCAAAGGATATGTTTCAGCGAGGGCTGCCATCAGACAGCCCCGAGTCGTTTTTCGGGAGATTTCGCATGTCACAGGCGCCGACAGAACACGCCGGGCTGGCACTCAGCAGCCACTACCAACCGATTTACAGCCTGGCACACCGGCGCAGTGTCGGCATCGAGGCGCTACTGCGCGGCAAGCATGCCGGCCGGCCGGTGATGCCGGCCCAGGCCTTCGAACTGATGGACAGCCCGGAAGCCTGTCACCAGCTCGACCTGGCCATGCTGCGTACCCATGCCGCCAATGTGCCGCCCCTGACCGACCCGCTGTGGTTGTTCCTCAATGTGCACCCGGCGTCGCTGATGAATCTGGCACGCGCCGAAGCCGTTGCCGAGGCCATCACCGCCAACGGGCTGGCGCCGCAAAGCGTGGTGCTGGAAGTGCAGGAACATACCCTGGGGGGCGACGACATGCTGCAGCAATGCATCCGCCGCCTGCGCAAGCAGGGCTTTCTGATCGCCATCGATGACTTCGGGGTCGGCCATTCCCACCTGGACCGCATCTGCGAAATGGAACCCGATCTGGTCAAGTTCGACCGCCATCTGCTGCGCAGCGCAGCCAGCAATCCGCGCATCCGCAACCTGGTGTGCAGGCTGGTGCATCTGATGCACGAATCTGGTGCACTGGTCATCCAGGAAGGCATCGAAAACGACAGCGATGTGCTGGTGGCCCTGGAGTCCGGCTGCGATCTGGTGCAAGGCGACTACGTCGCCCGCCCCGGCCTCAAGCCGGAACACGACGACCTGATCACGCCACGCATCGATGCCCGCTGGGACGAACTGATGGTACGCGATCTGCTCAAGCGCAAGATCACCCGCCGCCAGCTGGAACTGGCACGCCAGTCCTTCGTGCAAAGTGCCATCCTGCTGATGCAGAATACCCCATTCGACGAGGCGGCACGGCCGATGCTGTCCATGCCCAACGTACTGCGCTGCTTCCTGCTCGACAGCGAGGGACGCCAGCTCGGGCGTAACCTCAACACTAAACAGGCCGCCTCGCAAAGCACCAACCCGAAATTTGCCCCGCTGGCCGATACCACCGGCGCCGTCTGGTCTCGCCGTGCCTATTTCCAGCACGCCATTGATCAGCCCGGCGTGCTGTACATGAGCGAGCCTTATCTGTCGATGACGGACACGCGCACCTGTGTCACCTTGTCGATGGCGATTGAAATCGATGAATCGATGCACGTGCTGTGCACCGACATGCTGGCACCGTCATCCGGCTACGAACCCGGATGACGGCAGAGAGAAAATACCCGGCGGCGCCTACTGCGCTGCCGGCGTCGCGCCGGCAGGCGCCGGCACGGCATTCAGGTACTCGAACAGTGTCACCACCTTCTGCACACCGGCAGTCTGGCTGACCACCGCCGCGGCCGCGTCGCCTTCGGCACGGGTCACCAGACCCAGCATGTACACCACACCGCGTTCTGTCACCAGCTTGATCGCCTGCGAAGAATAATTGCCCTCGCCACTGATCAGACGACTGCGCACCTTGGTGGTGATCCAGGTATCGTTATTGCGCTGACCAAAGGTCGACGGCTCGGCCACCACGGTGTAGTTCTCCACCCGCTTGACCCCCGGCAACGCACGCACCAGCATCTCGACCTTCGTGCGCTCATCGTCCGAGGCCACTTCACCGGTCATCAGTGCCGTACGGTTGAAACTGTTGACGTTCACATGCGCCTTGGGGAATTTCTGCCCCAGCTGCGACGTCGCCTTCAGCTCGATCGACTGGTCATCCACATAGGCGCCACTGGTGCGACGATCGGTCGCCACCATGGCGGTACCCGCCACCCCTCCGGCCACCAGCGGCAGACAACCGCTGAGCGAGGTGCCCAGCGCCGACGCCAGCAACAGACTCAGCAAGGTCCGCTTACTCATCACTCCGCTCCCAGCAGCATGTAATCCACCACATCACACATCGCGTGGATCAACAGAATATGGACTTCCTGAATGCGGCAGGTACGCATCACCGGCACATTCAGCAGGATATCGTCCGGCGACAGCAGCTCGCCGATCTTGCCGCCATCGCGGCCGGTCAGGGCAATCACCGACATGCCGCGCTCGTGCGCCGCACCGATGGCCTCGATCACGTTGGCCGAATTGCCCGACGTCGAGATGGCCAGCAGGATATCGTTGGCATGCCCCAGGGCACGGACCTGCTTGGAGAACACCATGTCGAAGTCGTAG
The DNA here is from genome assembly GCF_018802765.1 of Paludibacterium sp. B53371. Taxonomy (NCBI): domain Bacteria; kingdom Pseudomonadati; phylum Pseudomonadota; class Betaproteobacteria; order Neisseriales; family Chromobacteriaceae; genus Paludibacterium; species Paludibacterium sp. B53371. Next base: position 3,230,912 of record NZ_CP069163.1, read on the forward strand.
TCGTTACCGATGGCCGTCAGGGCCGAGGTATCCGTGGCCAGCGAAATCGCCGGCAGCCCCATGCGCTCCTTCTCGAAACGCCCCACCATCTCGGCGGCGAAATGCTGCGCGTCGGCCGCCGATCCGCCATTGCCGCAGGACAGGATCTTGCCCTCGGCCATGAAGCACTGCATCATGCGTTCGGCCGCGGCCGCCACCTGAGGGGCCAACACCGCCATGGCTTCCTGCTTGGCGGTAATGCTATCCAGAAAGTGTCCGTTGACACGTTCGATCAGATCCATGTGATTCCTTCTTGCGTGCACTCACGCCAAAAAATTCTTTATCCAGTTCAGCCTGCCGTCCGCGGCGGACAACACGGCATCGAAACGACAAGGGACATTCCACAATCCCTTGAGCTGCATATAACGCTGCGCCGCGTGCTGCAGACGCGCCAGCTTGCCCGGGGTCAGACTCTCGGCGGCGCCACCGAACTGCTGGCTGCTGCGATGCCGGACCTCGACAAATACCCAGACACCGGCATCGGTCATCACCAGATCCAGCTCGCCGCCACGACAGCGCCAATTACGCTCTACCAATACCAGCCCGTGACGCAACAACCAGGACAGCGCCCGGTTCTCGGCATCCCGGCCGATCGGGTTCATTGCCCGTTATTATCCGGCATCATGATCGCCATCGGTAATACACGTCCGAACTGGTGATCACTGCCCAGTTGCAAATCACCGGTCACACCGGACAACTTCAGCGTGGCCGGGGTGTTCTTGCCGGCAGCCAGCAACAGCGCCAGGCGGTAAGCATCAATCCCCAGGGCATACAGCCGTTCGGTCTGCATGGTCAGTGCCGCCGACGGACGCGGATAACGCTTGACCTGCTCCTGCTCCGGCATCAGGAACCAGGGCATGTCGATAAAGCGGATGCCGGCCAGCGAGGCATCCGGCTTGCGGGTATTCAGCTGCGACGTCGCATAGACCGACAGATTGGACGGCAACGCGGCTTTCAGCGCCGAGGCTTCCGGCGGCGTCATGGCAATGAACACCGCATCGGCCTGCGCCAGGCTCTCGGTCATGGGCGCCGAAAACGGCCAGTCGAGCTGAGCCGGTGCGGCACCGGTCCGCTTCTGCCACTCATCCACAAACGCCTGGGCCAGCCGATGCGACAAGGGATCGGCCGTACTGACCACCAGCGGCTTGCTGCGCCCGTCATCGCGCATCACGCTCACCATCTGCCGCGCCTCGCCTTCCACCACCAGCGACAGGCCATACAACCGCGGCGCCACCTTCAGCCCGGCATCAAAACCGTTCAGAGCCAGCGTCGGCACCGTCACCTGGCTGGCGATACGGGCAATCCCCGGCCGGGTCAGCGGGCCAACCACCACCCGGACACCAGACTGCACCAGGGCGCGATACCGCGCCGACAAGTCGTCCGACTGCTCATCGACAAACACCAGCTCCGCCTGACCATCGGTCGCCGCAGCAGCATTCATGCCGGCCTGCACCACCTGGGCCGCCTCGCCAAACGTCGCCGACCCGGTCGGCAGCAATACCCCGATCTTCAGCGGGGCCCGCGCGGCCGGCGCGGGGGATTTGGCGGCAGGCGCTGCCGGTACGGCCGGCGCGACAGGAACCGCCGCCGGGGCCGCCGGCGCGGCCGGCAAGACCGTCGTCCGGACCGGGGACGCCGGTGCAGACAGGGGAACACTCAAGGGTTTGAGCGGCGCAGCATTGCTTTGGATGATATAGTCGGGAACTTGCGCATGGGCGACGCCCAGCCATGCTGCCAGTGCACCAACCATCAGTGGAGCCAGTTTTTGCATACTTCGTTCGCTCGCTTGATTGAGTCTTCCGGGGATTCTTTCCTACCCGGCACATTATATGTTCTGGCCACGCCCATTGGAAATCTGGCCGATATCAGCGCCCGCGGCATCGCCGCGCTGACGGCCGCCGATGTCGTGTGTGCCGAAGACACCCGGGTCACCGGCCAGCTGCTGAAAGCCTACGGCCTGCACGCCCCGAGGCTGGTCAGCCTGCGCGAACACAATGAGCGCGCCATGGCCGAGCAGGTCATCGGCTGGCTGCGCGAAGGCCTGAAAGTCGTCCAGGTCTCCGATGCCGGCACCCCGGCCATCTCCGACCCCGGCGCACGCCTGGTCGAAGCTGTGCGTGGCGCCGGACTGCCGGTCTGTCCGCTGCCCGGCGCCAGCGCCGTCATTACCGCCCTGTCGGCCAGCGGCCTGACCACACCGTCCTTCCTGTTCCATGGCTTCCTGCCGCCCAAGTCCGGCGAGCGACGCCGAACCCTGGCCCAGTGGCGAGAGGCAAGCTACAGCGTCGTCTGCTACGAAGCACCGCACCGCATCATCGACACCCTGCAGGATATCGTCGCCGAACTGGGTACCGAACGCCGCCTGTTCCTGGCGCGTGAACTGACCAAGACCTTCGAAACCCTGCGCACCCTGCCGGCCGGCGACATGCTGGCCTTCGTCCAGAGCGACAGCAACCAGCAGCGTGGCGAGTTTGTACTGATCATTGATGCTGCCGCGGCAGAAGAAGCGGAGGAGGGCCTGGCGCCCGAAGTACGGCACACCCTGCAGATCCTCGCGGCCGAGCTGCCGACCAAACAGGCCGCCGCCCTGGCCGCCCAACTGACCGGCGCCAACAAAAAAACCCTGTATGACTACGCACTTAGCCTAAAAACAGACCGCCACTGACCTACCATCCCGACGCGCCAACCGGCGCGTTTTTTATTGCCTAGCCCCACCCTCCGGCCAACGCGCCAGCCCCCTCGCCCCCCGTGCCCGCACGTTTCCAATAACCCACTACAGTAGTGCGGTATTCAGCATGTATTTTTACAACATCCGCGCCTTTGTAAAAAAACATGTCGTTTTTTTGAAACACACAATAATTTACAAATTCTTTACATTTCAAACAATTACCCAGTTTGCTGCAACGCAGCGAAAAAAGTGCTTTCTGATCAAGGTCATATTTCAGACTGTAGTTTTACAACAACAAACTGACGGCCACTTAAGATGCCCTCACCCACCACAGGGAGGTGGAGACGGCCGCCGCGCGGTACACCCCGAACGCGGCGGCCCCGACTCTAACAAGGGAATCGCAATGAAACTGAACAAGATCACTCTGGCTGTACTGGCCACTGCTACCCTCGGCGCCTCGGCGGTTGCCATGGCGGACGACGGCGTTACCGTTTTCGGCGACATGCGCGTCGGCGTCGTCAACTTCAACGGCAATGCCAACAAAGCCTGGGGCTACTCCGCCAAGGAAAACGTCTCCTCGACCAATATCGCCGGTCGCGGCAACCTGAACTTCAAGGGCACCGAAAACCTGGGCAATGGCCTGAGCGCCATCTGGCTGCTGTCCAACCGCTTCTCGCCGACCGGCAATCAGGTGGATGACCAGAGCGGCTCCCGCCCGGGAACCCTGGCCTCCAACGACACCTATGTCGGCCTGAAGAGCAACACCCTGGGTACCCTGGTGATGGGTACCAACTACGGCAACTTCCAGGATGGTCTGTACGACAACACCTACGTGGTTGGCCCGGATCAGATTCAGGGCTGGTTCGGCAACACCGAAGGCCACAACATGATCCGCTACGATCTGCCGAGCTTCGGTAACCTGAATGCCTCTCTGCAATACGGCACCAGCGAAAACGCCGGCGCCGCAACCGGCACCAAGGCCGCCCAACACAACACCACGGTCAACGTCAATTACGATAACGGCTTCTGGGGTGTGTCCGGTGCCTACACCGTGTCCAACAACCTGCAAACCAGCAGCCAGATGGCCTGGGCCACCAACGGCACCGACGTCGGCACGCTGGCACAAAGCCACCTGACCGCCATGATCAAGCCGGCAGATGCCCTGCAGCTGGCCGTCGAATGGCAACACAGCAACCTGAACGGCAACACCGTCAACAGCACCGCACTGTATGCGTACTACACCCTGGGCGCTGCCCAGCTGGGCATGCAGTACGGCGTACAGTCCTACAGCGGCCACACCCCGACGGATCTGAAGAAGGGCAAGTTCATTGATGCCTTCGTGCACTACGGCCTGAGCAAGACCACCACGGCCTTCATCGAAGTCATGAACAGCCGCGATGGCGCCCTGTCCTATGCCAACGGCCAGACCAGCGGCAGCCGCGTCATGACTGACATCGGTCTGATGAAGAGCTTCTGATCGGCCACGGGCGCCGACCTCCTGACCGCTGCTCCCCGGCAGGAGGTCGCCCGCCCGCTGAGTTGTTTTACCCGGTGTTCATCACCGGCATTCCTTTCACTGAGCACTGAGCAAGCTGCGCCGCCAGGGGCCATCCTGGCGGCATCTTTTTTTCTCCGGTCGCCGCAGAGAAAAAGCCAAACGCAGCACAATGATTTACAAGCGGCCCGTGATTCGTTAAGATTGCCGACTCTTGCCCAGGTGGCGAAATTGGTAGACGCAGGGGACTCAAAATCCCCCGCCGCAAGGTGTGCCGGTTCGAGTCCGGCCCTGGGCACCAAAGCCTTACCAGATAAGGCTTCTGCAAGAAAACAAACAGCGCCGCAAGGCGCTTTTTTGTTGCCTAAAACGGCATCATGGGGCACTGGCGGGGCAGTTAGCCAAAAAACTCCCGCACACAGCGGCGCAGAACAACAGCTGTTTTCTCTAGTTTTCCTACGATTACCTCCTTGTAATGACCCAGCACTTTCTGTACAGGTCAGGCGGCTAATTGATACATCATCGATGGTGTGATGAACGCTTGCTGCAGGCCGTAGCTTTTCACCAGTGCCGTATATCGCCGACTGGTGAAGACCAGACCATTGTCGCTTCGCAGCAGGAATCGCTCGGGGACGTGCCCCAGGCACCCAAAACGGTTAATCAGCGCATGCTCCAGGGCCGACTCCGCCGTTTGCGACTTGCCACTGCGCGATAAATGCCAGCGAAGCAATTCCCGGGTGCAGCAGTCAATCACCAGCGCCAAGTGACTCCAGCCATCCTTTCCCGCCCAAATACGGCACAGGTCGGTGGACCAGCGTTCATTTGGACGCTCTGCCACCGAAGGCAGTGCCTGGACGCGAGGACGAAAGCCTACCGGGCGTTTCTTCACCTGCCAGCCCTTGAGCTGGAAGATGCGTTGCACAGTGTTCTTGTTGAAGCCTAGCAGCCCCGCCACCGTGCGGTAACCAAACGAGTGGTTCTCCTCGATCATCGCCTTGATCGGTGCCACCAAGTGCTGCTGGAGCTTGGGCGCGGGCAACGGAACATCGCCCTGATCAATATTTGCAAGCTGGCGGAGACGCTGGACGTCCCTGCTGGTGAGCTGTTTGAATTTGAATCGGTAAGCCCGCACTAACCCTATCTCTTCTCTACCGGTCTCCCCCTCTGGTATCTCGCTGCCAGCCAGCGACCGGCCATGACCTCCCCCCTCTGCATTCATTCAATGCCAGCCGGTTAGTTGACCCCATTGTCCACTGAGCCATATCAAATTTATTCATTTTACCCATACGTAATACTTGCTGATGGTCATCATTTTGCGTAGCATCTAGGGACTAAACAGCTTTACAGCATATTAAAGAATAACGACGCAGATGCCTCAGACCTTGCAGCAAGACCATTCGATCGAATCGCTCACGCAAGCACAGCGCGACCGGCTGGCCTTTATCGAGCTGCGTCTACGGTTTATGGGCTGCATCCGCCGGCAAGACCTAGTGACCCGCTTTGGCATGCAAGAGGCAGCGGCCACACGTGATATCGGTCTGTACAAGGCCCTGGCAGCCGGCAACATCCAATACGACGCCAAAGCCAAGACCTATCTGATCGGCAACCACTTCAGCCCTCTGTTTTCCTACGACACCGAGCGCGTCCTAGCTTGGCTGACCCAAGGCATTGGCGACAACGCCGAGCCACAGCCTAAAACCTGGATCATCTCCGATGGCCCGGCCCTACTGGCCAAACCAGACCTGAATACGCTGGCGGCCATCACCCGCGCCATGTACCTCGGCTGCCCACTCTCCATGCAGTACCACTCGCTCACCAGCGGCTTAACCCAACGCGAAATCGTGCCTTTTGCATTGATCGATACCGGTCTGCGCTGGCATGTGCGTGCATTTGACCGCAAATCGCATGAATTTCGGGATTTTGTACTGACACGGGTTACACAACCGCAAGTATTAGTCGGGCAGCCGATCGCCGCGCATGAGCAGAGTGATCAGGACACGGAATGGAATCGGACAATCGAGCTTGAGTTGGTACCGCACCCTGATCAGCCGTATCCGGAAATTACCGAGATGGATTATGGGATGGAAAACGGTGTGCTGCGGCTAACGCTGCGTGCGGCGACGGCGGGGTACACGTTGAGAAAATGGGGGGTGGATTGTTCGCAGGGACACCGCTTGCGGGGACATGAATATCGGCTTTTTCTCAAGGAGCGTCAAGTTCTAGACAATGTTCGTACTGCCGTACTGGCTCCTGGATATGCACCTCGCACCTGTTGATGGTCACGATGAATAGTCGAGAAAAACAGGCGATTTAAAGAATACGAAAAATCATAGGAATTTGAATGCAAAACGCACAGCACCAAAACCTTGTCGGCTTTATCTGGAGTATCGCAAATAAGCTGCGAGGCCCCTATCGCCCGCCACAGTACCGTCGTGTTATGCTGCCGCTGATTGTGCTGCGCCGCTTTGATTTGGTGCTGGCAGAAAACAAGCAGAAGGTTCTAGCCGAAAAGAAACGCCTCGAAGACAAAGGCATCACAGGCCCGGCCCTCGAAAAAGCGCTTTCTCGAATCGCAGCTACCGACCGCAAACAAGAGTTGTTCAACACCAGTGGCTTTACATTCGAGAAGCTGTTGGGCGATGCGCCTAATATCGCGGGCAACTTGATCGCCTACATCCAGGGCTTCTCGCCTCGTGCACGCGACATCTTCGACAAGTTCGAGTTTGAAACGGAGATCGCCAAGCTGGACGAGGCCAATCGCCTGTACCTGATCATCAAGGAGTTCTGCTCGGCAGATATCAACCTCTCCCCCAAGGCCATCAGTAATTTGCAGATGGGGTACCTGTTCGAAGAGCTGGTGCGCAAGTTTAACGAGCAAGCCAACGAAGAGGCAGGGGATCACTTCACCCCTCGTGAAGTCATTCGCCTGATGGTTGAGCTGGTCTTCACGGGAGAAGATGGCATCTTCGAGCCGGGCATCTACCGAAGTGTCTACGACCCAACTGCGGGCACGGGCGGCATGCTGTCTGAATCTGAAAAAGCCGCGATGGCCAAGAATCCCCAGGCCAACATCGAATTGTTCGGCCAAGAATACAACCCCGAGTCCTATGCCATCTGCTGCTCTGACCTTCTGATCAAGGACGAGCCGATCAACAACCTGATCTACGGCGACACTCTGGGCATCAAGGACGCCAAGAACAAGACCAACGGCTTTGTGCCGCACGACGGCCACCCAGACAAGAAATTCCACTACATGCTGGCCAACCCACCCTTTGGGGTGGAGTGGAAGCCGGAAGAAGACTTCGTGCGCGAGGAATACGAACAGCAAGGCTTTGCTGGCCGTTTCGGCGCGGGTTTGCCACGCATCAACGATGGCTCGCTGCTCTTCTTGCAGCACATGATCTCCAAGATGCACCAGCCGCCCAAGCTGGTCGATGGCAAGAACGTCGGTGGCGACGGCTCCAAAATCGCCATCGTTTTCAATGGCTCGCCCCTGTTCACGGGTGACGCCGGATCGGGCGAGTCCAACATCCGCCGCTGGATCATCGAACGCGACATGCTGGACGCCATCGTCGCCCTGCCTGACCAGATGTTCTACAACACCGGCATCTACACCTACGTCTGGATCGTCACCAACAAGAAGCCCGCGCACCGCCAAGGCAAGGTGCAGTTGATCGACGGCACCCGCCATTTCAAGAAGATGGACAAGAGCCTGGGCAATAAGCGCAACAAGCTCTCGGATGACCACATCAGGGAACTGGTGCGCCTGTACGCCGAGCACGACCACGATGCGGAAAGCGAAGTGCTGGTGGACGGAAAGCCCGAGCGCCGGGTTTGCAGCAAGCTCTTCGAGAACCGCGAATTTGGCTTTTTGAAGATCACCGTTGAGCGCCCGCTGCGGCTGAACTTCCAAGCCAGCGCAGAGCGCATTGCCAAGCTGGATGAGCAGAGCGCCTTTATCAATTTGGCAAGCAGCAAGAAGCGTAAAGACGATGCAGCCTATCGCGCGGAAGTCGCGGCAGGCCAAGAAACACAGGCAGCCATCAAGGCTGCCCTGCAAGGCATGGACAGTGAAACGCTGTACCGCAATCGTCCTGCTTTCGAAGCCGTGCTCGAAGCCGCCCTGAAAAAGCTACCCAACAAGGTTCCTGCGCCAGTGAAGAAAGCGATTTTGGCGGCGCTGTCGGAGCGCGACCCCAAGGCAGACATCTGTCTGGATGCAAAGGGCAACCCGGAACCGGATGCCGATCTACGCGATACCGAAATCGTGGCCCTGCCGAATGACATTGAATTGCCGCTGCCACTGGGCTACGACAACGAAACCGGCCACGACAAGTTGTTGGCGCTGGTGAAAGACCACTGCGAGGACTACCTCAAGGCTGAAGTCCTGCCGCACGTGCCAGATGCCTGGATCGACCACAGCAAGACCAAGGTGGGCTACGAAATCCCGCTGACCCGGCATTTCTACGTCTATCAGCCACCGCGCCCGCTGGATGAAATTGCTGGCGAAATCAGCCAACTGGAAAAAGAGATCATGGCCATGCTGAGTGAGGTGGTCTGATGGCTTACAGCGCCTATGAACATTACAAGCCGACTGGCATCAAGACAATAGGCTCGATTCCTGAGCATTGGACTGTTCGCCGTCTGAAATTCATGGCGAGAATTCAGAATGGCAAAGACTATAAGGAAGTCGTAGCAGATGATGGCTTTCCAGTCATTGGATCTGGTGGCGAGTTTGCAAAAGCGAGCGCCTATTTGTACAACGGTGAGTCCGTATTGCTTGGAAGAAAAGGGACTATTGATAGGCCACTATACATCAATGGCCCATTCTGGACCGTTGATACGATGTTCTATACGGAAGTTGCTAACGATGTTTCAGCAAAGTATTTGTATTACTGTGCTTTGACCATCAACTTCCTGAAATATGCGACTAGCACAGCATTACCGAGTATGACCCAACAAGATCTCGGTGCAATTCCGTTTGCTCTACCAAGGCATGACGAACAACAAGCCATCGCCCGTTTCCTCGATTTCAAAACCTCACAAATTGATGCCCTGATCGCAAAGAAAAAAACGCTGCTCGACAAGCTGGCCGAAAAGCGCACAGCGCTTATCAGCCATGCCGTCACCAAGGGGCTTGATCCGTCCGTGGCGATGAAGGAGTCGAAGGTTGAGTGGCTAGGCTCAATTCCGCAAGATTGGAAGGAAACAAGGGTCAAATTTTTGGGGGATTTGATCCTTGGGTTAACTTATTCGCCAGATGACGTCGTAAGTGATGGTGGCACCCTCGTTCTGCGTTCCTCCAACGTCCAAGAAGGAAAAATATCCCTTGACGACTGTGTCTATGTCAGTTGCGACATACCAAAGAAGGTCATAACAAAAGCCGACGACATCCTGATTTGCTCGCGAAATGGGAGTCGCGCGCTTATTGGAAAGTGCGCACTACTAACCGAGGAAGTAAGCAATCAAGCCTTCGGTGCATTCATGACAGTTTTGCGGTCTAGACATGCTCGATTCTTGTATTACGTTCTCAATTCAACCCTGTTCAAATTCCAGTCTGGCCGATTTCTCACATCAACAATTAATCAGCTAACTACGCAAACACTTGGGGATTTTGAAATTGCGTTGCCGCCTGAAGAAACGCAAGCAGAAATCGTCAATCATCTCGATAAAGCTGCTGCGGCAATTGATGCTCAATGCAGAAAAGCGCAAACCGTCATCGATCGGTTGACCGAGTATCGTAGCGCGCTGATAACTAACGCCGTCACCGGGAAGATTGACGTGCGTGATTTTGCGATTCCACATATCGCCGAAGGGATTGCCTCATGAACGGAGGCAGCCCCCAATGGCGTTGAACGCACAAGGCTACTTCAACTGCCTGAAGTCCTATCTAAATACCAACCATTACGGCGAGCCGCAAGCAAGCGCCAGTGAGGTAGTGTTGAAGGAGAAGGTTTTCGGCCAAAGCGGCAACAAGCCCATCGAATACAAGGTTAGCTTGCAAACCACGGGCGAGACCTTGGTGATCAAGCTGGACACCAAGAAGAACGGCTCATCGTTGCCGCTGTTTCACTTTCTGGACGATACCGCCAAGCCCTGGTCAAAGCGCTGTGACTTCGTGGTGTTCAACCTGCGCAAAGGCAAGCTGTATGTGTACTGCCTTGAGTTCAAGTCAGAGAGCATTCCGCACGACGTACCAGACCAGTTGAAAGCCAGTGTGGATTGGCTCAAGGCGCTACACGCCACCATCAATGCGTACACAACCAAGCGCTACGCAATTCACGCGACCAAGTATGTGCTGAGCAACCATCCCGACCCGACGCCATATCTGGATGCGGATGGCAAGTACCTGCAGCGCGATCACACGATACGCCACTACCGCTATGCCGACCTCAATGGCATGGCGCTGGCGGATTTGGACAACAGCAATATCGAGGTGATTCGCTAACAGGCCGAATCCGACGCATTTAAAGGGTGAGAAAGATGCACAAAGAAATCGACTTCGAAAACGACATCGAGCACGCACTGGTAAGCCAAGGCGGCTACGAAAAAGGTGATCCCAACACCTACGACCCGGAAGCGGCACTGTTTCCAGCAGATGTCGTTGCCTTTGTGCAGAAGACGCAACCCAAGATATGGACGCGCCTGACCCAGCTGGACGCAGCCAAAGCGCCCGCGATGCTATTGGACAGCTTGGTGAAAGAGCTCGCTGTCAAGGGAGCCCTAGCAATTTTGCGCGGGGGTTTTAAATGCGTGGGCAAAACGGTGCGATTGGCCTACTTTGCACCCAACACTGGGCTAGACCCCGCGAGTACTGAACGCTACGACGACAACCGCTTGACCGTCGTGCGGCAGGTGAACACCAAGAGCGGGGCCATCCCCGATGTGGTGTTGGCGGTGAATGGTTTGCCCGTGGCCACGCTGGAGCTCAAGAACCCGATGTCGGCCACGCGATGGAACGTGGAAAACGCAAAGTACCAATATCGCTTTGAGCGAGACCCCAAGGAATTGTTGTTCGCTTTCAAGCAGCGTTGCTTGGTGCATTTCGCCGTGGATACCGAGCAGGTGTTCATGACCACCAAGCTGGAAGGCAAGGACACGTTTTTTCTGCCCTTCAACCTGGGGCATGACCACGGCGCGGGCAACCCGCCTGCAGCGGGCGATGTGCGCACCACCTACCTGTGGCACAAGGTGTTGACCCGTGACAGCCTGATGGACATCTTGGCCCGTTTCATCCATTTGGATGTCGAGGAAAAGACGGTCGTTACTGAAAAGGGTATCAAGCGCCACCGCAAAGAGACGATGATCTTCCCGCGCTACCACCAGCTGGATGCAGTGCGCGCACTGACCGACCACGCGCAGGCGCATGGTTCGGGGCACAACTACTTGATCCAGCATTCCGCTGGCTCAGGCAAATCGAACTCGATTGCGTGGCTGGCGCACCGCCTCTCCAGCCTGCACGATGCCAAGAACGAGAAGATCTTTCATTCGGTGGTGGTAATCACCGACCGGCGCGTGCTGGATCAACAGCTACAAGACACGATCTTTCAGTTTGAGCACAAGCTGGGCGTGGTGCAAAAGATCGACGAAAACACACAACAGTTGGCCAAGGCGCTGGCCGATGGCGTGCCGATCATCATTTCCACCATCCAGAAGTTCCCGTTCATCACCCAAGCCATTCGCACGATGGAGGCCAACGGCAAAGGGGTGGCCATCTCGACGGCTGGCAAGCGCTTCGCGGTGATCGTGGACGAGGCGCACAGCTCGCAAAGCGGTGAAACCGCAATGGAGTTGCGCAAGATCCTGAACAAGGACGGCATTGAATCCGCGATTGCCGAGCAGTTGTTGGACATGGATGACGATGCCTTGAGCGAAGAGGCAAAGAAGGAGCTGCTACGCGAACAACTCAAGCGAGCCAAACAACCCAACTTGAGTTTCTTTGCTTTCACCGCTACGCCCAAGTTCAAGACACTGGCTGTTTTCAATGAACCTGGCCCCAACGGTAAAGCACCTTTTCACCACTACAGCATGCGGCAGGCCATCGAGGAAGGCTTCATTCACGACGTGCTGGCCCACTACACCTGCTACAAGCGCTACTACAAGCTGATCCAGAAGGTGGAGGCAGATCCAGAGGTGCCGCGCCGCAAGGCCGCCCGCGCACTGGCGCGGTTCGTCGAGTTTCACGACTACGAGATCGCGCAGAAGATCGAAGTGATCGTTGAGCACTTCCGTACCCATACCCGCCACAAGATTGGCGGTCGAGCTAAAGCGATGGTGGTGACCGGCTCGCGCGAGCACGCCGTGCGCTACAAGCTGGGGTTCGACAAGTACATCAAGGACAAGGGCTACACCGACGTCAAATCGCTAGTAGCTTTTTCGGGCGAGATCACGCTCAAAGAGTTCGCTGACAAGAAATACACCGAAGTGAGCATGAACAACGGCATCAAGGAATCCGAGCTGCCGGAGAAGTTCAACACTGAGGAATACCAAGTCTTGCTGGTGGCCGAGAAGTACCAGACGGGTTTTGACCAGCCGCTGTTGCACAGCATGTATGTCGACAAGCGCTTGTCTGGCATCCAGGCGGTACAGACACTCTCGCGCCTGAACCGAACGACACGAGGCAAGACCGACACGTTCGTACTCGATTTTGTAAACGAGCCGGCAGACATTTACACCGCCTTCAAGCCGTATTACGAAGCGACAGACAAGGGCGACGATACCGACCCACAACAGCTCAACACGCTTGCGCACGCACTAGCCAACTGGAAAATCTATACCGAAGCCGAGGTCAGTGCTTGGTGCGAAATCTGGTTCCGCAACCGGCTGAACCCCACAGGCGGCGAGCACAAGAAATTGAATGGCTTACTCGATCTGGCGATTGAGCGATTCAAGAAGCTCGGGGAAGAAGACCAGAACCTGTTCAAGGGGCAGCTGGTCAGCTTCCGCAATCTGTACAGCTTTGTTTCTCAGATCGTGCCTTACCAGGACTCCGATCACGAAAAGCTATACACCTATGCCCGTTTCCTGCTGACCAAGCTGCCGCGCACGACGGACAACCGGACGGTGCAGGTCGACGATGACGTCGAGCTCAAATACTACCGCCTGCAAAAAATCAGCGAGGGGGCAATTGATCTCAAGGCGGGCGAGGCGGATGCGCTTGAAGGCCCGACCGATGTGGGCACAGGTCAAGCAGACGAGGATGTGCAGCTTTCGACCTTGGTTGGCAAGCTCAATGAGCGCTTCGGAACAGAATTCACCCCAGCCGATCAGCTCTTCTTTGATCAAGTCCGTGAAACCGCTGTGGCCAATGAGCATTTGCGCCAAGCGGTCATGGCCAACAGTATCGAAAACTTCGAACCAGTGTTCAACAAACAGCTCGAGAACTTATTTATTGAACGCATGGATGGTAACGAGGAGATTTTCGTGCGTTTGATGAATGATGAAGCTTTCAAAAATATCGCGGCAAGCCATTTGATGCGAGCAGTGTATCAGCAGATCAGGTCTGCAAGCAGTACCCATTAATGATCAGCAATAGTGAATATGGCTGGAGAGTGTTATGGCATTAAATCTGGCGAAAACCGTCGTTAATTACTTAAAAGAACGACCTGAGGAGAAGCTGACGGCACGGCAGATTGCTGAGTGGATTTTCTCGACATTTCCAGGGGAATGCCAGGCAAAGAAGCAAACAAGCAAATCCATCAGTACCGATGCAGAGTTGATGCAGCAACTAGTTGCCGAGATCAGTTCGCAGCGTCCGCGCTTACAAAAACAGCATCCCGAGCTAAAAACAACCGAGGGTCGACCTCGTAAATACTATTACTCGGCAATGACCGACGATGCCGAAATCGCAGCCGCGGAGAGTACCACCAGCATAGCCGTAGCAGATGCCAACGACGCAAAGTTTGGCGAGCACACCCTGTACCCGCTGCTCTCGCGTTATCTGTGGGAAGAGCTAGGGATCTATTCTAAACGCATCAATGAGAAGCGTTCATCGAACAAGCGTGGGCCGAACGGTAACCGCTGGTTGTATCCGGATGTGGTTGGTATGGAAGACTTGGGTGCGGAGTGGCACCAGGAGGTACGGGACTGCGTTAATCAATACGCAGATAAACGTACCAAGTTGTGGTCATTCGAAGCGAAGCTGTTACTCAATCGTTCGAACGTGCGCGAATGCTTTTTTCAGGCTGTATCCAACTCTTCGTGGACCAATTTCGGCTATCTGGTATCAGCAGAAATCGTGGGCCAGGACACACTTAAGGAACTGAGAATGCTGTTTGCAGCACACGGCATTGGTCTCATTAAGTTGGACGTTGAGAATCCCGCTGAAAGCCAGGTCTTGATTCCTGCCCGTGAGCGAGACGAAATCGACTGGGATATGGCCAACCGTCTAGCCATGGAGAACAAAGACTTTCTGGAGTACCTGAAGCTTGTGAAGCAGTTCTATCAGACAGGAGAGGCGCGTTTATCAGACTGGGATTTCCATGAGGAGACAGACTGATTTTTGCCTGCATAGGATCCGATCTTGAAACGATAACATGCGGTAATTTTGCAACACATTTGCATTGCCAGAGATGCCCTGAGTAAGGCATTTTGCCCTGGTTTGAGTCCCAAACACGCCCGCGATTTGTCTAAATTTTAAGCAAAGTGTAAGGGGTACATGAGGGGGTACATTTTAAAAACACGAATTCAATTCACTGTTTTTAAAAGACTTAAATCAACAGTCCGGTCCGGCCCTGGCACCAGCAAGAACACAGAAACCCGCACAAGCATTGGCTCTGCGGGTTTTTTGTTGTCCATTTTGAGCCGGCACGACATCCCCGGGGCGCTTCCCCCCGGCCTCCAGATGAATGCCCTACGCCACCAGCACACCGTACAACCCGCCAATTGCCGCATCGGCGCATTGCATTGATGCATTGCCTTCGGCGAATGCATCCTACGTGAATGCATCCTACGCGGATGTGTCCTACGTGAATGCACCGTGCATGAGGTGCTTTCTTGCGCTATCTCCAGCTCCCTCCCGGCAAAATGTCCGACAATACCGTCAGCCCCCTCGCCCAGGTGCCTCACCGCCGATTGTGACCGTGCCATGACAGCGCTCGGGACAAATGTCCCGAAAACATTTGATATTTTACTCAAATGTCGATTTATTCCTTGGTGGTGCTACCCAGTTGTCCTTTATGCAAAAACCGGAACTTGTATCATTGCAGGGAGAAAGAAAGTGGGATTCATGGCCAGAAATATTGACCAGGTCATCTCGGTCATCGAGCAGGAAAAAGGCATCTACCAGTTGCTGAAAGGCTGCCCCTACGAAGTCCTGAAAGAGTTCGTCGTGGTACGCAGCCGCAAGGGGGAGTTCCTGCTGAATCAGGGTCAGGTCTACGACAGTCTTTATATTGTTGTCAGCGGCCTGGTACGGATTTACGTCATGACCGAAAACGGCCGCAAGTACACCCTGGCCATTTACCAGCAGGGCAACTACATCGGCGAGCACGAAATCTTCGATCAGCGCCCCTACAGCTGCTTCGTCGAGGCGATTTCCGATGTCGTGCTGCTGAGATTGCGTCGCGAGCCCTTTTTACGCTGGCTGAATCTGGACCGGCACCTGAGCGAATCATTCACGCGCAGCCTGTGCAACCAGATCTACATGCTGAGCGAAAAAGCCGGTGCCGACACGCTGTACCCGCTGCGCCAGCGCATCTGCCAGTTTCTGCTGGCCGCTGCGGCCAGGGCGGACCGGGTCAACCTCGATCGGGAGGAACTGGCTGAGCTGATGGGTGTGGCCACACGCAGCATCAACCGGATCCTGAAGAGCCTGCGCGAAGAGGGACTGATCGCCATCGAAGGTCATCAAGTGATCTTCCGCGACGTCAGCGCGCTGCAACATGAATCAGAAAAGAAAACCTACGACTTTTATGAAAGAAAGTGAGGCCACCATGTCGGACACGAAACAGCCACATATCCGCTGCGGGCGCGAAGACGCCGCCCCCTATGCCATCCTGCCGGGCGACCCCCAGCGGGTCGAGCGGGTCAAGGCGTTTCTCGACAACCCGGTGGACATCGCCTTTAACCGCGAATACAAAAGCTGCCGCGGGACTTACAAAGGCGTACCGGTGATGGTCGTCTCCACCGGCATCGGCGGCGCCTCGGCCGGCATCGCCGTCGAAGAACTGCGCCAGATCGGCGTGCATACCCTGATCCGCATCGGCAGCTGTGGTGCCCTGCAGCCCGACATGCGCCTGGGCGACCTGGTGATTGCCTGCGGCGCCGTGCGCGATGACGGTGCCTCGCGTGCCTATATCAGCGACAACTTCCCCGCCGTCCCCGACACCACGCTGCTGCAAGCCATGCTCGACAGCGCCCGCCGCCAGGGCTTCACCAGCCACTGCGGCCTGATCCACAGCCACGACAGCTTCTACACCGACCACGAAGACCGCTCGCGCGAACACTGGCGCCAGCACGGCGTCCTGGCCGCCGACATGGAAACCTCGGCCCTGCTGGTCATCGCGCGTCTGCGCGGCCTGCGCGCCGCCTCCATCCTGAACGTGGTGGTCGAACAACAAGACAATATCGAGGCCGGCATCAACGACTATGTCGATGGCGAAGGCCGCACCGCCCAGGGCGAACGCAATGAAATCCTCACCACGCTGGAGGCCATTGCCAGCCTGGCGGCACACTGAGCAACGACCGTCCGTGCCTGGCACGGGCAAGCCACACACACAGGAGACCTCGAATGAAAAACAGCATGTGGAGCCTCAAACTCTCAACATCCGCGCTGGTACTGATCCCGGCAGCGGTCGGCATCAACTACATCGGCAAACTGTTTGCCGGCCTGCTTAAACTGCCACTCTGGCTGGACGCCATCGGCACCGTACTGGCCGCCATGCTGGCCGGCCCGGTGGTCGGCGCCATCTGCGGCGCCATCAATAACATCATCTATGGCCTAACCATGGATCCGATCTCGTTCATCTACGCCCTCACCAGCATCGGTATCGGTCTGGCCGTCGGCGTCATGGCCCACAAGGGACGCATCAAGAACATCGGCAGCACCATCGTCGTCGGCCTGGTCGCCGCCGTGGTCGCCACCGTGATCTCCACCCCGATCAACATTGCCTTCTGGGGCGGCCAGACCGGCAACGTCTGGGGCGACCTGGTCTATGCCTCGATGGTGGCCCATCACTTCCCGGTATGGATGGCCTCTGCGGTGGATGAATTCATCGTCGACGTACCGGACAAGATCGCCACGGTGATGGTGGCCTACGGGATCTTCAAGGGTCTGCCGCAAAAACTGACCATCCTGTTCCGTCACGACAGCCAGACCGAAAAGCTCTAACTAGCCCGGGGGGCGACTATCTTGAAAGCACTCAGCCTTTACCAGGACCACAGGACCTTCGTCCACAAGGTAGATTCGATCACCAAGCTGATCTACATCCTGGCGGCCATCCTGATCCCGGCGATCCTGCCGGGCTTCCGTCCCGGACTGGTCATGCTGGCCATCAGCCTGCTGCTCCTGCTGCAGGCCCGCGTCATGCGCAAGGTCATCCCGCTCATCGGCTTCAGCATGCTGGTGCTGATCTCGGTGGTCATCATCCAGGGGATGTTCCACTCGGAGAACCGCGAACTGCAATTCACCTTCGCCGGCATGCACTTCTACCGCGAAGGCCTGCTGTTCTCGGCCGCCATCTGTATCCGGGTAGTCAACATCCTGTGCGCCTTTGCCATCCTGGTACTGACCACGCGCCCCTCCGACCTGATCGAATCCCTGGTACGGCAAGGTCTGTCGCCCCACCTCGGCTATGTCCTGTCCTCCGTGCTGCAAATCATCCCGCAGATGACCGCCACCATGGAGACCATCACCGATGCCCAACGCTCGCGCGGCATGGAAACCGAAGGCAGCCTGCTGGTCCGCATCAAGGCCTTCCTGCCGCTGATCGGCCCGGTGGTCATGAACTCGCTGATCAGCACGCGCGAACGCTCACTGGCCCTGGAAGTCCGGGCCTTCAGCTCGCGGGCGCAAAAAACCTTTCTCAATGAAGAACAGCGCAGCGGCGTCGACCGCCTGCTGAAGATCGGACTGGTGCTCGCCATGCTGGCCGCCATCGTCTGGAGGGTGATGGCATGAAAAAAATCGTGGTCGAAGGCCTGAAATACCGCTACCCGCTGACCCAGGAGCTGGCCCTCAACGACATCTCGTTCGAGATCAACAAGGGCGAGTTCATCGGCATCGTCGGCCGCAACCTCGCCGGCAAATCCACCCTGTGCCAGGCACTGACCGGCCTGGTGCCGCACTTCTACAAGGGCGCCTATGGCGGCAGCGTCACCGTCGACGGCCTCAAGGTCGAAGACACCGAGATCAGCGAACTGGCGCGCAAGGTCGGTCTGGTCTTCCAGAACCCCTTCACCCAGGTCAGCGGCTCGAAAATGACCGTCTACGAGGAACTGGCCTTCGGCCTGGAAAACCTCGGCGTGCCACGCGAAGCCATGCCGGAACGCATTGACAATGCCATGGCCCTGCTGGGCATCACGCGCTTCGGCAAACGCAACCCCTTCGACCTGTCCGGCGGCCAGATGCAACGCATGGCCATTGCCAGCATCATCGCCATGGAACCGGACATCATCATTCTGGACGAACCGACCTCGCAGCTCGACCCGCAAGGCTCGGAAGAAGTGTTCCAGGCCATCCAGGCCCTCAGCCGCCGCGGCATGACCGTGCTGATGGTCGAACACAAGATGGAAAAAATCGCCCGCTACTCCGACCGCGTCATGCTGCTCGACCAGGGCCGCCTGATCGACTTCGACACCCCGGAGCGCGTGTTCTCGCGCGACGATCTGGCCGACTATGGCATTGCCGCGCCGGTCTTTGCCCAGATCTGCCGCGGACTGGGCCTGCGCCACCCGCAGACCGGGCTCTACCCCATGACCCTGGACGACGCCTACGAGCAAGTGGTGAACCTGCATGAATAAGATCGAAATCCGCAACCTGGTGTTTCACTACACCGCCGGCGAAAACATCCTCAACGACATCACGCTGAGCTTCGACCAGCGCTCCACGGCCATCATCGGCCAGAACGGCGCCGGCAAGACCACCTTCGTCAAACTGCTCAAGGGCCTGCTCAAACCAGTGAGCGGCGACGTGCTGATCAACGGCATCAACACCCGCGAAGCCACCGTGGCCGGCCTGGCGCGCCACATCGGCCTGGTGTTCCAGAACCCCAACGACCAGATCTTCAAAAACAAGGTCATCGACGAAGTCATGTTCGGCCCGCTCAACATCGGCCAGAGCCCGCAGGAAGCCCGCGACAGCGCCGAACGCGCCCTGCAGCTGGTCGGCCTCGAAGACAAGGTCGCCGACAACCCCTACGACCTCAGCCTGTCCGAGCGCAAACTGATCAGCATCGCCTCGATCGTGGCCATGAACACCGACATCATCATCTTCGATGAACCGACCATCGCCCAGGACCATGCCGGCAAGGAGCGCATCAAGGCCATCATTCGCCAGCTGGTCGCCCAGGGCAAACTGGTACTCACCATCATCCACGACATGGACTTCGTGGCCGAAACCTTCGAGCGCACCCTGGTCTTCGCCCAGGGCAAAGTCCTGCTCGACGGCACCACCCGCGAAGTGTACGGCCAGGACACCATCCTGCAGCAGTCCCACCTCGAACCACCGCATGTCACCCAGCTCTCCACCCGCATGGGCCTGCCGGGCACCATCCTGACCGTCGACGAATTCGTCCAGACGAAACAGGCGCGATAACCCGCCAACAAAAACCGGGGTCAGGTCTTGCTTTTTGCATTGAACGCAAAAAGCAAGACCTGACCCCGGTTTCGATGGTGTGTCGCTCAGTCCTGGCAGGGCGGAATCAGCACGAAGCTGCGATAGTGATCCACCGTCAGGTAACGCCGCGGCTCTCCTTCGGCATAGATCAGACGCTTGGCGCCGCGCTGACCCAGATGCAGATAGTCCAGATCAGCCACTTGCCAGGACACCTCCCGGGGCAGCAGGCCGGCAGAATTCCTGAAGCCATATCCCCCCAGCATCCTGCCGCGCAAGGTACTGAACCCACCCTCCCAGAGTACAGGGCCGTCTTGCCAGCCATACACCTCCCGGGCAGCCTGCTTGCTCAGATAGCGCTTGGGCAGCACCCCGCGGGTTCGAAGCGAATTCAGCACCTCGGCCAGCTGATCCGTCTTCACCACCGGCGTTGACAGCGAAGCGTTCAGTGTCTCCACCACCTGCTGGCAGCGCTCCGCCCAGGCACCGGAAATCAGGCACAGCGACAGCAGCAAGCTGGCCACAAAACGATAGACATGAGTCATGATCCCTTCTCCTTTCTATGCTTCCAGAAACAGGCTGCGTTCAGCATGGCGACGGCGCGTCAGCCCGGGCAACACCTTGCCGCCTGCCTTGTCCCACACCATGAACTGCTCGGCAGCATGCGGCACATTGCCGACATTCAGATAACGCAACAGCGTCGACTGTCGCAGCCTGCCGGCGCCCAGATTGAACACAAAAGACACCAGCGCATCGAACTGCGACTGCGTCAGGCCGCCATAACGCACCAGCTGACGCACCGCACGCTCCGCCGAGCGCAAATCGGCACGCAGCAGACTGTCCGCCTCGCCCCTCGACAGCGGACGGTCAAACCGCTCGCTCTGGCCAATCAGATGGCCATAACCGATGGTCCACAAACCGACCGCATCGCGATATTTGCTCAGGCGCAGCCCCTCAAACTGCTTGATCAGGCCGATCCCGGCCGCGCCCGTTCTTTCCGGCAGCTTCATGCGCCCTCTCCTTTCGCTGCCAGCGCCTGCGGCAAGACGCGGTTGGTGTACTCATCCACCAGTCGCATCATCCCCTCGGGAGGCTGTTGCGCCACGAACTCAATCTCGATATTCATGAAACGAGAATCGCGCACACCGGCCTCCTGCGGCGAAATCGGCGCCATCGAAACCCGGAACTGACTGGTGCGATCCTGCCCGGCCCCCTCCTCTGCCGGCAGACTGTCCACCGCATCGGTGCGCACCGCCAGATTCACCTTCATGCGCTCCATCGCCATGCCTCTGGGCGACATCAAGGTCACCAGCGGCACCGTCATCTCGTGCTGCTCATCCAGCACCAACTGAACCGTCTTGGCACTGAGCGAGCCATCGTCCTCAACATCAAAAAACTGATCCAGCAACCGCATATACTGATGAGCAACCATCTGATTGGCTGCCGCAGCGGCATTCAACAACCCCCGGGTAATTTCCTGCAGACCGACGGCAGACTCGGCGGACGGACTCTCCGGACCCTGGCGTGCTGGCGGTGTGGACGGCGGCTCGGCGCCGCCGCCCGACGAAGCCTCACCGCGCTTTCTGGAAAATGGCCACATAGACTTTCTCCCCAATGAAAGGACCGCCGCCTGCGCGGCGGTACCCCGCGCCCCCCGGGACGGGCCACCGTTCCGGGGGGGGCGTCACTTAGCCGACCTTCTTCTTCTGCTCGGCTTCTTTCACGCCGACCAGACCACTTTGCGGGGTGTCCGGCAGGGGCTTGGGCTTGCTCGCGTCCTGAGACGGCGCCAGCACCGGCTTGGTCGCAGCATCGGTGAGGAAGTCAATGACACGGCTCAGGGCTTCCGGCATCGGCTGACGCTTGACCAGCGTGTGAATCGAGTACTTGGCGCGGGTATCGGTCTTGCGCGTCTGCTCCGACTTGTGCGACACACGCCCCTTGATCGACACACTGAACGGACCCCAGCCAATACGGGCCTCCAGCGAAGCCTCGGCATCGGTCGTCGAACTGGACGCCTCGCTCTGCGAGATTTCCAGCTCGAAATCAATCGTGCCTTCCTCGATACAAATGATCGGGTGCACCACCGCCGCCATCAGCGGGATACGCATGGTTTTCTGCAGAATCCCCTTGGCATTGCCCTCCGAATCAACGATGGTCTCGTCGTAATCGAATTGCACGGCGACCGCCTTGCCCTCCTGGATACACACCGTCAGCAGAAAATCTGCATAGGCTTTGCTGGCCTGCACCTGCGCCGTGATCATCGCCTGCAGCGGGCCCCCGATCATTTTGTCCAGCGGCAAAGCATTCAACACCGAGCCGATAAAATTCGGATCCATGGTACGTTCTCCTTAACAAGTGATTAAAAGCGCGAGAACCATCTCGCCCTATCAAGCTAAATCGCTTGCCAACACGGACCCATGCACCCTTCGGATGACCAGCCTGCGCCTTACGACTCATACGACAAGTCATAATTCATTCGTCATATGTATTAATGACTGAGCATTGCTCCAATATCAAAACCCTTAAAACAACCCATTCATCATAATTATTGGAGCCACATCATGAAGGTATTGGCGCTGGACAGCACCCCGCTTTATCTGACCGGACTCATACACAGCATGGCCATCCTGGCCCCAGAACTCAGCATCACCCCCATCCAGCAAGCAGAAGCCATCACCGAGACCCACGCCTCCCCATCGGTCATCCTGCTGGATGAAGACTTCGACCAGGCCCCTTGCCAGCACTGGATCGAACGCCTGCAACAGCAATACCCCGGCTGCCCGATCCTGATCACAGTGCACAAAGCCAACATGGAAGACGCCATCCGCCTGCTGCGCCACGGCGCCGCCGGCATCGCCCCGAAAAAAATGATGCCGGAACGCCTGTACCAGGCGATCCGGCATGTCCACAGCGGCCTGGCCTTCATCCCCATGGAACTGGCCACCTCCGGCGAACCGGACGTCACCGGCCATCCCCGCAGCCAGCCCCCGGTCCACTCACGACTCACCTTGCGACAATCACAAATCCTGGCCCTACTGGCCCAGGGCGCGTCCAACAAACAGATCTGTCGTCAGCTCTCACTGGCAGAGGGCACCGTCAAGAATCACCTCTATGCCATCTTCCGCCTGCTCGGCGTACACAACCGCACCGAAGCTGCCGTCCTGGTGGAGCGACTGCAGGCATGAGCCACCGACAACCCCGGCCCTTCTCCCCCTGACGGCGGCCCCATCCATCAGACACATCGATTCAGGACAAGGCATGCGCCAGGCTGACAAGGCAACACACGTTGCCCATCAACCAGTCAAGGAGAAACAACATGAATCACGACCAATTCTTGATGATCGCCGCACAGGAAGAGCACCAGATGGTGAATGCGGTGGGACAAGGCGCCCAATGGGAAATCATCGCCCACTGGTTCCTCTGCAACAGTCTCAGCCAGCAAGGCTGCCAGGTCGTCCGGGAATTCAACTATCAGGCGGTGGCCGGACAACGCACGGACATTGCCTTCCTGCATGGCAACAACCTGTACTACGTCGAGACCAAAGTCGAATCGGCCACCAATGCCGGTATCTTTGCCGGCCGCAGCTTCAACCAGGCTTTCCAGGAGGACTACAACAAACTCTACGACCTGAATCTGAGCACCCGCGCCGCAGAAATGAACCGGCAACCGGGCAAGAAATGGATCCTGTTCATTGCCTACTCGGACTTCGGCAAGAACAACCTCTATAGCTCATACAAATTCATGAGCTTTTACCAACACCCGCATCTGCCCCACCAACCGCCCCCCATGCTGTTTGCCCTGGCTGAGGTCGACTAATCCGTCAACAGCAAAAAACCGGGGTCAGGTCTTGCTTTTTGCATTGAACGCAAAAAGCAAGACCTGACCCCGGTTCTGACTGTGTGTCGCTCAGGCCTCGACGATAACGTGCTGAGCTTCGAAACCGTTGGCCTGCAGCGCAGATTCCACTTCCTGCGGCGATTCGAGGCCGGCGATGCGAATGATTTCATGGCCGTCGGCGCCCAGAATCTTGCCACTCCACAACCCGCTGCTCGTCTGGAAAATTTGCAATGTTTTCATGATGGTCCGTGTCCTGAAGTAATAATCATCGAGACCAGCATGCCACGCCCGACCCGCCCTGACCATGCACCGCGGGCCGGCCGAAAAGACCGGCAAAAAACCCGAAATGCATGAATGCAGCCGGGTAACAGGCCGCAAGACATCAGGCAGACAACCCGGGAAACGCCCATGGAATTTTGCAGCGCAACAAACCGGGCAAAGCCTCATGAGTACTGATTGTCCAGCCTGAACTTCGCCTCAGCGTCGGCCTGCGGGCCGGGTGCCAATACCTGGGGTCGGCGCCTGCGCTAATACAGCCCGCCCGCCGTGGCACAGGCACCCAAAACATCCATCACAAAGTGCTGATATATACAAAACCATGTCGCAGCCTATGTGGCAAGCACGTCAGTCGCTGCGCGCTTTCAGGCCGGTCAACGACTCAGGGACTGCGCGATCAGTGCCGCCAGACCCGCCGGCTGCTCCCAGGCCATCGAATGCCCCGCCTGTGGCAACACCACACTCGCCACCCCATGCGCCGGCAACCAGTCCAGATCGGCATCCGGCAGCGACAGCTCACCAAAAATCACCGTGCGCGGCATGGGCAACTGCAACAGCAGCGTCCGCCAGGAGGGCTCGACCCCGGCCACCAGCGAGCAGGCCGAACGATGCACCGCCAGCGGCGACGAATGCCGCAGCGACGCTGCCCAGGTCCCGGCCCCGCCAGTCGCCGCCGCCCGCACCATCACCTCATGGCCGCGCGCCACATACTCGGCCTCCGAATACTCGGCAATCGCCCGGCTGAACATCCCGCCGCCAGCGTCGAAATTCGGCTCACTCAACACCAGATGCCGCACCTGCGCCGGCAACAGACTCGCCAACTCGATCGCCACCGCGCCGCCCATGCTGTGGCCATACACATCCAGCGCTTCCAGCCCGAGCGACGTCACCAGCGCCGCCAGCGCCCGGGCATGATCCGTCGTACGGTAAGCCAGCCCTGCCGGGGCATCACTGAAGCCCGAACCAGGCAGATCGGGCAAAAGACGACGCCGGTCCGCCAGCACCGCCTGTGCCGCCACCTGCGGATAATCACAGGAGGCCGCACAGCCCAGGCCATGCACAAACAACAAGGGCCGGCCTGCGCCGGGCAAATCGTGATAGCGCAACGTGCATTGCGCCGCTTCCCACCGGAATGTCTTCATCTCACTGCCGTCCTGATTCCGCCTGCTCCAGAAAAGCCAGCAACTCTGCCAGCCGCTTGTTCAAACCCGCCTGACTGCGCGCACTCAACCCCGCCAGCAGGGCATGCTCATTGGCCACATGCGCCTCGACCGCCCGGTCAATCAGCGCCAGCCCCGCGGCACTGAGCCGCACCAGCGTACTGCGCGCATCCTCACTGCTCGCCTCGCGCACAACCCAGCCCTTGCCCTCCAGCACCTTCAGCCGGTGCGTCATGGTGCCCGAGGTCACCATCAGCGAAGAAAACAAAGCCGTCGGCGCCAGACAGTAAGGCGCCCCGCTGCGCCGCAAGGTCGCCAGCACATCAAACTCCCAGCCAGACAGGCCGAAACGCTCGAACACCGGCTCCAGCCGCTGCGACACCAGCGCAGCACAGCGTCCCAACCGCCCGATCATCCCCATCGGACTGACATCCAGATCCGGCCGCTCCTGGCCCCACTGCGCCAGAATCCGGTCCACCGCATCCCCCTGCCCTGTCACATCCATGCCGCACCTTTATCTTGAATTCAAGATTAATTTGCCTTGAATTCAAGACAACTGTTATCTTGAATTCAAGCTATGCCGACACGATTATAAGCCGAAGCAAAGGGATTGCCCATGCACCACACCGACCACGCGCCCCGCTGGGCTGACGTCTGGCTCACCGCCCTGCCGCCCGTCATCTGGGGCACCACCTACATCGTCACCAGCCAACTGCTGCCGCCAGACCGGCCATTCACCGCCGCCCTGCTGCGCGTCCTGCCCGCCGGCCTGCTGCTGATCCTCGCCACCGGCTGGCGCCCCGCCCCCGGACACTGGCTCCGCCTGCTCATCCTGTCGGCGCTGAATATCGGTGCCTTCCAGCCCCTGCTGTTCATCGCCGCCTATCGCCTGCCCGGCGGCCTGGCCGCCGTGGTCGGCGCCTGCCAGCCCTTGCTGGTCATGGCCCTGATCTGGCAATGCGAACGACGCCCCCCCAGCCGCCTGGCCCTCGGCGCCAGCGTGCTCGGCGTACTCGGCATGGCGGCCCTGCTACTCTCCCCCGGCTCACACTGGGATGGCCCCGGCATGCTGGCCGCGGCAGCCGGCGCCCTGCTCATGGCCTGCGGCACCTACCTGACCCGCCGCTGGGCACTGCCCGCCCCGGTCAGCGCCCTGACCGGCTGGCAGTTGCTGCTCGGCGGCCTGATGCTGACCCCGCTGGTACTGCACTACGACCCGCCCCTGCCGACACTGAGCAGCCTGCAAATCGCCGCCTACCTCTACCTGTCGAGCATCGGCGCCCTGCTCGCCTACTGGCTGTGGTTCCGCGGCATCACCCGATTGTCGCCGGTCGCCGTCAGCTCGCTCGGCCTGCTCAGCCCGCTGACCGCCGTCCTCCTCGGCTGGGTACTGCTGGGCCAGGCGCTGTCGCCACAGTCACTGCTCGGCATGCTGACCGTGCTCGGCAGCGTACTGGTCGTCCAGCGCAGCATGATCGCCCCCGCGGCACCCCGCTGAAGCCGCTGCCCGGCCTCGATGACCGCACCCCGCCTGTCAGGATTGTCTGATATCCCGCCCCGGCCGCCCGCCCCCGCGAACTTCCCCCTGCCGCCAGCCTCTAGCCCCCACGCCGACCGCTTGCCACTCCCTGAGCAAGCGGCGCCGGCGCCATGCTGAAAAGGAAATCGTCCATGCAAAAAACCCTGTTACTGTGCCTGCTGGCCAGCAGTGCCGCCGCCTATGCCCAGCGCAGCGAAAGCTGCCCCGACAGCCATCGCATCACCGTACGGGGCGCGACCTACACCGCCCCCACCGCCGGCAGCGGCGAATGGCTGGGCATCGCCGCCCCGGGCATTTCCGGCGCCATCCAGACCTTCGAATCGGCCACCTTCTACCCCGATGATGCCGACGCCGCGCGGCCGACAGGCAAATTCGGCAAGTGCAGCTACCGCACCGCCAACGGCCCCGTCGACCTGCGCTACAAACCCCAGGACACCGAACCCACGGTCATGCTGACCGACCTCAACGACTGGCAGGCACAACAAGGACCGTTCGGCCTGCGCTACTTCGAATGCCGCACCCCGCTCGCCAGCCAGTGCCGCTTCACCCTGAGCCAGCCAGCCGGCCGATAACCGCAACACCACCGGGGGTCAGGTCTTGTATTTTGCATTGCCACGCAAAATACAAGACCTGACCCCCGGTTTCCAGGAATGCTCTATACATAAAAAGACCTGTACGCATGTGCAGCGTCATGGTGACAACGTGCAGATCAACCCTGGCCCAACGCGCCCACATCACGAGAACAATACATGTGGCCCTTCAAAACCAAGACCAATACCGTTGAAACCCTTGCCCCGGGCACGGAAGCGCCAGAGAGCGGCAGCGTGCGCGCCAACTCCTTCATGGGCACGCTGCACGACATGGGCGTCAGCCTGGCGCATGTCTGCCACAACCTCACCCTCCTGAAACAAGACTCCGACCAGGTGGCGCAGCAATCCAACACCATCTCCGACGAGTCGCTGGCCATTCACCAGTTGGTCAGCCAGGTCGCACAGAGCGCCCAGACCGCCACCGATGCCGCCGAGCGCACGCGCAGCCGCGCCGCCTCCGGCGTCGAGGCACTCAGCCAGGTAGTGACGCGCATGGGGGGCATGGCGCAGCAGACCCGCCAGTCGGAAGACATGCTCAAGGCGCTGGCCGACCAGGTGCGCGCCGTGCTCACCGCCTCGGCCACCATCCAGCAGATCGCCAACCAGACCAACCTGCTGGCCCTCAACGCCGCCATCGAGGCCGCGCGCGCCGGCGAGGCCGGACGCGGCTTTGCCGTGGTCGCCGATGAAGTACGCAAACTGGCCACCCTGGCCGGCGACTCCTCCGCCACCATCACCCGCATCATCGAAAACGTACAGCAGCAGACCATCGCCTCGGTCGAAAACATCGAGGCCCTGGCGCAGGAAGCCAACCAGGTCTCCGGTGTGGCGGAAACCATCGGCGGCCAGCTGTCGACCATTCTCAGCGACGCCATCGACACCTCCGCCCAGGTCTCGGCCATGGCCAGCGGCGCCAGCTCGGCGGCCGAATCCGCCAGCCGCATCGCCAGCCTGGCCCAGGACAACTATGCCCAGATGGGCCGCTTCCAGACCGAGCTCGGCCATGCCGTCACCCTGTGCGACACCCCCGGGGAAAAAGCCTTCAAGCTGATGGTCGACTACGACATGGACGTCAACCATACCCACTACTACCGTGCCGCCCGTGCCACCGCCGACCAGGTCGAGGCCACGCTCAACCAGGCGGTCAAGGACGGCCGCATCAGCCTGCAGGATCTGTTCTCCGACCACTACGAGCCCATCCCCGACACCTGGCCGCAAAAATACCACTCGCGCTTCGACCGCCTGACCGACGAACTGCTGCCGCCGATCCAGGAAGCCTTCCTCACGGCCCACCCCGAAGCCGCCTACGCCATCGCCACCGACCTGCGCGGCTATGTGCCGACCCACAACCGCCGCTACAGCGCCCCACTGACCGGCAACCGCGACAAAGACCTGCAGGCCAACCGCAGCAAACGAATCTTCAACGACCGCACCGGCTCACGCTGCGGCAAACACGAACAGACCGTGCTGATCCAGACCTACAAACGCGATACCGGCGAAGTGATGCACGACCTGTCGGTGCCGATCATGATCCAGGGACGCCACTGGGGCGGCTTCCGCATCGGCTACCCGACCGAAGAAGGCGAACAGGACGATGCCCACGGCAAAGTCGAGCTGTTCTGACGGGATGAAAATAACAAGCAAATATTTAATCAGGAATTAATATCAATAAACAATAGAACAAATAGATAGAACACTCAGGCTTCCACCAAGGACCCCCGTGATGACCGCCCGCTCCCGCACCCCCCGGCGCTTTCTGATCGTTCGCTGCCTGCTGGCCACCCTGCTGATCGGCCTGCTCTCCCTGCTGGTGAGCTGGCTGCTGCAGCGCGACTACCAGGAGCGCCGCGCCACGGAAGAACAGGCCATCATCGCCGAGCGCCTTGACCGCGACCTGACCGCCAAGCAAACCCAGCTGGAAGGCATGTTCAATGCCATGTACCAGAACGCCCGCACCATCTCGCTGCTGCCCAGCGTGCGCGCCATCAGCGGAGAAAACCGCCAGGGCGACCAGAAAAACGCCGTCGAGCTGGGACGATTCTCCGCGGATGGCTTCTACACCGTGCAGCAGATCTTCAACAACCTGGCCAGCAACACCCATGTATCGGAAGTCTATGCCGTACTGAACGGACTGGATGACAAGAAGGGCCAGGTGCCCTTCTTCATGTTCGATACCCTGCGCATGGACCCGAGCAAAAAAGAAGCCGAGGCCGCCAGCGAAGCCAAGGACCCGGACAAGCCGGAAGAACTGGAAGATTTCGAATACGCCTACTTCCCGCAGCAGATCGCCCTGATCCGCCAGCACTACCCGCGCTTTGACTTCAAGACCCCGGACGACATTCCGGCCTTCGCCTCCCCCCTGATGCGCACCTGCGACAACGAGCAGTACTACTCAATCAAAAACTGCAGCGTGCTGGATGCCAACGGCTTCCTGTATTCCGTGCCCTTCTACCATGCCGGAGACCAGACCCTCAGTGGCGTCATCTCGGTGATCTCGCGCAGCAATCTGTACGAAGCCGCCCTGGTCGGCGTCCCCTACCTGATCCTCACCGACAAAGACCGCGCAGCCGCCCGTCAGGCCGGGCTGAGCATGCCGCAGCAACTGTCCCCCTTTGCCCTGGTCAATGCCGCCTACAACATCCGCATCTACGACCGGCGCAACCCGGAAATGGGCCAGCTGCTGAAACACCCCGAGACCGCCGGCCCGCACCTGTACACCCGCACGCTCAACATCCACAGCGACAGCCCCTGGGTACTCTACTACTACCTGTCGCCCGCCCTGCTCGACAGCCTGCTTGCGCCCATCCACGCCGCCTATCAGACCCGGCTGTGGCAGGCTGCCGGCCTGATGCTGCTGCTCTATCTGGGCCTGCTGCTGTTCTTCTACCGCCAATACCGCGCCTATCTGGAACTGCTCGACCTGCGCGCCGTCGAGCGCACCATCCTGCGGGCAGCCGAACAACGCGACTTCACCCTGCGGGTCGAATCCCGCGGCCAGAGCAAGGCCGAACGCACCATCCGCGCCCTGAACCAGCTGTTCGACGTCCTGCAACACAAACTGCAAGACCTGTCCGCCGACCTGCAGCCCGTGACCAGCGCCGCCGAACAGATGCAACACGCCGCCACCCAGCTGCAAGCCTCGGCCGAACACGGCAGCCAGACCGCGCAGCACATGCGCAGCGAACTGGCGCTCATCGCCCAGAACATCGCCACCATTGCCGAACGCGCCCGCCAGGCCAGCGAACTGACCCGCCAGTCCTCCGACATCGCCGACACCAGCGACAGCGTGATCCACCAGACCGTCAGCGAAATCCGCATGATCTCGGCCATGGTCAGCACCGCCGCCGAACGCATCACCCAACTGCAGCGCTCAACCGACGCCATTTCCGGCATGGTCGGCGTCATCAATGAACTGGCCCAGCAAACCAATCTGCTGGCCCTGAATGCCGCCATCGAAGCCGCACGCGCCGGCGAAGCCGGACGCGGCTTTGCCGTAGTGGCCGACGAAGTCCGCAAACTCGCCGACCGCACCGCCCAGTCGACGAACGAAATCGATGGCGTGATCAGCGACATCCAGCAAAACTCGCGTATCGTGGCCGACGCCATGCGCGATATGGTGAGCAGTGTGGAACAAGGCGTGGAACACGTGGCCGATGCCGGCAATGCCGTAGCACGGATCCGCGACAGCGCCGCCGAAGTGCTGGCGGTCGTGGCCGAAATCGATCAGGCGATTGCCGAACAAACCGCCCACAGCAACGAAGTGGCCGATGAAGTGGCCACCATTGCCGAAAGCGCCGAACAAACCGCCCGCACCGCCGTCGACAGCGCCGCCTCCGCCGCCAGACTCAGCACACAGGCAGAAAAGATGCGCGGCAACCTGGCGCTGTTCAAGGTGGCAGACGAGTAAGTAAAAAACAGTGAATCAGCCAATTGGCATTCCGCCAGCGCCCATCTATACATCATATGCAGCGTCGGCAAAATTTGACCACGACATCGGCGCACGCAAGACCAACGGGGACCTCTCATGACCATTTCCAAAAAACTGCTCATCACCCTGAGCCTGGCGATGCTGGCCCTGATCGCCGTCGGCAGCTTCGGCCTGTGGAATCTCAGCCAGTCGCAGTCGCGCTTACAGTATGTGATGGACAACACCTTTCCCAGCTTCAGTGACATCAAGAAATCCGAAGAAGCCCTGACCAGCATCCGCGTCGCCGTACGCAATCTGCTGCTGGTGCCGACCCAGGCAGAGAAAGACAAGAACATCGCCGCCATCGACGCCGCCAACAAAAAATTTGACGATGCCATCGCCGATTACCAGGCCAACAACCTTTCCAACGATACCGACCGCCAGCTGCTCGAGGCCGTCAAGAGCGCCATGGCCGCCTACCGCCCCGTCGTGCAAAGCATCATTGACGCCGAACGCGCCGGCCAGCACGACAAGGCCGTCGCCACACTCAACAATGCCAGCCAGGTCGCCGCAGCGATGAGCAAGGCACTGGATGATCACTACAAATTCAACACAGACAACGCAGCCAGGCTGGCCAGCGACAACCAGGACGCCTACTCCCTCGCGCGCCTGCTGTCCCTGCTCAGCATCGGCCTGGCCCTGTTGGTGGTCGGCTTCCTCTCCGCCACCATCTACCGAGCCATCAGCCAGGGTTTTGCCCAGCTCAGCCACAACCTGACCCAGGTCAGCGAAACCCTCGACTTCCGCATCCGCGCCGAGGTCAAGAGCCAGGATGAAGTCGGACAGGCCAACCGCGCCTTCAACCAGCTGCTGGACAAGCTGCAGAACAGCGTGCGCACCCTGCTGGACGTCGCCAAAGACGTCGGCACCGCCTCGCGGCAACTGATGGAAACCTCGACCCAGGTCTCCGCCGCCGCCACCGCGCAGAGCGAAGCCTCCGCCAATATGGCCGCCACCATCGAAGAAATGACCGTCAGCATCAACCACGTCGCCGCCCAGGCACAAGAAACCCGCGAAGGCGCCGAACATGCCCGCACCCTGGTCGACAACGGCTCGCGCACCATCCACCAGACCATCACCGACATCCACCAGATCTCCAGCGTGGTCAAAGAATCGGTCGACAGCATTCGCCAGCTGGAAGCCGACAGCGCACAAGTCGGCTCGGTCATCGGCACCATCCGCGACATTGCCGACCAGACCAACCTGCTGGCCCTGAATGCCGCCATCGAAGCCGCACGCGCCGGCGAACAAGGCCGCGGCTTTGCCGTGGTGGCCGACGAAGTCCGCAAACTGGCCGAACGCACCGCCCGCGCCACCCTGGACATCTCCACCACCATCAGCTCGATGATCGACAAATCCAAACAGGCCACCAGCCAGATGGAAACCGCCGGCGGCCTGGTCGACACCGGCGTGGCGCGCGCCGACGAAGCCAACAGCGCCATCGGCCATATCGGCGAGAACGTCAACAGCGCCTCCGGCAGCATCAGCGAAATCTCGGCGGCCATTCAGCAACAGGGCATTGCCAGCAACAACATCGCCATGCGCGTCGAACAAACCGCGCAAATGGCCGAACAATCCAGCGCCGCCGCCAGCCAGACCGCCGACAGCGCCCGGCAACTGGATGCCCTGGTACAACGCCAGAACCAGACCCTCGCCGCCTTCAAGGTCTGAGCCACCCCTCCCCGACGGGGTCCACCGACGGGGTCGCTCCACCGACGGGGTCAGGTCTTGCACCGACGGGGTCAGGTCTTGTATTTTGCATCCTGATGCAAAATACAAGACCTGACCCCGTTGTTACGCGTTTGGCCGAAGCTGCCGCTTGATAAGCGTCAAATACCCCAAGATAAAAGCCATTGACCGATATTTCTTGCCTCGGCCACACTCCTTGCATAGCCTGAAAGAAGCGCATGGCCCTGCCCCTGCGCCCCGTGGATGCCGACCCTTGAACCTCAACAAACGCAGACTCTTCATCCTGCTGGCGGATGACAGCCGGGCCCAGTGCGAAACACTGACCACCCTGCTGGAACAAGCCGGTCATGACGTGCACTACGTGCACTCAGGCGAAGAGGCCATTGCCTTCTGCAAACGCTACCGCCCCGACCTGATCCTGATGGACCTGGTCATGCCGGGCATCGGCGGCATCGCCGCGCTCAGCCACCTGCGCGACAGCACCACCCGCTACTGGATCCCGGTGCTGCTGATGGGCGAGGCGCGCAGCCCGCAAATCATCCTCGAGGGCTACCACGCCGGCGCCGACGACTTTCTGGTCAAACCCATCCAGCCCGCCCTGCTGCTGGCCAAAGTCAACGTCTTTGCCCGCATCATCCGCGCCTACCCGCAGATCAACGCCGACTCAAAGCGGCTGGCCGACTACTTCGACGAAAACGAATCCGAACAAACCCTGGCCGCCGAACTGATCCAGCGCCTGTCGGCCCACGACCCGCAGCAGGCCTCCCGCCTGCAGCAATACCACTGCAGCCAGAGCCGCTTCTGCCGCGACGTCGTCAGCCTGCGCCACACCCGGCATGGCGATGAATACCTGCTGCTGGCCGACTTCCAGCAAGACGGCCTGTCCACCGCCATCTGCGCCTACAGCCTGATCGAAGGCTTCCACCAGCTGATCAACCAGCAGCTCGAACCGGAACAACTGCTGCAGCGACTCAACCAGCACTACATCGAACGCTTCGGCCATACCCGCCCGGTGCGCTTCCTGCTGTGCCACATCCAGCCCGCCCAACACACCCTGACCCTGTGGAACGGCGACATGGACGTGGTACTGCTGGTCGGCCAGGACGGCCGGCAACGCCACAGCCTCGCCAGCAACAGCGAACGCCTGGGCAGTGGCAGCCACCCGCTGCTGCACAGCAGCACCTACCACGGCTGGCACCACGGCGACCGGCTGATCGTCCTGACCGTCACCCGGCAAGGCCCGATGCCGGAGCGCGACGCCCTGCTGAACGACCTGGCCAAACTGGCCAGCGACGGCCCGATGGATGCCTTCCACACCCGCTTCGCCGCCAGCGCCCGCTCACGCAACGCCTGCCAGGACCTGCGCTTCACCCTCACCCTGTGCGAACTGCACACCAGCGAGACCCCCGCCCGGCAAGGCAGCCCGGTACACTGAACACCGCACGCCACACCACCCCTGATCTCGGTCAAACCTGCTGCACAGCCGCCCTGCCCAACCCTGCCCCCGGACTACCGGGACAGCAGGAAGCTGTGATATGTTTTTGGCATAAAACATAAATAAACACCATCACAGGGAAAAACATGGGCATGCTCAGACAACTCTATGACTGGGTAGAACGCACCTTCTGGCACAGCCTGGGCCGCAAACTCGGCAGTTTTCTGCTCATCAGCCTGCTGCAGCTCTGCCTGCTGATCTACCTCTACCTGCAACTCGACAGCATCCGCCAGGTCCTGCAAAGCGGCAGCGCCAGCGCCGCCACCCAACAAAGCATGGCCGGCTCACTCAGCACCCTGCTGTGGTGGAGCGCCGGCTTCTGGCTGTTCTCGCTCATCGCCATCGTGTTCCAGATCTGGTACCTGCGCTTCCTCATCGTGCGGCCACTGCGCATGATCATCCGCATCTTCGACGACATCGGCGCCGGCCAGGGCGACCTGTCGCAAGACATCCCGGCCATCACCCACGACGAAATCCGCCAGCTCTCCGAGTCCTACAACCGCTTCGTCACCAAAATGCGCGAAATCATCAGCCAGGTACGGCTGATGAGCATCCGCCTGGCCGTCGACACCGCCCGCACCGGGCGCAACGTCCAAACCACCACCCGACTGGCCCACCAGCAGGAGCAAAGTGCCACCCAGGTCCACCAGATCAGCGACAGCTCCACCCAGGGCATTGACGACCTGAGCCAGCACGCCCACGGCATCTCCAGCACCACCCAGTCCAACCTGCAACTGGCCAGAGCCTCCTTCGACGAACTCAACCAGGTCTCGGCACGCATCAGTCACATCAGCGAACAGGTCAGCCACTTCCACCTCACCGTCGAAGACCTGAGCACCCGCTCCGCCAGCATCAAATCCATCGTTGACCTGATCAAAGACATCTCCGACCAGACCAACCTGCTGGCGCTCAACGCCGCCATCGAAGCCGCGCGCGCCGGCGAACAAGGCCGCGGCTTTGCCGTGGTGGCCGACGAAGTGCGCAAACTGGCCGAACGCGTCAAATCCGCCTCCAACGAAATCTCCGGCAACATCGACAACATGCTGCAACTGGTCGCCAACACCGAAGTCGAGACCGACGACATCCGCCACGGCACCGTCGAAGCCCGCGAGGTGGTCGGCCGCGCCTCGCAACAGTTCTCGCACATGATCGGCGACTTCCAGCAAACCGCCGACAGCCTGGACAATATGGTACAAACCCTCGACCAGCTGGCCGGCGCCAACCG
Organism: Paludibacterium sp. B53371; assembly: GCF_018802765.1. NCBI lineage: Bacteria > Pseudomonadati > Pseudomonadota > Betaproteobacteria > Neisseriales > Chromobacteriaceae > Paludibacterium > Paludibacterium sp. B53371. The sequence goes on from NZ_CP069163.1 coordinate 3,266,669, forward strand.
CCAGATCAACGGTGAAGTCGCGCGCATCCACAGCCTGGGACAAGAAGTCCGCGAACGCCTGGTCGAGACCGAACAAGTCGCCAGCTCGCTGGCCAGCGACACCGAATCGGTACAGGAACTGGTCTCGCGCTTTGTGGTGGGCGAAGGCCCCTTCGACGACATGGTCAACCGCGCCAAAAAAGCCCGCGACGAGGTCCAAACCTACCTGAACCAGTGCCTGGCCCAGGGCATCCAGGTCTTCGACCAGCAATACCGCCCCATCCCCGGCAGCCAGCCGGCCAAATTCCACACCGCCTACGACCAGCACGTGGAACAGACCCTGCGCGCCAGCTACGACGCCTGCGTACGCGACACCCCGGCCGTCATCTACTGCGGCCTGCTCGACCAAAACGGCTACGCCCCCACCTATATGAGCGACGCCTGCCAGCCACAAACCGGCAACCTGGAACACGACCTGAAATACAGCCGCGACAAACGCCGCTACGACGACCCGGTCAGCCTCAAGGCGGCACGCAACACCGCCCCCTTCCTGCTGCAAACCTTCTGCCGCGACACCGGCGAAGTGGTCTCGGAAATCGTCCTGCCGGTCAGCGTCGGCCAGCGCCACTGGGGCGGCATGCGTATTGGCTTTGACCCGGTGAAACTCCTGAACTAGCCGACGCAGATAACCCTGCTGACAGACGGGTTGCAAGCACCGCCCAGGCTGGCTATATCTGGCAGAAACCCCGCCGGAGAAGCGCCCATGACCCTGACTGACGAAGCCAAAGCCTGGTACTTCCGCATCTGCGATGGCCACCTCGCCCCGCACGAAGACCCGCCCGCGCATATCATCGCCGCCCTGACCCCACCCGGGGCAGAACTCATCGCCAAAGGCCTGCACTGGCACGAATCCACCCTGTCGGTCATGCAGGGCTACCGCCACCGCCTGGCCTCACAGCCCGACTAAGCCCCACAAACACGGGGTCAGGTCTTGTATTTTGCGTCCTGATGCAAAATACAAGACCTGACCCCGTTCGTATGACTGTTGTCACCATTGATGGCCGTGTTTTGCCAACACGGCTGTCATACACATTGCCACACGCTTTGCCGCCATCGCACACAAGCGGGCAATGACTTTGCGTCATAAAGCCATCAGATGAATCTGACTGATGAGCGAGGTGACACCATGACACGCTTTGCCCGCCCCTGCCTGGCCCTGCTGAGCCTGCTGCTGACCGGCCCGGCGCTGGCCGCCCATGTCGACATCGGCATCGGCCTGGGCTACTACCCCCGCTACCACTACTGGCACCACCCGGTCTACGTTGCCCCGCCGGTCTATGTCGCGCCGCCGGTGTACTACTACCCACCGCCCACCGTGGTGGTGCCGGTGGCCCCACCGGCCTATGTGCAGCAACAGCCGGTGGCCAATACCCAGCCCGCCACGCCCAGCTGGTACTACTGCGCCAAGCCCAGGGGCTACTACCCCTATGTGCCGCGCTGCACCGTGCCCTGGCAAACCGTCCCCGCTACCCCGCCGCAAGGAGTCGGCACCCCATGAAAACCGCCCTCATCACCCTCGCCCTGATCCCGCTGGCACTGAGCCTGAGCGCCTGCGCCACCTACCCGGAAGGCCCCTCGGTCATGGCCCTGCCCGGCCAGGGCAAAACCTTTGACCAGTTCCAGGCCGACGACCTGAACTGCCGCCAGTACGCGCAATACCAGAACCACGGCAGCCAGGCGCAGCAAAACGCCACCGACAGCGCCCTGACCAGCGCCGCCGTCGGCACGCTGATTGGCGCGGCCGCCGGGGCACTGATCGGCGGCAACCACCAGGGCGCCGGGGTCGGTGCCGGCATCGGCCTGCTGGGCGGTACCCTGGCCGGCAGCGGCGCCGGCGACCAGTCCGGCCACGTCACCCAGCACCGCTACGACCAGGCTTATACCCAGTGCATGTATGCCAAGGGCGAGAAAGTGCCGATTTACGGCCACTTTGAAAGTGCCCAGCACAGCCAGCCGCCGCGGGCGATGACCCCGCCACCGCCGCCGGGGTGGTGAGGGGGGGCTGAAAGGGGGGCAGGTCTTTCGTTTTGCGCTGCGTGCAAAATGAAAGACCTGACCCCCTTCTGTTAGCTCGCCCTTCGATCGGTCACTACTTGCGACACCTCCTGTCGCACCCTTCTGTTAGTCTGCCGAAATCAATCGTCACTGATAGCGGGTACCCCATGTCCCGAGGCATCGCCTATCGCCGGGCCAAAATGGCGACCATCAAACAACAGCGCCGCCACTGGTGGCAGCACGACATGAGCCCGCAGCAAATCGGCCTGGCCGCAGCCACCCCCAAGCCATGCAGTTGCTGGATGTGTGGTCACGCCCGCCGCCACCACGGTCGTACCATGCAAGAGCGGCGACAACTGGACAGCTTTGAAATCCAAAAGGATGACGGTCCATGAGCCGCTCGCGGCGCAAAACACCCATCTTTGGCAACGGCGGTGCCGAGAGCGAAAAGCAAGACAAACGGCGCTGCAACCGGATCCAGCGTCGCATGGCGCGCGAAATCGGCCTCAATCCGTTGACCACGCCGTTTTGTAGCCCGCAGAGTAAGGGCATGGCAGCAAGCATGGTCTAGACGTTGAAGCGGGACTACGTCGGCCATATGCCGAAACCGGACGCTCAAACGGCTTACCGGAATCTGGCGATTGCCATTGAGCACTACAACGAGTTTCACCCGCATAGCGCGTTGAAATACCGATCTCCGCGAGAGTTTCGACGCCTGGCGGTTTCATCGACTTAAGCGTTGGTCAGTGTCCTGTTATACGGGGGCAAATCCACGAAAACGCTCCCCAACCCAAGCCCCACGCCCCCACAAATCAAAACCAATAAAACATCTATTTGCATTATGATAATCGCGCAGGTAACTGTTAACCACACAGGCAAGCTATGCGCTATTGGTGGGTCAACCAAAACCAAACATATCAGCACGAAGTCTCTGGCGGGTTCTTGTGGTCGCCCAAAGTCAAAACGAATGGCGTCCGGAATCAGTATTACGACTACATGCAGGACGTGCACGAGGGGGACGTGATCTTCTCCTTCTGCGATACCAGAATCAAAGCCATCGGGATCGCCCAAGGTCGTGCCGAGACTGCACCCAAGCCGGCCTTCGGCAAGGCAGGTAGCAGTTGGTCAGAAGAAGGCTGGCTGGTGCCGGTGGCCTTCAAGCCTTTACCGTCCCCGATTCGTCCCAAAGACCATATGCAGCTACTGGCGCCTCTACTGCCGGCCAAATATGCGCCGTTGCAAGCGAATGGCAATGGCTTGCAGGCGGTCTACCTCACCACGGTGCCCGAGCCTTTGGCGGCAGCACTGATTGATCTGATTGGTACCGATTTTTCAATGACGCTTGCGGCGATACAACCAGCCACAGACGAGACGGAACAGCTGGAAGATCAAGCAGAAGAAGCCATCCACGGGCGGACGGACATCGGGGCAACCGCCAAGACGCAGCTGATTAAGTCGCGTCGTGGGCAAGGGATATTCAAAAACAATGTGCGGCTCAATGAGAAGGGCTGCCGAATGACCGGCGTGACGGATCTTCAGCATTTACGTGCCAGCCATATCAAACCTTGGAAAGACAGTACGGATGAAGAGAAGCTCAGTGGCTGCAATGGGCTGCTGCTGGCACCGCACATCGACCACCTGTTCGATAAGGGTTTTATCTCTTTCACCGATGAGGGGGATTTACTGATCTCGCCACGGCTGGAACGTCGTGTGCTGGCACAGTGGGGCCTTTCGGAGACGGTCAACGTTGGGAAATTTAGTCCGCAACAAGCGGTCTTTCTCAACTATCACCGATCTTTCGTGTTTAAACAGCCTTAGTAATTTGTCGTTAAGACAGACTAGAAAAGGCCAAGGGTCTTTACGTTCTCTTGGTGAATAACTAACTCATTCATATGCCTAAAATCATCTACGTCCTGACCAATGAAGCCATGCCAGGCTTAGTCAAGATTGGTCTAACCACCGACAGCGTCGAATCGCGTATTGCCAATCTCAGCAGCCACACCGGCATTCCGCTGCCCTTTGAGTGCCATTTTGCAGCAGAGATACCGGATGACATCAAGCTAGAGAAAATCGAAAAAACACTGCATCAGTTATTCTCAGAGCACCGGGTTAACCCCAAACGCGAATTCTTCAAGCTTGAACCAGAAAAGGTCGTTCTGGCACTAAGCATCGGCAACTTCACGGAAATCACCCCCGGTAAAGCCGATATTGATCCGGTGGAAGTGAAAGCCATGGAAAAGGCCAAGGAGCAACGTCGCTCTCGCATCAACCTAGCGGCCCTGGGCATTAAGGTTGGCGATGTTCTGGTGTTATCCCGGGATGAAACCATCACCGCAACGGTGGCGGAGGACAACAAAATCATCTTCCAAGGTGAGGTCATGAGCCTTTCGGCCGCGGCGCTAAAGGCACTGCAACAGATGGGGTATAAATCAACCTCGGTGAGTGGCTCGGACTACTGGATGTTTGAAGATGAGCTACTCGATGAGCGTCGGATTCGATTGGAGTCCCTCCAGTTTGAACAACAACCTGTAGAAGGCTGATAACGCATCACCCACCACACCATCGCCTACGCCCCCCTAACAAGGAAACCAATACCCCACATCATGCCCCCCAGGGACAAACACCTGTGAGGTTTCCTCCGATAACAAATTGCGCCAACCGCTCTGAGCGTTGGCGGCACACCACGCAGCAAATGCCGCAAGCACCGCATCGCGCTCATGCTCTGACGCAGGGGCATTAAAGTGGCGATCCAGAAATAATTTGGCCGCGGGATAAAGCTGCAGAAGCGCTTTAGGATGAGCTTCGGTGATCAGGGTGCGGGGCCACTGCATGGCGATTTGCTTGGCAACCATCACGCCTTGAACCAAACACGCCCCACGCAAAGAATTTACGTGGGCGACCGTGCCAGACTGTCCTCCGGTGGCACAAACGCGCTGGCGGATCTGCGCATCGGCACGGCGATCCCCTTCGGTCACCCAGTATAAGGGCGCATCAATACCAACCCCGACAGGGACCATCTCTGAGCCACCAACCGCTCCCTTGAGTGCGCTCTGAGCACTGGATGAAACGCCAGTTTTAATATCAACCAATGAGCCCGACTCGCTCACAGACAAACAAGCCCAGCCGAATTTCCCCGCCCCGCCCGGATCAAAACCGAGAAACATCGTGGTGCTCCACACTTTAGGTGAAATAAGCCGATTAGGCTAATCCAAATCTGCCTGACCAGACCAGGACTTTCCCCATCCCCCCGGGGGGCTTAACACCCCCCGGCCTCCAGTTGAATGCCCTACTCCGCCAACAACACCGTGCAACCCGCCAATTGCCGCATCGGCACCGCCTGCGGCAGATACAGCCAGCTCTGGCCATTGACCCTGGCCAGGGACCAGTCGAGCCGGCCATCGACGATCAGGCGGCACATGCCCGGCTGGGACAGCGCTTCACGTGGTGGGCACAGCTCGGAAACCAGCTCAAACAGCGGCATGAACGACGACGGATGAGAACGGCGATTTGTGAAGTGGGACAGGGGTGAATTACCATGCTTGGCAGCCATACTGACTCCTATTCCGAGTTGGTTTGGTTAGCGGGCTCGGGGGTGTTCCACCACCCCAGGGCCCGCGCCTTTTCACGGCACACGTGCCGCGTCACATACCCTAGCGAAAGCGATGACAGATCGGCAAGTTTGCGCGGTCAGACAGCATGGCGTGTCTTGCGGGACAACAAGGGGCGGCGCGATGTGGGCAGCACGTGGTGGACGGCGCAATTCAAGATTGCGCCCTACCGTAGGACACGTCCACGTAGTACACGTCCACGTAGGACACATTCGCGTAGGGTGCATTCGCGTAGGGTGCATTCGCCGAAGGCAATGCGCCAATGCAATGCGCCGATGCAATGCGCCGATGCAATGCGCCAATGCAATGCGCCAATGCAATGCGCCAATGCAATGCGCCGATGCAATGCGCCGATGTCATTTCCAACCGGGTTTATTGCAGGTGGGGTTGCAAATCCTGTGGGCTCAGCCCGCTGTAACGCAATACGGTTGCCAGGTCTAACCCGTCTTTCAGCATGGCCAGTGCCATCTCCAGACGGGTTTCGTTCCGACCCTTCTCCATCCCTTGCTGCATCCCCAGCTCCATCCCTTCCAGTCTCAATTCATCTGCAGCCGTCATGATGTCTCTCTCCTGTTGAGGTGCTTCCTGCACCAGGGTTTGCACAATGTCTTTCGCCAGCCCACCCTTGCTCAGACTCAGCAGGTATTTCAACAACGCCTGCAGCTGATCGTGGGTATGCCACCCCTGCCTGAGCAACTGCCCGAGCTGTCTGACCAGCATCAGCTTGTCGCGCTGGCGGCTGTGTTTCTGCACCAGCTCCAGCAGCGCCATGCGGCGGTGCCGGAGGATGGTGTCGTCGTCGATGACGGTGACATCGATCAACGGAAACGGTTGTTGATAGAGTGCGGTGGCGGTCTCAGGTTCCGCAAACAGGTCAAGCCATCGGGTACTGAAGGGATAGGGGCTGCGGCGACCGTGGTAGAACAACATGGGGATGACCAGCGGCAAATGGCGTGGTCGTTGCTCCAGATGCTGCTGCATGGCGGCCAGGCTGTACCGCATCAGGCGAAACGCCATCCAGCGGTCAGGCGTCGACTGGTGTTCGATCAGCGCGTAGACATAGCCTGCCTGCCCGGCGGTCTGCAGGGCATAGAGCACGTCACAGCAATGGCTGCGCAGGCCTGGCTCGACGAAGCTGCCGGGGGCGAGCCGCAGGCTGTCGAGATCGCACAGCCGCTGCAGGTTGGGCGGCAGATGAAAGCGCAGAAAGTCGCGGGCGGTGTCCGGGTCGTGCAGAAACTGTTTGAACAACAAGTCGTGCGGCGTGGGAGAGGTCATGCCGTCGCGTCCCTGTGTGATGACTGAAACCGACAACGCTAAGGGCGGTGCAGCGGGTTTGGGAAGCTGGCGTGGTGGGTGACGCGGGTCCAGTGCGGTGGAAACCGGGGGCAGGGCTTTGCGGTGACAGGGTACTGATCATGACAGGACATCCCGCACAGGTGTCCCGTTTGCCCTCCCCGCTCCACGCCGAATGATGCCGCAGGCTGCAGGGGGTACCGTCGTCCACGGCGTCCCCTGCATTTGCGGATGGGTTGTCGGGGGTTAATGTGGCGCGGCGTTCAGGCTCTCGCCACTGAGTGCCTCATCCAGCGCTCTCGGTCTGATCACCAGGATCCTGGTCACCGGATCATAGTGGGCGGTATACCAGCCGGCATCGATGGTGTTGGTCACGATGCGTTCTGCGCCATTGGCCTGGGTCAGCTTCAGGGTGAATTTGCTGGTATTGGCCGGCAAGGTGAAGACGTGCTGGTCGGCCCAGAGAATCTCGCCCTGTGCCGCCGGATCGTCCACCTCGGTATGCACCGGGCACAAATCCTTCCAGTTCACCGTCACGCCCAGACTCCCTCTGCCGTCTTTAATGAATCCGACGCAGTGGCCATTGTTGCGCACGGTGCCGTAAACCTGGAATCCGGTCGCGGACAGGTTGTCGACTCCGCCATAGCTGGACTGGCTGGAGTGGCCTTCCTGAACCAGCACGGAGCTGACATCCACCTGGCACCCCGCCCCGGGTGAATAGGTCCATCTCACCGCACGATCACCCTCGCAATGCCCATTCTGATGGCTGTTGGTGGCGGTTCTGGCGACGATGTTGGTGCTGTCGATCTGTCGTGTCACGGACAGGGAGTAGTGCCCGAGTACCGGGTCGATGGCACGGACCGCGACTTGATAGGTGTAGCGCTTTTTGAAGAGGGCCAGGTTGCGCTTGATCAGTGTCAGTTGGCCCTGCGCCCAGCCATCACTGGCGGCTTTGAACACGTCGGACGGGCAGGAGAAGTGCGCGTTCATTTCTGTGCCGCTGCGCAGTTGGCAGCTGACTTTGTCAAAGGTGAGACTGGCTTCGCTGCTGTTGAGCAGCGATCCGGCGAGTTCCAGTTCGAAACTGCCGCTGCCCTTGAGGATGTAGGCGGGACGGACATGGAAGAGGAACGGGCGTTTGGAGACCCCGGGCACGCGCGACAGTTCAGCACCGGCATCTTTAATGGCCATGTCCAGTTTGTCGAGGTTCTGCGCCAGTTCTCGCTGTGCCGCGGAGGTCGCCGCCGACAGGTTGGCAATGGCATTGGTCTGTGTCTGGTTCAGATCTTTGAAGGTTTTGCCTTCCAGCTCGCTGGCCATGTTATTGAGATTCTGCAGTAGTAACTGGGCGTCGGATGCCACGCGAAAGCTCACGGCGGTGCCAGCCGATTGGGCTTCGGAGATGATGGTCTGCAATTTGGCCTTGATGTCATCCAGAATCGGGCTGACTGCCGCGGAAGCGCCGAAGGCGATGGCCGGACTCACGGTGTCTTTTGCCCAGACGGGGCAAACTGAGGTACCGAGTGTCAGCACGGTGATCAATACTGCACGCATCCAAAGTGAAGCCATTTGCATGGAATTTCTCCTGGCGTTAAGTTTTTGATCTGCTTTAAGAAAATCAACGGTTTCTGTTCGTTATATGAACTTGCTATACGTAATATTCACAGGTAATACAAGTTTTTTCTGATAGCTGTTTCGCCAGACCATTAAAAATCCTCAGCCTTGTTCATGCCATGCGCCGGGCTGGGGATGGGCACATCATTCGGGCAGGCCAGAAGGTTGGAGAGACGCATTCTGCGTCCGCCATTTGAAGCGGAACGGGATTGACTTGCCCCTCTGCGCGAGGTGTCTTGCTCAGCGCAGGGGATCAGGTTGGCGCAGTTGGGTAAGCAGGAAGTCGACGAATGCCTACGTGGAGGCGGCCCTGCGCCGTCTTCATCGTGTGGTGCATTGCATTGGTGCATTGCATTGATGCATTGCCTTCGGCGAATGCATCCTACGTAGGGTGCACGCTTCAAGTGCGCCGTTCACATCATTGCATTGATGCATTGCATTGATGCATTGCCATTCGGCGAATGCATCCTACGTAGGGTGCACGCTTCAAGTGCGCCGTTCACATCATTGCATTGATGCATTGCATTGATGCATTGCCTTTGGCGAATGCATCCTACGTAGCGAATGCACCTTACGTGGAGGCCTGGCCGGTCATGGCGCCAGCATCTTGCCGTAGCGTTCGGCCAGCGGCTTCATCAGTTCATCCTGCCGGCGCTCATAGACAGCCACATAGCCGCTGGACTTGGTACCGAAGTAGGCATCCTGGCTCACAATGCCGTTCATGATCAGCCGCGTCCACCTGGGTTCTTCGGCCTGGACCACGGCTTGCAGATCCTCGAGGTCGCCATAATGCATCATGTAGGCGCCGATCAGGATCTTGACCAGCGCGCTGGCTCTGGTGGGCGGGCTCATCTCCCGGCTCAGCTGGAGCTCTGCCGCTTCGTATTCGGTCCAGAATGCGGCCGGGCGTTCTACATGCGCCGCGGCATAGGCGGCTTTTTGTTTCTCGATGAAGGCATGGGCCTCATCGCGCAGGGCCTGCTCGGACTTATTGAAGACTTCGCTGGAAAATGGCTCGTAGGTATCAAGAAACTCGCTGACCAGCTGTTTTTTCTTTTCCTGGTAGGCGGGGTCAAACAGCCATTTCGCGCCATCCGGTCGGATGGCTTGCAGCAATGCTTGATCCGGAAAGCCTTGCAGAGAGCAGAGCAAGGCCACATCGGACGAGTTATCGGAAATAGGTCCCAGGCTCAGCACTCGCTCGGCGGTACCATGTGCGGGGACGGTGCCGGAGGCCTCGTCGTTGATCGGCTGCCAGGCGCGCGGGGTGTCGTCGAGTTTGATGCGCTCGGCACGCACCCAGTCACCGCCTTTGTCCCGATGCAGCATGGCACGGATCTCTGCCGGCAGGGCCTTGAGGATGTCTTGTTGCGAGCCTTTGAGGACGAAGCCCCAGGTCCAGTAGCGGCCATCCCAGCCCAGATTGTTGTAGTGGTCATAGTAGGACTGGATGGTCAGGCCATTGATCTGGATCGGTCGGGAGAATGCCAGCTGGTTGCTTTTGTCTTCCAGTGCCTTGGGGTTGGCGACTTTGAAGTTGGCGAAGCCCGGCTGGGTGTCGAGCGGCCCCAGGCTGGCCAGATCCGGGGTGTTGGCCAGTTGGGTAAAGAAGCTGCTGTCACAGCGGGCAAAGGTACGCAGCAGGTCGGCCGTCAGGGTGGCGTCGGCCTGGGCGCCGCCGCTCAGCATCAACAGTCCGAGCAGGCCAATCAGCGGTTTGGTCAAGCGATGCAGTAGTTTTTGCATGGTCGTTTTCTTCAGCGCAAGGTGGCAATGAGGGAAGGCTTGCAGGCTGGGTTAATGAAATACATTAGCCTTAACTGATTGTCACACAGACCGCGGAAGGCTGTCGAAAATAAGGGCGGGATGGTCGCTCAGAACGGGGTCAGGTCTTGTATTTTGCATCAAGACGCAAAATACAAGACCTGACCCCGTTGTTTTGCCTATTGGCGGATTTGTTCGATGCTGGCGGTGGCGCCGCCGCAGACGATGATCAGCAGGTGTTGGTAGGGTTGCAGGGCCGGGTGGTTTTGGTAGGCGACGGCGAGGCTGGCGCCGCAGGCGGGTTCGACCAGCAGGCGGTGGTCGTCGAGGAATTGCCGGCAAGCGCTGAGGGCGCTGTCATCGCTGACGACCAGGCTCTGGATGGGGTGGGTTTGGGTGTATTGCCAGGCCCGGTCGCAGACGCGTTTGGCGCCCAGTGAGGTGGCGATGCCGCTGATTTGTTCCAGGGCGATGTGTTCGCCGGCCTGGAGGGCGGCATGCAAGCTGGCGGTGCCTTCGGTTTCGACGGCCAGTACGGGGATGTCCTGCCAGCCGTTGCGCTGCAGGCCTTCGATGACGCCACACAGGAGTCCGCCACCGCCAACCGACAGCACGATGGCATCGGGGCGCAGGCCGCTTTGTGCGACTTCATCGATCATCGTGGCATGGCCTTGCCACAGCAGCGGGTCGTCGAAGGGGTGCAGGAAGGCGTCGTGTTCGCCGAGCAGGGATTGGGCGTGTTCGTTGGCTTCTTGCCAAGAGGCGCCATGCACGATGACTTGGGCGTTTTCCTGGCGCAGTAGTTGTTTGGCGCGTTCGCTGGTGGTTTGCGGTACCACGACGGTGACGGGGACGCCCAGTTGCCGTCCGGCATAGGCGACAGCCAGGCCGGCATTGCCGCCGGAGGAGGAGATAAAGCGTTGTGCACCACGGGCACGGTAGGTTTGGCAGGCGTGGCCGATGCCGCGCAGTTTGAACGAGCCCGGGGGTTGCAGGGCTTCGAGTTTGAGCCAGACCGTGCGTCCGGCGGCTTCGCTCAAGGGGCGTGATGCGTAGTGCGGGGTGGCGATGTGCAGCGGCATGGGGGTGCTCCGTGGTGCGGGGTGGTAGGCCTGGACTTCGATTTCGACATCCAGGTCGAAGGCCAGTCGGCTGCTGACGACGGATCTGGCCGGCAATCCGCGGGGAAAGTAGTGGCGGTAGGCCTGGTTGAAGGCAGCGAAGTGTTGCATGTCGGAGAGCCAGACGCTGACTTTGACCACGGCATCCAGGTCGGTCCCGCAATGCTGCAGGGTGCGCTGGATGGCTTGCATGATGTGGTGGGTCTGGCTGGCCACGTCGCCCGGCAGGGGTTCGCCGCTGGCGCTCATGGCGACCTGGCCGGAGAGAAACAGAAAATCCCCCGCTGCCACGGCACGGGCAAAGGGGAACGGCCGCTCGCTGGGATAGCGCTGGATATCGGTTGCCGGCATGTCGGTCCTTCCTTGTAGGGCGCAATCTTCAATTGCGCCGTCATCCGGTATTGCTTCGGTGCATTGCTTCGGTGCATTGCTTCGGTGCATTGCTTCGGTGCATTGCCTCCGGCGAATGCACCCTACGTGAATGCACCCTACGTGAATGCACCGTTGGCGGATGTGCCGTTGGCGGCGGCACGGGCAATCCGTAGGGCGCAATCTTCAATTGCGCCGTCATCCGGTATTGCTTCGGTGCATTGCTTCGGTGCATTGCTTCGGTGCATTGCTTCGGTGCATTGCATTGGCGCATTGCCTCCGGCGAATGCACCCTACATGGATGCGCCCTACGTGAATGCACCGTTGGCGGATGTGCCGTTGGCGGCGGCATTACTCTGGGCGGCGGATGGCTTCCAGATAGTTGTAGATGGTGTAGCGCGTGACGCCGAGGGCGGCGGCGGCTTTTTCGATGCCGCCTTTGACGATGAACAGGCCGCGCTCCTGCATTTGCCGGACGGCAGCCAGCTTGGCTTGTTTGTTCATCGGTCGGCCGCTGCCGCAGGCTTCGCCCAGTGCGCTCTGGATGATGTCGTTCATCATCAGCGCCATATCGGCCGGTTCGTCGGTGCTTGGCTCTGCCTGCGGGGCATCGCCCAGCAGTTGGGCCAGGCAGGCCTGGGCGGTGCGGATGCCGCTGAGGTCGGCGTTGATGCACAGGCTGGCAAAGGGCTGGCCCTGGGCATCACGGTAGACGGCGGTGGCGCTGCGCAGGGTTTTGCCGTTGGCGCCGGTGGTGTCATAGGCCGGGGTCACGACGGGCTGGCCGGGTGCCTGCGGGTCGGGGGCTTGCTGTACTGCGGCGAAGCCCTGGTCATGGTGCAGGCCTGCCAGCACCGGGCTGCCGATGCGGCGGCCTGTGACGTGGCCGTTGACGATGGCGACGACCGATTTTTCCGGTTGGCTCAGGTCGTGCAGTACCAGCTCGGTATGCTTGCCCACGACGCTGCCCATGGCTTGCAGTGCGGCTTTCAGTACGCTGAAGACCAGTTGCCGTTCGGCCTGGGTTTCCTGCCTGGGCTCACTCACAAGGCATCCTGTTCTGCGTTGCTCGACATGCTGTTCAGGATATCAACCATTTGTTGATATTTCAACATTGTGTTGATTTTTGTCGGGCCGGGCGTGGGGCAAAGGTGTCGTGCAGCAATCAGTCTGCGCGGGGGCTCAGCGGGCCATCGACCTGGATCCGCACGGTGAGGACGGTGAATCCGCCGCTGGGGGCTTCGCTGTCAGGTGTCGGAACCGGCGGCGGCAGGCGCGGACCGGCAGGTATTGCCGTCATTTGCAGCCAGCGCTCCAGGCCGCTCATCTGCAGTCCTTTGCTGAGCAATGCGCGGACGATGGTGCGCAAGGGGGAGATCTGGCCGAGGTCGTAACGGGCGTAGACCTCGCGCGGGATGGTGCGTTGGGTCTGGCTGGCAAAGCGATTGAGGTTGGGTTGCCGGGTGCAGTACTGGATCAGGTCGCGGACCAGGTGGTCCCAGTCGGTCGCCGCGCCCGGGGGGTTCAGGGGGTGTCCGGCATAGTGGGTGGGCAGGCCGAGTCCGGTCATGGCCAGGATGGCTTCGGCCAGATGCAGCATCGGTCCTTGCCCGGCATGCAGTTGGCTGGGCCAGAGGAGCTGGTAGGGCAAGGTGCGGGGCAGTTTGCCAAGCGGGATCAACAGGTAGCGGGCATAGGGTTTGAGTCCGGGGGTTTGTGGTGTGGCGCCGAGATCGTATTGCGCGTGTGCCGGGTTGATCGGGGCGGCGGTGCTGCTGCTGTCTCTGGTCACGCGCAGGGGGGCGCAGCAGGCCTCCAGCAGGTTGCGTTCTTTCAGGGTGGAGGTGTCATGGGGCGGATCCAGGGCATCGGGCAGTTGGCAGCATTTGGCCTGCAATAGCGCGGCGCGTTCGCTGATGGTGGTTTGTTGTTGGTTGACGACCTGCACCAGCAGCAACAAGTCGGCCAGTTCGACGCTGACGGTGTGGGGTGCCGGGCTGCCCGGCAGCTGGTAGTGGCTGTGTGCCTGAGGGTATTGGTCTATCCACTGTGAGCTGACGGTGACGTGGCCGTTGCGGCATTGTTTCGCCACATGGCTGGCCAGCCAGCGTGCCAGGTAGTTGATACGGCGTTGCGAGTGCATGTCGCTCAGATGCCAGCGTTCGACCTGGCGGGTGCCGATCCTGTGGCGCTCTCGTTCGACGTATTCCCACAGTCGCCAGCCATAGAGGGTGTGTCGGGCAATATTTTTCATCATGGTTGATGTGGCTTTCTGCTGTGTCTCCCCTGCCCTGTCTTACCCGGCCAGACTTTGCAGGGCGGCACTCAGTTGTTGCAGTCCGGGCTGGTCTCGGCGTGCTTCGGGGATGACCAGGTAGTAGTGCTGGTCGCGGGTGGCGAGGGTGGCAAAGGGCATGACGAGTTCGCCGCGGGCAAGGGCTTCTTGCGACAGGCGCGGGTCGCCGAGGGCGATGCCGTAGCCAAGGGCAGCGGCGCTGGTGGCGCTGTCGAGGCTGTCGAAGATCAGGCTCTGCCCGGGCAGTGTGCCGCTACCGAATTGCTGCCACCAGGTTTGCCATTCATGGTGGTCGGCGTCGGCGTGGATCAGGCAGTGTGGCTGCAGGTCGGCGGGTTGTTTCAGGTCGCGCGCCAGGTCGGGGCTGCACATTGGGGTGAGGTGTTCGGCGAACAGGCGCTGGGCGTGCAGGCCGGGCCATTGGCCGTGGCCGCGTACGATCATGGCGTCGGGTTCGCGCTGGCTGAAGTCGGGCTGGTCGTGCACGGAGGTCGTGATGTCGAGGCGAAGACCGGGCAGTTGTTGTTGCAGGCTGGCCTGGCGCGGCAGGAACCAGCGCAGGGCCAGGGTGGAGGGTAAACGCAGGCGCAGGATTTCCTGTTGCTGGCTGCTGAGTACGGCAAAGGCGGCCAGTTCGCTCAGGGCCCGTTGTGCCAGTGGCAGGAGGGCTTCACCATCGGCGGTCAGGTGCATGCCTTCGGGGCTGCGCAGAAACAGGCTGCGCTGGTAGTGTTGTTCGAGTTGCTGGATTTGCCGGCTGACGGCGCCCTGGGTGCGGTAGAGCTGGCTGGCGGCGCGTGACAGGCTGCCGAGCCGGGCTACGGCGAGGAAGGCTTGCAGGCTCATCGTCGAGGGCATGGGCTTGAGCAGTTCGCCAAGGGGGTATGCAGGGTCTGCATGGCCCCCTTGTGTTTTTTTCGATTTCGCGGGCATGGCGGCTTGGCTAGGCTGGGGCTTTCGGTTGAACAAGGAGTCTGTCTATGTCTGCACTCGATCCGGCCCGGCTTGCCGGGGTACTGAAAGACTACCTGCGCGAGCTGGCTCTCGGCAATGTCGACGCGGTGCTGGCGTTGTTTGCGCCACAGGCGCGGATTTACTCACCGCTGCTGGGCTGGGTGAGTCCGGCGCCGTTTTATCGTCAGTTGGCGGCGGCCTCGGGCAATAGCCGTATCACGCTGCGGGATATTGGTCTGAGTGTGCAGGGGGCACCGCGCGCCATGGCTTATTTTCGTTATGACTGGGTGTTGAAGGATGGCTGTGAGGTCAGTTTTGATTGTGTGGATGTGTTTGATTTCGACCCGGACGGGCTGATCGGGCAGATGGTGATCGTGTATGACACGTACCCGATCCGGGGGGATCTGGGGGATCGCTTTCAGCTGGCCGGGGAGGCTTGAGGCGGGATGGGTGCATTGGCATGGGTGCATGCATTGGCGCATTGCATCGGTGCATTGCATCGGTGCATTGCATCGGTGCATTGCCGGAGGCGAATGCACCCTACCGGTGTAGGGCGCATTCGTTCATTGCGCCGTTCGCCGCCGGGGCATGGCATGGGTGTATTGCCGGGGGCGAAGGCACCATCGGTGCATTGCATCGGCGCATTGCCTTCGGCGAATGCACCCTACGCGAATGCACCCTACGATTGTAGGGCGCAATCGTTCATTGCGCCGTTCGCCGCCGGGGCATGGCATGGGTCTTCAGGCGTGCTTGAGTTTGCCGTAGTGGTTGTCGCCATCGCTGCCTGGTGCCAGCAGGATGTATAGAAACACCAGCCCGCCGACATAGGGGATCAGGTTCAGGACAACGTGCCAGCCGGATCGATCCAGATCATGCCAGCGTCGGACATGCAGGCTGAGGGAGGCCAGGATGGAGGGGACCGCGACCAGGGTCATGAGTCCCCACACCAGGGTGTCACTGCCAGCCAGGTGCCCAAGCGCGAAGATGATGCCGTACATCAGCAGGTTGAATGCGGCCAGACCGAGCAGGCGGATGAGCAGCTGTCCCCGGTTTAATCTGCCCTGGAAGGTAAACAGCAGGGTGGATAGCCGCTTGGGCTTGGTAAGAGGGTTAGTGTTGTCCATGGGTTGATACATCTTGTTCTCCGAGTGAAGGTGGGGGTGAGGTGCTGTCGGCGCTCTTGGCTGGCGCATAATTCATTTGACATATTACCAGTAAACCACCCATCACACCTCATCGGAGAACGGCGCAATCGTTCATTGCGCCGTTCTCCGTCGGGGCATGGCATGGGTGTATTGCCGGGGGCGAAGGCACCATCGGTGCATTGCCGGAGGCGAATGCACCCTACTCAGAACGTGTACTTCACCGCGGTATACAGCGATCGGGCCGGTCCGGGCACGCCGACACCCCAGGGGATGTTGTTGATCCCCATGGTCGCACCCTGCCCGGTGTAGGCACCGCCGAGCGGTTGGGTATAGAAGTGGTTGAGCAGGTTGTCGATGCCCATGTCCAGGGTGAGATGGCGCCACTGGTAGCGGGTATGCAGGTTGAGCAGGCCATAGCCCGGGGTCTGGATTTCATTGCGCACGGCCGAGACATTGCGCTTGGCGCTCACCACTTGCCATTCCAGTGTGTTTTGCCAGCCGGCCAGGCGTTGTTCGAGGCTGAACAGGCCGTTGAACGGCATGATGTTGTACAGGTTGTCGCCAGTGCTCAGGTTTTTGCCACGGGTGTAGTCGAGCTTGCCGTTCAGACGCCACTGGCCGTAGGCCGCATGGTCGGCCAGGGTCAGTTCGGCGCTGAGGTCCATGCCGTAGAGTTCGGCATTCTGGTTGATGTATTGCAGGGTGATGAACTGGTTGGTGCTGGTGCTGCTGATGCGGCGGGCGTCGATGTAGTTTTCGACGTAGCTGTAGAACGGGGCCAGGCGCAGTTGCCAGCGGCGTTGTTCAGCGTCATGCCAGTTGGCGGTGAAGCCGAGGTTGTGGGCCACTTCGGGTTTGAGGTTGAGGTTGCCGACGTAGCCGTTACCATCGCCGACGAAGTTGTTCATCACCGCCGCCATGGCAAAGCTTGACCAGGTGTAGCGCTCGTACAGGTTGGGGGAACGGGTCTTGCGGGCATAGGCCAGTTCGTAGTTGGCACGGTTGTCGGGCTGGTAGCGCAGCGCGGCGGACAGGTCGATGTTGCGGTCGATCTGTTGGTGCGGCTGAGTGTTGAAGGCGTTGGCATGGCCGATATAGGCAATGCCGGTATTGTAGCCTTGCACGTTGCCGGCATTGCTGTTGACGGTGCTGTAGCGCAGGCCAAGGTCGCTCTGCCAGGCGGGGTTGAACTGGTGTTGCCACTGGGCAAAGGCATCGAGACGGTTGCGCTGGCCGTTGTTGATGTTCCAGAAGGTGTTCGGGGACATCCCGCCGGTCCCGGAGGGCGGCCACCAGTCGTCCAGACGGTAGTGCTGCCATTCGCCGCCGAGTTTGACAGTGTCGTCGAGACCGACCGGCAGGCTGGCCTGCAGGTTGAGGCCCTGGGTATGGCTGGCGGTTTCCATCGGCATGCCGGGGGCGCTGCCATATTGATATTGCTTGTCGTCGCCGAACTGCATGCTGTGGCGCACGTACTGGTTGTACAGCCGGGCGTCCAGCTCACCCCAGTCGTATTGCTGTTGCAGGTGCAGGACAAATTGTTCGGCATGGTTGTTGGTCATGTCCATGCGCTGGTTGGGGAAGCCTTCGTAGGGGCTGTGCTGGCTGCTGATGGTCAGGTCCCACTGGCTGCGTGCCTGGCGGCCGGCCAGGGTCAGCGACTGGTTGGTGACCTGGTAGGCGGAGGAACCAACGGTGTCGCCGTTGAGCCAGTTCTGTCCGCTGGCAGCCGGGCCGGCGGCCTTGAAGTTGCGCGCGGCGATGTAGTTGTCGGCGCGGGCGGTGCTACCGCTATAACCCAGGCTGAGGTGGTCGTTGGCGACCTGGGCGCTGGCATGGCTGCCGTAGCCGTTGCCGTTGCTCTGCCACCAGGCGCCGAGCTCACCCTGGCTGACGGTGGCGCTGCTGTCGGAGAACAGCGGGGCGACCGGGTTCATGACGATGACGCCGCCGATGTTGTCGCCGCCCAGGCTGACCGGTGCGGTGGCCGGGTAGGCGGTGGCGTTGCTGACCTGGTGCGGGTTCACGTAGGACAGCGGCGAGTTCATGTGGTTGGGGCAGGAGGCGTTCAGGGCCACGCCGTTGTGCTGTACCTGCAGGCGGTCGTCGGCCAGGCCGTGTTGGACTGGCAGGGCGGAGAAGCCGCCGGCAGGGTGCAGGCTGATGCCGGGCAGATCGCGCAGCAGCTGGCTGGCGTCCGGGCTCTGTGCCTGGTGCTGGTTGAGTTTGTCGGCTTTGACTGTCTGGCCTTGCTGGTCAATGGCGCTGTCTTCGACGTGCACGGTGGGCAGGGTGGTGCTGTCGGCCGCCCAGCTGCCGCTCTGGGTCAGGCAGGCCAGCGCCAGGCTGACGGCCAGGGGTAATGGTTTTGTTGTTGTCATTCACTCTCTCCACATCATTGGGCCTTGGGCCCTTGTTATTGGCAGCGCTCAGGGGCGCTGCAGGGAAAACTGCACGGGCACCATGACCTCGTCGTCGACGGGTTGTCCATGGCGGCGTGCCGGAAAAAATTGCCAGTCGTGTACGGCCGCCAGGGCGGCGTTGTCGAGCCGGGGAAAGCCGCTGCTGCGGGCGAGTTCGACCTGCAGGGCCTGGCCGTTGCGGCTGACGCGCACGCGCAGCAGGACGGTGCCCTGCTCGCGGTGGCTGCGTGACCACAGTGGGTAGGGTGGCTGGGCCAGCATGCGGTAGGCCGGGGGCTGGTCGTCGGCCAGGTCGGCAGGGCTGGCTGCCGGGGCGCTCGGCGCGGCGGGCGCGGGGGATGCGCGGTTGGCCTCGGCGCTGGCACGCCGTACCGGGGTGACGCTGACGGCAGGGGGATGTGCGCTGTGCCGGGCGGGCCGGGCCGGCGGGGTGGCGGCACGGGACCGGGGCGGCGGCGGGCTGGGCGCGACGGTTTGCGGCCGGACCCGGGTTTGCAGGCGGATGCTCAGCGGCGCGCTGCTGGCGCTGCCCTGCCCGCCTGCGGCATGCGGCCGGCTCAGGGTGGCGATCAGCAGCAGATGCAGCAGTGCTGACAGCAGAAGGAGGTAGTGCAAGCGCCGGCCTGGGGGGGATGGCCAGGCCGCGGCTTGTAAGGTGTTGGGCCTGCCCATGCGATATTCATTATTGTTACGCGTCAGGCAGGGAAATTAGAACAAATACATATTTTGTGGAATGTGACAAATTGTCGCGCTGTGTGTGCAGATGTGTCGGCGCGAGAACGGGGTCAGGTCTTGTATTTTGCATCCCGACGCAAAATACAAGACCTGACCCCGTTCTCGGACCCCGTTCTAGGCGCCGCGTGTGGCGACGCCCTCTCAGGGTTTGGTTTTGTTCAGGGTGCGCAGTTTGGCGGCGTATTCGTCGTCGTCGAGGACGCCTTCGTCGTGCAGGGCTTCCAGGGCTTGTCGGGCGGCCTGCAGGTCGGGTTTGTTGCCGCTGCCGATGTCGGGGGGAAGTGGCAGCTTGATAAGGCGAGTGGGGGCGAGGATGGTCTGCCAGCCGCTGGCCGCCGGGTTTTCGATCCAGGTCAGGATGGCGACTGGCATGGTGGCGGGTTGTTGCCGGGTGTCGCAGGGGCCGGCACGCAGGACGGCCCAGCCGGTTTGATCGAGGTGTCGGGCGGCGGCGTTGACCAGTACCGGGTGTTGTCGGGCGTAGGCCGGGTCGAGAGCGGCGGCAATCTGGCGGGTGAAGGTTTGGTCGTTCTGGCCGGTGCCGCGCCCGCGCAGGCTGTCTTCGTTGCTGAGCTGGCGGGCGCTGTACAGCATTTGCCGGTAGGCGAGGTCGAGGGTGCTTTCGTCGTAGCTGACGCCTTCGGTGGCCGGGTTGTATCTCAGGTTGTCACTAACGGTACCGACAAACCGGTCGAAGGACTGGTTGACGGCCTGGTCGACGCTCATGCTGGCGCAGCCGCCGAGCAGCAGGCAGGCCATGAGGATGGCCGCGGGGCGGCAGCGCCGGCGCATTAGTAGCTCTCCAGTAATTGCTTCTTCTTTTGTTCGTATTCTTTCTTGGTCAGGACGCCGCTCTTGTAGAGTTCGTACAGGCTCTTGAGTTTGTCGGCATTGCTGCTGGTCTTGCCGGCCGGGGCGGCAACGGCATTGTCCTGCACGCCATGCTGGCTCTTGTAGGTGATATTGAAAACGGTGGCCATGGGGTACCACTTTTCGCCACGCCAGCCGATGCTGCCGATGAACAGGATCGGCACTTCGTAGCCGGCATAGCCTTTACCATCGACGTTGTAGCCGGCGCGGGTAATGACCCAGCCGTTGTTGGCGGCAAACAGCCGGGCGGCGGCCAGCGTGCCACCGTTGGCCTGGGCATAGTCGGCGGCGACGTAGCGGTCGGTGGTGTTGATGTAGTTCTCGGGATAGGCAACGGTCATGGGGCCCCAGATCCCCATCAGGCCGGTTTCGTTGCTGACGGCATTCAGGTAGCTGTTGTAGTAGGCCTGTATCTGGTTGATGTCGTAGTGGATGGCATTGGAGTACGGGTCGTATTTGACCGAGTTCTGCACGTTTTTCAGCAGGATCTGGTAGTTGCGTGTCACGGAGGCGTCAAACGACTCTTCATCCTGGGTGGTGGCACAGCCCGTCAGTCCGGCCAGCAGGCCGAACAGGCAAAGCAGTTTCATCAAGCGCAGCATGGTGCTCTGTCGCATGGCTTGCTCCTGTGTGGTGGACAGTTCAAGGCTAGCAGAGCGCCTCTGTCGGGCTTTGATTTACGGCAATACATATCATCTTGTTTTTATTCGTCTGCACTGCCCTGGCGGGCCGCAATGGTATATACATGAATCCTGCGATTGTTTTGGTGATGATGTCATGAATTTTTGGCTGCGGTGCGGGCTGATGTGCTGCCTGCTGTCGGGTCTGCCCGTGCTGGCCGCGGAGCGGCTGACGCTGGCGACAGAAACTTATCCGCCTTACAACATGCTGGATGACAAGGGTCAGGTCAGCGGGGTGTCGACCGAGATCGTGCGCCAGTTGCTGCAATCAGCCGGCATCGATTTCAGTGTGGGGCTGTATCCCTGGTCTCGCGCGATTCTGATGGCGCGGATTCAGCCGAATACCTGTGTGTATTCGATGTCGCGCACGCCGGAGCGCGAGGCGCTGTACAAGTGGGTCGGTCCGCTGGTTTATAACGACTGGGTGTTGTTTGCCATCAAGCAGTCCAGCCACCCTACCCTGACGGATGCGCTGCGCAATTCGCGCATTGGCAGTTACAAGGGCGATGCGATTGTCGACTGGCTGACCGAACGCGGTTTCAATGTGGATGTGGCCAATAGTGATGATCTGAACCCGCGCAAGCTGATGCTGGAGCGGATCGATTTCTGGGCTACCGGCAAGCTGATCGGCCAGTACTGGTTGCGCCGGCAGGGCTTGCAGGACCGGATTGAGCCGGTGCTGACCTTCAACCGGACCGAGATGTATCTGGCCTGCCAGAGGGACATGCCGGATGCACTGATTGCCGATCTGAACCAGCGGCTGCAGGCGATGTACAAGCGCGGTGCGGTGCGGCGGATTTACGACGCCTACGGCTATAAACCTTGAGTGATCCGATGCGGGGTCAGGTCTTTCATGTTGCGTCTTGATGCAAAATGAAAGACCTGACCCCGGTGTTTTGTTCGGTGTTTGCTTTACAGGCGCTCTGCCGGTACGACGTGCAGGGGCTTGGGGGTGGCGCTGGTGGCGCGCCAGGCGGCGTTGAAGTGGTCGATGACTTGTTCGCCTGTCAGGGCGAAGGCACTGAGTGTGGTGTGGGCATCGCTGATGACGTGGACTTCGTAGCCGCGTGATACGGCGTTGCGCAGGGTGCTGTCGATGCAGAAGTCGGTGGCGCAGCCGCCGATCCACAGTTGGCGGACGCCATGCTGTTCAAGCAATGCTGCCAGGCCGGTGTCGCAGAAGCTGTCGCCATAGGTCTTGCCGAGGTAATGGTCTCCCGCCTGCTGGACCAGACCGGGGTGCAGTTGCCAGGCGTCGCTGCCGCGTTCCAGGCCGGGTTCTTCGTGCTGGATGAAGATGACCGGGTAGCCGCGCTGGCGGGCTTTGGCGCTGGCGAGGTTGAGTTTGTCGAGCACCTGGTCGAGGCGCGCGGCGCGCGGCTCGGCGTCGACCACGCCGTTCTGGACGTCAATGATGAGCAAGGCGGTATCGGGCATGGGGCTTGGCTTTCTTCATGGGCTGGGAGGTGGGACGGGCATCAGGCTGCCCGTCCCCGGGCTTCATGCTGTTACAGCGTGCCGTTGCTCACGTACTCGACGTCGTTGACGATGTTGTTCTCGTCAAAGGTGACAATCAGCAGCTTTTGATACTGTTTGAGGCTGAAGACCGTGCCACTGACCTGGACGTAGTGGTAGATGGCCGCATTGCCGGTCTTGAGTTTGATCAGCGGGTACAGCGCCTGGCCACTCGGTTTGCCGAGCAGGGCGGTGACTTGATCTCGGGTGGTCTTGCCCTTCTGAATGGCGCTGACTTTGCTGTCGTCAAAGTCGGTGGCATCTTCGGCAAACGAGCCGATGAATTCTTCACCCACCAACACATCCTGGAAGGTCGAGAAGGTCATCGAGCGCGCCGGAATGACACCGGGCCGATGCCCGGTACCGCCGGAGACGGCATAGGCATACTGTGCCATCTGGACTTTCTGCTCATTCTTGAGGATTTCGCCGGTTTGGCGCGGGCTGCCCATGACACGGGTGACATCCGCCATGGTGGACTTGCCCAGGGCCAGGTCGGCCGTGCCGGGACGCTTGAAGTCGGTACCGGCACAGCCGGTCAGGAGTGCCAACAGGAAAGCACTTGCTACGAAGCCAGTCATCTTCATTTTTTAGTCACTTTATCTCTATCTAGGATCAATCCCGGCGCTGACACCACTCGGGTATCGACGCGGCATGACATTATAATTTACAAATACATGCATTGTGACGGATTGTGTCTGATTGATTGCGATAGGTTAAGTGCGTTGGGTGCTGAGCCGTTCCAGCATGTCGGCCTGAAGAGGAATCAGCCGCGGCTGGCGCTCGTGGATGGCAGCCACTCCGCCCAGGGCAGGCTCGGTGACGACGTAGACGATGGCGCGCTGATCTCCGTTACTACGGGTCTGGATGGGGTTGTCGAGCAGGATCAGGGCGCCCTGGATGGCCAGCTGGCCGTCGATGGCAAACCAGTGTTCGGCGCGCTTGTTGTCGCGCTCCATGAAGGCACTGCAGGGGATTTTGACCGGGCGCGGTTTGAGGCGGGTCCATTTGCCGGCCAGCAGACTTTCGCGCCGGGCGCAGGCGCCGGCCGGCACGCCCCTGATGTCGGCGCCGTGCGGCAGGCCCCACTGGACCCAGAGGAGGCTGCCGTCGCGGCGCAGTACCGGCAGACGCGGGCTGTCTTTGTAGTAGTAACGTTGCTGGTCGTATTCGATGGCGGCACACATGGCTGGATTATGGCATGTGTGCCGTTTTTTTGACGGGTCAGGCGCGTTCGGGAGCGGGGTTGTAGCGCATGGCGGTCTTGGGTTGCAGCGTGGGCAGCAGCAGGCCGAGCAGCGGGCAGGTCATGAAGGTGGTGACCAGGGCCATGACCACCATCATGGCGAAGATGGTGGGGGTCAGGATGCCGATGTCGTAGCCGATGTTGAGCACCACCAGTTCCATCAGGCCACGGGTGTTCATCAGTACGCCCAGTGCCCAGGACTGGCGCCACCGGACACCGGTCCAGTGGGCGGCGAGTGCGGCACCGAGGACTTTGCCGACGGTGGCGACCAGGATGATGCCGCCGCAGACCAGCCAGGCATGCCAGCTGTCGAGCAGGCCGATTTCGGCGCGGATGCCGGTGTAGGCGAAGAAGATCGGCAGCAGCACCACGGCGGTGAGGTCTTCGATTTTCGCGCTCAGGCTGGTCTGGAAGGTGAGTTCGTGCGGCATGATGACGCCGGCGAGGAAGGCGCCGAACAGGGCGTGGATGCCGATGACTTCGGCCAGCAGGGCCGAGCCGAGGCCGACGCAGAAGACGAAGGCGAGCTGGGCGCTGGTGAAGGTGCCGCTCTGGGTGGCGGGCCACAGCAGGCGGTGGGCCAGGGGCCGGATCAGTTTGATCATCAGCACGACGTACAGGGTCGAGGCCAGCAGGACGATGACGGCGTGGTGCAGGCTGCCGGCCTTGACGATGCCCAGCACGCCGGCGAGCAGGCACCAGGCGGTCACGTCATCGACGGCGGCGCAGGCAACGGACAGGGTGCCGACCGGCGTGCCGCTCAGTCCCTTGTCGTGGATGATGCGCGCCAGTACCGGGAAGGCGGTGATGCTCATGGCGATGCCGATGAACAGGGCAAAGGACGAGAAGGCCACGTGGCGCGGACCATAGTCGCGATAGAGCCAGAACGACAGCAGGGTGCCGAGCAGGAAGGGCAGCAGGATGCTGGCGTGGGAGACGACGATGGCGGTGCCGGCGCGCTGGCGCAGGCTGGACAGGCGCAGGTCGAGGCCGACCACGAACATGAAGAAGATCAGGCCGATCTGACTGAAGAAGTACAGCTGCGGCATGGCGCTTTCGGGAAACACGAAGTGAAAGCCCTGCGGCCAGAGTTGGGCAAAAACCGATTTGCCGAGCAGGATGCCGGCGAGCATTTCGCCGATGACCGGCGGCTGGCCGATGGCTCGCAGGCCAAAGGCGCACAGACGGGAGAAGGTCAGGATGATCAGGATCTGCATCAGCAGGCCGACCAGTGGCAGGGTGGCGTTGTGGCCGAGTGTGCCTTGCAGGGAGGCCAGCCAGTCGTCGGACTCGTTGGCGGCCTGGCTGAGCCAGACGGGGGTGCCTTGCGGGCCCTGACTGAGGATCCACAACAGCAGGCTGACAGACAGCACCAGCACGGTGCCATAACCCAGTACATGCCAAAAAACTCTTTTCATACAGCGCCCTCCGACGTTCAATGCGGGCTTCTCCCTGCGCTCGTCGCGGATGGTAGCACCGCCCTACCCTGCTGGCATGAGGGTTAAAGCAATCTGACCCCCTTTCGATCAATTGAGTCGCGATTCTGAATGCCCCGGCGCACAGAACGGGGTCAGGTCTTGTATTTTGCGTTTCGATGCAAAATACAAGACCTGACCCCGTGCGGGGGGTGTTGCGAAGCGCGCACAACATGCTGATTTTTTATCGTTTGACGTGTTTTCCGCCCGGCGGGATCATGGCGCCCTGGATTCAGGTGCCCTGTGTTCCTTTCGGAACGGGGTGAAACGGGAAGCCGGTGCCGCTGCTGTTGCAGCCATGCCGGCGCAGCCCCCGCTGCTGTAGGCCTGACGACGCGATCACCATGCCACTGGATGTTGTCTGTCCGGGAAGGCCGGTCGCCGAGGTGGAAGGCAAGCCAGAAGACCGGCCTGATTCCTGGGTGCTCTGCCCCCTGTCTGGGAGTGCGGAGGTCCCGCGAGATCCGTCCCCGGGGTGGGGAGTGGTGCTCTGCCTGCAGCCGTGTGTCGGCCTGCCTGTCTGCGCCTTGTCTGCTCTGTCCCCGTGGTGGTGTTCTCGCCTGGTTCGGCGCGGTGTGTCCGTGGCCGCTTGTCTCCCCGGTGGGGGGAAACACCCTTGTGAGCATAGCTATCATGAAGCAACAGCAATCTTATCTGGTCGCGACGATCGGTTCGAAAACCCGTTATGGGGGCGAGGTGGTGACGGCCACTTCGGAGATGGAGTTGATTGCCCGGGTGGGCGATACGGTGCGTTATCCGGATGGTTCGGAGACGGTGATCATTTCGGGTGCCGGCAGTCTGTTGCTGCTGGCCGGTCGGCCGGCGGCGATTGTCGGCAGTGCGCTGGCCAATGGCGATTACATTATTTCCAGTCCGCAGTCTTGTTGTGCAGTGATGCCGTCGGACAAGTCGGTAGCGGGGTTCCTGGATCCGGATTATCTGCCGGGCAAGGTGGCCTGAGTCGCAGCAGCGAGAGAACGGGGTCAGGTCTTGTATTTTGCATCGGGATGCAAAATACAAGACCTGACCCCGTTCTGTTCGATGTGCATTTTGCGCCGGGATGCAAAATACAAGACCTGACCCCGTTCGATGAAAAAGCCGTTCATCGTCAGATGAACGGCTTTTTTCGGGATGGCAGGCGACGCAGGGCGTCGCCTGTTCTGCTTGTGGGCTTACTTGCCGCCCAGTTCTGCCTTGGCTTCCGGCATCGGCAGCTTGCCTTGGGCAACATGGCGTTCGTAGCGAGCAACCATGAACCAGCCGATCAGTGCGAAGACCACCACACCGATGATGGACATCATGCCTTCTTTCATGTTGGCACCGACGTCTTCACCCAGGTAGGCGTGATACAGCGGGGAGGCCACGGTGAACAGGTTGGCGAAGCCGATGGTCAGCATGGCGCACCAGGCCATGAAGATGCCCGAACCGTTGGAACGGAAGATGCGGATCGGCTTTTCTACAGCATCGTTACGCAGGTAGTGAATGTAAGCGTAGATGATGAAGATCACCGGTACGGTCATGGTCACGTTGGTCAGGGTCACCAGGTTCTGGATCAGGTCGGCCACGGCGTCACCACCGAAGGTACCCAGGGCGATCAGCACGATCACCAGACCCAGTTGCCAGCGCAGTGCCACGGTCGGCATGCCGTTCTGGTTTTCCTTGCTCCAGCTGGCCGGGAAGATGCCTTGCGGCACGCCTTCGATCATTTGCTTCAGCGGGGCGTAGATCAGCACGAAGAAGGCACCGGTCAGGGCGCAGAACATCGACACGCCGGTGTAGGCGGCGAAGACGTTACCCATGGTGTTGCAGGTGCTGGCGGCAGCGCCCAGGCTGCTGGCCAGGGTCGCGCCCAGGGTGTACATGAAGTAGTACACGGCGTTACCGGCGTAGAACAGGCCGGTACCACCCTGGCTGGTCTTCATGACGTCATGCAGGACTTGCGGCGAGTTGCGGTCGATGAACCAGGTCGCAGCGAAGATACCGAAGCAGTAGACGAAGATGCCGACGCCGGCGCCGATCAGCAGACCGCGCTTGACGTTGCGTTCCGGGTTTTCCAGTTTGTCGACCAGACCACCGACGGCTTCCACGCCACCGTAGGCGAAGATGGCGTACACGGCGAAGCCGAACAGGCCAACCAGACCGGTGATGCCATCACCAGCGTACTTGGAGAATTTCGGTACGGTGGTCATGTCAGCCCAGCTGTAGGAGCTGGCCGGATGGAAGCCGTGGGCTGCCAGGATGATGAAGGCACAAACCAGCAGGATCACGTTCAGCGACATCACGGCGATACCACCGATGGAGGCCAGTTTGGCCAGCTTGGTGACGCCGAGGGTGATCAGGTAGGTGACGAACGAGATCACGATCATACCGATCACGCCCATGCCGATCGGGCCAAGGGCTTCCTTGACCAGGCTGGTGGCGTGGCTGAAGCCGCCATCAATGAACGGCGACATGGCATAGGACAACGGAATCGTGATCATCGAGGCCACGTTCATCATCCATACCACGTAGGAGAACCACCACATGAAGATGGTGATGAAGCCGAGTTTGCGGCCGAAGCTGCCGCCAACGCTCTTCTCGATCCACGAGAAGATACCGCCCTTTTCGCTCTTGAAGCTGGCACCCATCTCGGCACAGATGATGGAGTACGGCAGGAAGAACGAGAAGCCGGTGAATACATAGAACAGAATCGAGGATTGACCCATGTAGAAAATACCGCGCGATACGTTGGAGAAACCAAGTACCGAGGTAAAGAACATGAGGACGAATCCAACCAATGTAATTTTATGAGCTGGAGTCTTTGCTGACACGATACATCTCCCTGAGTGGATTTCGAGCGCGTTCCGTTTGCTGCTTATCCGGCGGAACAGTTCGAAACCGGTTCTAACTACGAGCTATTGCCTTGTGGGCAATGACGCCTGATCTGCCTTGGCATCGCCTGCCGGACCGCAGGCCGGCGCCCCTTTCGGGTCCAGAGACTGTGACATCTCTGGCAGGTCAATCAGGCGTTTCAGGTGTAGTACACGGCCATCCAGGTCTGGCAAAGATCAGCGATATGACAGACAACCATCCACGAACTGCCTGTCAGACCCGCCAACCCCTGTTTTTATTGTTCGTCCTGGAGGCTCGCGCACATTATGCTCATGCACAAAATGACAAGACGTTGTCGTTTATCAAAAAAACCACTATTTGACATGTCATCTCATACATATGCTGCGTTAATGCACCAGGAGGGCATGATTTCTGTTTATCGGGTATAAGCTGGCAATCTATCCGCAATCTTTTCAGAGTG
The DNA here is from genome assembly GCF_018802765.1 of Paludibacterium sp. B53371. Lineage (NCBI taxonomy): Bacteria > Pseudomonadati > Pseudomonadota > Betaproteobacteria > Neisseriales > Chromobacteriaceae > Paludibacterium > Paludibacterium sp. B53371. The sequence continues at coordinate 3,295,103 of NZ_CP069163.1, forward strand.
CGCTAGTTCGCTGAATTCGCGATAAATATCATCTTGTCCTGTCTGGCTGAGCACTGATTTCCCGCCTGAATGACGGGCAGGCACGCGCCGCACCCGGCGTGGGGTGCAAAGCCTGTGTTACGGAACATTACCTCTTGCTGATATGACAGACAGCTGGCATGGCCGGCTGCAATGTGACGGCGGATCGGACAGTCCCGGACAGCCGGTTTCTGTGTCGATCCTGCCGACGTCAGAGGATGGCACTGCAGAATGCACATCGCCCGATGCGGGGCGACAACACTGCTGGCAAACAACCGCAAAAACAACGCCTTGCACAAATCAGTCTGATAAAGCCCCTGACGGCGCTTCACCAGGGCGGCAATTCTAGCACTACGCGTCTGATTTCTAAAGACAAATTAACAATTTAACCCGATCGGGCGCCGACCCGCGTGGCATGGGCGCCGGCAAAGCCGCTGGCGACGGCACGTCATGCCTATGGCATTGATTACTTGGACGACATGGCAACAAGGGGCTATGATCTTTGTCTTGTTCAATCAGGGTGACGGCAATGGAGCGGTGGTGGCTATGGCAAGCGGGGCTATGGGGACTGGTGTTGGCACTGGCCTGGCTGAGCATGCTGGCCATGCGTCGGGCGATACGTCCGACGCAGGAGCAGTCGCAACGCTGGCTGAAGCTGTCGAGCCTGCACACCAGCCACGGCCGGCATGAGCGCACCTTGCAGCGCTGGTCGCGCATCGTCAAACATTCGCACTCCGCGTTCTGGACGCATGTCAGTCAGCGGCATGAGCCACGGCAGTAGCGCCGGGTTCAGAAGTCGCCGCGCACACTCAGACTGACCAGATCCCGTTTGCTGCCATAGAGCACGATATTCGCGTCATCACGGATATGGCTGTAGCTGACGGTGGAGGAAAAATGCTTGTTCCATGGCCAGCTCAGACTGGCGGTGTAGTTCCAGATGCTTTCTGACCGGGTCACCAGGAAGGCCGGGTCTTTCTGCCGATAGTCATCGCTTTCGTGGGTCAGTGTCAGGGCGCTCTCCAGCCCCGCCAGCCATTTCACATTGAGGGCACCGGACAGAATCACCATGCGGCGCCCGCCACCGGCACGATTGTTCACGCCATCATCCTCGCCGCGGTAAGCGGCGACGCTCCAGTTGACCTGCGGTGTCCATCCCTGTTTCCAGGCCAGTCCGGCCAGTGCAACGTTACTATCGTAATTGCGCATGCTGCGATCGGCATAACGGGTACTGGTGTACTGCGAGGTCAGGCTGAGCAAGGCGCTGCGGCCGACCGGCTGACGCCATTCGAGGATGCCGCCCTCGCTGCGCAGATAGTCGCGGCCCGCCATTTGTTGTTGCTCGCCTTGCAGCATGCCCAGCAGCAAGCCACTGCCTACCCGGCGTGATACGCCGCTCTGCAGGTTGTAGAAAGTGCGGTCGAACTGGCGCAGCGGTTCGTAGTGGCGTGTCTTGACGCGCGGCAGCAGATAGAAGGTCCAGTCGTCATTCAGCGCCCCGGTGAGGGCACCGCCCAGCTCCAGGTCGGCGTAGCTGCTGGCCGAGGCGCGGGCATCCGGGTCAAGTTTGATCGGCAGGGGCGAGAAGCCGGGGGCCACGATCGACAGTTGGTCGGTGGCGGAGTTGACGTTGGAGTCCCAGCCGATTTCCTGGCGCACGGTGTAGGACAGCGACCAGGGGTGGCGGATCTTGTCGAGTGCGGCCTGCAGGGTGTCGATCTTGCGCTGGGCGACGGGCGGGGGTTGCAGGGCACGGGCGTGCTGCAGGGCGGTATCGGCACGCAGGGTATCGCCGGTCTGGAGGTAGGCGTCGGCCAGGTCGAGCCAGGCGGCGCCGCTGTTCGGGTTGGCCGCGGCGGCACGTTCCAGTACCCAGGAGGCGTCGGCGGCGCGCCCGCTCACCAGCAGGGTAAAGCCGAGCAGGTGGTCAAAGCGGCCGCGACCGGCACATCCGGCTTCTGCCGGCTGCAGTACGGCCAGCGCGGCGGCGGCATCGCCGCGGTTGAGCGCCAGCTGGCCCGCCTGCGCCGCATTCGCGCACTCGTCGGCAGCCCGGGCAATCAGCGGAAAGACGCTACCGCACAGGGCAAACAGTGTCAGGGTTTTTTTAATATCCCCACCCCGGAGACGGACTCATTCTGATTAGTCTGCAAGCCATAGTGGCTGATCATGCCACCGGCCTGGGGGCCGATCAAGACGCCCGCCGCCGAGCCGTTGCTGATGGTCGGGCTCTGGCAACCGGTGCAGCTGCCGTTCAGCGCGATGCCGCTGCTCTGGAAGGTTTGCAGCGATACCGCCGCGCCACTGTTGGCGTCCCAGATCCGGCCCTGGCCATCGGTCACATTGATGGCGTAGTGGTCAATGGTCGGGTTGGCACCAAAGGTGACGTTGGCGGTCAGGCTGTTGATTTGTCCGCCCATCTTGCCGTTCTCATCCACCGGCCCCGGCATGCCGGGAACCATGGTGTAGCTGCCGGTCTGTCCGCTCATGGCGGTGATGGCTGAGCCGGGCGTTGCCCCGCCGGGCGCAAAAGCAAACTGGTGCAGGTCGGCATATTGCCAGTCGCCATTGGCATCGCTGGCGCCGCCACCGAAGTAAACGCCCCAGTAAATTTTGGCGCCGTCCGTTGTGGTATAGATCTGGTACTGCACCGGCTGTTGGGTATCGTCATCGACAAAAAACAGCAGCGATCCATCATTCTGCACCACATACAGGGGCAGTCCGGAGCGCGGATCGACGCCGATCTGCCAGCTGTTGTCTTCGTCGACCTGCAGATGGCCGCGCTGGATCTGGCCATCGGCCACGGTCACGCCGACATAGGCCGAATTGGCCGGACTGTCTTGCGGCTCGACCGACAGGTCAAGGACAACGCTGTTGCTGACGATGCGGTTGGGCAAGGCCGTCGACAGCGGGTCGGTGGGTGTGGTGACGCCGCTGCCAGCGGCATTGTCGCTGCTGCCCTCGCTGGTCTTGGCCGGGGCCAGGCCGCGCAGCGGCAGGTTGCGCAACACTTCCGGCAGCACTTCGATGGTCTTCGGCGCGCCCTGGTCAAGCGGGGCAAAACCGGACTGGGTGGGTTCGATGCGCACGCTGCCCGCCGGGTTGAGCAGGGTGGTGCCGCCACTGATCACATGGTCGTAGGTGCCGGGGGCCACGCTGCTGAAGCGGCCGACGGCGGCCGGTACCTGGAACAGCTCGTGGTCGGTGCCGCGGATGTGGACCTCGGCGCTCGGCGTCCGGATCAGGTAGTTCTGCTTGTTGAGATGGCCGATGTCACCGGTCATGGCACGCATGCCCCCCTGCTCCAGGGTCATGGCCAGGCGTTCGCTGCCGTCGATTTTCTCCGGCAGGTTGAAGGTATTGATATGCAGTTTCGAACCGGAATACAGCATCACCGAGCCCTGATCGGCCATGCGGATCTGCAGCAGCCCGTCATTTTCCGCGGTCATGATGGCATCGCCTTCGCACACGGCATCGCCGCGTGTCAGCTCGCGTGCCGGCAGGCCCGGTTGCTGTGCCAGCACCTTGCCATGGCGATACAGGATGTAGCCGGCCAGCCTGGGCTGAGCCGCGATCGGGGCGGTTTGCAGCCCGGTGCCGCCGAGGCCGCCCCAGCCCTCGTGACCGGCGGGCTGGTTGTCCGCTGTGCTGGTGGCCGGCTTGGCTGATTGCGGCTGAATGCCGGTGCCGCCCAGGCCGCCCCAGCCTTCGTGGTCCGGCAGCAGGTTTTTCGCGACGGTGCGCTGGCCCGGCGTGGCGGGCTGCTGGATGCCGGTGCCCCCCAGGCCGCCCCAGCCGTTTTTCGGTTCGGGCTGGGCCGTGGCGGTTTGCACACCGGTGCCGCCCATGCCTCCCCAGGGGGTCGGGGGTGGTGTCTGGCCGGGCGGGGTCGGCAGTGGCGCCACTTGCTGGCCATGCGCGTCGAAGCGACAAACGGCGGCGGCCCAACCCGTCAGCGGGGTCAGGCTCAGGGCGGCGAGCAGCAGGAGCTCAGGCCGAAGGCGGATTCGCAGCAGGCTTGTCTTCGGCATGATAGAAGTAGGCACCAAAATGCATGCGTTGTGGCGGGGTGCTGTCTGCACCGGCTGGCTGGCTGTGGTTTTGCATGACCATTTCCTGTGCCATGCGGTTGATTTCCAGCAGGGCATCCATGCTCATCTGCTCTGCCCGCTGCTTCAGTTGCTGAACCTGTTCGGGACTCAGGCCGTGGTAGAACACGCAGCGGTCCATATAGGGGGCCTGCTGGCCTTCGAGGTTGCTGACCACGGCCGCCAGGTGGTCATGGATGTTGCGGCCGAAGAAATCCATTTTTTCTTCCAGCGCCGGCGATTGCAGCAAGGCCTCGACGTTCAGGTGCACCCTATCGTCCTGATCGATCTGCACCAGACCGACGCGCTGCCATTCGTCAAGGAACACTCTGGCGCGCACATCCTTGCTGATGTCGTAGACCATGCCCTCAAAGGTCGGCGCTTCGTGCGTGGTGGCCTGGCGCGGCAATGGGCGCGGCCGGCCCTGGGCATCGAGGAAGCGCGTTTCACCGGTCCACTTGGCCAGTAACTGGGCCTGCAGCGAGACATGGCTGTGCTTGGTCAGGTTGAGCGGGGCATCGTCGGTTTCCCGCAGGCGTTTGACATCCTTGCGGTGCACGCCGGTCAGAATGCTGATGCGGCTGTCGGTCTGGGGTTTGCCGGGCAGGGCAAAATCGCGTTCGGCGACATCGACATAGACGCGCTTGAGCAGCTCTGCCAGCGAGGGATAGGCCATGCCATGGTTGAGCAGCAGACGCACCAAGGGCTCCAGCAGATAGCGGAGCGCTTGCAGCATTTTGGCGGGCGGGCTGGCACTGGTATTCATGGAAAACCATCTGGATCTATTACAACTGATAGCGTAGCATGAATAGGTAACCATGCCCATAAAAAATGGGTAAATTTCCCACGCCGCAGCATTTCAGCCACATTCCCTATGTCCCCTGCCCTGCTGATCGATAGCCACTGCCATCTGGACGATGTGGTGTTTGACGCGCGTCGCGACCAGGTGGTGCAAACCGCGCTGACGGCCGGGGTCGGTCAGATTGTCGTCCCGGCGGTGTCCAGCCGGTTGTTCGAAGCCACGCTGGCCATGCGTCAGCGCTATGGCTGCCTGATTGCGCTGGGTTTGCACCCGATGTACTGCCGTGAACATCTGGATGATCATCTGGCGCAGCTTGAAGCGCAGCTGCAACGGCATCGGCCGGTGGCGGTGGGCGAGATCGGTCTGGACCACTGGTTGCCGGACCAGGATCTGCCGCGGCAGGAGGCGCTGTTCATCGAGCAGCTGAAGTTGGCGCGTCGCTATGATTTGCCGGTGATTCTGCATGTGCGCAAGGCACAGGATCGGGTGCTGAAGTACCTGCGGCAGTATGCGGTGGGTGGCGGAATTGCCCATGCCTTCAATGGCAGTCAGCAGCAGGCCGAGGCTTTTGTCGCGCTGGGCTTCAAGCTGGGTTTCGGCGGGGCCATGACTTATCAGGGTTCGCAACGCATTCGCCGGCTGGCCGCCACCCTGCCGGCTGACTGTCTGGTGCTGGAGACGGATGCGCCGGATATTCGTCCGGCCTGGGCGCAGGATCAGCCCAATGAGCCGGCCAATCTGGCGCGCTATGCCGCCGAGCTGGCGTCGCTGCGCGCAGCGACGCCTGAGGAGATGGCGCGGCAGACCAGCGCGAATGTGCAGCAGGCGCTGCGGCTGACTCCCGCCAGCCTGGGGGGGCTGCATTGCCCCGCGCAGATTTCATCTTGTCCGGCAGATAAATAGTCTATGCTGGATTCTATGATATCTAAATAATCATACCCTGCGATCCCACATCATCATGCCATTCGTTCAATTGACCCCCCAGGGTGACGTCGAGGCACTTTTCCTGAAAAAGGGCAGTGATCGCCCCTATCTGCCACTGAGTGACATCCGGGTGCTGCATTTTCTGCAAGCGTCCGATCCGGAGCTGACGGCAGCCTTGCTCAATGCCTCGGATGATGCCCACCGCATGCTGTTGTCCAGCCTGATCGACCTGCTGGTGCGCAACAAGACCCTGTCGGGCAAGACGGTGGTGACCGATCATGGTCAGTTGATTCCGCACAAGCAGCTGGATGAGCTGATCGAGACGGTGGAGACCAGCGAGGACGAGGCGCTGTTGACGCTGACGGAGTCAGACCGCAACACGGTGCGCATTATTGAAGACGTGATTGATGTGCTGATCGCCCTGGACGTGATTTCTCTGCGCGACCTGCCACCGGGTGCCCAGCATCTGCTGGCGGTACGCCGCGCCCTGCGGGCCTATTTGTCGGATCACGACGGCGATCTGGATTAGGCGCTGCCTGCCGGTTATTGTCGGCTGCGGATAAAACCGATCACCGCGACGAAGAACAGCACGCTCAGGGCGGTCTCGCCCCAGGCCAGCTGCTGTGACAGGCCGTGATCGGCCCAGCCGCGCATGATGCCTTCGGTGAAAAACAGCAGGATGAACATGCTGGACCACTGGAAGGTGTAGAGCCGCCCGCGCAGGATGCCGAACAGCGGCGCCAGCAGCAGCACTGCCTTGAGCGCCAGCATCGAGCCGCCCGGCCGCAGCGGCGCCAGCCACAATTCCCACCCCAGCGACAGCAGGATCAGGGCAATCAGCGTGCCGATGGCCAGCCAGTGCCAGAGCCGGCGCATCAGCTGGCGCTCCGGGCGCGCTGACGTTCCATCAGTTGCGCGGCGATGATGCCCACTTCATAGAGCAGCCACAGGGGAACGGCCAGCATGGTCTGCGACAGCACATCCGGCGGGGTGACGATGGCGGCCACCACGAAGGCGCCGACGATGACGTAGGGCCGCGCGGTACGCAGCTTGTCGATGGTCAGCACGCCGATGCGCACCAGCAGCACCACGACCACCGGCACTTCGAAGGCCGCGCCGAACGAGACGAACATGCCCAGCACGAAGGACAGGTATTTGTCGATATCGGTCATCATCGACACGCCACTGGGGGTGACGGCGGCCATGAAGGTAAACACCAGCGGGAACACCAGGAAGTAGGCGAAGGCCATGCCGAGGCAGAACAGCAGCACGCTGGACACGACCAGCGGCAGGATCAGTCTTTTTTCATGGCTGTACAGGCCGGGGGCCACGAAGGCCCAGATCTGGTACAGGGTATTGGGCAGCGAGATCAGCAGCGCCACCAGCATGGTGACCTTCATCGGCACGAAGAAGGGGGCGGTGACTTCGATGGCAATCATGTTGCTGCCGGCCGGCAGGTGTTGCAGCAGGGGTCTGGCCAGCAGGTGGTAGATGGCCCCGGACCAGTGGAACAGGCCGAGGAAGACCAGGAAGAAGCCGATCAGGGCACGCACCAGTCGGGTGCGCAGTTCCAGCAGGTGGGTCAGCAGCGGTTGTTCGGTCATCGGGGAGGTTCTTGCCGGGCTGGCGTCGGGGTCAGTTCGGCAAACAGGTCAAGCTGGTTGTCATCAACGGGGGGGCGCTCAGGCTCGTTCTGTGCGGCGGGCGGCTCGCCGGCCGGCACCGGGGTCGGTACGACCACGCTGGCCGCAGACATCGGCGTCAGGTCATCAGCCGGCGGCGCGACGATCTCCGCTTTGGCGGCCTCAAGGGCTTCGACGGTTTCCTGGCGGGCCTGATGGATGGTCTGGCTGACCTCGTCGACCTCGGCCGTCAGCTGTTCCTTGAAGGCATAGGCCGTGTTCTGCACTTCCTGTTTCAGCGACACCAGGGTGGACAGCTCGGTGTGCTCGCCGATGTCGGCCTTGACGCTGGCGACAAAGCGCTGGGCGCGCGCCACCAGCGCCCCCAGGGTGCGGGCCACGGCCGGCAGGCGCTCGGGACCGAGCACCACCAGCGCCACCACGGAGGTCAGCAGGATTTCACCAAAACTGAAGTCGAACACGGTATCCCCAGCGGCTTATTTCTTGTCGGCTTCGCCTTCGATGACGCGCCCGGTCTTCTCGGCATCGGCGGCAGCCTGCTTCTCGGCCTCGCCCTTCATGCCCTCTTTGAAGCCGCGTACCGCGCCACCCAGATCCTTGCCGATATTCGGCAGCTTCTTGGTGCCGAACACCAGCACCACAATCAGCAAAACGATCAGCCAGTGAAAAATGCTAAAAGAACCCATGTCAGTTTCCTTGCGACTTGTGACCAAAGACATGTACGTGCAGGTGGAATACTTCCTGCCCGCCGCCACGTCCGGTATTGATACCGGTCTTGAAACCGGCTGACAGACCCTGTTCGGCCGCGAGTTTCGGCGCGAGCAGCAGAATCTTGCCCAGCACCTCCTGGTGTTCGGGCTGGCAATGCGCCAGCGATTCGACGTGGCGCTTGGGGATGATCATGAAATGCACCGGGGCGATCGGCCGGATATCGTGGAAGGCGACCACGTCGTCGTCTTCGTAGAGTTTGTTGGCCGGAATCTCTCCAGCAGCGATCTTGCAGAAGATGCAATCAGTCATCAGCCTTCTCCGGGGCAATCAGGGATGGGAATCAGGGTTGCTGCGGCCGCGAAGCCTTTTCGTCCAGGCCGGAAATGCCTTCGCGACGGTGCAGCTCCATCAGGATGTCTTCGGGACGCAGGCCGTGAAAGGCCAGCAGCACCATGGTGTGGAACCACAGGTCGGCGACTTCGCGCACGATATGCAGCTTGTCGCCATCTTTCGAAGCCAGCAGGGTTTCGGCGGCCTCTTCAGCGACCTTTTTCAGAATGGCGTCTTCACCCTTGTGAAACAGCGATGCCACGTAGGAAGTTTGCGAACTGGCCTCGCGTCGCGCTTCCAGCGTATCGGCAATCGACTTCAACACTTCGGTATTGATCATGTCATTCCTTGTGCGGCACGGCCGGCCGGGTGCCGGCGACAGCGCCCATTCTAACGCTGCCGGCCATCGGCTCGCCATCCGTTTTATGTGTTGCGGGTATAAATCGCCGCCGGATCCTTGAGGATCGGGTCGACCACCTGCCAGGCGCCATCGGCAAATCGGCGGTAGAAACAGCTCTCACGTCCGGTATGGCAGGCAATACCGCCATCTTGCCGGATCTGCATGACAATCACGTCACCATCGCAATCCAGGCGCAGTTCGCTGACGTGCTGCACATGGCCGGACTCCTCGCCTTTTTGCCACTGGCGCCGGCGCGAGCGGCTGTAGTAGTGCGCCAGACCGGTCTCGGCCGTCAGCTGCAGGGCTTCGCGGTCCATCCAGGCCATCATCAGGATACGCCCGCTCTGTTCATCCTGGGCGATGGCCGGCACCAGGCCGGCCTCGTCCCATTTCACTTCATCCAGCCACATGGGGGTTCCCGTCACAGGCGGACCTCGATGCCGGCGGCCTGCATGGCCAGCTTGGCATCGCGTACCGTGTATTCACCGAAATGGAAGATGCTGGCGGCCAGCACGGCATCGGCATGCCCCTCGCTGACGCCCTCGACCAGATGCTGCAGATTGCCGACGCCACCGGAGGCGATCACCGGAATCGATACCGCGTCGGAAACCGCGCGGGTAAGCGGCAGGTTGAAGCCGACCCGGGTGCCGTCGCGATCCATGCTGGTGAGCAGGATTTCGCCGGCGCCGAGCTGCTGCATTTTCAGCGCCCACTCGACCGCATCCAGCCCGGTCGGGGTGCGACCGCCATGGGTAAACACCTCCCAGCGGTCGTTGTCCGGTCCGGTGGCCTTGGCATCAATGGCGACCACGATGCACTGCGAACCGAAACGGCCGGCGGCTTCTTCCACCAGCCCGGGGTTGGTGACAGCGGTGGTGTTGATGCTGACCTTGTCGGCACCGACATTGAGCAGGCGGCGGATGTCCGCTACCTGGCGCACGCCGCCGCCCACGGTCAGCGGAATGAAGACCTGATCGGCCACCGACTCGATCACGTGCAGAATCAGGTCACGCTGGTCCGAGCTGGCGGTGATGTCGAGGAAGGTCAGTTCGTCGGCGCCCTGTTCGTTGTAGCGACGGGCGATCTCGACCGGGTCGCCGGCATCGCGCAGGCCAACAAAGTTGACCCCCTTGACCACGCGGCCGGCGGTGACGTCGAGGCAGGGAATGATGCGTTTGGCCAGTGCCATGTCAGGCTTCCTGGTCGGACAGTTCGTCCGCCAGCGCCTGGGCTTCGGCAAACGGCAGGCTGCCTTCGTAGATGGCGCGGCCGGTGATGGCGCCTTCGATGCCCTCACCTTCTACCGCTACCAGCTGGCGCACATCATCCAGGTTGGTCAGGCCACCGGAAGCGATTACCGGCACACGCAGTGCCTGGGCCAGCTTGACCGTGGCGTCGATATTCACCCCGGTGAGCATGCCGTCGCGGCCGATATCGGTGTAGATCACCGACACCACGCCATAGTCCTCGAAACGCTTGGCCAGCTCGATCACGTTGTGGCTGGTGATCTTGGCCCAGCCGTCGATCGCCACCATGCCGTCCTTGGCATCCAGGCCGACAATCACCTGGTCGGGGAAGGCATCGCAGGCATCGCGCAGGAAGCCGGGCGTCTTGACCGCGGCGGTGCCGATGATCACGTATTGCAGGCCCATGTCGAGGTACTTTTCGATGGTATCCAGATCGCGGATGCCACCGCCCAACTGCACCGGCATGTCGGAACCAACTTCGGCCAGGATGTCGCGAATCACCGCCAGGTTCTTCGGCTTGCCGGCAAACGCACCATTCAGATCCACCAGATGCAGGCGCCGGGCCCCCTGGTCACGCCAATGGACGGCGACTTCGACCGGGTCTTCGGAAAACACCGTGGCCTGATCCATCAGGCCCTGCTTGAGGCGGACACACTGACCATCCTTGAGGTCAATTGCGGGTATGAGCAGCATGGTAAGTCTTGATTTCGTTAGGGTTGAACAGTGCCATCCCAGGCCAGGAAATTCTTCATCAGCTGAAGCCCGGCGGCATGACTCTTCTCGGTGTGAAACTGCGTGGCAAAAATGTTCTCGCGGCCGACGATGCAGGAAAAGCGCCCCGGGTACTCACTCTCGGCCAGGGTCAGCGCCGGATCCTGCGGCGCGAAATGGTAGCTGTGGACGAAATAGAAGCGCTCGCCATCGGCAATGCCGGCAAACAACGGGTGCGGCTGGCACTGGAACACCCGGTTCCAGCCCATGTGCGGTACCTTGAGGCGATCGCCGTGCGCATCGGTCTGGCCGGCGGCAAAGCGCCTGACCGTGCCGGGGAACAGCCCCAGCCCCGGGGTATCGCCCTCTTCGCTTGAGTCGAACAGCAGCTGGGCGCCGACGCAAATGCCGAAAAACGGCTTGTTGCGCGTGGCCTCCAGCACGGCCTCGGCCAGACCGTGGGCGCGCAGTTCGCGCATGCAGTCCGGCATGGCGCCCTGACCGGGGAACACCACCTTGTCGGCTTTCAGCACGGCGTGCGGATCGGCAGTCAGTTGAATGCGGGCGCGGCCATCGTTGACCGCCTCGATCGATTTCACCACCGAATGCAGGTTGCCCATGCCATAGTCGATTACGGCGACATTGATCATGCTGTCAGCGTCCCCTTGGTCGAGGGCGTGATGCCGGCCATGCGCTCGTCGGCTTCACAGGCCATGCGCAGCGCACGGCCAAAAGCCTTGAAGATGGTTTCCGCCTGGTGGTGAGCATTGACGCCACGCAGGTTGTCGATGTGCAGCGTCACCATGGCGTGGTTGACGAAGCCATGGAAAAACTCGGCAAACAGGTCGACATCGAACTGGCCGATGGCGGCGCGGGTATAGCTGACTTCGTAAGTCAGACCGGGACGACCGGACAGGTCGATCACCACGCGCGACAGCGCCTCGTCCAGCGGCACATAGGCATGGCCATAGCGGCGGATGCCCTTCTTGTCGCCGATGGCGCGGGCAAAGGCCTGCCCCAGGGTGATGCCGATATCCTCGACGGTGTGGTGGGCGTCGATGTGCAGATCGCCTTCGGCAAGGATGCTCAGGTCGATCAGGCCGTGGCGTGCGATCTGGTCCAGCATGTGATCGAGAAACGGCACGCCGGTCTGGAGTTCGGCCTGGCCGGTGCCATCCAGATCGAGCGTCACGGTGATCCGGGTTTCCAGGGTATTGCGGGTAACGGTAGCGGTTCGCATGATTTATTCGAAGTAGGCTGTCAGGGCGGCCAGGACCGCGTCGTTTTCCTCGGGCGCACCAATGGTGATGCGCAGACATTGCGCCAGCAGCGGATGGCTGCCGTGCAGATTCTTCACCAGCAGGCCGGCCTGCTTGAGAAAACCATGCAGCTCGTCGGCATCGGCCACGCGCACGGTAATGAAATTGGCCTGACTGTCGAAGGCCTGCAGGCCGGCAAAATGGGCGAGCCGCTCGGCCATGCGGGCACGCTCGCGGCGCAGGTCACGGGCCTGACCGTCAAACACTTCGCGATGTGCCAGCAGGAAGCGCGCGGTTTCCTGGGTCAGCACATTGACGTTATACGGTGGCCGCACCTTGTTGATGGCCTCGATCCAGGCCGGCGTCGAGGCGGCATAGCCCAGGCGGATGCCGGCCAGACCGATCTTCGACAGGGTGCGCATTACCAGCAGGTGCTCCAGCTTGCCGGCCAGCGCCATGAACGAGTCGTCGGCAAAGGCCTGATAGGCCTCGTCCAGCACCACCAGCCCGGTGGCGGCCTCCAGGATGCGCTCGATGTCGGCACGGGCAAAACGGTTGCCGGTCGGGTTGTTGGGGTAGGAAATGAAGATCACCGCCGGCTGGTGCTGGCGGATGGCGTCCAGGGTGCGCGGCAGGTCGAGCGAGAAATCCTCGTTGAGCGGGATGCCGACATAGCCGACCCGGGAAAACTGCGCATTGAGCCGGTACATGACGAAGGACGGCTCGAAGGCCATCAGGCAGGCACCGGGGCGCGCCAGCGCCTGGCAGATCAGGGTGATGATTTCGTCCGACCCATTGCCGAGCAGCACTTCCGCCTCGGGGGGAATCCCGAAGGCCTCGGCCAGCTGCGCCTTGAGACCGCTGCCGGAGGGGTCCGGGTAGCGGTTGATCAGCACGTCCGACAGGCGACGACCCAGCTCGTTACGCAACGCCTCCGGCAGACGGAAAGGATTCTCCATGGCATCCAGCTTGATGTAGCCGGCGGCGTCGGCCACATGGTAGGCCGGCATGTCGAGAATTTCCGGTCGGATCAGGTGTTCGGCGGAACGTTTCATGTCTTGGCTCATACCCGTACGGGCGAAGGCTTATCTGCCTGATTATATGTCATAAAACCATTATGCGTCGGCGGACGGCATGCGCAGTTCGGCAGCCCGGGCATGGGCGGTCAGGCCCTCGCCATGGGCCAGGGTCGAGGCAATCGGCCCCAGACGCGCGGCGCCGGCCGCGGAAACGCGGATCAGGCTGCTGCGCTTCTGGAAGTCATACACCCCCAGCGGACTGGCAAAACGGGCGGTACGCGAGGTCGGCAACACGTGGTTCGGCCCGGCGCAATAGTCGCCCAGACTCTCCGAGGTGAAGCGGCCGAGGAAAATCGCCCCGGCATGGCGCAACTGCGGCAGCCAGGCTTCCGGATCGGCCACTGACAGCTCCAGGTGTTCCGGCGCAATGCGGTTGGCGATCTCGCAGGCTTCAGCCAGATCGCGCACCTTGATCAGTGCGCCACGGCCGGACAGCGATGCCTCGATGATGTCGCGCCGCGGCATGTCGGCCATCAGCCGCGCCATGCTGGCCTCGACCCGGGCAATGAATTCGGCCGAGGGCGTCAGCAGGATGGCCTGGGCAATTTCGTCGTGCTCGGCCTGGCTGAACAGATCCATGGCAATCCAGTCCGGATCGGTTTCCCCGTCGCAAATCACCAGGATTTCCGACGGACCGGCGACCATGTCGATGCCGACCACGCCGAACACCCGTCGCTTGGCGGCCGCGACCCAGGCATTGCCCGGACCGGTGATTTTGTCCACCTGCGGCACGGTTTCGGTGCCATAGGCCAGCGCCGCCACCGCCTGGGCGCCACCCACGGTAAACACCCGGTCGACACCGGCGATATAGGCCGCCGCCAGCACCAGGTCATTGCGTTCCCCGCCCGGCGTCGGCACCACCATGATGATTTCGCCCACGCCGGCTACCTTGGCCGGCATGGCATTCATCAGCACCGAGCTGGGATAGGCCGCCTTGCCGCCCGGCACGTAGATGCCGACCCGGTCCAGCGGCGTGACCTGCTGGCCGAGCAGCGTGCCGTCCTCTTCCTCGTAGGACCAGGACGACTGGCGCTGATGTTCGTGATAGCGGCGCACGCGTGCGGCCGCGGCCTCCAGCGCCTCGCGCTGTGCCTGCGGCAGGCGGGCATGCGCTGCCGCCAGCTGTTCGCGGCTGAGGGTCAGATCCGCCATCGACTGCGCCGACAGCCGGTCGAAGCGATTGGTGTATTCGATCACCGCCGCATCGCCACGGCGCTGCACCTCGGCGCAGATCGCCGCCACCCCCTGATCTACCGCCGGATCCTGCGCGGTTTCAAAGGCCAGCAGGGCCGCCAGACGTTCGGCAAAGTCTTGTCGGGAAGTATCCAGATGCAACATGGCCATCATTCCTGCTTGCCGGCAGTCGCCGCGGCAAAAGCGTCCAGCACCGGCTGGATGGTGTCGTATTTGAGTTTGAGCGCCGCCTGGTTGACCACCAGGCGCGAGCTGATATCCAGAATGTGTTCAACCGCCGACAGATGGTTGGCCTTGAGCGTGTTGCCGGTGGACACCAGATCGACGATGGCGTCGGCCAGACCGACCAGCGGTGCCAGCTCCATTGAGCCGTACAGTTTGATGATGTCGACGTGCACGCCCTTGCGGGCAAAATGCTCACGGGCGATTTTCGGATATTTGGTGGCGACTTTCAGGCGTGCACCATGTTTCACCGCTTCGTCATAATCAAAACCGTCCTGCACTGCCACCATCATGCGGCAGCGGGCGATGTTCAGATCCAGCGGCTGGTACAGGCCGGCCCCCCCATGTTCGATCAGCACGTCGCGTCCGGCAATGCCCAGATCGGCCGCGCCATATTGCACATAGGTCGGGACGTCGGAAGCGCGCACGATCACCAGGCGCACATCCGCATGGTTGGTGCCGATGATCAGCTTGCGCGAGGCTTCGGGGTCTTCCGCCGGGGTAATGCCGGCAGCCGCCAGCAGAGGCAGGGTCTCTTCGAAAATACGCCCTTTGGACAGGGCAATGGTCAGCGTCATGATGAATGTTGTCTGTCAGGCCAGTTGCCAAAGATTAATTCAAATTCAGATGCTTGGGGGAATGCAGATCCGCCGGACACATGAATGGAGTTATTCAGACAGAATAACCGAAAAGCCGGCGGCGGGAAATTACTGCTTTGTCGGGGTGCGGCGGTCAGCGCATCATCGCGCGACGTTCGCGCTCGAGCTGGCCGACGTAACGCTGGATCAGGTTTTCCATCTGGGTCGGCAGACCGACGAAATTACAGCCCACGCGCAGGGCGTCCTGACCGTTGCGCATCTGCAGGGGCAGACGATGGCGCACTTCCAGCACGCAGTTGAGCCGCCCGAAAGGCTTGAGATCCAGATGGCAGTCGAGGTACTGGGTGCCGATGTCAAAACCGGCCATGGTCAGATCCGGCAGCCACAGCGCCATGCCGCCCAGGCTGATGTCAAACACCGCCAGTTCGACCGGGGCGCCGGGGAAATCATTGATGGTACAGATCAGCGGATTGCCGACCGGGGTGCGGATGCGGAAGAACTCGCGCCGCTGCAACTTGATGACCTGCTCCGGCAGCGACACTTCGAAGGCCGGCTTGCCCTCGTAGCTGATCTGGTGCACCTGACCGGTGATGAACTGGGTCTTGACGCCGTCGGGCGAGCAGACAAACACATTGCGCTCGCTGGCCAGCAACTGCTTGTTGGTGGCTTCGTCGCTGCCCCAGTCGAAGATCATGGTCTGCTTCTTGGTATCGACTTCCAGCAGACGGGTAAGGATGAAGGTTTTGCCCTTGTTCGAGAACACGGTCACCATGAAACCGCTCTTGGCAATGGCCTTGAGGTGATGAACGATTTCAACCTGCGAAGCAAGCGTGTACTTGGCCAGATCGAGGGTCTGGCCGGCACCTGAAACGCTGGGCTGGTTTTCTTGACTCACAGTGCAAACCTTCAATGAATATTGTATCTAGCTATAAGACGATTCTAGCGTAACAGTTGCTGAATATCATGCACCACATCGGCAACCGGTGTGCCATAAGGCTCGTAAACCCGCACCTGCCCGCTGGCATCCAGCAGATAGGATCCGGCACTGTGATCGACTGAATAACCCCCACCGGGCGTCGGGACTTTCTGCGCCACCACCTTGTAGGCTTTCATGACATCGGCAACCTGGGCCGGCGTGCCGGTCAGACCGACAAAAGTCGGGTTGAAATGCGGCACATAGCCTGCCAGTACGGCCTGTGTATCCCGCTCGGGATCGACGGAAACAAAGATCACTTGCAGTTTATCGCCATCTTTGCCGAGTTTTTTATACACATTGGCATATTCTAGCAGGGTTGTCGGACAGACATCGGGACAATGTGTGTAGCCGAAAAACAGCGCCACCACCTTGCCCTGGAATTCGGACAGGCGGCGCGGCTTGCCTTGCTGATCCGTCAGCGAGAAATCGCCACCCACCTGGGTTCCGGTCAGATCGGAGCCTTTGAGATCAAGCTTGATCGGCTTTTGACAGGCGGCCAGCCCGACGAGCAGGACCAGCAGCAGCAAACGACGTAACAGGGGCATCAGCACACAACCATCAGACAGTCATCCACCAGCAACAGTGTCGCGCACAGCGCGACACGCGAGCGCATCAGGATACTCACGATGCAGGACAGCGGCAAGAAAAACCCTGCCCTTTGTGCGGGGTCTGGCCGGCAAGGCAGCAATTTTGGACAGGCTTGTGGGCACGGGATGCCGCATAGTGCGGACGGTGAACCCCGGAGAAAAAATGAACGACCGACTGCAGGCCTACCAGACGCGTTTCAACAAGGTCCTCGACTACATCGACCAGCACCTGGACGAACCGCTGAGCGTGGGGCAGCTGTGCCAGATCGCCCATTTCTCCAAATTTCACTTTCACCGGCAGTTTGCCGACTACCTCGGCATCAATGTGGCGCGCTACATCCTGCTGCGCCGCCTGAAGCAGGCTTCCTATCGCCTGGTGTTCGCACCACAGGAAAAGGTGATCGATATTGCCCTGCATGCCGGATTTGAAACGCCGGAATCCTTTGCCCGTGCCTTTCGCCAGACTTTTGGCCAGTCACCGTCCGAATTCAGGAAGGCCCCCGACTGGGCGCACTGGCACGAGGTTTACCGCTTCCGCCTGCCAGAAAGGAACCACCCCGTGAAAGTCGATATTGTCGATTTCGCCCGCACGCCGATTGCCGTCAAGGCGCATCGCGGTCCGACCGAGCAACTGAATCATGCCGTGGCCAGCTTTATCGAATGGCGCAAACAGTCAGGCCTGTCGCCCAAGGATGACTGCCGTACCTTCGGCATTGCCTACGACAATCCCGATACCACCGAGCCCAGTCAGTTTCGTTTCGATATCGCCGGCGAAATCCGCCAGACGGTGCCGGCCAACCCGCAGGGCGTGATCGAAAAAGTCATCCCGGGCGGACGCTGCGCCCGGGTGCGCCATCTCGGTGCGCATGAGCGCATCGGCGAAAGCATCTATCCGCTGTATCGCGACTGGTTGCCGGCCAGCGGGGAAGAACTGCGCGACTTTCCGCTGTTCTTCCACTACGTCAACCTGCTGCCGGATACCCCGGAGGCCGCCCTGATCACCGACATCTACCTGCCGCTGGCCTGAGCGAGGCGTCGCCAGCCCGCCTGCCACCGGATACACTGACAGCTCCCCGCCAAGGAAAACCATCATGCCTCATTCCGCCCGCCCAGATACCCTGACCATTCAGGATCTCCCCACCTGTGGAGAGATCCTCCAGGCGCTGAGCGACTTGCTCACCGACAGCGTGGCAGGCGGCGCCTCGGTCGGCTTCATCGCCCCGCTGGACAGGCAAGTGGCGCTGGACTACTGGCGCGGCGTCGATCAGCGGCTGCGCAGCCAGGATGGTCGTCTGCTGGTGGCGCGGCAGGCCGGTGACATTGTCGGCAGTGTGCAAATCGGTCTGTGCAAAAAGCAGAACGGCCAGCACCGCGGGGAAATCGAGAAACTGATGGTCAGAACCGACTGCCGCTCGGCCGGAATCGGCACACAACTGATGGCCGCAGCCGAAGCCCAGGCCAGAGCACTCGGCCTGCGGCTGCTGGTGCTGGACACACGGCAAGGGGATGTCTCGGAAGCGCTCTATGCCAAATGCGGTTTTACCCGTGCGGGCGTCATCCCCGGCTTTGCCCTGAGCTCAAACGGCCAGTACAACGGCACCGCCATTTACTACAAAACCCTGTAAACCGCCGACACACACAAAAGGGGTCAGGTCTTTCATTTTGCGTCAGGATGCAAAATGAAAGACCTGACCCCGTTCTGGTTGCAAGCAACCCCTCCGGGGACCTTGCGGCCCCCGGCCTCCGAGAACAGTGGTTAATCCAGCGAGAGAATCGTACAACCCGCCACCTGCCGTGCCCGCGCTGCACTGGGCAGGTACAGCCATGACGACTGACCGTCGATCGCCTCGACCGCCCAGGCCAGGCGGCTATCGACAATCAGACGGCACAGGCCCTGCTCGGGCAGGCTGTCACGCGGGGGGCAAAGCCGGGAAACCAGCTGCAACAACTGCAGATCGCGCTGCTGACGACTTGGTGGATAGACCAGGGGTGAATTACCATCATACGCAGCCATACAAACTCCTTGCGTGAGTGTGTGTGGTTAGCGGGCCCGGGGGTGTGCTAGCACCCAAGGGCCCGCGCCCGTTACGGCAAACGCCGCAGACAGCACACTACTCAATGCCCCGACAGATACACAAGCCAGAACGGTCAGACAAGCTCACACCACTCAGACACTGCCAGCCTTTTCCACCACCAGAATCCTCGCCTCGCCACGGGGATGAGCCACATGCTCGCAGCCGATGCCGGCATAGAACACATCACCTGCCAGCAAGGTCACGACCCGCTCTTCACCCTCTTCGCGATAGTGCATGTCGACGATGCCATCCAGCACGGCAAAGACTTCTTCACCATCATTGACATGCCACTTGTAAGGTTGGTCTGTCCAGTGCAGGCGCGTGGTGATCCCGCCCATGTTGGCAATTTCTTCGGCGCCCCAGGGCCGGCTGGCCGTGAACGTCTTACTGCGAATGATGCGCATGACTCTCTCTTTCGTGCCGTTGTCGAGCGCCGTCGACTCTGTCAGACGGTCTTGCCCGCTACCATCAGAAAGACCGGGAAGCTTGTCTGTCCCGGCCCGGTTCCCTTGTTCATCACGAAGACCGTGGTGAAACGGACGGTCTCAAACCCGACCTGCTTTGCCCGTTCGGCCAGCTGGCTTCGATCGAATCCCTTGTGGCCGCTGAAATCCGGTCCGTGAAACGAGCCGTCCTCGGCATCGAGGTCGGCCACGCACAAATAGCCGGGCTGTTTCAGCATGGTATACATCTGCTGCAGCACCTTATCGGTGTCCTCGATGTGGTGCAGGGTCATGGCGGTAAAAATCAGATCGACACTCGCTGGCGGCAAGGCCGGCTGACCCGCCTCTACCAGGCAGACGTGCATGTCCTGCCGGCCGCTGGCCTGGATCTTGTCCTGCAGCACGGCCAGCATGCCCGGCGAGGTGTCGGCCAGGCTGAGCGGCCCCAGGTCGTCCTTCAGGGCGAAGCCGAGCAGGCCGGTACCGCAGCCGAACTCCAGCGCGGACATCCGGGTGTTCAGGGAGACCTGCTCGCGAATGGACTGGGCAATGGCGTTGGCTCGCGCCACTTTGACCGGGTCGTCGTCCCAGGTTTTGGCTTTGTCATCGAAAGACAGCGCGTTTGACGGGCACATGGATCGATTCCTCAAGGGGTCAGCGAAACGACGGGGTCAGGTCTTGTATTTTGCATCAGGACGCAAAATACAAGACCTGACCCCGTCGTTTCCGTCGTTTCATCGTTTATTCCGGGGCGTAGGGTAGTTCGAGCAGACGCGGCGCGGGCAGTTGCTGGTCCAGGGTGGCCAGGTTTTCGGCATAGGCCGCCATGTCCGGCACCACTCGGTTGGCCACCCAGCCGGCCAGGGTCAGGCCACTGGCCTGAATGGCCTGGGCGGTGAGCAGGGCATGGTTGATGCAGCCAAGGCGCATGCCCACCACCAGAATGACCGGCAGTTGCAGGGCGCGGGCCAGATCGGCCATGAATAGCTGGTCGGTCAGGGGGGCGTACCAGCCGCCGGCCCCTTCCACGGCCATGCGCTCGTACTGGGCCGCCAGCCGCTGGTAGTGTGCGACGATGGTCGGCAGGCTGATCTCGACGCCTGCCTGACGCGCGGCCAGATGCGGCGAGATGGGCGGCAGGAAACGATAGGGGTTCATCAGGTCGAGGTCGGTCTGGCCGGTCGCGGCGCTCAGCCGGCTGACGTCGTCGTTGAGCCAGCGCCCGTCCGCCGCCACCTCGCAGCCGGAGGCCACCGGCTTCATGGCACCGACGTGCAGGCCCTGACTTTGCCAAAGCTGAATCAATTTGACGGTAGAATAGGTCTTGCCAACTTCAGTATCGGTGCCGGTAATGAAATACCCTTGGGTCATAGTGCCGCCTCATGCTGGAACCAAAGTGCGTTGTTATGACTCATTATCGGCTGTACCGCAAGTCGGCCACCCCTGCCCTGAATGAAGACGATGAAACCGGAAGACCTGATCAACAACCTGCATAGCCTGAATGGCCCGGCCCTGTGGAGCACGCTGGCGATCCTGCTGATCGCGCTGTGTGCCAACCTGCTGTATTACCGCACCCTGCAGCGCACCATGCGGGTGATTGACCCGTCGCGCCGTCCTTTCCCGCCAATCACGGTCTGGGCATCTCTGCTGCCGCTGGTCGGCATTCTGTGGTTCATGGTGTACATCATCATGCTGTCGCTCGGGCTGCAAAAAGAGCTGCGTGCGCGCAATCTGCCGGGCAATGGTGCCTTTGGCGTGACGATGGGCACCGTCACGTTGTTCCTGTTGTTTCTGGTGCCGGGTTATCAGCTGTACGTGGTGTTTCCGGCCATGATCCTGTGGGCCATTCACTGGCATCGCATGGCGATGTATCGCAAGCTGCTGGCCGACCCGGTCTATCTGTTGGTCGACTGAGGGGCAGGAAGCGGCTCAGATGGTGCGCGGCTGACGCGCCGTGGTCCGGCGCAGGGCGAGATGCATGGCGTAGAAGATGGCGATGCCGATCACGCCGCCCGCCACCACATTGAGCAGGCGCGAGCTTTCCAGCAGCAGGCTGCCGCCGAACAGGGTGATGATCAGCGAGTGGCCTGCACAGCGGGCGGCAAAGGCCGGGCGGTATTCGCGGAAGGCAACGATGGTGACCAGGGTCAGCAGGCCGGCCAGATTGATCCAGAAACTGCTGTGCGGCACGATGAACAGCCCGAGCACGATGCCGCTCGGCACGCCGACCAGTGCCCCGAACACCCGGTCGCGGATCTTTTTCGAGGTGCTGTGCAGCTCGCCGGTGATGACGCTGGCGGCTGACCAGATAAACCACTGCCCTTGCGGAATGGCATGACGCTCGAACAGCCAGGCACACAGCCCGACGGCCAGTGCAGCGGCCAGTGCCGGCAGGGTGGCGTCGATGCCATTACCCAGTTTTCTTTCCAGATGATGCCAGCGGCCAAGGTGGCGCCACAGCGACACGCCGGGCTGTCGTGTCAGGCTGCGGTGCAACAGGCTGAGCAGCAGTACCGGCAGCAACCCCCAGGCCAGATAGGGAACCCAGTGCACGGCCTGGGCCCAGCGACCGTTGCCTTGCCAGTGCCCGCCATTTTCGATGGCGCTATACAGCACGGGGATGAAGGTCCAGGTACCGAAGCTGCGCAATACACGATCCCAGCCGGTCAGGCCGAGCAGGAAGATGCCCAGGCCGGCGCACAGTGCGACGAACAGCCAGGGGTGCGGAATGGCCAGAAACAGTGCCAGAAAGCCGCCGATCATGGCCAGGCCGTGTACCAGTACCAGCAGCGGGCCGGAGTGGGTCTCGCGATAGACGATCAGCGCCGAGATGGTGACGACGGAAGCCTGTTGCCAGCCTTCGTCATGGCAGTATTCGGCCAGCAGGAAGAACGGCAGCAGGCACAAGATGGCGGCCAGTATGGAGGTGCCGCGAAACACCTTGTCGAGGCGTTGCGTCACGGGAGAAATCAGGGACGACACGGATAACCTTCGGATTGTGCGATTGTTAGCAATACCTAATATAGCCAGCTTTGTGCTGGCATGCTCTGATCCAGAACAACTCAGGACGGTAATGGCCGATCTGGCGCCAGCGGTTTTCTCCTGTCAAAGCAAATGGCTAGCTCAGCCTCTCAGGCGCACGACACTCGCCCAGAGACCTGTGCCATTCGCACACCATCCAGCTTGAACGCACTGGCATTACCCATACGGCATGATCTACTGCCTTTATTTAGCCATGAGTCTGCGCATGTCATCGACTGCCTTCTCGGACAGCACCGGCCAGCAAGCCGCCGCCGAAGCTGAAGCCCGGTTGTTTTTCTATTGCCAGAAGGCAGTGGACCAGGCGCAGTACGAATGCAAACCGCCGACCTTGTGGGTCGGCGGTTTTGCCTGACGCGCGATAACGCGCAGGCATGAAGGGTCGGTCTTGTGGACCTGGGATTTCTCGGCACCCCGCCGACAACGGGACGGGAGCGACAGGGTGCGGGAAGGTGGCAATTATTGCTGGGGGTTGAGCCAGTTCTCCTTGCCGTGGATTTTGTTGAGGGCCGACAGATAGGCCTTGGCCGAGGCGACGATGATGTCGGTGTCGGCACCCTGGCCGTTGACGATGGTACCGTCGCGCGCCAGACGCACGGTGACTTCACCCTGCGACTCGGTGCCCTTGGTGATGGCGTTGACCGAGTACAGCTGCAGTTCGGTACCGCTGTTGACCACCGATTCGATGGCCTTGAAGGCGGCATCGACCGGGCCGGAACCGCTGCTGACGGCGCGCTTTTCTTCGCCGCCTTCGGCAAAGACGATTTCGGCGCGCGGCTCTTCGCCGGTTTCGGTGCTGACCTTGAGCGAGACGAACTTGAAGTCTTCGCGCTCGACGGCACCGATGCCGTCGGACAACAGGGCATACAGGTCTTCGTCGAATACTTCGCGCTTCTTGTCGGCCAGATCCTTGAAGCGGGCGAAGGCGGCGTTGAGGGCCTCTTCGCTGCCCGGCTCGATGCCGAGTTCAGCCAGTTTGGTCTTGAAGGCGTTGCGGCCGGACAACTTGCCGAGCGTCAGGCGGTTGGCGCTCCAGCCAACGCTTTCGGCCGACATGATTTCGTAGGTTTCGCGGTGCTTGAGTACGCCGTCCTGGTGGATGCCGGATTCGTGGGCAAAGGCATTGGCGCCGACGATGGCCTTGTTCGGCTGTACCGGGTAGCCGGTGATGGTGGACACCAGCTTGGAGGTCGGCACGATCTGGCTGCTGTCGATGGCGGTTTGCAGGCCGAACAGGTCGCTGCGGGTTTTGACCGCCATGACCACTTCTTCCAGGCTGGCATTGCCGGCGCGCTCGCCCAGGCCGTTGATGGTGCACTCGACCTGACGGGCACCCGCTTCGACCGCGGCCAGCGAGTTGGCCACGGCCATGCCGAGGTCGTTGTGGCAGTGGGTGGACCACACCACCTTGTCGGCGCCGGGGACGCGCTCGATCAGGGTGTGCATGCGCTGGTACCACAGCGAGGGGATGGAGTAGCCGACGGTATCGGGTACGTTGATGGTGCGGGCACCGGCCTGGATCACCGCATCAAAGATGCGGACCAGGAAGTCCATGTCGGAGCGCACGGCGTCTTCGGCGGAGAACTCGACATCGTCGGTGTAGTTGCGCGCCTGTTTGACTGCCCGGACCGCGGCCTCGACCACCTGGTCGGGGCTCATGCGCAGCTTTTTCTCCATGTGGATCGGGCTGGTGGCGATGAAGGTGTGGATGCGGCCGCGGTTGGCCGGGCGAATGGCCTCGCCGGCGGCGCGCACGTCATTGTCGTTGGCGCGCGCCAGCGAACAGACGGTCGAATCGCGCACCTGCTCGGCGATGGCGTGGATGGCCTGGGCATCGCCCGGACTGGCGGCGGCAAAGCCGGCCTCGATCACGTCCACCCCGAGCCGCTCCAGCTGGCGCGCGATGCGGATTTTTTCCTCGCGGGTCATGGAAGCGCCCGGGCTTTGTTCGCCGTCGCGCAAGGTGGTGTCGAAAATGATCAGACGATCGCCCATCTTGTGGTTTCTCCCTGTTGCAGCCGACACCGGCGAGACAGCCAGATAGTCGTTGTAATTAAAGGTTCTGCCTTGATTGGCCGCCCATTGCGCCAGCTTGTTGAGCTGGGCGAGCGGCAGGCTGCCACGCTCTCTCCATTTGTAGATTGCAGCACGGGAAACCGGCTCATCGGGAAAGGTTCGGCTCAGGGCTTCGGCCAGGGGGCCGGGTCCACCAAAATCTTCGATCAGTCGCTCGATGTCCAATTGCATGTTTCACTCCGCTGCTTATGTGACTTCAGACTGCCGTTTATCCGACATTACGTCAAATGTTGCTCTGCATGATGGCTAATTTTCTGTGGTAAATTCTGTCACACCGCTCAATATTGGACATATAGTCCAATTCTTAATCCTGGCGCTGCGTATAAAACCCCATTGACATAGCCGCGCTTCTCCCGCAGGCTAAATGCATGGAACCCGTCCGCGCCCAACTGTCCTCTGTCCTCGCCCTGGCCTGCTCGTCAAGCCAGGCGATGTCGCGCGTACTGGCCACCACCACCGAGACCCCCACCACGGCTACCTGAGACGTTGTGGAGGTAGCCAAATGGCTGCCTCCCGACCGGTGATGACCTGCGGCGAGTCAGCCGAACATCACTGACAAGGAGTCGATCATGGTTGTCCCCGCCCCCGCCGTTTCCCCTGTTGCCGCCGTCGAGGCGAGCGAACTCGATGCCCGCGACCACCGACTGCTCGGCCAGCAGCTGGATCTGTTTCATCTGCAGCCGCAGGCCCCCGGCGCGGTGTTCTGGCACCCGCGTGGCTGGACGCTGTTCAATTTGTTGATCGATCACTTGCGCCGACATCAGCAGGCGGCCGGCTATGTCGAGGTCAATACGCCGGATCTGATGGATCTGGCGCTGTGGCAGCAGTCGGGCCACTGGGACAATTTCCGCCAGCACATGTTTACCAGCCTGACGCAGGACGAGCGGCAGATGGCACTCAAGCCGATGAGCTGTCCGGGGGCGGTGCAGCTGTTTGCCCACGGGCTGAAGAGCTGGCGTGATCTGCCGCTGCGCATGGCCGAATTCGGCAAGGTGCATCGCTACGAGCCGTCTGGTGCGCTGATGGGGCTGAAACGCCTGCGCCATTTCACCCAGGATGACGCGCATATTTTCTGCACGCTGGCGCAGATGGATGGCGAGTGTCAGGCAATGATCCAGCTGTTGCTGGCGGTGTATCGGGATTTTGGCTTTGATCAGGTCAGGATCAGGCTGTCGACGCGACCGGCACAGCGCATGGGCAGCGATGCGCTGTGGGACCGTCTGGAGGCAGCCCTGTCCGGCACGCTGCAGGCGCTGGGCGTGGCTTACGAGATGAATCCGGGTGAAGGCGCGTTTTACGGGCCCAAGCTGGAATTCGTGCTGACGGATGCCATCGGGCGCGACTGGCAATGCGGGACGCTGCAGGTGGATTTGATCCTGCCGGAACGGTTTGATCTGGGTTATATCGATGCCCAGGGCGAGCGGGTGCGGCCGGTGATGCTGCATCGTGCGGTGTTCGGCTCGCTGGAGCGCTTCATGGCCGTGTTGCTGGAGCATCATGACGGCACGCTGCCTGGCTGGCTGGCGCCGCTGCAGGCGGTGCTGCTGCCGATCAGCGCCCGGCATGCCGGGCATGCAGCCGGGGTACTGGCCTTGTTGCAGCAACAGGGTCTGCGGGTGGCGCTGGATGCGCGCGCTCAGACCATCGCCCTGCGGGTTCGCGAACACAGTCTGCAACGTATTCCGCTGATGCTGGTGATCGGCGATCAGGAGGTGGCGGACGGCACGCTGGCGGTGCGCTCGTGCCGCGGCGAGCGGCTTGGCGCTCATGCCCCGGCGGCGATTGTCGAATGGTTACGGGCGCACTGACGCAAAAAAAGCCGCCGGCATGGTGCCGGCGGCTTTTCGTGTACAAGGCCGTACTCAGGTGTGCTGTTCGCGCTGGCGACGCAGGCGGCGCAGGGCGGCACCGACATAGCCGGACAGGCCGTAGCAGACGAAGAAGCCGAACAGGACCAGCGGCGGCGAGGCGACCAGCAGCAGGATGACCAGCACCAGCACCATCAGGGCGAAGAAAGGCACTTTGCGGCGCAGGTGGATTTCCTTGAAGCTCCAGAAGCGCACGTTGCTGACCATGGACAGGCCGGCAAAGGCGGTGAAGCCGAGCGTCAGCCAGTCGAGGTATGGCAGGGTGTCGTAGCCGTAGGACAGGCAGATCCACACCAGTCCGGCGACCAGCGCGGCGGCGGCCGGGCTGGGCAGGCCGATGAACCAGCGCTTGTCGACCACGCCGATCATGGTGTTGAAGCGCGCCAAGCGCAGGGCCGCGGAGGCGCAGTAGATGAAGGCGATCATCCAGCCGACCTTGCCCAGGCCGCGCAGTTGCCACTCGTAGGCCACCAGGGCCGGGGCCACGCCGAAGCTGACCATGTCTGACAGGCTGTCAAACTCGGCGCCGAAGGCGCTCTGGCTGTGGGTCAGGCGTGCCACGCGGCCATCCATGCCATCCAGGATCATGGCGAGGAAGATGGCCACCGCCGCATACTCGTAGTTGTGGTTCATGGCCTGCACGATGGCATAGAAGCCGGAGAACAGCGCCGCGAGGGTAAACGAGTTGGGCAGCAGGTAGATGCCCTGGCGGCGCAGCGAACGCTTTTCGCGTCCGCCAGGCAGCATGTCCGGAATGGTCATGGCAGCGTCCGATCAGGCCAGCTTGG
The DNA here is from genome assembly GCF_018802765.1 of Paludibacterium sp. B53371. Lineage (NCBI taxonomy): Bacteria > Pseudomonadati > Pseudomonadota > Betaproteobacteria > Neisseriales > Chromobacteriaceae > Paludibacterium > Paludibacterium sp. B53371. The sequence goes on from NZ_CP069163.1 coordinate 3,322,179, forward strand.
CCAGAATGGTGCAGGTGGCCGACACCTTGTCGCCGATGGCGACACAGGGGGTGGCGCTCAGCGGCAGGTAGACGTCGACACGCGAGCCGAAGCGGATGAAACCATAGCGCTGGCCGCGCTTGAGCTGGTCACCGGCACGGGTGTAGCACAGGATGCGACGGGCCACCAGGCCGGCGATCTGCACGAAGGTGATCTCGGTGCCCTGCGGGGTTTTCAGCAGCACGGCGTTGCGCTCGTTTTCCAGCGAGGCCTTGGCCAGCGCGGCATTGAGGAAGGAGCCCGAGTGGTATTCGACCTTCTCCACCGTGCCATCGACCGGGCTGCGGTTGGAGTGCACGTTGAACACGTTCATGAACACGCTGATTTTCAGCGCTTCCTGGTTGCGGTACGGGTCGATGGCCTTCTCGACCACCACGATGCGGCCGTCGGCCGGCGACAGCACGGCCTGCGGATCGGCCGGCACTTCGCGGGCCGGATCGCGGAAGAACTGCAGCACGAACAGGGCGATGATCCACAGCGGCAGCGACCACCAGCCAATCGTCGGGGTCAGGACGGCGGCGACAAGCACCGAGCCGATCAGGAAAGGCCAGCCTTCGCGAGCAATCAGGGGGTGTGGGTAATGCGCGGACATCGAGTCTCCAGTATTCAATGGGGCCAGGGCCCGAAAACAATCGAAGGATTATAACGCCGAGCGCGGCGCTGCGGGGAAAACCGCACAGGTCACGCCGGGGTGGTCTGCCGACAGGATCAACAATGAAAATTCCCCCGCGCCGCACGGCGCGAGGGAACGGGGTCAGGCCGCGACGATCAGTTCTTGCTTTGATCGACCAGCTTGTTCTTGGCGATCCACGGCATCATTTCGCGCAGCTTGCTGCCGACCTGTTCGATCGGGTGGGCGGCATTCAGGCGACGACGCGCGGTCATGGACGGGTAGTTGGTCTTGCCTTCCAGGATGAACATCTTGGCGTATTCGCCGGTCTGGATGCGCTTGAGGGCGTTGCGCATGGCGTCCTTGGTGGCCTCGGTGACCACTTCCGGACCGGTGACGTATTCACCGTACTCGGCGTTGTTGGAGACCGAGTAGTTCATGTTGGCAATGCCGCCTTCGTACATCAGGTCGACGATCAGCTTGAGTTCGTGCAGGCACTCGAAGTAGGCCATTTCCGGGGCATAACCGGCTTCGACCAGGGTCTCGAAACCGGCCTTGACCAGCTCGACCGCGCCACCACAGAGGACGGCCTGTTCGCCGAACAGGTCGGTTTCGGTTTCTTCGCGGAACGAGGTTTCGATCACGCCGCCCTTGGTACCGCCGTTGGCGGCCGCATAGGACAGGGCGACGTCACGGGCCTTGCCGGACTGGTCCTGGTAGACGGCGATCAGGCTCGGTACGCCGCCACCCTTGACGTACTCGGAGCGCACGGTATGGCCCGGGCCTTTCGGCGCGACCATGATCACGTCCAGGTCGGCGCGCGGCACGATCTGGTTGTAGTGCACGTTGAAGCCGTGGGCGAAGGCCAGGGCTGCGCCCTTCTTCAGGTTCGGCTCGATGTCCTTGTAGTAGACGTCCGGCTGCGACTCGTCCGGCAGCAGGATCATGATCACGTCGGCCTTCTTCACTGCCTCGGCGACTTCCTTGACCTTGTGGCCGGCCGCTTCGGCCTTTTTCCACGAGGCGCCATCCTTGCGCAGGCCGACCACGACGTCGACGCCGGAGTCCTTCAGGTTTTGCGCGTGGGCATGGCCTTGCGAGCCATAACCGATGATGGCGACTTTCTTGCCCTTGATGATCGAGAGATCTGCGTCTTTATCGTAGAAAACTTTCATTTTCGATGTCCTTGGTTTTTATTGGTGTGCCCTGACTGCAGCCACTTCAGATTTTCAAAATACGCTCACCACGGCCGATGCCGGAAGCACCGGTGCGAACCGTTTCCAGGATCACTGCACGGTCGACGGCCTCGATAAAGGCATTCAGTTTTTCACTGGTGCCGGTCAGCTCGATGGTGTAGGTCTTGTCGGTCACGTCGATGATGCGGCCGCGGAAGATATCCGCCATGCGCTTCATCTCCTCGCGTTCCTTGCCGGTGGAACGCACCTTGATGAGCATCATTTCGCGCTCGATATGGTCCGATTCGTTGAGGTCGATCACCTTGACCACTTCGATCAGCTTGTTGAGCTGCTTGGTGATCTGTTCGATCACGTCTTCCGAGCCGTGCGTGACGATGGTCATGCGCGACAGGGTCGGGTCTTCGGTGGTGGCGACCGTCAGCGAGTCGATGTTGTAGGCCCGGGCAGAAAACAGCCCGACCACGCGGGACAGTGCGCCCGCTTCATTCTCTAGCAAGATGGAAAGAATATGTCGCATGGTGCCGCCTCAACACATATTGCCGTAGTCACGATTGTTCTCAAACGGGACGTTCTGCACGTCGCGCATGTGCGGCGGCAGATCCATCTGGTTCAGGCCCCTGCCGTTCTGCACCATCGGGAACACGTTTTCCGACTGGTCGGTGATGATGTCGAGGAACACCAGCCGTTCTTTCATGGCGAAGGCTTCGCGCAGCGCCGGTTCGACATCGCCAGGGTGCTCGACGCGCATGCCGACATGGCCATAGGCCTCGGCCAGTTTGACGAAGTCCGGCAGCGCATCCATATAGGTTTCGGAGTAGCGGTTGCCGTAGAACATCTCCTGCCATTGCCGCACCATGCCCAGGTAGCGGTTGTTGAGGTTCACCACCTTGACCGGGATGTGGTACTGCTTGCAGGTCGACAGTTCCTGGATGTTCATCTGGATCGAGGCGTCGCCGGTGACACAGGCCACGGTGGCATACGGGTTGGCCAGCTGGGCGCCCATGGCGGCCGGCAGACCGAAGCCCATGGTGCCGAGGCCCCCGGAGTTGATCCAGCGGCGCGGCTGGTCGAAGTGGTAGTACTGTGCCGCCCACATCTGGTGCTGGCCGACATCGGAGGTGATGAAGGCTTCGCCGCCGGTGACCTCGTACAGCTTCTGCATGACGAATTGCGGCTTGATGAGGGTGTCGGACAGGGCGTACTTCAGACACTCGTGGCTGCGCCAGCTCTCCAGTTGCTTCCACCAGGCCTGCAGGGCGGTGGCATCGAGTGCCAGCCCGCTCTGGCGGATCTGGTCGAGCATGTCGCGCAGCACCAGCTTGACGTCGCCGACGATGGGGATATCCACCTTGACGCGCTTGGCGATCGACGACGGGTCGACGTCGATATGGATGATTTTCTTTGGCTGGGCCAGGAACTGCGATGGCACGCTGATCACCCGGTCGTCGAATCGTGCACCGACGGCGATCAGCACATCACAGTACTGCATGGCCATGTTGGCTTCGTAGGTGCCGTGCATGCCGAGCATGCCGAGGCACTGGCGATCGCTGCCGGGATAGGCGCCGAGGCCCATCAGGGTATTGGTACACGGCAGGCCGAGCGACTGCACCAGCTCGCGCACTTCGGCTGCGGCATTGCCCTGCACCGCGCCTCCGCCGATGTAGATCAGCGGACGCTGGGCGCTGGCCAGCAGGTTGACGGCTTTCTTGATCTGGCCGCTGTGGCCGCGGGTCACCGGCACATAGGAGCGGATGCTCATGCTCTGCGGATAGCTGAAGTCGCCGAGCTGCTGGGTGACGTCCTTGGGGATATCCACCACCACCGGGCCGGGCCGGCCGGACTTGGCCAGGTAAAAGGCCTTCTTGATGGTTTCGGCCAGTTCGGCAATGTCCTTGACCAGGAAATTGTGCTTCACGCATGGCCGGGTAATGCCGACCATGTCGACCTCCTGGAAGGCATCCAGGCCAATGGCCGGGGTGGCCACCTGTCCTGACAACACCACCAGGGGAATGGAATCCATATAAGCCGTGGCAATACCGGTAATGGCGTTGGTCGCGCCAGGGCCGGAAGTTACCAGGGCCACACCCACCTTCTCGCTGGAACGGGAATAGGCATCTGCTGCATGTACTGCTGCCTGTTCGTGCCTGACCAGCACATGCCGGAAATGATTCTGCTTGAAGATGGCATCATATATTTCAATCACCGCGCCGCCGGGGTAGCCGAAAACAAACTCGACTCCTTCTTCCTGCAGGCATCGGACTACAATCTCCGCGCCCGTGATCTGCATTTTCGCCTCTGTAATCTGTTTTTTGTCCCGTTGTTATGTCACTTTGGACATTCTGTATAAAGAATATTCCGCAGTTGTCGTAAGACCTTATCTTATCTGCCAGTCAGCGGCAAGCAATTTTGTGCAGTCGCAAAAACGGCTAAGCCACGGTAAATTCAAGCATTTTTGCGGTGCTGTTTTTGCGTACTCAGCTCTGTTAAGATGCTGTGTTGGCATTATTTATGCACTTCAGAATGGCCACTCCCCCTTCCACGCCTCACCCGGTTGCAAACGTCGTGCTGCGCGCCTGGCAACAGGCGATTTTGGCACTGGACGATGTGCGGGCCGGACAAGACGTGGTTCAGCAGACGCTTGATGACTGGCAGATGTTCTATGATGACGCCATCAAAGATACGTCTGATCCGGTATTTCAGCGTTTATTGCAGCGCAATATCCATCGGACAAAATTTCGCCTGGCGATGAGTCATCTGTTGCCGGATCTGCTGGCCAGGCTGATTCCGCCGCGTGTGGAACCGCTGACGCCCGGTCCGCTGGAAACCTTGCAGCTGCCGGCCGATGCCGGTCCCTGGTATGAATTGCCGGAAGGTCGGGCATTGCTGCGCGAAGTGTTGCGGTTGCTGCCGTCGTCGCAGCGTCAGGCGTTCTGGCTGCTGTCCGTGGAGCGCCTGCCGCTCAGGCTGGCGGCACGGGCCCTGGCTCGCAGCCGCTACGGGGTGCGCAAGGATGCGGCGCGCGCCACGGCGATGCTGGCGACGATTCTGGCGCTGAAGGACGCGGTGGCGGAAACGGACGAGCGCCAGCAGGTGGTCGGGCAGGCATTGCAGGCGCTGGCAGGCTGGCAGGCCGAGTTGGCGACACAGGCCGGACCGGCGCTGACCGCGCCGGTGCCAGGCCGGCGCAAGCTGCCTCGCTGGCGTCTGCTGCCGCTGCGTCACCCGCTGGCGACCCGTCTGGCCGGTCTGGCGTTGCTGGGCAGTCTGGCGCTGGGGGGAGTCTGGCTGCAGCAGTGGCGCAGTGCCAGTGATCCGGCAGAACTGGATGTGCAGATCCTGTCCGGTGAGGTGCCGCTGGGCATCTTGCTGGATCCGCATTTTGCGGAGGCCAGCCATGATTAAGCGTTCTCTGCTGCTGGTCTGGCTGCTCTGGGCCGGCCTCTGTGGCGCCCAGCCGGTATCGCCGCAATGGAGTGAGCTGACCGCCCACCAGCAGACGGTACTGGCACCGGTCAGCAGTGACTGGAACCGTTTTGCCCCGGCGCACAAGCAGCGTCTGCTGGCCATGGTGCCGGCATATGACCGCCTGTCGCCCGCCGCGCAGCAGCGGCTGCAGCGGCGACTCAAGAGCTGGGCGGAACTGCCCGAAGAACAACAGGCGCTGGCGCGTCTGAACTGGCTGAGCCTGCAGGCCATGACGCCGGCACAACGTGCTGATGTCCTGGCGAAACTGCAGGCGACAGCGGCCCCCGGCGCCAGCGCTCCCTGATACAGGATGCAACATGACCGACCAGACTGATCGCCCCGGCCTGAAACGACTGCTGGCCTGCCTGCTGTATGAATGCCTGCTGATGACGGCCTTGTTGCTGACCACTTCGGCGTTGTTCACCGTGCCGATGGTCAAGCTGGGTCAGCCAGCCTGGTTGCGGGCGCTGGAACAATTGACGTTGCTGGCGGTGCTGTTTGCCTACTTTGGTTTGTCCTGGGTGCGCGGCGGGCAGACGGTGGCAATGAAAGCCTGGCGTCTGCAGGTGACGCGGGCGGATGGCGAGGCCCTCGGCTGGCGGCTGGCGATTTTCCGCTTTGCCGTGGCGCTGATTTTGATTGTCGGGGTGCCGATCGCGGCCTATCTCGGTATGGGCGGCGGCAATCCGCATACGGCGCGGCTGGCCTTGCTGTGGTGTGCGGTGCCGTTTGTCTGGCGCTGGTTCGACCCGCAGGGACAGACACTGCATGACCGCCTGTGCGGCACGCGGCTGCGGGTCAAGCCGCGCCGCGCGATACCCGGCGCCTGAGTCTCAGCCGGCCTGCCACACCGGCTGGCCGGCAACCCAGGTGGCGCTGACTGCCCGGTCATCACCCAGCGTCATCAGAATGAACAATGCCTCCTGCAGATCGCGGGCGTGGCTCATGCGGAAGTCGATGAAGGGGGTCGGCTTGCGGTTGAGCACCACCAGGTCTGCCTCCTTCCCTGCTTCCAGTGAACCGAGCCGATGGCCGAGGCCGAGGGCTTCGGCGCCACCGCGCGTGGCCAGATAGAAGGCCTGCGGTGCCGTGAGCGGATAGCCGTTGAGCTGGGCGGCCTGGTAGGCAGCCCCCATGGTACGCAGCATGGAAAAGCTGGTACCGGCGCCGAGGTCGCTAGCCAGACCGACGGCCACCGGGCGCTCGCGCCGCTTGGCTTCGCGAATGTTGAAACAGCCGGAGCCGAGGAAAAAGTTGGAGGTGGGGCAATGCGCCAGCGCACTGCCGCTTTCCGCCAGCATGGCGTATTCGTCTTCGGCCAGATGGATGCCGTGGCCATAGATGGCGCGCGGTCGCAGCAGGCCGTAGCGGCGATAGACATCGGTATAGCTGCTGCACTCGGGGAATAGTTCGCGCATCCAGGCGACTTCGGCCAGGTTTTCCGACAGGTGGGACTGGATGGCGACGTCAGGGTATTCGGCGGCCAGCGCCCCCAGGGCTTCCAGCTGCGCCGGGCTGGAGGTCGGCGCGAATCGCGGGGTGATCACATACTCGGCGCGGCCTCGTCCATGCCAGCGCTCGATCAGGGCCCTGGAGTGGTCATAGGCGCGCTGCGGGCAATCGAGCAGCTCGGCCGGCGCATTGCGGTCCATGCAGACCTTGCCGGCCAGCAGGCGTACGTTGCGGCGCGCGGCCGCCTCGAACAAAGCATCGACGGACTGCGGGTGCACGGTACAGAACACGCTGCTCGTGGTGACGCCATTTCTCAATTGCTCGTCGAGGAACAGTTCGGCCACGCCGCGGGCGTAGTCGGGGTCGGCGAAACGTTGTTCGGTGCAGAAGGTGTAGCGGTGCAGCCAGTCGATCAGTTGCTCGCCGAAGGCGGCGACCATCTCGATCTGGGCGTAGTGCACATGGGTGTCGATGAAGCCCGGCAGGATCAGGGCATCCGGGTAGTGGATGACGACCACCGAGGGGTCCAGCGCCGGCAGCAGTCTGTCGGCCTGGTCGTGCGCCACGATCAGACCGTCTTCCATCAGGACCAGCCCGTCCTGGCAATAGCGCATGGCCTGCTCGGCATCATGCAGGAACGGATCGGCGACGAAGGTCAGGGTCGCGCCACGGATTGCCGTTTTCATCGAACTCCCCAAATCTGGCGGTGATGCAGCGATTATATATCTTCAGATGAAGATATTTCATTAGCTGTGCATGTTACCCTTATCTCCACTCATTTCCAATCACTTGTGAACTCCACTGCCATGCTCGACCACGCAGATCAAATCGACCGCATCGTTGCCCTGTGGCGAAGTGTCCGCCCGGATCTCGACCCCTCCTCGACGGAAGTCATCGGCCGCATTGTGCGGATGGAATATTTCATTACCCGGCGGGTCTTGCAGGATCTGGCACGCTACTCGATCAACGTCGGTGAATTCGACGTCCTGGCCGCGCTGCGCCGCCAGGGAGAGCCTTACCAGCTGTCGCCCAACCAGATGCAGGAGATGGTGCTGATCTCCTCCGGCGCCCTGACCAATCGCATCAATCGGCTGGAAAGTGCCGGGCTGGTGAAGCGTACGCCGGATCAGGATGACCGCCGTGGTGTGAATGTCTCGCTGACCGAAAAGGGCTTCAAGATCATTGAGGAGGCAGCCGGTCATCATCTGGCGGCCGAGGCGGAGCTGGTGGAGATCCTGTCACCGGAAGAGCGTACCCAGCTGGCCGGTCTGCTGAAAAAACTGCTGTCTACCCAGGAAGACTAAGCCGCAGCGAGCCAGAAAAAAAGCCCCGATCCGGGGCTTTTTTCTTGATATGGTGTGATTTTCACCACACTTTGCCATACCGGCGTTTGATCCGCGTCAGTGAGTCATCGCGGCACGCAGGTGGGCGACGATCTGCGCCAGCTCGATGCTGGTGGCGCTGTCGTCACGACGGGCCTGGTACTCGACCTTGCCTTCCTTCAGGCCGCGCTCGCCGATCACCACGCGGTGCGGGATGCCCAGCAGTTCGGAGTCGGCCAGCAGCACGCCCGGACGTTCGTCGCGGTCGTCGAGCAGCACGTCGATGCCCAGGGCGGCCAGTTCGTCATGCAGCTTGTCGGCAGCTTCGCGCACCAGTTCGCTGCGGCCATAGCCCATCGGCACGATGACCACGTTGAACGGTGCCATGGCGTCGGACCAGATGATGCCGCGCTCGTCGAAGTTCTGCTCAATGGCCGCGCCGACGATACGGGTGATGCCAATACCGTAGCAGCCCATTTCCATCACTTTGAGCTTGCCGTCACGGTCGAGGAAGTTGCACCCCATCGGTTCGGCATACTTGGTGCGCAGCTGGAAGATGTGGCCGACTTCGATGCCGCGGCACAGTTGCAGTGTGCCCTTGCCGCACGGCGACGGGTCGCCTTCGACCACGTTGCGCAGATCGGCGACTTCCGGCTCGGCACAGTCGCGGCCAAAGTTGACGCCGGTGAGGTGCTCGTCATCACGGTTGGCACCGGTGATCATGTCGGCCATGGCGGCCACGGTACGGTCGGCGATGACGCGTCCCTTGAAGCCGACCGGACCCAACGAGCCGGGTTCGGCACCGAAGGCGTCGCGGATGGCGGCCGGACTGGCCATGGTCAGCGGCTTCTTGATGCCGGCAATCTTTTCGGCCTTGATCTCGTTGAGTTCGTGGTCACCGCGTACCAGCATCAGTACCGGCTCGCCTTCGGCGCCTTCCACCACCACGGCCTTGACGGTCTGGCGGATGTCGACCTTGAGGAAGTCGACCAGCTGGGCGATGGTCTTGATGGCCGGGGTGCTGACCGACTGCATGGCCGCGCCGGCAGCCGGACGCGGGGTAGCCGGGGCCAGGGCCTCTGCCAGCTCGATGTTGGCGGCGTAGTCAGAGTCCGGGCAGAAGGCGATCAGGTCTTCGCCGGAATCGGCCAGTACCTGGAACTCGTGCGAGCCGGTTCCGCCGATCGAGCCGGTGTCGGCGGCCACGGCGCGCGACTTCAGGCCCAGGCGGCGGAAGATGTTGCTGTAGGCCTGGTACATGGTGTTGTAGGTTTCGACCAGGCTGTCGAAATCGGTATGGAAGGAATAGGCATCCTTCATGATGAATTCGCGCGAGCGCATGACGCCGAAACGCGGACGCACTTCGTCGCGGAACTTGGTCTGGATCTGGTAGAAGTTTTTCGGCAGCTGTTTGTAGCTGTTGATTTCCTTGCGCACGATGTCGGTGATGACTTCCTCGTGGGTCGGACCGAAGCAGAAATCACGCTCGTGGCGGTCCTTCATGCGCAGCAGTTCCTTGCCATAGAACTCCCAGCGGCCGGACTCCTGCCACAGTTCGGCCGGCTGCACGTTGTTCATCAGCAGTTCGATGGAACCGGCGCGGTTCATTTCCTCACGCACAATGTTTTCGACCTTGCGCAATACCCGCAGGCCCATCGGCATCCAGGAGTACAGACCGGAAGCCAGGCGCTTGATCAGGCCGGCACGCAACATGAGTTTGTGGCTGGGAAGTTCGGCTTCGGCCGGGGCTTCCTTGAGGGTGGAAATGAAAAACTGCGCAGCACGCATGGAGAACGTCCTTGAAAATTCGGCAAAATATAGTCGATTGTACCGTTTTGCCGCGCCGGTTGGAACCTCGGCCCCAGGCTGTTTCGCGCCGGCAGTGTCGCCTATGACTGACAAAATGCGCTATACCAACAACGGGATTTCCGGTTTATTTTTGCCGTGAAGGAGTCGCTTCAGGTAAGCTGCGCGCATGCCAAATGCTTCTGCAGTCCTGACTTGGGCCTGTCTGCACACGATCTGCGCCGTCGGCCAACCCCGTCAATCACTGAAAAATCACACTCATCATCAACATGCAGCAACATCATAAAAACAGCATGGCGGCCACGACGCTGGGCGCCATCGGCGTGGTATACGGTGACATCGGTACCAGCCCGCTTTATACCCTGAGCGTCTGCTTTTCGATCACCAGTCTGGCGCCGACTCATGCCAATACGCTGGGTATTCTGTCGCTGATCTTCTGGGCCATCCTGCTGGTGGTCACCATCAAGTATGTGGCCTTCATTCTGCGTGCCGACAACAATGGCGAAGGCGGCATCATGGTGCTGATGGCGCTGGCGCGGCGTTATCTGAACGGCAATGCCAAGAAGCGCATCGTGGTGCTCGGCCTGTTCGGCGCGGCGCTGTTCTATGGCGATGCCATCATCACGCCGGCGGTATCGGTGTTGTCGGCCAGTGAGGGCCTGAAGGTGCTGAGCCCGGCGATGGCGGAGTTCGTGCTGCCGATGGCGGTGGCGGTGCTGATCGGCCTGTTCCTGCTGCAGCGCTTCGGCACGGCCAGTGTCGGCCGCCTGTTCGGCCCGGTGATGGTGGTGTGGTTCCTGGTGATCGGTCTGCTCGGCCTGCACAGCATCGTGCAAAGTCCGCAGGTTCTGGCGGCGGTCAACCCCTGGTATGGGCTGCAATTCCTGCTGACGCACGGTTACGGGGCCTTCCTGACGCTGGGCGCGGTGGTGCTGGCGCTGACCGGTGGCGAGGCGCTGTATGCCGACATGGGCCACTTCGGCCGCAAGCCGATCCAGCATGCCTGGTTCTGCCTGGTGCTGCCGGCGCTGGTGCTGAATTATTTCGGCCAGGGCGCCCTGCTGCTGCGTCATGCCGAAGCCGTGGCCAATCCGTTCTTCATTCTGGCGCCGAAGTGGGCCCTGCTGCCGCTGATCATCCTGGCCACCATGGCGACGGTGATTGCTTCGCAGGCGGTGATTTCCGGCGCCTACTCGCTGACACGTCAGGCGATCCAGCTGGGCTACTGCCCGCGCATGACCATTCTGCATACTTCGGCGCGCGAGATCGGCCAGATCTATCTGCCGTTCGTCACCTGGGCGCTGCTGGTGGCAGTGCTGGTGGTCACGGTGTCGTTCGGCTCCTCCGAGAGCCTGGCGGCGGCCTACGGCATTGCCGTGACCGGCACCATGGTGATCACGACCCTGCTGTTCTTCGTGGTGGCACGGGTGAACTGGCGCTGGCCGCTGCCGCTGGCGCTGGGTATTACCGGGGTGTTCATGGTGCTGGACTTCACCTTCTTCAGCGCCAACCTGCTCAAGCTGCTGCATGGCGGCTGGCTGCCACTGACGATCGGCCTGATCGTGTTCCTGGTGATGAATACCTGGAAGCTCGGGCGCGAGCTGCTGTTCCAGCGCATTCAGGAGCATGCCCTGCCGCTGGAAGAATTCATTGAGAACATCGAACACTACCCGCCGACCCGGGTGCAGGGCACGGCGGTGTTCCTGACCGGGACCACCCATGGTGTGCCGCATGCCCTGCTGCACAATCTCAAGCACAACAAGGTGCTGCATGAGCGTGTGGTGCTGATGACCATCAGCACCGAGGACATTCCCTATGTCACCAACCGGGTGGAAATCAGCCAGCTGTCGAACAGTTTCTGGCGCGTGGTCGCGCATTACGGCTTCATGGAGACCCCGGATATCGACGATATTGTCGAGGCCGGCAAGAAGCACCATCTCGAGTTCGACCTGATGGACACCTCGTTCTTCCTGTCGCGCGAGACGCTGATTTCGACCGATCGTCCGGGCATGCCACGCTGGCGCGAAAAGCTGTTCCTGTGGATGAGCAAGAATGCCTTGCGCGCCACCGATTTCTTCCAGATTCCGACCAACCGCGTGGTCGAGCTGGGGGCACAGATCGAGCTGTAAGCCTCTGCGCTGTATTGCAGAAGGCCTGTGCACACCATGCACAGGCCTTTTTTCATGCCTGTTGCGCGCCGATGGGCAAGCTGGCCCGGAGGCGCGACCAGTCGAAGTATGGGCCGGGATCGGTCTTGCGGCCCGGGGCGATGTCGGCGTGCCCAGTGACGGCCTTGAGGGGCAGGCAGGTGAACAACAGGCTGGCCAGCTCGCTCAGGCAGGCGTATTGCGCCTCGGTGAACGGTTCGAAGTCCGAGCCTTCCAGTTCGATGCCCAGCGAGAAGTCATTGCAGCCTTCCCTGCCCTGCCAGCTGGAGACGCCGGCATGCCAGGCGCGCGACTGTACCGGCACGAACTGCAGCAGCTGGCCATCGCGACGGATAAAGAAGTGGGCCGAGACTTTCAGGTGAGCAATGTCGGCATAGTAGGGGTGGGCCTGCGGGTCGAGGGTGTTGGTGAACAGTTGCTCCACGCCCGGTCCGCCGTACTGGTTGGGCGGCAGGCTGATGTTGTGGATCACCAGCAGTTCGATGGCCGTGCCCGCCGGCCGGTCATTGCAGTTGGGCGAAACGATGTGGCGGGCGGGTTCGACCCAGCCCCCGGCGTTGAGGGACAGCATGCTTGATCACCGTGCTTGGAGGAATTTGCCTATTTTAGGGCAGTTGCCCCGATCTGCTCGTGCTATTCTGAACATCCCAAATAAATACACCCGGCTTGAGCAAGATCGAATGACGGTCATGCCGATAGCTGCATACTGCTGCATACCAAACGCATTGCTGGAGAAAGAATCATGCCGACCCTCGAGAGTCTGACCCACCCGGCGCCATCCTTTGACCAACCGCTGGACATGCTGCTGGCCTGTCATGACCAGATCCGCCGTTTCTGTGATTTGCTGGACAAGCTGGTACCGCATATCAGCGAGCATGGCGTGGATGACGCCGCGCGTTCCACCATCGAATCCATCGTGCGCTATTTCGATGTGGCCGGACCCTCGCACCATGCGGATGAAGAGGACGAGCTGTTTCCGATTCTCGAGGCACGCGTGCCGTCGGCGCCGCCCAAGCTGGAGCAGCTGAGCGCCGAGCACGGCTATCTGCATTCGCGCTGGAATGCCATCCGCGATGATCTGCTGGCATTGAAGAATGGCGATATCTCGGTGATCAGCCGCATCGAGATCGAGGAGTTCGTGCGCCAGTACCGCATGCATGCCGCGATTGAGGAAGCCTGGCTGATTCCGACCGCCGACAAGGTGATGACCGAAGAGGAAAAGCGTGAAGCCGGCAAGCATATGGCCGCCAAACGCACGCCGTCGCTGTAGTCCCGCGCGCCGGTCAACAAAAAAGCCGCCTGTCCGGGCGGCTTTTGTTTTGCGGTGACGCGCGCGGCCGTCTCAGGCCGTCAGTTCCATCAGGGCATTGAAGGAGTCGACGAACATCTTCAGGCCATCTTGCTGCAGCTTTTCACCCACGGCATCCAGGTCGATGCCGGCGGCCATGATGCCGGCCAGCACTTCGCGGGCCGCTTCCGGTTCCTGACGCAGCGTCGCGGCGGCTTCGCCATGGTCGCGGAACTTGTCCAGCGTGGCATCCGGCACGGTGTTGATGGTTTCGGCACCGATCAGGCTTTCAACATACAGCACATCGGAGTAAGCCGGGTTCTTGGTGCCGGTCGAGGCCCACAGCAGGTATTGCGGACGGCCCCCGGCACGCGCCAGCTCGGCGAACTCGGCGCCGTGGAAGCGTTCGGTATAGCGCGCATAGGCGGCCTTGGACAGGGCGATGGCACCCTTGCCCTGCAGGGCCGGCGGCAGTTGCGGGTCAAGCAGCGAATCGACGCGCGACAGGAAGAAGCTGGCCACGGCCTTGACGTGTGCCAGTGCATGGCCATCGCCATGGCGCGCGCTCAGGCCGGCGATGTAGGCATCCCACACGGCTTCGACCTGCTTGAGGCTGAACAGCAGGGTGATGTTGACGTTGATGCCTTCGCGGATCAGGACGCCGAAGGCTTCGATCCCGGCCGGGGTGGCCGGAATCTTGATCATCAGGTTGGGACGGCCGACCGATTGCCACAGGTCGCGGGCCGACTGCAGGGTACCTTCCACGTCGTTGGCCAGCAGGGGCGAAACCTCCAGGCTGACGTAGCCGTCGTCTCGCTCGCTTTGCTGGTACACCGGCAACATCATGTCGCAGGCGGTGCGCACATCGGGAATCACCAGTTCTTCGTATGTTTTTTCCGCGCCCATGCCACGTGCCTTGAGGGCAACCAGATCGTCGCGGTAGCGCGGATCGGTGCTGATGGCCTTGTGGAAAATGGTCGGATTGGAGGTCACGCCAGCAATGCCGTCCTGTTTGATCAGGCGCGCCAGTTCACCGGAAAAAAGCAGTTCGCGGGAGAGGTTGTCGAGCCAGATACGCTGGCCAAATGGGCGGATGGCTTGCAAACGATTCATGGTGTGATCCGATAAAGCGAGGGGAAAACTGCATCGTAGCGCCAGACGGCGCGCAAGCCAAGTATTTATAAATGAAACGATGTGCTTGTCAGGCCTGGTTGACCGCGTTGTCAGGCGCTGCCGGTTCGGCCATCCGCTCACGGCCGAATGCCACGCTGAAGGTGCTGCCCATATCGGGTTCGCTGTGAATGTCCAGCTTGGCATGATGGCGTGCCACGACGTGCTTGACGATGGCCAGGCCCAGCCCGGTGCCGCCGTTGCCGCGCGAGCGGCCGCGGTCAACCCGGTAGAAGCGCTCGGTCAGGCGCGGGATGTGCTCGCGGGGAATGCCGATGCCGGTGTCGGAGACGCTGAACACCACTCTCTCGGCTTCTTCGCGCCAGCACAGCGAGATGCGGCCGCCTTCCGGGGTGTAGCGAATGGCATTGGACACCAGATTGCTGAAGGCAGAGTGCAGTTCACGGCTGCTGCCCCACAGCCACAGGCCGGTCTGCTTTTGCAGGCTGACTTCGTGGCGGCCCTGGGACAGGCCTTCGGCTTCCACCATCAGCGTCTCCAGCATCTGGTTCATATCGACCTTTTCCGAGGTCAGCGGCGCCGGGCTGTTTTCCAGTCGCGACAGGGTCAGCAGGTCTTCCACCAGGGTCTGCATGCGGCGCGACTGTTCCATCATCATTGGCAGGAACTGGCGCAGGGCGGCCGGATTGTCTTCCGGCATGTCGCTGAGGGTTTCCAGAAAGCCGCCGATCACGGTCAGCGGGGTGCGCAGCTCGTGCGAGACATTGGCAACGAAATCGCGGTGCACGGTATGCACCATCTCCAGCTGGGTGATGTCGCGGGACAGCATCAGCTTGCGGGTGGAGTCGAACGGCACCAGCTGGATGGTCAGCACGATCTCGCGCGGTTGCGAATACTTGAGGACCAGCGGCTGGCTGAAGTTGTCGGCCTTCATGTAGGCATGAAACGACGGCTGGCGGATCAGGTTGAGCAGCAGGTTGCCGACATCGCGCTGGCGGTCGAGACCGAAATGCTCGACGGCCGTGGGATTCATCCATTCGATGCGATCATTTTCATCCAGCACGATCACGCCGTCCGGCATGGCTTCGCCGGCATTGATGAAACGTTCGAGGACATGGGTCAGCTTGCGCTTGCTCTGATCCTGGGTGCGCACCTGGCGGTAGAGTGTCATGAAGACGGTGTGCCAGGCACCCAGGCCATCCGGCACGCGGGCGGCAATCGGGTTTTTCAGCCAGCGCAGCAGGAGCGCGACGTGGAACAGGTGAAAGCCCAGCATGCCGCCCAGGCAGATCGCCAGGGCAATCAGGCCATCCTGCGGCCCGGAAAACAGCCAGAAACCGACACTGACCAGCACGATACAGGCCAGCCACCCCAACACCCGCTGCAGAAATTCGCGCAAAACCGCCTCACTGAAACCTTACCGCTGTGTGGAAAAACGATAGCCCGTGCCGCGCACGGTCTGGATCAGATGATCATGCCGGGTTGCCTCCAGCGCACTGCGCAGGCGACGGATATGCACATCCACCGTGCGCTCCTCGACAAACACATGATCGCCCCAGACATGATCCAGCAATTGGGCACGGGAGTGAACCCGCTCGGCATGGGTCATGAAGAAATGCAGCAGACGGAACTCGGTCGGTCCCAGATCAATGGGCTGCTCGTTGCCGGTCACGCGGTGGGTGATCGGGTCGAGACGCAGGCCCTGCACTTCGACGGCATCATCGGTCATCTGCGGGGCACGACGGCGCAGCACGGCCTTGATGCGCGCCAGCAATTCGCGTGGCGAGAAGGGCTTGGTGATGTAGTCGTCGGCGCCGGCCTCCAGGCCGGAGATCTTGTCCTGTTCATCGGAGCGGGCCGTCAGCATGATGATCGGTACGCTGCGGGTGCGTTCGTCGCTGCGCAATTTGCGGGCGACTTCGATTCCCGAGGCACCAGGCAGCATCCAGTCGAGCAAGACCAGATCCGGCAGAGCATTCCTGACCAGGGTAATCGCCGCTTCAGCCGTGCTGGCACGCAGCACGTGATGCCCGGCCTGAGTCAGGTTGAAAGCGATCAGCTCCTGAATTGCCGGTTCGTCTTCGACCAGCAGAATATTTGCCGCCATTGAGGTCCATCCTTGTTAAGCAATTGTGGCAAGGATAAAAACTAAAAATTGCAGAAATATGACAAGTATTCGGGTTTTCGGTGCCTATTGCTAGTTATTTGTCATTGAGACCGAATACGCCACGTCTGGCAGCAAAAAAAGGCAAAAAAAACGAGCCTGTCAAGGAAACAGGCTCGGATAAAGGGTCGCCGTCAACATTACAAGACAATGACTTGTGACCAGGGACAAAGAGATCACCAGGACAGTTGCGGGAAAAAAGTCATAACGGGACAGGACAGTTTTCTGCAACAGATCCGGTAGCGGAGCAAAGCACCGCTGAAGGCCCGTATTCTACGGCTGCCCCGGTGAGAGATTAATGGGGTTCCCCTGATAATAATGGGGCAATTATTTCGAATGCTCGTTTATAATCAGGTTTTACCTTCGATTCGAAGCCATGGACAAGTTTGACAAGAAAATCCTCACTGCGCTGCACGAAAACGCACGCATCAGCTACGCCGAACTGGCGCGGCGGGTCAACCTGTCCGCGCCCGCCGTGGCGGATCGGGTGGAAAAACTCGAGCATGCCGGCGTGATCACCGGCTATCACGCGCGCATCAATCCAGCCAAGATCGGCTATCCGATCCAGTGCCTGATCGAACTGACGGTGAAGCATCAGGACTACTACATCGTGATGGAACAGCTGGCGACGCTGCCGGAAATCCTCGAATGCTTTTCGGTCACCGGTACCAGCGGGCTGCTGCTCAAGGTGGCGGTACGTTCCATGCCGGACCTGCAGGCCCTGATCGCTCGGCTGATGCAGTACGGCGATACCAAGACCTCGATCGTGATTGATGTGCCGGTGCCGCTGCGCATGCCGGATGTGGTGGAGACGGAGTAACAGCAAAAAAACCGGGCACCCTGAGGTGCCCGGTTGCGGGGGAGTGGATCAGAGGTCGTCCCTTATCTGATCATTTGTGACCCAGCGCGGCCAGTGCCTGCTCGGCATCTCCGGCCAGGACCACGTGCAGCAAGGTACTGGAGAACGGCACCACTTCTACCGCGCCCAATCCCTTCAGTGCCGTCTCATCGATGCGACCGCTGTCCGCCACTTCGATGCGCAGGCGGGTACCGGCCACCTGCTCGACATTGAAAACGTTGCTTTCGCCGCCCAATGCTGCCGTCCAGCGGGCGCGATCAAAATTTGGCGTACTCGCAGCCGCTGCCGGAGCACTGGCCGACTGACGCAGCACCTGACGAATTTCATCGGCAATCAGGTCGGCTTCCGGCCCGATGACCACCTGCACACTGCCCGGTGCCGGGCGAATCAGACCACGCGAGCCCAGCGCCTTGAGGGCGGCCTCATCCAGCGCCTGACCATCGGCGACTTCCAGACGCAGACGGGTGGTGCAGGCATCGACCGACTTCAGGTTGGCGGCGCCGCCCAGCGCGGCAATATAGCCACGTGCACGGTCGCTGCCGCTGGTTTGTGCCACCGGGACAACCGGAGCATCTTCTTCACGCCCCATGGTCATCAGGTTGAATTTGCGGATGGCAAAGGTGAACACCACGTAGTAGACCACGAAGTACACCGCACCCACCGGCAGCATCAGCAGCGGGTTCTCACCCTTGCCGCTGGACAGCAGGTAGTCGAACAGACCGGCCGAGAAGGTGAAGCCGAGACGGATGTGCAGCAGGTGGGTAATCACCAGCGACAGACCGGTCAGGACGGCGTGTACGGCATACAGGGCCGGCGCCAGGAACATGAAACCGAATTCCACCGGCTCGGTAACGCCGGTCAGGAAGGAGGTCAGGGCCATCGACAGCAGCAGACCGGCCACGGCCTTTTTGTTCTCGGTCTTGGCGCAACGGTACATAGCCAGGCAGGCAGCCGGCAGACCGAACATCATCACCGGGAAGAAACCGGTCATGAAGGCGCCGGCGGTCGGGTCACCAGCAAAGAAGCGGTTCAGGTCGCCGGTGGCGATCTTGCCGGCGGCGGCCGGGAAGCTGCCGAAGACAAACCACACCAGCGAGTTGAGGATGTGATGCAGCCCGGTGACGATCAGCAGACGGTTCAGCACGCCATAGACGAACAGGCCGATGCTGCCGGCGTTGATCAGCCAGTGGCCGATGGCATCAATCCCGCCCTGGATCGGCGGCCAGATGACGCTGAATACCAGACCGAGCACCACGCTGGTCAGACCGGTGACGATCGGCACGAAGCGCTTGCCGCCGAAGAAGGCCAGGTAAGGCGGCAGCTTGATGTCCTTGTAGCGGTTGTACAGGCCACCGGCAATCAGACCCATGATGATGCCCGAGAGCACGCCCATATTGATCTTGTCATCCAGCGCCTTGAGGACGGCGGTGATGATCAGATAGCCGACCACCCCAGCCAGACCGGCGGTCCCGTTGTTTTCCTTGGCAAACCCGACTGCCACGCCAATGGCGAAGATCAGCGCGAGGTTGTCAAAGATGGCCCCCCCGGCAGATGCCAGCCAGGCAATGTTCAACAAGTCCGGCTGACCGAGACGCAGGAGCAAACCCGCGACCGGCAGCACGGCAATCGGCAGCATGAGGGCACGCCCCAGCTGCTGAATGCCAGCGAATTTATTCATCGACATCACACTCTCTCCTGTGTTGAGAAGCCGCCTACACTTGCGGCCAGATTTCGCGCGCACGCGCGCGGACTTGCGCTGCCGAGGTGAGTTGCAGCAGGGGCTGCACTTCACGCCGGCACATCTCCAGATCCAGGGCACGTACCCTGGCCTTGAGTTCAGGTACCAGCCCCGGGCTGACCGACAGTTCGGTCACGCCGAGGCCCAGCAATACCGGGGCGGCCTCCAGATCGGAAGCCATGGCACCGCACACGCCGACCCAGCGGCCATGTCTGGCGGCGCCGGCGGTGGTCTGGGCGATCAGGCGCAACAGCGCCGGATGCATGTGGTCGAGACCGGCAGCCAGATCTGGATTGCAGCGATCACGCGCCAGGGTGTATTGCGTCAGGTCGTTGGTGCCGATGGACAGGAAATCGGCATGTTCGGCCAGCTGGTCGGCCAGCATGGCGGCCGAGGGGACTTCGATCATCACCCCGAGTTGCGGCAACTCGCTCACCCCCAGCTCGGCAGCCAGTTCCGCCAGCCGGATCTTGACGCGCAGCAGATCGTCGACATCGGCCACCATGGGCAGCAGGATGCGCAACTTGCTGGCCGGCCGGGTGGCCAGCAGGGCCGCCAGCTGGTCGTCGAGCAGCGCCGGACGGGCAAAGCCGCTGCGGATGCCGCGCAGTCCCAGCGCCGGATTGTCTTCATGTGGCAGGGTCAGATACGGCACTTCCTTGTCGCCGCCGACGTCGATGGTGCGCATGATGGCGCTGCGACCCTGTAATGCATCCAGCACCGCCTGATAGGCCGCATGCTGTTCTTCGCGGGTCGGTGCCGCCTCGCGCTCGATGAACAGAAATTCGCTGCGCAGCAGGCCGACGCTGTCGGCACCGCAGCGCACGGCTTCGCGGGCATCGCGTTCATTGGCAATATTCGCCGCCACCTCGACCGGGTGACCGTCACGGGTTTGTGCCGGCTGCGACGCTGCCTCACGGACCTTGGCCAGCATGGCGCGCCGCTCATCGATCTGGGCGCGGGCAGCCTGCAGGCTGGCGCTGTCCGGCTTCGGGTCGAGCACGCAGGCCGTGGCATCCAGCAGCACTTCGCGGCCATTTGCAATTTCCAGCACGGCCGGACCCGCGGCCACCATGGCCGGGACACCGCGCGCGCGCACCAGAATGGCCACATGCGAGGTGGCACCACCGCGAGCCAGGACGACGCCGGCCAGGGCATCGGCCGGCAGGGTGGCCAGATCGGAGGGCGTCAGGTCATCGGCGATCAGGATGGACTGCGGCGGCACGCTGGGCTTGTCGGCGGTTTCACCGCTGAGGGCCAGCAGAACGCGGCGCTCCAGATCTTTCAGATCATTGGCACGTTCAGCCAGCAGGGGGTTGTTCATGGCGGACAGCATCTGGCGCTGAGCCCGAGCGGCGTCGCGGAACGCCACGCCGGCACTCTGGCCCTGCCCCACGCTGCGTTCGGCGGCACCGATCAGCTCCGGGTCGTCCAGCAAGGCCAGGTGGGCATCGAAGATGGCCTGCAGGGCCTTGTCGCCGCGCTTCAGGGCAGCATGCATCTGCGCCATGATTTCGCTGCGCACGGTGGCCAGCGCCCTGGCCAGGGCGCGGTATTCGTCGGCCAGCAGGCCGGGCTGTTCTTCGACCCATGGCTCGGCAGCGGCAAACTGCACCACCGGACCAATGGCCAGGCCCGGGGCCGCCAGCACGCCGCCGATCTTGCCATCGGCCAGCATGGCCGGGGCGGCGGCGGAAGCCGGGGCGGCCTCTGCCTGGGCACTGGGGCTGTGCGCCTGCAATGCCTCAATCACCGCGGCCAGGGCCTCGGCTGCCTGTTCGCCGCTGGCGAGCACCTGTACCTGATCGCCCTTGCCGATGCCCAGGCCCATCAGGGCCACCACGCTGCGGGCATTGGCCTCCTGGCCATTGAAGCGCAGGCTGACACGCGCATTGAATGCCTTGGCCGCGGCCTGGATCATGGCCGCCGGACGGGCATGGATGCCATCACCATGACCGACCAGCGCCTGGCCTTGCAGGGTCTGGTCGTCACGCGCGACGGTCGGCTCGGCGGCGGCCATGCCCAGCGGCACGATACGCATGAACATCGACTGCCCGGCACTGAGCTCGCCGTCGGCACGCGCGGCTGGCTCGAAGGCATCGCTGTTGGCAATCACCACCACCGTCACCAGCGACGGGGCTTTGCCGCGGATGAAGTCGAAGTCGGCTTCGATCAGCGGCTGGCCACAGCGGATGCTGTCACCCTGCGCCACCAGCGGCTTGAACCCCTGGCCTTGCAGACTGACGGTGTCGATGCCGATATGCATCAGGATCTCGGCGCCGTTACTTGCCCTCAGGGTCAGGGCATGACCGGTGCGCGCGATCTGCGACACCACGCCGTCACAGGGTGCCAGCAGGGTGCTGCTGGCCGGGTCGATGGCCAGGCCGTCGCCCATCATGCGGCCGGCAAAGACCGGGTCCGGCACCTGGTCGAGGGAGAGCGCCTTGCCGGAGAGCGGCGCCTTGAGTTCGAGCGCTTGGATCATGATGTTTTCCTGTCTTGACTGCACGCGACCGTCAGACGGTACGCGTCACTTTCGAAAGATGGCGCGGCTGGTCGGGGTTCAAGCCGCGAGCCTCCGACAACCGGGCTGCCATCAGGTAAAAGCTCTGGATCGCCAGCAGCGGGTCCAGGACCTCGTCATCGGCGGTGGCCAGCGTCAGCTGTCGTTCTGCCACGTCTTGCGGCGCGGCCAGCAATACATTGGCACCACGCTCACGCATTTCGCCAGCCAGGGCGATCAGACCGGCCTGCTCCGGGCTGCGCGGCGCATAGACCAGCAGCGGGTAGCCTTCGTCGATCAGTGCCATCGGGCCATGCTTGATTTCGGCACTGCTGAAGGCTTCTGCCTGCAGGGCGCAGGTTTCCTTGAACTTCAGCGCCGACTCCAGTGCCACGGCAAACCCGAGGCCGCGCCCCACCACCATAATGCGGTCGGCGGGCGCCAGCACGTCGATGGCGGCGGACCAGTCCTGACGGCAGGCATCGCCAAGTCGTTCCGGCAGGGTTTCCAGGGCCGCCAGCAGATTGACATCTCCCTGCCAGTGCCCCACCAGACGCGCCACAGCCGACAGCGAGGTGATGTAGCTCTTGGTGGCAGCGACGCTTTTTTCCGGGCCGGCGCACAGGGGAACAACCCATTCGCAGCAGTCGGCCAGCGGTGACTCATGCTGGTTGACCAGGGCGACGGTGATGGCCCCGGCTCGCCCGAGCGCGCTCATGGTTTCCACCAGGTCCGGACTCTGGCCGGATTGCGACAAGCCGACGGCCAGCGCGCCTTTGACGTGCAGCGGGGCATGGTGCAGCGTGACCAGCGACATCGGCAGCGAGACCACCGGCACCCCCTGGCGCTGCATGGCCAGGTAGGCAAAGTAGTTGGCGGCATGGTCAGAACTGCCGCGCGCCACGGTCAGCGCCAGTTGCGGCGGCTGCTGCACCAGCAGGCGGCCGAGCATAGCCAGGCGTTCGTCGGCATACATGTGCTGCGCAGCAACCGCTTCGGCGGCGCTCTGCGCTTCTTCAAGCATCAGCGAGGACAAGGGACTCTCCTTCAACATAAACCCGGGTCAGATTGAGATCGGCATCCAATACATTCAGGTCGGCCCAGCAATCACGGGCCAGGCGTCCGCGGTCACTCACGCCGAGGTAATCGGCGGGGTTACGCGACAGACGGTGCGAGGCATCCGCCAGTTCCAGACCGATGGACACCAGATTGCGCAGCGCCTGATCCATGGTCAGCGTGCTGCCGGCCAGGGTGCCGTCGGCCAGGCGAACACCGCCCAGGCACTTGGTCACGGTATGCGAACCGAGACGGTACTGGCCGTCGGGCATGCCGGCGGCAGCCGTGGAATCGGTCACGCAGAACAGGTGCGGGATGGCACGGATGGCTGCATGCATGGCCCCTGGATGGATGTGCAGCAGGTCGGGAATCAGCTCGGCGTATTCGGCATGAGCCAGCGCGGCGCCGACCATGCCGGGTTCGCGGTGATGCAGGCCGGTCATGGCGTTGAACAGATGGGTAAAGCCACTGGCACCATGCGCCAGCGCAGCCACGCCGTCTTCATAGCTGCCCAGGGTGTGGCCAAGCTGAACGCGCACGCCGCGCGCCTTGAGGGCAGCGATGATGTCCAGGTGCCCGGGGATTTCCGGGGCGATGGTGACCAGACGAATCGGGGCAATCTGGTTGAAGGCGTCGAACTGGGTCAGGGCGGCATGACAGGTATTGTCAGGCTGGGCGCCCAGCTTGCCGCGGTTGATATACGGGCCTTCGAGGTGCACGCCGAGCACGCGGGCGGCGCCGCTCGGGCGGGTGTGACAGGCAGCGGCCAGCGCTTCGAGCGCGTGGCGGATATCGGCCTCCGGCGCGGTCATGGTGGTAGCCAGCAGCGAGGTGGTGCCATGGCGGGCATGCAGCCGAGCCAGCGTGGTCACGGCATCGCCGCCCTGCATGGTGTCGGCACCACCGCCGCCATGGACGTGGGTATCGATGAAGCCGGGCAGGATGGTCGGGGCATCGGCAGCGACCGGACCGGCTTCGATATGACGGATTTTTTCATCAAAGGTCAGGGTGCCGGACACCCAGCCTTCCGGGGTCAGGATGCGACCACTGAGTTGTTGCAGCTTGCTCATCGCTTCAGCTCCGCGACAAAGTCGTAGTAATCATTGCGGCAGTAGGTATCGGTCAGCTCGATGGCGTTGTTGGCGGCGTCATAGCCGATACGCGACATCATCAGCATGGCTTCTCCGACAGGAATGCCGGCCAGGGCGGCCAGCTCCGGGGTGGCATTGATGGCCCGCACGTGTTGCAGGGCGCGCACCACCGAGTGGCCGTGGCTGTCGAGATAGGCATAGAGTGAGCTTTCGACTTGCAGCGGATCCGGCAGGCAGCTGGCAGGCAGGGTACTGATTTCGATCGCCATCACCACGCCGTCGGCCAGGCGTTTGCGCTTGAGTCGGCTGACTTCGGCATTGGGTGACAACCCGAGCTTGATGATCTCTTCCGAAGACGGCGTGGTTCTGACCCGCATCAGCCATTGTGATTCCGGCTTGAAACCCTTGGCCTTGAGGACTTCGGTAAAGCCGTTCAGGCGCGACAGGGGTTGTTCCAGCTTGGGTGTGATGAAGGTACCGGAACCGTGGCGGCGACTGATCAGACCCTGGTCCAGCAGGATATCCAGCGCCTTGCGCGCGGTGACACGGGAAATGGCAAGTGCCTCGCACAGGGTCCGCTCCGAGGGCAGGGCCTCGTCGGCCTGCCACCAGCCGGCATTGATGGCCTCGGCCAGCTTGCGAGCCAGTTGCAGATACAGCGGGGTGTTGTCCGATTCGTCCAACTGCAGGGCCGTCCAGCGACTATCCATTTCCGCGTTCCGTCTGTTTGGTGTCACCGAAAATTAATACCACTTAAATACCACGTCAATACCAATTTTTTAAAACATTGCGTCAGAACAACTTGCTGCATGGCAGCAAAAGCCTTCATATTAAACAGTTGATGCTGAATGAGTGGCAGATAGACAAGCAAAAAGTGGTATTAAAGTCGTACGCAAACGTTTGCGTCAGCACAGACCGCGCGATGCAGATCGCAAACGCCAGGCAGAGGGGACAAGGACAAAAAAACCAACAGGCCGACCCGGCATGGGTCGGCCTGTTGGTTGCAGGGGACAGGTGGTTAACGCCGCCAGGCCAGCATGACCACGGCCGAGACGATCACCGCCATGCCGGCAACCTCCATGCCACCGACCTGCTCATTCAGCAGGCCCATGCCGAGCAGCACGGCGATCACCGGGTTGACGTAGGCATAGCTGGTGGCCAGCGACGGCCGCACATGGGCCAACAGATAGATATAGGCGCTGTAGGCGATGATCGAGCCGAAGACGGCCAGATAGAGCATGGCCAGCCAGCCGGCCAGCGGCGGCATGGTTTGCAGATGCTCGCCGGTGAGCGCACTGGCCAGCAGCAGTTGCAGGCCGGCGCACAGCATCATCATGGCACTGGCCATCATGCCCTTGGGCTGGGTCACCCGCTTGTTGAGCGCCGATCCGAGCGCCCAGCCGATACAGGCCAGGATCAGCAACACGGCCCCAAAGGGACTGGCGGCCAGGTTGGCACCAAAGTTGAGCAGCACGATGCCGCAGAAACCCAGCAGCAGAGCCAGCCATTCGCGCAGCTGGGTCGGCTGTCCCAGCAGGCGGGCAAACAGGGTGGTAAACAGTGGTACGGTGGCCACCATCAGTGCCGCCACACCGGAGGAGACGCGGGTTTCGGCCATGGTCACCAGGCCATTGCCGATCGCCGGCATCAGAAACCCCAACAGCGCTGCACCGGCCAGTTCTCGCCGGTTCGGGTTGGGGGCGCCGCGCCAGCGCAGCCAACCGTACATCAGCAGTCCTGCCAGCAAAAAGCGTACGCCGGCCATCATGAAGGGGGGCCAGGATTGAACGCCGACGCGAATGGCGAAATAGGTCGAGCCCCAGATGATATACAGCGCCAGCAGGGACAGCAGGACGGGCAGACGGTTGGAGGAAGTCATCAGATCAGCCAGAAGGGTTGGCTGATCATTCTATTGGTTGATAATCATTCAGGACAAGGAGATTCTTGCCGGGGTGCCCGGGTCCGGGCATCCCGATGGGCTGTCAGCGCGTAGCCTGACGCTGCAGGATGTTGGAAAACTCTTCCATATAGGCATCGAAGCGGGTGGCCAGACGATCGACATCGGTGGCGAAGCGGTTGTAGGCCACCACGGCAGGAATGGCTGCAAACAGACCGATGGCCGTGGCCACCAGGGCTTCGGCAATCCCCGGGGCGACGGTCGCCAGGGTGGCCTGGCCGGTGTTACCCAGACCGATGAAGGCGTGCATGATGCCCCAGACGGTGCCGAACAGGCCGACGTAGGGGCTGACCGAACCGACGGTGGCCAGGAAGGAATTGTGCCGATCCAGGGTATCGAGTTCACGCTGAGCGGCGGCACGCATGGCGCGGCGCGAGCCATCCATGATGTCGGACAGTTCGGTGCCGCTGCGGCCGCGCAGCTTGAGGAACTCGGCAAACCCAGCCTGGAAGATGCGCTCCATGCCGCTGCGGTGCTGACGGCGCGAGGCGTCTTCGAACAGTCGGCTCAGATCGGTGCCGCTCCAGAACTGGCGCTCGAATTCGTCGCTGTCGCGACGTGCGCTCTTCAGCACAAAGGTTTTATTGAAAATCAGTGTCCAGGACAGAATGGAGGTCAGGACCAGGCCAGCCATCACCAGCTGGACCACCAGACTGGCATTCAGGATCAGGGAGATAAACGAAATCGGTTGCACAGGGTTTCCTTGACGAGGTTGCCGCGTGCGCGAAGGCACGGTACAGCCTGGCATCATTTCATGAAGAATGTGTATTGACCAGTATTATGCCACCCAAGTTCCATGGCCGAGCAGATGGATTGTAACGCGATGTGTCGCCCCCGACATCGCGACTCAGGGGGCCAGATAAGCATGGGCGATGCGGCTCATGCTGCCGTCCTGCTGCATGCCCTGCAGCACGCTGTTGAGCTGGAAGATGAGCTGGTTGTCGACATGCGGGTTGCAGGCCAGATACATGAAGGCGGTATTGAACACCAGCACCGGTCTGAGCTGTGGCAGTTTTTCTTTTTTGGTCAGGTAGTTGCCGAGGTACTTGCCGGTCGCCCAGAAGTCGATGCGCCCGGCCATCAGTTTGCGGGCGTTGAGGTCATCGGTCGGCGTGAGTTCAACGTTGAAGCCGCGGGCAATCAGGTATTGCGCCACGGCATCGCCGTTGTAGCCGCCTATCTTGTAGCGCCGCACGCTTTCCAGATCCAGGCCGACTTTCGGGCTGGACGGGCCGGCATACAGCACCCAGGGGTTCTCCAGCAGCGGACCGACCCATTTGAACTGGTGTTCGCGGTTGTCGGTGCGGGTGGTGGAGTACACGCAGGTATTGTTCTCCAGAATGGTGGTGTTGAAGGCGCGGATCCAGGGTTGCAGCTGAATGGTGTACGGCCGTTTGGCGCGCTGGAACAGCTCGCGCACGATGTCGGTGGACAGTCCGCCGACCTGGCCGTTGGGCAGGGCCATATTGAACGGGGGGTAGTCCTCGGTCAGCAGACGCAGCCCGCCGGCGCGGGCTGCGCCCACGGCCAGCGCAGGCAGCATCAGGCAGAACAGACAGCGCAGCAGCACGGGCCTCATGGCGTCTCCCCCTCCGGGTCACTCATTCAAATAGCGCTTGTGCAGCTGATCGTAAAAACCGTCATGCTGCATGGTGGTCAGGATGTCGTTCAAACGGTGAATGGTGGTATCCGGCACATTCTGGTTGCAGGCCAGATAGAGGAACACATTGTTGAAGCTCAGCAGCAGCTTGATCTGCCCGAGCTTCTGCTGGTTGATCAGGTAGGTGCCGCGCGGCTTGCTGGTGGCCCAGAAGTCGATGCGGCCGGCCACCAGCTTGCGCAGGTTGAGGTCGTCGGTCGGGGTCAGTTCGACATTGAAGCCCAGCCCGATCAGGTACTGTGATTCGGCATCGCCGCTATACCCGCCAATCGTAAAGCGCCGCGCATCCTCGAGGGCAAAGATGCCCTTCGGGCTGGCCGGGCCGCCATACAATGCCCAGGTGTTTTCCACCAGCGGGCCGACCCATTTGAACTGGTGTTCCCGGTTGTCGGTGCGGGTGGTGGAGTAGACGCAGGTATTGTTTTCCAGGATGGCGGTGTTGAAGGCGCGGATCCAGGGTTCAAGTTCGATCTGATAGGGAATTTTGGCGCGCTTGAACAGTTCGCGTACCACCTCGGTCGACATGCCGCCGACCTGGCCACCGCTGGTCATCATATTGAACGGTGGATATTGCTCAGTCAGCAGATGCATGGTCGGCGTCTGTGCCCAGCTCAACGATGCGGTCGTCAAACCGAGACAGCAGGCCCATTTCCGCAGCAGGGTGCCCATGTTTGCCCGCCTTATTCTGGTGGATCTTGGGTTTAATATAGTCAAGCACCTGAGGTGCATGAAGGAATTGGGTACGACGGCGCGCGCCGGGGTCAACGCGGCGGTCCGCCCGGCGCTATTTTAAGGGCGCAAAACAAAGCCGACGCTGACTTGCGTCAGGTCGGCTGTCGGCGCGCCAGGCGACTTAATGGCGCCGGTGCAGGGCGCGGGCACCGATATCACGCCGCAGCTGGGCGCCGGAGAAGTGAATCTGATCGACCAGGGCATAGGCGCGCGACTGCGCCATACGCACACTGTCGCCCAGCCCGACCACGCACAGCACGCGCCCGCCATGGGTCAGCACCCTGCCCTGCTCGTCCAGGGTGCTGCCGGCATGGAACACGATGCCGTCTTCGCTCTCGGCAGGCAGGCCGTCGATCAGGTCGCCCTTGCGCGGCGCATCCGGGTAGCCGGCGGCCGCCATCACCACCCCCAGGGCCACACGGCGATCCCATTCGGCCTCGACCTTGTCCAGGGTACCGCGCACGCCATGTTCCAGCAGGATGGTCAGGTCGGTCTTGAGGCGCGCCATGATCGGCTGGGTTTCCGGATCGCCCAGCCGGCAGTTGAATTCGATGGTGTAGGGGTTGCCCTTGGCGTCGATCATCAGACCGGCATAGAGAAAGCCGGTATAGGGATGACCTTCGGCCTTCATGCCGCGTACGGTCGGCATGATGATTTCACGCATCACGCGGGCATGAACCTCGGGGGTCACCACCGGTGCCGGGCTATAGGCGCCCATGCCGCCGGTGTTGGGGCCCTGATCGTTGTCGAGCAGTCGCTTGTGGTCCTGACTGGTGGCCAGCGGCAGCACATGCTCGCCATCCACCATGACAATGAAGCTGGCCTCTTCGCCCTGCAGGAAGTCTTCGATCACCACACGGGCACCGGCATCCCCCATGCGATTGTCCAGCAGCATCATGTCGATGGCCTGATGGGCTTCGTCGAGAGTCATGGCGACCACCACGCCCTTGCCGGCAGCCAGGCCGTCGGCCTTGATGACGATGGGCGCGCCGCGTCCGTCGACATAGGCACGGGCGGCAGCGGCATCGGTAAAGGTCTGATACGCCGCCGTCGGAATGCGGTGGCGCTGCATGAAAGCTTTGGCAAAGTCCTTGGAGCTTTCCAGCTGGGCAGCAAAGCGTGTCGGGCCGAAAATCTTCAGCCCGGCATCGCGGAAGGCGTCGACCACGCCGGCGGCCAGCGGGGCTTCGGGACCGACCACGGTCAGTTCGACTTTCTCGCTTTTGGCAAAGGCGACCAATTCGTCGATGCCGGTGATCGGGACATTGGTCAGATCCGGATTGAGGGCCGTGCCGGCATTGCCCGGCGCGACGAAGACCTTGGAGACGCGCCGCGACTTGGCAATGCGCCACGCCATGGCGTGCTCACGACCACCGTTACCGATAACCATCACTTTCATGCTGTGTTCCTTGCTCGAATCGGGTCAGTCAGCGGGAGGGCGACCGTACGCCACTCCCGATGACAATATGATAACGCGGTCGACTGGTGCAAGAACATGTCGTCACCAGTCATTTGCGCCAGCTCAGTGGCGGAAGTGCCGAACGCCGGTCAGAACCATGGCGATGTCATGCTCATCGGCTGCCGCGATGACCTCTTCGTCGCGCATCGAGCCACCCGGCTGGATGATGGCGCGGATACCCTGTTCGGCAATGACGTCCACGCCGTCACGGAACGGGAAGAAGGCATCCGAAGCGGCTGCGGCGCCGATCAGGGAGAGCCCGGCATCCTGGGCCTTGCGTGCCGCGATACGGGTGGAGTCGACGCGGCTCATCTGGCCGGCACCGATCCCGGCAGTCTGCTGGCCACGGGCAAACACGATGGCATTGGACTTGACGAATTTTGCCACGCGCCAGGCAAACAGCAGATCGGCTTTTTCCTGTTCGCTCGGCTGGCGACGGGTCACCAGGCGCCATTCGGCCGGCAGCACATTGCGTACGTCCGGGGTCTGCACCAGCAGGCCACCGCCGACACGCTTGAGCTCAAAGCGGTTGGCGCCTTCCTGCAGCGGCACTTCCAGCACGCGCACATTCTTCTTGGCGGCGATCAGCGCCCGGGCTTCGGCGGTGAAGGACGGGGCAATCAGTACTTCGAGGAACTGCCCGGTCACCGCCTCGGTGGTTTCGGCATCGACTTCGCGGTTGAAGGCGATGATACCGCCGAAGGCCGAGGTGCTGTCGGTGGCAAAGGCCAGACGATAGGCAGACAGCGGGGTATCCGCCACGGCGACGCCGCAGGGGTTGGCATGCTTGACGATGACGCAGGCCGGCTGGTCGAAGGTCTTGACCGCCTCCCAGGCAGCGTCGGCATCACCGATGTTGTTGTAGGACAGCTCCTTGCCCTGCAACTGGCGATAGTGGGCAATCGAACCGGCGGCCGGATCCAGGTCGCGGTAGAAGGCGGCAGACTGGTGCGGGTTTTCGCCGTAGCGCATGTCCTGCACTTTGACGAACTGCATGTTCAGGCGGTTGGGGAACAGCGAGCGCTCGAGCACACCGGTGGGTTCGGCATCGACCAGCGCGGTCAGGTAATTGGAGATGGCGCCATCGTAGGCGGCGGTGTGCGTGAAGGCCTTTTTGGCCAGCGCAAAGCGGGTCTGACGCGACAGCTTGCCCTGCCCTGCCTGCAGCTCGTCGATCAGCGCCGGGTAGTCGGCCGCGTCGGTCACCACGGCGACGTGTGCCCAGTTCTTGGCGGCGGAACGCACCATGGTCGGCCCGCCGATGTCGATGTTCTCGATGGCGTCTTCCAGCGTGCAATCACTCTTGGCAATGGTGGCTTCGAACGGGTAGAGATTGACGCAGACCAGATCGATGTTGCCGATGCCGTACTCGGTCATCTTGGCGACATGCTCCGGCAAGTCGCGGCGGCCGAGAATGCCGCCATGCACCTTGGGATGCAGGGTCTTGACCCGGCCGTCCAGCATTTCGGGGAACCCGGTGTAGTCGGAGACCTCGGTCACGGCGATGCCGGCCTCTGCCAGCAGTTTGGCGGTGCCGCCGGTCGACAGGATCTGCACACCTTGTGCATGCAATGCGCGGGCGAATGCCACAATGCCGCTCTTGTCGGAAACACTGATCAATGCACGTTCGATTTTGCTCATGATGTTTTGCGCCAAATGAGTAAGGACGGGACAAACAAAAGGCCGCCCTGTCGGGCGGCCTTTTTATCTTCAGATCAAATCATAGGATTTCATCTTCTTGCGCAGCGTGTTGCGGTTCAATCCCAGCAACTCCGCTGCCCTGGTCTGGTTTCCCTGCGTGTGTATCAGTACAACTTCCAGCAGGGGCTTTTCCACACAAGCCAACACCATATCGTAGATGGCAGACGGCGTTTCGCCGTCCAGGTCCTGGAAATAGCGTTCCATGGCCTGGCGCACCGATTGCGAAATATGGTCATTGTCCTGGATGGTTTGCGTCTTCATCGACTTTTGCTCTTGTTGGTTTCAATCCTGCCCGGGCAGGGAATGTTCTTGGTATACCAGTCGTTCCGAGTCGGCGGCCAGGCCGGCAAAATAGGCGGCGACACAGGCATGTTGCTCGGACGTGCTTTCCAGTTGATACATGGCCTCGCGAAACGCATTGGCCCCCCGCAACCCGCGCGTGGTCCAGGCGATGTGCTTGCGGGCGATGCGACAGCCCGAGTATTCGCCGTAGAACCCGTAGAGATCGTCGAGGTGCGCCAGCAGGATGTCGCGGATCTCCCCGACCCTGGGGGCCGGCAACAGCTCGCCATGCGCCAGGTAGTGCAGGATTTCGCGGAAGATCCACGGGCGTCCCTGTGCCGCACGGCCGATCATGATGGCATCGGCACCGGTCTCTTCCAGCACCCGGCGGGCCTTCTGCGGCGAGTCGATGTCACCGTTGGCAATCACCGGGATCGAGACGGCCGCCTTGACCTGGCGAATGGTGTCGTACTCGGCCTCGCCGTGGTACATGTCTTCCCGGGTGCGGCCATGCATGGCCAGCGCGGCAATGCCGCAATCCTCTGCCAGGCGGGCAATGCGCAGGGCATTGCGCTGGTCGCGCGACCAGCCGGTGCGCGTCTTGAGCGTCACCGGCACATCGACGGCCCGCACCACGCTGTCGAGAATGCGTCCGACCAGCGCCTCGTCGCGCAACAGGGCCGAGCCGGCCGCCACATTGCACACCTTCTTGGCCGGGCAACCCATGTTGATATCGATGATCTGGGCGCCATGGGCCACATTCAGGCGAGCCGCTTCGGCCATCTGCGCCGGGTCGGAGCCGGCAATCTGCACCGAAATCGGTTCTGCCTCGCCGCTGTGGTCGGCACGACGCAGGGTCTTGGTCGTGGTCCACAGGGCCTTGTTGGCTGTAATCATTTCCGACACCGCCAGCGCCGCCCCCATCTTTTTGCAAAGCATGCGGAAAGGACGATCGGTCACGCCCGCCATGGGCGCGACAATCAGGCGGTTTTTTAACCGGTAAGGTCCTATAAGCATGTTTTACAAAGGTATTACGGCTGAAGGGCGGCCATTGTAATGCTTTTTTACATTGTGGTAAAAAACATTTTGCTTATTTTTTGGGCAGCATCGATAGCGGAAAGAAATCGCATGTGGAGACATGCGTGTGCCAGGTCGGCACGGAGGGTGGGAAGTCAGCCGATAAGCCGGGTTCTGTCGTTGGACAGTCATTCATCTAGGCCTGCCGTTACCAGCAGGCTCAAGCAACCTACCCGGGCGCAACGCGAGCCACGTTGGCGCGCCCCTATTTGGTCTTGCTCCGGATGGGGTTTAGCCTGCCGTCCGTGTTGCCACGTCCGCGGTGCGCTCTTACCGCACCTTTTCACCCTTGCCTGATCCCCGAAGGGCCATCGGCGGTTCAGCTCTCTGTTCCACTTTCCATCGCCTCACGGCGTCCGGCCGTTAGCCGGCATCCTGCTCTGCGGAGCCCGGACTTTCCTCCCCGTCCGCTGCAAGCAGCGAACGCGACGACTGTCTGTCTGACTTCCCGCGGCGGATTCTACAGCAAGCCGGGGGTCTGGTCGATGGCAGCTCCATACAACAGCAGGGTTTGCCATGCCGCAAGGCTCAGGCAAATACCTTATCCTCCCCTGCCGATCCCGCTATACTGACCCCTCGCCTCAGGGGGAGGGCATGGAGCTCACACAAAACAGACTATCGCGCTTGCAGCTGATCGGTTCCTTGCTGATCGTGTTTCTGCTCGCGGTCAGCATGTCGGCCTATTTCATCTTTTCCCACTGGCGCGATTTCTCCAATCGCCAGGCATCGCTGTCTGCCCAGTCGACCGAACGTGCCCGCGATCATCTGAAAGCCACCAGCGAACAGACTGTGCTGATGCTGGGGGCGCTGCGCGAGCACGCCAGCCAGTCGCTCAAGCATCGGCTGCGCGAGCAGGTGGATCAGGCCTGGACGATCGCCCAGACCACCTGGCAACGCGAGCATCACCGCAAGAGCAAGGCCGTCATCGCCCGGGAAATCACCGATATTCTCAGTCCGCTGCGTTTCTATCACGGCCAGGACTATTTCTTCATTTTTGGCCTGGACGGCAAGGTGCGCATGCATCCCGATCCGCGTGTGCTGCACGACAAGGATCCGCTGACGCTG
This sequence comes from Paludibacterium sp. B53371, assembly GCF_018802765.1. Classification (NCBI taxonomy): domain Bacteria; kingdom Pseudomonadati; phylum Pseudomonadota; class Betaproteobacteria; order Neisseriales; family Chromobacteriaceae; genus Paludibacterium; species Paludibacterium sp. B53371. Next base: position 3,356,000 of record NZ_CP069163.1, read on the forward strand.
ACCGACGATGCCGGCCGATACGTGATCCGCGATCTGGTGGAAACGGCCAAGAGTCCGGACGGTGCCGGCTACCGTTACTACCGCTGGTCCGAGCCCGGCCAGAGCGAGATGCTGGACAAGGTCGGCTATGTGCGCCGTTTTGCGCCGCTAGACTGGGCCATCGGCAGCAGCGAGTTTGTGGCCGGCTCCGACGACAGCCTGCAGCGGCGCGGCCTGCAATTGCTGGAGCAGTTGCAGCTGGCGCGACGCGACAATTTCATCGTCCTGGACCGCAACGGCATTCTGCTGATGTTCCCGCAGGATCCCTCGCAGGTCGGCAAGCATTTCCTGTCCCTGCCGGCACCGAGCCGCGCCCTAGTCGTCGATCTGATGGGGCTGAACCCGACCGGGGGCTTCCTGTCGTGCATGTTCCGTGGCCAGCATGCACTGGCCTATGGCCGCAAGCTGCCGGGCTGGGGCTGGACGCTGGTGAACGTGCTGCCGACGCAGACCATGATCAACCGTGACCTGGCCGCCGATCGTGACTTGCAGGACGCCCTGCATCAGCGCATCAGCGCCACCCTGCTGATGACGGCGCTGGCGCTGGGTCTGGCCGGTTTCTTTTCCTGGATGTTCGCCAACTGGATGAACGCCCTGTTCGCCCGTTATCGGCGTGACTTGTGGAGCAGTCATCACGAGTTGAAAGAGCGCTCGCGCGAATTGCTGCTGTCGCGCTTCATGATGGACAACGCCTCGCAGATCGTCTGTCTGATGGATCAGCACGCCCGGCTGGCCTATCAGAACGATATGGCACGGCAGATTCTGGGCGATGATCCGCAGATCCGCGATCAGCGGCTGGCGGCGTTGTTCCGCCATACCGAGCTGCCCTTGCCGCAGACCTATGCGGTCTTGCTGCCGGAGGATGTGCCGCAGCGGATTTTCGAGGTCACGCTGCATGAGATGGTCTATGAGGGTGAGCGTTACCGCTCGGTGACCGCCCATGACATCACCGAGCGCATGCAGGCGGAAGATGCGCTGCGTCTGGCCGCCAAGGTATTCGAAACCAGTGCCGAAGCCATCCTGATCGCCAACAGCCAGAACCGCATCCTGAAGGTGAACGATGCCTTCCTGAGCAGCACCGGCTACAGCGAGGACGAGGTCATCGGCCAGACGCCGTCCATCCTGGCCTCGGGACGGCACTCGCGTCAGTTCTATGACGAGATGTGGAAGTATCTGCGCGAGCACGGCAAGTGGTCGGGCGAGATCTGGAACCGGCGCAAGAATGGCGAGATTTTCCCGGAGTGGCTGACGATCAGCGTGCTGCACGATGAGCGCGGCAAGATCAGCCATTATGTGGCGCTGTTCACCGACATGACGGAAAGCAAGCGCCAGGAAGCCGAGATGCGCTACATGGCGGAGTACGATCCGCTGACCGATCTGCCCAATCGTGCCCTGATCAATGACCGCATGCAGCAGGCGATTGCCGAGGCACAGTCGCAGGGCAGCGAGCTGGCGGTTCTGTTTATCGACCTGGACCATTTCAAGCGCGTCAACGATTCGCTCGGCCATGCGCTGGGGGACGAGTTGCTCAGGCAGGCGGCACAGCGTCTGGGACAGACAGTACGCGACATCGACAGCCTGGGACGCAGTGGCGGGGACGAGTTTGTCCTGATCCTGACGCAACTGAAGCGCCATGAAGAGGCCGCGCAGGTGGCAGAGCGCATGCTGGCGGCGCTGTCCGAGCCGTTCACGCTGGGTGAGCACGCCGTGCAGGTCTCGGCCAGCATCGGGATCAGTCTGTACCCGAAGGATGGGCGTGATATCCAGGGGCTGATGATGAGTGCCGACCTGGCGCTCTACCACGCCAAGGCCAGCGGCCGCGACATTTTCCGCTTCTATTCCAGCCAGATGAACAGCCAGTTCAATGAAAGGCTGATGCTGGAGTCGCGCCTGCGCGATGCTTTGGATCAGCAACATCTGGATCTGGTGTACCAGCCGCTGTTTGCCATGGACGGACAGACTTTGATCGGCTGCGAGGCCCTGCTGCGCTGGCACCATCCGGAGATCGGCTTCATCGCCCCGGAGCGCTTCATCCCGGTCGCAGAAGAAACCGGCATGATCATCGAGATCGGCGCCATGGTGCTGGACCGGGTCTGTGCGCAAATTGCCGCCTGGCAACAGCAGGGGCTGTCGGTCCTGCCGGTCACGGTGAATGTGTCGGCCAGCGAGCTGGCGCGCCCGGATTACGAAGAAACCTTGCGCGCGGCACTGGCCAAGCACAAGCTGGCCGGCGACAGGCTGATGCTGGACATGAACGAAGATGCCCTGATGAGCAATCCGGCACGGGCGATGAATGCGCTGGACCGCATCCGTGCCCTGGGCGTCGGCCTGTCGATCGACAACTTCGGCATCGGCTACTCCAGCCCGGTGCACCTCAAGCGCTTCGCGCCGGCCATGATCAAGATCGACCGCACCTTCATCAGCGGCTTGCCGGACAATCGCGAGAACGCCTCGATCGTCTCGGCCATCATCCATCTGGCTCATGCGCTGGACATTCCGACCCTGGCCCAGGGCATCGAAACCGAGGCACAGCGCCTGTGTCTGTTGCGCATGGGCAGCAGCGGTTTCCAGGGCTTTCTGGCCGGCGCACCGCAGTCCGCCGACAGCATGGGACAGCGCTGGCAGCCCGCCGGCAACGCCTCAGTCGAATCGTAGGGTGTAACGCGATTCCGCCGAGGCGTTATTGCCCAGGCGCAGCAGCAGCGACCATTTGCCGCTCAGCTGATACATGAGTTTCAGCGCCTGTTGCGAGCTGGTCAGACCGTATTCGTAGCCGAGGTAGAACGTCCGGCTCAGCTGTTTGCCGACGGTCAGCACCTGCTCGGCCGGGCTGACCGTCCCGTTGAGCAGGGTCTTGCTCTCCTTGCGGGTCAATCCCAGATCATCAAACAAACCCACCTTGTCGTTCAGGCTGCCGGCTGCCAGCTGACTGGCCGCCAGCGCCAGGAAGTTACTGTCCTGAGTGCTGTCGTCCGCCGCCCGTCCCAACACCAGCCAGGATAGTTTGTCGCGGTCGGTCATGGCGTCATCGGCGATCAGTTGCAGACGCGGCTGCGACACCGAGCCCAGCACTTCGACACCGGCGCCGACCGGCGACATGCGGCGCCGGGCACGCACGTTCAGGTTGGGATTGTCCAGCGGACCGACGAAGGTAATGGTGCCGGCATCGATGTCCAGCTCCTGGCCATAGGCCTTGTAACGCCCCTTGACCACATTCACCTGCCCGCGCGCCGACGGCGCCATGCCCTGCTGGGCACTGACCTTCACCTGGCCGGACAGCTCGACATTCAGACCGGGGCCACTGAAGGCAAAGTGGTTGCCCAGATCCAGCAGCAACTCGACCGATACCGGCAGACTGGCCAGCGCCGACTGCGGCACGGGCCGGCCAATCACCATCACGTCATCGGACAGTGCCGGGGTGCCGGCCTTGGGCAAGTCCAGCCGGCCCTGATCGGCATGGACCCGGCCGGTGAGGGCAATGCGCTTGTCGTTGACACTCAGATTGGCGTTGCCGCTGACAACCAGCACACGGTCCGGGCGATCGAAGACGCTGAATTGGCGGATCTCGACTCGCACCGCCGCATCCGGGCGCATGCTCGTGCCGTCGCTGTCATTGAGACGCAACTGGCCGCTGGCCTTGGCCTCGCCCTGGCCGGAGACAAAGCGCAGCTGGTCCAGCCACAGGGTATGCCCCTCCAGCCGCGCCGCCAGGGTACCGCCGGCCAGCCGCAGGCCGGTGCGTCGATCACGCAGCAACAGTTCACGCCCCTGGATCGGCCCTCTGGCCTGCGGATTGCCCAACGGGCCGCTCAGCGCCAGATCGGCACTCAGACTGCCGCCGGTTTCGGCCAGGTCGGACAAGGCAGCCAGGGAAGCCAGATGCGGCAGATCCAGTTTCAGACTGGCCGACAGGGGGGTGGCTGCATTCAGACGCCATGGCGCGGCACTCAGCTTGCCCCGCAGCTGCAGCTGCCCGACACCAGCCGCCAGCAACACGTCCACAGCAGTTTGGTCACGCGACCAGTCTATTCTGGCCCGGGTCTGGCCCAGGGCCAGGGCATAAGCCCGATTGCCGGCATCCAGCGTCATGTCGCCTGACTGGCGTTCAATGCTCAGGCTGCCATGGCCATCCGGCTGCAATGCCCAACTGCCCCCCACCACCAGGTCATGGCTGCCGGGCAGATCGAGCCAGGGCTTCAGCGCTGCCAGGGCCAGACCATCGAGTCGGCCATGGCTGCTGAGGCTGCCATCGCGCTGGCGAGTCAGACCGGCAAAACTGATCTGCGCACCGGCCAGACTGAAACGCGTCGCGCCCAGTTCGAGGATGCCCGGCGCCATATGGATGGACAGAGGGCTGAGCAGCTGCAGGGCAGGCTGCCCGCTGATGCGCAGCGATTGCAGGTTGCCGCGCCAGTCAGGCTGGCTGGCCGCCAGCCCGCCCTCCAGCGCCGCCTGGGCCTGGTACGCCTGGTTACCCAGCGCCAGGCGGGCATCCATCACCAGACGATGTCGCGCACGGTTGCCGTCGCTGTTCAGTCGCAGTTGATCAATGCGCCAGTGATTGCCACTGACTTGCTCCGCCAGTGCCTTGAGCCGGAACACCCCGTTCCCGCCGGCCTGCAGATTGCCGTTGACGGCCAGATTTTGTGCCGTAAGCAGACCGGGCAGACGGATCTGGTGTGCGCTCAGGTCGAGGGCCACCAGTGGCTGTGCCGGCGTCCCGCTCAGGGTGACTTGCCCCTGGGCGCTGCCGGACAGGCCAAAGCCGATTCGTGCCAGGACCGGTGCCTGAATCTTTGCCTGCAGCTGATCGCCGGCAGCACCCCAGGCACCCTGTGCCTGCAGGGTATTGCCCGCCAGGTTCAGGTCGGCGGCAAGATTGCGGATCTGGTGCCCGGCCAGCGAGAAACGCACATGGCCTCCCACCGGGGCGCCATCCAGCTTGCTCGGCGCGATATCGAACAGCAGGTCGGCGGCCAGAGGCTGGTCGGCCCGGCCCGAGGCACTGAGGCTGGCATTGAGGTCGCCGCGAGGCCAGGCATCGGCCACGGCATGGGGATCGCCATGTTGCAGTTTGCCGTTGAGCTTGAAGCGACGGTTGGCATCCAGTTGCCCCTGCAGGGTGAGTTCGCCGCTGCCGGCGCTGAGTACGCCACGCTGTAACTGCCATTGCCAGGGGCGCGCAGGACCATAGCTCAGGGTGCTTTGCAGCTGGAGCGCCAATTGGCGGCCTTTGAGGCCGGCACGTAATTGCCAGTCACCGATCTGGCCGTTGAGGCTGGCCGCACCGCTGATGGCATCGGCGGGAATGGCGGCGTGCAGCGCGTGCGGATCCAGATTTTGCAGACGCAGATTGAGATGCAGGCGATCTTTGTGGATCTGGCCGTCCAGCAGTAGTCGGCCGGCGCCCAGCGTGGCCTGCAGTTGCCGGACCTGGATGCTGTCGGGGTCGAGCAGAAAATCGGCCTGAACCTGATCCAGCGGCAGACGGCCCTGACTGGCGGCACCGGCCATGCGGTTAGTCAGTTGCAGTCTGCCCCGGGCATGGCCCTGACCGGCAGGCTGGACTGACAGGGCCATATCGAGGACGGCGCGGGGCCAGTGGGCATTGATGGCTTGCGGATCGACGCCGACGGTATGCAGCTCAAGCTGTTGCACCCGCTGTGATGGCTGACTGGCAAAGGGATCGAAGCGGCCGCTGAGGTCGACGACGACCGGGCTGGCGCGCACTTGCCCGCGCAGCAGCAATTGCCGCAGATTGCCGCTCAGCGTCAGATCGCTGCTGCCCGGCCCCGCGGCTCCCTGCAATCGCCCGCTCAGCGCAAACGGCGCCTGGTCGGCCAGCGAGAGCTGGCCGTGCAGCGCGCCCTGTGGCAGGCGCAGCCGGGCCAGGGTCAACTGATGCCGCCCGTGTTGGTATCGATAGCGGGCATTGAGGTCATACAGTGACCAATCGCCCGGGGAAAGGCTCAGGCCATCGAGGTGAATGTTGGCCAGTTCGACTTGCAGCGGCAGCGACAGCTTGCCCGGCAGGCTTGGCCAGGGTGACGGCGGGGCCGAGGGGTTGGCGGTGTAATGCACCAGCCCCAGGCTCAATGTCTGCACACTCAGTTGCCCCTGCCACAGCCTGGCGGGCTGCCAGTCGAGGCGCAGGTGGTCAATGGTCAGGGTCATGGCGGCGTCGCGCCATTGCACATCCTGCAGACTGAAACCTTGCCACAGGGTGCCGCTGGCCGTGGCGACCTGCAGCTGCCCGCCGCTGAGTCGGACCATGCTCTGGCACAACTGTCTGAAGCCGCGCTCGGTCGCGGTGAACCAATAGCCGGCCAACAGCAGCAGGCAAGGCAGCAGCAGAAGCCACCATCCGGCATGTCGGGTGCGGCGCGGCGCAGCAGTGGCGGGCGCGGGGGGTGGCGTGGTGTTCGGCTCGTGCGGCATCAGAAAGCGAGTCCCAGGCTCATGTTCCAGCTGATGGTTTTCGACCCCTGTGGCCGCGCCATATCGAAAGACAGCGGCGCCACCGGGCTGAACCAGCGCACACCGATGCCATAACTGCGCTTCAGACTGAAGCTCGACCACGACTCCGAGACATTGCCGGCATCACTGAACACGGCCAGGGAAAAATCCTTGTAGACCGGCACCTGGTACTCGACCGTACCGGTGACCATGACCGCCCCGCCAACGACGGCATTGTTGGCGCCGGGCAGACCCAGGCTCTGGTATTCATAACCGCGCACGCTGTTGATGCCGCCGGCGCGGAATAGTTGCGAGCTCGGTACCTTGCTGCTGTCGCTGGCCCAGACCCGGCCAAGCTCCAGCCGGCCGAGAAAGGTCCCCCAGCTGGGGGCCGAGGGCGTCCAGTACTGGACAGCCCGTCCATACACGCGCAAATAGTTGGTGCTGGAAAGCCAATTACCCAGGGTACCGGACACCATGCCGTCGAGCAGATAGCCGCTGCGCGGGCGCAGGAGATTGTCGACATCACGCCGGGTCAGGCCGATCGAGGGCAACAGGGCCCGGTTGACCTGATTGTCTTCGTTGACAGCATGCTGCGCTTCACGAATGAAGTTCAGACCGACACGCCACTCGTCGTTGGCACGGGTATGCACACGCCAGGCACCGACCTCCTGGGACTGGGTAATCAGGTTCTGGATGTTGGTCTGCTTCAGCGCGGCGGTGACGGTATGGACATAGCCGTCGGCAGTGCGTGGCAGCGTCATGCCGAAATTGAGCGACTGCTGGCTCTGGTCCCAGCTGAGGACCGAAGAACCGCTCAGGCCGGTGCCGAACAGGTTGTTGTGGTCGAGGCCCACGCGGGTACCTGGGCCGACATCGGTATTGTAGGTCAGGCCGAGTTCGAGTTTCTTCAGCGGGAACTCCACCAGATCGACCACAATCGGTGCCCTGCCCTCGTCCGAAACACGCTGCAGATCGGCACTGACCACGGCGGCGGAAAACTGGCTGCTGTGCTGCAGCGCCGCCTGGTAATCGAGCAACACCTGCAGGCGATAGGGGTCACCGGGCCGGAAGTCGGCCAGCTTGTGCACCAGCGAGGCCGGATAACGCTTCAGGCCGCGAATCTGCAAGTCGCCGAAGCGGATGCTCGGACCGCTGTCGATGACCAGCTTCATGTGCGCCGTATGGCTGGATGGATCGATGTCGACCTGGCTGCTGGCAGCGATACGGGCCAGTGGGTAACGGTCGGCGGTGATGCCTTGCAAGGTCACGGCCTTGGCGGCATCCCAGTCGGCCTGACGAAAGCGGTTGCCGACGACGGTCGGCCATTGAGCCAGCAGCGCGGCCCGCCTGGCCGCAACATCACTGTCCTGCCGGATGGGCCCGTCCAGCTCAATGTCAATCTGGCCGATCAGTACCGGCTTGCCCGGGTCGACGCTGACCTGAATGCGTCGTGGCGTCCCCCCTTCGTCACGCACCGTAACCTGCGCATCAAAATAGCCCTCGGTTTCCAGCAGTTTGCGCGCAGCGTCCGGAGTCGTCCGCAGTAGCACCTCAAGATCGCTGTCACTGACCGGGGCGTCCTGTGGCTCGGTGATCAACGGCAGGTGTTCGGTCAACAAAGGGGTCAGCGCGGACGGCGCATCCACGCGCACGCTGTAATCGACCGCCAGGCAGGGCGATGACAGGGCGAGCAGCAGGCAGATGGCCGGGAGAAGGGGGAAACGCCTCATACGCACATGTTAGCCAAAGCCGGCCAGCGAGGCGAGCGTCATTCAGGAATCTTCGCAGAAAAGGCGGCAGGAGGGCAGGCGCAGGGCTGGCCTGCTGACTGTCCTCCTGGCCGGGCTTACTTCTTGCGCTGTGGCGGCAGGTCGGTGCAGACCCCGCCAAACACTTCGGCCGACATGCCGATCGACTCACCCAGGGTCGGGTGCGGGTGGATGGTCTTGCCGATGTCTTCCGGATCGCAGCCCATTTCGATCGCCAGGCAGATTTCACCGATCATGTCGCCGGCGTGGGCACCGACGATCCCGCCACCGATGATGCGGTGGCTCTCGGCGTCAAACAGCAGCTTGGTGAAGCCTTCTTCCTGGCCGTTGGCGATGGCGCGACCGGAGGCGGCCCAGGGGAAGACCGATTTGCCGACGGCGATGCCTTCCTTCTTGGCTTCTTCTTCGGTCATCCCCACCCAGGCCACTTCCGGGTTGGTGTAGGCCACGCCCGGAATCACGCGGGCATCGAAGAAGGCCTTGTGGCCGGCAATGACTTCGGCAGCAACGTGTGCCTCGTGCACTGCCTTGTGGGCCAGCATCGGCTGGCCCACAAGGTCGCCGATGGCGAAGATGTGCGGCACATTGGTGCGCATTTGCTTGTCGACCGGAATGAAACCGCGCTCGGTGACGATCACGCCGGCGTTTTCCGCGCCGATCAGCTTGCCGTTCGGCGCGCGGCCAGCAGCCACCAGCACCTTGTCGTAACGTTGCGGTTCCTTCGGTGCGTTTTCACCTTCGAAGGTGACCCAGATGCCGTCTTCACGGGCATCGACCGCCACGGTCCTGGTCTTGAGCATGATGTTGTCGAAGCGATGGGTGTTGAGCTTCTGCCAGACGCGGACCAGATCGCGGTCTGCCCCCTGCATCAGGCCATCCATCATTTCGACCACATCCAGCCGGGTGCCGAGCGAGGAATACACGGTGCCCATTTCCAGGCCGATGATGCCGCCGCCGATGATCAGCATTTTTTGCGGAATGTCGGCCAGTTGCAGGGCGCCGGTGGAGTCGATGATGCGCGGGTCCTGCGGGATGAACGGCAGGTTCACCACGCGCGAGCCGGCCGCGATGATGGCATGCTTGAAGCGCACGACCTGCTTCTCGCCGGTGGTGGCCTTGCCTTCGCCCGCGGTCAGTTCGACCGAAATGTGGTGCGGATCGACGAAGGTGCCGATACCGCGCACGATCTCGACCTTGCGGGCCTTGGCCATGCCGGCCAGGCCACCGGTCAGTTTGCCGATGACCTTTTCCTTGAAGCCGCGCAGGGCATCAATGTCGATTTCCGGCTTGCTGAACTTGATGCCGTTGGCCGCCAGCTCCATGACTTCGTCCATCAGCTCGGCGTTGTGCAGCAGGGCCTTGGACGGGATGCAGCCCACGTTGAGGCAGACACCGCCCAGGGTGGCAAAGCGCTCGACGATGACGGTCTTGAGGCCGAGGTCGGCGGAGCGGAAGGCGGCGGAATAGCCGCCGGGGCCACCGCCCAGTACCAGGACATCGCACTCGATGTCGGCACCGCCGCTGTGACTTTGGGCCACCGGGGCTTCGCTCGGGGTTTCGCCGGTGTGGGTATGCGCCGAAGCGACCCCTCCCTGCTCGGCGACTTCCAGCCGGGCAATGACATCCCCTTCGGATACCTTGCTGCCGACCTGCACCAGCAGTTCCTTGATGACGCCGGCTTCGGCTGCCGGCACGTCCATGGTGGCCTTGTCGGTTTCCAGGGTCAGCAGGGCGTCTTCCACCGCGATGGTGTCGCCGGCCTTGACGAAGATTTCAATCACATCGACGCCGCTGTGGCCGCCGATGTCCGGGATTTTCAGTTCAACGATTTTGCTCATGGATTCTTCCACTTACAGCATCAGGCGGCGGATGTCCGCCAGCGCCTGGCCAAGGTAACTGGTAAAGCGGGCCGCAGAGGCACCGTCGATCACGCGGTGATCGTAGGACAGCGACAACGGCAGCATCTGGCGCGGTGCGAATTCCTTGCCGTTCCAGACCGGCTTGATGGCCGCCTTGGAAACACCGAGGATCGCCACTTCCGGCGCGTTGATAATCGGGGTGAAGGCTGTGCCGCCGATGCCCCCCAGGCTGGAAATGCTGAAGCAGCCGCCTTGCATGTCGTTCGGGGTCAGCTTGCCTTCGCGTGCCTTCTTCGCCAGCGCGGCCGATTCCTGCGCCAGTTCGATCAGGGTCTTCTTGTCGGCGTCGCGGATCACCGGCACCACCAGACCGTTTGGCGTATCGGCGGCAAAGCCGATGTGGAAGTACTGCTTGAGGACCAGGTTGTCGCAGTCCAGGCTGGCATTGAACTCGGGGTACTTCTTGAGAGCGGCCACGCAGGCCTTGATCAGGAAGGCCAGCGGGGTCAGCTTGACGCCGTCGGCCTTGAGTTCTTCGCCCATGCTCTTGCGGAAGGCTTCCATCTCGGTGATGTCGGCTTCGTCAAATTGGGTGACGTGCGGAATCATGACCCAGTTGCGCGCCAGGTTGGCGCCGGAGATCTTCTTGATGCGCGACAGCGGCTGGCTGTCGACCGGGCCGAACTTGGCAAAGTCGACCTTCGGCCACGGCAGCAGGTCGAGACCGGCACCGCCACCCTGGGTCGCGGCGGCGACCGGGGCGCTGGCCGCGCCGGACATGACGCTCTTGACGTAGGCCTTGATGTCTTCTTCGACGATGCGTCCCTTGCGACCGGAGCCCTGGACCTTGCTCAGGTCAACGCCCAGCTGGCGCGCCAGGCGACGGGCGGACGGACCGGCGTGCGCCTGATCGACGTGACTGCTGTCGGGCAGGCTGACGGCAGCGACCGGCGCGGCAACGGGGGCCGCCACCGGGGCCGGCGACGGCGCGGGTGCCGGGACGGGTGCCGGCGCAGCAGTCGGCGCCGGAGCAGCTTCGGCGGCCGGGGCGGCTGCGACGGCGGCATCACTGGCTTCGATGCGGGCGATGACGTCGCCTTCGGACACCTTGCTGCCGACCTTGATCAGGACTTCCTTGATCACGCCGGCATGGCTGGCCGGAACTTCCATGGTGGCCTTGTCGGTTTCCAGGGTGAGCAGCGAGTCGTCGATGGCGACCTGCTGGCCCGGCTGAATGAAGACTTCGATGACATCAACGCCGCTGTGGCCGCCGATATCCGGTACTTTCAGTTCGATCAAATTGCTCATGTTGTCTGGTTCCACTGTGGGCGCCGGGTCAGACCCGGCGCCGGATGTCTTCGAAAGGGCTTAGACGGTCCACGGTGCCGGCTTGTCGGCATCGATGCCGTAGCGGGCGATGGCCTCGGCCACCCGGGCACGCTCGATCTTGCCTTCTTGCGCCAGGGCATTGAGGGCCGCCACGGCGACGTGGTAGCGGTCCACTTCGAAGAACTTGCGCAGTTGCTGGCGCGAATCGGAACGGCCGAAGCCGTCGGTGCCCAGCACGGTGTAGCGACCCGGGACATAGGCGCGGATCTGCTCTGCGTAGTTGCGGATATAGTCGGTTGCGGCGATCACCGGACCGCTGCGGCCGGTCAGCTGTGCCGTCACGTAAGGCACGCGGGCCTCGGCGGTCGGGTGCAGCAGGTTCCAGCGCTCGGCAGCCATGCCGTCGCGACGCAGCAGGTTGAACGAGGTGGCGCTCCAGATGTCGGCGCCGATGCCGAAGTCGTTGCGCAGCAGGTCGGCCGCGGCAATCACTTCGCGCAGGATGGTGCCGGAGCCCATCAGTTGCACCTTGACCTGGGATTCACCACCGTCGCGCAGCAGGTACATGCCCTTGAGGATGCCGTCTTCGGCACCGATGGGCATTTCCGGATGCGCGTAGTTTTCGTTCATCAGGGTGATGTAGTAGAAGACGTCTTCCTGTTCCACGTACATGCGGCGCAGGCCATCCTGCAGGATCACCGCCAGTTCGTAGGCGAAGGTCGGGTCGTAGCTGATGCAGTTGGGGATCAGGCCGGCCTGGATGTGGCTGTGGCCGTCTTCGTGCTGCAGGCCCTCACCGTTCAGCGTGGTACGGCCGGCGGTACCGCCGAGCATGAAGCCGCGGGCACGCATGTCGCCTGCCGCCCAGGCCAGATCGCCGATGCGCTGGAAGCCGAACATCGAGTAGTAGATGTAGAACGGAATCATCGGGATGCCGTTGTTGGCGTAGCTGGTCGCCGCGGCGATCCAGGACGACATGGCGCCCGGCTCGTTGATGCCTTCCTGCAGGATCTGACCGTCTTTCGATTCCTTGTAGAACATCAGCTGGTCGTGGTCCTGCGGCACGTAGTTCTGGCCGATGGAGGACCAGATGCCGTACTGGCGGAACATGCCTTCCATGCCGAAGGTACGCGATTCGTCCGGCACGATCGGCACGATCTGCTTGCCGATGCCCTTGTCCTTGAGCAGGGAGCCCAGCATGCGCACGAAGGCCATGGTGGTGGAGAATTCGCGCTCGCCGGAGTCTTTCAGCATGGCGTCGAACAGGTGCAGGCCCGGTACCGCCAGCGGTGCCTTCACCGGCTTGCGCTGCGGCAGGTAGCCGCCCAGTGCGGCGCGGCGCTCATGCAGGTAACGCATTTCCGGGCTGTCTTCGGCCGGCTTGTAATACGGTACGCTCGGCAGGTCTTCATCGGAGACCGGGATGCCAAGGCGGTCGCGCAGGCGACGCAGGGACTCCAGGTCCATCTTCTTGGCCTGGTGAGCGGTGTTCTGGGCTTCGCCGGAAGCCCCCATGCCATAACCCTTGATGGTCTTGGCCAGAATGACGGTCGGACGGCCGCCGGCATTGGTGGTGGCTTCGTGGTAGGCGGCATAGACCTTGTGCGGATCGTGGCCGCCGCGGTTCAGGCTCCAGATCTCGTCATCGGACATGTTCGCCACCATGGCGCGCAGTTCCGGGTATTTGCCGAAGAAGTGTTCGCGCACGTAGGCGCCGTCCTTGGACTTGAAGGTCTGGTAGTCGCCGTCGACGCACTCGTCCATGCGCTTTTTCAGCAGGCCCTTGGTGTCCATGGCCAGCAGCGGATCCCAGCGGCTGCCCCAGATGACTTTCTGCACGTTCCAGCCGGCACCGCGGAACTCGCCTTCGAGCTCCTGGATGATCTTGCCGTTGCCGCGCACCGGACCGTCCAGGCGCTGCAGGTTGCAGTTGATGACGAAGATCAGGTTGTCCAGACCTTCGCGGGCAGCCAGGCTGATGGCGCCGAGCGATTCCGGTTCGTCCATTTCACCATCGCCGCAGAAACACCAGACCTTGCGACCCGGCGTACGGGCCAGCCCGCGGCTTTCCAGGTACTTGAGGAAACGGGCCTGATAGATGGCCATCAACGGGCCAAGACCCATCGAGACGGTCGGGAACTGCCAGAAGTCCGGCTGCAGCCACGGGTGCGGGTAGGAGGACAGGCCCTTGCCGTCGACTTCCTGGCGGAAGTTGTCGAGGTCGGTTTCGCTCAGGCGGCCTTCCATGAAGGCACGGGCGTAGATGCCAGGGGCAATGTGCCCCTGGAAGTAAACCAGATCGCCTTCCTGTTCGTCGTTGTGGGCGCGCCAGAAGTGGTTCAGGCCGACATCGTACAGGGTGGCGGAGGACTGGAAGCTGGCGATGTGGCCACCCAGTTCCAGGTCTTTCTTGCCGGCACGCAGGATCATGGCCATGGCGTTCCAGCGATTGATCGAGCAGATGCGGTTTTCCAGCTCGTGATTGCCGGGGGATTTGGCTTCGCGGCCAACCGGGATGCTGTTCTGATAGCCGGTGGTCAGGTGGAACGGCAGGTGGCCGCCGCGTTCGCGGGTGCGCTCAACCATGCTCTCCAGCAGGAAGTGGGCACGCTCGGGACCTTCGGCGTTCAGAACGGATTCAAGCGATTGCAGCCATTCCTGGGTTTCCAACGGATCAATGTCTTGCGGCAAGCTTTCAGCCATTTCTACATCCTCATCATTTGTAGTCGGCCTGGTGCCGACCTGGTTCTTCGCGTAAGGCAAATGTTCAATTGTGAACATTTTCTTCTGTTTGCAGTGATCTTTTGTTCGTTTTTATATTTATTTTTCGTTTTGGAAAAAAACGTGAGCGTAGGACTGAGTTTAAAACGAATGATGTTCGTTTTGGAATAGCTTTTTTGGGTTTCCGCGCCAACCCGATAGCATTTCTGCAATTGCCGCGCCGCAGCATGTTGCATTTCTGCTATTGCCCGCCGCCCCCTTGCGCGGTGCCATCCCGTTTGCGGTCGGCGAGGATTTTTTCCAGTTCCCGGGTGCGGGCCTCAATGGATGAACGCAGATAAAAGTCGTCACCCGGGGCCTGGCTTGCCAGGCGGAATTGCTCCATTGCGGGCTCATACTGTTGTTCATAGTAGAGTGCGTTGCCCAATGCTGCGTGATATCGCAGTTTGTCGCTTTCGGTGTAGAGCCGGGACTGCAGCCGGAACAGCACGGGGTCGGTCGGGGTGTTGAGCTGCATGGCGCGAATGGCCTGCAGCGCCGCGGTGCGCTGACCGGTCTGAATCATCAGATCGATCTGTGCTTCGCCCAGGGTCCGGTTATCGGGGAAGCGGGCCAGGCCGCTGCGGTAGGCCGCGAGTGCGGCATTCCAGTCTTTGCTGCTGCGCGCGATCGAGGCCTCGAGACTGAAGAACATCGGACGCTCCGGCAACAACTGTCTGGCTCTGGCCAGCGCCTTGCCGGCAGCGGCTGCATCATGCTGTCCCAGCCTTGCCAGGGCCAGCCCATACCACTGCGCGCCCTCGTTGAGATACTGCCGGTTGGCCAGTGCGGTCTGATAAAACTTGACCGCCTCGGCCGGGGCGAGAATCTGGTTGCGGATTTTTTCACGCACCAGCAGATAGTCGGTGCTGCTGACCCGCATGCGCACCGGCGCATCCTGTGCCCGGTTTTGTGCCTCGCTGATCCGTTCCACGGTGACCGGGTGGGTGCGCAGGAAGGCATAGGCATCGCCGCCATTGAGATGTTCGGATTGCTGCAGACGCTGGAAGAAGGCGGGCATGTCGCGCACATCGAAACCTGCCGCGCTCAGATACTGCATGCCAACCCGATCTGCCTCGCGCTCAAAATCACGCGAGAAAGACAGCTGGTTGGCCAGGGTCAGGCCGATACCGGCGTTCAGCGTACCGAATACCGCGTCCGAGCTGTGCGCCCGGGAGGCCAGGGCCGCGGCAACCAGGGTCGCGAGCAGCGTCAGTTGGTTCGGCAGGGTATTGGCCTGCATGCGGGCCATGTGATGCTGGGTCACGTGGGCCATTTCATGGCCGATCACCGAAGCCAGCTCGCCTTCGCTTTGTGTGGCGAGAATCAGTCCCTTGTTGACGCCGATGTAGCCGCCCGGCATCGCAAAGGCATTGATACCGCTGTCGTTGACGACGAAGAAGGTGAAGTGCAGCCCGCTGCCGATCGCGCCGGCGGCCAGTCGGCCACCCAGGGCGTTGATGTAATCGTTAAGCTCGAGATCGTCACTGATGGCGTCCTGCTGCCGCAGCGCCTGCATGGCGCTGCGGCCGATTTGCACCTCATCGGCAAGGGACATGGAGGCCTGGGAAATGTCGCCGAGATCAGGCAGATCGGCGTCGGCACGTCCGGCCGACAGCAGCAGGCTCAGGGAAAGGGTAGTGAGCAGGAGCTTTTTCTTCATGCAGCTATGATATTCCGCATCACGACCATCATGCACGCAAATCGGTTAGAAGATATTGCCTGCATTCAGATGCCTTCAGAGGCTGGTCGCCAGCTCCTTGCGATCGGCCAGTTCGTGCCGGCGGATCGACTCGGTGCAGTAGAGTGACTGCAGGGTCGACAGCATGGACATCGCCTCGCGGCTGGCCACGCTGTAGAAGATCCATTTGCCGTCACGCCGGGTGGCCACCAGACCTTCGTTGCGCAGAACACCCAGTTGTTGCGACAGGGTGGGTTGCCGGATGCCGGTCAGTCTCTCCAGTTCGGAAACGGCCTTTTCGCCCGAAACCAGCTGGCACGGCAACATCAGGCGATCTTCGTTGGCCAGGCTCTTCAGCAGCGCGGCTGCCTTGCTGGCGTTTTTCTTCAGTTCAGACAAATCCATGACATTATTCCTTCGAGCCAGTGCATGTAATGAGGAGGATGTTGTTATTGGTTTGACCACGGGTACGGCATCTGCCAGTGATGATTCCTCTTTGAAATCAATGGCCGACCTTAGGTAATGACAAAAGCGTAGCGAATGAGTTCACACAATCTTGCCGAACTGACCGAACGGACTGGACCCGGACCAGCCCGTTTCGGCCTCGCCGTGGCAAGCGTAGCCTTGCGACGGTTCTCGCGTTACTATCAGCGCAATCGAAACCCGCCGTACCGGACACTGGCCAGAAGCCGGTGCCGGTCAACGGCCAGCAAGGAGTACCGCGATGAGCGTGCTGGGCACCATGCTCGAACACAATCGGACATTCGTAGACAATCGTGAATACGAACAGTTCAAAACGGACAAGTTTCCCGACAAGAACCTGCTGGTTCTTGCCTGCATGGACGCTCGACTGGTTGAGTTGTTGCCCAAGGCCATGGGCCTGAAGAATGGCGATGCGAAGCTGATCAAGAACGCCGGCGCACTGGTAACGCACCCCTGGGGTTCCGTCATGCGCAGCATCGTCGTGGCCATCTATCAGCTCCGGGTCGACGAGATCTGCGTGGTGGCTCACATGGACTGTGGCATGAATGCCATCGATCCCGAACAGGTGCTCGATGCGGCGGTTTCCCGCGGCGTCAGCACGGCGACCATCGATACCCTGCGCGCGGCCGGCATTGATCTGGACAACTGGCTGCAGGGCTTTACCAACGTCGAGGACAGCGTACGCCATACCGTCAGCGTCATTCGCCAGCATCCGCTGGTACCGCATGATATCCCCGTGCACGGGCTGGTCATTCACCCCGAAACCGGTCTGCTCAAGCTGGTCGTGGACGGCAGGTCCACACAGGACGCCTGATCGTGCCCAATCCGGTTGTCGGTGTCTTTGGCGGCACATTCGATCCTTTTCATACCGCACATCTGCGCATGGCCAGCGCGTTTCGCCATGAGGCCGGGCTGACACGGCTCAGGCTGGTGCCTGCCGGTGATCCGTATCATCGGGCCGGCACGGTGGCCAGTGCCGCCGACCGCCTGGCGATGGTCCGGCTGGGCATTGCCGGCGAACCGGATACCGAAGTGGACGAGCGGGAGCTGAATCGTCAGGGTCCGTCGTTTACGGTTGATACCCTGGCGGAAATCCGACAGGAAATCGGCCCGGATGTGCCATTGTGGTTCCTGATCGGTGGCGATTCGCTGTTGCAGCTCGAGCGCTGGCACCGCTGGCAATCGCTGTTTTCCCTGGCCCACCTGGCCGTAGCCATGCGTCCCGGCGCCAGTACGGCGTCGCTGCCCCCGGCGATTGCGGCACAATGGCAGCGCCGCTTGACATCGTCAGCCCAAAACACGGCCGCCTCTGGTACAATCCTGCGCCTTGCGCTGCCGCCGCTTGACTTGTCGGCCAGCGCCGTGCGCGATGCGCTGGACAAGGGGCTGGACATATCACATCTGGTACCACCGGCCGTCGCCTCCTATATTCATAATCACGGGCTCTATCGACAGTCGTCAGGTCAGGGCACGGGATCTCACCCATAACGACAGATGCATCCCTGATGATGCATCCAGCCTTACCGGAAGGGACTCATGGAAATCTCTGAAATCGTAAAAGTGGCAGTCGATGCCCTGGAAGACATCAAGGGCAAGGACATTATCGAGCTGGATACGCGCGATCTGACCTCGCTGTTCCAGCACCTGATTGTTTGTACCGGCGACTCCAACCGCCAGGTCAAGGCGCTGGCCAACAACGTCTGCGTCAAGCTCAAGGAAGCCGGTGCCGACATCATCGGGACCGAGGGTGAAGAGTTCGGCGAGTGGGTGCTGGTGGATGCCGGCGACGTAGTGATTCACGTCATGCTGCCTGCGGTGCGCGATTACTACGATATCGAAGCGCTCTGGGGCGGAGAAAAGCCGTCTTTCGTTCCGGCCGGCGCCAAGCCGTGGAAAGTGGTCTGAGTCGCTGATGCCGTCTTCTCTAGCCGGCTGACAGGAAGTCAATGCGGATTACCATTCTTGCCGTTGGCACGAAAATGCCACGCTGGGTCGATGACGCCTTCGGAGACTATGCCAAGCGATTCGGGCGCGATATCAGCCTGGAGCTGAAGGAAATCAAGCCGGAGAAACGCGGCGGTGGTGTCACGGCGGAAAAGGGCATCGCAGCAGAACATGCGCGCCTGATGGCGGCGATACCGCCGCGCGCAACGCTGGTCGTGCTGGATGAGCGGGGCCGCAACTGGACCACGGTTCAGCTGGCCAACCAGATGCAGCAATGGCTGCAGGATGGTCAGGATCTGTGCTTCGTGATCGGCGGCGCAGACGGCTTGTCTGCCGAGCTGAAGCAGAAGGCCGACACCTTGCTTCAACTTTCGGCACTGACCATGCCGCACGGCATGGTGCGGGTGCTGCTGGTCGAACAGCTCTACCGTGCGGTGAGCATTCTCAACAATCACCCCTACCACCGCGAATAGCCACTGCCTGCAGGCGGCTGGCCCTTAGGCCGGCCGCTCTGGTCACCTCCCCCACGGCCCGTTAGCATCCAGAATTTATCTCGTCTGGCGGCTGACATGTGGCGTCTTCCCTATCTCCTTGCCTTGCTGCTGGTGCCTGCGTGGCCCACTGAGGCCGGCGCTGCCGAACGCCAGGGTCGTATGGCCCCCCCCGCTTTACTCCAGCTGATTTCTCAAACCGCCATGCATTTTGGTCTTGATCCGGATTTGCTGCACGCATTGATCAGGGTGGAATCGGGCTACGACCCGCGGGCACGCTCGGCCAAGGGAGCGATCGGGCTGATGCAGCTGATCCCCGCCACCGGCAGTCGTTTTGGTGCCACGGTGCTGGAGGACCCGGTGCAGAACCTGCAGGCAGGCAGTCGCTACCTGGTCTGGCTGTTGCAACGATTTGACGGCAATCTGCCCCTTGCGCTGGCCGCCTATAACGCCGGGGAAGGGGCGGTGCTGCGCTACGGCAACCGCATCCCCCCCTATCCGGAAACGGCACAGTATGTTGCCCGGGTCCTGCGTCACTATCGTGCTGCCACCGGCTTGCTGCCCCCGGCGCAGCGCGGGGTGCTGATTCTGCGTGATGAGGGTTTGCCCATCCGGGAAACCTGGTGAACCCTACAATTGGATACCGAGCATCTCGCCCAGCGGGTCGGCAATGTCACGGTAGATGGCATTGTGATCGTACACCCCCAGCAGCCCCGGGAAGGACTGCGGGGATTGAAAGATCTGTCGTGCCTTGCGCGAGCTCAGTTTGTGCATGCGCAGTATCCGTCCGTCCCAATGCACGACCCGTGGCTCGCCGGCATCCAGCAAGATTTCCAGCAACTGGTGGATGCTCTCCATCAGCACCACCTTGCTGCGCACACGGTTTAAGCCATTTCCTACACTTGCCATCGCTCAGCCTCCTGGTCCGGGAAGATTCTTTCTAAACAATATATAAATAATAATTGTTTTACTTTAAATCTAATGGTTGCCAGTCTAGGGAGAGTCTGAATTTATCGCAAGCGAAGTTATCTATTTGTCATTTTATGGAATGGAAATAAAAAAAGCCCGATGCTATCGGGCTTAAATGGTGTCCATGACCGACGGACGGCGTCTCAGGTCATGCATTCACAGGGCCAGCTGATGGGCCAGGACTTTCAAGGTTGACCAGGGTTCACCCTGCTCGACCCCCTTGATCTGACGATCCACGCGGGCACAGGTTTCCAGCGCCTGCATCAGGCGTCGGGCACCGATGCGCCGCAAGGCCGGTTCGGCCAGCTTTTGCTTGTTGCCCCACAGACGCAGCTCGCGGCCAAGGTCACGGACATTGCGACCATCCTTGAGTCCCTGGCGCAGGCGCAGCAACATGCGCACATCTTCGGCAAACGACCAAAGTACCAATACCGGCGCCTCGCCCTCGGCTTCCAGGCCCTCGAGCATGCGTGTCGCCCGCGGCGCATCGCCCTCCATCCAGGACTCGGACAGGTGGAACACATCGAAACGGGCCACATTGGCCACCGCTGCACGCAGCATCTCCAGCGTCAGCTCACCGGCCGGATACAGCAGGGCCAGCTTGTCGACTTCCTGGCGGGCCGCCAGCAGATTGCCCTCGACCCGGTCGACAAAGAAGGCCAGTGCCTCGGCATTGAGCGTCTGCCCCTGCGCCTTGAGGCGTCGGCTGACCCAGCCCGGCAGGGCCTGACGATCCACCAGACTGGCCTGCAGCACGGTGGCGGCCTTCTCCAGCGCCTGGAACCACTTGCTTTGCTGCTGCTGGCGATCCATCTTCGGCAGCAACACCAGCGTCACGGTATCCTGCGGCAAGTTGGCCGCCAGCATGCTCAGCGCCTCGGCCCCCTCACTGCCGGGCTTGCCGCCCGGAATCCGGATTTCCAGCACCTTGAGCGAGGCAAACAGAGACACGCTGCTCATGGCATCGCGCAGCACCGACCAGTCGAAACCGGCCTCGACCGTCAACACCTCGCGCTCCAGATAACCTTGCTGGCGGGCGGCCTGCCGGATCTGATCGGCCGCCTCCAGCGCCACCAGCGCCTCTTCGCCGTGGATCAGATAGAGCGGCGCCAGCCCGCGCGACAGGCTGGCTGGCAAGGCCTCAGTGCTGAGTGACGGCATCACTGGCCCTGGCAGCCGGCGCCACTGCGGCGGCTTCGGACGCCGCTTCGCGCAACAGACGGGTATTGGACAGGCGATACACCATCAATTGCGCCACGTTGCGCGCCATATCGCCCCAGAGCAGGGTTTCTTCCTGATCCTTGCCCAGTACGGCCGAGTCGGTATAGGTCATGGTACGGCTCTGGTTCAGCACAATATCCGGACCGATCTGCCGGCCATTGATCCACACCTGCGCCGTGACCACATAGCTCAGGCGATATTCGCTGGCCTGACCACTCCGGTCGATCGAGGACAGATCCTTGTTGGTCTTCTCGCTGAGGATGCGCAAGACGCCATCAGCCGTCGCCGCCTGATCCATGACCTGGATGTTCGGGTAAGACTTCATGGCGAGCAACAGTGGCGCCGCCAGCCTCGAACCCGCACCCACATCGATATAGAGCCGGCTGAACGGGAATTGTCGCTGGGTACCATCCGCCAGACCGCGCAGATGGAAGCCGCAGGCGGCCAGCAGGCCAAGCAGGAACAGCATGGACAGTGTCGAGAATAAACGGGTCATGACATGCCTTTGTAAGAACGGGGCAGCCGGAACGCTGCCCCGGTGTGGATTACACGACGATATTGACCAGTCGGCCCGGAACGACAATCACCTTGCGCGCCGGCTTGCCTTCCATGAACTTCTGCACATTGGCATTGGCCAGTGCGGCCTGCTGAATGGTCGCCTGATCAGCATCGGCGGCCACCACGACACTGCCGCGCAGCTTGCCGTTCACCTGCACCATCAGCTCCAGCTGGCTCTTGACCAGGGCACTCTCATCAACCTTGGGCCAGCCTTGTTCCAGCAGGCGGCTGCCCGGTACCAGTTCGGCCCACAGCGTTTCGGTGATGTGCGGCACGATCGGCGACAGCAGGATCACCGCTGCCTCCAGCACCTCTTGCGCCACGGCGCGGCCGACATCGCTGCCGGTATCCGTCTTGTCATGGGTGTTGAGCAACTCCATGACCGCCGCAATGGCGGTATTGAACTGCTGGCGGCGGCCATAATCGTCGGTCACCTTCTGGATGGTGCCATGCAGCTTGAAGCGCAGCTCCTTCAGACCATCGCTCAGCTCACCGCCCTGATAGCGGGTCACCACGCCCTGGCTGACATGCTCGTACACCGTCTTCCACAAGCGGCGCAGGAAGCGATGTGCCCCTTCGACGCCGGCATCCGACCACTCCAGCGACTGATCCGGCGGCGCGGCAAACATCATGAACAGGCGCGCGGTATCGGCACCGAACTTCTCGATCAGGTCTTGCGGGTCGACCCCGTTGTTCTTCGACTTGGACATCTTCTCGATGCCGCCGATCTGCACCGGCTGGCCGTCGACGCGATGGGTCGCCTTGACGATCTTGCCCTTGGCATCGCGCTCGATCACCACGTCATTCGGCGCAATCCAGTCCTTGTGGCCGCCTTCGACGTCACGGAAGAAGGTTTCGCACACCACCATGCCCTGGGTCAGCAGGCTGGCGAACGGCTCGTCGGTCGACACCAGACCTTCGTCACGCATCAGCTTGTGGAAGAAACGGGCATACAGCAGGTGCAGGATGGCGTGCTCGATACCGCCAATGTACTGATCCACCGACAGCCAGTAATCCGCGGCCTTCTTGTCGACCATGGCCTCACTGCAATTGGGCGAGGCATAGCGCGCGTAGTACCAGCTGGACTCGACAAAGGTGTCCATGGTATCGGTTTCGCGCCGTGCGGCCGCCCCGCAGCTCGGGCAGGTGGTTTCGTAGAATTCGGGCATCTTGGCCAGCGGCGAACCGGCGCCATCCGGGACCACATTCTCCGGCAGGACCACCGGCAGCTGATCTTCCGGGACCGGCACGTCGCCGCAATGCGGGCAGTGCACCACCGGAATCGGGCAACCCCAGTAACGCTGGCGGCTGATGCCCCAGTCGCGCAGGCGGTACTGGGTACGCGGCGCACCCAGCCCCCTGGCCTGCAGCACCCCGGCCATGCGGTCGAAGGCACCCTGATAATCCAGACCGTCGAACTCGCCGGAGTTGAACAGGATGCCCTGCTCGGTATAGGCAGCGGTCAGCGGTTCGGCCAGCGACGAACCATCGGCGGGGCGAATCACGCTCTTCATCGGCAGCTGGTACTTGGCGGCAAACTCGAAGTCACGTTCGTCATGCGCCGGCACGGCCATCACCGCACCCTCGCCATAGCCCCACAGCACATAGTTGCCGACCCAGACCGGCACATCGGCGCCGGTGAACGGATGCTTGACGGTCAGACCGGTGGGCATGCCCTTCTTTTCCTGGGTAGCCAGATCGGCCTCCGAGACACCGCCCTTCTTGCACTCGGCAATGAAGGCGCTCAGTTCGGCATTGCCGGCAGCCGCCCGGGTAGCCAGCGGGTGCTCCGCCGCCACGGCGACATAGGTCACCCCCATCAGGGTGTCCGGACGGGTGGTATATACCTTCAGCACGTCACCGGAACCATCGCCATAGGGGAAACCCACTTCCATGCCGCGGCTCTTGCCGATCCAGTTGCGCTGCATGGTCTTGACCTGCTCCGGCCAGCCTTCCAGCTTGTCGAGATCATTCAGCAGCTCTTCGGCGTACTGGGTGATCTTGAAGTAATACATCGGGATCTCGCGCTTCTCGACCAGCGCCCCCGAACGCCAGCCGCGGCCGTCGATCACCTGTTCGTTGGCCAGCACGGTCTGGTCGACCGGGTCCCAGTTGACCACGCCGGCCTTCTTGTAGATCACACCCTTCTTGAACAGGCGGGTAAACAGCCATTGTTCCCAGCGGTAGTAATCCGGCTTGCAGGTCGCGAGCTCGCGCTCCCAGTCGATCGCCAGACCAAGGCTCTTGAGCTGGTTCTTCATGTAGTCGATGTTGGAGTAGGTCCAGCCGGCCGGCGCCACCTTGTTCTTCATGGCGGCGTTTTCCGCCGGCAGGCCGAAGGCATCCCAGCCCATCGGCTGCAGCACGTTGAAGCCATTGAGGCGCTTGAAGCGCGACAGGACGTCACCGATGGTGTAGTTGCGCACATGGCCCATGTGCAGCTTGCCCGACGGATAGGGGAACATCGACAGGCAGTAGTATTTCTCGCGCGATGCGTCTTCGACGGCCTGGAAAACCTTGTTCTTGGCCCAGTATTCTTGTGCCGAGGTTTCAACCTCGTGCGATGTGTAATGTTCTTGCATGGTGATCCCGGGAAATATGCTTTGCCTGAAAGTCGATCCGACGATTATAGCCGGGCAAAGGTAAATGGCAGAAGCCGACCGCGAGGATTTGTCCCCCGCGCGTGGTCAAAAAGGGAAAAAACCCGTGAATTCAGACTGATCCGCGCCCCAGAAACAGCTTGAAGCGTTCCAGGCGATCCATCAGCGCCGCCAGCACCGCCGGCTCCCACATCGAATGACCCGCCGCCTCGACCAGACACAGCTCGGCCTTGGGCCAGGCTGCCGCCAGCGCATAAGCCCCCTCCGGCGGACAGATCACATCGTAGCGCCCCTGGACGATACAGGCCGGCAAATGGGCGATCCGCCCGATCTCCCGCAGCAACTGATCCGGCTGCAGGAACAGCTGATGGGCAAAGTAATGCGCCTCAAGCCGTGCCAGCGGCAGCGACAGATAGGGGCTGGCGGCACGCTCAATGGCATCGGCGCGCGGCAACAGCGAGACACAGTGGGCCTCCCAGCCTCCCCATGCCTGACAGACCGGCAGATAGACACTCGGATCGTCGCTGCTGAGGCGGCGATAGTAGGCCTGCAGCAGATCGCCTCGCTCCTCGGGAGGAATCGGTGCCAGGAATTGCGCCCAGGCCTCGGGGAAAAACCGTCCCATGCCATGCATGAACCAGTCGACATCCCGCTCGCGCCCCAGAAAAATGCCGCGCAGGATCAGGCCGCCCACCCGTTCCGGATGGGCCTCGGCATAGGCCAGTGCCAGCGTGCTGCCCCAGGAGCCGCCAAACACCAGCCAGCGCTCGATCCCCAGGTGCTCGCGCAGCCGTTCGATATCCGCCACCAGCAGATCCGTGCGATTGGCGCGCAATTCGCCGCGAGGCACCGAGCGGCCACTGCCGCGCTGGTCGAACAGCACCGCGCGGTAGAACCCCGGGTCGAACAACTGGCGACACATCGGCGCACAGCCGTCCCCCGGCCCGCCATGCAGGTACAGCACCGGAAAACCATCCGGACGACCACACTGCTCCCAGTACATCTGGTGCAACTCGTCCAGGCGCAGCATGCCGCTTTCGTAGGGGGCGATGGCAGGATAAAGCATGGAGAACGATTTCCCGATCAGGGCTGAAGGTCAGCCTGCATTGTGCGGGAGTTGGCGGTGACAGCGCAAACGTTTGTCATGGCCGGGCCAAAGCGGAAAATCCCGGCCTCGGTCACCAGCCAGTCGAGGCGGATGTCCCAGGCCTCGCGCGGGACGCGCGCCACGCGCTGACAGTCAAACGCCACCCCGACCAGCAAGGGGCGCTGCCGACCGGCAGCGTGCAGGGTGGTATCGTAAAAGCCACCGCCCTGCCCCAGCCGATAGCCATCCTGATCGACCGCCAGCAGCGGCACAAACAGCACGTCCAGCCGCTCGGCGCGCAGCACCGGGCCGGCATATTCGGTAATCGGATAGCGCGGGTGGCGATACCAGCGGTCGTCCGGGCCAAGGCGCGAGAACCACAGACGGCGCCCCTTGTCGGGGATCACCGGCAGATACACTGTGGCGCCGCGCTGCAGGGCACGGCCGAGCAGGGCTTCGATATCCAGCTCCGAGCCAGAAGCCAGATAGCCGCCAATCCGCTTGCCCCGCCGCAGGAAACGCGCCGCCAGCCGGGCGATCTGCTGCTCGGCGCGCCGCCGCTGCGACGGCGGCAGGGCCATGCGTGCGCGACGCACAGCACGACGCAGGGCCAGTTTGTCATCGGGCAGCGTGGTGATTGGGGGGGGAGTCATCTGGGGGACCATCATCCGCATGGGGTGGGACGATCGGAAGAGAGGCCCCCGCGAGTGCCGTTCGGGCTAAATTCGCTTGAACCCTGTTTCCAGGGGGTCGCCTGCCTCACACATCGGGCGCATCCTCGAGGGACGCGGCGCGCCAGTGCTACTTACTGCTGGCAACCAAAGCGAACGCATTGGTTCAAAGGAATTGTTGAGCCGTCACAAACACCGCAGGGGGTAACCGGTAAATCTGTTAAAGCGGCAATCACTCAAACAGTGACTGCTGGCTTTCTTGCAAGGCGGTTTCAGCTGCCTCGCTCATATTGCGTATTCTACGTTGAAAGGCCGCCATCTCCAAGCCTTCCCCCACTTTTGTTTTTAGCAAGTCGTGGGCAATATTCAATGCCGCCATGATGGCAATTTTGTCGGCATCAACAATTTTACCCTGGCCGCGGATGGCTTCGATCTTTTCTTCCAGCAGATGCACTGCTTCCAGCAGCGTATCGCGTTCTTCGGCGGAAGTCCCGATGGTGAAATGCCGCCCGAGCAGCGACACATCCACTTGCACGATTTCGCTCATGCGTCCTCCTCGGTGCCCGGCAAACGCTCGATCAGCGTGGCCACACGCTGACGGGTTTCTTCCAGGCGGAAATGCAGATCGGCATTTTCCTTCAGCGCCTGTGCCAGTGCTTCGGACAGACGGGTGTTCTGCACCCCCATCTCACCGATGCGCGCAATCAGCGACGCGACCCGGGTTTCCAGTGATTCAAGTTCTTTGTCCATGGCGGCGAGCATAGCCAAGCCTCAGCGAGGCGTCAAACCGATCACCTGACGCGCATGGTCAAGCGTGGCGCAAATGGCCTCAGCCCCCAGCGCCAGACGCGGGCCGGGCCGACTGGCCAGATCGACATTCACCGCATAGCGCGTGCCCTGTGCCACCGCCGGAATCGCCTTCCAGCCATCCCAGATCGCCAGCTCCTGCGTACTGGCGGCCAGCATCACCTGCGGCCGTCCGGCAATCACCGCCTCGCGGCTCACCTGCGGCGCCGGCGCGGCCAGCCCGGCAAACAGATTGCGCCCGCCACACAGCTGCAGCACCGCGCCGACATAGCTGGCATTGCTGACGGTAAACAGCGGCGACTGACTCATCTGATAAAACACCGTCACCGGCGGCCGGCCCTGGTAACGCTGCCGCACGGCGGCAATGCGCGCCCGATAGGCGGCAGCCGCCTGATCGGCCACCGCCGGCGTACCGCTGAGTCGGCCGAGGGACTGCAGCTCGCGCGCCACATCGTCCAGCGCCAGCGGATGGCTGACAAACACCGCCACCCCCTGGGCACGCAAACGCTGCAACAGCTGCGGCGCACTGCCATCCTTCCAGGCCACCACCAGATCCGGCCGCTGGCGCAGAATCGCTTCCAGGCTGACGCCCATCAGATCCCCCACCTGCGGCAGCTGTTTCGCCGCCGGCGGGTAATCGCTGAACGCCACCGTCGCCACCATGCGCGAACCGCCCCCGGCGGCATACACCAGCTCGGTGGTGGACGGCGCCAGCGTGACGATGCGCCGGGCAGGCTGCGCCAGCGTCACCGGCGTGCCGGTGCCGTCGCGCACGCTGACCTGGGCGTGGGTATTCCATGACGCCACCACCCCTACCAGGGCCAGGGTCAACCGGACAGAAAATCGATTCGTTTGCATAGTCGGCATGATAGACCGCCCGCTGGGATGGCGGGCGGTGGGCGGGGGTTCGAACTTAGAAGTTAACGGTCAGCGTCGCCTGATAGGTACGCGAGTCTGAGGGATAAAGACCATACCCGGTAGCCATGCCCGTGCTTGGGTCAAGGATCACAGCACCATAGGTTGCATAGTGTCTATCCAGTAGGTTATTGATGCTGAAGGAGCCGCTCAAATTGCGCGAGAACTTCTGCGTCAATTTGGTGTTCACCACAGTATAGGCAGGTAGCTGGTTTGGATATTGATTCACCTGATCATTGTCCATATATTGCTTGCCTACGTACTGAGCATCCACATTCAGCCGAGTATTCTCTCTTATTGACCAAGATATCCCAAGGTTGGCCATTACCTGAGGGACCATTGGAATAGACCGTCCTACAAGGCTGCTCCCGCTGTAACTACCCTCTTTAAATGTGGCTTTTTGCCAAGTTAGGTTGCCATGCAGATCAAGTACCTGCATAAGCCGCGTTTGCCCCTCTACTTCAAGCCCCTGGTGACGTGTCTTAGGCAAATTCACATTTGCCCCGTAATTTAATGTAATGGCATTCGGAATATAAGCAATCTCATTAGTCACATCAGAGCGGAATATATCAATTCGAACACGACTATCGCGGTTAACCCACTCTGCACCAAGCTGCTGATCGTGAGACAGTTGAGGTTGGAGGGCAACAACATTGTTGTTATTGACTAGCTCATCGGAGTTTGGCAGGCGGAAGCTCTGGGCATGATTCGCAAAAAGACTCCAGTCTGACCCTAATGCCTGCCTCATACCCAACTGCCATGCATGCAGCTCCAGATCTGTGGTCGAACCAAAGGTTGCATAAGTATTGGTGTTATGAACAAGATCATCTACACGTTGGACGCGACCACCGATGGTGATACGCGCGCCAGACCAAAGACCTAACTCTGCTTCAGAAAACAGTGCCTGATGTCGTTGCTTGGAAGATGTCGAGCTGAGATAGGGAAATGCATTTGGCAGATTATTAGAGTTATCCGTAGCATTCCCGAACATCCAGTCGGTACCGATTGTGACACGATTATCCACAGCAAAAGGCAGGACATAACGTAGGCTGCCACTATCTTCAGTCAGCAACCGTTGGTCCGACCACCAACTAGTTGTATGAGAAAAGCTATTCGGCCCATAAGTCGAATCCGTACGTTTATCACGTGAGGCCAATTGGAAATAGAGACGGCCAAGACCTATGGCTTGATCACCCTGCACGCCAACCTCATTATTTTTAACAAAGCCATTGTCATACAACTTATTCGAGATAGTCGGATTAGTATTAAACTGATTCACGCCGTTTGCTGGCTGCACATACACAGGACCTGGTAGTCGCTCACTATCGCTACTAGAGCGGACATACAGGCGCACTTTGCCATCGTCGAGCTTCCAATTTAGCCCCAAACCACCTGCGTCCCTGCGTTCATCATTGTTAAGGCGATAATGGTCAGTTTTCAAAGACTGGCCATAACCGTCCAGGCTGAAGCGTACCCCTGCCAAATTGAAATGGGCATCTGTTTGACGTGTGTTAAAACTGCCAAACATCTGAGTCAGACTCACCGATGACTTCTCTGGATAACCTGCGGTGGTGATGATATTTATCACCCCCCCAGTTGCACCACTCCCATACTGAACGGCGCCACTGCCACGCACAACTTCGATACGCTCAATACTGGCTAAAGGAATATAGCTCAGGTCAGGGGCGGCAAGATCATTGGTATTCTGTTTCACGCCATCGACCAAAATCTGCGTATTGCTGATACCGCCTATGCCAAATCCATGCAAATCAACCTGAGAGGAGGTTCCACCCATATTAATTACATTGATCCCGGCAGCAGAGGACAGCACTTCCTGCACCGTGCGGGCACTGCTGTTGGCGATATCCTGCGCGGTAATCACGCTAACGCTGACCGGCGCCACGCCACGTGTCTGCGGTACACCACTGGCGGTCACAACCACGTCACCACCATTGAATTCGGGAAGATCATCGGCCAGGGCAGCGCCGGCAAAGCAAAGCGCGACCAGGGCGACACCGTGTCTGAGTTGGAACATGTTCTCTGTCATCCGTAAAAACATTTTTATTGCGGCACGCCAAGGACAACAGCACGACAGAATGACACCGGCAGGCATACAGGCTGTGTGATCGCTTCCCCGCGATACGCCAAGCATTGTGGGGTGTGCATCCACTCACACCCTGGCCAGGCCGGTCTCCGGGCTTGGTCACTGGCTTCGCGCCTTCCCGCCCGAGGGCAGTGGCTGGTTGCGAAGCCCTGGCGTAGGGACACGCCGGACCTTACCGTTGCGGGGGCAGCGCCGGTCTTGCACCGGCTTCCCGTTTCACTCGCCTGGCCGACTGGCTGGCAAGCACCTGACGGCGGCATTATACCCGTTTGTGGTTGCCAGAAAACTTGACTTGGAATAAGGTCATAAGCCTTTGTCAAACCTGACAGATCTGCCATGAACCCCTATACGCTGACGCTGCTGCGTCACGGCGACATCGACCACCAGAACCTGCTGACCGGCCAGCGCGAGGCAGCGCTGACCGAAGCAGGCAGTGCCATGATGGACCGCAGCTGGCAACAAATCGCCGCCCTGGCGCCGGTCTCCTGCATGGCTACCTCCCCGCTCAATCGTTGCCGCGAATTCGCCGTCCGGCGCGCGCTGGCCGCCTCGGTCCCCCTCAAGGTGGATGAGCGTTTTTCCGAACAGGATCTGGGGGAATGGGAAGGCGTGCCGCTGAGCGAGCTGGGCGAACAGACACCGAATTGGGAGGCGCAATGGCGCCAGGGCGAACTGACGCCACCCGGCGGCGAATCGCCGGAAGCCTTCCATACCCGCGTGCTCAGCGGCTTTTCTGCCTGGATCGCCGCCTCGCGCGGCTGTCACCGCGTGCTGGTGACCCATGCACCGGTGATTACCATCCTGCTGGCGGAATTACTGGAAATGGAACGGAGTGTGGCACGGCTGATCACGGTTCAGCCCGGCGGCTTCGTGCAATTGTCGATTCTGCAGGATCATCCGGCCTATCTGATGCGACTGGACGCGCCATTGGGCGGCGGAGCGGCATGAAAAAGGGGCGGATCGCTCCGCCCCTGCTGATCACCTGATCGCCTATCGTCCGCAGGCGACGGTCTTGAGGGCAATGCCCGGCGTCAGGCGCTGTTGCAGCGCACCGAGCGCCTTGAACTGGCTGTCGCTCAGATCGCTGAAATCCAGACGGGTCAGCTGGGTTTTGCCCCGAGCCTGGATCTCGGCCTTCGGGTAGCCGGCCTTCTTCAGTTTGTCGACCAGTGCCTGTGCCCCCTCCTGCTTGCCGAACAGGCCCAGCGACAACGCCCCCCTGAAGTCGCCTTCGTTCTGCACCACGTAGTTGTCGAATCCCTTTTGCGCCAACTCACCGGACAGTTTGCTGCTGGCCAGCTTGGCCGGGATGTAAACCCAGTAGCGCAGATTACCGCCTGTCGCACTGCTGTCGTCCACCAGCTGGCTGTGCATTTGCGCCGACTTGAGACGCAGCGTCGGCAAGCCGCCCTTCACACGATCCAGCAGCGCCTGGCTCAGGCCACCCCACTGGGCGCACTGGCGGGCCACCGGCTCGCCGGCATGGGCGGCCGGCACCGAGGCAACCTTGGCTTTGTCGTGCGCGGCGGACTTGTCATTTTGGGCGGGTGCCTTGGCAGCAGGCTTGTCACCCTTGGGCGACACGGCGGACTTGGCAGTCGGCGCCGAGGCCGCCGGGGCCGATGCGGCCTTGCCGAGCGGCGAAGTGACCGTCTGGGTCAGGGTCAGGGGTGCCGAGGCCACGAAGGGCGCCGAGGCGGCCATGGCTGCCGACGCCTGCGGCTGCCAGCCGGCCGGCAATACCTTCAGTTGCTCGGGTGAGACTTCATGGCTGTGGATATCCACGGGATCGTGCTGGCGCAGCAAGGCCACCACGCCGACAAACAGATTCAATGCCACGACCAGGCCCAGAAACCACTTCATGTCTTGTCCGCCACTTCTAATAAACCGGTAAGTACCAGATTATCCACGATCTCACAGGGGCTTGCGAGCAGCGGGGCGATTTTGCCGGCATCCCCGCCACTGAGCAGCAACGGCGCCAGCGGACGACCGGTATGCTGCGCCAGCCGCAGCCGCAGCCGCCCGATGGCGCCGGCCATGGCATCCAGTGCCCCGCTGGCCAGCGCATCGGCTGTCTGTTGTGGAAAATCGCACCATTGCCCGGCGGGCTGATCCAGCCGCGCAGTGTTCTTTGCCAGTGCATCCAGCATCAGACGATAGCCCGGCATGATCAGGCCGCCAAGGTAGTCCCCCTCGGCGGTGAGCGCCTCGACGGTCAGCGCGGTGCCGGCACTGGCCACCACCACATCGCCCTGCACCAGACGGCGGGCCGCCAGCACGGCCAGCCAGCGATCCACCCCCATCTGGCGCGGATCGACATAATGATTGCGTACCCCGGCGGTGACCACGGCTGTCTCGACCCACTGCAGCGGACACGGCAGTTGCTGTTCGATGCGATGACAAACTTCGGGCTGCACCACGGCGGCACCATAGGCGCGGGCCAGCGAAAAGGACGCCAGCTGCGCCGACAGGGTTTCAATGGCCTGATGCTCCAGCGCCCCCTGTGCCAGACATTGCTCGCCCTGATACACCGCCCACTTGATGCGGGTATTGCCGGCATCGATCAGCAAAATCATGTCGCACTCCGCAAGCTGACTTCCCCGACATGAAACACCTGCCGACCCTGCGGGGTATCCACCAGCAGGGCGCCATTGCCAGCCACCCCGCGCGCCACGCCTTCAATCGGCTGGCCATGCGAGAAGCTCAGCCGGACCGGCTTGTCCTGATGGGTAGACAGTGCCATCCATTCCGATGCCAGCGGCTCGAAACCATGTTGGTTGAAGGCGCAAAGCACCTGATGCAACTCGTTGAGCAGCAGGGCCAGCAAATGATTGCGGCTGATGCGGATGCCACACTCGCGCAGACCAGCCACGGCCTGATCCACTCCCTGCGGAGCTTGCAGGTTGATGCCGATGCCAATGACCACGGCGGCCGGCCCAAGGGCATCGCCCGACAGCTCGATGAGGATCCCGGCCATCTTGCGGCCATCCAGCAGCACATCATTCGGCCACTTCAGCTCAACCGGGGCTCCCAGGGCACGCAGCACACGCGCCAGCGCGAGGCCGATGGCCAGGGACAGGCCAGCCAGCTCGGCCAGGCCACGGTCAAAGCGCCACAGCAGCGAGAACATCAGACAGTCCCCCAGCCGGGCATGCCAGGCGCGACCGAGGCGGCCACGACCCGCGCTTTGCAGCTCGGCAGCCAGCACTAGTCCGTGCAGGCCATCGCTGTTTGCGCGGTTCATCAACTGGGTATTGGTCGAATCCACCTGATCGGCGACGGCGAGCGTCCAGGTTTCCGCACAGTCTGCAGACAACTCGGCACGCACGGTCGCGACATCCAGCCAGTCGAACGGCTCGACCAGACGGTAGCCCTGACCGCGTACGCTGAAGACCGGCAGCTGAAACTCGGTCTGGATGGTATGCACAGCTTGCCAGATCAGCGTGCGCGAGCAGCCCAGCTGCTGCGCGATGGCTTCGCCGGAATGAAATTTGCCATCCGACAGCGCACGCAGCACGGCAAACGGCCAATCAGCCATGACCCGGCTCCGAAGCGCGGATCTTTTGCAGTGTGGCCGTCGTCGAGGTAGCGAAAAGGAAGGGGATTGAATGCACCTCACCGCCACGGGCCAGGGTTTCTGCCGAACCGACAATCTTGTCGATCGGCCAGTCCCCTCCCTTGACCAGGATCTCGGGCTTGATCAGCTCGATCAGGGCCGCCGGGGTATCGTCGTCAAACCAGGTCACCAGCGACACGCACTCCAGAGAGGCAATCACTGCCGCACGGTTTTCCAGCGGATTGATCGGCCGATCGGCACCTTTGCCCAGACGACGGACCGAGGCATCGGTATTGAGCGCCACGATCAGTCCCTGACCGAGGCTGCGGGCCTGGGCCAGATAGGTCACATGACCGCGATGGATGATGTCGAAGGCGCCGTTGGTAAAGACCAGGGGGCGGGGTAAGCCGGACAAACGGCCAGGCAGTTCGTCCGGGGCACACAGTTTTTGCTCAAACAGCGGGGTTGGGTACGACATTTGGCTCCTTCAGACTCGCCGTCAATTCTTTGCGGTACCGATTCAAGGATTGAATCGTTTCAATCGGCCGCTCAAACAGATTAGACAAGTTGCGAAGGATACCACCCACCACACGTGCTTCCCAAGTTTCATCAAAGTGAATCTGACTCGACAACCAGGCTTCCAGCCATGCCGGGTCGGGCAGACGCGACTGGACGGTGTCGTTCGGGAACAGACTCTGATTGACGTGCAGATTGGTCGGATGCAGCGGTTTGTTGGAACGGGAAGAAGAAGCCATCAGCAGACCGATCTTGGCAAAGGCAGCACGGGCCTCATTGCCACAGCGCTCAATGGCCTTTTTCATGTACTTGAGATAGGCACCGCCATGACGTGCCTCATCCTGCGACAGGGTCTTGTAGATGTGCTTGATGACCGGCTCCTGATGCCAGTCAGCGGCACAGCGATACCACTGCGTCAGGCGTACCTCACCACAGAAGTGCAGCATCAGGGTTTCCAGCTGCGGGGCCGGATCGAACTCAAAGCGGACAGCATGCAGTTCTTCTTCGCTCGGCAGCAGATCCGGGCGGAAACGACGCAGATACTCCATCAGCACCAGGGCATGCTTCTGCTCTTCATAGAACCAGATGGACATGAAGGCGGAAAAATCGGAATCGTTGCGGTTGTCGCGCAGGAACATCTCCGTGGCCGGCAAGGCCGCCCATTCGGTGATGGCATTCATCTTGATGGTCTTGGCCTGCTCTTCGGACAGTTTGCCAGCGTCAAATTCATCCCAGGGAATGTCCTGCGCCATATTCCAGCGCGCCTTTTCCAGCTGGGCAAACAGTTCGGGATACAACATGGCCTCTCCTCTACGGATCTCTGAGGCGTCGATTGTAGGACAGGAAGCGCCCTGACGAAAGCATTCTTTTGACTTGCATCAAATCTGCCTGATTTTGATGAGGAATTTGGGAGGAACGGCATGCCAGAAATTCTGACAAACAAAATGACTTGAGGCTGAAGCAAGGGGCACGATGGCCACAAAGCAAAAAGCCCAGACCTGGTGGTCTGGGCTTTGCATGGGGAGTCTGGCAGTGTCCTACTTTCACACGGCGAATGCCGCACTATCATCGGCGCTAAGGCGTTTCACGGTCCTGTTCGGGATGGGAAGGCGTGGGACCACCTCGCTATGGCCGCCAGACATAAACTGTCTACAAACTGCAGAAGCCGTTTGGTTTGAATTCGTATGTATCGGGCACAAAGCCCATCAAATGATAGGATCAAGCCTCACGAGCCATTAGTATCGGTTAGCTTCACGCCTCACAGCGCTTCCACACCCGACCTATCAACGTCCTGGTCTCGAACGACTCTTCAGGAGGGTCTAGCCCTCAGGGAAGTCTCATCTTCAGGCGAGTTTCCCGCTTAGATGCTTTCAGCGGTTATCTCTTCCGAACTTAGCTACCCGGCGATGCCACTGGCGTGACAACCGGTACACCAGAGGTTCGTCCACTCCGGTCCTCTCGTACTAGGAGCAGCCCCCGTCAAACTTCCAACGCCCACTGCAGATAGGGACCAAACTGTCTCACGACGTTTTGAACCCAGCTCGCGTACCACTTTAAATGGCGAACAGCCATACCCTTGGGACCGGCTACAGCCCCAGGATGTGATGAGCCGACATCGAGGTGCCAAACTCCGCCGTCGATGTGAACTCTTGGGCGGAATCAGCCTGTTATCCCCGGAGTACCTTTTATCCGTTGAGCGATGGCCCTTCCATTCAGAACCACCGGATCACTATGTCCTGCTTTCGCACCTGCTCGACTTGTCGGTCTCGCAGTTAAGCCACCTTTTGCCATTGCACTATCAGCACGATTTCCGACCGTACCTAGGTGACCTTCGAACTCCTCCGTTACACTTTGGGAGGAGACCGCCCCAGTCAAACTGCCTACCATGCACTGTCCCCGATCCGGATCACGGACCTAGGTTAGAACCTCAAACACACCAGGGTGGTATTTCAAGGACGGCTCCACGCAAACTAGCGTTCACGCTTCATAGCCTCCCACCTATCCTACACAAGTCTGTTCAAAGTCCCATGCAAAGCTACAGTAAAGGTTCACGGGGTCTTTCCGTCTAGCAGCGGGTAGATTGCATCTTCACAAACATTTCAACTTCGCTGAGTCTCAGGAGGAGACAGTGTGGCCATCGTTACGCCATTCGTGCGGGTCGGAACTTACCCGACAAGGAATTTCGCTACCTTAGGACCGTTATAGTTACGGCCGCCGTTTACCGGGGCTTCGATCAAGAGCTTGCACCCCATCACTTAACCTTCCGGCACCGGGCAGGCGTCACACCGTATACGTCCACTTTCGTGTTGGCACAGTGCTGTGTTTTTGATAAACAGTCGCAGCCACCGATTCTCTGCGACCTCTCAAAGCTTCGGACGCGAAGTCCTACACCCTAAGAGGCATACCTTCTCCCGAAGTTACGGTATCAATTTGCCGAGTTCCTTCTCCTGAGTTCTCTCAAGCACCTTAGAATTTTCTTCCTGCCCACCTGTGTCGGTTTGCGGTACGGTTCTCATACAGCTGAAGCTTAGAGGCTTTTCCTGGAAGCAGGGTATCAGTCACTTCAGGTCCGTAGACCCTCGTTATCACTTCTCGGCGTTAACGAACACGTGGATTTGCCTGCGTGTCCCGCCTACCAGCTTGAACCAACTATTCCAACAGTTGGCTGACCTAACCTTCTCCGTCCCCCCATCGCACTGTATGAAAGTACTGGAATGTTAACCAGTTTCCCATCGACTACGCATTTCTGCCTCGCCTTAGGGGCCGACTCACCCTACGCCGATGAACGTTGCGTAGGAAACCTTGGGCTTTCGGTGAGCGGGCTTTTCACCCGCTTTATCGCTACTCATGTCAGCATTCGCACTTCTGATATCTCCAGCATGCCTTTCGACACACCTTCACAGACCTACAGAACGCTCCCCTACCACTTGCACTCGCGTGCAAATCCGCAGCTTCGGTTATCAGTTTGAGCCCCGTTACATCTTCCGCGCAGGACGACTCGACCAGTGAGCTATTACGCTTTCTTTAAATGATGGCTGCTTCTAAGCCAACATCCTGGCTGTCTGGGCCTTCCCACTTCGTTTACCACTTAACTGATCATTTGGGACCTTAGCTGGCGGTCTGGGTTGTTTCCCTCTTGACGATGGACGTTAGCACCCACCGTCTGTCTCCCATGCTCGCACTTTCCGGTATTCAGAGTTTGCCATGGGTTGGTAAGTCGCAATGACCCCCTAGCCATAACAGTGCTTTACCCCCGGAAGTGATACATGAGGCACTACCTAAATAGTTTTCGGGGAGAACCAGCTATCTCCGAGTTTGTTTAGCCTTTCACCCCTATCCACAGCTCATCCCCTAATTTTGCAACATTAGTGGGTTCGGACCTCCAGTGCGTGTTACCGCACCTTCATCCTGGCCATGGATAGATCACTCGGTTTCGGGTCTACGCCCAGCAACTGAAGCGCCCTATTCGGACTCGCTTTCGCTACGCCTCCCCTATTCGGTTAAGCTCGCTACTGAACGTAAGTCGCTGACCCATTATACAAAAGGTACGCAGTCACCCCTTGCGAGGCTCCCACTGTTTGTATGCATCCGGTTTCAGGTTCTATTTCACTCCCCTCCCGGGGTTCTTTTCGCCTTTCCCTCACGGTACTGGTTCACTATCGGTCGATCATGAGTATTTAGCCTTGGAGGATGGTCCCCCCATCTTCAGACAGGATTTCTCGTGTCCCGCCCTACTTGTCGTACGCTCAGTGCCACCATTCAGTTTTCGTGTACGGGGCTATCACCCACTATGGCGAGCCTTTCCAGACTCTTCCACTAACTCAACGGCTAAAACGTACAGGCTCTTCCATTTTCGCTCACCACTACTCACGGAATCTCGGTTGATTTCTTTTCCTGCGGGTACTTAGATGTTTCAGTTCTCCGCGTTCGCTCTACCCACCCTATGTGTTCAGGTGGGAGTGACCCCTAAGGGCCGGGTTTCCCCATTCGGACATCGCGGGATCAAAGCTCTATTGCCAGCTCCCCCGCGCTTTTCGCAGGCTTACACGTCCTTCATCGCCTATGATCGCCAAGGCATCCACCAGATGCACTTACTCGCTTGACCCTATCATTTCAAGGGCCTTGCGCACTCGCCTTGCCGATACCTCTACCGGCAAAACGTCGATACATACAATTACCCAAAGTTGAATCCAAACGAGGATGAAACCATCCTGGCTCAGAATCAATTTTGTATTCGGCTTCTTCAGTTTGTTAAAGATCAGTGCGCTAAACAATTAACGCCAATCACAAGGCTCTGCTTGAAAGCCTTCTGATTGTCATTAAGAGTGGGGTGGTGGAGGCAGACGGGATCGAACCGACGACATCCAGCTTGCAAAGCTGGCGCTCTCCCAACTGAGCTATGCCCCCATTTGAACGGTCACATGCAGGATTGGTGGGTCTGGTTGGACTCGAACCAACGACCCCCGCCTTATCAAGACGGTGCTCTAACCGGCTGAGCTACAAACCCCCAGATAGTCATTGCATGCGACTTTGCGCTTTGAACAACCGATAGGCTGTGAGTACCAGGATCGACTTTCTCTAGAAAGGAGGTGATCCAGCCGCAGGTTCCCCTACGGCTACCTTGTTACGACTTCACCCCAGTCATGAAGCATACCGTGGTAAGCGGCCTCCTTGCGGTTAGCCTACCCACTTCTGGTATCCCCCACTCCCATGGTGTGACGGGCGGTGTGTACAAGACCCGGGAACGTATTCACCGCAGCATGCTGATCTGCGATTACTAGCGATTCCGACTTCACGCACTCGAGTTGCAGAGTGCGATCCGGACTACGATCGGTTTTTTGAGATTGGCTCCACCTCGCGGCTTCGCGACCCTCTGTACCGACCATTGTATGACGTGTGAAGCCCTGCTCATAAGGGCCATGAGGACTTGACGTCATCCCCACCTTCCTCCGGTTTGTCACCGGCAGTCTCATTAGAGTGCCCAACTTAATGATGGCAACTAATGACAAGGGTTGCGCTCGTTGCGGGACTTAACCCAACATCTCACGACACGAGCTGACGACAGCCATGCAGCACCTGTGTTACCGCTCCCTTTCGGGCACACCCAAATCTCTTCGGGCTTCGGTACATGTCAAGAGCAGGTAAGGTTTTTCGCGTTGCATCGAATTAATCCACATCATCCACCGCTTGTGCGGGTCCCCGTCAATTCCTTTGAGTTTTAACCTTGCGGCCGTACTCCCCAGGCGGTCAACTTCTCGCGTTAGCTACGCTACCAAGGATTCAAACCCCCAACAGCTAGTTGACATCGTTTAGGGCGTGGACTACCAGGGTATCTAATCCTGTTTGCTCCCCACGCTTTCGTGCATGAGCGTCAGTGTCATCCCAGGGGGCTGCCTTCGCCATCGGTATTCCTCCACATCTCTACGCATTTCACTGCTACACGTGGAATTCTACCCCCCTCTGACGCACTCTAGCCTTGCAGTCTCCAATGCCGTTCCCAGGTTAAGCCCGGGGCTTTCACATCAGACTTGCAAAACCGCCTGCGCACGCTTTACGCCCAGTAATTCCGATTAACGCTTGCACCCTACGTATTACCGCGGCTGCTGGCACGTAGTTAGCCGGTGCTTATTCTTCAGGTACTCTCATCCCCGCTCATTATTCACAAGCAGGATTTGCTCCCTGACAAAAGTCCTTTACAACCCGAAGGCCTTCTTCAGACACGCGGCATGGCTGGATCAGGGTTGCCCCCATTGTCCAAAATTCCCCACTGCTGCCTCCCGTAGGAGTCTGGGCCGTGTCTCAGTCCCAGTGTGGCGGATCATCCTCTCAGACCCGCTACTGATCGTCGCCTTGGTGGGCCTTTACCCCACCAACTAGCTAATCAGACGTCGGCCGCTCGAATAACGCGAGGCCCGAAGGTCCCCCGCTTTCCTCCTCAGAGCGTATGCGGTATTAGCACAACTTTCGCTGCGTTATCCCCCATTACTCGGCACGTTCCGACGCATTACTCACCCGTTCGCCACTCGCCACCAGGAGCAAGCTCCCGTGCTGCCGTTCGACTTGCATGTGTAAAGCATGCCGCCAGCGTTCAATCTGAGCCAGGATCAAACTCTTCAGTTCAATCTCTATGCTTTTCGTACTATCTGGCACGCAAGGACTTCAAAAGAACCCCGTAAGGTTTTTTTCTGTCTCTTGCAGTGCAAGTGTCGGTCTCTCCCGGCACTCACACCTATCGGTTGTTCGTTTTGTTAAAGAGCAGTGCTGCGTTGTTGCTGCAGCGAAGAAGGCGAACTATACGCGTCGAAATCATACTCGTCAACACCGACATTACAAAAAAGCCGCTGAATTTCAGCATATGTCAGATAAGCCACTGTTTTGATGATTGATTCAGGCTTCTCTTACTGAAACGCCTTGCGCCGGACGGCCTGCAAACCTGGCTTTCTGGCTGGGCGAACATAAAAAAACCGCCTGAAAAGGCGGTTTTTCGGACTCCCGGCCGCAGTCAGCTGCGATAGTCAGCATTGATGCGTACGTAATCATAAGAGAAGTCACAGGTCCATACCCTGGCTGCGGCGGCACCGCGATTGAGGCGCACCCTGACGGTGAACTCCGGCTGATTCAACACCGCCTGCCCCTGCTCTTCCCGGTAGTCCGGGTGACGTCCGCCCTGACTGGCCACCAGGACATCATCCAGATAGAGCTCGAGCCGATCGACATCCAGATCCTGGACACCGGCGTAGCCAATGGCACACAGCAGACGCCCGAGATTGGGGTCCGAAGCAAAGAACGCCGTCTTCACCAGCGGGGAGCGTGCAATGGCATAAGCCACGGTCTTGCACTCGGCGACGCTGCGCCCCCCCTCCACCTCGACGGTGACGAACTTGGTCGCACCCTCGCCGTCGCGGACGATGGCCTGTGCCAGCTCGGTGGCCAGATCAAGCAGTGCGGCCCTGAGCAACTGATAATCCTGCGAGTCGGTCGAGTCAATCAGCGGCGCAGCGCTCTTGCCGGTGGAGATCAGAATGAAACTGTCATTGGTCGACGTATCGCCATCGACGGAAATACAGTTAAAGGAGGGATCACAGATTTCCTTGACCAGTTGATCCAGTACCGGACGGGTCACGGCGGCATCCGTTGCCACAAAGCCCAGCATGGTCGCCATATTGGGGTGAATCATGCCGGCGCCCTTGGCGATACCGGTCATCGACACCGGCTGACCGCCCAGTGTCAGGCTGCGGCTGCCGGCCTTGGGCATGGTATCGGTGGTCATGATGGCGCGGGCCGCCTCGGACCAGTTGGCGGGCTGGCGCTTCGGCAAGGCCTGAATGATGCGCTCGGAGGGCAGTGGCTCGAGAATCACGCCGGTCGAGAACGGCAGCACCTGCTCGACCTGACAGCCCATGTCGTCGGCCAGCGCCTGGCAGATGGCGCGGGCACGCTGGCGGCCGTCTTCGCCAGTGCCGGCATTGGCATTACCGGTATTGATGACCAAAGCGCGGATTTGCACACCGGCATCCAGATGCTGCTTGCACAATTGCACCGGCGCAGCACAGAAACGATTCTGGGTAAAGACACCTGCCACGGTGTTGCCCTTGTCGATCTGCATGACCAGCACATCGCGCCGGTCGGGATATTTGACACCGGCCTCGGCCACACGCAGATCGAGCCCCGCGATCGGCAGCAGAGTGTTGTCATCCAGAGACTTCAAATTGACGGCCATTACTAAGTTCTCCCTTTGCCAATGGGCAGACTGGTCATCGATCGGATCCGACATGCCGTCTGCCTGTTTTTTATTCATCGCCTGACGATGCATCCCCGATTTGTCGCATCAGGTTGAGCAGATTGTCGCCATAGCGTGCCAGCTTGAGTTCGCCGACACCGTAGACCCGTGCCAGCTGGCTGCGGTTCTGCGGTTTTTCTTCCACCAACTGGCGCAATGTGCGGTCGGAAAAGACAGCATATGCCGGGACATTATGCTCGTCAGCCACTTCTTTGCGCCAGCGGCGCAATGCCTGCCAGAGACGTTCTTCGCGCTCGGTACGCAACCAGCGATCGGTCTGGCTGCGGCTGCTGCGCTCCTTGTCGGCCAGCGGACGCAGGCGGATCGGCGTTTGGCCCTTGAGCAAAGGGCGGCAAGCCTCGGTCAACACCAGCGACTGACCGCGCACCACGTCGACCTGCAGGATCTTGCGCGCCACCAGCTGACGGATCACCGAACGCCAGGCGCGCTGATTGAGCTCCTTGCCGATGCCGAAGGTAGAGAGCTGCTCGTGACCGGCGGCGCTGATGGCCGGGCTGCTGCGCCCGAGCAGGACATCGACCACATGGCCGGCGTGGTAGCGCTGGCCGACACGATAGATGCAGGACAGCAGTTTCTGTACGGCCACGGTGGCATCGAAGGTGACAGGCGGGGCCAGACAGTTGTCGCAATGGCCGCAGGGCTCGATGGCCTCGCCAAAGTGCGCGAGGATCTGCTGACGGCGGCAGCTGGCGGTTTCGCAGATCCCCAGCATGGCATCGAGCTTGGTGAGTTCGACCTGCTTCTGAGCCTCGGCCATCTCGGACTCCTGAATCATGCGTCCCAGCTGCACCATGTC
The DNA here is from genome assembly GCF_018802765.1 of Paludibacterium sp. B53371. Taxonomy (NCBI): domain Bacteria; kingdom Pseudomonadati; phylum Pseudomonadota; class Betaproteobacteria; order Neisseriales; family Chromobacteriaceae; genus Paludibacterium; species Paludibacterium sp. B53371. The sequence continues at coordinate 3,398,415 of NZ_CP069163.1, forward strand.
GTTGAGGCCGTAACACAACCAGCTGGTCGCCGGCAGGCCGTCGCGCCCGGCACGACCAGACTCCTGATAGAAGCTTTCCGGGCTCTTCGGCATGTCGATATGCGCGACAAAGCGGACATCGGGCTTATCGATGCCCATGCCGAAGGCGACGGTGGCCACCATCACCACGGCATCATCCCGCAGAAAGGCGCGCTGGTTGGCTTCGCGCACGTCGTGACCCAGACCGGCATGGTAGGGCAAAGCGTGGATCCCGTTCTCCACCAGCCAGGCGGCGGTCTCTTCCACGCGCTTGCGCGACAGGCAGTAGACGATGCCGGAGACACCGGGAAACTCGTTTTCGATGAAGCTCAGCAGCTGCTTTTTGGCATTGTGCTTTTCGACCACCTGATAGAACAGATTGGGTCGATCAAAACTGGACAGGAAAACCGGGCTGTCCTGCAGACCGAGATAGTGCTGGATATCCGCCCGGGTCGGCAGATCGGCCGTGGCGGTCAGCGCCAGTCGCGGCACGGCGGGGAAGCGCTGGGCCAGCAGACCGAGCTGCTGGTATTCCGGGCGGAAATCATGTCCCCAGTGACTGACGCAATGCGCCTCGTCAATCGCAAACAGCGCCAACTCGAGGGTAGAGAGAAAATCCAGAAAGCGCGGCATCAGCAACCGTTCCGGCGCCACATACAGCAGATCCAGCGTTCCGGCGCGCGCCTGGCGGGCAATATCGCGTGCCTCTTCGCTGCCGGTGGCCGAATTCAGGCAGGCTGCCGCCACCCCGACCTCGGTCAGTGCCGCAACCTGATCCTGCATCAGGGCAATCAGCGGCGACACCACAATGCCGACCCCGGGTCGCATCAATGCCGGAATCTGATAGCACAGGGACTTGCCGCCACCCGTCGGCATCAGCACCAGCGCATGCCCGCCCGCGGCGACATGCGCCACGATGTCGGCCTGCTGCCCGCGGAAGGACGGGTAGCCGAAAATATTCTGGAGAAGGGTGTTGGCGTCCTGCATCTGGCGGTCGTTTCTGGAGAAGGACGACATTGTACGGGAAACGCTGCATCACGGGGCGCCGCCGCGGCAGGCAAAAAAAAAGGCCATCCCGTGTAGAGGATGGCCGACAAGATTTGGAGACAATGTGAAACGAGGAAAAACGCTCTCGTACGGAATTGACCTTCAAGCCACAGGAAAAGTTCCAGTCGTGCGGAAAGAATTCTCGCGGGTTGGCCACAGACAGTGGCTGTGCGACACTGGCCGCGATTCATCAGGAGAATGCCTCATGCGTACCCGTATGCTTTTCATGGCCGTGCTGAGCGGCCTGCTGGCCGGCTGTGCCACCCAGCCGCTCGCGCCGTCCCGCACCGGTCATGCCCCGGCGCAAAGTACCGTTATCCCCAGTGCCGACTGGGAAAACCTTGGGGTGTCGCCCAATGGCAACATCCTGCATGAGGTCGACAAGCTGTCGATCGTGCGCCAGGGCAGACTGGTCACCTTCCGCGAACGCCGAACCATTTTCGATGTGCGCAAGGAGAACTTCCAGAACACCCCGAGTCACAAAGTCGCCATCAATACATGGCAAATTGACTGTGAAGCAAACACTTATCGTCTGCTGAGCATGAATTTGTTTGATGAAACTGGCAGGCAGGTGACCAGTGTCACCTATAATGACACACAGATAAAACCAATGCCGGTGGTACCGAATTCCGCCAGTGCCCAACAGTTGCAGTTCGTGTGCCAGAACGGGGCCGCCAACTGAGGCGCCAAATCGATACCAGCCGACATGCATCAAGGGGGAAGCATGGCTGCAATCAGGCGGGTGGTATTCAATCAGAAAGGCGGGGTCGGCAAGTCCACCATCACGGTGAACCTGGCCGCCACCGCTGCCAGGCAGGGCAGACAGGTACTGGTGATCGATCTGGATCCCCAGGGCAACAGCAGTCATTACCTGATGGGGACGCCGGTCGGCGAGCGCCATCTTGGCGGACTGTTCGATCAGTACCTCAACATCACGCTGTTCGGCAAGCCGGTCGACGACTTTATCGAAACCACGCCGTTTGACGGTCTGTCCCTGCTGGCCTCCCACCCCAGCCTGAGCGACATGATGGGCAAGCTGGACGCGCGGCACAAAATCTACAAGCTGCGCGAAACGCTGGATACCCTCGACGCCGCTCAGCGCTTTGATGAAGTCTGGATCGACACCCCGCCGGCGTTGAACTTTTATACCCTGTCGGCACTGATCGCCGCGCAGCGCTGCCTGATTCCCTTCGACTGCGACAGCTTCTCGCGCCAGGCGCTATATGGCCTGCTCACCAGTGTGACCGAGATCCAGGCCGACCATAATCCGCAACTGGCCATTGAAGGCATTGTCGTCAACCAGTTCCAGCCACGCGCCAGCCTGCCGGCGCGGCAAGTGGCCGAGCTGCGGGCCGAGGGACTGCCGATTCTCGACACCCCGCTTTCGGCCTCGGTGCGCATTCGCGAGTCTCATGAAGCCTGCCGGCCGATGCCCTTTCTGGATCAACGGCACAAACTCACGCGCGAATTCGACCAGCTCTATCGTCAGCTAAGCCAGGCGGATTGACGGAGCCGCGATGAACGAACTGCGGCGGCCCGGAATGATCGTGATAGCCGGCCTGTTGGCCATCGTCCTGCTGCTGACGGAATTCTGGCTGCTGCAGAATGCGGCGCAGCGCCGGGAAGCCGAGCGCAGTGCACTGTGGGGTACCTACAGCCTCAACTCACTGGCCAACCGTTTCAATGCCGCCCTCGACTACGCCAACATCCTGGCCCAGCCGGACAATAGCGAACCCGCCGGCTTCACGCTCGATACGCTGGGCCGGGTCAGTTCGCGCATCTTCCACCCCAACAGCCCTTTCAATGGCGCCGCCTTGCTGGCCAAGGTCTCCACCAGCCAGCGCAGCGCCTTTGAAAGCAGTATCAACAGCCCGATCCAGGTCCTGCAAAATCACCATCTGAGCCCCAGTCCGAAAAAGTCCGAGTACTTCCCGGTCATCGGCTACCTGCCTGACGATGCCAATGGCCTGCCACGCGGTCTGGATCTGGGCACCCTGCCCGGCTGGGAGCCCATGCTCAACCGGGCTCAAAACACCGGCATCCCGGCCCTGCTGGCCGTCAGCGGCAAAGACGGCACGCCAAACCGCATCGACATCGTGGTGGCCCTGCCGAAACGAACGCACTTCCTGCTGTTCAACCTGGATCTCGAGCGCTTTCTCGACCTGCCTCTGCCCAATGGCGACAGTTTCCAGAACCATCTGCGGCTGCTGATCTGGACCAAGCTCAACAACCAGCAACCCATGCTGCTGCTGGACTCCAATCCGGACCAGCCTCGTCCGGAAGGCGCGCCGAACGCCAGCCTGACCAGCAATATCGGCGGCATGACGCTGCAGTTCGGCACCTATCGGCTGTCCCAGCCGGACAGCAAGATCCTGGATGAGAGCGACAGAAATCTGCTATTACTCACCACTATTGGATTGCTGTTGTTTATTGCGCAAGTGCTCTGGCTGTCACGCAGCAACAAGCGCTTCCAGGTCCAGCTGACGGAACAGAACCTGCAGCTGGCACAAAACAACCAGTTGCTGCGCCAGCAGATCAGCGAACGTATTGCTTCCGAACAGGCGCGCACCGAAAGCGAAATGCGCCAGCGCGCCATTTTGCAGGCCAGCTCCGACGCCATCGTCCTGGTCGATCGCAGTGGCACCATCACCAATACCAACCCGGCCGCGGCCCGTCTGATCGGCCAGACAGCCGAGTCGCTGCCCGGCCTGACCATCGGCTCGCTGTTCCCGGAGCTGTACGACAGCAGCAAGCAGAATTTCACCGCCATCGCCGCCAACTTCGAAGGCATGCCATTCGAAGCACAGTTGATCCGCAACGACACCAGCAAGCTGCCGGTCGAGCTGTCGCTCAGCCAGGTCACCCTGCCGGATGACCAGTTCTATCTGCTGGTCTGCCGCGACATCAGTGTGCGCAAGGAACAGGAAGCCGCACTGATCCGGCTGAAAAACAGCCTGGCCGAGCAGGTGGAGATGCAGAGCCGGCAGTTGGCCGCCCTGCTGGAAGCCAGCCCGCTGGCCATGGCCTATATCGTCGACCGCCATCTCAAGAAGGTGAACCATGCATTCCTCGAACTGTTCGATTGCGAGGAAAGCCGTGCCATCAACTACACCACACGGCAGTTCTACCAGAGCGACGAACAATACGACCGCACCGGCCGGCTGCTCTACCACCTGCTCAACGAAGGCAAGGTGGTGACCACCGAGCTGCAGCTGCAGACCGGGCGCGGCAAACTGATCTGGGTCCGGCTGCACGGCAAGGCACTCAACCCTGCCGTCCCCGGCCTGGGCACTATCTGGGTCTATCAGGACTTTTCCGCCGAACGCGCCGCCGAAGACGCCCTGCGTGCCGCCAAGGAACTGGCCGAAGAAACCAGCCGCACCAAGACCGAGTTTCTCGCCAATATGTCGCACGAACTGCGTACGCCCATGCATGCCATTCTCGGCTTTGCCGAAATGGGCCAAAGCCGTGCGGACCAGAGCGGGCAGGAAAAAATCCAGCAATACTTCAAGCGCATCCTGTCGAGCGGCAATCGTCTGCTGTCCCTGCTCAACGACCTGCTGGATCTGGCTAAAATGGAAGTTGGCCGCATGGAGTACAACCTGCAGGAAGACGACCTGCCACGCCATCTGCGCGATGTCTGCGATGAACTGACCGGCATGGCCGAAGGAACCGGCATCCACATCGAGCTCGATGCCGACCCGCAACCACTGCTCGCCACCTTCGACAGCGTGCGTATCGGTCAGGTACTGCGCAATCTGCTGACCAATGCCATCAAGTTCAGCCCGCCGGACAGCACGATCAAGGTCGAGGCCCGTCTGCTGCCCGGAGCCGGCTTCCCGCTGGCGCAGGTGCGCGTCATCGACCAGGGGCCGGGCATCCCGCCCTCCGAACTGGAATCGATCTTCGACAAATTCATCCAGAGCAGCTCGACCAAGACCGGGGCCGGCGGTACCGGACTTGGCCTGGCCATCTGCCGCGAAATCATTCATGCCCACCAGGGCGAAATACGCGCTGACAACGCCGCGGAAGGCGGAGCGATCTTCAGCTTCACCTTCCCGCAGCGCCCGCGTCACCCTCTTTAGGACAGGAGCATCGCCATGGCCCATACCCTGCTGCTGGTCGACGACGAACCCTTCAACCTGGAATTGATGAGCGAACTGCTGGAAGACGCCGGCTATCAGATCCGCACCGCGGAGAGCGGAGAAGCGGCCTGGCAGTTGCTGGAGCAAGAGGGAGAAAGCTATTCCACCGTGCTGCTGGACAAAATGATGCCCGGCATCGACGGCTTCGAGGTCCTGCGCCGCATCAAGGGCAACCCCAAGCTGGAGTTCCTGCCGGTCATCATGCAAACCGCCGTCGGCGCAGCCGCCAGCGTGCAGGAAGGTCTGTCGCAAGGCGCCTTCTACTATCTGACCAAGCCGTTTTCCCGCGAAATGCTGCTGGCGGTGATCGAGGCTGCCGTCAGCCACTGGGACCGCCATGCCTACTTCCGGGAGCTGGCCAATCAGCAGGCGGAGGCACTGGGCTATCTGAGTCAGGCACGCTTCGCGTTCCGTACCCATCAGGAAGCGCAGTGGGTCACCGCACTGCTGGCACGCGCCTGCCCGCACCCCGAGCGCGTGGCGACCGGGCTGTTCGAACTGCTGGTCAACGCGATCGAACATGGCAACCTGCGACTGAGCTACAGCGAAAAGACCCGGCTGCAGGCCGAAGGACAATGGGAAGCCGAATTGAGTCGGCGGCTCGCTGATCCGCAACTCGGACAGCATCAGGTACAGCTGGACTATCACCGTAGTGCGGACACCATCCGCTTCACCATCACCGACCAGGGCGACGGTTTTGACTGGGAGCACTTCCTCGACACCGAGGCCATTTCCTATCTGGAAAGCCATGGCCGCGGCATCCTGATCGCCCGCAAACTGTCCTTTGACCGCGTGCGCTATCAGGGCAACGGCAGTTGTGTCACCGCCGAGATTGCCCTGCAACGACCGGCGGGCCCGAGCGCCAGTGACGGGGCGCCTGCTGACGCCAGCCACTGACGACCGGTCGGGGGCCAAACAGCAGCGTCAGGGCACCGAGCTCATCGGTGCGCAGTACCTGAACGCCGGCTGACTGATACCTGGCCAGCACCGTGGGGTGGGGATGCCCATAGCGGTTGCGCCAGCCGACGCTCATCACTGCCCAGCGCGGGGCCACCGCCTGCAGGAAGGCCATGGAGGACGAGGTTTTGCTGCCGTGATGCGGCACAATCAATACCGTACTGGCCAGCATGGCTCGCTGCCGGGTCAGCAGTTGCGTCTCGACAGACTGCGGGATATCGCCGGTCAGCAACAAGCTCCCGTGCCGCGTCACCACCCTCAGCACACAACTGTGCGGATTATTGCCGTCCTCGTGCCAGTCCGCCGTCGGCCACAACACCTCAAAGCGCACGCCATCCCATTGCCAGCGCCGCCCTGGACGACACAGGGCAAACCCCTGACCCAGCCCCTGCGCACTGGCGGCCTGCCCCAGCCAGAGTTGCTGCACCGGCATGTTCGCCAACAGGGCCGGCGCAGCGCCATCATGATCGGCGTCATGATGCGACAGCATCAGGGCATCCAGCCGGCGCACCCCGCTACCACGCAGATTGGCGACCAGCACCGCCTCACTGGCCGCCACACCGGTGTCGTACAACAGATCGTGGCGTGCCGTCTGCAACCAGACCGCCAGCCCTTGCCCCACATCCAGCACCGTCGCACGCAGTTGACCGGCAGCCGGCCGTGCCGGCACATGGCACAACAGGGGAATCAGCAGCAGCGAGCCCAGCAGCCGGGCAGCCCACCCCAGCGGGGCGATCAGCCACAAGGCCCCAAGCCCGCCCGCCAGCAGTTGCGGCCAGGAAGGCGCCGCCACCCACCAGACCGGCACCGCGGCACACCAGCCCATCACCAGGTAGAACACCCGGCACAACCAGGCACACAACCACAGCAGCGCATCCAGCGGGATGGCTGCCGCCAGCAGGCACAAGGGCGACACCAGCAGGGAGACCCAAGGGATGGCAAAACCATTGGCCAGAGGCGAGACCAGTGGCAAAGCCGAGAAAAACCCGACCAGCGGCACCACCGACATCACGGTCGCCGCCCATTGCGCAGCCAGCATGGCCTGCCATTTATCCGGCGGCTGACGCCTTCCCAGCGTGACCGTCATCAGTGCCGCCACCAGACCGAATGACAGCCACAAACCGGGGAAATACACCGCAAACGGATCCAGCAACAACACAGCGGCCAGCGCCAGCCACCAGATATGCATCGGCGTCAGGGCACGGCGCCAGCACAGCAACAGACAGGCCACCGCCAGCATGAAGAAAGTGCGTCGGGTCGGTACCGACCAGCCGGCCAGCAGCGAATAGGCACCGGCCGCCAACAGCCCGCCCAGCGCAACCCACAGACGCGGGGTACGTCCCGGCCAGGGCCATCGACGCAATCCCTGGCGCACAAGCCAGGCCGCCAGCCCCGCCACCATGCCGACATGCAAGCCGGAAATCGACACAATGTGCGTCACCCCGGTGCGGGCAAACAACGTCCAATCTTCCCGCGCGATCTCCTGTTGCACGCCGACTGTCAGGGCCGTGACCAGCGCCGCCTCGCGCGGCTGCCCGGCCAGCACCCGGGCTGTTCTTTGCGCCACCCGGGCGCGCAGCCGGTCGACCCTGGCCTGCCAATCGTCCGCATCGGGCAGACGCTGCGGCCTGCCGACCACGCGGGCGCTGACCAGCATTCCCTGCGCCCAAAGCCAGGCCTCCGCATCAAAACCATGCCCATTGGCCGTGGCGTGATAGGGCTGCAAACGCAGACGCACCCGCCAGCGGCTGCCCGCCGGCCAGGGCTGGCCACGCCCCAGTTGCAGGCGCACGCGCACCGCCTGCCGCCGCGGCCAATCCGCCTGAGGCGCCAGCTCGGCCAGCACGCGATGGCCGAAAGTGGAGGCCACCGGCAGATCCCGCACCGTCACCACCCGTTCCACCACCTGACCATCCAGCGCACCCGGCAAACGTTCTGCCAGTCGCTGCCCGGCCTGCCATACCCCCCAGGCCAGCCCCAGGCCAATGCCCAGCAAGCCGGCACAGCCACGACGCCACCAAAGCGGCCCGCTTCGCTGCAGGGGCCACAGCAGGCAGGACGTCAGCAACCAGCGCCAGTCCGGCAACTCGGCCAGCCAGACACACAGGGTGACACCACAGACAAATCCGATCAGCGCGCTCATGGTGTCATGGTAGGGAACGGCGTCAGGACGACGAGCGGACAAGTGCCGCGACGCCACACGGCATGTACTGATTTACGGTGCAGGGATCACTGAGTTGCCGCAATGGTTGCCTGTCCCGACTGCATGTCGTATCGTGCCTGCGCCGATGACTCCTTCAAGACAGCCCATGCCTGCCACTCCTCTGTATTGCGCCGACAACGCGCGCCGCGAGCGCGCCGCCCAGCTGGCCGAACGCTATGCCCTGCCTCTGGTACGCCAGCGGCCGGACAGCGGCTACTGGCTGGAGCTGGATTTCGAACGGCTGTCGCTTGTTACCACCGGCAAACATGGCGCGGTGTATGCCGAGTTCGTCGAGGGGGCTGCGCGCCACCGGCGCGAACAGGGAGGGGGCCGTGGCCAGCCGGTGGCCAAGGCCATCGGTCTGAAAGGCCATCAGGGTGAAATGCGGGTGGTGGATGCGACGGCGGGATTGGGGCGCGATGCCTTCGTGCTGGCCAGCCTGGGCTGCCAGGTCACCCTGATCGAGCGCTCGCCGGTAGCCGCCGCCCTGCTGGACGACGCGCTGGAGCGTGCCGCCCGCGCGGCCGACATTCAGGACATCGCGGCACGCATGACCCTGGTGCACGCCGACGCCATTCACTGGCTGACCACCCTGGCCGAAGCGCAGCGTCCGCACGTGGTGTATGTCGACCCGATGTTCCCCGATACCGGCAAAAGCGCCGCCGCCAAGAAAGACATGCAGGCCTTCCAGCATGTCATCGGTGACGATCTGGACAGTGCCGCGCTGCTGCAGGCCGCCGTGGGTGCGGCGCTCAACCGCGTGGTGGTCAAGCGGCCGCGACTGGGTGTGGTCATCGAAGGCCTGGCGCCCTCGGCGCAGATGGAAGGCAAAAGCACCCGCTTCGACATCTATTCGATCAAGGCCCTGATCAGTGCCGGCAAGCTGCCGGCACCGGGTGAAGACTCAGAAGCGTAGCGACATGCAGCTGACACCGCCGTCGATCTTGCGGAACTCCGAGGTGTCGACCTCGATCACCTGATAGCCCAGCGCCTTGACCTTGGCCAGGGTCACCGGATAGCCGGCCGGCATGATAACCCGGTCATTGACCCAGATGCTGTTGGCGGCATAAGCCTCGTGCAGCGGAATCTCCACCACATTGTATTGCTGGAATTCCGGCTTGCTGACGAACTCGCCGGCGGCCAGCAGATTGCCGTGTTCCAGATAGGACAAACCGGTCTTCAGGTGCAGCACCTCTTCCAGTCGTACCACCGAACCGGTCATGCCGTACTTTTCCAGCAGGGCAATCATCTGTCTTGCCCCCTCGGGGTTGGTGCGCGCCGAATGGCCGATGTAGAAATGGCTGCCGACCATCATGATGTCGCCGGCCTCCACCGTGCCCGGTGCCTCGATCCTTTCCACCCGGTCGTAGAAGCGGCCGATGGTATCCGCCAGCAGGGCGGTTTCACCACGGCGCGACTCGGCGCCGGTACGGTTGAGGATGGCGCAGTGCGGGGTGCACAATACCGGATCTTCGACAAATACCGAGTCGGGATAATCATCTGCCGGGGGCAGGATGGTCACATCCACATCGCACTGCCGCAAGGCCTGGATATAGGCATCGTGCTGGGCCAGGGCGCGCTGGTAATCGGGTTTGCCCAGATCACTCGAGGTCAGGCCATCGATCAGGGCACGACATGGGGTACGAACAATCACATGCTGAAACATCCGGAACCTCCCTATGGATAGACTGCGGCAAGACCCCCATCATGCCAGAGACCACACCTTGCAGGGTTTGATCTGACAAGGCCCGGCGCCGGCTTGCGTACAATCGGTCGGCTTTTCAGTTAAGCTATTTGCATTCTTCATTCGCCTTATCGACAGGAAAGACCTCACGTGAATCCTCTGCTGAAGCGTCTGCAACCCTACCCGTTCCAGCGGCTGCGCGCCCTGCTGGCCGGAGTCGTGCCGGCTGCCGGCAAAACCCCGATCAATCTGTCCATCGGCGAACCGAAACACCCGACACCCGCCGTGCTGTGCGATGCCCTCACCGGTGCGCTGGACGGTCTGGCGGCCTACCCGCCGACGCTGGGCGAACCGGCACTGCGCCAGGCCTGTGGCCGCTGGCTGCAAAGACGCTATGGCATCGAGGCCGACACCGAGCGCGAGATCCTGCCGGTCAATGGCAGCCGCGAGGCGCTGTTCGCCTTTGTTCAGGCCATGATCGACCCGAGCGGCGAACAGACTCCGGTGGTGATTTCGCCCAATCCCTTCTATCAGATTTATGAAGGGGCGGCCCTGCTGGCCGGTGCCGAACCCTGGTATGTGAACTGCACGGCGGCCAATGATTTCCAGCCGGACTGGGCATCGGTCCCCGAGTCAGTCTGGCAGCGCACCCAGGTGGTCTTCGTCTGCAGCCCGGGCAATCCGACGGGAGCGGTGATGTCGCTGGAAGACTGGCGTCAGCTGTTCGCGCTCTCCGACCGGCACGGTTTCGTGATTGCCTCGGATGAATGCTATTCGGAAATCCACTTCGGTCAGCCGCCGCTCGGCGGTCTGCAGGCCGCCCGCCAGCTGGGGCGCGATTTCAGCCGCATCGTGATGTTTACCAGCCTGTCCAAGCGCTCCAATGCGCCCGGCCTGCGTTCCGGTTTTGTGGCCGGCGATGCCTCGCTGCTGGAAGCCTTCCTGCTGTATCGCACCTATCATGGCAGCGCCATGAGCCCGACCATCCAGCGCGCCAGCATCGCCGCCTGGGATGACGAGGCACACGTCGAAGCCAACCGCGCCGCCTATCAGGCCAAGTTCGATGCGGTGGTTCCCCTGCTGGCTGACTGCCTCGGTGCCCGGCTGCCGGACGCATCATTCTATCTGTGGCTCAAGGTGCCGGGGGGCGATGACCAGGCCTTTACCCGCCGCCTGCTGGCCGAGGAAAACATCACGGTACTGCCAGGCTCCTTCCTGGCACGCGACGCCCATGGCAGCAACCCGGGTCAGGGCTATATCCGCATCGCCCTGGTCGCACCGCTGTCAGAATGCGTGGAAGCCGCCGAACGTATCCGGTATCTTGTCAGTCATTCATCACGGAATTGAATCAATGAATCCACCCATTCCCATGCAAGGACATCATATGCATCCGATCCAGGCTCTGATCGAAGAATCTTTCGAACGTCGCGCCGATATCACCCCGACCACGGTCAGCCCGGAACTCAAGGCAGCCATCGACCAGGTCATCAGCGAGCTGGACAGCGGACGACTGCGCGTGGCGGAGAAAATCGACGGCCAGTGGGTCACGCACCAGTGGGTCAAGAAGGCCGTGCTGCTGTCGTTCCGCATCCGCGAGAACCAGGTCACCGATGATGGTGTGACCCGCTACTACGACAAGGTGGCGACCAAGTTCGGCGACTGGAACGAAAAGCAGTTCCGCGAAGGCGGTTTCCGCGTGGTACCGAATGCGATGGTACGCAAGGGCTCCTTCATCGCCAGGAACGCCGTGCTGATGCCGTCGTACGTGAATATCGGCGCCTATGTGGATGAAGGCACCATGGTCGATACCTGGTCCACCGTCGGTTCCTGCGCCCAGATCGGCAAGAATGTCCACCTGTCCGGCGGTGTCGGCATCGGCGGGGTGCTGGAGCCCCTTCAGGCCAATCCGACCATCATCGAGGACAACTGCTTCATCGGTGCGCGTTCAGAAATCGTCGAAGGGGTGATCGTCGAAGAGGGCTCGGTCATTTCCATGGGGGTCTACATCGGCCAGTCCACCCGCATCTATGATCGCGAAACCGGTGAAATCCACTACGGCCGCGTGCCGGCCGGCTCGGTGGTCGTCTCCGGCAATCTGCCCTCGAAGGATGGTACCTACAGCCTTTACTGCGCGGTCATCGTCAAGAAAGTGGACGCCAAGACCCGTGCCAAGACCAGCATCAACGACCTGCTGCGCGGCATTTGAGTCCGTCCCGGGCGCACCGGCACCAGCCGGTGCGCTTCACACACCTTTGTCATTGAATTTGCCGAAGATTTGGCTTATTTGGTGCAACTCTATAAACTTGCAATTGATGCACAGCAATAATTCACCTTTGTTCACTTTCAAATAACATCGGGTTATCCGTGTCTTCTGATTTTTTTATTGAGCTCAGAAACGTCAGTTTTGCCTATGGCAGACGACCGATTCTGAAGAATATCAATTTGCGCATCCCGCGCGGACAGCTCGTCGCCATCATGGGCGGCAGCGGCAGCGGCAAGACCACGCTGCTGCGACTGATCTCCGGTCAGTATCGTCCGCAGCATGGCGAAGTGCTGGTTGATGGCAAGGACGTGGCGAAGATGGGGCACGCAGAACTGTTTGCCCATCGTCGCCGCATGGGCATGCTGTTTCAATTCGGCGCCCTGTTCACCGACTTGTCGGTCTTCGACAACGTCGCCTTCCCGCTGCGCGAGCATACCGACCTGCCGGAAAGCATGATCCGTGATCTGGTGGTCATGAAGCTCAACGCTGTCGGTCTGCGCGGCACCCAGAATCTCATGCCGTCCGAACTGTCCGGCGGCATGGCGCGCCGGGTCGCGCTGGCCCGCGCCATTGCGCTCGACCCGGCCCTGATGCTCTATGACGAGCCCTTCACCGGTCTGGATCCGATTTCGCTCGGCGTCATTGCGCTGCTGATCAAGAAGCTCAATGACGCGCTGGGCACCAGTGCCATCATGGTGACGCACGACGTACACAAATCCCTCGATATCGTCGACCACGTGTATTTCGTCGCCAATGGAGAAATCATTGCCGAAGGCACGCCGGATCAGGTGCGGGCAGCCGAATCCCCCTGGGTCCACCAGTTCGTGCACGGCGAGGCCGACGGCCCGGTACATTTTGCCTATCCGGCCGGCAGCGAGCTGATGGCCGACCTCGATCTGCAGGGAGGCACGCATGCCTGAGTTTCTGACCTCTCCCTTGCGCAAGCTGGGTCACAGCACCATCAACGGCATCTGGCGTCTGGGTTATGCCAGCCGCTTCCTGGTCGCCATCCTGATGTACTCGGGCCAGAGCCTGCTGCGCTTCTCCCTGGTGATTCGCGAGGTGTATTTCGCCGGCGTGCTGTCACTGATCATCATCATCGTGTCCGGGCTGTTCGTCGGCATGGTGCTGGGGCTGCAAGGCTACAACACGCTGTCGCGCTTCGGCTCGGCCGATGCCCTCGGCGCGCTGGTCGCCCTGTCCCTGCTGCGCGAGCTTGGCCCGGTGCTGGCCGCCCTGCTGTTCGCCAGCCGCTCCGGTTCGGCCATGACGGCGGAAATCGGCCTGATGAAAACCACCGAGCAACTCGATGCCATGAGTGTCATGGCCGTCAATCCGGTGGCACGGGTAGTGGCACCCCGCTTCTGGGCCGGGGTGATTTCCATGCCGGTCCTGGCGGCCTTGTTCAATGTCATGGGGATTTTCGGCGGCTATCTGGTCGGGGTGGTAATGATCGGCCTGGACCAGGGAACCTACTGGTCCCAGATGAATAACTCCGTCGATCTCCACTATGACGTCATCAACGGGCTGATCAAGAGCCTGGTCTTCGGTATCGCCGTCACACTGATCGCTGTTTTCGAGGGTTACGATGCCACGCCGACCGCGGCGGGTGTCTCCGCCGCCACCACCCGCACGGTGGTGACCTCGGCACTGGTGATCCTGGCACTCGATTTTGTGCTGACAGCCTTCATGTTTTAGGAAGAAAAACCAATGAAACGCTCTACTATTGATCTGTGGGTCGGCTTGTTTGTCGCCATCGGCATTGCCTGCATCACCTTCCTGTCGCTCAAGGTGGCCAACCTGACCCCGCAAAGCGCCGACAGCACCTATGTACTGACGGCCGATTTCGACAATATCGGCGGACTGAAAATCAAGGCGCCGGTGAAGTCCTCCGGGGTAGTGGTTGGTCGTGTGACCAATATTGACCTGGACACGCAGCGCTATGTGGCCCATGTCACCCTGGCGGTCGACAAGCGTTACCAGTTCAGCCGCGATACCAGTGCCGAAATCCTGACCTCGGGCCTGCTGGGCGAACAGTACATCGGCCTGACCGAAGGCGGCGATCCGGACAACCTCAAGCCGGGCGAGCGCATCACCATTACCTCGTCGGCCCTGGTGCTGGAACAGCTGATCAGCAAGTTCATGCTCAATTTTGCCGAAAAGGGCGATGCGCACAGTGGCAAGAACGCCAGCGCGGCCCAGTAACAACCACTTTAACTGCCGGAATGAAATAGCACCATGAAAAAACTGCTCTTTACCCTGCTGTCCCTGTTCACGCTGGCTTTGCCGGCCCTGGCCCACGCGGACGTGTCGCCGGTCGACTTCGTGCGCGACAACTCCAAGCAAGTGCTGGATGTCCTGAAGAAGGAAGATGGCCGCAACACGCGCAAGGTTCGTGACCAGATCGAAAGCATGGTCATCCCCAAGTTCGACTTCAAGCGCATGACCGCCTACGCCGTCGGCAAGAACTGGCGTATCGCCACACCGGCCCAGCAGGATGAACTGACCACCCAGTTCCAGACCCTGCTGATCCGCGTTTATGCCTCGACCATGACGCGTTACAAGAACGCCCAGATCGACGTCAAGCCGAATGCCGTGATGAACAACAATGGTGCCGAAGCCGTCGTGCGCACCGAAGTCACCCTGCCCAACAGCAGCGGCAACCAGAAGCCGGTATCGGTCGATTACACCCTGTACAAGACCAGCCAGGGCTGGCGTGTCTACAACGTCACCGTCGAAGGGGCCAGCCTGGTTACCGCCTATCGCAGCCAGTTTGATACCGAGGTACAGAAGTCTGGCGTCGACGGCCTGATCAAGTCGCTCAAAGACAAGAACGCCAAGCTGGCGCAAAACGCAGGTGCCTGATCGATGCAGATCCAGCTTGAAGGCAAGCTCGACATGGACCGCTGTGGCGAGCTGGCAAAAAAACTGGCCGGCCAGCTCAAGGTGGGCGACCACCTGACGCTGGACTTGGCCAACGTACAGACGGCCGACTCGGCTGCGCTGGCACTGATTCTGGAGCTGCAGCGCGCCTGCCGCACGCAAAGCGCCAGCCTGCACCTGCAAGGTCTGCCTGCCGGCCTGCAGGCGCTGGCAGCACTCTATGGCATCGAAAGCCTGATTCAACCGTCAACGGAAAACTCCTGATGAAAGCCGTACAGATCGCCACCCTGTGCGCCACCTTGCTGGCAGCCGGCTGTGCCAGCCACCCGGCCAATCCACAGGACCCCTACGAGCCACTGAACCGCTCGATCTACAGCTTCAATGACAAGCTGGATCGTGCAGTAGCCAAACCGGTTGCCCAAGCCTATCGCAAGGTGACACCGCAACCGGTACGTACCGGTGTCGGCAACTTCTTCGACAACGTGATGGACGCCTACAGCTTCGTCAACGATGTGCTCAGCGCCCAGCCGGTCAAGGCCATGAATGATCTGATGCGGGTGGCGGTCAATACCACCCTCGGGGTCTTCGGCCTGGTCGACTTTGCCACCCCGATGGGCCTGCAAAGCAACAAGACCACCCTGGGCGACACGCTGGCCCGCTGGGGCTGGAAAGACAGCAACTACCTGGTACTGCCATTGCTGGGCCCGTCCACCGTGCGGGACGGCATCGGCACCATGACCACGGTCTATGTCTCGCCGGATCGCCGCATCCTGTACAAGGAACCAGCCACCGCCAACGTCGCCTGGGGCCTGCAACTGGTCGACAAGCGCCAGCGCCTGCTGGAGGCCGGCGAAGCGATCGACGAGGCCGCGCTGGATCCCTACAGCTACACCCGGGATGCCTACCTGCAATACCGTGCCGCGCAGATCAACGGCAATCGGGTGGACGCTTCCGCCCCGGCTGCCGGCAAGCCAAACGACGATATCGATATCGACCAGCTGGTGGCCCCGGACAGCGCGCCCAGCGCGACACCAAGCAGTGCCCCACTGGCCCGCAAGCCGGACGCCTCCGCCGCGCACTGAACGCACGCCCCCCGAATGGGTTGTCGGTATATCATGACCGACAACCCATTCTTTTTTATGCAATTTCCTGTCCACAACTACTGACAGTTATCCATCTTGCGCATATAATTCGCCTCTCTTTGCCGATGATGGACCCCCATGCCTAGTGCAATCACCATTCAGTCGGTCAGCAAGCACTTCGGCGCGCTGACCGCGCTCGATCAAGTCAGCTTTACCGTTGAACCCGGCGAGTTCTTCGCCCTGCTCGGCCCGAACGGCGCCGGCAAGACCACCCTGATCAGCGCCCTGGCCGGCCTGACCCGTCCGGACAGCGGCAGCATCCATGTCATGGGGCACGACGTGCAGCGCGACTTCCGCCAGGCACGCCAGAGTCTGGGCGTCGTCCCGCAGGAACTGGTGTTCGATCCCTTCCTGTCTGTGCGCGAAACCCTGCAGTTCCAGTCCGGCTATTTTGGCCTGACACGCAACGATGCCTGGATCGATGAGCTGTTGTTCAAGCTGGGGCTGGCCGACAAGGCAAACGCCAATATGCGGGCCTTGTCGGGCGGCATGAAGCGTCGCGTCATGGTGGCGCAGGCGCTGGTGCACCGTCCGCCGGTCATCGTGCTGGACGAGCCGACAGCCGGCGTCGACGTCGAGTTGCGGCAAAGCCTGTGGGTATTCGTCCGCGAACTCAACCAGGCCGGACACACCATCGTGCTCACCACCCATTATCTGGAAGAAGCCCAGGAGCTGTGCAGCCGCATCGCCATGCTCAAGAAGGGCAAACTGATCGCGCTGGAAGACAAGAGCCGGCTGCTGGCGCACAGTGCGCGCCGCGAAGTGGCGCTCAAGCTGTCCGCCCCGCTGCCGGCAGCCCTTCAGCCGCTGCAGCGCCCCAGTGATGACGATCGCATCGTTCTGCAGCTGAGCGATATCGCCAAACTCGAATCCGTGATGGCCTGCCTGCGCGAAGCCGGCGTGGAAATCCGCGAACTGTCGGTCATCGAAACCGATCTGGAAGATGTGTTTGTCAAAATGATGCAAGGAGGCAACTGATGCAGGGCTTCCTGACACTGTTGAAGAAAGAACTGGTGCGCTTCTGGAAGGTATCGTTCCAGACCGTGGCCGCGCCGGTCATGACGGCCCTGCTGTATCAGCTGATTTTCTCTCATGCCATGGCACGGCATATCGAAGCCTACCCGGGAGTCAGCTATACGACCTTCCTGATCCCGGGCCTGGCCATGATGTCGATGGCGCAAAATGCCTTCGCCAACGGCTCGTCCAGCCTGATCCAGTCAAAGATCACCGGCAATATTGTCTTCCTCCTGCTGCCGCCGCTGTCGGCACTGGACTTCTTTGCCGCCTACCTGCTGGCTGCCGTGGTACGCGGTCTGGTGGTCGGTCTGGGTGTCCTGGTCGTGACGGCCTGGTTCGGACTGCCCTGGCCGGCGCATCCGCTCTGGGTGCTGGTCTTTGCCGTACTCGGCTGTGGGGCGCTCGGCGCGCTTGGCGTCGTTGCGGGCATCTGGGCGGAAAAATTCGACCAGCTGGCTGCCTTTCAGAACTTTTTGATCATGCCGCTGACTTTCCTGTCAGGGGTGTTTTACTCGATACACACCTTGCCCCCCTTCTGGAAGGCCGTGTCGCACTTCAACCCGGTCTTCTACATGATCGACGGCTTCCGCTACGGCTTCTTCGCCCAGTCGGATACCAGCCCATGGCTGGCATTCAGCGTCGTCGGGGCAAGCTTCGTCTTCATATCGGCAATGGCCTTGTGGCTGATCCATTCCGGCTACAAGCTGCGCCGCTAGCATTCTTTTTCAGGAACACTCATGGTTACCGCCGAACAGGTCAAGCAATACATTGCCGCCGGACTGGACTGCACCCACCTCGAAGTCGAGGGTGATGGCCATCACTTTTACGCGACCGTTGTCGCCGAGGCCTTTGCCGGAAAGCGGCTGGTCGATCGCCACCGCATGGTGAAGGAAGTCATCAAATCGCGCCTGGACAGTAATGAAATCCATGCCCTGTCCATCGTCAAGGCCAAGACCCCGGACGAATGGCAGCAACAGCAGGGCTGACCGCGATCATGGAAAAATTGCATATTTGCGGCAACGGCCCGCTCAAGGGCGAAATCCGGGTTTCCGGTGCCAAGAACGCCGCCCTGCCCATCCTGTGCGCCGGTCTGCTGACCGCCGACACCCTCAAGCTGACCAACGTCCCCATGCTGCGCGATATCGCCACCACGCAGAAACTGCTGCAGGAGATGGGCGCGCGGGTCATGACCGACAACGTGCATGAAATCGAGATCACGGCCTCGGCCATCGACAATCTGGTCGCGCCCTACGATCTGGTCAAGACCATGCGCGCTTCCATCCTGGTGCTCGGCCCGACCCTGGCGCGTTTCGGCGAAGCCACCGTCTCCCTGCCCGGCGGCTGCGCCATCGGCAGCCGCCCGGTCGACCTGCACATCAAGGGGCTGGTCGCCATGGGGGCAGAGGTCATCATTGAGCACGGTTACGTCAAGGCGCGCGCCAAACGCCTGCGCGGCACCAATATCGTCATGGATATGGTCAGTGTCGGCGCCACGGAAAACCTGCTGATGGCCGCCGTGCTGGCCGAAGGCACCACCGTGCTGGAAAATGCCGCGCGCGAGCCGGAAATCACCGATCTGGCACTGTGCCTCAACAAGATGGGCGCCGACATCAGCGGCATCGGCACGGATCGACTGGTGATCCATGGGGTCGAACGCCTGCATGGTGCTGAACATGCCATCATGCCGGACCGCATCGAAGCCGGTACCTTCCTGGTTGCCGCCGCCATGACCCGCGGTCATCTGGTGCTGCGCAATGCCGACCCGTCCTCCATGGATGCGGTTCTGGACAAGCTGGCCGAAACCGGCGCGGTCATCGAAGCCGGCAGCGACTGGATCTCGCTCGACATGAAGCACCGTCCCAAGGCGGTCAATGCCCGCACCCTGCCTTATCCGGCCTTCCCGACCGACATGCAGGCGCAGCTGATGACGCTCAACTGCGTGGCCGAAGGGACGGCCGTCGTCACCGAAACCATCTTCGAAAACCGCTTCATGCACGTGCCAGAGCTCAATCGCATGGGGGCGCAGATCGAGGTGGAGGGCAATACTGCCATCATCAAGGGCGTCGAGAAGCTCTCCGGCGCCACGGTGATGGCCACCGACCTGCGCGCCTCCGCCAGCCTGGTGATTGCCGGCCTGGTGGCCGATGGTGATACCTATGTAGATCGCATCTACCATCTGGACCGCGGCTACGAGCACATCGAAAAGAAACTCAGCGCCGTCGGTGCCCAGATCGAGCGCATCGACAGCTGATCCCGACTTCCGGGAAGACCACGCCCCGCCGATCTTTCCGCGGGGCGTGATCTTGATAGCCGACGACCTGGTTCAGTCCGCCTGCAGGCGGCGCAATACCTCATCGGTCGAGAGCGTCCCGGCCAGCGTCAGATCCGAGGCAACAAAGCGTATTTCGTGGTGACACTCGGGTCCGTTCAGCGACAGTCGGCTACCCGCCGGAGAGGACTGCAAGCCGATCGAGGCCACGCAGGCAGGCCATCGCAGGGAATCCACCCCCAGCTCGAAATCCACGATGGTGTCCTGCCCGTCCATCTCTTCCGCCAGCCAGATAAACCGGTCATGTCCATCTCCACCACTGATCCAGTCATGGCCCGGTCCACCGCGCAGCCGGTCATCACCCTCCCCGCCAAACAGCTGGTCATTGCCGGGCCCGCCTGACAAAGTATCCGCCCCCTCTTGTCCGTACAGTTCGTCATCTCCCGCGCCGCCATCCAGTTCATCATCCCCACTCGCGCCCTCGATATAGTCATCGCCCGGTCCACCATACAAATGGTCATTGCCGGCCTCGCCCCCCAGATCATCCATGCCATAGCCGCCCAGCAAGCGATCATTGCCCGGGCCACCATGCATCACATCATCACCGCTCTGCCCCCACAGCAGATCATCCCCCTCCCCACCCTCCAGATAATCATTGCCGGCGCCACCGATCAGGACATCATTGCCCGCTGCGCCATACAGATAATCATCCAGTCCCCGTCCAACCAATATATCGTTGTCGTGTCCCCCTTCGATACGCCCACCTTGCGGCGGAGCCATCTTCACCAAACGACCTCCTGACGTCACACGCTCGCTGCCGCTTGCCGCTGTCTGCTGTTGCAACATGATCTCTATTCCTCTGTAGATTCGCACCAGACATCACGCTGGATGCACCTCCGCAGCGTACGACGAAGCCAGTGCGATGTTTGTGGGGGGATTCTGACCGTCGCGGTAAAACACACAGCATCATCCCCAAAACACAGTCAGAACATGAGCCGTCCCTGTCTGAGGTGCAGTTGCCTGAGCTAAGGTAGGTGCCTCGTGCGACAACACTTTCCAACAGGAGACAGACCATGCAGCTGCTTGCAACGCAGTACCAGGCATCACCTTTCGCGTCGGACCACCTCCCATGGATAATCGGCAGCACCGAATCGGACCGGCTGCAGGGCAGCCCGGGGCCAGACTGGCTGGAAGGCGGCCAACGGGAGGATTTTCTCCACGGACAGGACGGTGATGACCTGATGTTTGGCGGTGAAGACAATGATTATCTCTATGGGGAGACGGGTAATGACTGGCTGTGGGGCGAAGAGGGTGACGATACCTTGCGCGGCGGGCCGGGACATGACTGTCTGAGCGGGGGCGACGGGGTGGATGATCTCGCAGGTGATGACGGTGACGATCTGCTCTCTGGCGGCGAAGGAGACGATTTTCTGGAGGGATTTGCCGGTCATGATTCACTTTGGGGCAACCACGGCGATGATGAGCTGCATGGACACCAGGGCAAGGACCACCTGTCGGGTGGAGCAGGCAATGATTTGCTGCGAGGCGGCGAGGAGGACGACCTATTGCATGGCGGCCCGGGCCACGACTGGATGTACGGCGGTGCCGGGCGCGACCAGTTTGTCTGGCAGGCAGAAGACCTGGACGGGCAGGACACTGTCGCCGACTTCGAGTTGGGGGTAGATACACTGCACTGGCCTTCCAGCATCGAATCAGCCACCGTGCGACTGGCAGACGGCAATAGCCAACTACTGCTGAGCGCTCGCGGGGTCTGCCATGAGATCACGTTCATCGCGACCGATCTGACACTGGGAGGCAACTTGTCGGCAGACGAGGTTTTGCGTCGATTACAAGCGATCTGACTTGCTGAACCTGTCGCATGCACAAAGCAAAAAGCCCAGACCTGAAGGTCTGGGCTTTGCATGGGGAGTCTGGCAGTGTCCTACTTTCACACGGCGAATGCCGCACTATCATCGGCGCTAAGGCGTTTCACGGTCCTGTTCGGGATGGGAAGGCGTGGGACCACCTCGCTATGGCCGCCAGACATAAACTGTCTACAAACTGCAGAAGCCGTTTGGTTTGAATTCGTATGTATCGGGCACAAAGCCCATCAAATGATAGGATCAAGCCTCACGAGCCATTAGTATCGGTTAGCTTCACGCCTCACAGCGCTTCCACACCCGACCTATCAACGTCCTGGTCTCGAACGACTCTTCAGGAGGGTCTAGCCCTCAGGGAAGTCTCATCTTCAGGCGAGTTTCCCGCTTAGATGCTTTCAGCGGTTATCTCTTCCGAACTTAGCTACCCGGCGATGCCACTGGCGTGACAACCGGTACACCAGAGGTTCGTCCACTCCGGTCCTCTCGTACTAGGAGCAGCCCCCGTCAAACTTCCAACGCCCACTGCAGATAGGGACCAAACTGTCTCACGACGTTTTGAACCCAGCTCGCGTACCACTTTAAATGGCGAACAGCCATACCCTTGGGACCGGCTACAGCCCCAGGATGTGATGAGCCGACATCGAGGTGCCAAACTCCGCCGTCGATGTGAACTCTTGGGCGGAATCAGCCTGTTATCCCCGGAGTACCTTTTATCCGTTGAGCGATGGCCCTTCCATTCAGAACCACCGGATCACTATGTCCTGCTTTCGCACCTGCTCGACTTGTCGGTCTCGCAGTTAAGCCACCTTTTGCCATTGCACTATCAGCACGATTTCCGACCGTACCTAGGTGACCTTCGAACTCCTCCGTTACACTTTGGGAGGAGACCGCCCCAGTCAAACTGCCTACCATGCACTGTCCCCGATCCGGATCACGGACCTAGGTTAGAACCTCAAACACACCAGGGTGGTATTTCAAGGACGGCTCCACGCAAACTAGCGTTCACGCTTCATAGCCTCCCACCTATCCTACACAAGTCTGTTCAAAGTCCCATGCAAAGCTACAGTAAAGGTTCACGGGGTCTTTCCGTCTAGCAGCGGGTAGATTGCATCTTCACAAACATTTCAACTTCGCTGAGTCTCAGGAGGAGACAGTGTGGCCATCGTTACGCCATTCGTGCGGGTCGGAACTTACCCGACAAGGAATTTCGCTACCTTAGGACCGTTATAGTTACGGCCGCCGTTTACCGGGGCTTCGATCAAGAGCTTGCACCCCATCACTTAACCTTCCGGCACCGGGCAGGCGTCACACCGTATACGTCCACTTTCGTGTTGGCACAGTGCTGTGTTTTTGATAAACAGTCGCAGCCACCGATTCTCTGCGACCTCTCAAAGCTTCGGACGCGAAGTCCTACACCCTAAGAGGCATACCTTCTCCCGAAGTTACGGTATCAATTTGCCGAGTTCCTTCTCCTGAGTTCTCTCAAGCACCTTAGAATTTTCTTCCTGCCCACCTGTGTCGGTTTGCGGTACGGTTCTCATACAGCTGAAGCTTAGAGGCTTTTCCTGGAAGCAGGGTATCAGTCACTTCAGGTCCGTAGACCCTCGTTATCACTTCTCGGCGTTAACGAACACGTGGATTTGCCTGCGTGTCCCGCCTACCAGCTTGAACCAACTATTCCAACAGTTGGCTGACCTAACCTTCTCCGTCCCCCCATCGCACTGTATGAAAGTACTGGAATGTTAACCAGTTTCCCATCGACTACGCATTTCTGCCTCGCCTTAGGGGCCGACTCACCCTACGCCGATGAACGTTGCGTAGGAAACCTTGGGCTTTCGGTGAGCGGGCTTTTCACCCGCTTTATCGCTACTCATGTCAGCATTCGCACTTCTGATATCTCCAGCATGCCTTTCGACACACCTTCACAGACCTACAGAACGCTCCCCTACCACTTGCACTCGCGTGCAAATCCGCAGCTTCGGTTATCAGTTTGAGCCCCGTTACATCTTCCGCGCAGGACGACTCGACCAGTGAGCTATTACGCTTTCTTTAAATGATGGCTGCTTCTAAGCCAACATCCTGGCTGTCTGGGCCTTCCCACTTCGTTTACCACTTAACTGATCATTTGGGACCTTAGCTGGCGGTCTGGGTTGTTTCCCTCTTGACGATGGACGTTAGCACCCACCGTCTGTCTCCCATGCTCGCACTTTCCGGTATTCAGAGTTTGCCATGGGTTGGTAAGTCGCAATGACCCCCTAGCCATAACAGTGCTTTACCCCCGGAAGTGATACATGAGGCACTACCTAAATAGTTTTCGGGGAGAACCAGCTATCTCCGAGTTTGTTTAGCCTTTCACCCCTATCCACAGCTCATCCCCTAATTTTGCAACATTAGTGGGTTCGGACCTCCAGTGCGTGTTACCGCACCTTCATCCTGGCCATGGATAGATCACTCGGTTTCGGGTCTACGCCCAGCAACTGAAGCGCCCTATTCGGACTCGCTTTCGCTACGCCTCCCCTATTCGGTTAAGCTCGCTACTGAACGTAAGTCGCTGACCCATTATACAAAAGGTACGCAGTCACCCCTTGCGAGGCTCCCACTGTTTGTATGCATCCGGTTTCAGGTTCTATTTCACTCCCCTCCCGGGGTTCTTTTCGCCTTTCCCTCACGGTACTGGTTCACTATCGGTCGATCATGAGTATTTAGCCTTGGAGGATGGTCCCCCCATCTTCAGACAGGATTTCTCGTGTCCCGCCCTACTTGTCGTACGCTCAGTGCCACCATTCAGTTTTCGTGTACGGGGCTATCACCCACTATGGCGAGCCTTTCCAGACTCTTCCACTAACTCAACGGCTAAAACGTACAGGCTCTTCCATTTTCGCTCACCACTACTCACGGAATCTCGGTTGATTTCTTTTCCTGCGGGTACTTAGATGTTTCAGTTCTCCGCGTTCGCTCTACCCACCCTATGTGTTCAGGTGGGAGTGACCCCTAAGGGCCGGGTTTCCCCATTCGGACATCGCGGGATCAAAGCTCTATTGCCAGCTCCCCCGCGCTTTTCGCAGGCTTACACGTCCTTCATCGCCTATGATCGCCAAGGCATCCACCAGATGCACTTACTCGCTTGACCCTATCATTTCAAGGGCCTTGCGCACTCGCCTTGCCGATACCTCTACCGGCAAAACGTCGATACATACAATTACCCAAAGTTGAATCCAAACGAGGATGAAACCATCCTGGCTCAGAATCAATTTTGTATTCGGCTTCTTCAGTTTGTTAAAGATCAATGCGTTTGAAACGCTAATCACAAGACCCCTCAGGCCCTCTGATTACCATTCCACTCGCTGAACAACCGATAGGCTGTGAGTACCAGGATCGACTTTCTCTAGAAAGGAGGTGATCCAGCCGCAGGTTCCCCTACGGCTACCTTGTTACGACTTCACCCCAGTCATGAAGCATACCGTGGTAAGCGGCCTCCTTGCGGTTAGCCTACCCACTTCTGGTATCCCCCACTCCCATGGTGTGACGGGCGGTGTGTACAAGACCCGGGAACGTATTCACCGCAGCATGCTGATCTGCGATTACTAGCGATTCCGACTTCACGCACTCGAGTTGCAGAGTGCGATCCGGACTACGATCGGTTTTTTGAGATTGGCTCCACCTCGCGGCTTCGCGACCCTCTGTACCGACCATTGTATGACGTGTGAAGCCCTGCTCATAAGGGCCATGAGGACTTGACGTCATCCCCACCTTCCTCCGGTTTGTCACCGGCAGTCTCATTAGAGTGCCCAACTTAATGATGGCAACTAATGACAAGGGTTGCGCTCGTTGCGGGACTTAACCCAACATCTCACGACACGAGCTGACGACAGCCATGCAGCACCTGTGTTACCGCTCCCTTTCGGGCACACCCAAATCTCTTCGGGCTTCGGTACATGTCAAGAGCAGGTAAGGTTTTTCGCGTTGCATCGAATTAATCCACATCATCCACCGCTTGTGCGGGTCCCCGTCAATTCCTTTGAGTTTTAACCTTGCGGCCGTACTCCCCAGGCGGTCAACTTCTCGCGTTAGCTACGCTACCAAGGATTCAAACCCCCAACAGCTAGTTGACATCGTTTAGGGCGTGGACTACCAGGGTATCTAATCCTGTTTGCTCCCCACGCTTTCGTGCATGAGCGTCAGTGTCATCCCAGGGGGCTGCCTTCGCCATCGGTATTCCTCCACATCTCTACGCATTTCACTGCTACACGTGGAATTCTACCCCCCTCTGACGCACTCTAGCCTTGCAGTCTCCAATGCCGTTCCCAGGTTAAGCCCGGGGCTTTCACATCAGACTTGCAAAACCGCCTGCGCACGCTTTACGCCCAGTAATTCCGATTAACGCTTGCACCCTACGTATTACCGCGGCTGCTGGCACGTAGTTAGCCGGTGCTTATTCTTCAGGTACTCTCATCCCCGCTCATTATTCACAAGCAGGATTTGCTCCCTGACAAAAGTCCTTTACAACCCGAAGGCCTTCTTCAGACACGCGGCATGGCTGGATCAGGGTTGCCCCCATTGTCCAAAATTCCCCACTGCTGCCTCCCGTAGGAGTCTGGGCCGTGT
The DNA here is from genome assembly GCF_018802765.1 of Paludibacterium sp. B53371. Classification (NCBI taxonomy): domain Bacteria; kingdom Pseudomonadati; phylum Pseudomonadota; class Betaproteobacteria; order Neisseriales; family Chromobacteriaceae; genus Paludibacterium; species Paludibacterium sp. B53371. Next base: position 3,424,528 of record NZ_CP069163.1, read on the forward strand.
CTCAGTCCCAGTGTGGCGGATCATCCTCTCAGACCCGCTACTGATCGTCGCCTTGGTGGGCCTTTACCCCACCAACTAGCTAATCAGACGTCGGCCGCTCGAATAACGCGAGGCCCGAAGGTCCCCCGCTTTCCTCCTCAGAGCGTATGCGGTATTAGCACAACTTTCGCTGCGTTATCCCCCATTACTCGGCACGTTCCGACGCATTACTCACCCGTTCGCCACTCGCCACCAGGAGCAAGCTCCCGTGCTGCCGTTCGACTTGCATGTGTAAAGCATGCCGCCAGCGTTCAATCTGAGCCAGGATCAAACTCTTCAGTTCAATCTCTATGCTTTTCGTACTATCTGGCACGCAAGGACTTCAAAAGAACCCCGTAAGGTTTTTTTCTGTCTCTTGCAGTGCAAGTGTCGGTCTCTCCCGGCACTCACACCTATCGGTTGTTCGTTTTGTTAAAGAGCGGTGCTGGTGTTGCTGCAGCTGAGGAGGTGAACTATACGCGGAAGGACCACCCTCGTCAACACTTAATTTCAAAAAAGCAGGCAATTCGGCTAGTTATTTACCCAACATCATGATTTTAAAAAGATTGATCCGATAATGTCATCTATTTACCATTTGAGACCACTGGCCGGATGGCCGTCGATTCTGCCTGCCATCCATTGAAACTCGCCGTCCGGCATGAAAAAAAACCGCCACAAGGGCGGTTTTTTTAACAAATTGCCCTCCGAAGGCAATTTATAGAACGTAGCGCGCCAGATCTTCCCGTTGTGCCAGTACATCAAGCTTACTGTCCACATACGCGGCATCGATCTCGAAGCGCCCCGCACGGGCATCAAAGGAGATTTCCTCCAGCAGCTTTTCGATCACCGTATATAGACGACGCGCACCAATATTCTCGGTCTTCTCGTTCACCGACCAGGCAATCTCGGCCATGCGTTCGATCCCGGACTCACTGAAGACCAGCTCGACGCCTTCGGTGGCCAGCAGCGCTTCATACTGACGCGTCAGGCAGGCATCGGTATTGGTCAGAATCTGGCGGAAGTCGCCAACCGACAGGGAGGTCAACTCGACGCGGATCGGGAAACGCCCCTGCAGCTCCGGAATCAGATCCGACGGTTTTGCCAGATGGAAAGCACCGGAGGCAATGAACAGGATATGGTCGGTCTTGACCATGCCGTATTTGGTGGTGACGGTGGTGCCTTCGACCAGTGGTAGCAGGTCGCGCTGAACGCCGGCACGCGAGACATCGGCCCCCTGCCCTTCAGAGCGGCTGGCGACCTTGTCGATCTCATCAATAAAGACGATACCGTTCTGCTCGACATTTCGCAGCGCTTCCAGCTTCAGATCTTCCTCATTCACCAGCTTGGCTGCTTCCTCGTCGGTCACCAGCTTCAGCGCCTCGGCCACCTTCATCTTGCGCGGCTTGGTACGACCACTGGCCAGACCCTGGAACATGCTTTGCAGCTGACTGGAAAAATCTTCCATGCCGGGTGGCGTCATGATTTCCATCCGCGGCGCTGCGTCGGCCACTTCGATCTCGATTTCCTTGTCGTTCAGACTGCCCTCGCGCAGCATCTTGCGGAACTTCTGCCGGGTGGCGTTTTCTTCCGGCTTTTCACTGGCGGCGGGCTCATCGGCAAAAAAGCCGGTGCTTTGCCGCGGTCGCGGCAGCAGCACATCCAGAATCCGTTCTTCGGCAGCGTCTTCTGCACGGTAGCGGTTGCGCTTGATGGCGCCGTCACGTGCATCCTTGATGGCGATCTCCACCAGGTCGCGGATGATGGTGTCGACATCGCGGCCGACATAGCCGACCTCCGTGAACTTAGTGGCCTCGACCTTGATGAAGGGGGCATTGGCCAGACGCGCCAGTCGGCGGGCGATCTCGGTCTTGCCGACCCCGGTCGGGCCGATCATCAGGATATTCTTCGGGGTGATTTCATTGCGCAGCGCCTCGTCAACCTGCTGGCGACGCCAGCGATTGCGCAGGGCGATGGCGACAGCACGCTTGGCAGCATCCTGTCCGATAATGTGTTTGTTCAATTCATGAACGATTTCTTGCGGGGTCATGTGCGTCATGGACCTCTCCCACGCTGACGACCGGGCAGGCCGGTCAATCGGCGCCCAGCGTTTCGATTAGGTGATTCTGGTTGGTATAGATACAGATGTCGCCGGCAATCTCCAGCGATTTCTTGACGATCACCTGCGGGTCCAGCTCGGTATTCTCGAACAGGGCACGGGCGGCCGACTGGGCAAACGCGCCTCCGGAACCGATGGCGGCAATGCCCTGCTCGGGCTCCAGCACATCGCCATTGCCGGTGATGATCAGTGTATTTTCGGTATCCGCCACAATCAGCATGGCCTCAAGGCGACGCAGCATGCGATCCGTGCGCCAGTCCTTGGCCAGTTCGACCGCCGAACGCACCAGGTGGCCCTGATGCTTTTCCAGCTTGGCCTCAAAGCGCTCGAACAGCGTGAAAGCATCGGCGGTGCCCCCGGCGAAACCTGCCAGCACCTTGTCATGATACAGACGTCGAATTTTGCGAGCGCTCGCCTTGATCACGATGTTGCCCAGGGTCACCTGGCCATCGCCGCCCAGCGCTACATGGCGCCCGCGGCGCACAGACACAATGGTCGTTCCGTCAAACTGCTGCATATCCATTTCCAGTCATGAAAAACCATGGCAAGAAGTCCATGGCCGTGGCTCAGTAAATGTAGGCATGCCAGCGGATTACAAGTCAGAAGCCGAAGCCCTGCCGTTCCGACGCCGTCAGATAACGCCAGCTACCTTCCGCCAGCTCACCCAGGGTCAGCGCCCCCATGGCTTCGCGGTGCAGCGCCGTGACCCGATTGCCGGCGGCGGCCACCATGCGCTTGACCTGGTGGTAACGTCCTTCAGAAATCGTCAGCAGCAAGGTATGGGCATCCAGCGGTTCCACTGCATCGGCTCTGGTCGGCTCAATATCGTCTTTCAATATGACGCCAGCTTTAAGTCGGTCCAGCATTTCATCTGTCAGAGGGTGCTTGAGCGTAACGCGATAGCGTTTGGCCACATGGCGGCGCGGCGAGGTCAGTGCGTGCACGAACTGACCGTCTGTTGTCAGCAACAACAGCCCGGTGGTATCCGCATCCAGCCGCCCCACCGCCGCCAGACCGGCCTGCTGCAGCGACGGTGGCAACAGGGAAAACACGCTCGGATAGTGTTGCGGCTGGTGAGACACCTCGACATCGCCCGGTTTGTTCAACAACACGTACAGGGGAAAGTGCAGGATCTCGCGCACCTCATCATCGATGCACAGCTGGCCGATGGCGTCCGGATCCAGGGCCAGATCCGGATCGGTCACACAGCGGCCATCCAGGCTGACCCGCCCGTCCCGTACCAACTGGCGGCATACCTTGCGGGAACCCAGTCCCTGCTGCTGTAAGAATTTGATCAGTTCCATAGACAAAATGGTAGCTCAGGGCAGTCGGCACCCGCCAGAATGTTGTCGGCAGCATGGTTGTCCTTATTAAGCTATCTGATTGAAATCAAAACTCTTTATTTATATGATGGGGATCATACAAACAAAGAATTTTTGACAACCATCATGCGCTATCACCCTGAAGATAAAAAGAAAACCCGCCAGCGGATCCTGTCGGTTTCCGCCAGAAGATATCGATCGGAAGGACTCAACAGTGTCGGGATTGCCAACCTGATGGCAGATCTTGGCATGACACATGGTGGATTCTACGCCCACTTTGCCGACAAGGAGGCACTGGTCGCCGCCACCTGCGAGCATGCCTTCGCCAGCCAGCTGAAACATTGGCAAGCGTTGCAGCAGTCGCATCCGCAGCAGCCATTCCGTGCTCTGGTAGAGGACTATCTGTCACGCCAGCATGTCGAACATCCGGAAACCGGCTGCCTGGCGGCAGCCCTGGCCGGCGAGATGGCCAGACGCGATACCCGCTCGCGGCAGGCTTTCACGCTGGGTATTGAACAGTTATTGCAACATCTGCAGCACTTGCCGGATTGCCGGCTGGCGCCGCAGGCCGCACTCAGCCTGATGCTGGGTGCGGTGATGCTGGCACGCGCCGTCAGTGACCGCTCGCTGTCCGAGAATATCCTGCAGCAGGCGCGCGAGACACTGACCAGCGTGCACGACAATCAGCCCTGACGCGGCGCCGGCTTGCGCGGCGGCTTGCTGGGGCCGGGCTTGCGCTGCCCCGGATTGGTCCCCGGATTGCCCTTGGCCTGACGCGGCTGGGCATGGCCCTGACCACGTCCCTGCGCCCCGCCCTGACCGCGCGGAGCACGCCCCTGGCGATTCGCGCCTCCCATCAGGATCGGTTCCGGCTTGACCGTGAGATCCGCCTCGAAACCCGGAATGGTGAACTGCTCGATCGGCTGACGAATCAGCTTCTCGATATCCTTGAGGAACTTGAATTCATCCACGCACACCAGCGAGACGGCTTCGCCGGTATTGCCGGCGCGACCGGTACGACCGATGCGGTGTACATAATCCTCCGGGACATTCGGCAGCTCGAAATTCACCACATGCGGCAGCTGATCGATATCCAGACCACGCGCGGCGATATCGGTTGCCACCAGCACCTGCAGGGTATTGCTCTTGAAATCGGCAAGCGCACGGGTGCGCGCACCCTGGCTCTTGTTGCCGTGAATGGCGGCGGCCGGAATGCCGCTCTTCTCCAGCTTTTCTGCCAGACGATTGGCGCCATGCTTGGTGCGGGTAAACACCAGCACCTGGAACCAGTTGCCGTCCTTGATCAGACGGGTCAGCAGCTCGGTCTTCTTGTCGCGGTCGACCAGATGCACCCGCTGTGCCACCTGCTCGCTGGTGGTATTGCGGCGCGCGACCTCCACCAGCCCCGGGTTGTCCAGCAGGCGGTCAGCCAGTGCCTTGATGTCGTCGGAGAAGGTCGCCGAGAACAGCAGGTTCTGCCGCTTGGCCGGCAACAGCGCCAGTACCTTGCGGATATCGTGGATGAAGCCCATGTCCAGCATGCGGTCGGCTTCGTCCAGCACCAGGATTTCAATGTCCGACAGGCTCAGGGTCTTTTGCGACACATGGTCCAGCAGACGGCCCGGGGTGGCCACCAGCACGTCGACCGGCTTGCGCAGCTGGGCGGCCTGGGGATTGAAGCCGACACCGCCGAACATCACCATGGAGCGCAACGGCAGATATTTGCCATAGATGCGTACGGCCTCTTCGACCTGGGCGGCCAGCTCGCGGGTCGGCGTCAGCACCAGTGCGCGCGGATGGCCGGCGCGCTTGCAGGGCTTGTCGGCCAGACGCTGCAGCAGGGGCAGCGTAAAGCCGGCAGTTTTGCCAGTACCGGTCTGGGCCGCTGCCAGCAGGTCGCCGCCCTGCAACACCAGCGGAATGGCTTTCAGCTGGATCGGGGTCGGGCTGGTATAGCCCGTATCGGCAACAGCGCGCAGCAAAGGTTCGGCCAGACCGAGGTCGGCAAATTGATTGTCGGACATAAGTGATGAAACTCCAGCGACGGCCCTTCGCAACCAGTGCGAAACCAATTCAGGCAGACGGGGTGAAATGAGGCAAAAGAGACCACGCACAAAGAATTGGCTCTTTGTGGGGTGCGCAAGTGTAACGGGATTTGTCGGACAAGAAAACCTCCGGCTATCCGAATCCGTACATGCAGATACAGAGATCGGCCGGCAAAACAGCTAAACTGCTCGCTTCTCGACCCACCGAAAGAGCCCCATGGCGTTGAAGTCCACTATCTATAAAGCCGAAATCAGCATCGCTGACATGGATCGCGGCTACTACGCCAGCCATGGCCTGACCCTGGCCCAGCATCCGTCGGAAACCATCGAGCGCATGATGCTGCGCCTGGCGGTCTTTGCCCTGCATGCCAGCGAAACGCTGGGATTCACCAAAGGCATCAGCACCGACGAAGAACCGGATCTGTGGCAGAAGAATTATTCCGACGAAATCGAACTGTGGATCGAGCTGGGCGAACCGGATGAAAAGCGTCTGCGCAAGGCCTGTGGCCGGGCCGATCAGGTACTGGTCTACAGCTATGGTGGCCGTGCTGCCGACATCTGGTGGCAGCAGAACGAAAACAAGTACGGCCGCTTCGACAATCTGCAGGTCCTGAGCGTCTCACCGGCCACCCTGCAGGAACTGGCCACGCTGTGCGAGCGCAGCATGCAGCTGACGGCCACCATCCAGGATGGCGTGCTGTGGCTGTCCGGCCCAGCAGCCAATGTGCAGGTCCCGGTCACCCGGCTGAAATAAGCACAACGCCCGCCGCACGCAAGCGACGGGCCCCCGGCCTCAGGCCTCGTAGCCCAGATTGGATGCCAGGTCACGCTCAACCTGCCCCAGCGGCTGCCCCTTGCGCTCGGCCACACTGGCCACCTGATCGCGATCTACCTTACCGATGCCAAAGTAGCGACTGTCCGGATGACTGAAATAGAAACCGCTCACCGCCGCCGTCGGCAGCATGGCGTGGTTTTCGGTCAGCGACATGCCGATGGCCGGCGCATCCAGCAGGGCAAACAGCGCCGGCTTGACCGAATGATCCGGGCAGGCCGGATAGCCGGGCGCCGGGCGGATGCCACGGTAGGACTCCCGGATCAGTGCCTCGTTGTCCAGTTGCTCATCGGCGGCATAGCCCCAGAACTCGGTACGCACACGCTGGTGCAGACGTTCGGCAAAGGCTTCCGCCAGCCGGTCTGCCAGCGCCTTGAGCATGATCGCCGAGTAGTCATCACCGGCCGCCTCGAAGCGGGCGACATGTTGATCGATCCCGATGCCGGCCGTCACGGCAAAGGCGCCGATATAGTCCTGTACCCCGCTGTCGGCCGGGGCAATGAAATCGGCCAGCGCCCAGTTGGCCCGGGCATCCTCGCTGCGCGCCTTGGGCAACTGCTGGCGCAGACCGACCCAGGTCATGCGTTCATGGCCATCCTGCGGATCGAGAATGCGGATGTCTTCCTGATTCACCGACTGCGCCGGGAACAGACCGATCACCCCGTTGGCCTGCAGCCAGTGCTCGTCGACGATCTGCTGCAGCATGCGCTGCGCGTCATGCCACAGCGAACGCGCCGATTCGCCCACCACCTCGTCATCGAGGATGGCCGGATAACGTCCGGCCAGCTCCCAGCTCTGGAAGAAAGGTGTCCAGTCGATGTACTGCGCCAGCTCGGCCAGTGAATAATCGCGGAACTGCTTCACCCCCAGCCATTGCGGTTTCGGTGGCTGGTAGGCGGACCAGTCGATGCGATGGCGATTGGCACGCGCCTCCTCGAGCGAGGCCAGCTTCACGGCGCCGCGACCGGCGTGAATCTCGCGCGCCAGGCGGTAATCATCCGCCACCTTCAGCTTGAAATCGGCCGCCAGGTCCTCGGACAGCAGATTGGAGCAGACGCCGACGGCACGGCTGGCATCCGGCACATACACCACCGGGCCCTGGTAATGCGGGGCGATCTTCACCGCGGTATGCACACGCGAGGTGGTGGCGCCGCCGATCAGCAGCGGCACGGTAAAGCCCTGGCGCTGCATTTCCTTGGCCACATGGCTCATTTCTTCCAGCGAGGGCGTGATCAGACCGGACAGGCCGATGATGTCGGCCTTGTGTTCGCGGGCCGCATCCAGAATCTTCTGTGCCGGCACCATGACCCCCAGGTCGATCACCTCGTAGTTATTGCAGCGCAGGACCACGCCGACAATATTCTTGCCGATGTCGTGCACATCGCCCTTGACCGTCGCCATGATGATGGTGCCCTTGACGCCGGCATCGGCGGCACCGCTCAGGCGCTTTTCCTCCTCGATGAACGGCTCGAGATAGGCCACGGCCTGCTTCATTACCCGCGCCGATTTGACCACCTGCGGCAGGAACATCTTGCCGGCGCCAAACAGGTCGCCCACCACGTTCATGCCATCCATCAGCGGACCTTCGATCACATTGATCGGCCGCGGGTAGTGCTGGCGCAGCAGCTCCGTGTCTTCCACGATATGGGTGGTAATGCCCTTGATCAGCGCATGTTCGATGCGTTTTTCCACCGGCAGGCTGCGCCAGGCGAGTTCTTCGGTCTTGCCGGCAGCGGCCTCGCCGCGGAAGCTTTCGGCCAGGGCGATCAGGTGCTCTGTTGCATCGCCACCGTCCTGCGGCGGGCGGCACAGAATCACGTCTTCGATACGCTGACGCAGTTGCGGATCGATTTCTTCATACACCTCCAGCGCACCGGCATTGACGATGCCCATGGTCATGCCGCGCTGAATGGCGTGATACAGGAATACGGCGTGGATGGCTTCCCGCACCTTGTTGTTGCCGCGGAAGGAAAACGACACGTTCGACACCCCGCCGGACACCTTGGCATGGGGCAGATGGGCACGGATCCAGGCGGTGGCCTCGATGAAATCCAGACCATAGCGGGCGTGTTCCTCAATCCCGGTCGCCACAGCGAAGATATTTGGATCGAAAATGATGTCCTGCGGCGGGAAGCCGACCTCGTCCACCAGTACGCGATAGCTGCGCTGACAGATATCGATCTTGCGCTGCAGGGTATCGGCCTGCCCCGCCTCATCGAAGGCCATCACCACCACGGCGGCACCGTAGCGACGCAGCAGGCGGGCGTGGTGCACGAAAGCTTCCTTGCCCTCCTTGAGCGAGATGGAATTGACGATGCCCTTGCCCTGGAAGCACTTCAGACCGGCCTCGATCACGCTCCATTTGGAAGAGTCGATCATCACCGGCACCCGGGCGATATCCGGCTCGGCGGCAATCAGATTGAGAAAGCGCACCATGGCCGCCTCGGCGTCCAGCATGCCCTCGTCCATATTGATGTCGATGATCTGGGCGCCGTTCTCCACCTGCTGGCGGGCCACTTCCAGTGCGGTGTTGTAATCGTCGTTGAGAATCAGCTTGGCGAAGGCGCGCGATCCGGTGACATTGGTCCGTTCTCCGACATTCACAAACAGGTCGCGCTCGCCGATATTCAGCGGCTCCAGACCGGCCAGCCGGCACTTGGGCTCAATCGCCGGCAAGGCGCGCGGCGGCAGGTCGCGCACTGCCGCGGCCATGGCGGCAATATGCTCCGGGGTGGTGCCACAGCAGCCGCCGACAATATTCATCAGCCCTTCTTCGGCCCAGCTGCGGATCGATTCGGCCATCATGGCCGGCGTCAGGTCATACTCGCCGAAGGCATTGGGCAAGCCGGCATTAGGGTGCACCGAGACATAGGAAGTACACAGCCCGGACAACTCTTCCAGGTACTGGCGCAGCATGTCCGGACCGAGCGCACAGTTGAGGCCGAACGACACCGCCCCGGCGTGTTCCAGACTGTTGTAGAAAGCTTCGACCGTCTGGCCGGTCAGGGTACGGCCCGACTGATCGGTGATGGTGCCGGAGATCATTACCGGCAGCGTGATGCCGTGCCGGTCAAAATAGCTTTGCACGGCAAACACTGCCGCCTTGGCGTTCAGGGTATCGAAAATGGTTTCGATCAACAGCAGATCGGCGCCGCCCTTCACCAGACCATCGATCGACTCCAGATACGCCTCGACCAGCTCGTCGAAGTGGACGTTGCGGAAACCCGGATCACTGACCTTGGGGCTGATCGAGCACGTCCGGTTGGTTGGTCCGAGCACGCCGGCCACAAAACGCGGCTTGTCCGGGCTGGCCGCCGTCTGCGCATCGCACAGCTGGCGACACAGGCTGGCGGCAGCATGGTTGATTTCCCACACCAGCGATTCCATCCCGTAGTCAGCCATGGCAATGCGGGTGGCATTGAACGTATTGGTTTCCAGAATGTCGGCGCCGGCATCCAGATAGGCCTGATGCACCCCGGCGATCACATCCGGCCGGGTCAGCACCAACAGGTCGTTATTACCTTTGACATCCAGCGGCCAGTCCGCAAATCGTTCCCCGCGAAAATCCGCTTCGCCCAGGGCATGGCGCTGGATCATGGTGCCCATGCCACCATCCAGAATCAGGATACGGCGGGCCAGCTGGGCATAGATAGGATGCGAGTTTTCATTTGTCATGGAATTCAGCCGCGATTAGTCTACAACGATAAAATACTTAACGAGTCGTCCATCATAGCATGCACATTTGCACGCTCCAGAGACGACCTTAGACGAATGTTTTCCGCCCTTATGAACAAGATGTCTATTGCCTTTGGCCTGCTGGTCGGGCTCCTGCTCTCGCTGCCGCTGAACGCACAGGGAATGCTGCGCATCGGGGTCGCCGACTCTGATGGTCCGCCGGTGGCAGTCATTCAGCAAAACAACCTCAAGTCTGGCCTGGCCATGGAGATCGGCCAGGCACTGGCGCAGTCTCTCGATCGCAAGGCCCACTTTATTGTCATCTCACGCAAGCGGGTGGAGTGGGCGCTGGAAAACGGCAGCGTCGACATCATTTGCAACGCCAATCCGGCCTGGTTTGGCAACGCCGGCCAACTGGGCTGGACACGCGAAATCTACCCGCAGGTCGAGCGCATCATCTCGCCCGTGAACGAAGCACCGATCCGTTCGTTCGAGGACCTCAACGGCAAGCGCATCAGCACCATTCGCGGCTACAGCTACCCGGCACTGGAATCTGCCTGGGCCACCGGCAAGGCCAGCCGCGATGCCGAAGACCGCCTGGAGCTGATGATCAAGGCCGTATTGAGCCATGTCGCCGATGCCGGCATCGTCACCGAGCTGGAATACAGTATCTGGGCGCGCGAACACCGCGACAGCGCCCGCCTGTTGCGCCTGTCTGACTTCCAGTTTTCCTCCACCCCGACCATGTGTGCCGTTTCCCCCAAATCAATCATCGATTTGGCGATACTGAATCGCGCCATCGACCGGTTGCACCAGCAGGGAAAATTCAAGAGTATCTTGCATACCTATCAGTAATAAGCAGCATAGAATGAGAAATCCTCTCTTTCGCTGACCGATGCATCATGACCGACTATCTCTACCTGCACGGCTTCAACTCCGGTCCGCAGTCACTCAAGGCGCGCGAAACCGCCGACTGGCTGGCCCGGCACGAGCCGGCGAGCCGCTTTCACTGCCCGAGCCTGTCGGTTCACCCGGCCCTGGCCCTGCCGCAAGCGGCCAGGGTTGTGGCCAGCCTGCCGGACGACACGCTGCTGATCGGGAGTTCGCTTGGCGGTTTTTACGCCGCCTGGCTGGCACAAACCATGAGCCGGCGGGCGGTGTTGATCAATCCGGCTATCGAACCCCATCTCGATCTGGCCCACCTGCCGCGTGACCAGATCCACCCGGGCACCGGAGAGCACTACTATCTGGATGATGCCGATCAGGCAGCGCTGCGCAACCACCAGATTACCCATCCGGACCGCGATCGTTTCTGGCTGGTGCTGGGCACGGCTGACGAAGTGCTGGACTGGCGACACGCGGCACGGCGCTTTCAGGGCTGTCGTCAAACATTGTTCAATGGCGATGACCATCGCTTGCAGCGCTGGCCGGCGTGCCTGCCGCAACTGGCACAGTTCGCCCACCATGGAGAATCCGAGCAATGACCCAAGCCATTCGCTTTGCACAGACGGGAGGACCCGAGGTCCTGCAACTGGTCAATATCGAGATCGGCGACCCCGCTCCCGGCCAGGTTCGCCTGCGACACACCGCCATCGGCGTCAATTTCATCGATACCTATCAACGGGCCGGACTTTATCCCCAGCCCCTGCCTTCGGCCATGGGGCAAGAAGCAGCCGGCATTGTCGAAGCCGTTGGCCAGGGCATCAGCCATCTGCAGGTCGGCGATCGCGTCGCCTATGCCGGGGGCCCTCTGGGCGCCTACAGCGAGCAGCGGCTGATCGATGCCCAGCATCTGGTGCGTCTGCCTGACGGGATCAGCGATGAAGTGGCCGCTTGCATCATGTTGCAGGGCATGACAGTCGAATACCTGATTCGCCGCACCTTTGCCGTGGAAGCCGGCCAGACCGTGCTGTGGCATGCGGCGGCGGGCGGGGTCGGCCAGATTGCCGTGCAATGGCTGAACTCGCTGGGCGTCAATGTGATCGGAACCGTCGGCTCGGCGGAAAAGGCTGAACGGGCTCGTGCGCTGGGCTGCCGGCACGTGATTCAATACCGTGAAGAAGACGTGGTGGCACGCGTCATGGCGCTGACCGACGGCAAGGGTGTGCCGGTCGTGTATGACTCGGTCGGCAAGGATACCTTCGAAGCATCGCTCGCTTGTCTGGCCCGGCGCGGCATGCTGGTCAGCTTCGGCAATGCCTCGGGGCCGGTTGCACCGTTCTCGCCGCTGCTGCTGTCGCAGAAAGGCTCCCTGTTCCTCACCCGCCCCCGTCTGGGAGACTACATCAGTACCCGGGCGGAGCTGGAAACCTCGGCCAATGCCTTGTTCGAGCGGATCCTGTCCGGCGCCATCAAGGTCAGCCCGTCACACCGCTACCCACTGGCAGAGGCGGCACGGGCACACCGCGAGCTGGAGAGCCGCCAGACCAGCGGCTCGCTCATCCTGCTGCCCTGAGCAGCTTAAAAGACGCGAAGGATTGTCAGTTCTGTTCGGCGGGGGCAATGCGGCGGCGCTCGTCGCGCCAGAAACGGTCATGATGCTGCGCTGCGGCGTTTCTCGCGCCCGGCGCGCTGCTGCCAGGACCGTGCGGCGGCCTGGGGGGGAAAGGCTTGCCCTGCAGGATTTTCTGCGCTTCCTGCGGTGAGAGATCGCCGTTGTTGACTGCCTCCTGCAAGCGCAAGGCGCGCAAGGCCAGCTCATCGGAGGGAGGCTTGGGCAAGACGCACACCGGCTGGGGATCCTGGGTGGCACATTGACTGCCAGGAGCAGGCGCGCTCGACGCAGCCTGCGCCTGGGTCATCAGCCCCAGCAGCAGTACAGCGCACCAACGTGTCGATTCCTTTGTCATCATGCCGATATTGTACCCTTGTCTTTCGATCTGAAGCAGCTGGCCAGATCCACCCTCTCAATTTAACCGCCGCTCATGTTTCATCCGTTAGCATCCATGGCTATTCCATTAACATTTATGTACCCTTGCCTTACGTTAACACTTGAACATACCGGTTCGTCCCGGTCCGATTAATTCCAGCTATTCTGACCATCATGGAAAAAAGCAAAATTCTGGTCGTCGATGACGACGCCAAACTCAGGGACTTGCTGACGCGCTATCTGGATCAGCAAGGTTACGCCGTGGATACGCTGGCAGATGCCCGGGACATCGACCGCAAACTGGCACGAAACCGGCCAGACCTGCTGGTGCTCGACGTCATGATGCCTGGCGAAGATGGTCTGGCACTGGTGCGCCGCCTGCGCGCCCAGGGCGAGATGATTCCGGTCATCATGCTGACAGCGCGAGGCGAGGACATCGATCGCATTCTCGGCCTGGAAATGGGGGCCGATGACTATCTGCCCAAGCCATTCAACCCGCGTGAACTGACCGCGCGGATTCAGTCGGTACTGCGTCGCCATCTGGCCACGCCGGCGCTGACCGCCAGCCACGACGAGAATGCCCAGATCACCTTCGGTGAGTTTTCCCTCAACCTGGGACAACGGGAACTGCGGCAAAACGATCGTCCGGTCTCGCTCACCAGCGCCGAATTTGCCGTCCTGTCCGTCCTGGCCACCCATCCGCGCCGCCCGCTGACCCGCGAGCAACTGATGGAGATGGCGCTGGGCAAAGGCAATGGCGAGTCGCTGGATCGCAGCATTGATGTGCACATCTCGCGCCTGCGCAAGGCACTCGACAGCGAGACTGCCGGCCCGCGCTATATCCAGACGGTCTGGGGCTACGGCTACGTCTTTGTTCCGGACGGTCAGTCGAGAGAATGATGCTGCGCAGAATCGGCGGCTCCCTGTTCCTGCGTCTGGCCCTGCTGGTCATTCTGACCGTCGTGGCAACCCAGCTGATCACCTGGTGGATCGTGGTCACTGAGCGGCGAGAATTGATCGCCAAGCAATTCTACAGTCAGGTCGTCGATACCCTGGCCGATCTGGAAGGTCGGCTGGATACCGTGCCACCAGCCAAACGCGCAGCCTATCTGGCGGAATACAATCGCCCCTGGCTGACACAGCTGCAACCTCCCGATGCCGACAAGGGACTGGTCTTCACCACCCGCCTCAATGATTTCGAAATCATCCTGGCGGAACGTTTGGGCAAGGAGGTCGGCTATCCGCTGACGGTAAAACTGCGCAAGCTGCAGGATCGCCGGCAACTGTGGATCTCGGTGCATGTGCTTGGTCAGCCCTATTGGCTGGTGGTGCCGATGGGTCGCTTCCGCGACAACGTCATTGGCTCCATGTCCCTGGCAGCCCTGCTGGCCTCGCTGTGCGCCATTCTGGTGGCCTCAGCCATTGCCTGGCGGACCACCATGCCAATCAGTCAGGCGGTCAAAGCCTCGCGTGAACTGGCGCGTGGGCGCATTCCCGAGCCCCTGAACGAAAACATCGGCTCCAGCGAGATCCAGGCGCTGAGTCAGGGCTTCAATGGCATGGCGCGTTCCCTGGAAGCGGCCGCTTCTGAGCGCCGCCTGATGCTGGCCGGCCTGTCCCATGATCTGCGCACGCCACTCACCCGGCTCAAGCTGATGGTCGAATTGCAGGGGGACTCAGCAGACGCCAGCGGCATGCTGAGCGATATCGATGAAATGTCCGGCATCGTGCGCCAGTTCATCGACTTTGCCCGAAGCGAAGAAAATCTGCGCAGCGAACCGGTCGCGCTGGCCGAACTGGCCAGCAGTGTTGTCGCACGATTCCGTCGCGAGCAACTGGCCCTTCACCTGTCCGTCTCCGCCGAGCCGGAGATCATTGCTGACCCGCTGGCGCTGGAACGCCTGCTCAGTAATCTGATCGACAATGCCCGCCGTTACGGTAAAACACCCATCGAGGTGCGGGTCGAACGTGACCTCAGTCATGCCATGCTGAGCGTGATTGATCAGGGAGAAGGCATTCCGGTCGAACTGCAGCAGGCGGCACTGGCTCCCTTCGAACGTCTGGCCGCCCATCGCGGCACCGATGGCGGCAGCGGACTGGGCCTGGCCATTGTGTCGCGGATCGTCAAACAACATCACGGCGAACTGCTGTTCTCCCATTTGCCGCAAGGGGGGTTCCGCGTGACCGTCAAACTGCCGTTACCGGTTTCCCGGTGACGTTCCACGTGAAACCATCACGGCCATAAAAAAAGCGTCCATCTTCCCAGATGGACGCTTTTTCTGTATCAGGCCGGTCAGCCCTGCATCACGGCTTCCACTTCCGCCACCGTCTTCGGAATCGGCTCACCCAGCACACGGCTGCCGGTCTCGGTCACCAGCACGTTGTCTTCAATGCGGATACCGCCGAAATCGCGGAACTCATTGAATTTATCGTAGTTGATCAGATCGGCAAACTTGCCTTCGCGCTGCCAGGCATCGATCAGCGCCGGGATGAAATAGATACCCGGCTCCACGGTAATCACCATGCCGGCACGCAGCGCCTTGCCCATGCGCAGATAGCCCAGACCAAACAACTCGCTGCGTTGCTGGCCTGCATCGTAGCCGACCAGGGTCTCACCCAGATTTTCCATATCATGCACGTCCATGCCGATCTGGTGGCCCAGACCGTGCGGGAAAGCGATGGCATAGGCACCGGAATCCACCACCTTCTCGGCCGGCCCGTTGAAGAAGCCCATCTGCTTCATGCGCTCGACCATGGTCCGCGCGGCCAGCTTGTGTACGTCGAAGTATTTGACGCCCGGACGCATGGCCGCAATCGCATCCAGTTGCATGGCCAGCACGGTTTCATACAGCGCGCGCTGACGCTCACTGAATTTGCCGCCCACCGGAATGGTACGGGTGATGTCGCTGGCGTAGCCGGAATCGGCACTGGCGCCGGTGTCATTGACCACCAGGTCACCGGCTTCCAGTACCTGATCATGACGATGGTTGTGCAGTACTTCGCCACGACGCGAGAAAATCACCGGATAAGCCAGCTGCCAGTCACGGCTGCGCATAATGCCCTCCATGGCGCCGACCACCTGATATTCCACCACCCCCGGACGCGCGGCCTTCATGGCGGTAATGTGCATTTCACGGGTCACCGTCAGTGCACGCTCGATTTCGGCGATTTCTTCCGGGCCCTTCACCTCGCGCAGCGCGACGATGCTCAGAGCCAGCTCCGCCGAGGCGCCACGCTTGACGGCATCGGCGGTGCGACCGAGCAGACGGGCCAGCTCCAGAATGGTCTCGCCACGATAGGGGGTCAGGTAATGCACGGTCACACCGTTAAGGAGGGCATCACGCAGCACCTGCTCCAGCTCGGCATACGGACGCGAGGCACTGATGCCGACCGTGGCGGCACGCTGCGCCAGGGTCGGCAATTCACCCGTCCAGACAATGTCATCCACATCGACATCATTGCCGAACAGCGTACAGCTGCCGTCACGGCTGTCGATGACCCCGGCCAGGCCGGCATCGTTCAGGCCGAACAGGTAACGGAAAGTACTGTCCTGCACAAAGGGATAAGGATTGTGCAGATAATTCATCGGCGCATCCACGTTACCGATAAACAGCATCAGACCCGGTTTGGCATCGGCAAGCAGGCGACTGCGGCGTTGTTGGTAGACCTCGGCGGCAAACATTGTTTCGAACCTTTTTATCGTGGTTTCACGGAATGGGGACGATGCACAATGTACACCCCGGGGGGCCGGTACGCCAGCCGCATTCCGGTCGGCAGCTCAAGTCCCGGGACGCAGCGACAGCCACAGCTGGCGCCAGTGCAGATGCTTCACCACATGGGCCAGCACGCCGGCCACAATCCCCCAGAATGCCGCCCCCATGCCTAGGAAATGCATGCCGGAGGCAGTCAGCAGAAAGGTCATCAGCGCAGCCTCGCGCTGAGACTCGTCACGCATGGCCGTGGTCAGCCCGTTGCCGATGGCACCCAGCAAGGCCATGCCCGACAAGGCTGCGACCCAGGTCTTGGGCACGGCGGCAAACAGCAGGATCAGCGAGCCGGCCGCGAGACCGGCCAGCAGATACAACAACCCGCAGACCACCCCGGCAATATAGCGCCGCTGCGGCTGTGGATGCGCCTCCGGCCCGGTGCAGATGGCGGCGGTGATGGCCGCCGGATTGATGCCATGTGCGCCGAACGGCGCAATCAGCAAGGACACCAGGGCATTGGCGGCGACCATCGGACGGCTTGGCAGGGCATAGCCATCGGCGCGCAGTACCGCCATCCCGGGCAGATACTGACCACTGAGTGCCACCAGCGCCAGGGGCAAGCCGAGGTTGAGTACCGCCTGCCACGACCATGTTGGCGTCACCCAGACCGGCTGGGTCCACCCGCCGCTCAGATCCGGCCAGTGCATCCGTCCCTGGGCCAACAACAGCAACAGTCCGCCCAGCAACACCGCCAGTACGGCATAACGCGGACGCCAGCGGCGCATCAGCAGGTAGATAGCCAGCATGCTCAGTACCAGCAGCGGATCCAGTGCAATCGAGGTAAACAACTCGGCGCCAAAGCGAAACAGAATGCCGGCCAGCATGGCCGAAGCGATAGAGGCCGGCAAACGCCGCATCAGCACATCGAACACCCCGCTCCAGCCAATCAGGCCGATCAGTAGTGCGGCCGCCAGATAGGCGGCAACCGCCTCGCCCGGGGTATGGCCGGGCAACATGGTCACCAGCAAGGCCGCGCCCGGGGTGGACCAGGCAATGACAACCGGCATGCGATAACGCAGACTGAGTACCAGTCCGACCAGTCCGCTGCCGATCGAGGCGGCCCCCAGCCAGGACGAAGTCAGGGCCGCACTGAAATGCGCGGCATGTGCGGCCTGATACATTAAGACAGACGGGCCGGCAAACGACACGATCACCGCAATCACTCCAGCCTGAATGGCCGACAGGGAACTGTCGGCTGCCCACTGCTTTAACCACCCCATAGCTTGTTCTCCCCTGTTCGGCCATCAAACACACTGCACAGATTAACCGGCATCCCGGGGAGTGACCTGATACAGCCTTGGCAGTCGGGCTGTAACAGTTTAGGCTAAAACAATCTGTTCTATATAACAGGACTGATCATGACGCTACCGCGCTACCGCGCCATCGCCGAACAGTTGCTGCAGGACATGTCGCGTGGCGACTACCCTCCCGGCAGTCGCCTGCCCTCGGTCCGCGCGCTGGCACATCGCTTTGCCGTCAACAATCTGACGGCGTTGCAGGCCTATCGCTGGCTGGAACAGCAACAACGCGTTGAAGCACGCGAACGCAGCGGCTTCTACGCCGTCCAGCCTGGCCAGCACCTCTCCATGTCTGTCCCGGCCCCCACCACCCCGATGCCGGGCACCTGGGTCAACGTCGACAATCATGTGGCGAATCTGCTCTCGCTGTCCGGTTCTGCCGTGCAACATCAACTGCACATGGCCGAAGCCCACGAGAGCCTGTATCCGGCCGAGGAGCTGGCACGGCGCCTGCAACACAAATTGTCGCGCCAACCAGCGCTGCTGGGAGCGCATCTGCCGGCCAGTGACCGTCATGCCCTGTTGACCGGCCTGCAGCGGCTGGCTGACCAATGGCAGATGAGCCTGCCGGCTGACGCATTGCTGATGACCAACGGCTGTACCGAAGCCATTCAGCTGGCCTTGCGCGGGCTGACCCGTCCGGGAGATGTGGTGGCGGTGGAAACGCCCGTTTATTTTGGCCTGCTGCAAACCATCGAAAGTCTTGGCCTGCGCGTACTGGAGATTCCCTGCACGCCCGGTCAGGGGCTGTCGCTGGAGGCGCTGGAATTTGCCCTGCGCCAGGGTTCGCCGATCCGCTGTCTGGTGGTGGTTGCCAACTTCCAGAATCCGACGGGGGCGCTGATGCCTGACGACCATAAGCGGCGGCTGGTGGAGATGATGCATCGGCGTGACATCCCCATCATCGAAGACGACGTCTTCGGCGACCTGTATTACGGCAGCGAACGCCCCAGACCGCTGAAAGCCTGGGATCGGCACGGCGGTGTGATCTACTGCAGCTCGTTTACCAAAACCTTCGCCCCGGCGCTGCGACTGGGCTGGCTGTCAGGCGGCCGCTACCATGCCAGGCTGGAGCGCCTGAAGGTCAGTAACAGCTACGTGACCTCTTCGTTGCTGCAGGCAACCATGGCCGACTGTCTCAACAGTGGCCTGTATGCCAGACAGGCGGCGCGCTTGCGGCAACAATTGAAAGAGCAGTCGCGCCAGATGCAGGCCGCCGTTTTACAGGCCTTCCCGCTGGGCACCCAGATCCTGTCGCCTTCTGGCGGCATGCTGCTGTGGGTGGCCTGCCCCGAACCGGTGGATACCCTGCCCTTGTTGCAGCAGGCGCTAGCCCATTCGGTCAGCTTTGCGCCGGGGCTGGTTTTCTCCGCCGAGCCCCGCTTCCGCCAGCACCTGCGCCTGAGTATCGGCCACCCCTGGGATGCAAAGCTGGCCGAGGCAATTCAAACACTGGGCAGCCTGGCAAAAGGCTTGCAGCGCCATTAATTGTCCCAGGCAACAAAAAACCGCCCGAAGGCGGTTTTTGTTGGCGACCGTCCGACTTACAGCGCCTTGATCTTTTCCAGCTCGGCCGGGGTGTACTTCTTCTCGGTCGACTTGGTCATATCGGTCATCAGCGACTGGAACACATCATGGGCAGACTGCACGGCCCACAGCACGTTGCCATTGCTCCACTGGTTGGCAAAACGCAGCGCAGCTTCCGGGCTTTGGTCATACAGGCGCTTGAGCATGTGATCAACCGCAGCCTGCTGTCCCTGGAAGGTGCCTTCGATATTGCTCTGCCACTTGGCCAGCACCGGAGCGTACTTGGACGGATTGGTCTGCGCCAGCGTGGCATTGGCACGGAAGGCCCAGTAGGCCGACTGACCCTCATACACCTCGGTACCGCTGCGCAACGCTGCAGGCACTTCCTTCATGGCGTTCTCGTACATCGGCATGAAGACCGCGGCGCTCGGGCTGCCAAAGGCCTGCCAGGTCAGCACCTGCAACTCCTTCGGCATGTCGCTGCGCAGTTCGTAGACGTGCGTCTCGATGGTGCGATCCACGCCCATCGGACGTTCGGCATCCTTGATCTTCTCCAGCTCGGTACCCTTGAAGTTCGCACGCAGCACCTTGCCAATGTCAGCCACCGTGATCTTGTGGTCCGGCTTGAGGAACATCGGATACTGTTCCTGACGGACTTTCTGGCTCAGCGACGGCGTCAGCAAGTGCTGCCCCATCCATTCGCGGTCGATGTTGTAACGATCGCCAACCGAACCAAAGGCCTTGGCAAAGTTGAAATGCCGCACATCCACCTTGTCCAGCAGCTTGTTCTTGCTGACAAACTCAGCCAGGTCGTCACTGCCCATGACGTTTTCGCGATCATTCAGATCGACATCATGAATACGCATGCCATTAGCAACGATCATGTACTTGTCTTGCGGCACCTTGACGGCAATCCAGTGGTGACCACTGCCAATTTCCATGTACCAGACTTCCTTGGGGTCTGCCAGCAGGATGCCATTGGCTTCGCCAGCGCCCTGCTCCTTGACGGTCTTGCCCAACAGCGCCACGGCCTCGCGCGCCGTCTTGGCGATCGGCAGCACGAAGGACGGGATGTCCGCCTCGATCACACCGGTATCGACCAGCGGATCGGCCTTCTTGGCCGCGTCGTTGGCATCCATGCTATTAGTGGCGGAAACCGCCAGATTGAACTCATTGACCCCGCGCTCTTCATACGGACCATCGGCCGCCGTGGTGTCGCCATTCCAGTCGGTCAGGCCGGTGTAGCGCAGCATGGTTTGTGGCGCCGGCACTTTCAGACCGTTCTTGAAGCTGATCATTTCCCCCTTGTCGCTGTCGCGGCGCGGATGGATCACCAGCTTCTTGTTCCAGTTGTTGATGTAATAGTCTTCGTTGCGCGAAATGATGATGGCGCCATCGGCCGAGGCGCCTTTACCAACGATGACACTGGAGCAGGCCTGCGAGTAATCGGTCGCAAATGCCGCCAGAAGCGCAGCGCCCAGCACGGAAAGAGTACGTTTGCCTTGCATGTTTCAGTCTCCACAACCCGGAATGGGTAACAGGGAAATGCTAATCCGATATGGCGCACTCCCTGCTGGCAACCTCATGCTGGCTTGATGAATATCAACATTTGATTATGTAGTATATCATTGCTGCAACATCAGCCATAACGACCGTATATGCCCTATTACCAGCGTATATTGAATCGATGTGTCAAGCCCGCCACGGTCCAGGCCGGGCCGATCAACAAAAACCGCAGATCGTCCAGAAAGGAGGGTTTGCGTCCTTCGATACGATGCCCGATGAACTGCCCGATCCAGGCCAGCACAAAGATCACCCCGCTGAGGCGCAGCAGATCCACGCCCGCCCGCTGCAAACCATACAGCAGCAACATCATCGTACCGCACAGCAACAACATGGCCAGCGCCATGCGCCAGGAGAGCCGTAGGTAGAACAACAAACCGCCAGCGATCAGCAGCCAGGCCGGACTGACCGATGAAGGCAAAGCCGTCAAAACGCCGAAAATTGAGAAGATAATCAGCGGGATACAAAGCTTGTGTATAGCAACATTCTGTCGGTGCTGATGGCTGGCACCATAGGCTTGCAGCCACTGTTGCAGGGTCATGGCGTGTCCTCTTCCGGTCGACGTTGGCGCGCAGGTATGGCAGCGCAGAAAATACCAGATAAATATCTGATTTGCATATCATTTATTTGTATAGATGGCAGCTTGATCTAACACAAATCAATGCTTGTCTGAAGTGTTGGCCATGATGGCAAATCGCTAAGATGCTCGGATGGAAGATTCGATCACAATGGCGAGCCGCCAGACCCGACAGCCGCGCTACCAGCGTATCAAGGACTATATCCTCGAAGGCATTGCCCAGAGGACCTTTCAGCCGGGTTGTAAAATTCCGCCGGAAATCGAACTGGCACAGCATTTCGGCGTGTCACGCATGACCGTCAACAAGGCCATCCGTGATCTGGCCGAGGCCGGCATCCTGCTGCGTTTTGCCGGCGATGGCACCTATGTCGCCGAGCGCAAGGCCGAGTCTCCCCTGCTGGACGTCAACAATATCGCCCAGGAGATTGAGGCACGCAGCCATATGCACAGCACCAGCCTGATCACCCTGCGCGCCGAACCGGCCAGTGAGCTGGTGGCCCTGCAACTGGGCGTCCATGTCGGTGCGACCATCTTCCATTCGCTGCTGGTGCATCGTGAAGACGATATTCCGGTACAACTGGAAGATCGCTACGTCAACCCAGGCTGGGCACCGGAATATCTGGCACAGGACTTTTCCCGCATCACCCCGAACCATTATCTGATGCAACATGCGCCGCTGACCGACATCGAGCACACGGTCGAGGCCATCATGCCGCAGCGGGAGGAACAAGCACTGCTGGAGATCTCCGCCAGCGAGCCCTGTCTGCTGGTCTTCCGCCGCACCTGGTCGCATCGAAACCTGGTCAGTTTTGCCCGTCTGGTCCACCCCGGCACCCGCTACAAGCTGCGTTCGCAAACCCAGCTGGACTAGCCGGCCGGCAAGGCCGCCAACCGATGCATCATGTCCCTGTCCGCAAACGCGGATAAACTAAGGGATCTGACAGAAAGAGGCGCCATCATGCACACCCCATCCCCCGTTC
This sequence comes from Paludibacterium sp. B53371, assembly GCF_018802765.1. Classification (NCBI taxonomy): domain Bacteria; kingdom Pseudomonadati; phylum Pseudomonadota; class Betaproteobacteria; order Neisseriales; family Chromobacteriaceae; genus Paludibacterium; species Paludibacterium sp. B53371. The sequence continues at coordinate 3,447,117 of NZ_CP069163.1, forward strand.
CGGGCGCAACCCTGCGCACCCATGCCCAGGGCAGCACGCAGCTGCTGCTCAGCCATGACGGATTTCAGGCCGAGATTTCGCTGGATGGCGGTCAACTGACGGCCTGGCATGCTGCCGGTCAACCGCCGCTGATTTATTGCTCGCCACAGGCCATGCACCAACCGGGCAAGGCCATCCGTGGAGGTGTACCGGTTTGCTGGCCCTGGTTCGGCCCGCATCCACAGGATGCGACGCAGCCGCAGCACGGTGTTGCACGCACGGCACGCTGGACCCTCTCGGACATCAGCCGCAGCACGGAGGGCTTCAGTGTCGAACTCAGCGGCCCGGAGCATGACGGCCTGAAAGTGGAGAGCTGCCTGACCCTGAGCGCCGATCGAGTCGACATCACGCTCACCACCCTGAACCAGAGCTCGAGCGCCCGGCGCTATTCGGCGGCCCTGCACACCTATCTGGCGATTGCCGATGCCGAACACGCCTGGGTCGAGGGATTGGCGCACAGCCGCTATGTCGACAAGGTTTGCCAGCAAGACGGGATTCACCATCAGGATAGTCTGGCATGTCGTGGCGAACTGGATCGTATCGTGTATGGCCTGTGTGGCCTCACGCTGCGCGATGACGTCTGGCGACGTCGCATCGTGGTGGAGAATGCCGGCTCCGACAGTCTCGTGCTGTGGAACCCCGGGGCAGACAAATCGATCGCGCTCAAGGATCTGCCGGATGATGGCTGGCGCAGCTTTTTTTGCATCGAAGCGGCCAATGCCGGTGACGATGCCCGCGTCATCGAACCGGGTGAAAGTCATACATTGGGCACACGCCTGATGACGATGCCGCTATAATCGCAGAGAGCCTGTTCTGGCAGCTTGCCCGACAGGCCAACTTCCGATTTACCCGCAGTGGATCCGTCGTACATGGCCAGACCAGACAAAATTTCCCGTTTCCTGCCAATCAGCTTTGCCAACGGCACCAAGGTGCGCCGTTTTGCCAAGCATTGCCCGCGCTGCAACACCATGGTGACTGCCGACACCATGCAGGGCATCGCCGCCCTGCTGGAAAACCGGATTTTCGTCGCCGCCAAGGCGCATTGCCCGGTATGCCAAAAACGCTTTTCCGTGGCCTGCGTCATCACCGACAACCGCCATGTCCACCGCGTGCTGGCTCCCGACTGGCTGTTTTCCCTCTGGCTGCGCATGGCCGTGCGCAACCTGCCGCAGCCGGTCAATCATCATGAGTGGGCACTGCCGGAAGAAGAGGCCCCGGCCCAGCATGGCCTGGTACTCAAGGACAGCGAAGACATCGTGCACTCCGAGGAAATCCTCGGCAAATTCGACGGCATCACCATCTCGAGCTGGATCGAATACCAGGGGCAGCGCTACCACTTCGAGCGGGCCGCCCCTCCGGGCGGGATCAAGCTGGGAGTGGATGAAATCCTGTTCGACGGCAAGCTGATCTATCAGCTCAAGGCGTAATCCCCCCAGACCGTCTGCATCGCCGAAACGGCCGCGAGAGCGGCCGTTTCCGTTCGCAGGATGCGCGGCCCGAGTCGAAGCGGCGTCCAGCCAGCGGCAAGCGCGGCCCCCTCTTCCTCCGGGGTATAACCGCCCTCCGGCCCGGCCATCAGCCAGGCAGAAGCCGGCCGTTGGGCAATGTCCTGCAGGCTGCGTGTACCCAGCGGGGACAGCAACAGCTGCACCGAAGCCGCCTGACGACTAGCCAGCCATTCGCTGACCGTGAGGATCGGCAACACCCGGGGAATCACCGTGCGGCCGCTTTGCTCGCAGGCGGCAATCACGATCTCCTGCCAACGCTGCAGACGCTTGTCGGCACGCTCACCGGCCAGTTTGACCACCGAACGCTGTGCGGCCAGCGGCTGAAACACGCTGACCCCCATTTCCACCCCCTTCTGCAGGGTAAAATCCATGCGATCGCCGCTGGAAATGGCCTGCGCCAGGCCGAGCCAGATCGGTGATTCACGTGAAACAGGATCATGCCGGCTCACCGTGCATTCAGCGTGACGCTTGTCGAGCTGTGTCAAGGTGGCGACATATTCGCCCCCCTGTCCGTTGAACAGCGTCAATGCCTCGCCCTCTCGCAGCCGCAACACCTGGACGTGGCGCACCACGGTTTCGGGCAGTACCACGACACTGTCTTCCGACAGTGGCATATCGACAAAAAACCTTGCCATAACAGCAACAATCCTGTGTTTTGGTTACAATCAGATCATCTTGTGCATTGCGGCAATCCAACACGCCGGGTCGGCCAATTATAAAGGAATCCAGCATGCAGGTTATTGAACAGCTAGGCGATTTGCTGCGCGACATTGCCGCGCAGGAAATCCTGCCGCGTTTCCTCTGCGTCGGCCACACGCGCAAGGATGACGGCAGCCTGCTGACCGATGCGGATCTGGCCTGTCAGGCAGCACTGGAAGCCAGCCTGCCCAGGTTGCTGCCTTACCCGGTGCTGGGCGAGGAAATGACCCGCCAGGAGCAGGATCTGCTCTGGCTGCGCCAGATGGAGGGGCTTTGGGTCGTCGACCCCATTGACGGCACCACCAACTTCATCAACGGCCTGCCGCATTTCGCCATCTCCGTCGCGCTGATGCAAAACGGCCGCAGCACCCTCGGCGCCATCTACAACCCGATGACCCAGGAGCTGTTCTGCGCCGAGCGCGGCGCCGGCGCCACACTCAACGGCACCCCGCTGCCGTTGAAGCAGAAGGCCAATCCGATGTGTGAAGCCATTGCCGGCGTGGATGTCAAATACCTGTGTTCGGCCAGACTGGCCTCCCGCCTCAACAGCGTGGCCCCCTTCGGCAGCCAGCGCAGCATGGGCTCCAGTACGCTGGACTGGTGTTATCTGGCCGCCGGACGCTTCGATGTCTATCTGCACGGCGGCCAGCGTCTGTGGGATTACGCCGCGGGCGCCCTGATCCTGGAAGAAGCGGGCGGCTGTGTTGCCTCGCTGCAGCAGGATGACTTCTGGGCCGACAAACCCTGGAAACGCTCGGTGATCGCGGCGCGCGACGCCGATATGTTCGCCCAGTGGCACCGCTGGGTACGCAACAATCAGTGAACAAACAAAAAACCGCCCGATGGGCGGTTTCAGCTTGCTGACAAACCCTTGTCCGCGCAGCGGACGCCCCCTTGCAGGGCAAGGGCGGGGGGATTGGGAATCGATGATCAGGCTGGAAAATCAGTCAGTTAGTGACAAGGCCCGGCTTTGCCGGGCCCTCCAACCTGTTCGCAAACCACCATTGTCAACAGCCTGAAACCGCCCGATGGGCGGTTTTTTGTTCACCAGACCGGCCTCAGGCGCGTACGGCGATGGCTTCCACTTCTACCAGCACATTTTTCGGCAGGGTTTTCACGGCCACGCAGGAACGAGCCGGGGACTGTTCGCCGAAGTACTCCGCATAGATGGCATTGAAGGCCGCAAAGTCGGCCATGTCAGCCAGGAAGCAGGTGGTCTTCAGTACATTGGCCGGCGTTGTGCCGCCAGCCTTGAGTACGGCGACCAGGTTTTCCAGCGCGCGGCGGCTCTGTTCACTGATGCCGCCGGCAACGATCTCGCCGGTTTTCGGATCCAGCGGGATCTGGCCGGAGGTGAACACCAGCTGACCAAAGGCCGTCCCCTGGGAGTACGGGCCAATTGCCGCCGGGGCGGCATCGGTATGCAAAATCTCTTTCATTGCCATCGTCCTTGTTGAATGAGTTAAAGACCGGCCCCGGAAGGGCCGGACGGTTGAAATCAGGCTGCGCGGTGCTTGTGCATCATGATATGCAAAATCTGCTCGTCGGTCTGTTGCATGCCCTGGCAAGCCAGTTTGCCGAGATTGCTGATCGAGGCATCGACATCCTCGGCCACAATGCCCTCATTGCCGGTCACGCGGGTGCCGTCCAGCGCCATCAGCACCGCCTTCCAGGCGGCAGATACCGAGGTCGACACCTTCATGGCACAGCTATTGGAAGCGCCATCGCAGATCATCCCCGCCAGATCGCCAATCATGCTGGAAATGGCCATGTTCACCGCACGCTCGCCGCCTTCCAGCAGGAAAGCCATGCCGGCAGCGGCCCCCATCGAAGCCGTGGTGACCGCACACAGGGCGGACAACTTGGGCAGTCGGCTGTGGATATACACCGCCATCAGATGCGACAGCGTCAGGGCGCGCAGCAGCTGTTCATGGCTGGCACCAACGTGCTCGGCCACTACCACCACCGGCATGGTGGCGGCGATCCCCTGGTTGCCGGAACCCGAGTTGCTCATCGCCGGCAGGGTGGCGCCCCCCATGCGGGCATCCGACGCAGCCGTGGTTCGGGTCAGGATCTCGGTCATCAGCCCTTCCGGCATCAGGCCGGATTGGCTCTGACGCTTGAGCGTGGCACCGATATGCAGGCCGTAATCACCGCTCATACCCTCATTGGACAGGGCATCGTTCAGCTGGGCCGCTTCGGCCAGAAAATCGATCTGATCCAGCGGGACCGCCATGGCAAACTCGTAGACATCACGTGCCGTCGCGCCTGTCAGGTCATAGGCAGCCGCAGCATCCCCAGACTGTTCATCGGCAGCGAACAGCACCTGTCCGTTGCGCTCGATGCGTACCACATTGGTATGGGCATCGGCGATGCAGACGCGAACGCGGTCCTCACCGGCCATGACCAGCGCTTCCGAGTAGAGAATATTCGGCACATCAGCAACGCCGATACTGACCTTGTGCTCGGCAATCATGGTCTTGGCGGCGGCAACCTGTGCCTCGGTCAATCCCTTGAGCACCTGCAGGCGTCCATCCGGATTGCCGCCGATCGAGCCGACCGCGGCGGCGATCAGCAGGCCGACCGTGCCGGTGCCCGGTACGGTGACCCCCATGCCGTTTTTCATCAGATTGGCGGAGACTCGCGCTTCAATCCGCTCGGCCGGGCGTCCCAGTTCACGGGTGGCAATGGCTGCCGCCAGCGCCAGCGAAACCGGTTCGGTACAACCCAGTGCCGGCACGACTTCCTGATGCAGCGCCTTCAGATATTCCGTCCACAGTTTGTTGGTCGGTTGGAGAGACGTGCTTGCTTGCATTGTCATGTTCATTCCCTGCTCAGCTTCAGATAGCGGTACAAGGTCGGCTCGGAAATATCCAGCGCCTGTGCCGCGCGGGCGACAAACCCGCGGATGGAAAACAGCCCGCGCCGGTCAAACTCCAGCACGACCCGTGATTTTTCTTCCGGAGACAGCCGCTGTGGCTCCACCTCGAACTGATCCAGCACCTCGTTCATGATGTCGACGCCGACATCGTCTACCGAGGCCGACAGATTCTCCTGGTGCCGCTCCTGCGACAAGTCTGCCGGCAACAAGGCCTGCACGGCTTCCAGCGCCCGCTGGTAGCGACTGTCATCGGCATTGACGCAAAACATCGACCGCACCCGCCCCTGCTCGTCCTTGAACACCAGGGTCGATGAGCGCAGCGAGGTGCCGCCTGCCGTCTTGCTGCGGTAATTAATGCGGTAATCACCACCGTCCGGACCGCTGCACTCCTGTGCCATGCGCAACGCCAGATCGGTGGCCGGTGCCCCGACATCGCGGCCGGAGATGCGGCCATGGCGGATGATGCGCAGGGACGCTGCCGGGTCGGACAGGTCATGAATGGCAATTTCGCAATCCGGCCCCAGCAGGGCGGACACGAAATCGGCCAGTACTTCGGCGTCGACGGTCAGTTTCATGTCAGCGTAAAAGAAAAATCCTCGTGATGAGATTATATTTATCATCACGAGGATTTTTCAGTCAATTGCAGCTTGCATGATCCTGCGCAAGCTTATGACAAGCGGGCGGTCAGCGTTGACGCAACAGGCTGCGCAGGCTGGCCAGTGAGTACAGCAGCAGGGCCGTCCAGATCAGGGCAAAACCGATGGCGCGCGTCTGATCGAACGCTTCGTGATACATCACCACCCCCAGCAAGAGTTGCAGGGTCGGGCTGATGTACTGGATGACCCCCAGGGTGGCCAGCTTCAGCCGTCGTGCCCCGTTGGCAAACAATAGCAGCGGTACCGCCGTGACAATACCGGCACCGGCCAGCATCAGGTTCTGCCAGGCAGGCAGATGACCAAAATCCCCCTGTCCGTGGCTCTCCAGCCAGAGCAGCCAGGCCAGGGCGAGCGGTGCCAGCAGGAAAGTCTCCAGTGCCAGTCCTTCCAGCGAAGGCAGGGGGGCCCGCTTGCGCATCAGCCCATACAGACCGAAGGTGGTGGCCAGCCCCAGCGCCACCCAGGGTACGGTCCCCAGTTGCAGGGTCAGCCACAATACCCCCGCGCCGGCCAGTGCAACGGCCAGCTGCTGCAGGCGGCCCAGTCGCTCGCCCAGCACCAGTCGGCCCAGCAATACGTTGACCAGCGGATTGATGAAATAGCCCAGACTGGATTCGACGATATGGCCCGAGTTGACGGCCCAGATATACAGCAGCCAGTTGCCGGACAACATCAGCGAAGACAACACAAATACCCCGAGCTTTTGCGGTGCCTGCCGGAAGGGCTGCAGCCACTCCCATTGACGACGCACCCCGAGCAGGATCAGCACAAACAGCGCCGACCAGACCAGTCGGTGACAGAGAATTTGCAGCGGGTCGATGTGGTGCAGCGGTTTCCAGTAAAGCGGGAACAGGCCCCAGCACAGGTAGGCACCGATGGCATACAGCACGCCCTGGCTGTGCCCGGCAGATTTGGCAGACATCTGAACTTTCACTTGCTAGAGAATCCACACAGCTTACCCGCAAGCCCATGCCTCGCCCACCCTTTTTCTGTCACCTGCTGGTCAGCAGCGCAATCACCGACTATTTTACTTTTCTATGTTTTGACGTTTACGTGAACGTAAACTATATTCTGCCAACACCGTCATGCCGAACTACAAATAAATTATCGCTGCTCACAAGGCATCTCCCGGCACCAGGATCTACCGATCTGTCCGTGTCGGGCACAGGCGAATATATGGAGGAGAAACCATGTCGATCCGGCATCGTGCGCTAGAAGAAAAATACACCGCACCCACCGGTCAGGTTCTGATGAGCGGCATCCAGGCGCTGGTGCGCCTGCCCATGCTGCAGCAGGATCGGGACCGGGCACAGGGACTGAATACCGCCGGCTATGTCACCGGCTATCGTGGTTCGCCGCTGGGGGGCGTCGACCAGAGCATGCAGAAGGCCGAGGCGCACCTGAAAGCCCACAATGTGGTGTTTCATCCGGGGCTGAACGAGGATCTGGCCGCAACGGCGGTCTGGGGCACACAGCAGGTCAACCTGTTCCCCGGCGCCAAGTACGATGGCGTCTATGCCATGTGGTACGGCAAGGGACCGGGCGTAGACCGTTCAGGCGACGTCCTCAAGCATGGCAATGCCGCCGGCACCAGCAAGCATGGTGGTGTGCTGATCATTGCCGGCGATGATCATGCCGCCAAGTCGTCCACCTTCCCGCATCAGTCGGATCACGCCCTGGCTGCCTCGATGATCCCGGTACTCAGCCCGTCCGGCGTGCAGGAAGTGATCGACTTTGGCCTGCATGGCTGGGCGATGAGTCGCTACAGCGGTTGCTGGGTGGCGATCAAGGCCATCAGCGACACCATCGAGAGTTCCGCCGTGGTGGACATCTCACCGGAACGGATCCAGATCCAGTACCCGCAGGATGTCGACATGCCGGAGGACGGACTGAACATCCGCTGGCCCGACCCGCCGCTGGTGCAGGAAAAACGTCTGTTGCACCACCGGCTGTATGCCGCCCTGGCCTATGCGCGCGCCAATCATCTCAATCGTGTGGTACTGGATGCGCCTGAGGCACGTCTGGGCATTATCACCACCGGCAAATCCTACCTCGACGTCATGCAGGCACTGGATGATCTGGGCATTGATGAATCGCTGGCAGCCGAAATCGGTCTGCGCATCTTCAAGGTCGGCATGGTCTGGCCGCTGGAACCGGAAGGCGTGCGCCATTTTGCCGAAGGGCTGGAAGAAATCCTGGTGGTGGAAGAAAAACGCCAGGTGATCGAATACCAGTTGAAGGAGCAGCTGTACAACTGGCGCGAGGATGTGCGTCCGCGCGTTGTCGGCAAGTTTGCCGAAAAGGGGGAATGGGCGCTGCCACATGGCGACTGGCTGCTGCCGGCCGCCGGCGAACTGACACCGGCCATCATCGCCCGTGCCATTGCCAACCGGCTGGCCACGGTATTCGACAGCCCGGTGATGCACGAGCGGCTGAAATTCTATGAAGAGAAGGAAACCCAGCTGGGACAGAAGCGCGACAGCCTGCCACGGGTGCCACACTACTGTTCCGGCTGTCCGCACAATATCTCCACCAAGGTGCCGGAAGGCAGTCGCGCCCTCGCCGGGATTGGCTGCCATTACATGTCGTTGTGGATTGAGCCGCATACCCAGACCTTCTCGCAGATGGGCGGCGAAGGGGTGCCCTGGATCGGTCAGGCACCGTTTACCGAAACCCCGCATGTCTTTGCCAACCTGGGTGACGGCACCTACTTCCACTCCGGTCTGCTGGCCATCCGCGCAGCCGTGTCAGCGAAGGTCAACATCACCTACAAGCTGCTTTACAACGACGCCGTGGCCATGACCGGTGGCCAGCATGTCGACGGTCCGCTGGATGTGGCGACCATCACGCGTCAGCTGCATGCCGAGGGCGTGGCGCGCATCGTCATCAGCAGCGATGCCCCGGAAAAATACCGCGGCATGGCCGGGCTGGCGCCCGGGGTCGAGGTGTACCACCGGCGCGAACTGCAGCGCTTGCAGACCGAGCTGCGTACGGTCAGCGGTACCACCATCCTGATTCACGAACAGACCTGTGCTGCCGAGAAACGCCGGCGGCGCAAGCGCGGCGAGCTGGTGGATCCACAACGTCGTGCCTATATCAATGCCCGCGTCTGCGAAGGCTGCGGCGACTGCTCCAACAAGTCAGGCTGTCTGTCCATCCTGCCGCTGGAGACCCCGCTGGGCCGCAAACGCAAGATCGACCAGTCAAGCTGCAACAAGGACTTCTCCTGTCAGGAGGGATTCTGTCCCAGCTTCGTCACGGTGGAAGGCGGCAAGCTGCGCACGGCGGCACGCGAGCTGAAGGGAGAACTGGCGCAGATGCCCGCGCTGCCCTCGCCTGCCCTGCCAGCGCTCGATCAGCCCTACTCCATCATGGTGACCGGCATTGGCGGTACCGGGGTGGTCACCATTGGTCAGGTCCTTGGCATGGCTGCCCACCTGGACGATATGGGCGTCACAGTGCTGGACATGGCCGGTCTGGCACAGAAAGGGGGGTCGGTCTGGTCGCATGTACGCATTGCGCGTAATCAGCAGTCCCTGCACGCCGTACGCATCGCGGCAGGAGATGCCAACCTGGTTCTTGGCTGTGATCTGGTGGTCACCGCGTCGGAAGAAGCGCTGGCCAAGATGCGCGAAGGCTTCTCGCATGTCGTGGTCAACAATTACGAGGCACCCACCAGCGCCTTCCTGACCCAGCCCGATCTGCGCTTCCCGGCCCAGGCGATGAAACAGACCATCCAGCAATCGGTGGGCACCGCGCGCTATGCCGAAGTGAATGCCACCCGGCTGGCCACAGCGCTGCTCAACGATGCGCTGGCAAGCAATATGTTCATGCTGGGCTTTGCCTGGCAGCGCGGCCTGGTACCGGTCAGTGAAGAAGCCATCCTGGAAGCTATCCGTCTCAATGGTGCGGCGGTTGAGTTCAACCGCCAGGCCTTCCTGTGGGGACGACACACCGCGCATGATCCGGCGCGCGTCGAGTCGCTGCTGACCAATAACAGCATCATCCAGTTTGTTCCACGTGAAACCGTCGAAGGCATTGTGCATCAGCGCAGCCAGATGCTGCTGGCCTATCAGAATGGCAAGCTGGCTGCACGATACCGCAAGCTGGTGGAACGGGTACGTGAAGCCGAGTCGCGGCTGACCCCCAACCGCTCGCCGCTGACCCTGGCCGTGGCCAAGACTTACGCACAGCTGCTTGCCTACAAGGACGAGTTCGAGGTGGCGCGGCTTTACTCCGACGGTGAGTTCCTCAGTGAAATCCGCAGCGCCTTCGAAGGGGATGTCCGGCTGCACTTTCACCTTGGTCCGAGCTGGATGACGCATGGCAAGGCGACCAAGAAGACGCTCGGGCCCTGGGCACTCAAAGCCATGCGTTTGCTGGCCGCCATGCGATTCCTGCGCGGCACGGCGCTGGATCCGTTTGCCTGGCAGACCGATCGCAAGCTGGAACGACAATGGATTGGCGAGTTCGAGCAGATGGTGGAACAGCTGATTCATGGCTTGACGGCAGATAATCTGCCGCAGGCGATCGAGCTGGTGACACTGTGGCAGGGCGTGCGCGGCTTTGGCCACATCAAGGCCGGTAATTATCAGCACGCCCGCCAGGCGATCGATCCGCTACTGGCACAATTCCTGGCCATTCGCCAAAAGCGCCAGGTAGCCTGATGGCTGCCTGATCCTGGTGCGGATTCCCGGTTTTGGGGAATCCGCACCATCTCAAGGCTTGCCGATGCTGAGGATACGCGCGGATTCCAGCGCATCATCCGCTTCGGTCGATTCGTTCTGCCACACCCAGACATCATTGGCGGCATCATAGGCTTCCACCAGCCACAACGCCCCGCCAATCAATCGGGCACGGGTCGGATGGCGAAAGTTGAACATCACCAGATCACTGGTTTTTACGGGCTCCACCGGCTTGGGCTTGGTTCTCATGGCATCGCTCCTGTCAGGTTGCGGTCACTTGTGTACAGCAAGCGCCGTGCCAGCCAGGTCCTTTTTGACAAGCCCGGGTCAGACCCCTAGCATCCACGGTATGCCATCTGCCGAGAACACCATGTTGATCCGCCCTGCCACCGAAGACGATCTGCCTGCCATCCTGACCATTTTCAACGAAGTCATCCGCCATTCCACGGCCATCTACCTCGATCATCCGGTCGAACTGGCCGAACGGCGCGACTGGTTCAGTGCTCGCCGGCAAGCCGGTTATCCGGTGCTGGTCGCCGAGCAGGATCACGAGATTGTCGGTTACGCCAGTTTCGGCGATTTTCGCAGCTATCCCGGTTACCGCTTTACCGTCGAGCACAGTGTGCATCTTGCACCGGCAGCACGGGGACAGGGTATCGGTCGCCAGTTGGTGGAGGCCTTGATCCCGCTGGCTCAGTCACTGGGCAAGCATGTGATGGTCGGTGCGATCGACGCGGCCAATGAGGGGTCGATCCGCTTTCACCAGCGGCTGGGGTTTGCCGAAGTCGCGCGCATGCCGGAAGTCGGCTTCAAGTTCGGCCGCTGGCTGGATCTGGTGCTGATGCAAAAAACGCTTTAGCGCCGCGCAGAAATGCGAAAAGCGCCACGGAATCCGTGGCGCTTTTCATTTTTTTTGCTGTCGAGGCAGCTTTTTTCTTGCAGTTTCTATTTCACCCTTTGTACGACTTAGCGCACTTCTACAACAATATCCTTACTAAATACCTTTTCGCAATACTTGCATTTCATTTTTGTGTCATGACCATGGGCTTTTACATAGAAAAAGCTCTCGACCGGCTCATTATGTGAGATGCAATTGGAGTTGGGGCAGGCAAAAATGCCCTGAATCGTCTCCGGAAGCTCAAGTTGATGCTTTTTGACGACCTCGAAATTTTCAATGACATTCACGGTCGCCTTGGGAGCAAACAGTGCCAGTTCATTGGCCTGGTCTTCAGTCAGCGCAATGTTTTCCACCTTGATCAGGTCTTTGCTGCCCATGTGACGCGATGACAGGTTCAGGCCGACCGTTACGCGCTCGCCGGTTTCCGCCAGGCGGAACAGTCGCAAAATCTTCAAGCCCTGACCAGCCGGGATGTGGTCGATGACGGTGCCTTCTTTCAGGGCTTCTACAGTACGGGTGTATTGCATGATCAATCCTTGTTCGTTGTTCGTTGCAGCCGCTCAGACGGTTTCATTCAACACCAGCGCCAGCAGTGCCTGACGGGCATAGACACCATTTTCTGCCTGTTCGAAGTAATAGGCATACGGCGTGGCATCGACATCGACGTCAATTTCGTCGACGCGCGGCAAGGGATGCAGGATTTTCAGGTTCTCGCGCGCATGGCGCAGCATGTCGGCGTGCAGGATGAACTTGCCCTGGATTTTCTTGAACTCGGCTTCGTCAAAGCGCTCGCGCTGTACACGGGTCATGTACAGGATGTCGCTTTGCGGAATGACCTCTTCCAGGCTGGAAGCCAGGGTATAGGAGATGCCCTTCTCGTCCAGTTCTTCGCAGATATAGTCCGGCATGGCCAGGGCTTCCGGGGCCACGAAGTAGAAGCGGCAGTTGAACAGCGACAGCGCCTGGGTCAGCGAATGAACGGTACGGCCATACTTCAGGTCCCCGACGAAGGTGACCGTCAGATCGTGCAGTTTCCCCTGGGTCTCGTTGATCGAGAACAGGTCGAGCAAGGTCTGCGTCGGATGCTGGTTGGAGCCGTCCCCGCCGTTGATGATCGGCACAGCGGAGAATTCGCTGGCCAGGCGGGCGGCACCTTCGCGCGGATGGCGCATCACCACGGCATCACTGTACGAGGCAATGATCTTCATCGAATCGGCCAGGGTCTCGCCCTTGCGCGCCGAGGTATTGCCACCATCGGCAAAACCGATGATGCGTCCACCCAACCGCTGGACCGCCGTTTCGAACGACAGACGGGTTCGCGTAGAGGGTTCGAAGAAGCAGCTGGCAATCAGCTTGTCCTTGAGCAGATCGTTACGCGGTGTCGCCTTGAGGCGTGCAGCAGTCTCCACGACAAGTTCCAGCTCTTCACGGCTAAAGTCAGGAATGGAAATGATGTTTTTCCGGTAAAGCGGGTTGGCCATGGTCGTGTCCTTGTATTTATTTGTAATTTCTTCAGATAAAAAAAAAGCCCCTGAGAACAGGAGCTTTTTCAAAAACGGGTTATCGGAAAGGGACGTCGGGCCATGGCACCAGAAGACTGGCGGCCGCGGCGTCGATTGGCCTTGCTACGGGCAAAAAACATCATTCACATCCCTTCCGAACAAACTTTCAGATTATAACCTGATTTTTTGCCATACGGGAAGAAGGTGGCAAAAAAAAAGCGCAGCGAATTCGCTGCGCTTTTTCTGAACGGTGATGCTCAAAGCTTGAAGTTGCTCACCAGACGTTCGAGGTTGGCCGACAACTCGCGCAGGCGCAGTACCGAAGACGACACTTCATGCACCACCTGGCTGTTGGACTGGGCCATATTGCTGATGCGTTCGACGTTTTGCGCGATTTCACTGCTGGCATTGGACTGTTCGCGTGTCGAGGCGGCAATGTCGGCGATACTGGTGGCCAGGTCCTGGCTGCACTGCAGCACGCTGCGCATGGCTTCATTGGCCTCTTCCGCCACCTTGACACTCATATCGACCCGGCCACGCGTGCCGGAGACATCATTGACGGCATCGCGGGTCTCGCTGCCGATGGTGGTCACAATGCGGGAGATCTCGACCGTTGCTTCCGCCGAACGCCCGGCCAGCTTGCGCACCTCATCGGCCACCACGGCAAAACCGCGGCCCATCTCGCCGGCACGAGCCGCTTCGATAGCCGCATTCAAGGCCAGCAAATTGGTCTGATCCGCAATGTCCTTGATCACGTTGATGATCGAGGACACTTCTTCGGAACGTGCACCCAGGCTATTGATACGCTCAGCCAGACCATGCATGTTCTGGTTCATTTTCTGGATTTCGCTGGTCACCTGCGCCACGGTCGACACACTGTGCTCGGTCAGTTCGCCGGTCTGACGTGCCAGGTTTTCGGCTTCCTTGGCGGTATCAGCAATGTGATGCACGCTGACCGTCACCTGCTCGACCCCGGCTGCGGTCGCGCTGGCCGCATCGGACTGGACCGACGAGGCCTGTTCCACCTGCTCGGCAGAATCCGCCAGATGGGTAGCGGCCTGACTGACAGCCAGACTCTGGTTGCGGATCTCGCCGAACATCTCCGACAAGGACTGCATGAACTGGTTGAAGGCTGCGGCAGACCGGCCGATTTCATCGTTATTGCTGATATTGATACGTACCGTCAGGTCCCCCTTGCCGGAAGCCAGCTGTTCCATATTGGCTGCCATACGATCCAGCGGACGCGTCAGGGTGCGGGTCAGACCGGCCAGCAACAGGATGATGGCCAGCAGGGCGATCACACCGATGCCGGCGGCAAGCTGGCTCTGGTGCAATGCCGGCGCGGTAATGGCCGAGGTCGGCACACTGACGCCCAGCGCCCAGAACTGCCCGGTATCCGCGACCTTCACCGGCTGGAAGAAGTGGGTATAGCCATCCGACTCATAAACAAACGGCTGACCACCCTTGATCTTGTCGAGATGGCCTGCCAGCGGATCCTCCTTCTCGACCGCTTTGCCCAGCACTTCTGCCTTCGGGTTGACCACATACAGCCCCCCCTCGGAGATCATGCGTACAAAACCGGTGTCGTAGGGATGAATCTGACTGAAGCGCTGTTGCAGATCACTCAGGGCGACGTCGGTGGCCGAAACGCCGAGGAATTTGCCGCTGGCATCCTTGATGGCCACGGCCAAAGAGCTTTCCAGTATCTTCTTGCCCTGCACTTCGTAGGGATAGGGTTCGGTGATGGTGTCGCGATTGCGCGTCTTCGGCACCATGTAAAAATCCCCCCAGCCCGATTTTTCATACGGCGGGGAATAGCTGTCCGGCGTATCTTTCAGCTTGTCCAGTTCCTTGAGGTAATCACCGGACAACATGGTATCGATCTGGGCCTTGCCCTGCGCATTGCGGGTGAAGTACGGGGTATAGCGGCCGGTCAGGTCTTCATAGGGCTTGTTGAAACGGAAGGCCTTGTCATTGCCATCCATGGCATTGGGTTCCCACAACATCCACAGACCCACCGACTGTGGCGCATTGTCGAGCAACTCCAGATGCATGTTATCCACCATCTTGCGCTCGGGCATACCGCCGCGCTTGATACCCAAAACCGCCTGAGCCAGATGTTTCGGCAATGCATAGCCGACACGGAAATCCGCTTCTGTCGAATCCGCCAGGTTACGCGCCTGGCTTTGCGCCAGCTGATAACCCATATCGACTGCATTGCGATAGCTGAGCCACGAGATCAAACCAATCATGATGATGAAGGCTGCCGCAACGGCCAGACCTGTCACGACGGTGATTCGGGTGCTGAGGTGACCCCATTTTTTATCTGACATTATTCCCCCCGTGCTTCTCTTTATCACTTCGTTATTAGAAAAATATGTGTTGGCAGCGATGATTGCCAAACTATTTTGTTGTTCTTTTTAGATACATCATTCTCACAAGCTACTCGCCCTGTTTAAACCAGGCAATGCATGCCCGCAACCTCAGCGAGTGTAATTTTCCAGTTGTGTCAGCCACTGGATGGCCTCTTCACGATTTTGGCCGCACATTTCCCGACTTGGCTGCAAACTGGCACAAACGGCCGGTCTGAGCGGTGAGTCGAAAATCTTGCAGCCATAGTCATGATCCAGCTGAATACAGGGTATGCTGGCCGGCTTGCCCTCCGGCATACCCGGGATTGCCGAACTGATGGAGGGCGCAATACAGCAGGCGCCACAGGCTGGTCGGCTGTTCACTTCTTCTAATTTATTCATATGTCTTATGACAATTTCCAGCAGACTTCACAAACGGGTCAGATAGACACTAAGATGAGACAAATACCCGTCTGATGGCCTGGCCACGATGATCAAATGTATCAATATTTCTGACCTCAAGGTCGGAATGTTCATTCACGATCTCAACTGCGACTGGATGTCTCATCCTTTCCTGAGAAATCGCTTTGTTGTCGCGCACGAAAGTGAAATCCGCAAAATCGCTGAATCCGGCATTCACGAAGTGTATATCGACACGTCAAAAGGCTTGGATGTCGTGCATGCCCCCACGCTGCAAGAGGTCAAAGCGCAGCTGGAAAGCGAAATGCGGGAAATTGGCGTGGAAGCGGCGCCGGCCAGCGAAAAACGCGCAACCGCCACGGAAGAATTCGGTCGGGCCAGGATGGTCCATGAAGAGGCACACCAGATCATCCATGGCATCCTGCACGATGTCCGTCTGGGCAAACAGGTCGATCTGGAACTGGTCACCCCCTCGGTGGAAAAAATGACCAGCTCGATTTTGCGCAATGACGGTGCCTTGCTGGCGCTGTGCCGCATCAAGGACAAGGATAACTATACCTTTCAGCATTCAGTCAGCGTGGGGGCGCTGATGGTCACTTTCTGCAATGCGATGAATATGGGCAAGGAAGTGATTCACCAGGCCGGCATTGGCGGCATGTTGCACGATATCGGCAAGATGAAGATTCCCGATGCCATCCTCAACAAGCCGGACAGGCTGACCGAGCGCGAATTCGCCGTGATGAAATGCCACGTCGTCGAAAGCAAGGCCATTCTCTCCCAGGCACGTGGCATCACCCAGACCTCCATTACCGTCGCGGCACAGCACCACGAGCGTCACGATGGCAGCGGCTACCCGGAAGGCCTGAAAGGCCATGAAATTTCTCAATTAGGTCAGATGGCTGCCATTGTCGATGTCTATGATGCACTGACATCCGATCGCTGCTATCACAAGGGCATGCCACCGACCGATGCCCTGCGCAAAATCTATGAATGGTCCAAATTTCACTTCAATCCGGATCTGGTACAAGCCTTCATGCGCACCATCGGCATCTATCCGGTCGGTACGCTGGTCAGACTGGAAAGCGGACGACTGGGGGTCGTCGTTGAACAGAACGAAAAGAATCTGGTCTCGCCCAAGGTCAAGGTCTTTTTCAGTCTGAAGAGCAATGCCCACATCCCGCCGGAAATTGTCGACCTGTCGCGCAGCATGGGACATGGTGGCGCCGACAAAATCGTGCGGCATGAATCACCGGAGAAACTGCGTCTTGATCCGCTGAAATTCATTTGAGTGCCAGCGACGTCCCGGGCACCGGATACTTCAGGGCATTTTTCTCCATCTTGTTGCGTACTGCCTGGTCCAGATCGATCTTCATGACCCCTGCCAGGCGGACCAGATACAACAACACATCCGCCACTTCTTCCTGCAGATGCTGATAGCGCGCCGGGTCATCGACCGGCATGTTCAGCACCTGTTCATCCGTTTGCCACTGGAAAATCTCCGCCAGCTCACCGACTTCTCCCGTCAGGGCCAGCATCAGATTGCGGGCAGTATGAAAGCGTTGCCAATCACGTTGATCGGCAAAATGCTGCAGGGCCTCCAGCAAGGCAGAGACCTCAATCAGAGGGGTTTGATTCATAGCGGTTTCACGTGAAACGCCCGGTCAGCCAGATACGGCTCACCGGGCGCGGAGTGGATCAACTCAGACCTTCATCCAGCAAGACTTTTTGCACCATCGGCCGTTGGGCAATACGTTGCTGGTAAGCCTGCAGCACCGGCCAGCGATCCAGCGGCAGCTTGACGTAATGGCACCAGCGCAGGCAGGTGAACAGATAACCGTCCGCCACACTGAAAGCAGGCAGCAAGGTTTCCTGACGTGACAGATGTTCGGCAACAAAATCCAGCCGCTTGCCCAGTCGCTCCAGGGCCATCTGCCGCACCGGCTCAGGCGTATCCGGCGAAAAGAGCGGACCAAAAGACTTGTGTACTTCGCTGCCGATGTAATTCAGCCACTCCTGCAAGCGGTAGCGCGCCATGGTGCCATTGGCCGGTGCCAGTTGCTTTTCCGGTACCTGGTCGGCGATGTACTGCACGATGGCGGCCCCTTCAGTCAGCAGTTCACCATTGTCGAGCAACAGTGCCGGCACACTGCCCTTCGGATTGATGGCCTGAAAGGGCTGTCCACTGGCGGTGACATGCGGCTGGGCACGAATGTCGACTTTCTCGATCTGGTACACCAAACCCGATTCTGCCAGTGCAATGTGCACAGACAGAGAACATGCACCGGGTGCGTAATACAGTTTCATGGGTTTCCTCCTGTTGGCGGACAAGCTCAGACTTTGTCGTACAGTTTACTCCCGGAAGCGACAAACTCGATGGCTTTGCTTTGCATGCCCTGCTGCAGCGCCGATTCGGCAGCAATACCCTGGCGATCCGCATAGGCGCGCACATCCTGGGTAATCTTCATCGAGCAGAACTGTGGTCCGCACATTGAGCAGAAATGGGCCACTTTGGCACTCTCCTTGGGCAGGGTCTGATCATGGAATGATCTGGCGCGATCGGGATCGAGCCCCAGATTGAATTGATCTTCCCAGCGGAATTCAAAGCGGGCTTTCGACAGCGCATTATCACGGATCTGTGCGCCGGGATGTCCCTTGGCCAGATCCGCCGCATGTGCTGCCAGCTTGTAGGTGATGATGCCCTCCTTGACGTCATGGCGATCCGGCAGGCCGAGGTGCTCCTTGGGCGTGACGTAGCACAGCATCGCCGTCCCATACCAGCCGATCTGCGCCGCCCCAATGGCCGAGGTGATGTGGTCATAGCCCGGTGCAATGTCGGTGGTCAGCGGCCCCAGGGTGTAGAACGGTGCCTCGTGACACCAGTCCAGTTCCTTGTCCATGTTTTCCTTGATCAGTTGCATCGGCACATGGCCGGGCCCTTCGATCATCACCTGAACATCATGACGCCAGGCAATCTGCGTCAATTCACCCAGCGTCTTCAACTCAGCGAGCTGTGCTTCATCATTGGCATCGAAAATCGACCCCGGACGCAAGCCGTCGCCCAGAGAAATCGCCACATCATACTGGGCGAGAAGCTGGCACAGCTCGTCGAAATGCGTGTAGATGAAATTTTCCTGATGATGAGCCAGACACCATTTCGCCATAATCGATCCACCTCGCGAGACGATGCCGGTCAGGCGATTGGCCGTCAGCGGTACATAGCGCAGCAGCACCCCGGCATGCAGCGTGAAATAGTCCACCCCCTGCTCGGCCTGTTCGATCAGTGTATCGCGCAGAATTTCCCAGCTCAGATCCTCTGCCTTGCCATTCACCTTCTCCAGTGCCTGATAAATCGGCACGGTACCGACCGGCACCGGGCTGTTGCGCAGAATCCATTCCCGGGTTTCATGAATGTTCTTGCCGGTCGACAGATCCATGATGGTGTCCGCCCCCCAGCGAATCCCCCAGGTCATTTTGTCCACTTCGTCGTGAATGGAAGACGACAATGCACTGTTGCCGATATTGCCATTGATCTTCACCAGAAAATGGCGACCAATGATCATCGGCTCACTTTCCGGGTGATTGATGTTGGCCGGAATAATGGCCCGGCCGGCCGCGATTTCCGCGCGGACAAATTCAGGCGTGATGCTTTCCGGCAAACGGGCGCCAAAGCCCTGCCCCGGATGCTGACGCGACAACAGCTTCAGCATGCGCTCCTGTCCTGCCGCCTGCAGGCTCTGCAGATAGTGTTCACGATTGAGGTTTTCCCGAATCGCGACGAACTCCATTTCCGGGGTAATGATGCCACGCCGGGCGTAATGCATTTGAGTCACCCTGGCCCCCTGTCTGGCCCGCAATGGGGTACGTTTCAGATTGAAGCGCAGCGCATCCAGTGACGCATCGGCAGCACGTTGCCGGCTATAAATGCTTCCCAGTTCTTCGACCACTTCGCAATCCTGCCGCTCGGCGATCCATTGTGCCCGCACCGGTGTGAGCCCGTCTTCCAGACTGATTTTCACAGACGGATCGGTATAGGGTCCGCTGGCGTCGTAGACATAGATCGGCGGGTTGGCTTCGCCGCCCAGCTGAGTCGGTGTATCGGCTTGTGAGATTTCCCGCATCGGGACACGCAAATCCGGCCTGCTGCCGCTGACATAGATCTTGCGCGAATTGGGTAAGGGCTGAATGGTGGCCTGGTCGAGTGTAATACGAGATTCAGAATGAGATGGCGCGTTCATCATGCCCTCCATGGCGATGAAACGGCGTGGGGCATGAAATGCTACAGAGCAGCACCGCTTCCCTACGCCGGAGTTAACCGGATCAGGTTCGAAGGGTATTTCTCACCCGTCAGTGTTGTCGGAATACGAAAACCACTGGCAGGACCCCTAGCGATGCTGTGAAGGTAAGGCAAATATGGGATAATCGCAAGTTATTGTCATAATGCTGCGGAGTGTGCTGAATGGATTTCGAACAAGCGCGATTCAACATGGTCGAGCAACAAATCCGCCCCTGGGAAGTACTGGATCCGACCATCCTCGATTTGCTGTTTCACGTGAAACGCGAAGATTTTGTCGCCGATGATCAGCGCGCACTGGCGTTTACCGATGTCGAACTGCCCTTGCCCAATGGCAGCCGCATGCTGCAACCAAAGCAAGAAGCCCGCATGATCCAGGATCTTGCCCTGCAGGCAGGCGACAAGGTGCTGGAAATCGGTACCGGCAGCGGTTATGTCACCGCCTTGCTGTCCAGACTGGTCGAACAGGTCTACAGCATCGACTGTGATGGCAGCATGCAAGCCATCGCAGCCGATCATCTGCATCAGGCAGGCTGTCAAAACGTGCAGCTGATCCATGCCAACGGTCTGGAAGGTCTGGCTCAACATGCGCCTTTCGATGCCATCTTCGTCGGTGGTTCGCTGCCAGTGGTACCGGAAGTACTCAAGCAACAGCTGGCAGTGGGTGGTCGCATGATGGTGACGGTCGGTCAGTTGCCAGTCATGTCTGTGGTTCTGGTGCGCCGTGAAAGCGACAACGTGTTTGCCGAGACCAAGCTGTACGAAACGGTCCTGCCCAGACTGCAAGGCAGTGAAGCCCTGCAACCCGAGCAGTTCGTCTTCTGATGGCGATGGAAATCACCTGCGAAGCGCTGGCGGCAAGGCTGAATTCGTCGGAGCCGGCGCCGCTGCTGCTGGATGTCCGCGAAGACTGGGAGTGGCAGATGGCGCATATCGAGGGATCGGTGCATCTGCCGATGAATCTGATTCCGTTGCGCCATAACGAACTGCCGGACGATCGTTTGATCGTCACGGTCTGCCATCATGGCATGCGCAGCCTTCAGGTCTGTCACTTTCTGCGTCAGGTCGGTTTTGATCAGGTACTCAGCCTGCACGGCGGTATTGATGCCTGGTCAGCCACCATCGATGATTCAGTACCGAGATACTGATCCCCCGCCCCGGCGGGGTTTTTCTTTTCATTGCCAAGATTGATTCATGTCTGATTACTCCTTCCTGTCGCCAGCCCTTGAGCGTGTCGAACCCGCCTGGCGTGCCATTCTGGATCGGCCAGCTGTCCGCACGGCTCTTCACTCCCTGGATCAACAGTTAAGCGCACGCCAGCAGGCAGGCCACCTTATCTATCCGGCACGAGACAACATCTTTCGCGCACTGTCATTCTCTGGCCCTGAATCGGTTCGGGTGGTGATTCTCGGTCAGGATCCCTATCACGGCGCCGGCGAAGCCATGGGCTTGTCCTTCTCCGTGTCGCCGGGGGTGAAGATTCCCCCGTCTCTGCGCAATATTTATAAGGAACTGGCACGGGATACAGACAGACCGCTGCGCAAGCAGGGGGATTTGACCGACTGGGCGCGTCAGGGCGTCCTGCTGCTCAACAGCGTACTGACGGTGGAAGCCGATCAGGCAGGCAGCCATGGCAAACTGGGCTGGCAGACCGTCACCACGGCCTTGCTGGATGCGGTCAATACCCTGAATCCAGGCTGTGTCTTCCTGCTCTGGGGTAACTGGGCTCGCAGTCAGGCAGAACGCATTGATCAACAACGACATCTGGTCCTGCAGGCAGCGCATCCTTCACCACTGTCTGCCAGCCGCGGCTTCATGCAGTGCGGACACTTCTCGCAGGCGAATCAGTGGCTGCAGGCACAGGGACAAGCAGCAATCGACTGGCAGCGTGCCGAGATTCAACCTTCATTGATCTGAATGCAGGGTGATATTTTCATCCGGAATAATCTACAGCTTCCCTCGACCACGCCCTTGCCCTATCCTAAGGCTTCCTGAACAAAGTACCCAAGGGCCGTGGACATACTGATATTGCTGCTGCTGATTCTCTTCAATGCCGTGTTTGCCATGTCCGAACTGGCATTGGTTTCTTCCCGCAAGGTCCGTTTGCAGCAATGGGCCGAAGAAGGCAACAAGGGAGCGCAAACCGCCCTGAATCTGACCGAAGATCCCACCCGGTTTCTGTCGACCATTCAAATTGGTATCACCTTCATCAGCATCACGTCCGGTGTCTATGCCGAAGCCTCCATTGCCAGCGATGTGCATGCCTGGCTGCAGCCCTACCCGTTGCTGGCGCCCGTCAGCAAAGCACTGGCCGATACCCTGGTGATTGTCTTTGTCACTGCCCTGTCCCTGATCCTCGGCGAGCTGGTGCCCAAGCGTCTGGCCATGCACAACCCTGAACTGGTTGCCTGCAACATGGCACGACCGATGGCCATCCTGTCACAACTGGCTGCGCCACTGGTCAAGGTGCTGAGCGTGCTGACGGATGGCCTGTTGCGCCTGATCGGCGCCAGACAGAGCCGTGAACCCTCGATTACTGAAGAAGAGATCCGCGTGCTGATGGAACAAGGCGCGGACGAAGGCGTGTTCGACCGCGCAGAGCAGGAACTGGTCGAGAACATCTTCCGGCTGGATGACCGCAAAGTCGCCTCGATCATGACCCCGCGCAAAGACATTGTGTCGGTCGACCTGGAAGACAGTGAGGCGGAGAATTCGGCCTTGCTGCAACAAAGCCCCTATTCGCGCTTTCCCGTCGGTCGCGGCGGCATGGAACACATCATCGGCATCCTCGAATCCAAGCGCATGCTGGATCGCCTGCTCAGCGGTCAGGCCGTCGATTTCCTGGCAGATCTGACGCCGCCACTCTACGTCCCGGCCTCAGTCTCGCTGAAACAACTGCTGGAACAGTTCAAGATGGCGCGTACCCATATCGCGCTGGTGGTCGATGAATATGGCGAGCTGGAAGGCCTGGTCACCATGAATGACGTCCTGGAAGCCATTGTGGGCGATCTGCCGGCGACCGATCAGGAAGATGACAGCATTGTCCAGCGTGATGAAAACAGCTGGCTGATGGATGGCACCGTGACGCTGGATGAGTTCAAAGAATTCTTCGACATCGACCATGACGAACTGCTGCCCGGCGAAGAGACCGGCAATATTCACACCCTGGGGGGCATCATCATGTATCGCCTGGGTCGTGTTCCTCAGGTTGCAGATCGCATGGAGTGTCTGGATTTCGGCTTCGAGGTGGTCGACATGGACAAAACCCGGGTCGACAAGATCATGGTCACGCGGCGATCACCACTCACGGATCTGTCTCGCCAGGATTCATAAAAAAAACCGCCAGTTCACTGGCGGTTTTTTTATGCCCGGGTGAAAAAAACATCGCACAGAAACACGCTGTAAGCGACGATCTCTGTCTCACCTGACTCCTGCTATCAATCTGAAAACAAACACGCTCAAAACGCCTTGCCGTCCCGGCAATCGGGATATGCCTTACAGACCGTGATAGGCCTTGTACCAGTCGACGAATTTTTTCATTCCCTGGGCCAGCGGTGTAGAAGGCGCAAAACCGGTGGCTGCGTGCAGCCGGCGAGTGTCGGCATAGGTGATGGGAACATCTCCATCCTGCATTGGCAGGAATGTCTTGTTGGCTTTCTGACCGCAGGCCTCCTCCACCGTACTGATGAAGTCCATCAGTCGCACCGGATTATTGTTACCGATATTGAAGAGTGCAAACGGCACCTGGGTATCCGGAATCCGAGTCATGACCGCCAACACCCCTTCGACAATATCGTCGATATAGGTGAAATCGCGCTGCAAATCGCCATTATTGAAAACCCTGATGGTTTCACCATTAAGGATAGATTCTGTAAACATCCATGGCGCCATGTCCGGACGTCCCCACGGTCCGTAGACCGTAAAGAAACGCAATGCCGTCACCGGCATCTGGTAGAGATGGGCAAAACTGTGTGCCATCACCTCGCCAGCCTTCTTGGTGGCGGCATAGAAGCTGACCGGTTCGTCAGTGCGATCGTCTTCGGCAAAAGGCACCTTGGCATTTTTTCCATAGACACTGCTCGAGCTGGCAAATACCAGGTGCTTGATACCGTGGCGATGGCAAACATCCAGCAGATTGGTCATCCCCATCAGATTGCTCTGTGCATAAGCATGGGGATTCTTGAGCGAGTAGCGCACGCCGGCCTGTGCAGCCAGATGAATTACATAATCGATCCCCTGACCGTCAAACAGGGCATCCAGTGCCGGTGCATCGGCAATATCCAGCTGATGAAATTCGAAGTCCTGCCGTCCTTGCAAAGTAGCCAGACGGGCATGTTTCAGTTCGACGGAGTAGTAGTCGTTCAGGTTATCCACAGCCAGTACGGTGTGCTGACCACAATCCAGCAGTTTTTCACAGACTGCACGGCCGATAAAACCTGCCGCACCGGTTACCAATACCTTCATGCCACGTGCTCCAGACGGTAAAACTCACGCAGTTTCGCATACTTTATGAAAGAGTTCATGCATCCGATCGAAATATGCACCAGGCCTGGCAAACCATCCCGCCAGCCTTGTCGAACCAGATAGAACTTAATAAAGCGAATCAGCGGGCTGAGCAACATCTTGGCCAGCGAAACGTTTTTTCTGTTCTCAAACATCTGTCTGGCCTGCAGTGAAGTGTATTGGTTTTGCTTGTTCAGATAGTGGGCAATATCTTCCCCCGACTCATGCATCAGATCTCCGGCAATGCGCCCCACAGCCGAATTCGTCACCACATACTCGTGCACCTTGTCGTCAGACCAGTGTGCCTTGCGACGATCAAATAATCTCAGGCTCAGATCCGGATAACCCTCGCCATGACGCAGGAAGCGTCCCATGAACTTGTTGCAGCGTGCAAAGTGGTAGCACTCATGCTGTGGATAACTCAATATTGCCTTGATATTATTAGCTAATTCTTCAGATAACCATTCATCGGCATCCAGACAGAGTACCCAGTCATGACTGGCCTGATCGACAGCAAACTGCTTCTGAGGTCCGAATCCCAGCCAGGCTTGTTCAATGGTCCTGGCTCCGTAGCGTTGTGCAATTTCAAGCGTTGCATCATGACTGCCTGAATCGACCACCACGATTTCGTCGGCAAATTGGCAACTTTGCAGACACTTTTCCAGGTGTGCTGCTGCATTCAGGGTAATAAGCACGACGCTGACTGAGCATTGCATTGTATCTAGTTGACCTTTTTTATATTTGATAAGACTGGTAGAAGGCAGACCCTGTCTGTTGATAAGCCTTTTTTTATTCTTAAAATCAATATGTTGAAGACAAAAAAATCCTGTTATCAACTGATGTTTTTCACAGGGTACCGGATGTGGATAACTATCCGCATGGGGATGAGATGTCAGTTACCCACATGTTTACGAGCAGTTGTTGCCAGTCAGGTGTGCATGGTCTGTACACCCGTGGTTTGGCATGGTTCTGTTTACTATTATGCCCTTTTTAAAAACTGATGAATAAGATGAAGGGTCGTTGCAGTTGTGGATAACCATGGATTATTGTTTTTTTACAAGGGATTGCCCTGTTTGCCAAGCAGGGGGGCAAGTGCTTGGCAGCAGCAGGATGATTTGTGGATAAATCCAGTCACCTGGGCAAATGCATGCTTATACACATTTCCACAAGGCGAAAACGACGTAGTTAACCACTGTCAGGCTCGTATACAATGCCGACCATGATGAATGTCTTGATTGTGCGGACGTCGTCGATGGGCGACCTGATCCATACCTGGCCCGCCATCACCGAACTGGTCAAGCACTACCCCAATTTACGTCTTTCATGGTTGGCAGAAGAAAATTTTGCCGATATTGCCCGTTTGCATCCGGCTGTGCAGACGGTGTTTCCGTTTGCCTGGCGTCGTTGGCGCAAGCAGATCTGTTCACCTTCGACCTGGCGGGAGATGCGGCAACTCAAGCAGGCCTTGCAGTCTGTGCAGTGGGATTTGGTGATTGATTCTCAAGGCTTGCTGAAAAGTGCCATTCCTGCGCGTCTGAGTGGTGGTCCGCTGGCAGGTTATGACTGGCAAAGTGTGCGTGAACCGCTGGCCAGCCTGCTCTATAACAAACGCTTCAGGGTGTCTCGACAGCAATCCGCCGTAGAACGCAATCGTGCTTTGTTCTCATCGGCCTTTGGCTATGCGGTACAGGGATCACCGGTCTTTGGCATTTTGCCCGGGGAACGACCGGCATGGCTGCCTGCAGGCCGTTATGTAATGTTGCTTCACGCAACCAGTCGTGCCAGCAAGGAATGGCCGGAATCCTGCTGGCAGGCGCTGGCACAGCGTCTGCAACAGCAATACGGTCTGGCTGTGGTCTACCCCTGGGGGAATGAGACTGAACGGCAGCGTGCCGAGCGACTGGCTTCAGGGGCCGACTATGCCATGGCCGCCCCGCGCTTGACTCTGGAACAGGCGGCTGCGGCATTGGGGCATGCGGCTGCCGTGGTGGGGGTCGATACCGGGCTCAGTCATCTGGCCAATGCACTGGATGTGCCACTGGTGGCGCTTTATACCGATACGGATCCGGCGCTGACCGGTGTCTGCGAGACCGACTATGCCATTAACCTGGGAGGGATTGGCCAAATGCCGACGGTAGATGAGGTGATGCAGGCATTGATTTCTCGCAGAGGTTTTCAGTGATCTGGCGTGCGCTTTATTCCCTGCTCTGGTGGCTGCTGACACCGCTGGTGCGTTATTACCTGAAAAAACGTGCGCGCAAGTCGCCTGCCTATCTGGATCACTGGGATGAGCGCTTCGGTAAAGCATTTTATCCCCAGCAGCAAGGCGGAATCTGGGTGCATGCCGTCTCGGTGGGGGAAACCCGCGCGGCCATGCCGTTGATTCGCGCCCTGCGCCAGCGCTGGCCTGATGCTCCCCTGCTGATCACACAGATGACCCCTACCGGACGTGCCTGTGCCGAGGCACTGTATGGCCGGGAGGCGGAAATCCGTTACCTGCCCTACGATTATCCACAGGCGGTTCGCGCCTTCATGGCGGCCTACCGCCCGCGTTTCGGTGTGCTGATGGAAACCGAGCTGTGGCCGAATCTGATTGCTGCCGCCCATGACAGCCAAACGCCGCTGTTTCTGGTCAACGCCCGTCTGTCCGAGAAATCGCGTCGTGGCTATCGCCGTGTGGCGGCCTTGATCCGGCCTGCGATGGCGCAATTGACGGCCATTGCAGCGCAGACGCCTGCGGATGCCGAACGACTGGCAGATATCGGGGGGAGGGACATCGAGGTATGTGGCAATACCAAATACGATTTTGACCCTCCGGCGGAACAGGCCGTACTGGGCGCAGGCTTCAAGGCCAGAATTGGCCCACGGCCGGTACTCGTCTGTGCCAGCACCCGAGAGGGGGAAGAGAATCTGATCCTGCAGGCCTGGCGCGAAATGACTGAGCGGCCATTGCTGGTTCTGGTGCCGCGCCATCCGGAGCGATTTTCCGCAGTGGCGGCGCTGGCACGGTCCTGCGGGCTGGTAGTGCAATGTCGCAGTGATGAGCTGGCGGTGGCGCCTGAGACGGATGTCTGGCTGGGGGATAGCATGGGCGAGATGTTTGCCTACTATCATGCCGCCGATCTGGTCTTTATTGGCGGCAGTCTGATGCCGCTGGGAGGGCAGAATCTGATTGAGCCTGCCAGTATTGGCAGACCAGTGCTGATCGGGCCGTCGAGCTACAACTTTGCCGATGCCTGCAGCAAGGCGCTGGCCGGTGGTGCTGCCCTGCAGGTTGATTCGGGCACTGATTTGGTTGTTAAAGTCAATGAATTGCTGGCAGATCCAGAGCGCATGTCTGCCATGTCAGCTGCCGGGCTGCGTTTCAGCCAGGAACACCGCGGGGCCAGTCAGCGGATCGTTCAGTTGATTGCCGGCCGACTGGGTAACTGAAACAACGCTGCAAGGGTTTTGGCTGCCTGCCGTGGGTCTGGAGTACCGAATAATCCCTGAATGACCGCGACCGCATCCGCCCCCGCCTGCAGAACCGTGTGTGCGTTATTGGCATGGATGCCGCCAATGGCAACCAGGGGTCTTTCCAGCACGCGTGCCGCCGCAAACAGATCCAGTGGGGCATGCACCGCCCTGGGTTTACTGCCGGAGGGGAAGACGGCGCCGAAGGCCAGGTAATCGGCACCCGCCTGTTGCGCCAGTCGGGCTGTTTCCAGATTGTTGTAGCAGGAGGCACCGATGATGCAGCGCGGACCCAGGGCGACACGAGCCTGCCGGATGGTCATGTCTTCCTGGCCAAGATGCACGCCGTCTGCATTCAGTTTGATAGTCAGGTCCAAGTCGTCATTAATGATGAACAAGGCATCGTGCTCGCGGCAGAGTTGTTGTAACTGTTTGCCCTGACGGTATTTCATGGCGTTATCGCTCGACTTGCTGCGGTACTGCACCATGCCGGCACCACCCAGCAGGACCTGACGGACCTGTTCGACCAGAAGGTTGTCATCAGCAATTTCTGGTGTGATTGCATATAACCCTCTGATTTTATTTTTTTTGTTCATTTTCTTCCGTTTCGCGGGCCCAGAACAGGCGGTCCGGAATATGTTGTCCCATGCCGGGGCGATAGCCATTGATCAAGGTTTGATAGGTGTATTCCTGCGCATCGTCGACGGCTTCCAGCAGTGTGCTGCCACAGGCCAGGATGGCCGCCAGGGCCGAAGACAGTGTGCAGCCGGAGCCGTGATAACTGCCAGGCAGACGTTCCCAATGTTGGGAACGGGCCGTGCCATCGGAGGCATACAAGGTATTGATGACTTCCGGCGTGTTTTCATGGGTACCGGTGACCAGGACATACTCGGCGCCCAGGCCGAGTAGACGGGTCGCACATTCGTCCAGGGTCAGATCGTCTTCCTCGTCCGGATCATTGCTGGCCAGACGGCGCGCTTCGATGCTGTTGGGTGTCAGGATGGTCACCTGGGGCAGCAGCATGTCGCGCATGGCGCCGATCAGGTCTTCGTCAGCGAAGGCGTCCCCACCGCCGGAGGCCAGTACCGGGTCGAGAATCAGGGGAATATCCGGGTAGTCGGCCGCCAGCTGGGCAATCACGGCGACATTTTCCACGCTGCCGATCAGACCAACCTTGAAGGCAGCCACCGGTATATCTTCCATCAGCAGACGGGCCTGTTCGTTGACCCAGTCGGCATCGATGACCATCAGGTCGTGGACCCGGGCGCTATCTTGTACAGTCAGGGCGGTGATCACCGAAAGGGGGTGGCATCCGAGGCTGGCCAGGGTCAGAATGTCTGCCTGGATGCCGGCACCGCCGCTCGGATCAGAACCGGCCAGGGTCAATACGGCTGGCGGCGCTTCCACAGGCTTGTTTTTGGCTTCCAAGGTTAACCTCCGTCCTGTCTGCATATAGAATCGTCATTCTAACTTACAAAGGGGAATCAAATGCGTACTTGGATGTGTCTGATCTGCGGTTTCATTTATGACGAAGCCTCGGGTCTTCCGGATGACGGGATTGCCCCCGGTACGCCCTGGGAAGATGTTCCGCCCAACTGGACCTGCCCGGAATGTGGTGCGCGCAAGGATGATTTCGAAATGGTGGAAATCTGATTTCTGCCGTCTGTCTCCAATAACAGGAGTTGATCTTGGGTTATCTGTATCTCAAGGCATTGCATATTTTCTTCGTTACCTCCTGGTTTGCCGGCCTGTTTTATCTGCCGCGACTCTTCGTCAATCTGGCGATGGTGCAACCGGGAGATGAATACCAGCGTCTGTTGATCATGGCGCGCAAGCTTTACCGCTTCATGATGCCGCTTTCGCTGATGTCGATGATTCTGGGTGTCTGGCTTTGGCTTGGTTTCGGCTTTGCCGGCGGGTGGCTGCACGCCAAATTGACACTGGTTCTGGTTTTGCTGGGGTATCAGCATTATTGCGGGCGCATTTACCGTGATTTTGCTGCCGGCCGCAATCAGCGTTCTCATGTGTGGTTTCGGGTATTTAACGAAATCCCGACGTTTATTTTGTTGGCCATCGTCATTCTGGTGGTCGTCAAACCCTTTTAGCAGGATTGTCTGATGGGCATGGAAATCGAAAGGCGTTTTCTGGTTACCGGGGATGCCTGGCGTGAACTGGGCGAACCGGTGGTCTATCGCCAGGGGTATCTGTCTGTGGACCCTGCCAGAACGGTCAGGGTGCGTGTTGTGGGGAAACAGGCCTGGCTGACGCTTAAGGCCAAAGTGACCGACACTTCCCGCCATGAGTTCGAGTATGAAATTCCTCTGGCCGATGCGCTCACCATGCTGGACACCATGTGCCCGATGCTGATCGACAAGCGACGCACCCGGGTGATGCATGGCGGCATGCTGTGGGAAGTCGATGAGTTTGACGGCGCCAATGCCGGTCTGATTCTGGCGGAAATCGAATTGCCCGATGAACAGACCCCTTTTGAACGGCCGGACTGGCTGGGGGCGGAGGTGACTGCCGATGGCCGGTTCACCAATGCCTGGTTGTCGGATCACCCTTATTGCCAATGGGCCAGTCAATCCGAGTAACTTTGTTGAGAATGAACAGGATGCATCATGTCGCGTAACCAGCAGTTGTTCGAGCGTGCCAAGCAGCACATTCCAGGCGGGGTGAATTCCCCGGTACGGGCTTTCGGTTCGGTGGGCGGGACGCCCCGCTTCATCACCCGGGCCAATGGTCCGTATGTGTGGGATGCCGATGGCAACCGTTTCATCGACTATGTCGGTTCCTGGGGACCCGCCATTCTGGGGCATGCACACCCGGAGGTGATCGCCGCCGTGCAGAAAGCCGCACTGGGCGGCCTGTCGTTCGGGGCGCCGACTGAAGGTGAAATTGATCTGGCCGAAGCAATCTGCCGCCTTGTGCCGTCGATCGAGCAGGTGCGTCTGGTGTCATCCGGCACTGAAGCGACGATGAGCGCCATCCGCCTGGCGCGGGGGTTTACCGGCCGCGATACCATCGTCAAGTTCGAAGGCTGCTATCACGGTCACTCGGACAGTCTGCTGGTCAAGGCCGGTTCCGGTTTGCTGACCTTCGGCACGCCTTCTTCAGGCGGGGTGCCGGCCGACTTTACCAAGCACACCCTGGTGCTGGAGTACAACAACGTCGAGCAGTTGCAAAAAACCTTTGCCGAGATCGGTGATTCGATTGCCTGTGTGATCCTGGAACCGTTCGCCGGCAATATGAATCTGGTCAAGCCGAGCCAGGCCTTTGTTCAGGCACTGCGTGCCCTGACCAGCCAGCACGGTTCTGTGCTGATCTACGACGAAGTCATGACCGGTTTCCGCGTGGATCTGCACTGTGCCCAGCACCTGCATGGCATCACACCGGACATGACCACGCTGGGCAAGGTCGTGGGGGGAGGCATGCCGCTGGCGGCCTTTGGTGGCCGCGCCGACATTATGGGCTGTATCGCCCCGCTGGGCAGCGTCTATCAGGCAGGTACCCTCTCGGGGAATCCGCTGGCCGTTGCGGCGGGGCTGACAACCCTGCGGCTGATTCAGCGACCGGGCTTCCATGAAGCGTTGTCTGCCCGGACGGCGCAATTGGCTCAGGGTATTAGCCAGGCGGCCAGGGCGGCCGGTGTGCCGATGTGTGCGGATAGCGTGGGCGGGATGTTCGGTCTGTACATGGCTGAATCGGTACCGTCGTCGTTTGCCGAGGTCTCGGCAGCGGATGTCGCGGCTTTCCGTCGTTTCTTCCACGGTATGCTGGACAAGGGGGTGTATCTGGCACCATCGGCCTTCGAGGCGGGCTTTGTGTCGGACGCCCACAGCGAATCGTTGATTGAGGAAACCATTGCACTGGCCGCGCAGGTACTGAAGGCGCTGTAAGCGATGCGGATGTAAAAAAAGGGGCCTCGGCCCCTTTTTTTCATGCCTGAATCAGCGCATCGAGAATGAAATCCGGTAGCGGCTGGGCCGGCACGGTGACACGGATCAGATGATTAACGGCCGGATGGCTCGGCCGGTGGACAGCCACACCGAGGTCAAACAGACGCTTTTGCACGTTTTCGGCAATCAGGGAATCCGGATAATGAATGCAGATGAAGTTGGTATGACTCGGTAAAACGGTCAGTCCATGCTGTACCAGGGTTGCACTTAGCGCGCTGCGCTGTTCAATGGTTGCATTTAGCAAGGAATGGACAGTGTCCTGCGCCTGCAGGACGATTCGCGCTGCCTGCTGCGCCAGGGAGGACACGGCAAACTGCGGACGGATTTCATCTGCCTTGGCAATCAGATCGGCAGGGCCGATCGCATAACCGATGCGCAGGCCCGCCAGCGCATAGGCTTTCGACAGCGTTCGCAGACGCAGGGTATTGGGCATGACCTTGCTGAGGGCTTCACCCGGCAGGGCAAACTCCAGATAGGCCTCGTCCAGCAGCAGGATGCAATCGGCGGGCAGGCTCTGCCGGAAGCGTTCGATCTCGGCCTGTGAATGATAGTGGCCTGTCGGGTTGTCGGGATTGGCCAGATAAACCAGTTGTGCCTTGTACTGGTGGGCATTGAATGCCAGGGCGCCCAGATCAGCTTCCAGTTGTCCTTGCGAGCCACTTTGCAGGCTGACTTCAACCACTCTTTGGCCGCAACCTTCGGCAAAGTAGCGGAAGGTGGGATAACTGCCGGCACTGGTGATGACGGTGTCGCCCAGATTGCAGCAAAGGCGCAGGGCGAGCAGGATCAGGCTGTCGGCGCCGCTGTCGACGATCACTTCGCTGCCATCGACCTGGTTGAGGCTGGCCGCCAGCTGGCGGATGTCATGAGCGTAAGGGTCCGGGTATTGGCTGGCCAGCAGCATGCCCTGTTCGCCCAGCAGGTCGGTCAGTGCCGGCAGGGGCAAGGGAGCACTTTCGTTGGAGCCAAGTCGGGTTGTGATCTCACGCCCCAGTTTCTGCTGCAGCTTCACCAACCCCGGAAAGGGGTTGTGAATGTTGTGAGCCTGCAAGTGGCGGGCAATGCGCGACATGTAGCCTTCCCCTGTTTTATGGTTGTTTTGTTCAACGATCTGTCTGGAGACAGCCTATTTCATTGGCCAGCAGCGCTTCGATGGTTTCCCGCTGGCGGATGATACGGGCCTGATCTCCATGGACCATAACTTCAACGGCGCGGGTCCGGGTGTTGTAGTTACTGGCCATGGTGGAGCCATAGGCACCGCAGGACATGACTGCCAGCAGGTCGCCCTCGACGATGGCCAGGGAGCGTTCCTTGCCGAGGAAGTCACTGGACTCGCAGATCGGGCCGACGACGTCGACGGTGATCTCGCTCAGACCGGCGTGGCGTTTGGCGGGCAGGATGGTGTGATAGGCCGAATACAGGGAAGGCCGCATCAGGTCATTCATGGCGGCGTCCACGACGGCAAAGTTCTTGTGCTCGCCCAGTTTGAGGTATTCCAGACGAGTCAGCAGGATGCCGGCATTGCCCACCAGAGAGCGTCCGGGCTCCATCACCAGTTGCAGCTGGCGCCCTTGCAGGCGCTGTACCAGCGCATCGGCAAAGGCAGACAGATCCGGCGGCGTTTCCTGGTGGTAGCGAATGCCGAGGCCGCCGCCAATGTCCAGATGATGCAAAGCAATGCCATGAGCCGCCAGTTGATCGATCAGGCCGAGCAGGCGGTCGAGGGCATCGACCAGCGGTGTGGCGTCGGTCAGTTGGGAGCCGATGTGGCAATCAATGCCGACAATCTGCAGGTGGGGCAGTTGGCTGGCCTGTTGATAAATCGATAGCGCGGTATCGTAGGCAATGCCGAATTTGTTGTCCTTCAGACCGGTGGAGATATAGGGGTGTGTCTGTGCATCCACATCCGGATTGACGCGCAGGGAAATCGGGGCCTTTTTGCCCAGTTTGCCGGCGACGGCATTCAGCTTCAGCAGCTCATTCAGAGACTCGACATTGAAACACTTGATGCCGGCCAGCAGTGCCTGGGTCATTTCCTGCTCGGTTTTGCCCACACCCGAAAAGACGATTTTGCCGGCTTCGGCCCCCGCGGCCAGGACGCGGGCCAGTTCGCCGCCGGAGACGATGTCGAAACCGGCGCCCAGACGGGCGAAGTGCTGCAGGATCGACAGGTTGGAGTTGGCTTTGACGGCATAACACAGCAGGGGATTCAGTCTGGAGAAGGCCGTCTGATAATTCTGATAGGCTTCGCTGAGCGCCTTTTCCGAATACACATAGGCCGGTGTGCCGAATTCAGCGGCAATGGCGCTGAGTGGCAGATCTTCCAGGTAAAGCTCGTCTTCTCGGTAGTGGGTCGGGGTCATGGCTGGCTGGCATCAGAATGAGGTTGGACAGGCACCGGCGCTGGCGCCGCTTGGGTCGGGGCCGGCTTGGCTGCGGGTTTGGCGGGCAGGTACAGCGGACCCTTGAAGCCGCATGCGCTCAGGCAAACTGCAATGATCAGAGAAAGTGTGAGGGTTCGCATACAATAAAATCCGCTGTGGCAAAATATGGATACTAACAAAGCTCTATGTTGCTGAGCATGACCAAGGAAGAAAAATGACTGAAAGCGAATTTCTCGATCTGACCGATTCACTGCTTGATTCGCTCCAGACCGCGCTGGATGAAAGTGCACTTGATCTTGATTATGAACTTAACGGCGGTGTGCTGGAAATCGAATTCGAATCGGGAGAAAAGATGATCGTCAACCGTCATCTGCCGAATCGGGAAATCTGGCTGGCGGCCAAAAGCGGTGGTTTCCATTTCAGCCTGACGGATGACGGTCGATGGATCAATACCCGTGATGGTTCGGAGCTGGGTGAATCGCTGTCGGCTCTGGTGAGCAAGTCGGCTGGCGCAACATTCAGATGGCAGGCGGCGTGAACGGATTCTGCCTGATGGACGGTTAGCAGTTAAAATGGCGGCTCATCTGATCGAGATACCATGAATCAACATATTCCCCGCAAGCGTTTCGGGCAGAACTTCCTGCAGGATTCGCGCATTATTGAAAGCATTGTCGATGCCGTCAATCCGGCAGCTGACGACAGTGTGATTGAAATCGGTCCGGGTCTGGGCGCCATTACCCAGCCCCTGCTGAATCGCCTGAACAAATTGCATGTGGTCGAGATCGACCGAGACATCATCAGCCGACTGCAACAGCAATTTCCGGCCGACAAGCTGGTGATTCATGCCGGCGATGCCCTGGCATTCGATTTCGCTTCCATCCCCGGGCAATTGAAAATTGTCGGCAACCTGCCCTACAACATTTCGACCCCGCTGCTGTTCCACCTGGCCTCTTATGGCGACCGGGTGATCGACATGCATTTCATGCTGCAGAAAGAGGTGGTGGACCGCATGGTGGCCGAGCCTTCCTGCGCCGACTACGGCCGACTGAGTGTGATGCTGCAGTATCGTTTCGAAATGGAAAGCCTGATCGACGTCCCGCCGGAATCGTTCTGGCCGCCGCCCAAGGTGGATTCGGCCGTGGTTCGCATGATGCCGGCTCCGGGTCGCTGTGGCCTGGCCAAGGATGAAACCTTGCTGGAGAAGTTGGTCAGTCAAGCATTTGCCCAGCGTCGCAAAACCTTGCGCAACAATCTCAAGGGCCTGCTGAGCGACGAGGATTTTGCCGCTGCGGGTGTGGACCCGACCTTGCGTCCGGAGAACATTCGCGTCGAACAGTATGTGGTGATGGCGAATCTGCTGGCTGCGCGGTAAAGCAGCGAATCGTCCTGAAACCGGCTGTTTCACGTGAAACAGCCGGTTTTTTCATGTGGTTGACCATGCAGGCTGCACCTCGCCGACTTCCTGGCGGTCGAGAACATGCTGCGCAATCAATGAGTCAAT
Organism: Paludibacterium sp. B53371; assembly: GCF_018802765.1. NCBI lineage: Bacteria > Pseudomonadati > Pseudomonadota > Betaproteobacteria > Neisseriales > Chromobacteriaceae > Paludibacterium > Paludibacterium sp. B53371. The sequence goes on from NZ_CP069163.1 coordinate 3,482,847, forward strand.
GCATTGCTGCAGGGTGTGCATGCCCTGATGCCTGCCGGTCTGCAGAATCGATGTCAGCTGATCGAGGCGGTTTTCCCGGATGATGTGTCGAACAGCGGCCGTGGCTTGCAGGACTTCATGCGCCAGAATCCGGCTCTGACCGGCTGAATGGGGGAAAAGATGCTGCGCCAGGATGGCATGCAGGCACTGCGCCAGTTGCAGGCGGATGGCGGGCTGAGCCTCGGCCGGCATGATGCCGCACAGTCTGGCGACGGCATCGGCGCAACTGCGGGTATGCAGGGTCGACAGGACCAGATGACCGGTCTCTGCGGCCTGCAGTACCAGTTGCAGGGTGTCGGCATCACGAATCTCGCCCACCATGATGATATCCGGATCTTCGCGCAGTGCACTGCGCAGCAAGGGAGCGAACCCTCCCTGCCCGTGCAGGACTTCGCGCTGGGTGACCAGGGCCGTGCGACTGGGGTGGTGAAATTCGATCGGGTCTTCCAGGGTGAGGATATGGCAGGCACGCTGCAGATTGATTTCATGCAATATCGCCGCCAGTGTGGTGCTTTTACCGCTGCCGGTGGCACCACACACCAGAATCAACCCGCTGGTCAGCGTCAGCCAGTGCGCCACGGCATCAGGCAGCCCCAGCGTGGCCAGTGCCGGTGGTGACGCTGGCAGCAGCCGGATGGCTGCGGACAGCCCTTGTTGCTGCCAGTACAGATGAACTCTGGCCTGCACGCCGGCCAGCTCCAGCCGCAGATCACAGGCCTGATGTTGATGCAGGGTGTGTCGCTGTGAGCGGCTGAGCAGCCCCTCGAACAGGACTGGCAGGCTGGTGGCAGACAGGGCTTCGCCTGCCAGCCGCTGCAATCGGCCATGGATGCGCAGGATGGGGGGCTCGCCCGGTGAGAGATGCAGATCGGATGCCTGCCGGGCGGAGCAAAGCTTAAGGAGTGCCGCCAATTGCATTTATAATCTCCTGGCCGGCTACCTTCCGGATGGTTTGCCGGCCGTTCAACAACCACAGGAATTGCGATGTCCCAATCTGTCAGCATGGCGCTGGACCACGTCCGCCAGCAAATTCGCACGGCTGAGTCACAGGCGGACCGGCCGGCCGGTTCGGTACGGCTGATCGCGGTAAGCAAGACGTTTCCCGCGGATGCCATTCGTGAAGCGGTGGCCGCCGGTCAGCAGGCTTTCGGTGAGAATTACGTGCAGGAGTTTGCGGGCAAGGCCGCCGAACTGACGGCATTGGGGATCGAGTGGCATTTTATTGGCCCGATTCAGTCCAACAAGACCCGTATCGTGGCAGAATATGCTCATTGGGTGCATTCGGTCGACCGGATCAAGATTGCCGAGCGGCTTTCCGCTCAACGCCCTGCCGGGATGCCGCCACTGAACGTGTGTCTGCAGGTGAATGTGTCCGGAGAGGACAGTAAGAGCGGCTGCGCACCGGCGGATTTGCCCGGGCTGGCGCAACAGGTTGCGACCCTGCCGAATCTGCGCCTGCGCGGCCTGATGTGCATTCCCGAACCGACGCCGGACAGCGATCTGCTGGCAGCGCGTTTTCGTACCCTGCGCAGCCTGCGCGACGAACTGAACGGCCGGGGCCTGGCGCTGGAAGAATTATCGATGGGCATGTCGTCGGACATGGTGCTTGCAGTTCAGCAAGGTGCCACCATGGTAAGGGTGGGCACCGCCATTTTCGGCGCACGTGATTACAGCCACAGACAGATCGGAAACTGAATCCATGCAGATTACTTTCATCGGCGGCGGCAATATGGCCGCCGCCATCATCGCCGGTCTCAGCCAACAGCCGGGACATCATATCCGGGTGCTGGATCGCAATCAGGACAAGCTGGATCGCCTGGCTGCCCAGTACGGCACAGAAGGCTTGCGCGACTTGCCGGCCACCTTTGATACGCAGGATGTGGTGGTGCTGGCCGTCAAGCCGCAGCAGCTGAAAGCGCTGTGCCGGGAGCTGGCGCCGCGCCTGGGCGGCGCGCTGGTCATTTCCATTGCCGCCGGTATTCGCAGCGAAGCGCTGGCACGATGGATGTCGAATGCCAGACTGGTTCGCGTCATGCCCAACACGCCTTCCATGGTGGGCAAGGGGGTTTCCGGTCTGTATGCCGCACCCTCGGTGTCGGCTGCCGACCGCGAGGCGGCGGCCACCGTCATGGCTGCTGTGGGTCAGGTGGTCTGGCTGGCGCAGGAAAGCGGTATCGATGACATCACCTGCGTCAGCGGCAGTGGCCCGGCCTATGTGTTCTATTTCATCGAGTCAATGATGCAGGCGGCACGCCAGGCGGGCTTCGATGAAAGCAGTGCCCGCAATCTGGTACTGGCTACGTTCGACGGTGCCATCGAGCTGGCCCGTCAGTCGCCCCTGCCCATCGACCAGTTGCGCAGCAATGTGACGTCTAAGGGGGGTACCACCGAACGGGCCATCGCCCGCTTCGAGCAGGAGGGGGTCAAGGCGGCCATTGTCGCCGGTGCCATGGATTGTCGCGCCCGTTCCATCGAAATGGGCCAACAGCTGAGTCAGGACTAACATGATCTTCGAAACGCTGCAGTTTTTGATCAAAACCCTATCCGACCTGTTTGTGCTGGTGTTGTTGCTGCGCTTCTACCTGCAGGTGGCTCACGCACCTTTCCGGCATCCCCTGTGTCAGTTCTCCATGGCGGTCACCAACTTCCTGGTCTTGCCGATGCGTCGGCTGGTACCCAGCTACCGCAGCTATGACATTGCTACCCTGCTGGCTGCCTGGGTCGTCGGTCTGATTGCCAATGGCCTGCTGCTGGCACTCAACCCCCTGCCCTATAATTTTGCCGCCCCGCAGACCCTGCTGGCGCTGGCACTGCTGACCGTACTGTATCTTTTCAAACAGTCTCTGTTCCTGCTCATGGGCGCCGTGATCGTGCAGGCCGTGATGAGCTGGATCAACCCCTACAACCCGCTGGCGCCGATCCTCGATTCGCTCACCCGCCCCTATCTGCGGCCTTTCCGCCGTGCCGTGGTGGGCGGGGTGGATCTGTCGCCGATCATCTTGTTCCTGATCATCCAGGTGATTCTGATGTTGCCGGTCAGACTGCTGGAGAATGGTTTGTTGATGCAACTCAAGATTCTTGTCTAGCATTTATGGTTATTTGTCATATTCTGCGGATAGATTTGATTGTGCAAACCAAAAAGGGAGAGAACAGATGTTGAAAAAAATTCTGTTGGCAACGGTCGTCAGCGGTGTGATGGCTGCACCGGCGATGGCTGATATCGTTCCGATGGCGCAAAAAGACGGCTGCTTCGCCTGTCATGCGATTGACCACAAACTGGTTGGTCCGGCCTGGAAAGATGTTGCCAAGAAGTACAAGGGCGACAAGGGTGCCGAAGCCAAGCTGGTCGCCAAGGTCAAGGCCGGTGGTGTAGGCGTCTGGGGCCAGGTCCCGATGCCGCCGAACAGCCAGGTCAGCGACGCGGACATCAAGACCCTGGTCAAGGGTATCCTGGCACTGAAATAAGCCAGTTGCTGGGCAAGAAGAAAACGGAAGGCGGCCATGGCCGCCTTTCTTTTGATGAAAAACCTTGTAGCCGAAGCGGAATCACGCTATACAAGTTCTCAGCAGCAGGAATGTTACAGGGCTTTGGCAAGATAGTTGCACAAAGCCGGAGCTGTAGGTAATCTTCTCCGCCTGTCTGCCAACTCTATGCTGGAAGCACCAATTATGGCCAAGCTGACCGAACAGGATATTCTCAACTGGGACGGCGACGATTACATGAACGCCGACCATCTTGAGTTCTTCAAAGACCGTTTGTTGCAGATGCAGCAAGAATTGCTGATCAACGCCAGCGCAACGGCGAACCATCTGCAGGAGCAGGAGGCCACCCCTGACCCGGCAGATCGTGCCACGCTGGAAGAAGAGTACGCGCTGGAGCTGCGCACCCGGGATCGCGAGCGCAAGCTGCTGCAAAAGATCCAGGCGTCGCTGCGTCAAATCGAGGACGGGTCCTACGGCTTCTGTGAAGATACCGGCGAACCGATCGGCCTCAAGCGTCTGATTGCCCGTCCGACCGCAACCTTGTCTGTCGAGGCCCAGGAACGCCGGGAGCGCATGAAGCGCCAATACGCTGACTGATCAGCCCCATGCTGCATCCCGAAACGCCACCCTCGCGGTGGCGTTTTTGTTTTTGCACTGCCGCATCGGGCAGGGAAAAGGCTTGTCCTGATTATTCAAAAAAGGGTATCTTGCTGTAAATCGATATAAAAAACAGAGACCAAGGGATTGCCATGCAACACCAGACAGACGATGTACGCATCCGGGAGATTAAAGAGCTGTTGCCACCGATTGCGCATTTGTACGAGCTGCCGATCAGCGACATGGTATCCGAGCTGATCTTCAATACCCGTCGCGAGATTGCCGACATTCTGCGCGGTGAGGACGATCGTCTGCTGGTCGTGGTCGGCCCCTGCTCGATCCACGATATCGAGGCGGCAGAAGACTATGCCCGCCGTCTGCTCACCCTGCGCAAGGCCTATGAGCGCGAGCTGGTGATCGTGATGCGGGTCTACTTCGAGAAGCCGCGCACGACGGTGGGCTGGAAGGGCATGATCAATGATCCGCACCTGGACGAGTCTTACGACATCAACGCCGGCTTGCGCCTGGCTCGCCGCCTGCTGCTCGATCTGAACCAGATGGGCATGCCGGCTGCGACGGAATTCCTCGACATGATCACGCCGCAGTACTTTGCCGATCTGATTTCCTGGGGTGCCATCGGTGCCCGTACGACAGAGTCCCAGGTGCACCGCGAGCTGGCCTCGGGCCTGTCCTGTCCGGTCGGCTTCAAAAACGGCACGGACGGCAATCTGCGCATTGCCATCGATGCCATCCGTGCGGCCAATCAGCCGCACCATTTCCTGTCTGTCACCAAGACTGGCCATTCCGCCATTGTCTCGACCGGTGGCAATCCCGATTGCCACGTGATCCTGCGCGGGGGCAAAGAGCCGAACTACAGCGCCGAGCACGTCAAGGCAGCGGCCTCCGAACTGGGCGCAGTCGGCCTGACGCCCAAGCTGATGGTCGACTTCAGTCACGCCAACAGCCGCAAGGATTACCGTCGCCAGATGGAGGTGGCGCAGGATGTGGCGGCCCAGATGGCCGCCGGCGACCAGCACATCTTCGGCGTGATGGTCGAGAGCCATCTGGTCGAGGGGCGTCAGGATCTGAAGCCCGGTTGCGCACTGCAATATGGTCAGAGCATCACCGATGGCTGCATCGGTTGGGAAGATAGTGAAAAGCTGCTGGCCCTGCTGGCCGAGGCCGTGCAGCAGCGTCGCAGCAAGCGCTGAGTCTCTCCCCCGGCAAAAGAAAACGGCAGCGCTCCAGAGAGGCTGCCGTTTTGCATTGACCCGGGACGAAGGGCTTACTTGATGATCTGCGACAGTTCGCCCTTGGCATAGCGAGTGGCCATGCTGTCGAGGCTGATGGCCTTGATCTTGCTGGCCTGGCCGGCGGAGCCGAAGGCCTCGTAGCGCGCGATACAGATGTCGCGCATGGCCTTGATGGTCTCGGCCAGATACTTGCGCGGGTCAAATTCGGCCGGATGCGTCGCCAAGAAACGGCGGATGGCACCGGTACTGGCCAGACGCAGGTCGGTGTCGATATTCACCTTGCGCACGCCATGCTTGATGCCCTCGACGATCTCTTCCACCGGTACGCCATAGGTTTCCGGAATCTCGCCGCCATACTGATTGATGATGGCCAGCCAGTCCTGCGGTACCGAGGAGGAGCCGTGCATCACCAGGTGGGTGTTGGGAATGCGCGCATGGATTTCCTTGATGCGGTCGATACGCAGCACATCGCCGGTCGGCTTGCGGCTGAACTTGTAGGCACCATGGCTGGTACCGATGGCGATAGCCAGCGCATCGACGCCGGTATCGCGCACGAAGCGGGCGGCTTCTTCCGGATCGGTCAGCAGCTGGCTGTGATCCAGCGTGCCTTCGGCGCCGACACCATCTTCTTCACCGGCCTTGCCGGTTTCCAGCGAACCCAGGCAGCCGATCTCGCCTTCTACCGACACGCCGCAGGCGTGGGAGAAGTTGACCACGGTACGGGTCACTTCAACGTTGTAGTCGTAATCGGCCGGGGTCTTGCCATCGCTCTTGAGCGAGCCATCCATCATCACCGAGCTGAAACCCAGCTGGATCGAGCGCTGGCAGATGTCCGGGCTGGTGCCGTGATCCTGGTGCATCACGACCGGGATATGCGGAAACTCTTCCACGGCCGCCAGAATCATGTGACGCAGGAAAGGTGCGCCTGCGTATTTGCGTGCACCGGCCGAGGCCTGCACGATCACCGGTGCGTCGACCTTGTCGGCGGCTTCCATGATGGCGCGCATCTGTTCCAGGTTATTGACGTTGAACGCCGGCAAGCCGTAACCGTATTCGGCCGCATGATCCAGCAGTTGACGCATCGAAACGAGTGCCATGAATTTCTCCCTCAGGGCGCAGATGGTTATCACGCCGGCCGCGTGGCCGGCGAAGCTTCTTCAGTGGTGTGAAACACCGGTCAAAATGATGCCGGCACAAACGAATGCCCCGCCCGACAGGCGGTTGACCAGACGAATGTGCCGCGCCGATTGCAGCCAGCCCGACAGACGGGCACCGCCACTGGCGTAGACAAACTGCCAGCCGGCTTCAATCAGATAAAACGAGGCAGTCAGGATCAGCAACTGCGGCAATTGGGCACGTTGCGAATTCATGAACTGCGGAAACAACGCCGTGAAAAAAATCACCGCCTTCGGATTGCTCAGGGCCACCAGAAAGCCATGGCGGAAGCGCTGCAGGGCATTGAGCGTCTGATTGTCGCGTCGTTCGGATGGCGTCACGGGCGCCGCCCGCCAGGTGCGGATGCCCAGATAGACCAGATAGGCTGCCCCCAGCCAGGTGATGGCGGTGAACAGTCTGGGCGAGGTACTGAGCAAGGCCCCCAGCCCGGCTGCCGAGACCAGGATATAGAGCAACAAGCCGGCCATCAGGCCAAGACAGGTGATGAAGGTCGCCCTGACCCCGTAATGAATGCCATGGGTCATGGCCAGCAGCATGTTGGGGCCGGGCGTGGCAGACACGAAAAAGGTGGTGGTGACGAACAGCAGCCAGATGTTGAGCGTCATGATGTCAGCCACCCCTTTTCTTCATACACGATCAACCGCGAGCGCGTTGTTCCAGAATGGCAACAGCCGGCAGTTCCTTGCCTTCAAGGAATTCCAGGAAGGCGCCGCCACCGGTGGAGATATAGCTGATGCGGTCGGTGATGCCGAACTGGGCAATCGCCGCCAGGGTGTCTCCACCGCCGGCGATCGAGAACGCGTCAGCATCGGCGATTGCCTGCGCCAGCGTGCGCGTGCCATGGCTGAAGGCTTCAAACTCAAACACACCGACCGGGCCGTTCCAGACCACGGTGCCGGCCTTGGCAATCAGCTTGCCCAGCTCGGCGGCCGAATCCGGGCCGATATCCAGGATCATGTCGTCAGCGCTGACATCCTTGATGTTCTTCAGCGTGGCCGGTGCCGATGCCGAGAACTCGGTCGCGCACACCACATCGCTCGGCAGCGGCACATTGCCACCGCGGGCGCGGATCTTGGCGATCACGGTACGGGCCTGATCGACCAGATCCGGTTCGCACAGCGACTTGCCGATATTGTGGCCTTCTGCCAGCAGGAAGGTATTGGCAATGCCGCCACCGACGATCAGTTGATCGACCTTGTCGGCCAGCGCTTCGAGGATCGTCAGCTTGGTCGAGACCTTGGAGCCGGCCACGATGGCCACCAGCGGATGGGCCGGGTGTTCCAGGGCCTTGCCCAGGGCATCCAGCTCGGCCGACAGCAGCAGGCCGGCGCAGGCCACCGGCGCCGCCGCGGCAACGGCATGTGTCGAGGCCTCGGCACGGTGAGCGGTACCGAAGGCATCATTGACGAAAATGTCGCACAGGGCGGCATAGGCGCGGCCCAGGTCGGCATTGTTCTTTTTCTCGCCCTTGTTCAGGCGTACGTTCTCCAGCATGACCACTTCGCCAGCCGCGACGCTGACGCCGGTCTGCCAGTCGGCCACCAGTCGTACCGGACGGCCCAGCAGTTCGGACAGACGTACGGCCACCGGTGCCAGGCTGTCTTCCGGCTTGGGCTCGCCTTCCGTCGGCCGGCCGAGGTGGGTCATCAGCAGCACGCCGGCCCCCTGGCCCAATGCATGCTCGATGGAAGGCAGGGAGGCACGGATGCGGGTATCGTCGCCGAGTACGCCATCCTTGACCGGTACGTTCATGTCTACGCGGATCAGCACGCGCTTGCCGTGCAGATCCAGATCAGTCAGTTTCTTGAATTCCATTTTTCAGTCCTGGTTGTTCAGATGAGACAAACGTCTTTGCGCCCCGCCAGATCCGGACCTGCCGAGACAGATCCGGTCATCGAGCTACATAGGCTCAGGCGGCAAACATGGCGCGCGCGGTATTCAGCATTTGACAGCTGAAACCCCACTCATTGTCGTACCAAGCGAGGACTTTCACCATATTTCCGTGAGTGACCTTGGTCAGTGTGGCATCAAAGGTCGACGGCTCGGTGGTGTGGTTGAAGTCCATGGAGACCAGCGGCAGGGTGTTGTAACCCAGAACCCCCTTCATCGAACCTTCCGCCGCGGCTCGCACCACGGCATTGACTTCGTCCTTGCTGGTCTTGCGGGCCGACTCAAAAGTCAGGTCGATCAGCGAGACATTGATGGTTGGTACGCGAACCGAGAAGCCGTCCAGGCGACCTGCCAGTTCCGGCAACACCAGGCCCACGGCCTTGGCGGCGCCGGTCTTGGTCGGGATCATGTTCTGGACTGCCGAGCGGGCGCGACGCAGGTCCTTGTGACGGACGTCGGTCAGTACCTGGTCATTGGTAAAGGCGTGGATGGTGGTCATCAGCCCCTTGACGATGCCGATCTCGTCGTGAAGCGCCTTGGCGACCGGCGCCAGGCAGTTGGTGGTGCAGGAAGCATTCGACACGACCGTCATCTCGGGCCTGAGCACGGCATGGTTGACGCCATACACCACGGTGGCGTCGACATCGTCCCCGCCCGGTGCGGAAATCAGCACTTTTTTGGCACCGGCCTGCAGGTGAGCCTGGCACTTGGCCTTGCTGGTAAATGACCCGGTACATTCCATCACCAGATCGACATTCAGTTCCTTCCAGGGCAGCAGCGACGGATCGCGCGTGCTGAAAAACGGAATCGCCTTGCCATTGATCAGCAGGTGATGTTCGTCATGGCCGATGTCGGCCGGGAAGCGTCCGTGAACCGTATCAAATTTGGTGATGTGCGCGTTGGTGGCAAGGTCTCCGCTGGCATTGACGGCTACAACCTCGAATTCCTTGTCAAGGTCGTATTCGTAGATGGCGCGCAGTACCTGACGGCCGATACGGCCGTAGCCATTGATCGCGATACGGATGGTCATTTCTTTTAATCTCCCGGAAGTGCAGTGAAGGCTCCCTCAACAGAGCCCTCAGGTTTCACGTGAAACCTGGTGTAAAAAAGCCGCCCGGTCAGGGGCGGCTTGCAGACAACTTATTGCTCGATCAACGACAGGGTCTTGGCGACCACGTTGTCGACAGTGAAGCCGAACAGTTTGAACAGCTCGCCGGCCGGCGCCGATTCGCCGAAGCGGTCGATGCCGATCACGTCGCCTTCCAGGCCGACATACTGGCGCCAGAAGCTGCTGACACCGGCTTCGATGGCCAGGCGCGGTACGCCGGCGGGCAGCACCGAGGCGCGGTAGGCCTTGTCCTGCTGGTCGAAGGCATTGGTGCACGGCATGGAGACCACGCGAACCGCCACGCCCTGGCTCGCCAGCTGCTCGGCTGCCTTGAGCGCCAGTTCGACTTCCGAACCGGTCGCCAGCAGAACGGCGCGCGGGCTGGCGGCATCGCGAATCACATAGCCGCCGCGCTTGATGTTGTCGATGGTGGCCTGATCGCGGGCAACGAAAGGCAGGTTCTGACGGCTGAAGATCAGGCAGCTCGGATGATCCTTGGCCGACAGTGCCTCGGCCCACGCCACCATGGACTCGACGGTGTCGCAAGGACGCCATACGGCCATGTTCGGGATCATGCGCAGGGTCGAGATCTGTTCTACCGGCTGGTGGGTCGGGCCATCTTCGCCCAGACCGATCGAATCGTGGGTAAACACGAATACCGGATTGATCTTCATCAGCGCGGCCATGCGCAGCGCATTGCGCGCATATTCGCTGAACATCAGGAAGGTAGCGCCGAACGGCTTCAGACCACCATGCAGCGTCATGCCGTTCATGATGGCGGCCATGCCGAACTCGCGCACGCCATAGTGGAGATAGTTGGCGGCACCTTCCCCGGTGAACGACTTGGCTGCCGGCCAGTTGGTCAGATTCGACGGCGTCAGGTCAGCCGAACCACCGACCAGCTCCGGCAGCGCTTCGGCCAGGGCGGCGATGGCATTCTGCGAGGCCTTGCGGGTGGCGATGGTCTCTGCCTTGGCATTGGCCTGCTCGATCTTGGCGGCGACATGGTCGGTCCAGCCTGCCGGCAGCTCGCGCTGCATGCGGCGTTCGAATTCGGCGGCCTCCTGCGGGAAGGCGGCGCGATAGGCGGCAAAGCGCTGATCCCACTCGGCCACACGGGCCTTGCCGGCTTCTTCCGCGTTCCAGGCCGCGCGGATGTCGGCCGGGATCTCGAACGGCGCGTGCGGCCACTTGAGGTACTCGCGGGCGGCGCTGATTTCTGCGGCACCCAGCGGTGCGCCATGCACATCGTGGCCACCCTGCTTGTTCGGTGCGCCAAAGCCGATCTTGGTCTTGCAGCAGATCAGGGTCGGGCGGTCCGATTTCTTGGCGGTATCGATGGCAATGGCGATTTCCTTCGGGTCATGGCCATTGACGTTGGGGATGACCTGCCAGCCGTAGGCAGCGAAGCGCCCCGGGGTGTCGTCGGTGAACCAGCCGTCGACGTCGCCGTCAATCGAGATGCCATTATCGTCGTAGAAGGCGATCAGCTTGTTCAGACCCCAGGTGCCGGCCAGCGAGCAGGCTTCGTGCGAAATGCCTTCCATCAGGCAGCCGTCGCCGAGGAAGACCCAGGTGTGGTGGTCGACAATGGTATGGCCCGGGCGGTTGAACTCGGCGGCCAGCATTTTTTCTGCCAGCGCCATGCCGACTGCATTGCAGATGCCCTGGCCCAGCGGGCCGGTGGTGGTCTCGACGCCTTCGGCATAGCCATACTCCGGGTGACCCGGGGTTTTGGCATGCAGCTGGCGGAAGTTCTTCAGGTCGTCGATCGAGAGGCGGTAACCGGTGAGATGCAGCAGGCTGTACAGCAGCATCGAGCCGTGGCCGTTGGACAGCACGAAACGATCGCGGTTGGCCCACAGCGGTTGGGTCGGGCTGTGTTTCAGGTGGTCGCGCCACAGGACTTCGGCGATATCGGCCATGCCCATCGGCATGCCGGGGTGGCCGGATTTAGCTTTTTCCACCGCGTCCATGGCAAGGAAACGGATGGCATTGGCGAGCTCGGTTCTGGAGACCATGCGGAAGAAACCTCGAGACTGTGAAGAACGTGAACAAAGACCGGCTCCAGGGAGCCAACCATTGAAAAATCATGCAATTATCGCCGATTTTACCCTGATCAGGCAACCGGCAGGCTGGGGAAAGCCGAGAAAACCGCGCTGCCATGCCGGTGTGCTAAAGGGCTTGGCGGCGCGGGTGCAGAGGGGAAAATGCGCTACGATATTGTCATGTAGTTGAAAAATTACAGGCTTTTGGATTGTCTTTACGTGAAGATACTGCGGCGGCGAGCTCAGTGTACGGCCCGCGTCATGTCGCAATGCATGATGCCGCCGTCGTCATAAGGCGCGGAAGCCACGACGAACCCAAAGGACTCATAAAATGCCAGCGCCGAAACCTGGGCCGACAGCTTTTGCATCACCGTCGGAAAACGCTGTTCAGCCTGGCGCAGGGATTCGGCCAGCAACTGGCGCCCCACGCCCTGTCCGCGCAGGGACGGGTCGACCACCACCCGGGTGATGGCCACGGCGTGTTCATATTTATCGCCCGGTGCCAGCAGGCGGGCATAGGCCAGCAGCTGTCCCCTGGCATCGTGACCACAGACATGCCAGGCCGGCTGGTCGAGATTATCGAGGTCACCGTAGATCGACTGCTGCTCCAGCACGAATACCTGATCGCGCAGCCGCAACATCGCGTACAGCCCCTCCAGGGAAAAATCGTTGAAGCGGTGACATTGCCAATTCAGTAAGCTTGCCATGTACAATCCTGCTCTTAAGAATGTTTACCGTTGGCCACATGATTGCGACCAAGCCCAATGAATAACCAAGATCATTTGAGCGGCGACCTGTTCGATACTGCCACTGCAGAAGGCACGCCGCCAGCCCCTCCCCCTCCTGCCGAACCGCCAGCCCAGAGCGGGGATGACTGGATTGCCCTCGATCTCTACGCCGAGCGCGCCTATCTGGAATACGCGATGAGCGTGGTCAAGGGCCGTGCCCTGCCCGAAGTGGCCGATGGCCAGAAGCCGGTGCAGCGCCGCATCCTGTACGCCATGCGCGACATGGGGCTGACTGCCGGTGCCAAGCCGGTCAAGTCGGCGCGCGTGGTCGGTGAAATCCTCGGCAAATACCATCCCCATGGTGACAGCTCGGCCTACGAGGCGCTGGTCCGCATGGCGCAGGACTTCACCCTGCGCTATCCGCTGATCGACGGCCAGGGCAACTTCGGCAGCCGCGATGGCGACGGTGCCGCCGCCATGCGTTATACCGAGGCTCGCCTGACCCCCTTTGCCGACTTGCTGTTGTCGGAAATCGACATGGGGACGGTGGATTTTGTCCCCAACTACGATGGTGCCTTCGAAGAACCCGCCCTGCTGCCGGCCCGTCTGCCGATGCTGCTGCTCAACGGCGCCTCCGGCATTGCCGTCGGCCTGGCCACCGAAATTCCGCCGCACAACCTGAGCGAAGTTGCCCAGGCGGCCGCTGCCCTGCTGGAAAACCCCGAGCTGAGCACCAGCGAACTGATGCAGTATGTGCCGGGGCCGGACTTTCCGGGCGGCGGTCAGATCATTACCCCCAGCGAGGACATCCTGACCGCCTATGAGAGTGGGCGTGGTTCGGTGCGCGTACGCGCCCGCTGGGAGGTCGAACGACTGGCCCGCGGCCAATGGCGCATCATCGTGTCGGAACTGCCGCCAGGCAGTTCGGCGCAGAAAGTGCTGGCCGAGATCGAAGAGGCCACTAACCCCAAGCCGCGCCCGGGCAAGAAGGCGCTGACGCAGGAGCAGCAAAATCTCAAGAGTCTGATGCTGTCAATGCTCGACCGCGTGCGCGACGAATCGGACAGCAACCAGCCGGTGCGGCTGGTGTTCGAGCCCAAGTCGAGCCGGCAGGATCCGGAAGAATTCGTGCAGATGCTGCTGGCGCAGACCAGCCTGGAAGGCAATGCCTCGCTCAACCTGGTGATGATCGGCCTGGACGGCCGTCCAGGCCAGAAGGGGCTCAAGGCCATCCTGCAGGACTGGCTGGCCTTCCGCAGTGAAACCGTCACCCGCCGGCTGGCTCACCGCCTGGCCCAGGTGGAAAAGCGCATCCATATCCTCGAAGGCCGGATGATCGCCTTCATCCACATCGATGAAGTGATCCGCGTCATTCGCGAGTCGGATGAACCCAAGCCGGACCTGATCAAGGCCTTCGGCCTCTCCGAAGCCCAGGCCGAGGACATCCTGGAAATCCGCCTGCGCCAATTGGCCCGACTGGAAGGCTTCAAGCTGGAAAAGGAACTGTCCGAACTGCGCGAAGAGCGCGAAGGACTGCGTCACCTGCTGGATACGCCGGATGCCAAACGTCAGCTGATCATCGACGAAATCCGCGCCGATGCGGCCAGGTATGGCGATGCCCGTCGTACCGAGATCAAGGCGGCACAACGCGCCGTGTTGACCCAGACGGTGGCCGACGAGCCGATTACCGTCATCCTGTCGCAGAAGGGCTGGCTGCGCGCCCGCGTCGGCCACAACCTCGATCTGTCGACCCTGGCCTTCAAGGACGGCGATGCCCTGCACACCGTGCTGGAGACAAGGACGGTATGGCCAATTGTTGTTCTGGACAACCTTGGCCGGGCCTATACCGTCAGTGCTGCCGATGTGCCTACCGGTCGTGGCGATGGCGTGCCGGTGGCCTCGCTCATTGATCTCCAGGACAACGGCAAACCCAGCCATATGCTGTCGGCGGCCGAAAATGCCCGTTACGTGGTCGCCAGTTCCTCCGGCTATGGCTTTATCGCCACCCTGGCCGACATGGCGGGTCGGGTGAAGGCCGGCAAGGCCTTCATCACCCTGGAGCAGGGGGATGACGTGCTGGCTCCGGTCCGGGTACCGACGGACATTGCCCAGGTCGATCTGCAACTGGTGGCGGCCGCCGACAATGGCCGCCTGCTGGCCTTCAGTGCCGGTGAATTGCGTGATCTGGCCAAGGGACGCGGCCTGATGCTGATGCAGCTGGATGAAGGCGAACGCTTGACAGCCATCGGTCTGGCACGAGGTGACAGGGTACAGCTCTCGGTGCTGTCCGTGCGGGGCAAGGCCGGCGAGGAAAAGGTGGCGCTGGCCGAATATCTGGGCCGACGCGCCAAGCGCGGCAAGTTGCTGCCCAAGAAGTGGAACATTCTGGCCATCAGCGATGCCTGAGCACGGCGTCCGGCCATGAGCCTGCCATCATCCGGCAAGTCGAAAGGCTTGCCGGATTTTTTTAGCCGCGTGCCTGGGTGCAGCTCACCCCTACTTCGGCAAATGCGGACGTGACGGCCTGCTGATCATAGCCGCGTTCGCTGGCCGCACGAATCACCCCGCAAGACGCCTGGTTGTAGTCACTATTGGGGTTCCAGTAGAGCCGGTTGGCATCGGCGAAGACTTCGAAGCCACGGCGCACCGTCCAGCCCTTGCTTTGCACCAGCAGATAGAACGCCCGGTTGAAGACGCCGCTGCTTTCATGCGGGTCCATGCCTTCACGGAAATCCTCGGCCTTCTCGATCGATTGCCCGTCTGCGGCAGGGTGATCCATGAAGCGCAGCGGTTTCTTGCCCTTGGTGATGTCCATGCCGATCAGCCAGCTGTTGCTGCCCTTGACGAAATACTCGGTAGCCGCCCCGGCGATGTCCGAAAACGCCTCGTTGATGCCGCCGGACTGTCCCTCGTAAACCAGCCCTGAATTCTGTTCGGTAAAGCCATGGCTGATCTCGTGGCCGGTGACATCGGCCGAGACCAGGGGGAACAGCTCGCGGCCACCATCGCCGAAATTCATGCTGCTGCCATCCCAGAAGGCGTTTTCATAGCGTTTGCCGTAATGCACATGCAGATATAGCGGCCCTTTCAGCGGATCCAGTCCCAGCCAGCTCCGGTACATCTTCACCACGGCATTGCCGAAGTAGTAGGCATCATTGATCGGACCGTAACTGCCATTGATCTGGCGATCGGCCGTATTACGCGGGCAGGTGAAGTGAAACGGGGTCTGCAGGCTGGTGTTCTCGGTGTTCTGCAGATCAATGGCCTTGACCGTGCCGTTATCCATATTGCAATCATCGCTGACCGGCAGATAGCCATAGCGCTGGCCGAACTCATACTTGCCGGTCTTACGATTGCCGCCGGGGCCCGTGGCATCCAGATGGGTCAGGCCATTCCATTGTTTGAGCACGCTGCCACTGTGAGCATCGATGATGAAATACGGACGGCTCGGCTTGCTGGCCGGGATGAAGTACGACACCAGATACACCAACTGGGCGTTCTGGTGCCGGTCCAGCCGGACCAGCAACTGGGCACTTTCATTGATCACCGGCTGTCCAGCCGCCTGCATGGCACGGGCTTGCGCCAGTACCTGACTGGCCGACAGGGTCGGCTTTACCGAGGGCAGCTCTTCGTTCAGACCTGTCACGGCCTGTCCGTCAAATCGGTTGCTGGAACCAACCATTTGCGGCTGGCGCACCCCGATGACCGCCTGACCCCACACCGGAACCCCTTGATAATATTGCTGATAGCGGGTGACGACCTTGCCGCCCGGCAGCGACTGGCTGCGTACCGGCTGAAAATCCGCCGGCAAGTTCTGGGCAGGACGAACCCCCTGGCGCAGCAGCGTCTGGATATCCACCAGCCGGGCAGCCAGCGCCGGCTGCAGCATGCTGGACAAGGACAGGGCAATACAAACCGACATTTTCTTCATTACGGTCTCCGCTAGCGATAGCCCCGGAACCAGCCGCTCGAATCGCGACGGGTCAAATCGGGGTGGACTGGTACACGACCGGCGGTCGTGCAGGCCTACTATCTAGCGGGATGAAGTGACAGCCTGACAGCTGTCCGATGGGCGGGAATGGGGAACTACCCGCCAGCCCGGAAGGACAGGCGGGCGGCAAGATCAGGGCGCCAGGCGTACCTTCTGCCAGTTGCCATCTGCCTGCAGGGTATACAGCACACGATCATGCAGGCGGCTTGGCCGGCCCTGCCAGAACTCGATGCGATCAGGAATGACCGCATAGCCCCCCCAGTGCGGAGGGCGCGGCACCTTGAAGGGATAGCGCACGCCAAACATGGCGGCACGTTTCACCAGCTCGGCCTTGGACGGGATTTCCGTGCTCTGCTCGGATGCCCAGGCGCCGAGACGGCTGGTATACGGGCGACTGGCAAAATACTCGTCCGAAACCTCGCCAGGCAGCGGTCTGGCCTGACCCTCAATACGGACCTGACGTTCCAGCTCCGGCCAGAAAAAGGTCAGCGACACAAAGGGGTTGCCGGCAATCTGCTGACCCTTGCGACTAAGATAGTTGGTATAGAACAGAAACTGTCCGGCTTCCACGCCCTTGAGCAGCACGATGCGGGCACTCGGGCGGCCATCGCCATCCACCGAGGCAACATGCATGGCGGTTGGTTCCGGCACTTCGGCACTGATCGCTTCGTTGAGCCAGACTTCAAACTGAGCCACGGCATCCGGCAGGCATTCCTCCGGCGATAATTCCTTTTTGCTGTAATCCAGGCGGATGTCAGCGAGCTTGAGCGACATGTCAAATCCTCCTGCCCGTATCTTACCGCCGGAACGATGCCGGATGCGACAAACTCGATGGCCGGCGTTGCGCTGGATCATGGCTCGCCAATGCCGTTTGCATGACCAGTAATGATGTGAAAACAGGGGTTTATCTTCGCGTCAAGACAAGGTAGCATAGCCGCTTTTTTTGCGCCGCCCGGACCTACCCCCTCGACCGGGTTCTGCTGTTCGCCTCGTGCCCTGATATCCGAAAGCCGTCACTAGAATCATGCATATTGTCCAGTTTCTCCTGGGTTTGCTGGTCGTCCTCGTCCTGACCCAGCTGGTTGCCCGCGACCGCAAAAACATCAAGATCCGTTATGTAGTGCAATTATTGCTGGCCGAAGTGGCCATTGCTTACGTGCTGTTGCATACCGATTATGGCCTTGCCGCCGTCGGAGGCATGGCCGAAACCTTCGACCAGTTGATGAACTTTGCCGGCGAGGGCACCCGCTTTGTCTTTGGCGGCCTGCTCAATCAGGGCGACTTCAGCTTCTTCCTGATGGTGCTGATGCCCATTGTCTATATCTCGGTACTCATCGGTATCCTGCAGCATCTGCGTGTCCTGCCCTGGGTTATCCGCGGCATTGGCCTGGTGCTGGCCAAGCTCAGCGGCATGGGCAAGATCGAATCCTTCAATGCCGTAGGCGCCATGATCGTCGGCCAGTCGGAAAACTTCATCGCCTACAAAAACATCATCGGCAGCTTCAGCGAAAAACGCATGTACACCCTGGCCGCCACGGCGATGTCCACGGTCTCGATGTCCATCGTCGGCTCCTACATGCAACTGATCGCGCCGCGCTTCGTGGTGACCGCACTGATCCTCAATCTGTTCAGCACCTTCATCATCCTGTCGCTGATCAACCCCTACGATGCCAGCGTAGATGAAGACAAGCTGATCACCAGCCATGTGGCGCGCATGTCGTTTTTCGAGATGCTGGGCGACTATATTCTGGCCGGCTTCAAGGTGGCGGTGATTGTCGGGGCCATGCTGATCGGCTTTATTGCCATCATTGCCACCGTCAACCATGTGTTCACCTGGTGCTTTGGCGTCGATTTCCAGCATGTGCTGGGCTATGTGTTCTATCCCCTGGCCTGGCTGATGGGCATTCCGGGGGGCGAGATTCTCCGTGCCAGCAGCATCATGGCCACCAAACTGGTCACCAACGAATTCGTGGCCATGATGGCGCTCAAGAAGGAGGCCGCCCAGTTGTCGCCCTATACCCTGGGGACACTGTCGGTATTCCTGGTCTCTTTCGCCAACTTCAGCTCGATCGGCATCATCGCCGGAGCCGTCAAAGGCCTGGATGAAGAGCGCGGGAATATGGTGTCGCGATTTGGTCTGAAACTGGTCTATGGCTCGACCCTGGTCAGCATTCTGTCGGCCATGGTCGCCGGGCTGGTGCTGTGAAGTGAACGGCACGCCGGCTAGGCGTGCCGATAGCCGTCGGGCTCTGACAGGACGAGTGATACAAGATCAGTTAAACTAACGCCTTTCATTCGCGGTCCGGCACGTTCGCATGCATCTCCTGGCCTTCGGTCTCAACCATCAAACCGCCCCGCTGGCAATCCGGGAAAAGCTGGCGTTTCCGGCAGATATCCTGCCGGAAGCCCTGCGGCTGCTGACGCAAAGCCAGGCCGCCAGCGAAGCGGCCATCGTCTCGACCTGTAATCGCACCGAAATCTACTGTGCGGCACCGGATCCGGCGGCGGCCATTGCCTGGCTGGCCCAGTTCCATCATCTGTCTCCGGCCGAAATCGAACCGTACCTGTACCGGCTCGATGCGGCCGACGTTGCCCGCCACGCCTTTCGCGTCGCCAGCGGCCTGGATTCGATGGTACTGGGGGAAACCCAGATCCTGGGGCAGCTTAAGGATGCCGTGCGGGTGGCCCAGCAGGCCGGTACCCTGGGGACCCAGCTCAATGCCCTGTTCCAGCAGGCGTTTTCCGTGGCCAAAGAGGTCCGCAGCAAAACGGCTGTCGGTGCCAGTTCGGTATCGATGGCTGCCGCCGGCGTGCGTCTGGCCGAGCAGATCTTCCCGGCCATCGGCGAGCTCAACCTGCTGTTCATCGGCGCTGGCGAAATGATCGAGCTGGTGGCAACTCACTTTGCTGCCCGCCAGCCTGCCGGCATTACCGTCGCCAACCGCACCCTGGAGCGCGGACGAGCCCTGGCGGCGCAGCTCAATGGCCAGGCCATCACCCTGGCCGAGCTGCATGAGCAGCTCGAACGCTTCGATGTGGTCGTGACCTCCACCGCCAGCCCGGTGCCCATTGTCGGCAAGGGCCTGGTGGAGCGAGCCATCAAGCGCCGGCGTCACCGGCCGATGTTCATGCTGGATCTGGCTGTGCCGCGCGACATCGAACCCGAAGTGGCCAGTCTGTCCGATGTCTTCCTCTATACCGTCGACGACATCGCCGAGGTGGTCGAGGTCGGTCGTGAGGCGCGACAGGTGGCCGCCGAACAGGCCGAGGGCATTATCGTGTCGCGTGTCGACGAGTTCGGCCAGTGGTTGCGCCAGCGGCAGAGTGTGCCGCTGATCCGCGCCCTGCGCGACGAAGGCGAACGGTTACGCCGCCATGCGCTCGAGGCTGCCCTGAAGCAGCTCGCCCGAGGCGAGTCACCCGAAAAAGTGCTGGAAGCCTTCTCGGTCCAGCTCACCAACAAATTGATGCATCCGCCGACCCAGGCACTGTCGCAGCGTGGCGAAGACCACGAGGCCATGCGCCAGGCTGTCGCGCGGATTTACCGCTTGCACCCGGAGTCCTGATGAAACCGTCGATCGCAGCCAAACTGTCGCAACTGGCCGACCGGCTTGAAGAAGTGACCCAGCTGCTGGGTCAGCCCAGTGTCACCAACGATATGGATCAATATCGCCGGCTGACGCGCGAGCATGCCGAACTGACCCCCGTGGTCGAGGCCTGGCAGGCCTGGCTGCAGTGCCAGACCGACATTGCCACCGCCGAAGACATGTTGTCCGATCCGGACATGAAAGCGTTTGCCCAGGCCGAAATCGACGCCGCGCGCGAGCGCATGGACCAGCTGGACATCGACCTGCAAAAGCTGCTGTTGCCGAAAGACCCGAACGACGAACGCAACATCTATCTGGAAATCCGTGCCGGAACCGGCGGTGACGAAGCGGCGCTGTTCGCCGGCGACCTGCTGCGCATGTATACCCGCTATGCAGAACGCAACCGCTGGCAGGTGGAGATTGTGTCCGCTTCCGAGTCCGATCTGGGGGGGTACAAGGAAGTCATTGCCCGCATCATCGGTGCCGGTGCCTATTCGCGCCTGAAATTCGAGTCGGGCGGACATCGCGTGCAACGCGTTCCCGTCACCGAGACCCAGGGCCGCATCCATACCTCGGCCTGCACCGTGGCGGTGATGCCGGAAGCCGATGAAGTGGCTGAAGTCGAGATCAATCCGGCCGATATCCGGGTCGATACCTTCCGCGCATCCGGCGCCGGTGGTCAGCACATCAACAAGACGGACTCGGCGGTGCGCATTACCCACCTGCCGACCGGCATCGTGGTCGAATGCCAGGATGACCGCTCTCAGCACAAGAACAAGGCCCGTGCCTTGTCGGTGCTGGCCGCCCGCATCATGGATGCGCGCATGCGTGAGGCACAGGCGAAAGAAGCCGCCACGCGCAAGAGCCTGGTCGGCTCCGGGGATCGCAGCGAGCGCATTCGTACCTATAATTTCCCGCAGGGGCGCATCACCGACCACCGCATCAACCTGACCCTGTACAAGCTGGAATATGTCATGGATGGCGATCTGGGCGATCTGACCGACGCCCTGACGGCTGAACATCAGGCCGAACTGCTGGCCGCCATGTCCGAATGAACCGGGCCCCGCCACGGGGCACAAGCGGAGTAAGCAGCATGCAACGCAATGTAGGCAAGGCAGAGCGCATCATCCGGGTCCTGATCGGCGCCGGCATCGTCAGTCTGGCGCTGTTCGGCCCGCAGACGCCCTGGGCCTGGTTCGGACTGGTACCCTTGCTGACCGGTCTTTCCGGCTGGTGTCCTGCCTACTGGGCACTGAAACTCAGCACCCACGAAGAAACCCGCTAAAGGTTGTTCAAGGCAATCGATGGCCGTTCACAGCTTGCGCTGCGAGGATTGCAGCTCATGCGCTACCCGGCGGAAGCGCAGCATCAGCAGCACCGTGACCACGCCCAGGCCACTGGACATGCCTGCCCAGACCCCCATCGCGCCGATCAGATGATGTGACAGCCACCAGGCCAGCGGCATGCCGATGCCCCAGCAGCCAAAGGCAAAGATCACCAGGGTACTGTGAGCGTCCTTGAGTGCGCGCAGCACCCCGCTGGCAATCGTCTGCCAGCCATCGAAGATCAGCAGCAGTGCTACCATCGGCGTCAGCGTCACCGCCACGGCGCGGGCCTCCTGAGCCCCGGGATGACTGAGTGGCAGAAACAGCGCCAGCACCAGTTGCGGGAACAGCAGCAGAATCAGCGACATCAACCCGCCCCACAGCACCGCCAGCATCTGACCGAGACTGCCCAGATGGCGCACCCGGACGAAATCGCCGGCACCGGCCGCCTGCCCCACACACATCGACGTGCCCTGCATCAGCCCCATGGGGATGATGAAACAGGCAATCACCATCTGCATCATGCTCTGATGCGCAGCCAGATCGGCGGTGCCCAGCGCACCCATCAGATAGGCGGCGGCGGAAAACAGCCCACTCTCCATCGCCAGCGTGCCCGAGGTGGGAATGCCGAGCTTCAGCAGCGGCCGGATCGTGGTCAGGTCACATCGCTCCAGACCGGCAAACAGCTGATAGCGGGCAAAAACCGGGTTCTTCACAATGACCAGCATGAAGGTCAGCCCGGTGTAGGCGTAAGTGATGACTGAGGACACGGCGATGCCATTCAGGCCCAGACCCGGCCATTGCCCCACGCCCTGGGACAGCACAAAGCCGATCACGGGAGCGACAAACAGCGACGAAACCGTGATGAAGGGGACCGGCCCCGGATTGCTGATGCCGGAGGCAAAGCTGCGCAGGGTCAGAAACAGAATGCTGAACGGCATGCCCCACAACAGGATGCGCAGAAAGCCGGCGGCACGGTGTGCATTATCGGCCTGCTGGCCAAGCAGCAGCATGATGGGCTCGGCATGCCACAACAGCGTGCCGATCAACAGGCAAAGCAGGGTACTGACCAACAGACCCGCCCGCGTGGCAGCCACCACGGCACGCCGATCGCCACGGCCATGCGCCAGGGCCACCAGATTGCCTGCCGCCGAGGTGATTCCCACAATCAATACCAGACAAAAGAAGTAGCTGGAGAGCGCCAGAGCGCCACTGGCCAGCTGCTCCGGGCCAAGCCGTCCCATCAGTACCGAGTCGATGAACATGATGCCGATTTGCGCGGCCTGCGACAGGATCAGTGGCGCTGACATGGTGATAATCGGTCGCAATTCGCCAAACCAGACACGGGTGTGCCCCAGGCCAATCGGACGCAACAACGAGAAAAACAGATTTTTGACCAGCACCAGCATGCTTCACCACCAACGGATTTATTTTGTATATGGATATTCAAACAGGATACAGATTATGCCGGTGACTGGCAAAAACGGGCTGGAAATATCTGAAAGAAAAAAGAAAAGAGCCGGCTGTGCCGGCTCCTTGCCAATGACAACCATCTGATTCACATGAACAGGAAAAAGCCATCAGCGAAATACAGCAGACCCAGCAAGCCGACCGGCAGTGCGGCAAACCAGATCTGGCGCTGCTTGAACAAACCGGCAATCGAGGAAATCAGGATCGCTACCTGCAGGAAAATCACGGCCACGCCAAATGGCCGGCCCTGCTGCTGGGCATGATCTCGTGCCGCTTCCAGCGCCCGTGCCTGCTGCATGATCTGGGCTTTCTCGCCGGTGTATTTGGCGATCTTCTTGTCGTACTCGGCCATTTTGTCCTGATAGACCTTGCGTGCGGCGGCCGGCGCATTGGACGGCAGGGCATCCAGCGTCACTTTCAAGGCATCGCGGTTCACCTGATACAGATCCCCCTTGATGGCCTTGGCCTGATAAAACGCCCACTGATCTGAAGCCTGCGCCTGACTGATGACACTCTTGGTGGAATAGCCGCCCCCCTTGAACGTCGACAATGTGGCGGCTACGGCAAAAATCACCGTGGTCAGCGCCAGATAATTGAGCCAGGGCTCCTTCTTCTCTTCAGCCATAAAACATCACACCTCGGATAAAACGATTGATTACGGAAGTCGCAGCAACAACCCGACCAGCCCCAGGCCGATGCAATACCAGCCGAATGGCCGCAGGGCCTGAATCTCGTGCTTGTTGAAATAGCGCATCAGCGCCCAGGTGCTGAGATAGGCACAGATGCCGGACAGCAGACCACAGCCCAGCGCCAGGCCAATGGCAATCTGGCTGCCCTGATGCAGCAGCTTCGGTACTTCCAGTACGCCGGCCGCCAGAATGATCGGCGTCGCCAGCAGAAAGGAAAACCGTGCGGCGGCGGCATAGCTCAGGCCTTCGTTCAGACCGGCAATCAGCGTCACGCCGGAGCGCGAAATCCCGGGGATCAGCGCCAGCGCCTGAATCAGGCCGATTTTCAGTGAGCCGAAGAAGCTCAGCTCATCCAGCGAACGGCCTCGGCCTCCCCGGCGCAACATGTCACCGGCAATCAGGATGATGCCGTTGATGATCAGTACCACCAGCACCAGCGTGGTCGAACCGAACAGGGCGCGCAGTTTTTTCTCCAGCAACAATCCGATCAGCCCGGCCGGCAACGTCCCCCCTACCAGTAGCCAGACCAGGCGTGATTCCGGCGTCACCGGGCGCCCGCCGGCACGCACAAAACCGCCCAGCAGGTCCAGCCAGTCGCGGCGGAAGTAAACCAGCAAGGCCAGCGCTGTGCCCAGATGCAGCATCACCATAAAGGCCAGAAAGGCGGGATCCTCACGATTCAGCCCCCAGTGCAGCAAGTCGGGCAGTACGACACCGTGACCCAGGCTGCTCACCGGGAACAGCTCACTGATCCCCTGCATGATGGCAAAAAGAATGGCATGGATGGTGGACATGGAATTCCTGACATTAGGCAAAACAAGCAATGGGCGATTATATGTCAGTGTTAAATATTTACGATAATTTAAGCTAATGAGATATACATCAGCCAACTGCTACAATCAGACGTCTCCTTCCCTTGCAGAGGCCGGTGTGTCATGAGCAGCGACAAGCAACAGGCCGCACGACTGAGTACCCAGGTCAGTGTCGTGGTCAATCTGCTGTTGACTTGCGGTCAGATCCTCACCGGCGTGCTGGCGCACTCCAGTGGCCTGATCGCCGATGGCATTCACTCCCTGTCCGATCTGCTGGCCGATTTTGTCGTGCTGATCGCCAATCGATACAGTCACAAGGCCGCTGACCAGGATCACCCCTACGGCCATTTCCGTTTTGAGACCGCCGCCTCGCTGGTGCTGGGCACCCTGTTGCTGGTGGTCGGGGCCGGCATGTTGTGGAGTGCCGGCCACAAACTGCTCGATCCGGCCCTGATCCCGCGCGTTCATCTGGTGGCCCTCTGGGTGGCACTGGTGGCCTTGCTGGCCAAAGAAGGCCTGTTCCGCTACATGCTGCTGGTAGCGCGCCGGGTGAACTCGGGCATGCTGACGGCCAATGCCTGGCATGCCCGTTCCGATGCGGCGTCTTCGCTGGTGGTGGCGGTTGGGATCATCGGCAACCTCAGTGGCTGGCCATTGCTGGATCCGCTGGCTGCCGGGGTGGTTGGCCTGATGGTGGCACGCATGGGCTGGCATTTCGGCTATGACGCCCTGCAGGATCTGATGGATCGCGGGCTGGCTCCCGAACAGCTGGCGGCGATGCGCCAGACGCTGTTGCAGACCGAGGGGGTGGTAGATGCCCATGACCTGCGCACGCGGAAAATGGGCGACTCGGTCATCGTCGACGCCCATTTGCTGGTGGGGGGGCATATCAGTGTCTCCGAGGGGCACCAGATCAGCCTGCGGGCACAGCAGCGCCTGATGCAGGCGTTTGATCTGACCGATGTCACCATCCATATTGACGCCGATCAGGAGGATGGTGGTGCCAATCTTGCCCTGCCATCCAGGCAGTCGGTGCTGGCGCCCTATGCCGCGGCACTCGGCGCTCAGGCGGGTCTGTTACAGCAGGCGTGGTTGCACTATCTCGACGGCATGATCGAAATCGAATTGCGTCTGCCGGTCGACCAGGCCGGCCTGGTCGATCGACTGCGCGCGGTGCCGCTACCGCCCCATGTTTCGGCCGTGCGGATTTACCTGGCCGTCTGAACGCGGTTTCACGTGAAACCGCATAGTTGGTGCAATTAAAGAATGTTAATCAAGCAGGGTCATTCTCGCGCAATCCGCACATAACACCGTCATGATGCTCAGTTATCATTTCAGCATCTTCAACCTGTCACGCCGCCTTGAGCCGTTATCGATATGTCCGCTACCCCTCAGCAGGGAAATCCCGTCCTGTTCAAGCAAAAGAAATTCTGGATCCTGATGTTGCTGGTATGGCTGGTCGGCGGGCTGATCTGGCATCAGTCCGCCAGCCCGTCCGGTGATCGCCAGCGCAACAAGCCGTCGACGCAAGTGGTGACCGTGGCCAGCGTGGTCAGTCGCGACATGACGATCTATCTGACCGCACTGGGGACGGTGACGCCCAATAATACGGTCACGGTGCGCAGTCGGGTCGACGGGCAACTGATGAAGCTGGGATTCTCCGAGGGGCAGATGGTCAGGCAGGGGCAAATGCTGGCGCAACTCGACCCGAGACCTTTCCAGGTAGCGCTGACTCAGGCGCAAGGACAACTGGCGCGTGATCAGGCGCAGCTGAAAAATGCCCAGATCGATCTGGCCCGCTATCGCACCCTGCTGGCGCAAAACTCGATTTCACAGCAGCAGGTCGCGACGCAGGAGGCGCTGGTAGCGCAATATCAGGGCACAGTGACCAGTGACCGCGGGGCGGTCGATAACGCCAGACTTCAGCTGAGCTACAGCCAGGTGACGGCGCCGGTCTCCGGACGTGTCGGTCTCAAGCAGGTTGACCTGGGCAATATCGTGCATGCTTCGGACAGCAACGGCATCGTGGTCATCACCCAGATGCAGCCAACCAACGTCTTGTTCTCCCTGCCGCAAGACCAGGTTGCCCGCGTGTTGCCCGCGATTCGCGCCAACGCCACGCTGCCGGTGGATGCCTATGACCGCGACAATCGCACCAGGCTGGCCAGCGGGCGCTTGCTGACCGTCGATAATCAGGTTGATACCACGACGGGCACGGTCAAGCTCAAAGCGGTCTTTGCCAATCAGGATAACGCGCTGTTCCCCAACCAGTTTGTCAACGTGCGACTGGGCACCGAAGTGCGCAAGGGCGCGCTGGTGATTCCGCTGGCGGCAATGCAGCGCGGGCAGCCGGGCATCTTTGTCTATCTGCTGCAGCCGGATAATACGGTCACGCTGCGTGTGATCGAGCCCGGGCCGAGTGAGGGCGATCAACTGATCGTGAATCGCGGACTGAAAGCAGGCGACCGGGTGGTGACCGATGGCATGGATCGCTTGCGCGAAGGGAGCAAGGTCAGCGTGGCCACGGCCAGCCCCGAGGCGGCAGGTGCTCAGGGCAAGCCGCACAAGCATGACGGAGCCCGCAACGGATGAACCCGTCCCGCCTGTTCATTCTGCGTCCGGTGGCGACCTCGCTGGCCATGCTGGCGATCCTGCTGGTCGGGCTGATGTGCTACCGCTTCTTGCCGGTTTCCGCCTTGCCGGAAGTCGACTATCCGACCATCCAGGTGGTCACGCTCTACCCCGGTGCCAGCCCGGATGTGATGACCTCTTCGGTGACCGCCCCGCTGGAGCGGCAGTTCGGCCAGATGCCAGGACTGGACCAGATGACCTCGTCCAGCTCCGGCGGCGCCTCGACCATTACGCTGCAGTTTGGCCTGGAAGTCGGCCTGGATGTGGCCGAGCAGGAGGTCCAGGCGGCCATCAATGCTGCCTCCAACCTGTTGCCCTCGGATTTGCCGGCTCCGCCGATCTACAGCAAGGTCAATCCGGCCGACACCCCCATCGTCACACTGGCCATCAGCTCGAAAACCCTGCCCCTGCCGACCCTGACCGATCTGGTGGATACCCGTCTGGCACAGAAATTGTCCCAGGTGCCGGGCGTGGGTCTGGTAAGTATTGGCGGCGGTCAGCGTCCGGCGGTGCGTATCCGCGTCAATGCACCTGCTCTGGCGGCGACGGGTCTGAGTCTGGACGATGTGCGCACTGCCGTCGGCAATGCCAACGTCAATCAGGCAAAGGGCAGCTTTGACGGGGCCCTGACGGCATCGACCATCGATGGCAACGATCAGCTGACTTCGGCCGACGACTATCGCCAGCTGGTGCTCAGTTACAAGAACGGCGCACCGCTGCGTCTGAGCGATGTGGCCTCGGTCGAGAGCGGAGCGGAAAACAATCGTCTGGCGGCCTGGGCCAACGAGACCCCGGCGGTGATCCTGAACATCCAGCGTCAGCCCGGTGCCAACGTCATCGAGGTGGTCGATCGCATCAAGCGGCAACTGCCGCTGCTGCAGGCTACCCTGCCCGGCAGTGTCGATGTTCGTGTGCTGACCGACCGCACGGTCACGGTGCGCGCCTCGGTGGCTGACGTGCAGTTTGAACTCCTGCTGGCCGTGGCGCTGGTGGTGATGGTGATTTTCCTCTTCCTGCGCAGTGTGCCGGCGACCATTATCCCGGGCGTGGCGGTGCCCCTGTCGCTGGTGGGCACCTTCGCTGTGATGTATCTGGCGGGTTTCAGCATCAATAATCTCACCCTGATGGCGCTGACCATTGCCACTGGCTTTGTGGTCGACGACGCCATCGTGATGATCGAGAACATCGCCCGTTACATTGAGGAGGGCGAAGCGCCCTTTGCCGCCGCGCTCAAGGGCTCGCAACAGATTGGTTTCACCATCATCTCGCTGACCTTCTCGTTGATCGCTGTGCTGATTCCACTGTTGTTCATGGGCGATGTGGTCGGACGGCTGTTCCGCGAGTTTGCCGTCACCCTGGCGGTGTCGATCCTGATTTCGGCCTTTGTGTCGCTGACGCTGACGCCAATGATGTGCGCCCGTTTGCTCAAGCATGTGCCGGAAGAGAAGCAGGGCTGGTTCTATCATGCCAGCGGCCAGTTCTTCGAGCGGGTGATTGACCGCTACGGCCGCATGCTGCGCTGGGTGCTCGACCGGCAGCGCCTGACCTTGCTGGTGGCTTTCGGCACTTTGCTGCTGACCGGTTTGCTTTATGTCTGGGTTCCCAAGGGTTTCTTCCCGCAGCAGGATACCGGTGCCATTCAGGTCATCACCGAGGCGCCGCAATCCATCTCGTTCTCGGCCATGGCACAACGCCAGCAGGCCGTGGCCCGTGTGCTGTTGCAGGACCCGGCGGTGGAGAGCCTGTCCTCGTTCATCGGGGTGGATGGCAACAATCCGACACTGAATAACGGTCGCATGCTGGTCAACCTCAAGCCGGAAAACCGGCGCGAGGCGCTGAGCACCATCCTGCCACGCCTGTCCGACCGGCTGGCGCAGGTGCCGGGCATCGACAGCTATCTGCAGCCCGTGCAGGACCTGACCATCGATTCCGGCATCAGCCGCTCGCAGTATCGCTTCATCCTGCAGGCGAATACTCAGGAGGATCTGAGCCTGTGGGTACCGAAGCTGGTCAGCCGGCTGCGCCAGGATGCGCAACTGAAGAACGTGGCCAGCGATCTGCTCGATCGCGGTCTGCAGGCCTATCTGTCGATTGATCGTGATAGCGCTGCCCGACTGGGCATCACGCCGGCGGCCATCGACAATGCCCTGTACAACGCGTTCGGTCAGCGGCAGATTTCCACCATCTTCACCCAGACCAGCCAGTATCGTGTGGTCCTTGAGCAGCGTGCCGGTGAAGTGGGGCTGGCGCAGCTCAATGCCGTCTACCTGCCGACGGCCAGCGGGACACAGGTGCCGTTGTCGACCGTCGTGCACGTCGAGGAGCGCAATACCCCGCTGACGGTCAACCACCTGGGACAGTTTCCTTCCGCAACCATTTCCTTTGATCTGGCCCCCGGTGCCTCCCTTGGTAAAGCGGTGGAAGCCGTGCAGCAGGCCGAGGCCGATCTGGGGTTGCCGCTATCGATCCAGACCCACTTCCAGGGGGCGGCGGCGGCCTTCCAGGCCTCCTTGTCCAATACCCTGTGGCTGATCCTGGCGGCCATCATCACCATGTATATCGTGCTGGGGGTGCTGTACGAGAGCACCATTCACCCGGTGACCATTCTGTCCACCCTGCCCTCGGCCGGTGTCGGTGCGCTATTGTCCTTGCTGGTGTCCGGTAATGACCTGGGGGTGGTGGCGATCATCGGTATCGTGCTGCTGATCGGCATCGTCAAGAAGAATGCCATCATGATGATTGACTTCGCCCTGGAGGCGGAGCGGGTTCAGGGCATGGCACCGCGCGAGGCCATCTACCAGGCCTGCCTGCTGCGTTTCCGCCCGATCCTGATGACCACCATGGCGGCCCTGCTGGGCGCCTTGCCGCTGATGCTCGGTACCGGGGTCGGGTCGGAGTTGCGTCATCCGCTGGGTCTGACCATGGTCGGGGGGCTGCTGGTCAGCCAGGTGCTGACCCTGTTCACCACGCCGGTGATCTACCTGGCGTTTGACCGCTTGTCGTCCCGCTGGCGGAAACCGGCATGAACCTGTCCTCTCCCTTCATCCGGCGTCCGATCGGCACCGCCCTGCTGACCCTGGCGGTGGTGCTGGCCGGGACGCTGGCATTTAAACTGTTGCCGGTCTCGCCGCTGCCACAGGTTGATTACCCGACCATCTCGGTTTCGGCCAAACTGCCCGGCGCCAGCCCGGAGACGATGGCCTCCAGCGTGGCGACCCCACTGGAACGCTCGCTGGGCCGCATTGCCGGTGTCAACCAGATCACCTCCACCAGTGCGCTGGGCTCCACCCGCATCACGCTGCAATTCGACCTCGACCGTGACATCAATGGCGCGGCACGCGATGTGCAGGCAGCCATCAATGGTGCGCGTGCCTTGCTGCCCAGCGGGATGCCGAGTAATCCGAGTTATCGCAAGGTCAACCCGTCCGAAGCGCCGGTGATGATTATCGCGCTGACCTCCAGGGCTTTCAGCAAGGGGCAGATGTATGACATCGCCTCCACCATGCTGGCGCAGAAGCTGGCCCAGGTGCCTGGCGTGGGCGACGTCACGGTCGGCGGCAGCTCCCTGCCGGCCGTACGGGTCGAGTTGCAGCCCCAGGCCCTCAATCAATATGGCATCAGCCTGGAGCAGGTGCGCACGGTGCTGACGGCCAACAATGCCAATCGCCCCAAAGGGGCGCTGGAGGATGGCGACAAGCACTGGCAGATTCTGGCCAACGACCAGTCGGTACAGGCCAGCGATTACCAGCCCTTGATCATCCACTATGGCAATGGTGCTGCCGTACGGCTGAGCGATGTGGCTCAGGTGGTCGATTCCGTGCAGGATCTGCGCAACGCCGGCTCAGTCGACGGCAAGCAGTCGGTCCTGCTGGTGGTGACCCGCCAGCCGGGTGCCAACATCATTGACACCGTCGACCGGGTCCGTGCTTTGTTGCCACAGCTGCAGGCCTCGATCCCCCAGGGGATTCAGCTGGACGTGCCGCTTGATCGTACGCCGACCATCCGTGCTTCGCTGGCCGATGTCGAACGCACCCTGCTGATCTCGGTCGCCCTGGTGATCATGGTGGTGTTCCTGTTTCTGCGGAACGGCCGTGCGACGCTGATTCCCGCCATTACCGTGCCGGTGTCGCTCATCGGCACCTTCGGCGTGATGTATCTGGCCGGCTTCAGTCTCAACAACCTGTCGCTGATGGCGCTGACCATTGCCACCGGCTTTGTGGTCGATGACACCATCGTGGTACTGGAGAACATCGCCCGGCATATCGAGGAGGGCATGAGCCCGATGGCGGCGGCCTTCAGGGGGGCTCGAGAGGTAGGTTTTACCGTGTTGTCGATGAGTTTGTCGCTGATCGCGGTATTTATCCCTATCCTGCTGATGGGGGGCATCATCGGGCGCCTGTTCCGCGAGTTTGCCATCAGTCTGTCGGTAGCGATCCTGATTTCGCTGCTGGTGTCGCTGACCACCACGCCCATGCTGTGTGCCCGCTGGCTCAAGCCGCATGATGCCCAGGCCCGGCACGGCTGGCTGATTGACTGGGCTCAGCGCGCCTTGCTGTGGATGCAGCAGGGCTATCGCCATACGCTGACCTGGGCACTGGCGCACGGTCGTAGCATGATGCTGTTGCTTTTGGCAACCATATGCCTGAATGTCTACTTGTATCAGGCTGTCCCAAAAGGGTTTTTTCCCCAGCAGGATACCGGCAGACTGATGGGTATGCTGCGTGCCGACCAGCAGACGTCCTTCCAGGCCATGAAGGTCAAACTGGACCGATTCATGACGATCGTGCGGCGCGACCCGGCCGTGGCCTCGGTGGTCGGCTTTACCGGAGGGGCACAACTCAATACTGCCAATATGTTCATCGTGCTCAAGCCGTTGTCTGAGCGGCATGACAACGCCGAGCTGGTGATTGCCCGACTGCGCAAGTCACTGGCCCATGAGCCGGGAGCCACCCTGTTCCTGCAGTCGGTGCAGGATATCCGCATTGGTGGTCGTGCCAGCAATGCCCAGTATCAGTACACCCTGCAGGGGGACGATCTGGCGACATTGCGCGAATGGGAGCCGAAGGTGCGGCGCGCCATGATGCGCTTGCCAATGCTTGCCGATGTCAACTCTGACCAGCAGGACAAGGGGCTGCAGACCACCCTGGTGTTTGACCGCGATACCATGGCGCGACTGGGCGTCACGCAGAAGGCGGTCGACAGCACCCTCAATGACGCCTTCGGCCAGCGGCAGGTTTCAACCATCTATCGGCCGCTCAACCAGTATCACGTGGTGATGGAGCTGGCGCCGCCATACTGGCAGAACCCGGACGCCCTGCAGTGGATCTATGTGCCCTCGACCAGCGGCAAGATGGTGCCGCTCTCGGCCTTCAGCCGCTATCAGCCCGGCAACACCGCGCTAGCGGTCAACCATCAGGGCCAGTTTGCCGCCGTGACCATCTCCTTCAACCTGCCGGTCGGGGTGTCGCTCAGCGATGCGACCAAGGCGATCGACAGCACCATGCACCAGATCGGCCTGCCATCGTCCATTATCGGCAGCTTCCAGGGCTCGGCCGCTGCCTTCCAGAGTTCCCTGTCCACTCAGCCCTTGCTGATTCTGGCGGCCATCCTGGCGGTGTATATCGTGCTGGGCATGCTCTACGAGAGTGTCATCCACCCGCTGACCATTCTGTCCACCCTGCCATCGGCGGGTGTCGGCGCTTTGCTGGCGCTGCTGGTGTGCCAGACCGAATTTAGCGTGATTGCCATGATTGGCGTGCTGTTGCTGATCGGTATCGTCAAGAAGAATGCCATCATGATGATCGACTTTGCCCTTGAGGCAGAGCGCCAGCAGGGGCTGTCGACGCGTGATGCCATCTTCCAGGCCTGCCTGCTGCGTTTCCGGCCGATCATGATGACCACCATGGCGGCACTGTTCGGCGCCATACCGCTGGCGCTCGGCCACGGTGATGGTGCCGAGATGCGCCAGCCGCTGGGGATTGCCATCGTGGGTGGCCTGGTGGTCAGCCAGGCGCTGACCTTGTACACCACGCCGGTGATTTATCTGTATCTGGATCGTTTCCGACTGTGGTGTCAGGCCTGGCGCCGCCGGGTGCCGGCACCTGCAGAAGCGGACAATTGACATGAACTTAGTGATTGAGCGAAGCAATATGATGGACCGGACAACGAGGACGCAGGCATGAACAGGCGCTGGCTGTGTGGTTTGAGTGCATTGGCGCTGGCCGGTTGTGCCGTGGGGCCGGACTATGTGCGCCCCCAGGTGGTCATGACCAGTCAATACAAGGAAAGCCAGGGCTGGCAGCCCGCTGCGCCGGCAGATCATCTGGCCCGGGGGGCCTGGTGGGAGGTGTTCAATGACCCGGACCTCAACCGGCTGGAGACCGAGCTCAATGCCGCCAATTTGAGTATTGCGCAGGCCGAGGCTCAGTATCGGCAGTCGACGGCCCTGCTGCGCGAAGCCCAGGCCGGTTTTTTCCCTACCATCGGCGCCTCGGCGGCTGAATCGACCGGTCGCAGCGTCGGCAGCGGTAATGCGGCCAGTACCATCAGCACCTCTTACAACGCGGCACTGAGTGCCAGTTGGGAGGTCGATTTGTGGGGACAGGTGCGGCGTAATGCCGAGGCCGGGCAGGCCAAGGCCGAATCCAGTCTGGCCAGTCTGGAAAATGTAAGGCTCAGCGCCCAGGCTCAGCTGGCGATTGCCTATTTTCAGCTGTATGTCGCAGATGCCCAGAAACGCTCGCTCGATGACAGCGTCGCCGCCTACCAGCAGCAACTGACCATTACCCGCAATCGCTACGCGGCCGGCGTCGCCGGACAGGCGGACGTGGCTCAGGCTCAGAGCCAGTTGCAGACTCTCCAGGTCCAGGCGATCGACAAGGGCCTGCAGCGCGACAAGCTGCAACATGCCATTGCCGTCCTGATCGGTCGCTCGCCGTCGGATTTCGACCTCAGCCAGCGTCAGACCCGGCCGCATGTGCCAACCATTCCACCGGGCGTGCCCTCGGATCTGCTGCAGCGTCGTCCGGACATTGCCGCCGCCGAACGCCTGGTGGCGCAGGCCAATGCCCAGATCGGCGTGGCCAAGGCCGCCTGGTTCCCATCGCTGACCCTGGGGGCCAGTGGTGGGTATCGCAGCAGTAATCTGGCCGACTGGTTTACCTTGCCCAGCCGTGTCTGGTCGGTCGGGCCGACCCTGGCGGCCACGCTGTTTGATGGCGGCTTGCGCAGCGCACAAAGCGATGCTGCCCAGGCCAACTATGACCAGACCGTGGCGGCTTACCGCCAGACCGTGCTGAGTGCCTTCCAGGATGTCGAAGATAACCTGGCCGCCTTGCGCATTCTCAGTCAGGAGGCCGAGTTGCAGCACCAGGCGGTGCTGGCGGCGCGCCAGTCCGCGCAGATCACCTTCAATCAATACCAGGCCGGTATTGCCAGCATGCTCAACGTCGCGCAGGCGAATGCCACGCAACAGGCCAGCGAGCGCAGCGAGTTCGACATCCTCAACAGTCAGCTGACCGCAGCGGTCGGTCTGATCAAGGCGCTGGGCGGTGGCTATCAGGTCGGACACAGCAGCGATTCTGCCGCTCGCTGACGGGGTTCCCTGCCGGCGACAGATCGGCGAAAATAGCGGGCCAGCATCAAGCTGGCCCGTTTTTCATGCCAAAGCGTCGAAATGTCATCGAAGCAGGCTAGACTGTCAGATCGAGCCCGGCTCGAGTCCGGGTCCCGTCGCTTTGGCCGTTGAACCTTGTTTATCCAGAGGCTGATATGAATAACAACATGCTGGGAGTCGGTCGATGCGTCTGATCTTGCCGCCGCTCTTCAACGCCTCCGCGCGGCGTTTGCTGCCCAATCGCTGGGATGTCATCGCCTTTCCGCTGATCCTGAGTCTGATCGTACTGGGCAGTACCGGCTTCCACGAGACGCTGGCCCCGATGTCGACGCTCAAGACGCAGGCGATTTCGCTTGATCCGACCAGTCTGCCGGAGTACTCACTGCGCACCATCCTGCGCATGCTGGCCGCCATGGTGGCTTCGCTGCTGTTTACCCTGGTGTACGGCACCCTGGCCGCCAAGAGCCGGCGCGCGGAAAAAGTGCTGATCCCGATCCTCGATATCCTGCAGTCGGTGCCGGTGCTGGGTTACATCTCCTTCACCGTCACCTTCTTCATCGCCCTGTTTCCAGGACGGGTGATCGGTGCCGAATGTGCGGCGATCTTTGCCATTTTCACCAGCCAGGCCTGGAACATGACCTTCAGCTTCTACCAGTCGCTGCGCACGGTGCCGCGCGATCTGGTCGAAGTGTCGCAAGGCTTCCAGCTGACCGGCTGGCAGCGTTTCTGGAAGCTGGAAGTCCCGTATGCCATGCCCGGCCTGATCTGGAACATGATGATGAGCATGTCCGGCGGCTGGTTCTTCGTGGTGGCGTCCGAGGCGATAACCGTCGGCAACAACACCGTCACGCTGCCCGGGGTCGGCTCCTATCTGGCGCAGGCCATCGCTGAAGGCAATCTGACGGCGGTCGGCTGGGTGATTCTTACCATGACGGTCGTTATCCTGGCCTACGACCAGCTGCTGTTCCGCCCGCTGGTGGCCTGGGCGGACAAGTTCCGCTTGGAAGATACCGCTTCGCAGAATGAGCCGGAGTCCTGGCTGCTGGACATGATCCGTCGTACCCGCCTGATTCAGGCCCTGCTCAAGCCCTTTGGTCTGCTGATCACCGGTGTGGCCCGCATGCCCCTGCGCCTGCCGCGACCGACCGGCGGCAGCGCGGCCCCCTCGCGTGGCAACCGCTACGGCGACTGGCTGTGGAATGCGCTGGTACTACTGGGGACCGCCTATCTCAGCTGGCGCGTGCTCAGTTACGTCGCCAGCGAAGTCAGGCTGGGGGATGTCTGGCATGTCATCACCCTGGGTCTCATCACCTTGCTGCGCGTGACCATCCTGATCCTGCTGGCTTCGCTGGTGTGGGTACCGCTGGGCGTGCTGATCGGCCTGCGTCCGCGTCTGGCGGAGAAATTTCAGCCGCTGGCACAGTTCCTGGCGGCCTTTCCGGCCAACTTGCTGTTTCCGGTCTTCGTCATTCCCATCGCCTACTTCGGCGCCAATCCCGATATCTGGCTGTCTCCGCTGATCGTGCTGGGCACGCAGTGGTACATCCTGTTTAACGTGATTGCCGGCGCGACGGCCTTCCCGAATGATTTCCGCGAAGCGGCCGCCAATTTCCGCATCCGCGGCTGGCAGTGGTGGCGCAAGGTGATCCTGCCGGGGATCTTTCCCTATTACGTCACCGGCGCGATTACCGCCTCCGGTGGCGCCTGGAACGCCAGCATCGTGTCGGAAATGGTGCAATGGGGACATATCAAGCTCAAGGCGCATGGCCTGGGGTCCTATATTGCCGAAATGACGGCTGCGGGCGATTTCCCGCGCATCATCCTGGGGATCGCCGTGATGTCGCTGTTCGTCGTGCTGTTCAACCGCTTGCTGTGGCGCCCGATGTACGCCTATGCCGAAAACCATCTGCGTTGATCGACAGCTTACTCTGGAAGAATGCAATTTATGGAAAACACCAATTCAACCATTCTCGAAGCGCGCGAAGTCTGCTGCGGATTTGAAAAGGCACAGGGTGAGCTCAAGGTTCTCGACGGCGTCAACCTGACCCTCAAGGAGGGCGAGATCGTCGGCCTGCTGGGTCGTTCCGGCTCGGGCAAGTCCACCCTGCTGCGCATCATCGCCGGCCTCATCAAGGCGACGGAGGGCGAGGTCAGCTATTGCGGCAAACCGGTAGACGGCCCCGTTGAAGGCGTCTCGATGGTGTTTCAGACCTTTGCCCTGTTTCCCTGGCTGACGGTGCTGGAGAACGTCGAGGCCGGACTGGAGGCGCTCGGCGTGCCGGCCAAGGAGCGGCGCGAGCGGGCGCTGAAGGCGATCGACCTGATTGGTCTGGACGGCTTTGAAAGCGCCTACCCGCGCGAGCTGTCCGGTGGCATGCGCCAGCGTGTCGGCTTTGCCCGTGCCCTGGTGGTCAACCCTACCCTGATGCTGATGGACGAGCCGTTCTCCGCACTGGACGTGCTGACCGCCGAAACGCTGCGTACCGATCTGCTCGACCTGTGGAACGATGGCGGCCTGCCGATCAAGTCCATCCTGATCGTGACCCACAATATTGAAGAGGCGGCGTTCATGTGCGATCGCATCATGATCCTGTCCTCGAATCCGGGACGGCTGATTGCCGAGGTGAAGGTGCCGTTTGCCCATCCGCGCAATCGCCTGGATCCGGCCTTCCGACAGTTCGTCGACGATATCTATGCCAAGATGACGCGCCGCCCGCAGACCGATGCCCAGCGCAAGGTCGGTCTGGAACTGCGCAGCTGGCTGCCGCAGGTATCGACCAACCTGATTGCCGGTCTGATCGAGACGCTGGCTGCCGCACCCTACAATGGCCGTGCGGACATGCCGGAAATCGCCCAGCAATTGCACATGGAGGTCGACGATCTGTTCCCGGTGGCGGAATTCCTGCAACACCTGGGCTTTGCCGAGATTTCCGAAGGTGACATCACGCTGACTTACTATGGTCGCCAGTATTCCGATTTCGGCACGCAGGAGCGCAAGCAGCTGTTCGCTGACTGCCTGTTGCGCGGCGTGCCGCTGGCCGCCCATATCAAGCAGGTGCTGAACGAACGTCCGAAGCAGCGCGCGCCGCGCGATCGCTTCAAGCAGGAGCTGGAAGACTATCTGAGCGACGAGGCCGCAGAAGAGACACTGGACTCCGTCATCAACTGGGGCCGTTACGCAGAAATCTTCTCCTACGATGACCAGGCCGAAATGTTCGGTCTGGAAGATGTCGCCTGAACGCCCTTACTGACCGCAGGCGGCGGGCGCATACAGCGCCTGCCGCAACGCGGTGCCCAGATTGCTGCGCGGCCTGAGGCCGCGCACACAAGTCCGCAACGTCAGATGCGTTTCACCAACGCTGTAGGCATCAGCCGCCAGATAACCGCCACTGCCGGCGCTTTGCATGGTGACCACCACCATGGGCGCGTTGTGCGGGTCGAGCCGCATCACACTGACCCTGGACAGGGTGCCATCCCGCGGGCGGATCAGCCCACTGAGAAAGTTGTCGAGCGCGAAGGCCGGGGTGCTGGCTGGGGCATACAGGCGGATGCTGTAACTGCCGATGGATTGCGGCTCGCCTTGACCGCTCGCCACGACCACGGTTTGTCCCGACGCCAGCCTCACGGTGTGCGGGGCCGCCACGGCCGTTGTCATGGTCAGGAGGGCCATCAGGCCGGACTGCCAGTGTTTCACGTGGAACGCCTTTCTGTCATCGCTGGTCAAGTATTGCGATGAATCAATAGATGTGAGGTGAATATTTAAGACTTTTCTTAATTCATGGCTATAATTCGCCCGTTATCAATGACATAAGGGCTCCGACGTGGGCAGTAGTTCCCAGAGTTGCATGCTGGCTTGGGCCAGCGAAGTACTGGTGAGTTAGCCACGCACGGCCTTTCCCTGCCGCTGACTCGCTGCAACGGGTTAGCGCGCTTCGAGTACCGGTCAGCATGACCGGCTGCATCACCCCCAGCGCTCTACACATATCGGATCACTGAAATCAATCCGTCGGGATGGATGGGGGCCGCTGTGCCCGACCTCTCATCCTGACAATGCCTGGTATGAGCCAAGGATCGACGATGGGTCGCCGGGCTTCCATTCGCCACATCCGTACGCCGGGAGTGGCGAATGGAAGCGTGTTCGGCCATTTGCCATCAGGATTCTGCCACCAGGCGCCATACCGGTCTGGAGAGAACGATGGACATGAGCAAAAACGACGCCAATGCAGCCGTGCTGGACAGCGCACACCTGGGCGATATTCAGGGGGCGCTGGGTACCATCCGGCATGATGATCTGGCGGCTCGTCGTGGTTGGCTGGCCAAATTGAAAACCTTGCTGGCGATTCTGGGGCCTGGACTGATTGTGATGGTCGGTGACAACGATGCCGGTGCCTTCAGTACCTATACCCAGGCTGGCCAGAATCATGGTACTGCCCTGCTGTGGACCCTGGCGCTGCTGATCCCGGTGATTTACGTGAATCAGGAGATGGTGCTGCGCCTGGGGGCGGTGACGCGTGTCGGCCATGCCCGCCTGATTCTCGAACGTTTCGGCAAGTTCTGGGGCGCTTTCAGCGCCATCGATCTGTTCCTGCTCAATGCCCTGACCATCGTCACCGAGTTCATCGGTATCAGCCTGGGCATGGACTATCTCGGTGTGCCCAAGGTGCTGGGCGTGGTACTGGCCGCCTTGCTGATCATGGGCTCGGCGGCCACGGGTGATTTCCGTCGCTTTGAGCGCTTTTCGCTGTTGCTGGTGGCGGGCAGTCTGATTCTGGTGCCCATCCTGGTCATGATTCATCCGCCAGTCGGCCAGATCGCTCATGATTTTCTGGTGCCGCAAATGCCTGCCGGAGGCAAGACCGCCGATGTCATGCTGCTGGTCATTGCCATTGTCGGCACCACCGTGGCGCCCTGGCAGTTGTTCTTCCAGCAGAGCTATATCATCGACAAACGCATTACCCCGCGTTTCATCAAATATGAGCGGGCCGATCTGTGGCTGGGGATCGTGCTGGTGATCGTCGGGGCCGTCGCCATGATCGCCTTTACCGCCCAGGTGTTCACGGGGCATGCCGAATTCGGCCACTTTCAGGATGCCGGTGCCGTGGCGCAGGGGCTGGGCAAGTATTATGGCCGCCTGCCCGGCGTGCTGTTTGCCATCGCCCTGATCGATGCTTCCCTGATCGGTGCCATGGCGGTGTCGCTGTCGACTGCCTATGCCCTGGGCGACGTCCTGAGTCTCAAGCATTCGCTGCATCGCAAGCCCACCGAAGCGATCGGGTTTTATGCCATGTATTGCGGGCTGATCGTGCTGGCCGCCGTGCTGGTGCTGTTGCCGGGGGTGCCACTGGGTCTGCTGGTCAATGCCGTTCAATCGCTGGCCGGGGTGCTGCTGCCCAGTGCCACGGTGTTCCTGCTGTTGATGTGCAATGACCGGGCAGTGCTGGGGCCCTGGGTCAATTCCCGCCGCACCAATGTCTTCACGTCTTTGATCGTGGCCTTGCTGGTGCTGATGTCGGTCATTTTGACCGCCGCCGTGCTGTTTCCCGATCTGTCCGAGCACACGATCCTGACCATCCTCATCACGGGGGGCGGCGCCAGTGTACTGATTGTGCTGCTGGGGCAGCTCATCGGCCTGCGCCAGGAAGCCAGGCAAGGTTCGATGCCCATCGCCCGGCCGGATTCGGCCGAATTGTATGGTTGGCGCATGCCGGCGCTGGCCAATCTGCCACCCATGGTGATGTCCGGACGCAGCAAGCTGTGGATGGCCTTGTTGCGTGGCTACCTGCTGCTGGCCATGGGCATGGTGATTTACAAGGTGGTGGTGTCGATCTAGGCACCTGACCGCAGGGCGAATCACTTGTTCTGCGGGTCGCTAAGGTCTCTGAGACCCGGTGTCGCCGACTCGGCGTGCCAGCTCGGCCAGTTGCTCCGGGGCCATTGGTCTGGCACAGAGAAAGCCTTGTACATAGTCACAGCCCAACTGGCGCAACAGGTTTAGCTGGGCGATGGTCTCCACCCCCTCGGCAACCACCTTGAGTCGCAGGTTATGCGCCAGCTGAATGATGGAGGCGGTAATGGCCGCATCCTTTTCGCTGGTGTCGATGTGGTCGATGAACGATTTGTCGATTTTCAGCGCATCGATGTCAAAATCCATCAGATAGGCCAGCGAAGAATAGCCGGTACCGAAGTCATCGATCGAAAGCCGCACCCCCAGTTCGCGCAATTGCTCCAGCACCTGATGATTGTCGCTGGTGTTTTCCATCAGGATCCCTTCGGTGACTTCCAGCTCCAGCAAGCAGGGGGGAAGTGCATTGTCCTTCAGGATGCGCGCCACCGTGGATACCAGTTGCGGATTGCCAAATTGCCGTGGCGAAAGATTAATGGCGACCGGACAGTCGTCGGGCAGGACGGCCGCCTGTTGCCAGAGGCGACGTTGCCGGATGGCCGTTTCCAGCACCCATTCCCCCACACGGTTGATCAGTCCGGTCTGCTCCATCAGGGGAATGAAGACATCCGGCTGTACGGTGGTATTGGCTCTGCGCCAGCGCATCAGGGCTTCCAGGCCGATCAGCCGCTGGCCATCGACATCGAACTGCGGCTGATAATCCAGATAAAACTCATGCTGATCCAGACCGCGGCGAATGCCCTGCTCCAGCAGCATGCTGGCCTGCGCACGCGCATTCAGTTCCGGGGTAAAGAATTCGAAGGTATTGCGCCCCAGGCTTTTGGCGCGATACATGGCCAGATCGGCGGCCAGCATCAGATTGTCGGTATCGCTGCAGTTGTCGGGGAACAGGGCAATCCCGATGCAGGCACCCAATGAGAGGGTGTGATTGCCGAGCTCAAAGGGCGCCTCCAGGCTTTGCAGCAGTTTGCGTGCCACCAGTGCGCCATGTTCGACCTCTTCCAGATCATCGACAATCACCGTGAATTCGTCCCCGCCCAGACGCGCTACCACATCCTTGGCGCGCAGGGCGAGCTGCAGTCTTTGTGCCACCGCCTGCAGGACACGGTCACCCAGCTCATGGCCCAGCGTGTCGTTGATATCCTTGAAATGATCCAGATCGATGAAGAACAGGGCCAGGTGCTGGCCGGAGCGCGCCGCCCGCAAGACCGCTCCGGCCAGCGTCTGTTTGAGGCCATGACGGTTGAGCAGGCCGGTCAGCGCGTCGGTGACGGCCTGTCGGCGCAGTTGCTCTTCCAGTTTCTTGTGATGGCTGATGTCCTGGAAAACGATGACCGAGCCACTATGTTCACCGGGCAGCGGCGCACAGCTCAGTGCCACCGGCAAGGTATCGCCGTCCAGCCGGCGCAGCATGGTGTCGGTGAGTCGCAGAGCACGACGCGATTTCCAGTAGCTATAGAAAACCGTGTTCTCCCAGGCCGGCTCTTGCGCACCATGAACATGGCCGATTTCGGTGAAGTGCAGGCCAAGCAGCCGTTCTGGCTCGGCTGCCAGCAGTCGCAGTGCTGTCGGATTGGCGAAGTCCACTCGGCCATCCGGGGTCAGCCCCAGCACGCCCTCGTCGGCGGCGTTGAGCATCGACTCGTAATATTGTTTTTGTGCCCCCAGCAGCTGATTGAC
The DNA here is from genome assembly GCF_018802765.1 of Paludibacterium sp. B53371. Taxonomy (NCBI): domain Bacteria; kingdom Pseudomonadati; phylum Pseudomonadota; class Betaproteobacteria; order Neisseriales; family Chromobacteriaceae; genus Paludibacterium; species Paludibacterium sp. B53371. The sequence continues at coordinate 3,524,871 of NZ_CP069163.1, forward strand.
CCGATGCAGGTCGCGCTTGTATTGATCCAGGGCCAGAAACTGTTTGACCTTGCCGCGCAGGATGGCGGCACTGATGGGTTTGAGAATGAAGTCGATGGCACCATCGCGATAGCCATCAATGATCAGTTTTTCATCCCGGGCATAGGCGGTGACAAAAATGGCCGGGACATCACTGGTGCGACGATTCGAGCGCATGGCACGCAGGACTTCGAAACCATCCATGCCCGGCATGCTGACATCCAGCAGGACCAGCGCCACGTCTTCGCTGTAAAGAATTTCCAGGGCGGTTTCACCCGACTCGGCCAGCAGGAGGTTGGCGCCGCACTCCTGCAGGATTGCCTGCAGGACCACCAGATTATCCTGACGGTCATCGACCAGCAGGATCTGTGGGGGGGACGGGGCGGCCAGATGACCCCAGTCAATCGCATCGTTCATGGTGTTCTCATGTCGCAGAGGGTTGCAGCAGCTTGCTGAGCAGCGTCAGCAATGCCTGCCTTTGCACCGGTTTAGCCAGATAGTCATCGGCACCGGCCGCCAGACATTTTTCCCGGTCGCCTTTCATCGCCAGGCCGGTCAGGGCCAGTATCGGTTTGTGAAAACACAACTCCTGCCGCAATGCTGTTGTGGCCTGATAACCATCCAGCACCGGCATCATCATGTCCATCATCACCAGTTCGATATCCGGTTGCTGACGGACGATATCCAGCGCCTCCTGGCCATTGCGGGCCACGCAGACGTTCATCCCGGCCTCTTCCAGCAGGCTGCTCATGGCAAATACATTGCGGATCTCGTCATCGACCAGCAGCACTTTGCGTCCTGAGAGTTCGGGAGGAAGCGCCAGGGGCATATCGGCAGACGATTTTGTCTCGTCAAGCCGGCGCAGGGGCGTGTCAGCCAGTTCGTCGGGCAGCAGCGGCAGTCGCAGGGTGAAGGTACTGCCAAGCTGTGGTTCACTGCGCACCTGCAGGTCGCCACCCAGCAGCGTGGCGAGCTGTCGGGCGATGGCCAGTCCCAGACCCGTGCCGCTGAACTTGCGGCTGGCACTGCCATCCAGCTGGACAAAGGCTTGAAAGATTTCTTCCTGCTTGTCCGGCGGGATGCCGCAACCCGTGTCGGCGACAGAAAAGCTCAGCCAGGGCTCGGCGAATGCCAGGCGTATGTGGATTTGCCCGCCCGCGGGGGTAAATTTGCAGGCATTGGAAAACAGGTTTTTCAGAATCTGATAGGTGCGCTTGAAGTCCAGTACGATGCTATCGGGCAGATCGGGCGCCATCTCACATTGCAGCGACAGCTGGCGTGACTCTGCCATCGGGGCGAAGGCGCGCTGCAGGTAGCTGCACAGCTCCGACGTGAGCATCTGCTCCTTGTGCACCTCCAGTTTTCCCGCCTCGATGCGCGACAGATCGAGAATGTCTTCGATCAGTGCCAGCAGATCACAACCCGACTGATGGATGATTTCTGCATAGTTGATCTGGCGTGGCAGCAAATTGTGTTGCGGGTTGGCACACAATTGTTCGCTGAGGATCAGGATACTGTTCAGCGGTGTGCGCAGTTCGTGCGACATATTGGCCAGAAACTCGGATTTGTAGCGGCTGGCTCGCTCTACCTCGGCCGCCTGGGCGTGAAAACGCCCTTCCACGGCCCGGCGCTCCGAGATGTCGATGATGGAGCTCAATACCATCGTGCCCTTGCTGGTTGCCAGCGGGTTAAGACCGATCTCGACCGGAAAGACGCTGCCATCGCGGCGGCAGGCGAACAGCTCCCGGCCCTGGCCCATGGCACGGCTGGTCATCGCCTGCATGAAGCCCTGGCGCAGCATGACATGCTTGCCTCGCAACGCGGGGGGCAGCAAGGTTTCGACCGGTGCGCCGATCAGTTCCTGCTGGCTATAGCCGAACCACGCTTCAGTGCGGGCATTGAGTGCGGCGATGCGGCCATCGCGGTCGATCACGACGACGGCGTTGGGGATGGCCTCAATGAAAGGGGCCAGACGGGCACGGAAGTGAGCCCAGGATTGCAGACGAAACGACAGCCACTGCAGTGGCGCGGGAAAAATGAGTACCGTCAGCCCGATGAGCAGCTGCAGCCATAACCAGTCATGACGATGACCGACCATCAGCAGGCCGGCGACTGATAGCAGACACAGGATGACCCAGGCGGCAGACAAACGCCCCAGTATGGTGGGTGGTGCTGGACCCGGCATGACGATTCCCTCCCTCCAGGGACCCTCTGAACAAGGGATCTCCCTCGCATTCCTGCCCGGCAGGGCAAGGCCCGCCGGGGAAATCACTTGTTCAGAAGGTGCCGGTCAGGATACGCAGCGACACGAATCAAATTCACCGGAAAGATGCGTTCAGGAGCCTGCGGCGATGGTCATCCAATATGGATAGATATACAGATGAAATATTGACTTAGCCTAATGATATTGCAAGTCATTTTTCCGTCGGCCTGCCCTCTCGGACAGGCGAAGGTGCCCAGTTAGTGTTTCTTGAAAAAGGGGACGGGGTAAAGTTTCGCCCGTCAGGGAAAAAAGTGTGCCTTGAAGGGGAAAAAAGCTCTCTATATCGGGGCATATTTGCCTTGCGTGTCTTTTCAGCGCCGATGAGGGGATTACATTACCCCCTTTCTTGAAAATGCACGTCAGGACCACCTGGAGGAATTCAGGGACGGCTGGCTCCGAAAGGAAAACAAAATGCCTCTGTCCATCGAAAACCAGAACAAGCTGGATGCTTTCTGGGCTCATTGTGTCAAGAACCAGTACTTCAATATTGGTTACCCTGAGTCGGCCGACTTCGATTACGGCAGTCTGGAGCGCTTCATGCGCTTTTCCCTGAACAATTGCGGCGATTGGGGGGAGTACTGCAACTACCTGCTGAATTCTTTCGAGTTCGAAAAAGACGTCATTCGCCATTTTGCCCAGCTGTATCGCATTGCGTTCGATCAAAGCTGGGGTTACGTCACCAATGGCGGCACCGAAGGCAATATGTTCGGCTGCTATCTGGCACGCGAGCTGTATCCGGACAGCACCCTGTTCTATTCGCGTGAAACCCATTACTCGGTAGCCAAGATCGTCAAAATGCTGCGCATCAAATCCCAGGTGGTGGATGCCTTGCCCAATGGCGTAATTGACTATCAGGATCTGATGCGCAAGATCAGCCAGAGTGGTGATCGTCATCCCATTCTGTTTGCCAATCTGGGAACCACGGTCAAGGGAGCGATCGACGACATCGGCCGGATTCAGCGCCTGATGCAACAGGCCGGCTTTGCCCGCGAGGATTACTATATTCATGGCGATGCCGCACTGAGCGGCATGATCCTGCCCTATGTCGACGAGCCGCAGCCCTTCAATTTTGCCGACGGCATCGATTCGATCAGTGTGTCGGGCCATAAAATGATTGGCACCCCCATGCCTTGTGGCGTGGTGCTGGCGCGCAAGGCCAATGTGGACCAGATCTCGGTTGAAATCGACTATATCGCCGCGCACGACAAGACCATCACCGGCTCGCGTAATGGTCATACGCCGCTGATGTTGTGGTACGCCATTCATGCGACCCGGTTTGACGAGCAGAAACGCCGTATCGGACATTGCCTGCAAATGGCCCAGTATGCCGTGGATCGTTTCCAGGCCTGCGGCATTGATGCCTGGCGCCACCGCAACTCGATCACCGTGGTCTTCCCTTGCCCGTCCGAGGCCGTGTGGAAGAAGCATTGCCTGGCGACCTCGGGTGAGTATGCCCACCTGATCACCACGGCCCATCATCTGGATACGCAGGCCATTGATGCGCTGATTGATGATGTCGTGGCCGATCTGGCTGCAGTGGCTGCCTGATCACGGTGGTAAATCTGTCACAATGACGCCAGGAACATGAGTTTGGCGCCAGGAGACGGAGAACATGATAGCCAGCGATGCAGCATATGGCCGTACGCCAGAGGTGAGTCATCTGCGTTACCGGGTCGAAAGCCAGATCCGTACGGTCATGCATCGCTATGGCTATCAGGAGTTGCGCCTGCAGGCGCTGGAGGAGGATGTCCTGCGCGGCGATGTCTCGCCCAGTCTGCGCCCGGATGGCCTGCCCTCTTGCGTGCGCGCGGTGCTCGCCATGCATCAGCCCCCGCGGCGTACCCCCGAACGACTCTGGTTCATCGGCCCGGTGCTCTGGCACAGTCCGCAAGGACCGCGTCAGACCGTGCAGTTTGGCATTGTGACCTTCAATATGCCCACCCCGGCCATCGAGGCCGAATTGGTGCTGCTGGTGCGGGATGTGTTCCGCATGACCGGCCTGGCCCACCTGCTGTCGCTGTCGGTGCACAATCTCGGCTCCTGGCAGGAGCAGGCCCGGTCCGGTGCTCAGCGGCTGGGCGTTGCCAGCCGGCAGCATTTTGCCGAATGGACCCGGCTGCTCGATCAGCTGGGGGTCCGTTGGCAGCCTGCCGCTGATCCTTCGGTCGGCAAGCATTACTTCAATCATTCGGTCTTCGACTGGCGCTGGCGGGATGCCACGCAGGAAGACAGTCTGTGTATCGGCGGTCGCTGCGATGACCTGGCCACCCAACTGAGCGGACGGCCATTGTCTGTGGCCGGTCTGGCCATTGATGTCGAACAACTGATGCAGGTGCTGTGCGAACACCATTTGTCGGATAGCCGTGCGGTGCCCCGGGTGTCGCTGAGGGCAGAAAGCCGTGAGCAGGCGACCGATCTGGTGTTGCTGGGGCATGCCCTGCGTGACCAGCTGCCCGGTTTTCGTATTCGTACCCTGCTGTCCGGCATGGCGCTGGATGAGATCCCTGATCCGGTGGACTGGCGGCTGACCCTGTTGCCGGATGGCCGTTTGTCGGTCTGGTCGCTGGCGCAGGGCCCGCTGGGCATCCTGTCGCAGCCGGCGCTGCTGCAGCGCATGCAGTCCCTGTCCGCTGCGGGAGACTGAGCATGCCGCGCAAGGAAAGACTGCTGGTCACCGAACTGCCCCAACTGATCGCGCTGCGCGGCAACAACAGTGAGCTGTTGTTTCACGACGAAGCGGATCATCGGACCTTTGTCGGCCATCTGCGCCAGGCCTGTGAGCGATCGGGCATCCGATTGCATGCTTTCGGGCTGTTGCCCTCCCAGGTCTATCTGTTGCTGAGCACCGATGACAAAACCACGCTGGCGCGGTTTTCCCAATATCTCGGCCGGGTCTACGTGCCCTACTTCAATCGTCGTCACGGGCGTAGCGGCGTGTTGTGGGAGGGCCGATATCGCAGTGCAGGCATCGAACCTGCGGGGTATTTTCTGCTGTGTCAGAAGTACATTGAGTTGCGGGCGCAGGAAGCCGGCAGCGAGGTTGATCCTGTCTGGCTGAGCAGTGCGCCGGCGCATCTCGGCATGCACCGGCTGGATTTCCTGACGCCTCATCCTGCCTGGCTGGCGCTGGCGCCGGATGATTCCGGCCGTCAGGCCCGCTACCGACAGTTTCTTTCGGTGGCACTCGGTGCCACCTTTATCCACCGGGTGGAAACCTGTCTGAGACAGAATAGTGTCCTGGCCAATCTGAATGATTGCCTGGCACTGGAGAGTCGTCTGCAGGTGCCGGTGCGGCCGCGTCCTGCCGGACGACCGCGCAAACACTACCCCGACCGGCTCGAATACTGGACCAGGCTGGAAGGCGTGGCACGTCAGGTGATGCAGGGTGAGGACTACCGGGAAATTCGCCTGCCTCTGCTGGATGAGAGCAATGAAGCCGATGACTGGGCCGCGAGACTGCTGAGCGATGGCACCATGGGCTGTCTGCAGGCGATTGCCGAACAGCATCTGACCGAACTGCCGGCACGGCTGTGGTATCAGGGGCCGATGTTCCGCACGCATCATCTGGACGGCCGTCAGCTGGAGCAGTTCCATCAGATCGGCGCCGAAGCCCTGGGTTACGATGATGTCGATATCGAGCTGGAGCAATTGCTGCTGGAGCATGCGCTGCTGCAGCGGCTGAAGCTGCTGCCCTGGGTCGAGCTGCAGATCAATAGTCTGGGTACGCCGCGCGAGCTGGCTCGATATCGGGCCTTGCTGCGGCAGCATTTTGCCCCGGTGCTGGCCGGACTCGACCCGCTGGCGCAAGGTAGTCTGGCCTCTGCCCCAGAGGTGCTGCTGGGCGGTCGCCTGGCCGGCGTGCCGCGCGAGCTGATCGAGACCGCTCCCGGCATCATGAATTGTCTTTCCAGTGCCAGTCTGGTCCGGCTGGAGCGCCTGACGTCCGCCCTGACCCAGGCGGGCTTGCCGCATAGTGTCCGCACCGATCTGTTCCCACACCGACCCTTCTATCAGCAGAGCTTTCATGAATGGCAGACGGCTGCGCTGGAGGAACATTCGGTGGTCTGTCGTGGTGGCCGATATGACGAGATGGCGGCGCGCATCATTGGCCGACCTGTGCCGGCCTGCGGATTTGCCTTCATGGTCGAGCCATTGTTGCAATTGGCTGAGAAGGCCCGCAGCCAGCCACTGGTGACCCACGTCCGCCGCGACATTGTCATCTTGCCGGCAGAAAGCCATGACATCGCCTTTGCCCTGCAGGTGGGCAGTATGCTGCGTGAAACCTTTGCTTTCCTGGCGGTAGAGAACGACTTGTCCACCGGGGGACTGGCTGCCCGGCAGCGCCGCGCGAGCGGGCATGGCACCCGCCTGCTGTTGACCGTCTCGGCGCTCGATGACCGGATCGAAATCCTGGAGGTCGCCGAACAAATCCGCTCGGGCTGTCGTCGCGAGTCCCTGATCAGCAAACTCAGATTGCTGCTGGCCTGAGTGCACGGAAATCGTTAAAGCAATAATCGTGCCAATTTATTGTTATTTGCCCATGTGGTGATCAGGGTTGTTTGCGCGTCAAAAACAATAAGTCGTTGAATTTGTGAATACTTAAGTAAACTCTGATGTTGTTTGCGTGGCTGAGTTATGCTCATTTACGACGTTTTTCTGATGTTCGGCTGTTTTCCCCTTGTCGCCCGTTCGTGCCGACAAATCATGCCCCTTGCGCTGAACGCAAATCGACTTCTCTGTAGTGTTTTTCGCTGACTGATCGCGGTGAATCATTCTGTTTTATCAGGAAAAACAGCATTTTACGGCCAAAATCAGGAAGATTTCCCCATGTGAGCTAAGTCAAAAGTGCTGTCAGACAGGCTGGTGTTGTCTTGCGCCTGTGCTATAACGCAAAAAATTCTCTGCGACTGTTAATGATTTTGGGCCCAGTGCTGGTTTCTGCGCGATATTGAACGGTCGTTCTGCTGTCATGTCCCGTATTTACTATGGCGGGATCGTCCCTGACGCGGTCGGATAGTGGTCACAGTTGGCGCGCATGATTAGAAAATTGCCTTATCTATCCGGCATGTGCAGCGCTTGTTTTATTTTTGCCAGTAATTTGAGCGTCAGAATGCCAGGTGCGTGACTGGGCAAAATTAATTCGAACTGCATGTCTCGATTATTCTTTCGTCATTGCATTTATGCTGCAGCGCAATGTGCGGAATTGAATTGGAACTTGATGTGCATCAAGTAGTGAAGTTGTCATCGGAAGCACATTATATACAATTCTGAATATTACCAATTTCTCATATTTGTGACGTGAAGCAGTGGGCTTCAGCTTGTAGCGATTCTGGTTGGGCAAACGCATGGTGTGCCTGACCGATGGCGTAACCCGGTAGTTTCGGGGGTTGTACAGAATCCCGGTCTTATCGTAACGAGAGTCCGGGCGCATGCCGGATCAAGGAGGTTGTCGGGCAACTGGCGATCACCAGGGATGCGAAAGCCAATTGGTCGGCGTCAACGGGTGTGGATTTATCCACATGACGCCATACCGATTAATGTTCGTTGCAGTACATTGGGAGCAATAATATGTCTTCTAAGTCGTCGAAAATGGGGTTGTCCGCGCTGACAATCTTCGTTGCGCTGAACATGATGGGGTCCGGGATTTTCCTGCTGCCCGCCAGTTTGGCCAAAGTCGGTTCGATCAGTATCTTTGGTTGGATCTTGTCCACCGGTGGGGCGATTGCCCTGGCTGTTTCCTTCTCCAAGCTGAGTTTCCTGTGCCCGAAAGAGGGCGGTATGTACGCTTACGCCCGTGACGGCGTTGGCGAATATGCGGCATTCACCGAAACCTGGTGCTACTGGCTGTCGCTGTGGGTCGGTAACGTGGCCATTGCCATTGCCGGTATCGGTTACATGTCCTACTTCTTCCCGGCACTGAAGGACCCGATGACGGGTGCGATCGCCTCCATCGTCGCGATCTGGTTCTTCACCTTCCTGAACTATCCGGGTGCCGGCTTCATCGGCAAGATCCAGAAGTTCACTTCGCTGGGGATGCTGATTCCGGTAGCTGGTATGGCCGTTCTGGGCTGGTTCTTCTTCCATCCGGAATACATCAGCGCCAACTGGAACGTGTCCGGCAAGAACAGCTGGGATGCCATCATGTCGGCTTCTTCCCTGACCCTGTGGGCATTCCTGGGTCTGGAGTCCGCTTGCGTCGTGAGTGGCGTGGTGGAAAACCCGAAGAAGAACGTGCCGATCGCTACCATGCTCGGTACCCTGTTCGCTGCCGTGGTGTACATCCTGTCGACCTTCGCCATCATGGGCGTGGTACCGGCCAAGGAACTGGCTGCTTCTGCCGCACCGTTCAGTACCGCCGCTCAATACATGTTCGGCAGCTGGGCCGGCTCGTTCGTCAGCTTCTGCGCCGTAGTGGCCTGCCTGGGTTCGCTGAACGGCTGGGTACTGACCACTGGCCAAGTGTCCAAGGCTGCTGCTGATGACGGCATGTTCCCGAAGATCTTCTCGGAAACCAACAAGTATGGCACGCCGTTCAAGGGCATGATCCTGACCGGCCTGCTGATGACTTTCCTGGGCTATATGACGGTTTCGCCTGACCTGGCTTCGCAGTTCCAGATCATCACCCTGCTGTGCGTGTTCACCAACGTGGTACCGTACATCCTGGCTGTGGCCGGTATCTATCCGATCATGAAGGAAAACAATGTCAGCAAGGCAGAGTTCTCCAAGTATGGTCTGATCGCCCTGCTGGCAATCGTTTACTGCTTCTACGTACTGGCTGGCTCCGGCAAGGACATCGTGTTCTACGGCGCGCTGACCATGCTGCTGTCCGTGCCGATGTATGGCTGGATCGCTCATTCGGTCAAGCAAAAGCGCAAGGCTCAGGCTGCTGAAGCCCAGGCCAACGCTTAAGTAAAGATCAAGTACCTCAGCTTCTATCAAGCTGACTTTGGCCGGTCGCAAGACCGGCCATTTTTTAAGCCCCTGCCGAGCCAAGTGCACGCCAGGGGTTTTTGCTGTGTGTGCCTGCCGCATGAGCCGGCGTGCGCCGACAGGATGGGCTGCGGGTGAAGACCACTGGCGAAGGAAGGGATGAAAAACCCCCTGGCGACGACGTGTCGGCAGGGGGTGTGGGATGACCGTGGTGTCTGCTCAGAGGATCAGGCGCAACGCCGTGGTGGAGCTGGAGCTGGCACCTTGCAGTTCGGAGGACACATACAGCTTGGTCGGCATGTCTGCCCGGGCCATCTTGTCGAAGCCATGGGCGAAGAACAGACCGTCGGTTGGACCGGACAACAGGTACAGCGCACCGATCTGCTTGGCGCGGGCTCGTTCAATCAGCGCTCGCAGCAGCCGCTTGGCCACCGACTTGCCGCGCATGTGCGACGACACGACCAGCGAGCGGATCAGGCCGATATCGCCATACACTTCCATGCCGATGGCGCCGATGACGCGACCATTCTCGGTGGCTACGACAAAATTCATCAGGTGATTCAGCGCACCCTGCACCGGCAGACGATTGGCGGTCAGCAGATTGCGAATCTCGTTCCAGTCGGTGGGGGAGGCGGCCTGAAACAGAATGCCGTCCTCCGGTTCGACTTCAGCGGGGGCCGGTTGCTCTTCGACCTCCGCTTCCTGCATCTGCTCGCGCTGCAGCAGCTTGTTGAACAGCGAGCCCTGAGACAGCAGTTTCTGGAACAGCGATCCGGTGCGTTGCGGTTCGCCGGCCATGCTTTGCGGCATGGCTGGCGTGACGGGCGCGGCGGGTCGGCTGGCCGTGGCACGCTGTGCCGGCTGAGTGCTGACCGGTGTCACTGGCGTACGGGGATTGGTTGTCGCTGCCGGCGGGACCGCCCGGGTGCTGCTGATGGTCGGACGAACCACCGGTTCGCTCGGCGGGGTGACCGGGGCGCGGGACTGGGCATCGAGCGCTTCCTGCTGGCGGTCTTCTCCTTTTTGCGCCGCACGCGACAAGGGCGTGCGCGGCGTGGTGCGGGATAACAGCGGACGTGTCGGCAGGGTCTTGGAGCCAACAATCCGGGTATGCGCAACCGGCACCGGAGGACGGACCTTGTCCGCCAGGGGGGAGTGTGGCCGTGTCGCTGCAGGGGTTTCTGCCTTGGCAACCGGCGCCTCGACGGCAGACGCCGCCGTGACCGTTTCCACTTCCACGGCGACCGTCTCGGCGACGGCTTCCGTGACAACTTCAGGCTGTTCGTCGGCGATGGTCGCTGCGGTGGCCTCGACAGCTTTCACCGGCTCGGCCATGGCTTCTTCGCCGACGGGAGCGGCCGCCTCTTGCGCTGTCTCGGTGGTCCCGGCAGGCATGGGCTCTTCGCTTGCGGCTGACGTGGCGGACACCGGTGCGGCGGCCAATGCTGCCGCGGCAGCTTCCGGCTGCTCGTTGCCCTGCATGCCGGCGATCAGCATGGCAAGCGCCTTGCGGATCTGCTCGCGCTGCGCGGCATCCAGCGTTTGCATCCATTGTTCTGCGTGGCTGTCGAGCGACACATTCAAGGCCTGGTAGCGTTTGCGGCCTTTGGCCGTCAACTCCAGCCAGCGGCTGCGCCGGTCGTTGTCATGGCGGGATTTGGCCACCAGCTCTGCCTGCACCAGGCTTTCGACGGCCCGACTGACCCAGCCCTTGTCCAGGCTGAGGCGGCGACCGAGTTCCTGCTGGGTCAGCAGGCCGGCCTGACCAAGCTCCATCAGCACATGGCTTTGGGTTGATGAGGTGTCATGGCCACTGGTTACATGCTCGCGCTGTGCCTGGTTGTAGAGGCGGGTCAGCTCGCGCAGCAAGTTTCCGATTGAGGGCTGCATTACAGATTCCTGAAGATAATTTACTGCTCCAGAAAGCAAGATATAATTCGAGTATGCGGTTGTCAACAACAACCAACAAAAATTAATCACTTTTGATACAGCAACAATCAGATTGACGTAAAAAAGCCATCAGTCGATTCTGATGATTGTTGTAAATCAACTATATTTCATGCGCAGGGAGAGTGAAAGCAAAGAAGAGAAAATTAATTGTCTGGCGAAGGAAAGTGTCGCTAATTTCTCGAAAATCCCTGTGACATAAGATGTCCAGGTGTTCGAGGAAAAATGTTGCCTTGTGCAACTAAATGAAATTTATTTCCAGGTAAATCAAAGGCATGCCCGTTGCGGGCGTGCCTTTTGCCGGATGTTGTCAGGTGTGGAATCGTGAAACCAGCGCATGTAACCGTTCAGCCAGCCGTTCCAGCTCTTCGGCCGCTTCGACGGTATGGCGAATTGAGGCGTCATTCTCCAGTGCATGCTCGGCAATACTGTCGATGTTGCGTGCAACGGCATTGCTGACCTGCTGTTGTTGTTCGGTGACAGACACAATCTGCGCCAGACCATCACACACTTCGGCCGCTGAGGCATTGGCGCTGTCCAGCACGCCGGCGACCCGGTCGGCCGACTGATGGCTGGACGACAGGTAGTCGAGGCTGGTCATGACCGTCTGGCGGACCATCTCGGAGCGCTGGCCCAGGGCACGGGTGACCTCGTCAATTTCCCGGGCGGACAGTGCCGACTTCTCGGCCAGCTTGCGCACCTCATCGGCGACCACGGCAAAGCCGCGTCCGGCCTCCCCCGCGCGCGCAGCTTCAATCGCGGCATTCAGGGCCAGCAGATTGGTCTGATCGGCAATTTCCCGCACTTGCTGCGTCATGCCGGTAATGGCGCTGGTCGATGCCATCAATTCGCTTTCGGCTTCTGCCATGACCTTGACGGCGGTTTCCACCTGGCCGAGATCCTTTTGCAGCGTCGCCAGACTCTTCACACCCTCTTCCGCACGGGACAGGCTTTCCTTGGCCCGGTCATTGACCTGATTGGCACTGGCGGCGATATCGCTGATGTGCCCGGCCAACTCCACCACCGAGTCGGCCGCCACATGCGACTGACTGCTCTGCTGGCGTGAGCTCTCGCTCAGGCTGGCGGTCTGAGCCGACAGTGTATGCACCGCCTCGTTCACCTCATTGGCCGAGTTGCCCACCTGGCGTACCAGATCCGCAATGGTGCCGAGCATTTGATTGAAACGTCGCGCGGTACGACCGATTTCGTCCATATGCTGGTCATGCAGGCGCTGGGTCAGGTCACCTTCCCCCTTGGCGATGGTGGCCAGTCGGTGCTCCATGGACTGCAGGGGACGGGTGACGAAACGACGGACAAACAGGAACACGATCAGCACCAGCGGCAGCGACAGCAACATGGCAAACACGATGCACTGATTGCGGAAACTGGCGACCGAGTCGTAGGTCTTTTTCAGCGAGATCCGCATGCTGACCAGACCAAGCGGCGTTTTCTCCGCCACCATATGACAGCTGATGCAGTTCTTGCCGAGATATTGCGTCGAGGCCAGTGCCGGATAAATGATGCGCAGGTGTTCGCCAATTTCGGGAGAAGACTCGATACGAATGACCGGCTTGCCGTCTATCAGCGCCTGGCGCTCGGCTTCGTCCCGCGGCTGGGCCTCAGACCCGGCGCCGGGACCGAACTGCTTGACCACCGCACTGCCCCGGACCACCCGCAGATCGCGCACGGCAGAGAGTTCTTTGATCTGATCCAGAAACACATTGCGCTGATTGACCGTGCCGGTGATCATCATGCCGGTCAAACCCGCCAGCGTCATTTCGTTGATCGAGTGGGCCATGTCGGTTGCCTGGTCGATGGCAATCTCGCGGCTGACCTTGGTCTCCCAGCCGATCATGGCGCCCCATGCCAGCACCAGACATAGCCAGATCGCCCCTGTCAGGCGCAACCAGATCGGCCAATCGGAAAATCTGCGCATGTTGTCTCCGGCCCCCTTGGGTAGCCGCTCCCTGATGTATTTATATGTTGAGCGATGACATCCGCATTATTGTGTCCAGCATATCCCAGATAGTTAACAGCTTCCATTAATTGAGATCAAGGTTTTGGCCGCGAGGGAAGGATTGCCGTGGCGGACAGCAAGTTCTATGCTTCGCAGCGGTTCAAATCAGGAAGGCAAAATGAAAACCTCAGCTGGTGGTCTGGTGTACTCGACCGAACACGGGCGCATGTGTCCGCAATGCCGCTTGCCGCAGGCGCAATGCCAATGTGGCAAGGTTCCCGCTGTGCCTGCCGGTGACGGCGTGGTACGCCTGCGTTGTGAAACCAAGGGGCGCAAGGGCAAGGGTGTGACGGTGATCAGTGGTATTCCGCTGGCGGGGGAGGCACTGGCCAGCTTTGCCAAAGGGATGCGCCAGCGCTGCAGTAGTGGTGGCACGGTCAAGGATGGGGTGGTAGAGATCCAGGGAGATCATGTGGCGGCGTTGCTGCCCTGGTTGCAGCAACAGGGGTGGGTGGTGAAGAAAAGCGGCGGCTGAGGCCGTCTCTTAGTCGCCATGCGGCTGCTCGTCCGGTGCCCAGGCCAGCGCGCGCATATCCAGTCGGCCGTTCTGGTCGAAGGCGATTCCCTCTTCCTCCAGCAGCAGCCGCTGCAGCGCTTCATCGCCCGTCAGGCCGCGTACCGGAATGCTGCCCCGGGCGTTCAGCACACGAAACCAGGGTAATGGCGACGGCGCGCACGCCAGCGCCCTGGCGACCAGACGGACATGGCGTGGAAAGCCCGCTGCGCGGGCCACGGCGCCATAGCTCATGACCCGCCCGGCGGGGATTTCAGCCACGACGCGCTGCATGGCCTGCAGGATAAGGGTGGTTGATGCTTGCATGCGCTCAGTTTGGCATGGTCGTGGACAAGCGGGTAGCACAAAGCAGCAACAGGACCAGCACCGCAGACTCCAGTCGCAGAATGGTCCAGAAGCGCGTGACGGCATGGGTCACATGCTGCTCAATGGCCGGCAGATACTGCCAGCGATTCATGGCACCGAGCAGGATGGCAACCGTGGCCAGGGCGAGCTTGATGCCCAGCCAGGTCAGGTATTCCGGGTTCGCATGCGCCGGTATGCCGTCGGTGACGCGCAGCAGATTCATCACACCGCTGACGGCCAGTATTCCCAGTGCCCAGCTGGCCAGGACGGACAGGCGTCGTGCCTGTCGTGCCGCCTGAACGCCCTGTGGTGCTGCGCAGCGCGCCGCCAGCAACACGGGTCCCAGCCAGAGCGCCATGCCCAGCAGATGCCCCATGTGGATGGTGACAGGCAGCGACAGCATGCCGGCAGAAGCGGCATGGCCAGTCGCCGCACGTGACCACAACAGCAGTCCCAGACCCGGCCAGGCGAGGCGGGGCAGCTTGTCGGACAGCATGAGGCAGGCCATGCCGGCCAGCGCCAGCCACTGCATATGACCGAAGTGACTGTGTTGCATGACCAGACTGAGTGCCGCGGGCAAACCGGCCAGTCCGCACGCCGTCATGACCAGGGTGGCACTGACGATGTATCCGCCGAGCCCGAGTGCCATCAGTCGCCGGCTGCCACGCAGCCTGGTGGTCAGGCCCGGCAGGCGAAGGGCCAGTTGCAGCGCCAGCATGGCGTCCAGCAGCGTGGCAGACAGTACCCCGATCCAGTCAATCCAGTCGCTGCTCATTGGACCTGGAAGCGGAATTTGCCCTGTGTGCGATGACCATCGGTGGCCACGGCAGTCCATTTGACGACATAGCGACCGTGTGCGAGGACAGGCAGGCTGACATGCATGGTATCCGGGGTGGCGGGGTCGACCGTGGTCGCTGCCTGATTGACCTTTTTGCCTTGTTCATCCGTGACTTCCAGCGTGCTCAGCGAGGGCTCCAGTGTTTCGGTAAAGCGCATGCTGACTTGCTTGGGGGCCGTGACCGAGGCCTCGGCAGCCGGCGACTGGGAGACGGGATGGGCATGGGCCCAGGCGGCTTGCTGGGTGCACAGCAACAGGGCGCAGATGGACAGCAGGCGTAACGGCAGACGTGACATGAGAACTCCGCAATGAGGGTTGAGCAGCATCGCAGCCCGAATGGCTGAATGCGAACAGGTGTCATTATCAATGATAATTAGGTGTATAGTCCCCGCCCTGTGGCGATATGTCGCACGCATGGCTGTCGCGGGCTGTGCATGGTGCATGAACTTGCATAGTGTGTGCATGTCGCACAAGCAATGACCAATCAGTCGTCAGAAGATTGGCAGGGTTTATTCAGGAGAATGGAAGAATGAAAAAAAACATCGTGGTTTCGCTGGCGGCACTGGGCTTGCTGGCTGTTTCGTCGTTTGCCTCGGCCAGTCAGTGGAAGGATATCCGCTTTGGCGTCGAAGCCAGCTATCCCCCGTTCGAGTCGAAGACTGCCGACGGCAAGCTGGTGGGGTTTGACATTGATCTGGGCAACGAGATCTGCAAGCGCCTGCAGGCACGATGTGTCTGGGTGGAAAACGATTTCGACGGTCTGATCCCGGCCCTCAAGGCGCGCAAGTTCGACGGCATCCTGTCGTCGATGTCGGTCACCGAAGCGCGCCAGAAGCAGATTGCCTTCTCCAGCCGGCTGTTCAATACCCCGACGCGCATGCTGGCCAAGGCGGGCTCCGGTCTGCAGCCGACGGCCGCCTCGCTCAAGGGCAAGCGCGTGGGCGTGCAGCAGGGGACCATCCAGGAGGCTTACGCCAAGGTGCACTGGGCGGTTGCCGGGGTGGAGGTGGTGCCCTACCAGAGCCAGAACCAGGTACTGGCCGACCTGAAGAGTGGTCGTCTGGATGCCTCGCTGCAAGATGCGGTGCAGGCTGACCAGGGTTTCCTGCAGAAGCCGGACGGCAAGGGCTTTGCCTTCGCTGGCGCCGCACTGAATGACCCGCAAACGCTGGGTATCGGCTCGGCCGTGGGGCTGCGCAAGGAAGATACCGCGCTCAAGGCGGCCATCGACCAGGCGATTGCCGCCATGTTGAAGGACGGGACATACAAGAAAATCGAGGCACGCTACTTCCGCTTCGATGTTTACGGGCACTGAGCCCTGCTGAAAAAGCCGCCGGCGCATGCGCTGGCGGCTTTTTCATTGTAAAACTGCAACAGTACGCCGATTTTTTTCCCGCTAAATGTTAATGATCGATTGTCTGACTGATCGATTGTTGTCTGTATCGCTAACAGCATGAGCGATAACTGATATTTCCCGTATATCGAACGATCAGGCCAAGTGTCATCTGCCTGCCAGGGCCATGGCAGGCAAACTCACGCTGAAAAACAAGATGTGAATAGGAATGCCACTACCTTATCCGCAAAATAAATTCTATAGACATAGCGTCACATTTATATAACATTCAAACCCATAAGCTTCCGCACACAGGGAAGCAAGATTCAGCACAGAGGGGCGCCAGACCCCGGAGATAGCGAGCAGTCCATCCCGATACCCGGCCAGATGATGGTGCGGGTTTTTTCATCGTTGCAGTGAATGTGGTCTCTTGAGGAGAAACAAGTGAAAAAAGCATTTGCAACTGTTGCAGCCTTTGGCCTGATGGCCGCTTCCATGGGGGCATGGGCAGGTCAATGGCAAGAAGTCCGTTTTGGTGTCGATGCCAGCTATGCACCGTTCGAGTCGAAGGCGGCCGATGGCAAGCTGGTGGGCTTTGACATCGATCTGGGCAACGAGATCTGTAAGCGTCTGCAAGCCAAGTGTGTGTGGGTGGAGAATGACTTTGACGGCATGATTCCGGCGCTCAAGGCCAAGAAGTTTGACGGCATTCTGTCTTCGATGTCGGTGACGGATGCACGCCTGAAGCAAATCAACTTCTCCACCAAGCTGTTCAATACGCCGACCCGCATGGTGGCCAAGAGCGGTGCCGGTCTGCAGCCCACTGCCGCCTCGCTCAAGGGCAAGCGTGTCGGGGTGGAACAGGGCACCATCCAGGAGGCCTATGCCAAGGCACACTGGGCGCCGTCCGGTGTAGAAGTGGTGCCGTACAAGGATCAGAACCAGGTGCTGTCCGACTTGCAGGCCGGTCGTATCGATGCCTCGCTGCAAGATGCCGTGCAGGCTGACCAGGGCTTCCTGCAAAAGCCGGAAGGCAAGGGTTTCGCTTTTGCCGGTCCGGAAGTCGTGGATCCGAAGACCCTGGGCACTGGTGCCGCCATTGGCCTGCGCAAGGAAGATACCGCGCTGAAAGCGGCGATCGACAAGGCGATTGCCGCCATGCTGAAGGACGGGACTTACAAGAAAATCGAGAAGAAATATTTCTCCTTTGACGTTTACGGCAAATAAGTGTGCCGGGGCGAAGCCTGCCTGCCGCAGGCTTCGTCCGGTATTGCCTGACGCCCTGCAGGCCGGAAGCGATCCGGCTTTCGGGTAGTCAGTCACTGGAGAGAAGCATCAGGATGCGGCAAGGCGGGACGTCGCGGTGCAGGTCCTGAGAAGGAGAACAATATGTTTTTGTACGGATTCGGTCCCATGATCTGGGACGGAACCATGGTGACACTCGAGCTGGCCGTGTTGTCACTGCTGCTGGCCTTTGCCATCGGGCTGGTCGGTGCGGCTGCCAAGTTGTCCAGCAATCCCTTGCTGAGCATGGTGTCGACGGTCTACACGACCCTGATTCGCGGTGTGCCCGACCTGGTGTTGATGCTGCTGATCTTCTACAGCCTGCAAATCGGACTGAATCATCTGACCGACTGGCAGCACATGGATCAGATCGACCTCAACCCGTTTGCTTCCGGCG
The DNA here is from genome assembly GCF_018802765.1 of Paludibacterium sp. B53371. Taxonomy (NCBI): domain Bacteria; kingdom Pseudomonadati; phylum Pseudomonadota; class Betaproteobacteria; order Neisseriales; family Chromobacteriaceae; genus Paludibacterium; species Paludibacterium sp. B53371. The sequence goes on from NZ_CP069163.1 coordinate 3,542,757, forward strand.
TGATCACGCTGGGATTCATCTATGGCGCCTACTTTACCGAGACCCTGCGCGGGGCCTTCATGGCCGTGCCGCCGGGGCAGATCGAAGCTGGCCGTGCCTATGGCATGAGTCACTGGCAGGTTTTCCACCGCATCCAGTTTCCCCAAATGATGCGCTTTGCCCTGCCCGGCATTTCCAATAACTGGCAGGTGATGCTCAAGGCCACCGCGCTGGTGTCCATCATCGGTCTGGCCGATGTGGTCAAGCTGTCGATCGATGCCGGCAAGAGTACCTACAAAGTGTTTTTCTTCACGGTGGTGGCCGGCGTGGTGTACCTGTTGTTGACCACAGTCTCCAATCTGGTCCTGATGTGGCTGGAGCGTCGTTATTCGATGGGTGTGCGGGAGGCCGAACTGTGATTGAGATCATTCAGCAATACTGGCGCCAATTCCTGTGGACTGACGGCTATCATCTGTCCGGCCTGGCCGTGACCATGTGGCTGCTGTCCCTGTCGATTGCCATGGGCTTCATCGCTTCGATTCCGCTGGCGGTGCTGCGTGTTTCCAAGGTCAGGTGGGCGGCTCGCCTGGTCGGCCTGTATACCTATGTGTTCCGTGGCACCCCGCTCTATGTGCAGCTGCTGTTTTTCTACACCGGGGTGTACAGCCTGGATGTCGTGCGCGAAACCGACCTGCTCAACGCCTTTTTCCGCGATGGCTACCATTGCACGATTCTGGCCTTTGCCCTGAACACCTGTGCCTATACGACGGAAATTTTCGCCGGCGCCATCAAGGCTACGCCGTATGGCGAGATCGAGGCCGGTCGTGCCTACGGCATGAGCAAGTTCACCCTTTATCGTCGCGTCATCATCCCTTCCGCCCTGCGCCGGGCCTTGCCGGCCTACAGCAACGAAGTGATTCTGATGCTGCACTCGACGACCGTGGCGTTTACCGCCACGGTGCCGGACATCCTCAAGGTGGCGCGTGATGCTAATTCCGCTACCTATGACTCGTTCAATGCCTTCGGCCTGGCTGCACTGATTTATCTGTGCGTGACCTTTGTTCTGGTCGCCCTGTTCCGCAAGGCCGAAAAGAAGTGGCTCGCGCACCTGCGCCCGGCCAGCTCACACTAACTGGATTGCACAATGGAAAAGTTGATTATTCAGAACATTCACAAGCGTTTTGGCGACCACGAAGTGCTCAAGGGCATTTCTTTGACCGCCAAGGCAGGCGACGTGATCAGCATCATTGGTTCGTCCGGTTCCGGCAAGAGTACCTTCCTGCGCTGCATCAATTGCCTGGAAAAGCCGCATGAGGGCAGTATCCGCCTCAATGGTGAAGAGCTGCGCATGCAGCGCGTCAAGAGTGGCGAGCTGATTCCGGCCGACCATGACCAGCTGCAGAAAATGCGCACCAAGCTGGCCATGGTGTTCCAGCATTTCAATCTGTGGGGCCACATGACCGTACTGGAAAACGTCATTGAGGCGCCGGTGCATGTTCTGGGCATGAGCAAGGCCGAAGCAACCGAGCGTGCCATCAAGTATCTGCGCAAGGTCGGACTGGATGAGCGGGCACAGAACAAATATCCGGCCCACCTGTCCGGTGGCCAGCAGCAGCGTGTGGCCATTGCCCGTGCCCTGGCCATGGAGCCGGAAGTCATGTTGTTCGACGAACCTACTTCGGCTCTCGATCCGGAACTGGTGGGCGAAGTGCTCAAGGTCATGCAGGCACTGGCGGAAGAAGGCCGTACCATGATCGTGGTGACGCACGAGATGGGCTTTGCCCGCAACGTCTCCAACCACGTGATGTTCCTGCACCAGGGGCTGGTGGAAGAAGAAGGTTCGCCGCAGGAAGTCTTCGGCAACACCCGCAGCGAACGCCTGAAGGCCTTCCTCTCCGGCAGCCTGAAATAAGCCGCCGCCGGACAAAAAAAGGCCACCCTTGCGGTGGCCTTTTTGATTGTCCGTCTCAGGCAGTCAGCAGCTTGCCCTGCTTGAAGGCATCCTGGCTGGCCACCTTGGCGATTTCCATGCCTGCCGTGGCATAGGTGCGGTGACTGGTGGCATAGAGCATGCCGGGGCGCTGGGCGCGCACCTCGCTGCAGCGGTCGCTGATCGGATCAAAGATTTCGGCGATCAGGTCGCCACTTTTCACCGGCCTGCCGACCGGGGCGTGATAGACGATCACCCCGGCCTGGGGCGCGTACAGATCCTCCGAGCCAGCCAGCGGCGTGGCGGGGAAGGGCAGTTCCGGCAGCGGCGGGACCACATCGTCGATCACCCCGCGCAGACGCAGAAAGTTGAGTATTCCCTCGGCATCCTGCTCGGCCAGGGCGTGCTGCACCTCGCTCTGACCCCGCAACTCGACGGTGACCGCCAGGCAGGCCATGTCGATGTTGACCTCCAGCCCCTCTGCCTGCGCCATGTCGCGCAACTGCCACCACGGCTGGCTGCAGGCTTCGTCAAAGGGATGGTCCCCCGAGTCGGTCGCCAGCAGGCTGGCACAGGCGCCAAGGTAGTGTGCCAGCGGCTTGCACTGCGGCCAGAGCGGTGTGCCGGTGTAGAGATGCAGGCCGGCGCGGAAGTCACAATGCAGATCCAGCACCACATCGGCATCCACGGCCAGCTTCATCAGCGTCAGGCGCAGAGACTGCAGTTCGCTCTGGGCATCCAGCCGGGCCAGATGCTGACGCATCTGGCGGCGGATCAGACTGGTGTTGGCCGCGGCATCCTTGCCCAGCTGCGTGCGGATTTCGGGATAGATCACCTGGGCCAGTGCCGGGTAATGGCGGTTGAAATTCTGTCCGCTTTGCAGATCAAAACGACCGAGCAGGTTCAGGCTCTGGTTCTGGTTCAGACCGATCGGATTGGCCACCGGCACCAGGACGATTTCTCCCCGGATCTGACCGGAGGACTCCAGCGCCAGTAGCTGTTGCTTCAAATGCCAGGCCACCAGCATGCCCGGCAATTCATCAGCGTGCAGACTGGCCTGGATGTAAATTTTTTCTCCCTGACCAGGCTGACCGAAGTGGAAGCTGGTGACGGATCGCTGGCTGCCCAGGCTGGGGGACAGCAACGGATGGTGATGGGTGTACATGATTTCTCCTCTTGCCCGCTCTTTTCGCTTTTGTGCTGTACATGGTATGTCAATTGCACGGTCTTGTGGTGGCGCAAGATGCTGTCATGTGGTGTGCAGCGCGGTGGTAAACTCTGAGTGTCTTTTGTTCCCCTGATGGTTGCCATGGCCAGAAAAGCCCTGACAGATGAACAGCGCCGGGCACGACGCACCACGCTGTTGCAAGCCGCACAGCGGCTGTACCGCCAGACCGGCCAGTTGCCGACGGTATCGCAGATTGCCGAGACCGCCGGTGTCGCCAAGGGCAGTGTCTATCTGTCGTTCCGGACCAAGGAAGCCATCTTCATTGCCTTGCTGGAGGCCGGTTTCGATCGCCTGCTGGACGGCTTTACTCCCCTGCTGCAAGCCATGCCCACCGAGCCGGTGGCGGCGGCCCGGCATATTGCCCCGGCCTTGTCGGCCTATCTGGAGCAACAGCGCGAGCTGCTGTCGCTGGCCGGCATGGCCAATGCCGTGCTGGAGCAGAACCTGCCTCTGGATGAAATGCTCGATTTCAAGCGACGCCTGGCACAGGGGCTGGCCGAGAAAGGGGCGCTGCTGGAGCAAAAAGCACCGATCCTGCAAGGCCGTGGTGCGGCCTTCCTGCTGCAGGTATGGGGGTTGTGTGTCGGACTGTGGCAGGCGCTGGACGCCCATCCGGGGCTGCACGCCCTGCGTGACGAACCGGATCTGGCCATTCTGCGCCATGACTTCGGCACCGAGCTGCGCCATGCCCTGCACGCCCTCTGGCTCGGTGCGCTTACAGGCCGTATTTCCTGACCTTGTCGAACAGGGTGGTCTTGGGCATTTTCAATGATTCGCTGGCACGGCTCAGATTGCCGTCGTGACGGCGCAGTGCCTCGGCAATCAAGACCCGCTCGAAATCCTCCACACTCTGCGCCAGCGATGGCGTGTCGGCGCCGCGGGCCTCCGGTAACAGCGGCGTGCGGATCCCCAGGGCAAAACGCTCGGCGACATTGCGCAGTTCGCGCACATTCCCCGGCCAGTCATGGCCCAGCAGCAGCGCCTGTTCATCCGGCTCCAGCACCGGCGTGGGGCGGTCGAAGCGGGCACAGGCCTGCACCAGAAAATGCTCGAACAGCAGCGGGATATCCTCGCGCCGCTCGCGCAGGGGGGGCAATGTCAGCGAGACCACATTGAGACGGTAGTAGAGATCGGAACGGAACTGACCGGCATCGCTCATGGCCTTGAGATCGAACTTGGTAGCGGCAATGATGCGGCAGTCCAGCGGCACCGGGGTATTCGATCCCAGTCGTTCGAAGCTGCGCTCCTGCAACACCCGCAGCAATTTGATCTGCTGGGCAATCGGCATGCTTTCGATTTCATCAAACAGCAGAGTGCCGCCATTGGCGTACTCGAACTTGCCGATGCGCTTCTTCTTGGCATCGGTAAAGGCGTGCGCCTCATGGCCGAACAATTCGCTCTCGAACAGCGTGTCGCTCAGGCCGCCGCAATTGAGCGCGACAAAGGGACGTTCACTGCGCTTGCTCGCCTGATGCAGGCAGCGTGCCACCAGCTCCTTGCCACAGCCGGTCTCACCATGGATCAGCACATTGGCCGCGGTGTCGGCCAGATCGGCAATCATGGCGCGAATACGTGCCATGGCCGGTGAGCGACCAATCAGCTGTGCTTCCAGGGTGAACTTGCTTTGCAGCTGCTGCTCGAGATTGCGTACCGCCAGCCCGAGCCGGCGCTGTTCCAGGGCCCGGCGCGTGACGTCCAGCAGCCGTTCCGGCGAGAACGGCTTTTCAATGAAATCGTAGGCGCCATCCTTCATGGCCTGTACCGCCAGACTGATATCACCGTGACCGGTGATCAGGATCACCGGCAGCTCTGCATCCCGCTGACGCAGCTTTTTCAGCAGCGCCATGCCATCGGTACCCGGCAGGCGAATATCACTCACCACCACCCCGGCAAAGCCCGAGCCGATCTGTTGCAGCGCTTCCTCCGCGCTGGCCGCCCCCTGTACCGGGATGCCCTCCAGCTCGAAAGCCTGCATGCATCCCAGCAGCACGCTGGGATCGTCTTCGACGATGAATACCGACAAGCTGTCAGTCATGGTGTGATTCTCCGGTCAATGCTGGCAGCAGCAGCGTAAAGATCGCCCCGCCCTGCGGATGATTGGCGGCCGACAGACTGCCGCCGGCTTCGGCCAGGATGCTGGCCGACAGGGTCAGACCCAGTCCCAGGCCGACCCCGGCTGGTTTGGTGGTATAGAACGGCTCGAACAGGTGTTGCAGGCTCTTGGCCGAAAAACCGTGGCCGTTGTCGTGCAGCGTCAGTTCGACGCGCTGATCCAGCCGTCGGCTGCGGATGATGATGCGGGCACCCGGCATGTCTTGCAGTGCATCGAGCGAGTTGGTCAGCAGATTCACCAGTACCTGCTCCAGCCGGTTGGGGTCACAATCCGCGACCAGATCGGGCGTTTCCTCGCGGATCACCTCGACGGCCCCGTGGCGCAGGCGCTGGTCGATCAGGAACAGCGCATTATCGAGCGTACGCGTCAATGCCGCCTGGCCGCCGCTGGCCTGGGATTTGTGGGCGAAAGAGCGCAGTGCGCCGGTAATCTTGCCCATGCGTTCAACCAGCTGGCCGATGGTTTCCAGATTGCCGCTGGCGGTCGGCAAGTTGCCGCGCGCCAGATACTTGATGGTGTTGGCCGACAGGGTCGACAGGGCTGCCAGAGGCTGATTGAGTTCATGGGCGATTTGCGCCGACAGCTGGCCGACCACGGCCATCTTGCCGGCCTGAATCAGCTCGGCCTGGGTTTGACGCAAGTGAGTCTCGGCACGCGCCCGCTCGGTGACCTCGGCCTGCAGCTGCTGATTGGCCGACAGCAGATCGGCGGTGCGCTCCTCGACCTTCTGCTCCAGCTGCCGGTAGGCACGCTGCAGGGCCTCGCGTGCTGCCAGTTTGTCGCGCAGGCGCCGGCGGCGCTCGTTGAGCAGCACCAGCCCGGTCAACAGCAGGATGGACAGCACGGCCGCCAGGCTGGCGCGGCTGTAAGCCAGGCTGTAGGCGGGGGCGAGGCTTTCCAGCACCGACAGTTGCCAGTTGCTGCCTGCCAGTGGGCGCGTTTGTTCCAGATAGCGGTGCAAGGGCGAATCGGCCACCCCGGATGGCGCCATCCAGCGTACGACGCGGGCGTCGCTGGATTGCTGATGCAGTAAGTCGATCTTCAGCGGTCGCAACTTCAGACGGTTGTATTGGCGCGTTTCGTCCAGCCGTTGCTGGTCTTGTGGCGGCAAGGTGCCGAGGGAGGCGAATTTCCACTCCGGCCGCGAGGCCAGAATCACCACGCGGTTGGCGTCGGCCACCCATACCAGCGCCTTGTTCTGGCTCCAGGTGTGCTCCAGCCGGGACAGACTGATTTTGACGACCGCCACGCCGATGGCCTGTCCGTTATCATCCAGCGCCTGCGACAAGTAATAGCCCGGCTCGCTGCGCGTGGTGCCGATGCCGAAGAAGCGGCTGCTCTTGCCGATGATGGCTTCTTTGAAATACGGGCGGAAAGCGTCGTTTTCGCCGAGGAAGCTGTCAGGTTGCTGCCAGTTGCTGGTGGCGATGACCTGACCCTGATTGTCCATGATGTAGATGGCGGTGGCGCTGGTGCGCTCGGTCAGGTGTTCCAGATAACGATTGACCTGCTTCTGCAGGATCAGGTCCCGGGGGGCATGCAGCAGGCCGACGACCGCCGGCGACAAGCCCAATACCCCGGGCAGCCGGGCAAAACGCTCCACCTCACTGTCCAGCGTCGCGCTGTACAGATCCAGCCGCTGGTTGGCGCTGTTTTCCAGTTCCGCCAGCGAGGACGACAGACTGGCATTGAAGGCCCAGCAGGCAAAGCCGGCCACGATCAGGGCAATCAGCGCCAGATAGAGCAGGGTGCCTGACAGTGAGCGGTGTTTGGCCATAAGGTGTAATAGCAAGAGAGGGTTACCATCCCGGCGAGAATAGTCAGAATGCCCTGTGCTGGCAAACCGCCTGATCAAGCTTTGCCATGAAAAAAGGCCGCCAGCTGGCGGCCTCATTTTCGGTTTCAAGCTCAGGCTTCCTGGCTGACCAGTTGCACCACCGGTTCGGCGATGAGGCCATCCTGCTGCTCGGCCTGGGGCGCGCCCAGCATGTTCTCCATCTTGGCGACCGTGGCGGTGGCAATCGAGTTGGCCATCACATTGGTCGCGGTACGGAACATGTCGAGGAACTGGTCAATGCCAAGGATCAGCAGAATCCCGGCTTCCGGCAGATGGAACATCGGCAGCACAGCGGCGACCACCACCAGCGAGGCCCGCGGCACACCGGCGATCCCCTTGCTGGTAACCATCAGCACCAGCAGCATGGTCAGCTGGCTGCCCAGCGACATTGGCACGTTATAGACCTGGGAGATGAACAGGGCGGCGAAGGAGGCATACATCACCGAGGCGGCCAGGTTGAAGGAGTAGCCCAGCGGCAGTACAAAGCCGGAAATGCGGCTGTCGACCCCGAAGGCATCCAGTTGTTCCAGCACCTTGGGGAAGGCGGCTTCCGAGCTGGCCGTGGCGAAGCCCAGCATCATCGGGGCGCGAATCTTCTTCATCAGCACCATGACATCACGGCCGAGGTACAGATAGCCAATGGCCAGCAGGAAGGCCCACAGCGTGGCGATGGCGACCAGGAAAGCGCCGAGGAAACGGGCATAGATCATCAGGATGCCCAGACCCTGGGTGGTGATGGTGGCAGCAACGGCACCGAACACGCCCAGCGGGGCAAAGGCCATCACAATGCCGGTCAGCTTGAGCATGGTGTGTGCCACATCATCCAGCATATTGCGCAGCGTGGTCGGGAAGCGGTTTTTCAACTGCGCCATCGAAATACCGAAGAACAGCGAGAACACCACAATCTGCAGCATCTCGTTATTGGTCATGGCCTCAAAGAAGCTCTTCGGGAACATGTGCGAAATGAAGTCATGCAGATTCAGCGCGCTGGTTTTCAGGCCGGCACTGCCGGTCGGCATCGGCAGGTTATAGCCGACACCCGGTTGCAGTACGTTGGCGTAGAACATGCCGATCAGCAGCGAGACCAGCGAAGCCAGGATGAACCAGACCATCGCCTTGCCGCCAACGCGGCCGACCGATTTGGTGTCGGAGCTGGCAATCCCGACCACCAGCGTCGAGAACACCAGCGGCCCGATGATCATCTTGATCATGCGCAGGAAAACGTCGGTGAGGATGGACAAGTTGCTGGCCACATTCTTGGCCGCCTCAGCCGTCAGCGAGTTGTGACACAGGAAGCCGACAACGATACCAAGGATCAGCGCGATGCCGACCCAAAGGGTGATTTTGTTCGATTTCATACAATCTCCGGTTCAAAAAGCCGGCACGCGCTAACGGTGTCGATCCCTGATCCGTCATGGCGTAGCCCTGTCCTCCGGTCAGCCTCCCGCGAGAGGCGCCATCAGGTTGTGTGTGTGTGCACGATGCGGCGGCGTCTTGTCTGCCGCGAACGGCTCGTGGCCGTTTGTTGTCATCGCCCGGCTACTGATTAGCACATCGCGTGCCAGCATCATGGCGGAGGAAGTGGTTTTTAACTTGTTGATTTGTATGAATATAAAACCAGGCGGCTGGCGCGGCGTTTGGATTTCCGTACCAGCCAGGGGGAATGACGTTCGGAAATCCGAACGTCATTGGGTCAAGACGGACGAATCGGCACGGACAAGCGAGAGGTCATGCTCTGTACCAGCGCGCCATCCTGGTTGCGGGTTTCGCTTTTCAGGGTAACCAGACCGCGCTCGGGGCGCGAAGGGGAAGTCTTGATGTCGATCACCTCGCTGGTGACCTGTAGACGGTCGCCGGGCCGGGTCGGGCGCGGCCAGCGCAGTTCGGCGCCCGCCCCCACCAGCCCGCCGGCAACCGGCAGGCCGCTGCCCACCAGCAAACGCATGGTGACCGCCGCGGTATGCCAGCCACTGGCCGCCAGTCCGGCGAACAGGGTGTTGCGCGCGGCGTCCTCATCCAGATGGAAGGGCTGCGGGTCGAATTGGGCGGCAAAGGCCTTGATGTCGGCCATCGTCATCTCGTGGGAGGCACTGACAAAGGTCTGGCCCAGCGTGAAATCCTGCAGATACATCGTTTCAGTCTTCGCCATGGCGGAATTCCGGGGCATGTCAACGGATGGTCTATAAACAGACAACCGGTGCCGGAAGGCATCCTGATCGTCTTCCACAACAACAGGGAGTTTGCAGCCATGACAACCATCGCCATTGTCTACTTCAGCGGTTACGGCCACACCGCCAAACAAGCCGAGGCCGTCCGCGACGGCGCGGCAGGCGTTGCCGGCACCCAGGTGGTGATGTATCGCATTGATGCTGACGGCAATTTGCCGGATGGTACCTTCGACGCCCTGGCAGGGGCCGATGCCATCCTCTATGGGTCGCCGACCTATATGGGCGGTCCGGCCTGGCAATTCAAGAAATTTGCCGATGCCTCATCCAAGGCGTGGTTTGTGCAGGCCTGGAAAGACAAGCTGGCTGCCGGCTTTACCACCTCGGCCTCCGTCAACGGCGACAAGGGTGCCACCATTCAATACCTGTTTACCCTGTCACAGCAGCATTCGCAGATCTGGGTCGGCACCGGCCTGATGCCGTCCAATACCAAGGCGCATGGTCCGGCAGACGTCAACTGGACCGCCGGCTTTGCCGGTGCGCTGGCCATTGCGCCATCCGATGCCTCGCCGGACGAGGCGCCGCGTGCCGGCGATCTGGAAACAGCCCGCCTGCTGGGCAAGCGGGTCGCCGAGCTGGCTGCCCGTCTGGCCTGATGCATTGTGCGGCTGACCGGTCCGGCGGTTTCTTGTCGGACCGGCGCTGTATCAGCCCCGCGTGCCGAGTGCGCCGGCCTCGGCCAGGGCTTCCAGCAACCGGGCCGTGCTTTCGCCGCTGACCGAGTACGGGTCGAGTTGCGGGCTGTCGGAGAAGCGCAGCAGCAGCGACATGTTCAGCTTGTCCAGCGCCACCCGGGCCATGGCCCAGTTGGCGTAACGCCGTTCGGCAATCTCTTCGTACTGCAGCAGCGTGACGTTCTGGTGGCGGGGATCCTTGGCCAGCAGCTGGAACAGACGGTTGACCTCGGTACGGCCACCCTCCAGCACCTGCACGAAAGTCTTCTGGCTGTAGCACAGCAGTCCGGTGATGCCGTTGGCCGGATTGTGTACCTGAGCCTGCGACAGAATGGCCTCGATCAGCTTGGCCGAAATGGTTTCTGCGGTCTGACTGGCGTAGATCAAACGAACCAACATGATTATCCCCTGTGGATCAAAGACAGGAATTCACGACGCAAATTGGCATCGCGCAGGAAAGAGCCGCGCATCACGCTATTGGTCATCTTGGACTGATCGTCCTTGACCCCGCGCCAGTGCATGCAGAAGTGGTCGGCTTCCATGACGATGGCCAGGCCATCCGGCTGCAGTTTGTTCATCAGCAGGTCTGCCATGTGGGAAACGGCTTCTTCCTGAATCTGCGGCCGGGTCATGACCCAGTCGATCAGCCGGGCGTATTTCGACAGCCCGATCAGGTTGGAGTGCTCGTTTGGCATCACGCCGACCCATACCTTGCCCATGATCGGGCACAGGTGGTGCGAGCAGGCGCTGCGCACCATGATCGGCCCGACGATCATCAGTTCGTTGAGCTGTTCGACATTGGGAAATTCGGTCGAGGGCGGCATCGGCACATAGCGCCCCCTGAAGACTTCGCGTACGAACATCTTGGCCACCCGCTTGGCGGTTTCCTGCGTGTTGTGATCGTTCTCGGTGTCGATCACCAGGCTTTGCAGAACCTGCTGCATGTGCTGCTGCACTTCGGCCTGCAGTTGATCGAGTTCGCCTTCCTCAATGAAGTCGGCGATGTTGTCGTTGGCATGGAAACGCTTGCCGGCGGCGACCAGGCGGCTGCGGATGCGCACCGATGCCGGATGGCTGGCAAGGCTGTTTTCTTGATCAGATTTGCTCATGAATGGAAGACCTGTTCTGAATCACGATGAGGCTGGCGGGAGTTGTCATCAGGCCGTCGGAGGGCACCGTCGGCACTGAACCAGCCTGTCGTGCTAATAATGAAAACATGTTTACTGCATATTGCATAAAAGTTGAGGGGAAGTATACGCGATGAAAGCGTTGATTGGTGGCATTGCCAGAAAATTCAAACACTTGCTGGCAGTAGGGTTTTGGGCGCTCAGCAGCCTGCAGGGCGCCATGGCCGGCCCCGCCGCCCCCGAAGCAGCGACCGGGTATACCGAGCGGTCCGCCGTCACCCGGCCGCACCAGATGATCGTCACGGCCACGCCGCTGTCGAGTGCGGCGGGCATGGCCATGCTGCGGCGTGGCGGCAGTGCGCTGGATGCCGCTATTGCCGCCCAGGCCATGCTCGGCCTGACCGAGCCGCAATCCTCCGGCATCGGCGGCGGCGCCTTCCTGGTCTATTTCGACGGCGGCCGGGTCACGACCTTTGATGGTCGCGAGACCGCACCCGCAGCGGCGCGGCCGGACCGTTTCCTGGGCACCGATGGCAAGAGCATGGACTTTTATCGTGCGGTTGTCGGCGGCCGCTCGGTCGGCGTCCCCGGTGTGCTGGCCATGCTGGCGCAAGCCCATCGGCGTTACGGGCGATTGCCCTGGGCGACGCTGTTCCAGCCTGCCATCCGGCAGGCCGAACAGGGATTCCCGATCTCTCCGCGCCTGTATGGGCTGTTGAGCCGTGAGCGCTTCCTGGCGCAGGACCCGGTTGCCCGGCAGTACTTTTACCGGCCTGACGGCAGTCCAAAGCCCATCGGCACCCGGCTGAAAAACCCCGACTATGCGGCTACCCTGCGACTGATCGCCCGGCGGGGGCCGCAGGCGTTCTACCAGGGCAAGCTGGCGGCCGATATCGTCAAGGCCGTGAACCAGGCGCCCGGCAGTCCCGGTGACATGACCGCGGACGACCTGGAAAACTACCGGGCGATCGAGCGCGCGCCAGTATGTGGCAGCTATCGCGGTTATCGGCTGTGTGGCATGGGCCCGCCCAGTTCCGGCGGCATTGCAGTGCTGCAAATGCTGAAAACCCTGGAACGCTTTCCGCTGACAGATATGGCGCCGACTTCGGTACAGGCGGTGCACTTGTTCAGCGAAGCCGGCCGTCTGGCCTTTGCCGATCGGGCGCGCTATCTGGCTGATCCGGCTTTTGTCCCGGTACCGACCAGCGGTCTGCTGGATCCGGCCTATCTGGCGACACGCAGCCAGTTGATCCAGCCCGGGCAAAGCATGGGGCAGGCCAGTCCGGGACTGCCGCCGGGACAGGTGGCAGCCTGGGGCCGGGACCAGGCGGTGGAGCTGCCCTGCACCACCCAGATCGCCGTGGTCGACCGCTTCGGTCAGGCTCTCAGCATGACGACGACCATCGAGGATCAATTTGGCAGCCGCATCATGGTGCCGGGCCGAGGTTTCCTGCTCAACAATCAACTCACCGACTTTTCTTTCAGTCCGCAGGATCAGGGCAAACCAGTGGCCAACCGGATCGAAGGAGGCAAACGACCGCGCAGCGCCATGGCGCCGATGCTGGTGTTTGACCCATCTGGCAAGTTGTATGCCGTTACCGGCTCGCCGGGTGGCAGCGCGATCATCAATTACGTGGCACAGACCCTGATCGGCCTGCTCGACTGGCACCTGGATCCGCAGCAGGCGGTGTCGCTGCCGCATTACGGCAGCCGCAATGGCCCGACCGAACTGGAGTCCGGACGTGGGCTGGGGACGCTGGTGCCGACATTGCAAGCGCTGGGTCACAAGGTGGTCATGACCGACATGACCAGCGGTCTGGCGGCCATCCTGCGCACACCGGGCGGCTGGACCGGCGGCGCCGACCCTCGGCGCGAGGGACGGGTGGAAGGGGATTGAGGCGGACTCAGGCCGCTGCGCTGGCCATGCGCCAGAACTCGTTCAGCTCCTCACCCTCCTGACGCTGGACTTCACGACACAACTGGCCGATGCGGTCGTGGTGGCGCTGCAGTGTCGCCACCACGGTCGGCTCCAGTTGCCCGGCTTCCACCAGCGACGCCAGATGGGCGAAGACTTCGGTTTCCGCCATGCCGGCCCGATAGGGGCGATCCTCGATCAGCGCCGTGTAAATATCGGCCACGGCCATGATGCGTGCCCCCAGGCTCAGATGCTCGGCACTTTTGTGGAAGGGATAGCCGCTGCCATCCAGGCGCTCGTGATGGTGGGAGGCCCATTCGGCGATATCTGCCATGCCATTGATCTTGCTCAGAATGTCATGGGTGATATAGCTGTGCGCCCGCATGCGCGCCATTTCTTCCCGGGCCAGCGGCCCATTGCGGTTGATGTACTCATTCGGGATGGCGAGTTTGCCGGTGTCGTGCAGATAGCCGGCAATGCGCATCCTGGTGGCCTCGATGTCACTCATGCCCATGTGGCGTGCAATGGTTTCGGCGCAGATCGCCACCCCGGCGGAGTGGGTGGCGGTGAAATGACTGCGCGAGTCGATGATCAGGGCGAAAAATCGGGCAAACATCATCAGCTGGTTCAAATCCAGCTCGATATCCTCAAACGGGGCCAGGGCCTTGAGGATCTGATCCAGATTGACGGAAAACAGATCCAGCCAGAAACGCTCCGTGCGCGAGACCTGAAGAAAGGCATCAACGTGTTCGGGATCAAACACCACGCCGGACTTCTCGCAGATGCGCTGCCGGATCTCTTCGCTGTCCGCCAGGATATTGGCGCGGGTCTGGGCCAGCACTTCGATACGATCGGCCAGGTGAATCAGATGACTCAGGCGAGGCACGGGCTGACCGTCAAAGTGGCTACCCTTGCCGTGGTCCCAGGGGACATGATGATAGGCCACCAGCGGCGCATGAGGCCGGAACGCTTCGAAGCGTATCAGTAACTGCGCCCCCATTTGCGCATGCAGGTGCGGGGCCGTCTCCTCGAACGCCAGCATGCTTAGCCGGTCATGCAGGGCCAGTGCTCCGATATCATGGAAAATTGAGGCAATGAACAGGCTGCGATAATCCGCCTGACTCAGTTGCAGGGCCAGGCCAATCTGCGCGGCGATCAGACAGGTGCGTTTCTGATGCGACCCTAACTGAGGGTCGAGAAGATCCAGCGTGGTGGAAAGCGCCGCGACCATATCGAACAACCGTACCGACTGTGTGGCATGGTGGGAGGAATCAGCGTGCACGACGGCCATGGGGAGCTCGCAGTCTGTAAGAGATGGATATGCGAAGAGAATAGCTCTGCTTCCATTGTAGGCAGTGGTGCAAAAAGCCGCCCGAGCCTTGAAAATGTATCTAAAGATATATATCTTACGATATATTAAGAGTCCGCCAGAGGGGCGGACTATAGTGAACAAAACCAGTGATGTCGTCTGTCATGCCCTGCCGGTCCACGGCGTGGCGGGCGGGTCGCTCAAGAACCGGGAGCAGAACCTTCATGGCAGACCTGTCCGCGGCGCATGAACGGCGCCTGTTGTGGCTGCTGGCGCTGACACAATTTACCGTGATCATGGATTTCATGGTCATGATGCCTCTGGGGCCGCAGATCATGCATGCCTTCCAGATTTCCCCGGCGCGCTTTGCCACGGCGGTTTCGGTCTACTCCTGGTGTTCCGGTCTGTCCGGCCTGCTGGCGGCGACCTATATCGACCGTTTCGACCGGCGCAGCCTGTTGCTGTGGGTCTATGCCTGGTTTGCCCTGTCCAACCTGGCCTGTGCCCTGGCGCCCGGCTATGGCTGGCTGCTGATGGCGCGTGCCTTTGCCGGCTTCTCCGGCGGCGTGATGGGCGCCATCGTCATGGCCATCGTCAGCGACGTGATCCCGCTGACCCGGCGCGGCACGGCCACCGGCATCGTCATGACCTCGTTTTCTCTGGCGGCGGTGCTGGGCGTGCCGGTCGGCGTACTGCTGGGGGCGCATTTCAGCTGGGCGGCACCCTTCCTGCTGCTGGTCCTGCTGTCGTCACT
Organism: Paludibacterium sp. B53371; assembly: GCF_018802765.1. Lineage (NCBI taxonomy): Bacteria > Pseudomonadati > Pseudomonadota > Betaproteobacteria > Neisseriales > Chromobacteriaceae > Paludibacterium > Paludibacterium sp. B53371. The sequence goes on from NZ_CP069163.1 coordinate 3,557,848, forward strand.
GATCTGGGCCGGCGGGCTGGCGCTGGTGCCTTCGCTGGCCGAACACCTGCGGGCCGGCCCCGCTCCCCTGTCCCGGGTACTGCCACAGCTGTGGCTGCTGCTGACCCGCAAGCCGCATCTCAAGGCCTTTTTGCTGACTTTCTGGATGCTGGTGGCGCATATGCTGGTGATTCCCTTCATTTCACCCACCCTGGTCGCCAATCACGGTGTCACTGCGCCCCAGCTATCCTTGATGTACATGCTGGGCGGCGGCGCCACCTTCTTTACTGCCCGCCGCTTCGGCAAGCTGACCGACCGGCTGGGGGCCAAACGCACGTTCCGGCTGCTGTGGCTGGTCTCCCTGTTGCCGGTACTCATGATCACCCATTTGCCCGACGTGTCGTTCTACCTGTTTTTGCCGGTGTTCCCGTTCTTCATGGTGATGGTGTCCGGACGCATGATCCCGATGCAGACCCTGATGACCACGGTGACCGATAAAACAGATCGCGGTGCGTTTCTGAGTGCCAACAGTGCCATCCAGTCACTGGGCTCGGGCTGTGGCGCCTGGATTGGCGGTCTGATGCTGAGCAGCGGCGCGCAAGGGCAGATTCTCGGCTACGGGCAGGTGGGCTGGCTGGCGGTGGCGCTGGCGCTGTTTGGCATGTGGTGGGTGGGGCGGGTGCCGTCGCAGCCGCCGGTTAGATCGACTCAGCCGGAGGCCCTGCCTGCCGAGGCTTAAACAGGAGAAGTCCATGGATGCACAACAGCGCGCTGCCTACCTGGCCCGGCTGGAGATCAGCGAGGTCGGGCCCGCCTGCCCGGAAAGTCTGGCGCACCTGCACCTGCAGCACCTGCGGCACATTCCGTTTGAGAACCTCAGCCTGTTTCTCGATGAACCGCTGCGCCTGGATGAGGCCAGCCTGCTCGACAAGCTGCTGACGCGTCATCGCGGCGGCTTCTGCTACGAGCTGAACCAGGCTTTTTCCCTGCTGCTGACCAGTCTGGGCTTTCAGGTATCCCGGCTGTCTGCCCGGGTATTTGATGGCGAGGTGTTTGGCCCGCCCTTTGACCACCTGCTGCTCTGGGTGCATTTCCCCGAGGGCGACATGTTGGCCGATGTTGGTTTCGGCGATTGCTTCCTGCTGCCCCTGCCACTGGATGGCGAGGTACAGCGCCAGCCCAGCGGGCAGTTCCGCCTGCAGTCCGTGCATGGGCAGTGCGTCCTGCAGCGTCATGACGACGAACGCGGCTGGCAGCCGTTGTATCAGTTTGCCCTCGAGGCGCATCCACTCGATGAATTCGTGCACATGTGCGATTTCCACCAGCACTCGCCCGCCTCGCACTTCACCGGCAAGCCCTTGTGTACCATAGCGCGCCCGGACGGGCGGCTGACCCTGTCCGGACAACGCCTGATCATCACCCTCGGCGCCGACCGGCTGGAGCAGCCGGTCAGTGATATCGCCATGTTGCGTCAATGCCTGCAGAAGCATTTTCAGATCGAACTGGAGGGCGAACTGGCCGCCCGCCTGTTCATGGCCGGTGCCACGGCCGCCGTTTCAGGGCGGTAAGGGAATCCACTCGTGCTCGCCGGCAATCTGGCCCATGCGCTGCGCCTGCCAGTCGGCCTTGGCCTGCTCGACGCGCTCGCGGCGTGACGAGATAAAGTTCCACCACATGGTGCGCGGACCATCCAGCGGCGCACCGCCGATCAGTACCGCCCTGGCCGCCGTGTGCGCCGTCAGCACCAGGGGCTGCGCATCCTCGATCACGGCCATGGTCCGGGCATTGACCGCCTGGCCATCCAGTGCCACCTCGCCCTCTACGGCATACACGGCGCGCTCCGCCACATGGTGCGGCAGGGTCAGCGTCTGCCCGGCCTGCAAGGTGATGTCCAGATACAGGGTCTCGCTGAAGGTACGGACCGGCGAGCGGACGCCGTAAGCCTCGCCGATCAACACCCGCACGCTGACGCCATTGACGTCCACTTGCGGCAAGGCGCTGGCCGGGGTATGGATGAAGGCCGGTTCGCACTCCTCATCGGCCTGTGGCAAGGCACACCATAATTGCAGACCGTGCAGGTCGTAGGTCTGATCCAGCAGGTCTTCCGGCTTGCGCTCGGAGTGCACGATGCCGCGACCAGCCGTCATCCAGTTGATGGCACCCGGTTCGATGCGCTGCACCGAACCCAGGCTGTCGCGGTGCATCATCGCGCCGGCAAACAGGTAGGTCACCGTCGCCAGACCGATATGCGGATGCGGGCGAACATCATGCTGACTGCCCGGTGTTTCCCGTACCGGCCCCATGTGGTCGAAAAACACGAACGGACCGACCGCACGCCGTGCGGCGGCCGGCAGGCTGCGCCGGACCACGAAGCCACCCCCCAGGTCTTTCTCGTGGGTTTTCAACAAGGTGAGTGCGCTCATCAGGGCTTCCCCGCCAGGGTTTCGATTTCGGTCGTGACCTGAGTCATCAGCTTGTGAATCGGACAACGATCGGCAATGGCCAGCAACTTCTGCTGCGTGTCGGCGTCGAGCGCATCATCCAGCGTGATACTGGCCTGCAGTCGGTAAGTCCCCTGCGCCTCGGCACTGCTGTCTCGCGCCACCTCCACCCGGATATCGCCCATCTCGATCCCCTTGCGCTGGGCGTACCACAGCATGGTGAGCGCCTTGCAGGCACCCAGGGCCGCATCATAGAGATCGTGCGGATCCGGCCCGCTGTCACTGCCACCTGCCGTGGCCGGCATGTCCACCACCAGCTGATGCTGGCCAATCTGCACCGTATGGCGCATCGGCGCCGAACGGTCACGCTGGATCACAATCGTCATCGCGAGCTCCCAAATTTGTCTTCGAACCTCCGCACATTAGTGAAAGTTCGGCCATATTGAAAGTGAATAAAACATTTACTGGAGCACACCATGAGCGAACAGGCCGAGCAGCCGGCAGCGGGCGCGACAGCGAGCCTGATGCACAGTGTCGCCAGCCTGTTGCTGGGCTATGCCCTGCTGATGATCGGCAATTCGCTGGCCAATACCCAGACCTCGCTGGGTCTGCTGGCCGATGGCGTGCCGGTGGCGATGGCCGGGGTGATCCAGTCTGCTTATTACGCCGGCTTCTTTATTGGCGGCTTTGCCTTCAATGGCATGGTACGGGTCTATGGCCACCACCGTGCCTTTGCCGTGCTGGCGGCGGTGGTCTGTCTGGTCGCGCTGGCGCAATCGCTGCTGCATGGTCAGTGGATCTGGCTGCTGAGCCGCTTCTGTAACGGTCTGTCGATCTGTGGCGTGTTCATGGTGGTGGAAAGCTGGCTCAATGCCCGGGTCAGCAATGCCCAGCGCGGCCAGCTGTTTGCCCTGTACATGATCATTACCTACCTCGGTGCCAGCGCCGGGCAGTGGATGCTGCGCCTGCCGTTCAGCCAGCCCGGCTGGCAATTCATCGTGGTGGCGATGCTGTTTACCCTGGCCATCGTGCCGGTCACCCTGACCCGTGAGCAGCCGCCGGATCAGCAGGAAGCTGTTGCCGACAGTGCCTGGCGTCAGACGCTGCGCGCCCTGTTGCAACTGAACCGGCGCGCACCGCTCGGCTGGGCTGGCGCCCTGGTGGCGGGCTGCTTCAACAGTAGTTTCTACGCCATGATGCCGGTGCTGCTGGCACAGCTGCATCACACCCCGGAGCGTGTCGGCGACATCATGGGGCTGGCCCTGCTGTCGGCACCCCTGTTGCAGTGGCCGATGGGCAAGTGGGCGGATCAGGGTAACCGGGCCGAACTGTTGTCACGCAGTGCGCTGGCCGTACTGGTGGTGGCCTTGCTGCTGAGCCAGTTGCTGTCGACCTGGCTGCTGGTGCCGCTGAACATGCTGCTGGTGTGCATCGCCTTCACGTTCTACAGCACCCTCAGCGGCATCGTGAACGATGCCATGCCGCCACACCGGCGCGTCGAAGCCAATGCCGTGCTGCTGATGCTGTATGCGCTGGGCGGCACCCTTGGCCCGCTGCTGTGTTCCCTGTTCATGAGTTGGCTCGGGCCGTCCGGCTACTTTGTCCTGGATGCCCTGCTGGCTGCCGGCATGCTGGCGGCGGCGCGCATCTTCGCGGCGGTCAAGCCCTTGCCCCACCCCCTGTCCCCCTGAAAATAACTTGCAAATATATCGCAAGATATATATCTTACGACATATCGTAAGATGTTTTTTCAGGAGGCAACATGCCGCATCGTACTTGTCATCATGGCCACCGTGCTGGTCTGCGCCGCTTGCTCAGTCATGCCATGGGTCGCCATGGCCATCATCGCCATCATGGCGGTGAGCCACACGACAGCGAGGCACTGACGCGCGGACGCAAATTCAGCGCCAGGGACCTGCAACTGATGTTCCTGTCCTTGCTGGCCGAACAGCCGCGCCATGGCTACGAGCTGATCAAGGAAGTCGAGCAGCGCTCGAAAGGTTATTACACCCCCAGCCCCGGCGTGGTGTACCCGGCGCTGACCTATCTGGAAGAAACCGGTCTGGTTGAAGTGGAGGCCGCCGGCAACCGCAAGCTGTACCGCGTCTCGGCAGCCGGCCAGTCACAGCTGGCCGCGGAAAAACACCAGGCGGAACTGATGCTGGCCAGCCTGGCGTACATGGGCAAGAAAATGGAAACCATGCGGCGTGCCATGGCGGGCGAAAGCGCCGAGGGCGACGAGTCCGGCTGGTTGCCCGAGTATCTGGCGGCGCGGCATGGTCTCAAGCGCTTGCTGGTTCTCAAGGCCGAGGCTGATGCGGATGAGCAGCGTCGAATTGCCGCCATTCTGCAGCGGGCCATCCGCGAAATCGAACAACCGGGAGTCAGCGATGCGTGAGGATCTGCAAATCCATCGTGTACGTCACCCCCTGCGTCTGCGTCTGGCCCAGGTGGTGGCAATTCATCCGCGTGGCGAGCATCGCGTACGGGTGACCTTTCGCGGGCCGGAACTGATCGGTTTTGACTCGCCCGGGTTCGACGACCACGTAAAAGTCTTCTTTCCGGCACCTGGCGAAACCCTGCCGCGCCTGCCGTCGCTCGATGCGGATGGTCAGCCGCTGCGTGTGGCCGGCGCGGAACGACCGATCGCCCGCGACTATACCCCGCGTCGCTTCAATGCCGAGCGCGGCGAGCTGGAGATCGAGTTCGTGCTGCACGGCGCCGGACCGGCGACCCGCTGGGCGGCTCAGGCCCGCATCGGCCAGACACTCGGCTTCGGCGGCCCGCGTGGCTCGATGCTGATTCCCCCGCATTTCGACTGGCACTGGCTGATCGGTGACAGCAGCGCCATGCCGGCCATCAGCCGACGGCTGGAAGACCTGCCGGCACAGGCGCGTGTCGATGTCGTGCTGATGGTCGAACCACCGGTCAAGCCGCTGGTCTTGCCCAGTGTCGCCCAGGTGACGCAGCACTGGCTGGCCGGCGTGGATCACGCCACGGACGACAGCCCGCTGCAGCAATTGCTGCGCCGCTTGCCCCTGCCGCCGGGCGAGGGTTTCATCTGGGTGGCGGGTGAACTGGCCACGGTCCGTGCGACGCGCCAGACCCTGCTGGCCAGAGGCATCGACAAGCAGCGCATCCGTGCGTCGAGCTATTGGCAGCATGGCACCGAGGCCAGCCACGAGACGCTGTCTGACTGAAAAAACACAGCCTTCAGCCAGGACGTTGCCATCGGCTTGATTGCCGTCAAGCATTTCAAAAAGTTGTCGAGCCGGTGCCCTTTGGCCCCGGCGCGCTGGCTAGACTGTGGCCCATTCCGATCCCAAACAAGGAGTGAGTCATGTTCTGTATTCAGTGCGAACAAACCATGCAGTCGCCGGGCGGCAAAGGGTGCAGTTTTTCTCAGGGGATGTGCGGCAAGAGCGCCGAAACCTCGGATCAGCAGGACTTGCTGGTTGCCGTTTTGCAAGGCTTGTCGGCCTGGGCACTGCAGGCCCGGACTCTGGACATCGTTGATCCTGCCGTGGATGCCTTCGTGCCGCGCACCTTGTTCGCCACGCTGACCAATGTCAACTTCGACAGCGAACGCATCATTGCCTATACCCGCGAGGCCGTGACATTGCGTGAGGCCCTGGCCGCACGCTGCCGCGCCCAGCAAGCGCAGATCAGCCTGAGCTTGCCACAGGCGGCCATCCAGCCGGCGGATACCCTGGCCGGCCTGCAGGACCAGGCCACTGAATGGGCACTGGATCGCGATCTGTTCGATGTCAGCGAAGAAGTGCACGGCCTGCGGCTGCTCTGCCTGTATGGTCTGAAGGGGGCTGCCGCCTATATGGAGCATGCCCGCGTGCTGGCGCGGCAGGACGCCGCGATTGCCGCTGATTTTCATCAGATGCTGGCGGCGCTGGCCGAGCCTTCTGACCAGGTGGAAAGCCTGCTGGCGCTGGCCATGTCGATCGGACAGCTGAATTTCCGCATCATGGCCATGCTGGATGACGGCGAAACTGCCATGTTCGGTCATCCGGTGCCGACCCAGGTCAACGTCAAGCCGGTGGCCGGCAAGGCCATCCTGATTTCCGGTCATGATCTGAAGGACCTGCGCGCCCTGCTGCAGCAGACCGAGGGTACCGGCATCCAGGTCTATACCAATGGTGAAATGCTGCCGGCACACGCCTATCCGGAACTCAAGCGCTTCAAGCATCTGGCCGGCAATTACGGCAGCGCCTGGCAAAATCAGCAGCGTGAGTTCGCCGCCTTTCCGGGCCCGATCATCATGACCTCCAACTGCATCATTGATCCGAATGTCGGTCGCTATGCCGACCGGATTTATACCCGCAGCATTGTCGGCTGGCCGGGGGTGAAGCATCTGGATGGCGAAGATTTTTCCGCGGTGATTGCTCAGGCACAGGCCATGCCGGGCTTTGCCGCCAGCGAAACGCCGGAAATGATCACGGTCGGTTTCGGACGTCAGACCCTGTTGTCGGCTGCCGATACCGTGATCGACATGGTGGCGGCCAAGCAGCTGCGTCATGTCTTCCTGATCGGAGGTTGCGATGGCAGCCGTCAGGAGCGCAGCTATTTTGCCGACTTCGCCCGTGCCGTCCCGCAGGACTGCCTGGTGATGACGCTGGCCTGTGGCAAGTACCGCTTCAACCGGCATGATTTCGGCACCATCAACGGTCTGCCGCGCCTGCTGGATGTCGGTCAGTGCAATGATGCCTACTCGGCCGTGATGCTGGCGGTGACGCTGGCGGAAAAACTCGGCTGTGGTGTCAACGACCTGCCGCTGAGCCTGGTGCTGTCCTGGTTCGAACAGAAGGCCATCGTGATCCTGCTGACCTTGCTGTCGCTGGGGGTACGCAACATCACTGTCGGTCCGACCGCGCCGGCCTTCCTCAACGATACGCTGCTGGGTGTGCTCAATGAGCGCTTCGGCCTGCGTCAGATCGGGACGGTGGACGCCGACATGGCGGCCATGCTGGCCTGATGAGGTGTGGCGGCCAGGGGGCGGCATGACAGGCGCACCCTGGCCTTTTTCCTAGCCCTGATACAGTTTGATGATGGCCGAGAAGTCCAGACGGCCATCTCCCCGCTGGCTGAGTGCCTGATAAAGCTGCTGAGCCAGTGCGCCCATATAGGCTGGCTGATGCACCGAGCGGGCGGCCTCCGTGGCCAGTCCCAGATCCTTCAGCATCAGATCGGTGCCAAATCCTCCGCTGTAGCCTCTCCCTGCCGGAGCGGTCTCGACGACCCCCGGAAACGGGTTGTAAGTCTCCGAGCTCCAGCAGCGTCCGCTGGAAGTATTGATCACCCCGGCCAGCACCTTGCTGTCGATGCCCAGGGCATCGCCCAGTGCCATGGCCTCCGCCACGGCGGCCATGGAAATCCCCAGTACCAGGTTGTTGCAGATCTTGGCGGTCTGTCCCATGCCCACGGCCCCGCAGTGCACGATGTGCTTGCCCATGGCGCCAAGCAGCGGCCGGATCTGTTCGAACAGTGCGGCGCCGGCGCCGACCATGAAGGTGAGCGTCCCGGCGGCTGCGCCCCCGGTGCCGCCGGAGACCGGGGCATCGGCAAACGGGTTGCCCTGATGACCGGCCATGTCGGCAAAGGCCTGAGCACTCGCCGGGTCGATCGTACTGCAATCGATCAGCGGAATGCCGGGTGCCACCGCCGACAACACCCCCTCTTCGCCACACAATACGCTGCGCACGTGCGCCGCCGCCGGCAGCATGGTGATGACGCATTCCACCCCGGCTACGGCCGCCCGCGGTGACGCGACCACCTGTGCGCCGGCCGCCTGCAGCGCCCGCAGGGCAGCGGGATTCAGATCGAACACCTGCAGGGCATGGCCGGCCTTGAGCAGGTTGTGTGCCATCGGGGCGCCCATATTACCCAGGCCGATAAAGGCGATCTTCATGCTGAGGCTCCTTAGCGCAGACGGATGGTGGTGTTGACGCCATCGTTGACGGTCTCGTCATCGAACCAGCGCGCGGTCACGGTCTTGGTCTGGGTGTAAAACTGCACCACCTGCTTGCCATAGGGACCGAGGTCGCCCAGCTTCGAGCCGCGTGAACCGGTGAAGCTGAAGAAGGGCAGCGGTACCGGAATCGGCACATTGATGCCCACCTGGCCCACATCGATTTCGGACTGGAACTTGCGTGCGGCAGCGCCGCTTTGCGTGAATAGCCCGACGCCATTGCCGAACGGATTGCGGTTGACCAGCTCAATCGCCTGGTCAAGCGTGTCCACCGTCATGACCAGCAGCACCGGGCCAAAGATCTCTTCGCGGTAGAGGGTCATCTCGCTGCTGACGTTGTCAAACAGGGTCGGGGCGATGAAGTTACCCTGCTCATAGCCCGGCACCTGCACATCACGACCATCCAGCAACAAACGGGCGCCTTCTTTCACACCGCTGTCGATCAGGCCGAGAATGCGTTCTTTGGCCGCACGCGACACCACCGGACCGATATCGGTACCCGGCTCATGGCCGGCATTGACCTTGAGCGTTTTGGTCTTGGCGATGATGTCCGGCAGCCATTCGGCGGCCCGACCGACCAATACCGCCACCGAGGTGGCCATGCAGCGCTGGCCGGCGGCACCAAACCCTGCGCCGACCAGGGCGTTCACCGTCTGTTCGCGGTGGGCGTCCGGCAGCACCACGGCGTGGTTCTTCGCGCCCATCATGCACTGCACCCGCTTGCCGTGTTCGCTGGCCAGTTGGTGGACATGGGTGCCGACCGCGGTCGAGCCCACGAAGGACACCGCCTTGATGGCCTCATGCGTACACAGGGCATCGACCACCTCTTTACCGCCATGCACCACATTGAGCACCCCCCTGGGGATGCCGGCCTCCAGCGCCAGTTCGACCAGCAGCATGGTGGACAGCGGGTCCTGTTCCGACGGCTTGAGCACGAAGGTGTTGCCGCAGACGATGGCCATGGGAAACATCCACAGCGGAATCATGGCGGGGAAGTTGAACGGGGTGATGCCGGCGCAGACCCCGATGGGCTGACGCAGGGTATAGGTATCGACACCCCCGGCGACATTTTCTGCAAATTCGCCCAATTGCAGGGTACCGACCGAGCAGGCATGTTCCACCACTTCCAGGCCGCGGAAGATATCTCCTTCCGCATCGGCCAGCGTCTTGCCCTGCTCTGCCGTCAGCGTGCGCGCGATCCGCGGCAAATGACAGCGGATCAGCTCCTGAAACTTCAGCATAATGCGCATGCGTGCGCTGATCGGCGTACTGCGCCATGCGGCAAATGCAGCCTGGGCAGCGGCGATGGCCGCCGCAACTTCGTCACGGGTGGCAAAGGGCACCAGGGCCAGCACCTGCTGAGTCGCCGGATTGACCACTTCGCGCCATGTCTGGCTTTGCGACTCGACAAACTCGCCATTGATCAACAACTTGACTCGGGAAGGTCCGGCTTGCAGCGGATAGGGGTTCATGCAACGGGTCTCCGGATGGGGCTTGTGATCGCAGTATATTTACTCTAATTTCAAGCTCATATAGATAAATAACCCCATCTGATATGCAAAAATCCACAAGCCACACGGCCATGCTGGACTGGGACAATCTGCGCTTCTTCCTGGCGGTAGCGCGCAGTCAGACTGCCAGCGGGGCGGCACGCCGTCTGGGGGTCGATCACACCACCGTGGCTCGCCGCATTCGTGAGCTGGAGCTGGCCCTGGGCACGGTGTTATTCGAGAAGTCGCGCAGCAGCGGGTTTCTGCTCACGGCGGAAGGGCGTGAGCTGCTGGCCAGTGCCGATGCCATGGAGAGTCTGGTGCAGGCAGCGCATGAGCAGTTCCACGGCGCCGCGGATTCGCTGGCCGGCAATGTGCGCATCGGCGCTACCGAAGGCTTTGGCAGCTATGTGCTGGCACCGCTGCTGGCCGCGTTCAGTGCGCGTCACCCGGCCATCAGCATCGACCTGCTGCCAGTGCCGCACTTTGTCAGCCTGTCCAAGCGCGAAGCCGATCTGGCGGTGCAGCTGGAACGTCCCGAGCGCGGTCAGTATGTGTCGGTCAGGCTGTGTGATTACCGGCTGCGTCTGTATGCCACTCGCGAATACCTGCAAGACCATCCTCCTGTCGTGGTGCCGGCGGATGTCAGGCTGCACGACACCATTGGCTATGTGGATGATCTGGCCTTCAGCAATGAGCTGCTGTATCTGGAGCGCACCTTGCCCGGCGCTCAGCCGCGCTTTTGCAGTACCAGCGTGATTGCCCAGTATCAGGCCGTGCTGCAGGGGCGGGCGCTGGCGATTCTGCCCTGCTTCATGGCCGAGCAGGACCCGCGGCTGGTGGCGGTATTGCCGAACCAGATCGAGGTGACACGGCATTTCTGGTTGTGTTGCCGCGAGGAGTTGCGCCAGCTGCGCCGCATCGCGGCGCTATGGGATTATCTGCGCACCGAGATGGCGGCGCGTCAGGCCTGGCTGATGGGCGAGTCGCCGGCTTGATCGCCCTGCCAGGGCAGGTGAAGTGCGGCACAGACACCGCCTTCCGGATTGGGCTGCAGCCGCAGGCGGCCAGCGGCACCATACAGGCTGTCCAGACGCTGCCGGACATTGGCCAGTCCGACACCGTGGCCGTGCCCGGACGGCGGCATGCCGACGCCGTTGTCGCTGACCGTCAGCACCAGTTCGTCACCGAGGTGACCGGCACGGATGTGCAGACGGCCGCCCAGCAGGGCGGGTTCGATGCCATGCTTCAGGGCATTTTCCACCAGCGGTTGCAGCAATAGCGGCGGCAGCGGGTGGGTCAGCAGGCCCGGATCGACTTCCATCTGCCACTGCAGACGCTCACCGAGCCGGATGCCGGCGATGAACAGCAGATGGCGGATTACCGTCAGCTCGTCGCCCAGCGTACCCTGCGGCAGGCGTGTGCGCGTCAGCGTGGCGCGCAGGTAATCGTTGAGATGCGCCAGCATCTGCTTGGCGGTTGCGGCATCCTGGTCGATCAGGCTTTGCACATTGGCCAGCGTGTTGAACAGAAAGTGCGGTTCAATCTGCGCCTGCAGCATGGCCAGCTGGGATGCGATTTCCGCCTGGCGTGCCGTTGCCGCTTTCTGCTGCATGACTGCCAGATTGGCGCGATCCGCTGCGGCGCGGTGGGCAAAGATCAGAAAGCCGGAGATCGCCAGCGACAGGATCAGTGTCAGCAGCAGGATCGGCCAGCGACGGCCGGGCTGGCTCAGCAGCAGGGCCAGCAGATCGGTCGCACCCAGCCAGCCGGCCAGCGTCAGCACCAGGCCGATGCCGCAAAACAGCAGGGTGTGGGCCAGCAGCTCGCGCAGGCCGGACTTCAGTGTGGTGTGTCGCATGGGACGCCCCCTTGATTCGGATCGAGTCTGCAGTCTGCCGTCCGTGCCGCCTGTCGGCAGGGCGATGGGATGAAGCGACCGCCAGGGGGGATGAGCGGTGGCCGGCGCCGATGAATGGCGGCAGGCCTACATCTGGCGGAACTGTGCCACATAGGCGCGGCTGACCGGCAGGGTCTCGGGGCGCTGCTTCAAGTGCAGCAGCACCCGGCCGAAGACATCGCGCTCCAGACGCTCGACCGCTGCCAGACAGACGATCACTGAACGATGGATCTGGCTGAATCGTCCGGACGGCAATTGCGCCAGCAACGCCTTCAGCGGCGTGCGGATCAGGTGACACTCATGCGCGGTGATCACTTCGGTGTATTTGTCGCTGGCGCGGAAGTACAGCACTTCGTCCACCGCCACCAGCCGGGTGGTCTGGCCCTGGCCGACGGTCAGCCAGCGCAGGGCCTGATCATTCGCCGCGGGCAAGGCCGACGCCAGCTGCGACCAGTCAGGGCGCGGGCGGTCATGTTGTTGCAGCCGGCTGACACATTGCGCCAGCCGCAGCTCGCTGACCGGCTTGAGCAGGTAGTCGACGGCGGCCGCCTCGAAGGCGGCCAGCGCGTACTGGTCGTAGGCGGTGACGAACACCACCCGGCAATCGCGCGCCGTGGCCGCCACCTGCAGTCCGGTCAGACCGGGCATGTGGATATCGAGAAAGGCAATGTCCGGCTGGTGTTGCGCCATGGCGGCCAGTGCTTCCACGCCATTGGCGGCCATGGCCACGATGTGCAGATCCGGCCACAGCGCCGCGAGCCGGCGCTGCAGGTCTTCCGCCAACCGTGGCTCGTCGTCGGCAATCAGCGCGGTGGGCATGACGGTTCTCAGCGTTCGGCCAGTGCCAGCGGGTTGGGGGTCGGCTCGCCGATTTTCTGCAGATGGTTGCGGTCGGTGTGATGGAACAGCTCGTCGCGGCCCATGATCTTCATCACCGTATCTTCGTCATAGGTCCAGCTGCCGTCGTCGTGCAGCGTCACCTGAATGCGGAACTCGACAGTATCGAAGGCATATTCCAGAAAGGCACTGGAACTGATGCCACAGCCGGCGCCACCCTTGGTGGCCACCAGTTCGAACTGGCGCGCATCGGCACTGGCCTTGCCGACCGCCAGCACGCTCATGCCGCGCGGGATGGTCAGCGTGTGCATCACCGTGCCGGTCGCCGGTTCCCACAGCCAGTAGCCTACCTGGTCGTGATAGGTCTCCACTTCCCCCGGTTTGACGATATGGGTGTGATAACGCAGGCCATACAGCAGTTGCGGGCCGTTTGGCTGCGGGTCGATTGGCTGCAGTTCCATGCGCTCTACATAGGCCTGCTTCTCCCCGCCTTCCGCCACCGGTTTGACATCCAGGCCACGCTGGCTTTGCCAGATACCGGCCATCTGGGTCAGCGGCCCCAGATTATTCAGCGTGTTGACGTCACGGTCTTCGTCTTCGGTATAGATGTCGCGGGCAAATTGCTGCATGGCAAACCTTTCTCTACAGGAATGTCATGAATTCTACCCATCCGCCCAGTGAATGGGGATTTTCCTTTTGAGAGAGAAACTGTCTTGCCCACCAGCCACTGGTTCACCCGTCCTCCGGCGCGCAAGCTGTGGCAACAGACCCCTCTGCCGTGACCTTGATCCGCTCACGCGCAGCCTCCTGACCCTCTCGAGAGAAACGCCATGAAAGCCGTTGCCTATTACCAGAATTTGCCCATTGAGGCCGAGCCGTCTCTGCTGGACATCACCCTGCCTGAGCCGGTGCCGGGAGCACATGATCTGTTGGTCGAAGTCCATGCCGTCTCGGTCAATCCGGTGGATGTCAAAATGCGCGCCGGCAGCACGCCGCCGACCGGTCAGCCCCGTGTGCTGGGCTGGGATGCCGCCGGTGTGGTGCGCTCGGTCGGTGCTGACGTGACCCTGTTCCGCCCCGGTGAACGGGTGTGGTATGCCGGTGATCTGCTGCGCCCGGGCAGCAATGCCGAGTTGCAGCTGGTCGATGAACGGCTGGTCGGCCCCATGCCGCAAACACTGGATTTTGCCGCCGCGGCCGCTCTGCCCCTGACCACCATTACCGCCTGGGAGCTGTTGTTTGACCGATTGCAGATTGCCGAGGGGACGGCGGCGACCGGTCAGGTGCTGCTGATTATCGGAGCGGCCGGCGGGGTCGGTTCGATCCTGGTCCAACTGGCACGCCAACTGACCGGGCTGACCGTCATCGGTACCGCCTCGCGTGCGGAAACCGCCGAGTGGGTGCGGGATCGTGGCGCGCACCATGTCATTGATCATCATCGCCCCTGGCTGCCGCAGTTGCAGGCGCTCGGTATCGGGCAGGTGGATTGCATTGCCGGTCTGAACCAGTCAGACCAGCATTTTGACCAGATGGTCGAGGTGATCCGGCCGCAGGGACGCCTGGCCCTGATTGATGATCCCGAGTCGCTGGATGTGCGCAAGCTCAAGCGCAAGAGTGTGTCGCTGCACTGGGAACTGATGTTTACCCGCTCGATGTACCAGACCGACGATATGATTCGGCAGCATGCACTGCTGGAGCGGGTGGCTACCCTGGTGGACGACGGTATCCTGAAAACCACGCTGGCCAGCCATTTCGGCACCATCAATGCCAGCAATCTCAAGCGTGCCCATGCGCAGATTGAGCGCAATGCCACGCGCGGCAAGATCGTGCTGGCCGGGTTCTGAATACTGAACGGACAAGGGGCGGGTCAGCCCGCCTGCAGGTAATCGGCGATGTGCTGCTGAAGAAAACGGCGCAGGCTGTCGATGGCCGGTGACAGCATCATGCGGTGTGCGCATAGCAGGTATAGCGGTGCCGCCTCGCCCTGCCAGTCATCCATGACGGTGTGCAGGCGGCCGCTGCGCAGATCATCCAGCACGTCGAGCCGTGACTTGTAGGCCAGGCCATGGCCTTGCAGCGCCCAGCGCCGCACCTGTTCGCCGTCATCGGCAGTGCGGTCGCCACTGACGCGCACGCTGCTGGCATGCCCGTCGCGCCAGAAGGTCCATTGCTGGTGGGTGACATCATCCAGTGCAAAGCGCAGACAGTTGTAGCGGGGCAGCTCGGCGGGCTCTCCCGGCTGACCATGCTGGCGCAAAAATTCGGCCGAGGCACACAGCACGCGGCGGTTGTCCGCGGCCAGCGGCACGGCCACCAGTGTTGAGTCGGCCGGCTGCCCGTAACGAATGGCCAGATCGACCGGCTGTTTGAACAGGTCGCTCAGGCGGTCGCCGAGCCGGATCTGCAGACGCAGCCCCGGGTGCTGCTGCAGGAAGGTATTCAACAGATCGCTCAGCAGATGGCGCCCCAGATCCGAGGGCACGGACAAGGTCAACTTGCCGCCGATCGCCTGTTGCTCGCGGGCCAGACCGTCGCGTCCGGCCTGCAGGGCATCCAGTGCCGTACGGGCATGAGGCAGGTACTGCTCACCCTGGCGTGTCAGCCGCAGGCTGCGGGTGGAGCGCGCCAGCAGACGGGCCCCCAGATCCTGCTCCAGACGCTTGATGGCCGCGCTGGCGACCGCCGGGGTAATGTCCAGCGCACGCGCCGCAGCCGACAAACTGCCGTTGTCGGCTGCCAGTACGAAGATATTCAGGTCCTCGGCACGCATTTACAGGCGGGTGATGATGCGCTCTGCCGGCAGACGCGACTTCGGCAGCGCGGCGTTGAAGTCGTCGTCGCTGCGGTAGCCGAGCGCAATCATCAGGCTGCTGGTCAGGCCCTGGGCGCGCAGGCCCAGCTCGGCATCCATGGCCGCCTGGTCGAAGCCCTCGATCGGGCAGGCATCGATTTGCAGCATGCCGGCGCCGAGCAACAGCGTGCCGGCTGCCAGATAAACCTGCTTTTCCATCCAGTGCTGGGCATCGCGCCGCTCAAAACGGTGCATGTCGACATAGAAGGCTCGGGCACGCTGTGCATTGGCGCGCGATTCGTCACTGCGTACGCGGCCGTCGACGGTTTCCTGATCCAGCAGTTCGGCCAGATAGTCGTCCTGAATGCTGGCACGGGTGCAGAACAGCACCACATGCGACGCGTGACGGATTTTCGGCGAATTGGCGCTGTAGGGGCCTTCGGCGGCCTTGGCCAGCCGCGCCTTGCCCTCCTCGCTCGAGGCAATCACGTAATGCCAGGGCTGCGAGTTGATCGAGGACGGGCTGAAGCGCAGCAGGGTTTCGATCTGCGCGACCTGCTCGTCGGATAATTTGCGCGCCGGGTCGAAGGCCTTGGTGGCGTGGCGGGTCTGAACAATGTCGGCCAGGGTGTGCATGGTTTTTCCTCGCATCAGGGAGATTGGTCCACGAAGATCATTACTGGATCGTGCAGGATGGCATAGTGCGGATCCGGCGAATCAGTTTCGTGTTTTTTTTGAAAATATAAGCCAATTTTCAATTTCATGGTGTGGCGGGACGCCGCCGGGCCATGCGCAGGGCCTGTACATACCGACCCTGACTGAAGGCAAAGCCCGGACACGTGGCCTCGCACTGAAAACCGCACTGCTGGTACAGCGCCAGGGCCGGCAGATTGTCATCGTTGACCGCCAGCTCCAGGCGGCGCAGTCCCAGTGTCTCATCGGCCAGCTCAATGGCGGCCTGCAGCAGGCGGCGGCCAATGCCCTGTCCTTGCCAGGCGGGCGCCACCGCCAGCACCAGCATACCGGTGTGCTGTCGCGGTGCGGCCTGAACCTCCAGCACGACCTGACCGATGACCTGCCCGATGACCTGCCCGGCCTGCTCCGCCACCAGAATGTGGATGGCGGGCGGGATGGCCTGCAGGCGCCGGTGCCAGCCTTCGACGCTGCCGTGAGGCAGTTGCAGCGTACCGGCCAGCACGCCGTCGCTGGCATAGAGTGCCGCCAGGTCGGCCGCGTCGGCCGGCCTGACGGTGCGGAGCTGCAGCGTGGGCATTTAGCGTCCCTTGATGCGTGCCATGAAGTAGCTGTTGACCAGCTCGCCGTTGCGGAAAGCGTGTTCAACCGCCTCGCCCTCAATCACGAAGCCGCACTTGCGATAGAGCGCGATGGCCGCCTGGTTGTCGGTGTACACCTCCAGCTCCAGCCGTGACAGATTGAGCCAGTTGTCGGCCATATCGACGGCGGCGGCGAGCAACTGGCTGCCGATGCCTTGTCCCTGAAAACGGTCGTGCACGCCCATGCCGATGGTACCGACATGCTTGCGACGGACTTGCGGACATTGTTGCAGTGAGAGCTGGCCGACCACCTGGCCATCGAGTTCGGCCACCAGATTGGTCATGCCTGCCGGGATCTCGGTCAGGCGTTTTTGCCACAGGGCGAGTGAGGGATAGGGCAGCTGCAGGGTCCCGGCCATGGCTTTGGGACTGCTGTAGATCGCGTGGATGGCATCGAGGTCACGCGGCTCGGCGTGGCGGATGGTGACGTGGCGCATGATCTGCCCTTTCTGTTTTTTGTCGTGGGCAGATCATCCTAACGCGCCGAATTTGTCTATGCAAATAAAATATTGCGCTGCATCATCCGTAGCGGCGTGCCGCTTCCAGCGCCAGCCCGCAGCCAATACTGCCGAAACGGTTGCCTTCGACATGGCGTGCCGACGGGAACAACTGGGCGATGCGCTGGCGCAACCAGGGGATGGCACTGGCGCCACCGGTGAAGTACAGGGTGTCGATCTGGTCGTCACGCAGACCGGCATCCTGCAATACCACGTGGGCGGTACGGCCGATGCTGTCGATCAGCGGCGTCAGGGCCTGTTCCATCAGACTCTGTTCAAAGCGGGCAATCAGGCCCGTTTCAAGATGGGTCAGATCCAGTGCCGCGCTCGGCGCGGCGCATAGGTCGATCTTGGCCTGCTCGACCTGCATCGCCAGGCGGTGCCCGGCGCGCTGGTTGATCAGGTTGAACAGGCGATCGATCAGCGGCAGCGCCACGGCATCGCGATAGACATCCTGCAGCTCCATCCACACCTTGCGGGTATACAGGGTGTTGATGCTGTGCCAGGTCGCCAGGTTGAAGTAATAGCCGGAGGGCATCTCGGCGCCATTCTTCAGTTGCGTGCGGTAACCGAACAGCGGCATGGCCTGCGACAGACTCAGCACGCGGTCGAAGTCGGTGCCGCCGATATGCACCCCGCCGGTGGCGAGGATATCGGACTGGCGGTCGCTCAATGCACGGCGTTCCGGTGCCAGGCGGATCAGGGTGAAGTCCGAGGTACCGCCACCGATATCCACCACCAGCACGCGCTCTTCGCGCTCAATCACCGATTCGTAATCCATGGCCGCGGCAATCGGTTCCAGCTGGAAACTGACTTCCTGGAAGCCGATGGCACGGGCGATCTCGGCCAGCGTGTCTTCGGCCAGCTTGTCTGCCCTGGGGTTGTCGTCGACAAAGAACACCGGGCGGCCCAGCACGGCGTGCTCGAAACGTCGCCCGGCATGCGCTTCGGCACGGCGCTTGAGTTCGGCGACGAACACCGTCAGCAGCTGGCGAAATGGCAGGGCGCGTCCCTGCACCTCGGTCTGGCCATCCAGCAGGCTGGAACCGAGCAGGCTCTTGAGCGAGCGCATCAGCCGGCCTTCGTCACCCTGCATGTAGATTTCCAGCGCATGGCGGCCGAAATGCACGCAGTCCTCTTCGTAGTCGAAGAACACGACCGAAGGCAGGGTGTCCTCGCCGTTTTCCAGCGGAATCAGCGGAGCGTGGCCAGCATGGTGCCAGCCGACGGTCGAATTGGAAGTGCCAAAGTCGATGCCACAAGCCTTGGCGGCGGTCGGGAGCGTCATGATATGAGCAGGCGAGGGAAAAGGTCGGCGATGATACGCCTTATGTCTCTGATCGACAAGGAAATGATGTGTATGGAACGCCGGAAACGGCTTTCCCCTGCCGGCATGGTCAGGCACGCGGTTTCGCAGTATATTCATTCCAAAGTCATATTTATCGCTCAATAACCATGCCATTTTGGGCATCAGATCACGTCCAACCGGAGGGAGAGTGCATGGCGCTCATGGAAACCCTGCAGCATCTGCAACGCACCGTGCCGTTTGACAGTCAGCGCGAGCGCGCCGTGGCGATCCACGACTATGTGCGCGATCACATCGCCTTCGGCTTCACCACCTGGTTTGAGACCGTCACCCCGGCACAAACCCTGCTCAGAGGCCGTGGCCACTGCAATGCTCAGGCCGACCTGATGTGTGCCTTGTTGCAGGCGGCCGGCCTGGCTGCCCGGTTACGCTTTGTCCAGCTCGACAAGCGGGTGTTGCGTCATGCCGTGCCGGCGCTGGTCTATCAGTGCCTGCCTCCGGATCTGTTTCATGCGGTGATTCAGGTCGAGATCGATGGTGTCTGGCGGCATTGCGACAGTTACATCTTCGAGCCCGAGGTGTTTGCCGCTCAGCAGAAAAAGCGTCTGGCTGCCGGTCTGCCGCTGGGTTATGGCGTGACCAGCGAAGGGACCTGCCATTGGTCGGGCGACGCCGATGCCTTCAGTCAGGCGCGTCCGACCGATCTGCACGCGCAGGACCCCCTGTTTGCCTCGCTGGCTGAGGCCATGGCAGCACGGGCCGGCAATAATCATCTGATGGGGCTGCACTTCAATCAGTGGCTGGGCGCGGTGCCAGCGCCGCTGCAGCACGCGGCGGAGCATTATCTCAACAGTCGTCTGCCACATCCTTCCGCGCCGGCAGAAAAGGAGCACTGAGCGGCAGTACGACGGCGTTGTCATGACACGGTGTTTGGGCTACCAATGAAGGACAGCCATTCATCGTGAGAACTGCCATGCGCTTCGGTTGCCTGCTGCCCCTGCTGCTGTTCGTCCCTGTCTGGGGGGCGGATTGCATCGAGGTGGTCTCGGCCGGCGGCAGCCCCAGTTTCTGGGGGGCCGTTGGCGAGGGCGCCATGGCGGCCGGTCGCGAGCTGGGCGTCGCCATCCATTACCTCAATCCGAGCGAAGAAACCGATAAACAGGGGCAGGATCAGCTGATTCGCCAGTTGGCGAGCCTCAAGTGTCGAGCCCTGGTGCTGGCGCCCAATGCGCCGGAGCGCGCGCGCCAGAGTGCGCTCTTGATGCAGCAGGGGACGCCGGTGGTCTTCATCGATCGTACCGAGGCCGATGCCCGTCCGCTGGCCTTGGTCGGTACCGACAATGATGCCGCCGGCCGATTGGCCGGGGAGCAGATGGTGCGCCGCCTGCGCGGAACCGGTCTGCACCGGGTGGTGCTGATGCGCTTCAAAAAGGGCGTGCAATCGACCGATGAGCGTGAGCAGGGGTTTCTTGACGTGGTGCGCAAGGCAGGACTGACCGTGGTGGCCGACCCCTATCTCGGGCCGGCCGAGAGCGATGCCCGGCTCCGGTCCGAGCAGGTACTGCGTCGCTTGGGCAAGGGCTTCGACGCGATTTTCACCCCGAACGAAACCACCACTTCGGGGACCTTGCAGACCGTGCAGAAACTGGGTCTGGCCGGCAAGGTCATGTTGATCGGATTCGACATCAATCCCCTGCTCTACGAGGCCATCCGCCAGCGCACCATCTCGGTGCTGGTGCTGCAGCGGCCATTCCAGATGGGCTATGTCGGCGTGACGCTGGCCTGGCGGGCCGCGCATGGCGCCAGACCGAGTGCTGCCAGAGTCGACAGCGGCGTCACGCTGCTGACCCACGACAACATGAACCAGAAAGACATCCTGTTCTTTTCCAACTATCGCGGCGTCAAGCCGCAATGACGCTCAGTCGTTGAGGCGAGCCGCCACCTGCGCCAGGGTCGGGGCGTGAAAACCGTGTTGTTCGGCACAGCAGGCGGCGCAGGCCCGCGCCAGTTGCATCTGATCGGTGGCGGAGGCTTCGGGCTGCATCAGACGGCTGGCCAGCCAGCCGCCGAAAGCCGCGTCACCGCAACCGAGCGTATCCCTGACGCTGACCGGCAGGGCATTGGCATGGCTGACCTGACCCTGGCTGATCAGGCTCAGGCCGCTGGCGCCGCGGGTCAGCAGAATCTGCGCCTTCGGCGCCAGGGCCTGCAGGCGATCCAGCGCCCGTGCTTCGTCGGCATCGGGAAACAGCCCGGCCAGATCTTCTTCCGAGACTTTGACAAAATCACTCAGTGCGGCCATGGCGGCGAAGCGGGCGGGATAGTCTGCCGCGCGCATCGGCAGGCGGAAATTCGGGTCAAAGGCAATCAGGGTGCCACGGGCCGCCAGTTGTCCGGCGATGGCCAGCAGGCGGTCGGCCAGCGGCGGACGGGCCAGGCTGATGCCGCCGAAGCAGGCGATCCTGGCGGCCTCCATCCAGCCGTCCGGCAGGGCCGCCGGGTCGAAATGCAGGTCAGCGCTGTTGTCGCCGACGAAGAAATATTGTGGAGGCTCGGTTGCCGGCACCATGGCCAGCAAGGGCGTGTGCGGCAGGCGCTGCAGGAAGCGTGTGTCGAGACCGGCGGTCGTGGCCTCATGGGCCAGCTGCAGGCCAAAGTAATCGTCGCTGATGGCACCGGCAAAGGCGGCGGAAAGACCCAGGCCGGCGGCGATGCGTGCCAGATTCAGCCCGGCACCGCCGGGGCAGGCTTGCCAGCGATCATCAGGCTGGCGGATGAAGTCGGTCAGGGCGTCACCGAAGACAACAAAACGGGGCAGGGACATGGTGGTATCCGGCAATCAAGAAAGACGGTGCAGGATAAGGCCGGCTGCACCCGGCTGAACAGTCAGCGGCGCTGGCGGGTTCGCCTGGCCGGTTTGGCCTGGGCCTGGCTGCGATACCAGGCTTCGAGCGCTGCTTCGGCATGCAGGATGTGCTGGCGCAGAAAGGCGGCGGCACTGATGGCATCCTTGGCCTTGCACAGTGCCAGCAGCTGGCTGTGCTCCTGATGGGCACGCTCGTTGAAGCCGGTCAGCAGAATCTGCATGCGGGTATAGCGGTCGGTGCGGTTATGCAGCTGCTCGATCAGGGCCAGGGTCTGCGGCCGTTCGGCAGCGCGATAGAGCGCCAGATGAAAGCGGGCGTTGAGCACGCCCCAGGAGGCGATGTCACGGTCGTTCAGCGCCCGCTCGAAGTCGGCCAGCAGCGCCTCGGCGGCGGCAATGTCTGCGGCACACTGACGCGGTATCGCTTCCAGCAGCACATCGCATTCCAGCAGCACCCTGACCCGCAGCAGCTCGACGATTTCCGGCAGGGACAGCTCGGACACCACCGCGCCGCGATTCTCGATGATGGTGACCAGCCCTTCGGCCTCCAGCTGACGCAGCGCCTCGCGAATCGGCACCCGGCTCATGCCCAGTTCGCGCGACAGGGCTTCCTGGCGCAACTGGCCGCCATCGGCCCATTCCCCGGCCAGAATACGCTGGCGCAGGGTTTCGGTGGCGATGGCGGTCAGGCTTTGTGGGGTGTCGTTGCTGGTGGTCATGATGGCGGCTCGCTCTGGGGCATCCATCTTACCATTGCCGCACAGGCTCAGTGCGGCGACAGGGTCGGCCGAGTCGCCAGTCCGCTGCGGATGATGGCTTCCACCTGTTCGCGCTCGCGGCCGCTCAGCGGCAGGCGTGGGGCCCGCACATGCTCGCTGCCCTGTCCGACCATGGCCTGCGCCAGCTTCAGGTTCTGCACCAGCTTCATCGACACATCCAGATGCAACAACGGTGCAAACCAGCGATACAGTGCGCGCGCCTCCTGCCAGCGCCCTGCCTGGGCCAGACGCCAGATCGCCACCGTTTCCGCCGGGAAGGCCACCACCAGACCGGCCACCCAGCCATCCGCGCCCATCATCAGGCTTTCCAGCGCCAGGTCATCCACGCCGCTGAACAGGGCAAAGCGCTGGCCGACGGTATTGATGATGTTGGTCAGGGTGCGGATATCGCCGCTGGATTCCTTGATGGCGACGAATTTTGGTTCATGAGCCATTTCGGCATACATCTCGGGCGTGATGTTGACGCCATAGGCCACGGGGTTGTTGTAAATCATGATCGGCAGGGGGCTGGCATCCGCCACGCGCTGATAGTGATGGAGCGTTTCACGCGCGTCCGACACATAGCGCATGGCCGGCAGCAGCATGATGCCGTCGGCCCCCGCTGCATGCGCAGCCTGGGCCAGGGCACGGGCGGCACGCGTGCTGTCTTCCGCCACGGTCAGCAGCACCGGCTTGTCGCCGGCCACTTCTTTGGCGGTTCGGAGGATGGCCAGCTTTTCCTCTGCCGTCAGGGTCGAAGCCTCGCCCAGCGAGCCACAGACGATGATGCCATCGACGCCGTTGTCGAGCTGCCAGGCGATATGCCGGGCGGTCGCCGCCAGATCAAGCGATTCATCGGCATGGAATTGGGTGGTCACGGCGGGAAAGACCCCGCGCCAAAGGTGGGTCATGGTCAACGCTCCTGAGTCTGGATCGGGCAGCCCGGTGCTGCCTCCTGTTTTCCATGCTAGGAATTTTTGTATACAAAAAGCAAAGATTTTGCATGCAATTCATGCCGTGAAAGCAGGCGGCACTGCATGAGTGATTTTTTGCAACATCGCCAATTATTCAATAAATAAAAGGCTTTTGATTAGTTTTTACCTGGGTTTTGTCATGTTGCAGATTGTCGTATTTTGACAAATATCAATGGTTTTATTGTATTCAAAAATGCGCAGTTCTAGAGTGAAAGCATTCAGGGTAAGGAGAAGGCCAGATGGCAGTCAGCGAATTTGAATGCATTGACGGACACACTTGCGGCAATCCGGTGCGACTGGTGACCCGGGGCGCACCGGCGTTGAATGGCCGGACCCAGGCCGAGCGCCGGCTGGATTTTCTGGCGCGCTATGACTGGATCCGTACTGGTCTGATGTATGAGCCGCGCGGGCATGCCCAAATGTCCGGGGCATTTCTCTATCCGCCAACCCGCGACGATTGCGATGTGGCGGTGCTGTACATCGAGACCAGCGGTTGTCTGCCAATGTGTGGCCACGGCACCATCGGTGTGGTGACCATGGCCATCGAACATCAACTGGTACAGCCGAAAACCCCCGGGGTGCTGAATCTCGACACGCCGGCCGGCAAGGTGGTGGCCAGCTACCGGCAGGAAGGCGGCAAGGTCAAGTCGGTCAAGCTGAGCAATGTGCCCTCCTTCCTGCTGCTGCGCGATGTCGAGGTCGAAGTGCAGGCCCTGGGCCGACTCAAGGTGGATATCGCCTATGGCGGCAACTTCTATCCGATTGTCGAGACGCAGGCCAACTATCGCGACATGGCCGATTACACCCCGGCCCAACTGGTCAGCATGGGCAACGAGCTGCGTGACTTCATCAATGCCCACTACGACATCGTGCATCCGCTGGACCCCAATATTCGCGGCGTTCGCCATGTGCAGTGGACCGGCGCGCCGAAAACGCCCGGCTCGCATGCCGCCAACGCGGTGCTCTATGGCGCCGCCGCGCTGGATCGCTCCCCCTGTGGTACCGGCACCTCGGCCCGTCTGGCGCAGCGCTATGGGCGCGGTTTGATGAAAAAGGGCGATGTGCTGGTGCATGAGAGTCTGATCGGCAGCCAGTTCACTGGCACCATCGAGGAAGAAACCGAGGTTGCCGGCCTGCCGGCCATCGTGCCCGGCATTGCCGGCTGGGCCATCGTCACCGGCTATAACCGCATCCTGCTGGACGATGCCGATCCCTATGTACACGGCTTCGTGGTGGGCTGAATGAACGCTCGCAGCGCTATCGGGCTCAAGCCCTCGGTCATCGTGGTCGGTGCCGGTATTGTCGGTATCGCCTGTGCCCTGCAACTGCGTCTGGCCGGCTGTGCCGTCACCCTGATCGACCGCGGCGAGCCGGCGCGCGAGACCAGCTTCGGCAATGCCGGGGCACTGGCGGTCAGCGATGTCATCCCCCTGGCCGAGCCCGGCGTGCTGGCCAAGGTGCCGCGCTGGCTGCTTGATCCGCTTGGCCCGCTGGCGGTGCGCTGGCGCTATCTGCCGAGCCTGGCGCCCTGGCTGCTGCGTTTTGTGGCCGCCAGTCGCCCCGCCCGGGTGGCGACCCTGACCACTGCGCTGTCTGCGCTGCTGGAACGTGTCAACGATGACTATGCCGCACTGGTCGACGCCGCTGGCATCGGTCATCTGTGGCGCCGCCACGGTGCGCTGACACTCTATCGCAGCGAAGCCGAATTCCGTGCGGCCGAACCGGCCTGGCAAAGCAAGCAGCGGCATGGCGTGCAGTGGCGCAAGCTCAGCGGACCGGCGCTGGCGGCGCTGGCGCCACCGCTGGACCCGCGCTGGCAAGTGGCGGTCGAAGTGCCGGCCTGGTCGCATGTCGACGATCCCTATCTGTTCAGCCTGGGGTTGTTCGATGCCTTTGTGCGCGCCGGCGGACAATTCATCCAGGACGAGGTTCTGGCCACGACCGGAGACGGACAGGTGGTCCGCGGCGTTGACACCAGAGCGCAGGGTGTCCTGGCGGCCGATGCCGTGCTCATCGCCTGTGGTATCTGGAGTGATCGCTTCTTTCGCCAGCATCGCTATCGCGTGCCGCTGGAGAGCGAGCGCGGCTACCACGTCACCCTGCCACATGCCGGGGTGGCACTGCACCATTTCCTGCAATGCGCCAGCGAGAGTTTTGTCATCCTGCCGATGGCCAATGGCGGGCTGCGTCTGGCCGGCACCGTTGAACTGGCGCACCGGGATGCGCCGCCAGACTGGCGTCGCGCCCATCTGCTGGTTGACAAGGCGCGGCAGATCCTCGGCGACTTCGAGACCCGTGACATGAGCGTGTGGATGGGCAATCGCCCCTCCTTGCCGGACACCGTGCCGCTGATCGGCCCGGCGCCGGATCGGCCCGGACTGTACTTTGCCACCGGTCACGGCCATCTCGGCTTGACCCTGGCCGCGACCACCGGCGCCCTGCTGACCGAACAAATCTGCCAGCGTCCGGCCACGCTGGATCTGACCCCTTACCGACTAGGCCGTTTCTGAGCGCAGTAGCACAACCACGGTGATACACCAGGAGGAGCATCGCAGATGAAGCAGAAAACATGGGCTGCATGGTTGGCCGGCGGTTCGCTGGCCTTGTCGCTGCCGGTTTACGCCGACACCACGGTGAAGATCGGTTTTGCCTCGCCGCTGTCCGGGCCGCAGGCACACTATGGCAAGGACAACGAGAATGCCATCAAGATGGCCGTCGACGATCTCAATGCCAAACCGATGACGGTCGGCGGGCAGAAAATCCACTTCGAGCTGGTATCGGAAGATGATCAGGCCGACCCGCGCATCGGTACCCAGGTCGCCCAGCGTCTGGTCGATGCCGGTGTGAAGGCGGTCATCGGCCACTTCAACTCCGGCGTATCCATCCCGGCATCGCGTTTGTATGCCGAAGCCGGTATCCCGCAATTGTCGGTATCGACCAACCCCGCCTATACCAAGTCCGGCTACAAGACCACCTTCCGGCTGGTCGGCAGCGACAGCCAGATCGGTGGCGCGCTGGGCCGCTATGCCGTGCAGCAGCTCAAGGCCAAACGCATCGCGGTCATCGATGATCGCACCGCCTATGGCCAGGGCATTGCCGATGAATTCGTCAAAGCCTTGCAGGGCATGGGCAAGCAACCGATCGCCCGGCAATACACCACCGACAAGTCGACCGACTTCGCCGCCATCCTGACCGCGCTCAAGGCACAGCGTCCGGATGTGATCTTCTATGGCGGGGCCGATGCCCAGGCCGCACCGATGGCGCGCCAGCTGAAACAACTGGGGATCAATGCCCGTCTGATGGGCGGAGACATGCTCAACACCCCGACCTTCATCCAGCTGGCAGGGGCCGATGCCAATGGCCACTATTCGGCGGTAGCGGGGGGCTTGCTGGAAGCACGTCCGGCCGGCAAGGCCTGGGTGGCGCGCTACAAGGCGCGCTTCAATCAGGATGTCGTCTTGCTCGGACCGCAGTTCTACGATGGCATGATGCTGGTGGCCGATGCCATGAAGCGGGCCAACTCGACCGAGCCGGCCAAATTCCTGCCGATGATTGCCAACAGCCGTTACAAGGGGGTGACCGCCGACTTCAGCTTTGACGCCAGCGGCAATCTGCAAAACGCCCCGGTGACGCTGTCACGGGTCGAGGGCGATCACTGGAGCGTGGTCAGCGTGGTGCACTGATCCACGGGGTCCCTAGTGCGGCCACCACCAGCTGGTATCGGTTGGCGGTGTACCGGCAGGGAGTTGCGGGTTGGTCAGCAGAATGACCCGGCGATGCTCGCGTCGCAGGCGGGCGATTTCCTGCTGATGGTACTGCTGGAACAGGGCCTTCAGGCTGCCATCGGCCAGCGCGGCGTTGAGCCCGCGACCAATGCGCTCGGCCAGCGCGGCATTGCTCTGGTTGACCCAGAAATACACTGGCAAGGGAAAAAACAGTGCCAATCCGGGCTCGGCGACCAGCCCGGGATACTTGGCCCGGAACATCTCCAGTTCCGGGCCAATCTCATTCAGCCCGCGCGGCAGGGCATCGAAGCGCCCGGCGGCCAGCATGGCAAACAACTCCTCATAACCCACCGTGGGCGTCACGCGGAAACCATTGGCGATCAGAATCGGGTAATCGGCCCATTGGCTGTTGAAGCCCAGCAGGATCTGCTGCCTGAGCTGGCGATCAGACAGCCGGGCAAAGCGCGTCTGTTCTTCCGCGCGCACCATCAGGATGCGGTAACCCAGCATGCCGCGCAGGATATCGAAGCGCACCGGGCGCAGGATTTTCTCACGCACCGGGGAGCAGGGAATGGCCACCACATCCAGTTGCGCACGTTCCAGCAGGGTGATGGCCCGCGACTGACTGACCGGGGGGCCTTCATAGGGCTGCAGCCGGTACGGGCCGTCTGTGGCGCGGGTATGCGACAACGCCAGATCCAGCACGCGCCAGCGATATTCATTGATCGGGCTGACGGGGCCATAGCGCACGACCAGCGTGCTTTGTGCGGCCAGCGGCAGACAGCTTGCTGCCATCCAGCATGCAATAACGATGCGTCCGAGCCAGTGTCTGGCAGTCATGACCGGGGTGGCCTTGTGCAGTGATGCTTTGATGGATACTTGCAGCCTACATGATGTGTATTGCAAAAAGGAAACAGTGCGGCCTTTGTGGCATGCGGCTGTGGTGCACTTGACCCGCTTAATGACAAAAAAATACAATGCGATACCGTTTTAATTCTTGGGGTTATACCTTGGACAGTCAGAGTTGTCAGTCAAACCGGCTTTCCCGTTAATCCTGGCCTGACCGCTGCCCTCTCTTGCGCCGCCGTCTTGTCCAGGCAGGCGGTGCGTATCCTGATCGTCGATCCGTACCTGAAAACACGTGTTTGAGCACCCGAGCCGAGCCCGGTGCGCAGTGTCTTGTGCTGCGTCCGCCCGGCGGGCGACCTGCTGCCATGGCCCGAATCTGCCAGATAAGGAGCATGCCATGAGCTTGATGCCGCATTTCGGTGAAGCCGAATTCTGCAAATCCCTGATCAGCCTGATCACCGCCTTCGTCATGGGGACGGCCATCGGCTATGAACGACAATTCCGCCAGCGGACCGCCGGACTGCGCACCAATACACTGGTGGCCGTCAGCGCTGCCGCCTTTGTCGATATGGCAGTGCGCATGGATGGTGCCGCCAGTGCCATGCGGGTCGCCGCCTATGTGGTCTCCGGGGTCGGTTTCCTCGGCGCCGGCACCATCATGAAAGAGGGCCTCAATGTACGCGGGCTGAATACCGCCGCCACGCTGTGGGGCTCGGCGGCGGCCGGGGCCTGCGCCGGTGCCGGTCTGCTGGACTCCGCCTTGCTGACCACCCTGTTCGTACTGGCCTCCAACACCCTGCTGCGTCCGGTCGTCAATTCGATCAACCGCCAGCCGATTGACGACCAGACCAGTGAAGTCACCTATCAGCTGTGCGTCATCTGCGACCGCGAAGAGCAGAAGCAGACCCTGACGCTGATCGACGATTTGCTGGAGGCCGCCCACTACCCCCTGGGCGACATGGATGTCGAGCCCTTTGGCGACGAGGAGGTCGAGCTGACCGCCACCCTGTTGTCGACCTCGGTCAAATCAGAAGAGCTGGACCGCATTGCCGATGTACTCAAGCAACTGCCACATATCAAGCAGGCCTTCTGGAACCCCAGCACCACCGAGTAAGACAGCTTGTCGCTGATTCGGGACAGGGAAAGCGCTGGAAAATCAGTGGTTTGCGTTTTAAGTGCGACCAGCTGTCGCTCTCAGGAGACAAAACGGCGACCTGTGTCGGTGGGGGGGATGGCTAACTGACTGATTAAAAAGGATTCGTTCGGGCTGGCACGCCGTTTGCAATCAGGGTCGTGCATTGTTAACAAACCGAAAGGTAACCCGATGAAAAAAATCCTGATGGCCTTTGCCCTGATCGCTTCACTGCTGGCCTGCTTCAGCTGGGCAGCACAAAGTACCCCGGCAAACCAGGCCGGCTCGGCCTCCCAGCCGCATGCTGAAGCCAGCGCCGCCATGCCATCGGCCGACGCACCCGCTCAGGGTGACAGCAGCGTGAAGCCATAATCGCCATGGCTTGAACACGCATCGAACTTGGGAGCATCAAGCGGGGCAGCCAGATGGCTGCCCTTTCCCTTGAGTGGGGCGGCTGGCGCGTCACAACGGGGACATCATCCGTGCCGTGGTTGGCGTTTTCGCCCTGCGGTGCAGAGGGTTTTCCACAGTCAAAAGGGGCCGCCTGATGGCTGCCCCTTTTGACTTTCAGAAAAAACGGTAAAAGCTTAGTGCTCTGCCGCCTTGACCAGGTCTTCGACCACCTTCTTGGCATCGCCGAATACCATCATGCTCTTGTCCATATAGAACAGATCATTGTCCAGACCAGCGTAACCCGTGCTCATCGAACGCTTGACGATGATCACCGTGCGCGCCTTGTAGGCTTCCAGAATCGGCATGCCGTAGATCGAGCTCGACTTGTCCTTCTGGGCCGCCGGGTTGACCACGTCGTTGGCGCCGATCACCAGGACCACGTCGGTATTGGAGAAGTCGGAGTTGATCTCTTCCATTTCCAGTACCTGCTCGTAGGGCACGTCGGCCTCTGCCAGCAGCACGTTCATGTGCCCCGGCATGCGGCCGGCGACCGGGTGAATGGCGTAACGGACATTCACGCCCTTCTCGGTCAGCATGGTGGCAAACTCCTGCAGCGCATGCTGGGCACGCGATACCGCCAGACCATAGCCAGGCACGATGATCACCGAGTCGGCATTGGCCATCAGGAAGGCCGCATCTTCGGCCGAGCCCGAACGATAATTCTTCGGGCCGGACGGGCCGGCCGAGCCACCGCCGGCTTCCGCACCAAAGCCGCCCAGCAGTACCGAGACGATCGAGCGGTTCATCGCCTTGCACATGATGTAGGACAGAATGGCACCGCTGGCGCCGACGCAGGCGCCACCGATGATCAGTACCGGGTTATTGAGGGTGAAGCCGATACCGGCCGCTGCCCAGCCCGAGTAGGAGTTCAGCATCGAGACCACCACCGGCATGTCGGCGCCGCCGATCGGGATGATCAGGGTCACGCCCAGCACCAGGGCAACCGCCACCATGGCCAGGAAGGCGGCATGGCTGTCACTGACAAAATAGGCGACGCCGAAGCCGACCATCACGATGGCCATCAGCAGGTTCAGCAGGTGCTGACCGTTGAACACCACCGACTTGGCGCCGAACTTGCCCGACAGCTTGCCGTAGGCGATCACCGAGGCCGTGAAGGTAATGGCACCGATGAAGGCACCGATGAACAGCTCGACCTTCTGGTCGGCACTGTGGGTCAGGCCGCTGTGGAACACCGAGGCCACGGCAATCAGCACCGCCGACAGACCGACCAGCGAGTGCATGGCGGCGACCAGTTCCGGCATGCCGGTCATTTCCACCGTGCGCGCCTTCCAGGCACCGATGGCGGCACCGGCGGCCATGGCCACGGCGATCAGGCCGAGGACCGGCTTGTCCATGATCAGGAAGGTGGTGCCGATGGCAATCACCATGCCGATAACGCCGAACAGATTACCGCGTCGCGCCGTCACCGGCGAAGACAGTCCCTTCAGTGCCAGCACAAACAGCACGGCGGCGATCAGGTACAACATCGCAGAGAGGTTTTGCATCATCGTTCCTTAGCGTTTCTTCTTGAACATTTCGAGCATGCGCTGGGTCACCATGAAGCCGCCGAAAATGTTGATACTGGCCAGAAAAATCCCGACGGCGCCGAGCACCGAGGTCAGCGTGATCGACTGACCGTTGATGTCGACCACCTGCAGCAGCGCACCGACGATGATCAGGCCGGAAATGGCATTGGTCACCGCCATCAGCGGGGTATGCAGGGCCGGGGTGACGTTCCAGACCACGTGGTAGCCCACGAAGACCGCCAGAACGAAAATGGTGAAACTGGTGATGAACGGATCAACCATAGTGTGTAACTCCTGTTCCTTTGAATGCCGGGGCCATCAGCCCTGAGCCTTGCCGAAGCGCACTTCGCCGTTGTGGGTCACCAGCGTGGCGTCGAGCAGGTCATCGGCCAGATCAATGGCAAAACCTTCCTTGCTGAGCATCAGGCTCAGGAAGGTCAGCAGGTTGCGGGCATACAGGCTGGAAGCATCCGCGGCCAGCAGGCCAGGCAGATTGTGCGTTCCGACCAGCGTGACGCCATGCTCGGTCTGGAACACTTCGCCACTGCGCGTCAGCGCGCAGTTGCCGCCACTTTCCGCGGCCATGTCGATCACCACCGAGCCCGGCTTCATGCCCAGCACGGTGTCTTCCGACAGCAGACGCGGCGCCGGGCGTCCCGGAATCAGCGCGGTGGTAATGATGATGTCGGCCTGGCGGGCGTGCTTGTCGACCAGCTCGGCCTGACGACGCTTGTAGTCCTCCGACATTTCCTTGGCGTAGACGCCGTCGTTTTCCGCCTTTTCCTCATCGGTCATCGGGACTTCGACGAACTTGGCCCCCATCGACTCGACCTGTTCCTTGGTGGACGGACGCACGTCGAAGGCTTCCACCACCGCGCCCAGGCGCTTGGCGGTGGCAATCGCCTGCAGACCGGCGACACCCACCCCGAGGATCAGTACGCGGGCCGGCTTCACCGTCCCGGCCGCCGTCATCAGCATCGGCATGAAATGCGGGTAGTACTGGGTAGCCAGCAGCACGGCGCGATAGCCGGCAATATTGTTCTGCGAGGACAGCACATCCATGGACTGAGCCCGCGTCGTACGCGGCAGCAGTTCCATGGCAAACGCCGACAGCTTCTTTTCCGCCATCAGCGGGAAAGTCGGGTTGGCATAGGGGTTCATCAGCGAAATCAGCGCGGCACCGGGCTTCATTTCCGCCAGCTCCTCGGCGGTGGCCGGGCGAACCTTGAGCACAATGTCACCCTGAGCCAGCGCAGCCTGACGGTTGTCCGCCAGCGTGGCACCGGCCGCGACATAGGCCGCATCCGGAATGGCCGACTTCAGACCCGCACCTTGCTCGACCACCACAGGGTGCCCCATGGCCACCAGCTTTTTCACCGTTTCCGGTGTCGCGGCCACGCGCGTCTCGCCAGCCGTATACTCGGCCGGAATTGCGATCTGCATCGTCTTCCTTTCACATAAAGTCAAATAGCATTAAAACCACGAAGCGGAGAATTCTGGCGCCCGAACGCGGCTTTTATTACGTTCGGGTAAACAAATCTAGTTTATGCCGGAATCCGGCGCAATACGTTTCCTGAATAGCTTGGCGTGAAGTTTTATCGCGCTTGCCGGGCAAACGAGAAAAACCACTGCTGGAGTAATAATCGTATAGCGACTGTTAGGTATGATAACCAAGAAAGCCGGTGAATATTGCATCGCAAAATATTTTCGCCCTGCAGGTGTTGAAATCGCGCGACGTTGTCGTTCGACAACAGCAGGCCTGACCGCGCAAACGCCCTGTCCGGCTGTCTGACAAGGAAAAGCGCCGACAGGCTGGTTGGCTCGTCGTAAGACTTTGGAAAAAATGGCAATATTCCGTTCGAATTCGATTAGTATTTTGACAATGTCGTTAAACCGGCAATTGCCGACGCCATTCACAAGGATCAAGCATGCAGTCCTGGCCTTACCCGCGCATTTTTGCCCACCGCCTCGGTGGCGCCCTGGCCCCTGAAAATACCCTGACCGGGTTGCGGCGTGGCTACAAGATCGGCGCCCGTGCCGTCGAGTGTGACGTCAAGCTGTCTGCCGATGGGGTACTGTTCCTGCTGCATGACGATACCCTTGAGCGCACCACCAACGGCCAGGGCCTGGCCGGGGCGCTGACCATGGCCGAATTGCGCCAGCTCGATTGCGGCATCAAGCATCACAAGGCCTACCGTGGCGAGGTGCTGCCGACACTGGAAGAACTGGCCGCCTTTTGTGTCGAACATGGCGTGGCGGTGAATCTGGAAATCAAACCCAACCCGGGGCAAGACGAAGAAACCGGCCGCAAGGTGGCGCTGGCTGCCCGCGCGCTGTGGCAAGGCGCCGCCATCCCGCCCTTGTTGTCGTCGTTCTCCCCCGCCGCCCTGCGCGCCGCCCGCCAAGCCGTGCCCGAGCTGCCGCGTGGTTATCTGGTTGAAGAGATCCCGCTGGATTATTTGAGTGAAATGAGCCAGTGCGCCGCCGCGGCGCTGCATGCCGATCACCAGCATCTGACGCAGGCGCTGGTGCAGAAGCTGCACGGCCAGGGCTACCGGGTGATGGCGTATACGGTGAATGAGCCGCTCCGGGCTCGCAAGCTGCTGTCCTGGGGGGTCGACATGATTTGCAGCGACCGGCCGGATTTGTTGCTATCGCTGTAAGCGCGGCGAGTCGCCGGGCTGATGACGCGCCCCGCCGCGAGACGGCCGGGCGCGTTTATTGTTCTACCGGGGCCAGCAGACGGTGAATTTCTCCGGATTCCACCATTTGCCGCAAGGCTTTCTGCAGTTTGTCCTTCATGCCGTAATGCTGCGAATGTCTGGCCAGGACCACATTGCGCGGTCCGGTCTTGATCGGCGGGCCGGCCAGCACCAGACGATGGCGAAATTCCGGGCGTTCCAGCAGCAATTCGGCCTCGCCACACACCATGATGGCCACATCGACACGACTGGCCACCAGCTTGCGCAGATTGGACAGCTTGTCCGGCGCGCCATCCTTGAGCAGATTCTTGTCCTGATCGAAGCGCGGGAAGTAGTGCGCCCCGTTGGTGACGCCGATATGCAGGCGCTGCAGATCACTGTAAAGCTCGACGCGCGAGTCAGGATCATTCTGCCGGCGATAGAAGCAGACCGTGCTGCCCTCGGCAAAAGGCGGGCGCAGAAAATCGACGATCGCGTCGCGATCCGGTCCGGGTGCGATGCCGATGCCCAGGTCGGCATCGCCGCGCTTGAGCATTTCCAGGCAGCGCATCAGCGGGCAGGGGCGTACCTCCAGCGGCACGCCGACCCGGTCGGTCAGCTTGCGGATGATGTCCAGATAGGGACCCGATGTCGTGCCCTGGGCGTCAATCACCTTCCAGGGGGGCAAGGGACTGAATGCCAGCACCAGCGGCTGAACCGCGGGCGTGGCAAGGGGTGCGGCCAACAACGGGGGCGCTGACAGCGCCAGCAGGCTGGCCAGCAGAAAACGCTGAATGAGGCGTATGGCGATAGCCGGCATCGTGCTGCTTCTCGAGTGACCCACCTGGCCCTGTCAGACCGGTGGGCGGGTTCCAATGGCACTGGGCTGCCAGTACTTGCTTCAAGTCGCGGCCAAACCGCGGATTGCCCCGGCATGGGCCGCCGGGAACAACACCCTACTCGGGGTTCCCCTAGTATGAGGCAAGGCGCCCGCGACAGCAGGATTGTGATGGAAATTAGTAATGATAAATGACAGCAGAATCAAGCTTTTTGGGTTTTTGCCACAATCAACCGCCTGATGGCGCTGGCGGGCACCGGCACAGCCTGCCCGGGAAGGGCAGGCTGCCGTGTCGGACTTATCCCTGCAGCCGGAAATGACCGGCCTTGCTGCGCAGTGAACTGGCCAGCTCGATCAGCTGGTCCGCCGAGGACGACACCGACAGCACGGCCTGACTGTTTTCCTCGCTCATGCGCGCGATTTTTTCCACATTGTCGGCGATGTCATGGCTGGCCGAGCGCTGCTCGCCCAGGGCCTCGGAAATGCTGGCGACTGCAGACAGTACCTTGCGCACCCCGCCTTCGATCTGCTCCATCGCCTCGCCGGCGCGCTCCGCCATCGCGACACCGTCCCTGACCTTGTCGCTGCCGGTTTCCATGCTGAGCACCGCTTG
Organism: Paludibacterium sp. B53371; assembly: GCF_018802765.1. Taxonomy (NCBI): domain Bacteria; kingdom Pseudomonadati; phylum Pseudomonadota; class Betaproteobacteria; order Neisseriales; family Chromobacteriaceae; genus Paludibacterium; species Paludibacterium sp. B53371. Next base: position 3,592,818 of record NZ_CP069163.1, read on the forward strand.
TTGCGTGCCCTGCTGGATGGCGCTGATCATGTCGCCGATTTCCTTGGTCGAACGGGAGGTTTTCTCCGCCAGCTTGCGTACCTCATCGGCGACCACGGCAAAACCGCGGCCGGCCTCTCCGGCACGTGCCGCCTCGATCGCGGCATTCAGCGCCAGCAGATTGGTCTGATCGGCAATTTCCTTGATCACATTGATGATCTGCGAGATGCGGTCCGACTGGCTGCCAAGCTGGTGGATCACCTCGGTCGAGCGCTGAACTTCGTCGGCAATCAGATTGATCTCGCCGATCGTGCCATGGAACAGCTCTCCGCCCTGCACCGACAGTTCGCCGGCATCGCGGGCGATGCCATGAGCGTCCTGGGCGCTTTCCGCCACATGATTGATGCTGACACTCACCTGTTCGACCGAGGCCGCCACCGCGGAGGCGGCCTCACTCTGCTCGCGAGCCCGGCCGGAGACGTCCGCGGAGGCGCCGGACAGATCCCTGGCCGAGTGCAGCAACTGATCGGCGGCCGACTGGATGTCGCCGATCAGCTGACGCAAAGCCCTCTGCATCACCACCAGCCCGGCCAGCAGGCTGTCATGATCACCGGGGCGCAGCACGATCTCCGCCGACAAATCACCGCTGGCAATCGTCTGGGTCATGCGGGTGGCGAACTCCGGCTCGCCGCCCAGGCTGCGCGTCAGCCCGCGCACGATGATGGTGGCCACCACGATGCCGGCCAACAGCGCCAGCAGCAAGATGGCCAGCATCAGCAGGGTGGCGTTATGGATCTTGTCCTGCGCCGAGGCCAGGTCGGCGGCGGTTTTCTTGTTCACCTGCTCCACCACCTTGAGGATGGTCTGCTGGTGTACCTCATACGAGGCCTTGATCAGGGGCATCACCGACTGGATGCCATCCCGGTCGCCCTTCTGTACTGCCGGGACCAGCTGGCTGAACACCTGATCGTAAAAATCCTCGACCGACGCATGCGATTCCTTGAGGAAAGACTGCTGCAAATCGCTGTCCAGCCCCTGATTGGTCCAGTAGCGATAGCGCGCTTCATAGCGCTTGTGCAGGGCGTTCAGCTTGTCGAGCAGACGTCCCTGCTGACCCGGATCCGTCGTGTCGGCCAGCTGCATCGTCACCAGATAGGATTCGATGATGTTTTCCGGCGGCGGCTGCACCTCCGCCACCAGGTCCTTGCTCTGAACGATACGGTTATACAACGGGCCGTTGACCTTGAGATCGTTGAGTGTCTTGAACGACCAGACACCATAAAGTGCAAAACCCAGGGCAAAAACGGCGAGGAGAATGGCGAAGCGATGCGCCAGCTTGAGCGTGCGACCTTGATGGTTCATGACGACATCCGGGTTGATGAGGGGCGGCAAGGCAGTCTTGCCGGAGGCCAATAATAAATTATCTTTATCTGAAAATACCAGTGTCATCAAGCGGCCGGCCGTCAGATCGGTTGGAACCAGATGTTCTATGACAGGCAAATGGCTTTTATACCAATAAATGCAACTCACCCGCGCCGAAGGTGCCTTTCCGGCGATCACACCATACAATATGCAGTTGCTGCATGATTAACGACTACCCTATGTGCCGATGCCGCGGCATCGGTGCCATCGCACCCGCTGGCGGATGATGCGCCCGAAAAGAAGGAATTGGTGAAGTGAGTCAGGCATGGCCGTGTTGAAGCGGCGTTATAGCCCGGTGCAACTGGGACTGTTGATCCTGTTAGGTGCCGCCTTGCTGGCCCCCCTGCTGGGGCAGGCGAGTACAGCGCAGTCGGGCGACCAGGCAAGGTATCTGCCGGCCCTGCTGCAGGGGACGAACTGGCTGTGGCTGCTGGTGCTGATCGTACCAGCCTGGGCGCCCTGGCGCCGCCAGGACGGGCGGCTGCACCTGTGCCTGCTGCTGGCCGTGGTGCTGCTGGACTACGCCATGCTGCGACTGGCCGGACAGACCGCACAGCGCTTGCTGCCCGACGATGCGGCCGCGGGACGTGTCTCGCTGGGTGCCGGCTTCTGGTTGTTGCAACTCTATGCCGTGCTGCAGGGGCGCGAATCCTTGCGCCAGCTCGAACTGTCCCGCCCGCTGTGCTGGCTGACAGCATGCTTGCTGTGCCTGCCGCTGATCTGGCTGCTGCACAGCGGACAATGTGACCAGCTGTCCCTGCTGCGGGCCTATCGCCGCCACGCAACGACAGTTGATCAGGCACTGTGGCGCCATCTGCTGCTCCTCCTCCTGACCATGTTGCCCGCCACGGTGCTCGGAACCGTACTGGGCCTGGCCTGCGACGAGCACCCCCGCATGGCGCGGCAACTGCTTGCCGTGCTCAAGGCGCTGCAGACCCTGCCCGCCCTGGCCGTATGTGCCGTGCTGTTCGTGCTGCTGGGGCCGGGCAGCCATGACGCTGCCCGAGTCAGCATCATGCCCTCCCTGCTGGTTCTGTTGCTGTTTGCCTTGCCGCCCGTCGCGCAGGGCACGCTGGCGGCCCTGCGGCAGATTCCCCGGACCGCGCGCGACAGTGCCCGCGGCATCGGCCTGACCGAGTGGCAATGCTTTCGCCAGGTCGAGCTGCCGCTTGGCCTGCCGGTCTACCTGTCTGCCCTGCGCACCACCACCCTCCAGACCATCGGTCTGGCTGCCGTGGCCGCACTGATCGGCGCCGGGGGCTTGGGCACCTTGCTGTTCGAGGGCCTGTCGGCCCGCGCCGTTGACCTGATCGGGCTGGGCGTGCTGCCCATCGTGCTGCTGGCCATGCTGGTCGACGCCAGCTTCCGGCTGGCCATTTCCCTGATAGGGGTTCCCCCACATGATTAAGATTTCCGGCGTCAACAAGCGGTATGGCGGCTGGTCGGCCGTCACGGACCTCAACCTGAAAATACCGGCTGGCCAATTCACCTCCCTGATCGGTCCGCCCGGTTCGGGCAAGTCCACCCTCCTGAAACTGATCAACCGGCTGGTCGAACCGGATACCGGCCTGATCACGGTCGATGGTCACGACATCAACAGCCAGGCCCCGGAGATGCTGCGGCGTCAGATCGGCTATGTCATCCAGTCGGTCGGCCTGTTTCCGCACTGGACCGTGGCGCAAAACATCGCGGCCGTGCCGGCCCTGCTGAAATGGCCCGCATCACGCATCGACCAACAGGTCGACAGCCTGATGGCTCTGCTGGAACTGCCGCCGGAGCGCTTCCGCCAGCGCTATCCGCATCAGCTGTCCGCCGGGCAACAGCAGCGGGTCGCACTGGCGCGGGCAATGGCGGCCGAACCATCCGTCCTGCTGCTGGACGACCCGTTCGGCGGGGTCGATGCGCTGACACGCCAGAGCCTGCAGCAGGCCCTGGTCCGCATTCACAAGCAGTACGGCAAAACCGTGCTGCTGGTGACCCATGACCTGGACGAGGCGCTGCGCCTCGGGGAAAGAATCGTGGTGATGGATCAGGGGCAGGTGGTGCAGCAGGGCACCCCGCGCGAGGTTCTGTTGGCACCTGGCTGCGCGTTTCTGCGCCAGTGGGTCGATCAGAGTGATGTCGGTGTGCGTCTGCTGGCCCTGGATCGTGTCGAACATCTGGTACGGCGCAATGTGCACAGCAGCGGACAGCCAATTGCCGCCGACTGCACGCTGCGCGAAGCCTTGTCGATTTTCATCGCTCGCCATGTCAGTTGCCTGCCGGTGGCCGATGCGCAGGGACAGATGCTCGGCACCCTGCACTTTACCGATTTGCTGGATGTGACCCGATGAGGCTTTCGATTGGCAAACCCTGGCGCCCCCTGCTTGGCTGTCTCTGCCTGCTGCTGATCTGGCTGCTGCTGTTTCCCGGCCAGGCCGGGCAGGGGTTTGCGACGCTGCTGTGGTACCAGCTGTCTCTGGCCGCTGCCGCCTCGGGGCTGGCGCTGCTGGCCGGCGTCGGGCTGGGCGTGCTGGTGACCAGACCGCAAGGCCGGGCCTGGCGACCCCTGCTGCACAGCCTGCTGGCCATGCTGCAATGGTTTCCGCCCCTGGTCCTGCTGGCCGTGGCGGCACTGCTGATGGGTGGTGGGGTGGGGCCGGCGCTGCTGGCCCTGATGCTCGGCGGGATGTTGCCGGTGGCACAGGCTACCCTGGACGGGCTGGATGCGGTGCCGGAGGCGACGCGTGAGGTCGGGCGCGCCATCGGCATGACACACTGGCAGCGGCTTTGGCAGATCGAACTGCCGCTGGCCGCGCCCGTCATGCTCGGCGGCATGCGCCGTGCGGTGATGCTCATCCTCGGTGGCGCCGCCCTGGCCGCGACGCTGGGGACATCGACCCTGGGTCTGCCTATCATCGCCGGACTCTCCGGCTTCCAGGCCGCCCCGGTGTTTCAGGCAGCGGTGCTGCTGGTTCTGCTGGCGCTGTGTGTCGACCAGCTGTTCGAATTGCTGGCCCAATCCCTGTCACGCCAGGTGCCCGGCGACACCCCCACCTGAATCAGGCTTGCTGCGGCAGCTGTTGCGCCCCGGTCAGGGTGGAGACGAAATCCACCGTCCGCGGATGCTGCGGTTGCCCGAACAGCGCCTGCGGACTGCCCGACTCGATGACCTGACCATCTTCCAGAAACACCACGTGCTGGGCGATGTTCGCCGCCAGACGCAGATCGTGGGTGGCCATCAGCATGGTCATGCCTTCCTGCGCCAGCTGGCGCAGCACCTCGACCACCTCGCCGGCCAGCTCCGGATCCAGTGCCGACGTCGGCTCGTCACACAACAGCACCTGCGGTTGCGGCGCCAGCGCACGGGCAATCGCCACACGCTGCTGCTGCCCGCCCGACAGCGTGGCCGGCCAGGCATCGGCCTTGTGTGCCATGCCGACCTTTTCCAGCAGACTCATCGCCCGGACCCGCGCCTCGGCCTTCGGCACCTTCTGCACGGTGACCAGTCCTTCCATCACGTTCTCGATCACCGTACGGTGGGGAAACAGCTGGAAGTTCTGAAAGACCATGCCGGTCTGACGCCGCAAGGCCTGCACGGCATGGCGCGAATGCTGACCGCGATGATCGAAGTCGATGCGATGCTCGCCCACTTCCACACTGCCGTGCTGCGGGATTTCCAGCAGGTTGACACAGCGCAGCAGCGTACTCTTGCCACTGCCGGACGGCCCAATCAGCGCCGTGACGGTGCCGGACTCCAGCGCCAGGTCGATGCCCTTGAGCACCGGGTTGTGGCCGAATTGCTTGTGGATCTGCGTCAGGCGAATCATGGTCGCGCTCCTTCCTGCGTCAGATGCTGGCCAAAGCGCAGCTCGAGCTTCTGCTGCCACCAGGACAGCACCGAGCTGAACAGCAGATAGATCAGCGCGGTTTCGGTATAGAGAATCAGCGGTTCATAGGTGACCGACGCAATGCGTTGCGCGGCCTGAAAGATTTCCGGCACCGTCAGTACGGCGGCCAGCGAGGTGTCCTTGATCAGCGAGATGAAGGTATTGGCCAGCGGCGGCACGGCCACGCGGGTGGCCTGCGGCAGAATGGTACGCTGCATCGCCTGACGCCAGGTCATGCCAATCGAGTAGGCCGCTTCCCACTGCCCCTTGGGCACCGACTGAATCACCGCGCGGATCACCTCCGAGGTGTAGGCGCCGACATTGAGCGAGAAGCCGATCAGCGCCGCCGGGAAGGGATCGAACACGATGCCCACCTTCGGCAGACCGTAGAAAATCAGGAACAGCTGCACCAGCAGCGGCGTCCCGCGGATCAGCCAGACGTAAAAGCGCACGATGGCCACCAGCGGGGCCGGCGCAAACAGCCGCACCAGCGCCGTGACGAAGCCCAGGCTCAGGCCCAGCGCGAACGACAGCAGCGTCAGCGGCACGGTAAACACCACCCCGGCGTAGAGCAGGGAAGGCAGGGAGTCCAGCATCAGTTTCAACCAGTCCGGCATGATGTCCTTTCAACAGAGTGGTCGGGCACAAAAGCAAACACCCCGGCGCATGCGCCGGGGTCGTCGGTGCCTGTTGCGGCAGCTTACTTGGAAACGTCGGCGCCGAAGTACTTGTGCGAAATCTTCTTGTAGGTACCGTCAGCGCTCAGCTCAGCCAGCGCCTTGTTGATGGCGGCCTGCAGTTGCGGGTTGCCCTTGCGGAAGATCACGCCGGAGGAATCGGCATTGGCATCGGTCGCCACGATTTTCACCTTGGCATTCGGCTGATGCTTCTTGAAGTCCAGGAAGGACAGGCTGTCGTTGATGGTGGCATCGACGCGGCCGGAAGCCAGCAGTTCGATGGCGTCATTGAAGCCTTGTACCGGCACGATTTCGGCACCGTTGGCCTGGGCGATCTTGCCGAAGTTGCTGGTCAGGGTGTTGGCCGATTTCTTGCCCTTCAGATCGGCAAACGACTTGATGCTGCTGTTGTCGCTGCGCACGATCAGCGCCGCCTTGGAGACGATGTAGGGATTGGAGAAATCGTACTTGGCCTTGCGGGTTTCCGTGATGCCGACTTCGTTGATCACGGCATCGTAGCGCTTGGCATCCAGACCGGCGATCAGGCCGTCCCACTTGCCTTCGACAAACTCGGCCTTCACGCCCAGACGCTTGGCGATAGCCTGACCCAGTTCGACATCGAAGCCGACCAGCTTGCCGCTGGCGTCATGGAAGGTGAACGGGGCATAGGTGCCTTCGGTACCGAACTTGATGACACCGGCAGACTTGATGGCGGCCAGATCATCGGCGAGGGCGGAAGTCGCTGCCAGCGGCAGGGACAGGGCGAGTAACAGGGTCGGGACGAGTTTCATGGATGCTCCTGGATTTTGGTTGGTTTTGCAGTGACTTTAACAGCAATAAATTAGTTCTAGAAATAATAATAACTTATGTTTTTATTTCGGGAGGGTATATATCGCGGCTGTCCTGAGCCAGAAACGCCCGCAAGGCAGAGAGAAAGACATCGACCTTTCGAGGCCGCAAACCCTGCTGTGGCAGCACCGCGCTCAGCGGCGTGCGCTGTCGTCCGCTCAGGGTGAACGGTGTCAGCACCGCCTGCAACTGGCCCTGCCGCAGCGCCTCGGCCAGCAACCAGTCGGGCTGTCGCAGCAGCCCTTCGCCTGCCAGCGCCCAGGCAAGCAGCGCCCGGGCATCATTGCTGACATGCCGGCCAGACACGGCCACTTCCAGCATTTCTCCTTCATGCTGGAAGCGCCAGCGGCTGTGGCGGCGGTAAGTCAGGCAGGTGTGTGCCGCCAGCTCGCGCGGATGCTGCGGTACGCCGTGTCGTGCCAGATAGGCCGGACTGGCACAGGTCAGATGATGATAGTGCAACAAGGGCAGGGCAATCAGGGAAGAGTCGGCCAGATGGCCGGTGCGCAAGGCCAGATCGATGCCTTCGCCCTGCAGGTCGAGTACCCGGTGATCGATGAGCAGCTCGACCTCGATGTGCGGATAATCGTGGCAAAAATCCGCCAGCCAGGGATAAATGAAATGCGCCGCCACCCCAGGCGTGGTCGTCACCCGCAACTGACCATGCGGCTCGCGCGCATGACGCCGTACCGCCTCCTCGGCCGCCTGAGCCTGCTGCAAGATCTGGCGTGCCTGACCGTACCACAAGCGGCCAGCTTCGGTCATGGCCAGCGCCCGGGTACTGCGCTGTAACAGACTGACGCCGAGATGGCGCTCCAGCCGGGAGATGGTGGCAGTCACACTGGCCGGGGCCAGATCCAGCACCCTTGCCGCGGCCGCCATGCTGCCGGCGTCCACCACCTGACAGAACACCCGCATCGCCTGAAGCTGATCCATGCTGCCCCTGAATTCTTCACAAAAAACGAATAATCAATCCATATTGCATGACTTTATTCGCCATGGCCAGTGACCTAGCCTGAGCACTTTCCCCCGAGATGGAGAACGAGTCATGCAAGGACAATGGTTTCACCTGATTCGCCGCCCAGACGGCATGCCGCGCCCGGAAGACTTTGCCCTGGTCAGCGGACCCTTGCCGGATCTGGCGGCTGACGAGGTGCTGGTCGAGAACCTGTTTCTGTCTGTTGATCCCTATATGCGTGAATGCATGGATGCCGAATGGGCATTGCATCAGCCGCTGGAAGGCCGCAGCCTGGGGCGGGTCATCGCCTCGCGAGCCGCCACGCTGCCGGTCGGTTCGCTGGTGTACCACCGCCAGGGCTGGCGCAGCCATGCCGTCCTCCCCGCCGCCGGGGCCGTGGTGCTGACGCCGCCACCGGGTGTACCGCTGCGCGCCTGGCTCGGCCTGCTGGGCGGCACCGGCCTGACCGCCTATGTTGCCCTGACCCGTATTGCCCGGTTGCAGCCCGGCGAAGATGTTTTCATCAATGCCGCCGGAGGAGGGGTCGGCATGGCGGCGGCACTGATGGCACGCCGCTTGGGCGCGGGGCGCATCGTCGGCAGCACCGGCTCCGCCAGCAAGGCGCAAGCGCTGATGGCTCAGGGGATCTTCGATCAGGTGGTGGATTACCACGATGCCCATGCCACAGAAGCCTTGCAGGCCGCGTTGCCGGGGGGCGCGCAGATTGCGCTGGAAAATGTCGGCGGACAACAACTGGATCAGACGATCTCGCTGATGGCCGAGCGGGGACGTATCGCCTGGGTCGGTGCGGTCAGTTTGTACAACGGGTCCGGCGCCCCGCCTCAGCCGAAGTTATACGATATCGTTGGCAAGAGCCTGACCTTGCAGGGTTTCCTGGTGCGGGATTACCGCCCCGTACAGGGCGAACTGGAAGACTGGCTGCTGCCGGCACTGCAACAGGGGGAACTGCCGCTGGCCGATACCGTGGTGCATGGCCTGGAACGGTGCGCCGATGCGCTGATCGCCATGCTGCAGGGAAAAAACCTCGGCAAGATGGTGCTGGCTCTGCAAGGCGCGGCGGCTCAATAACGGTCGCGTCCGCGGAATGCCCACCAGCCTGCCAGCCCGGTGAAGCTGGCCACCAGCAGCACCAGAATCCAGAAACCGTGCGGGTGGCTGGACAAGGGCACGCCGCCGACATTCATGCCGAAAAAGCCGGCCACGATATTGATCGGCAAAGCCAGCACCGTCACCACCGTCAGGGTGAACAGCGTGCGGTTGGTTTGCTCGTCCAGACGGGTGGCCAGCTCCTCCTGCAACAGCTTGATCCGTTCCACCAGTCCATCCAGATCGCTCAGCACCAGGGAAAACTCCTCGGTCGAGGTGCGCAGCGCCTGCACATCGGCCTCGGTCAGCCAGACCGGCGGGCGATTGAGCAGGCGCAGCAGCACACCCGGCTCCGGTGCCAGCAGGCGCCGGAAACGTACCAGCACCCGGCGCATGGCCGCCAGATCCGAGCGGTGGTGGCTCAGACGCTGTGCCAGCAGATTGTCCTCGATCACGTCCACCCGGGTGGTGGTCTCGCGCACCATGCCGACCAGCACATCCGCCTGATCCTGCAGCAAATGCACCATCAGGCTGACCGTGGAAGGAAACACCGTACCCTGCCGGACCGCAATGCGCAGCATGTCCACCGATCGCAGCGGCTTGAGGCGCGCGGTCACCAGTACCCGCTGGCTGGCATAGGCCCAGAGTGTGGAAATGTCCGAAGACAGCAGGTCGGCGCTGAAGGTCACGTCGTTGACCACCGCCAGCAAATCCGGCCCGAGCTGCTCGATACGGGTCGAGCGCGAGCCGGCATGGCGCGCCTCGTAGAACTCGTCCGGCAGCGGCAAGTGCTGGCGCAGCCAGCGCTCGGCCGCCGCATTGGCCAGATTGAAATGCAGCCAGACGAACACCCCTTCCTCGCGGGCGGCCAGACAAGCCTGCGCTTCACTGGCGTCAAGCGGCTCGCCGGGTGTCCCGGGGCGAAAGCGGTACGCCGTGATCAGACCGGCCTCGTCCGAGCCGTATTGGGAAGGTGCAATCAGATTTGCCATGCCGAGAGACGATCCTGCACTGGTTAGGGTGATCGGGGAGTGTATCCGCGCCAGATTACCATGTTTGTAGATTGTTCCATGCAGTCCGGATAGACGGATGCAGCAAGATAATACTTGACGAAAACCGTTGGCTTTTCTATCTTGGCACTATCCCAAGGGGGAGTAGCTCTTCGCTGTGGTGTCGTCACGACGGATTGCCGGAAACGGCCATCCCGGCATCCCAGGCAGCCCGTGTGCTGCGAGCAAGACCTTTGCTGCGTAAGCTGAGGTCCCCCTGTCAGGCAGAAAACGGCCCTCAGTCCGCAATGGATCCGGGCCGTTTTTTCGTGCGCCATGGTGGTGCCGCGGCCATTGTCTGACCGGGAGCGTCAAGTATGGAAACCATTGGTACCTGGTGGATGTGGGCAGGCTTCTTTGCCCTGGTCCTGTTTATGTTGCTGGTTGATCTGCTGCTGGTCGGCGGCGGGCGCGAACATCGCGTCAGCTTTCGCGAGGCGGCGAGCTGGTCGGTGATCTGGGTCGCCACGGCCCTGGGCTTTGCCGGTCTGCTGTGGTGGCATCTGGATGGCCAGTATGGCCGCGAGATGGCCGATACCAAGACACTGGAATTCATCACCGGCTACCTGATCGAAAAATCCCTGGCCGTTGATAACGTCTTTGTCTGGCTGATGCTGTTTGCTGCCTTCGCCGTGCCGCCCAGCCTGCAAAAGCGCGTGCTGGCCTTTGGCATCCTGGGCGCCATCGTGATGCGCACCGGCATGATCTTTGGCGGCGTCTGGCTGATCAACCAGTTCCACTGGCTGCTGTATGTCTTCGGCGCCTTCCTGCTGCTGACCGGCATCAAGATGTGGCGCACCGTCGACCAACCTGCCGATCCGGCCAACAATCGCCTGCTGCAATGGCTGCGGCGTCGCCTGAATGTCACCGAACAACTGCAGGGCGAGCGCTTTGTCGTCATGCAGCACAAAGATGGGCGGCTGACACGTTTTGTCACCCCGCTGTTTCTGGTGCTGATCCTGGTGGAAGTCTCCGACCTGGTGTTTGCCGTCGACTCCATCCCGGCGATCTTTGCCGTGTCGCGCGACCCCTTCATCGTGCTGACTTCGAACGTGTTCGCCATTCTCGGCCTGCGCGCCATGTACTTCCTGCTGGCCGGCCTGGCGGATCGCTTCGTTCTGCTCAAGTATGGCCTGGCCGTGGTGCTGGTATTCATCGGCGCCAAGATGCTGCTGCTGGATGTGTGGCCGATCCCGGTACTGTTCTCGCTCGGGGTGGTGGCCGCCATCATCGGCACCTCGATCGTGTTGTCGCTGCGCAAGACCGCGCCCGGCGTGCCGCCGGCCAGCGGCTGGCGAGATGAAGTCTGACCCGGTCTTCCGCTGAAAGGAGCACAGACATGAAACGTATCGTGTTGTTTGTCCTGACCAACCTGGCGGTGCTGCTGACCCTGTCGGTCACCGCCCGCCTGCTCGGCGCCGATCGCTTTCTCGGCGCCCAGGGCATGCAGTTTGGCAGCCTGCTGGTGTTTGCTGCCCTGTTCGGTTTCGGCGGCGCACTGATCTCCCTGGCCATGTCGCGCTGGGTGGCCAAAATGTCGGTCGGCGCCCAGGTCATCACCCAGCCGCAAAACGAGCTGGAGGCCTGGCTGCTGGGCACGGTTCGCCGCCTGGCACAGCAGGCCGGCATCGGCATGCCCGAAGTCGCCATCTATGACGCGCCGGAGGTGAATGCCTTCGCCACCGGCATGCGGCGCGACGCCAGCCTGGTCGCCGTGTCCAGTGGCTTGCTGCACACCATGAGCCGCAGCGAGGCTGAGGCCGTGCTGGCGCACGAAGTGTCGCATATCGCCAATGGCGACATGGTGACCATGACCCTGCTGCAGGGCGTGATCAACACTTTTGTCATCTTCGTCGCACGTGCCGTCGGCTGGGCGGTCGAACGCATGTTGCAGGGCGAAGGACGGCAGGCGAGCTGGGCCTATTTCCTGACCTACTTCGTCCTGGAAATCGTGCTCGGCCTGCTGGGTTCCCTGATCGTGATGTGGTTCTCGCGCCAGCGCGAATTCCGTGCCGATGCCGGCGCGGCAAGGCTGGTGGGGCGAGAGGCCATGATTGCCGCCCTGCGCCGGCTGCAGGGCGGGCAGGCGGCCAGCCTGCCAGCGCGCATGGCGGCCCTGGGGATCCACGGTCTGCCCGGCGGCAGACTGGGCCGGCTGTTTTCCTCCCACCCGCCGCTGGCGGCGCGGATAGCCGCCCTGCAATCCTGGCGTGCCGTCTGATCCTGCGTCAGCATGCGCTACCCACTAAACATGGAATGGAACCATGACGGAAACCTACACCGTGCTCGCCATCCTGATGATCGCCGCCGGTTTTGCCGGCATTCTCCTGCCGCTGCTGCCGGGCGTGCCGCTGATCTTTGGCGGACTGTGGCTGCTGGCCTGGCACGATGGCTATCAGCATGTCGGTCTGGCCCCGCTGCTGCTATTGGGCCTGCTGGCTCTGCTGGGCTGGCTCGCCGATTACCTGGCCTCGGCCTGGACCGTACGCAAGAGCGGTGCCAGCTCCCGTGCCATGTGGGGTGCCGGCCTCGGCAGTGTGCTGGGTGTGTTCGGCGGATTGGCGGGCCTGCTGCTCGGCCCGCTGCTGGGCGCCCTGCTGGGCGAACGCAGCAGCGGCCGCGACTGGCGCCAGGCCGGACGGGCGGCGCTGGCCGCCGGCAGCGGGCTGATCGTCGCCACCCTGGCCAAATTGCTGCTCGGGTGCCTGATGCTGGCAGTGTTCGGGCTGGCCTGGCTGTGGTAAGGCTATAATGACGGCATCAAACCGTCTTGCCAGAAAAAACACCATGTCCCCCGCGCTGACTGCCTTGCGTCAACTGATCGATCAGGCCAACCACATCGCCGTGCTCAGCGGAGCCGGCATGAGCACCGAGTCCGGCATTCCGGATTTCCGCTCCGCCAAAGGGCTGTGGACCCGCAACATGAGCCTGCCCGAAGTCGTGTCGATCGATTATTTCCAGCGCGAACCGGAGGCCTTCTGGCAGGCGTTCCGCGAGATCTTTCATCTCAAGATGGTCGGCGGCTATCTGCCCAACGACGGCCACCGCTTTCTGGCCGAACTGGAGCAGGGCGGCAAACAGCTCACCATCCTGACCCAGAACATCGACGGCCTGCATGGCCGGGCCGGCAACAGCCAGGTGCTGGAATTGCACGGCACCCTGCTGACCGCCAGCTGCCCGGCCTGCGGCAGCAGCCATGCCCTCGACTATGTCCAGCATCACACTCTGCCGCTGTGCCGCCGCTGCCATGAAGTGCTCAAGCCGGATGTGGTGCTGTATGGCGAAGCCGTGCCCCTGATCGAGGCCGCATTTCATGCGGCACTGGAGGCCGATCTGCTGCTGGTGCTCGGCTCCTCGCTCGAGGTGTCGCCGGTGAACCTGATCCCGGTCGAGGCGGCGCGCGCCGGCATCCCCTGCGCCCTGATCAACTACACCCCGACCCGCTTCGACGAGCTGTTCGACCCCTGCATTCACGCCGGCATCGGCGAAACCTGCCGCCAGCTGGCGGCGCTGGCGGCCTGAGTCCGCTCAACGGTCGGCGCGTGCCGCCGAGAAGTCGATATCGCCCAGCGCAATCAGCGGCCGGCGATGCTTCCACTTGTAGCCCAGCCAGAACAGCAGGAACAGCGGAATGCCGATATAGGTGGCCAGCACGCCGTTCCAGTCGATGTGCGCACCGCTGAAGGCCCCGACGTTCTGCCCCAGCATGATCACCAGACACAGCACAAAGGCGAACAGCGGACCGAAGGGGAACCACCTGGCACGATACGGCAGCACCGACAGATCCTTGCCCTGGGCGACCAGCGCCCGGCGGAAGCGGTAGTGGCAGATGGCGATGCCCAGCCAGGCGATGAACCCCGTCATGCCGGCACAGTTCAGCAGCCACATATACACCTTGCTGTCACCCCACAGCGAAGTCAGGAAACACAGCGCCGCCACGGCAGTCGTCAGATACAGCGCGTTGCGCGGCACCCCGTTGCGCGACACCTTGCCCAGCGCCCGCGGCGCCATGCCATTTTGCGCCATGCTGTAGAGCATGCGCGTGCAGGCATAGATGCCGGAATTCCCCGCCGACAACACCGCCGACAGAATCGTGGCGTTGACCACGCTGGCCGCCGCCGCCATGCCGGCACGCTGGAACACCAGGGTGAACGGGCTGGCGCCGACATCGCTCATCTCATTCTTCAGCAACAGCGGATCGTTGTAGGGCAGCAGCAGGCCGACCACCAGAATCGACAGCATGTAGAACATCAGGATGCGCCAGAAAATCTGTCTTGCCGCACGCGGCAAGGTTTGAGCCGGATCATCCGCCTCGCCGGCGGCCACACCGATCACCTCGGTGCCCTGATAGGCAAAGCCGACCACCATCGAAACACTGATAAAAGCAGCAAAACCGCCGACGAAGCCGTTGCCGCTGGCAAAAAACACCGGCAGGCCCGCCGCCAGACCGTGATACACCGGGCGGGTCATGATGCCGACAATCATCAGCAGACCGATGACGATGAAGGCGATGATGGTCAGCACCTTCAGCAGCGAGAACCAGTATTCCGCCTCGCCGAACCCCTTCACCGACACAATGTTCAGCGCCACGATCAGCGCCAGGGACAGCGCACTCCACACCCAGCCCGGCGTGGCGGGGAACCAGTAATGCATGATCAGCCCGGCCGCCACCAGCTCGACGGCGATCACCACCGCCCAGTTGAACCAGTAATTCCAGCCCAGCGCAAAGCCGAAACCCTCGTCGACAAAGCGGCTGCCATACACCTGAAACGAACCGGTCTGCGGCATATAGGCCGCCATCTCCCCCAGACTGGTCATGAGGAAATACACCATCAGACCGCACACCGCATAGGCCAGCAGCGCGCCGGCCGGGCCGGCACTGGCAATGGTGGCACCGGAAGCCAGAAACAGCCCGGTGCCGATCGAACCGCCAATGGCAATCATCGACAGATGGCGCGCGCGCAGGGCGCGGCGCAAGCCGCCGTTAGCTTGGTTGTCTTGCATGTCAAAACCTTTGGATCGGGATATCGCTATCTTGGGTCATGCCGCGCTGCGGCGGGCATCAGTCTAGACAGATCAATCAGATAAAATGAAATATTTCCAAAAATATGCAAAAAAGCTGAAATCAGCACGAAAAACGGCAAAAATCACATAAAAATCGTGGTTTGGAAAAATCTAGCATAAAGCAGGAAAACTAGACAAATGTTTAATTTGTCTAGTCATGTGAGCGAGGGGAAGCGCGAGACCCGGGGCAGCCGTCAGCCGATGGCTTTGCCCGGGCGGGACGTTTGTACGGATAGTTCGGCGGGCGCCGACAGATGTTCGCCGGCAGTGGTTGCCGCCAGATGGGACGGCATGTGCAGGAACACCATGACGATCAGGGGCAGCAGGGTCGCCATGACCGTGCCGATGAATTGCCGGACGAATTGGTCGAGTGCCGGATGCATACTTTTCTCCTGTATCGCTGGCGGACGGCGCAAGCCGCCATCCGCCAGCAGTCAAATGGCCGGCCTAACAAGCCAGGGGGACAAAATCACGCTTGGTGACACCACACTCCGGGCAGCGCCAGTCATCCGGAATGGCCTCCCAGGGGGTGCCGGGGGCGAATCCTTCTTCCGGCCATCCGGCGCGCGGGTCATAGACCACGCCACAGGCCTGACAAAGATAGAGCGTTTCAGTCTGACTCATCATGATGTGTGCTTTCATTCCAATGGGTGGGGCCGGACAAACCGACAGTCGCACTGCTGGCAGACAGCCAGTCATAGGCACAGAAGCCCAGAACGGCAGCCAGCAACAGCAGGGCGAGCCAGTGATGATTGCGCGTCACCAGATCAGGGCCACGACCCGGGAGACGGCCGGTCAGCATCGACCAGGGCAGGTTTTGTTGACGCAGCAGCGAGGCCAGCAGTACCAGCCCGACATGAGCCAGGACCAGTCCCAGCATCAGATTGCCGAGCAGATCATGACCTTCTGCCACCCACTCGGGGGCGTCATGATTGCTCAGATAGCCCGTGAGCGTCAGGGGCACAATCCCGAACAGCAATAACAGCACCAGCAAGGCCATCACACCCTGCTGCCCCTGCCTGATCCACTGCTTCGGCGACGGCTGCCACCACCGGCCTTTGCGCAGCAGATCCGGCAACAGCCCGGCACGGCTTTGCCAGAGCGACAGTCGCGCCGGACCCGGCCCCATCAGGCCATACAGCAGACGAAAGACCAGCAGTCCGGCCAGTGCATAGCCAAGCGTCATGTGCAGGCTGCGCCAGGCCTCGCTTTCCGCGGTCAGCCAGGCGCCGGTAAAGCACAAAGCACTCAAGGCATGACACATCCGCACCGGCGCATCGACCACCCGGCGAGAGGCCGGAGCCGTCACCGGGGCGCCCTGAGCGGGAGATTCCATCCGGGTTGTCATGTCAGTCTCCCTGAAAGGCACGCATTTGCCCGACCGACAGCCCGGCCGGCAAGCGCAGCGCATCGTCACTGAAACGCCCTTGTTCGGCGCCGACATGGCAAGCCTGGCAATTCGCGGCACCCTTCACCGAGGGCAGGCGCCAGACATCCGGACCGATGGCCGAATGCTTGTGCATGAACCAGCTGCTGCGGGTAATCCGGTCTTGCGCTGGCGCCGAGCGCATATGCTTGCCTTGCCCGGCGTTGTCCTGCAGCCAACTGGCGATCAGCTTGACGCTGGCCGGGTCGATGCTGGCATCCGTCCCGAAATGCTTGTCCAGATTGCCCATGATGCGTTGCCAGGACTCGGCCGGCAGCAGCCCGGGGGGATACGCCAGATGGCAGGCCGCACATTCTTGTTGATAGGCCTTGGGCACCGTGCGCGGCATCGCGTGTTTGCCCTCGGCCAGGGCCGCCGGGATCCAGCCCGGGCCACTCAGTAATGCCACCAGCAAAATCGGCTTGGCAATGTGCATGGCCGTTCTCCTAGCGACGCAGGCTGATCAGAAAAGCCAGCACATCGGCTTTTTCCAGTGCGGTACATTCCCGCTTCAGCACGTCATTGCAGTTGCGCCGGAACCATTTGTCCGTCTTGGCCTGATCGGTCAGGGCGGCCGGATTAAATGCGGGGGCCAGGGGTGACAGGACCTTGCCGGTACCGGCATGCTTGCCTGGTGCACTGGGCGGGTTGCCGTGACAGGATGCACACGACCACTCGGCACCATGATTCCGGGTAAAGAACAGCTGACCACGAGCGGCCTGACCGGGGCTGCCAGCCTGCTGGTTCCAGTGTTGCAACTGAGCGGCCGGGGTGGTGTCGCCAGCCTGTGCCAGGGCACCAAGGCACAGGCAGGTCAAGCCGGCCAGAAGAGCGCATCGCTGCATGTTGTGACTCCTTTGCTGAGTGATGCTGCCAGTCTCCACCAACACACTTGAAGCCAGCCTGAAGGCCGTGTTCATCTGCCGTTCAGCTACAGTGAGATAGGGTGAAAACTCGCCAACACAGGACCACACCATGAAGTGGAGTTCATTTGCCGGCATGATGCTGCTGCCGGGGCTGCTGCTCCCGCTGCCGTGCCGGGCAGACACGGAGCAGGATGTCGCCCGCAAAGCCGTGCAGGCGGGCGAAATCCTGCCACTGGAAAAGGTCATGAAAGTCGTGCAGCAGGCCTTCCCCGGCGCGGTCCTGGAAGTCGAGCTGGATCGCCAGGAGCAGTTGTGGGTTTATGAGATCAAGCTGCTGCAGGACAATGGCGTCGTGCGCAAAGTGCGCTACAACGCCAGAACGGCAACCCTGATCGATAGCAGAACCAAGCCGCAGAGGGCAGGCAAAAGACATGGCCATCCCTATGCGCCGGGAGAGGGGGCATGAGACTGCTGCTGGTCGAAGATGAGCGGACCCTGCGCCAGCAACTGGCGGACACCCTGCGCACCAACGGCTATGTCGTCGATGAAGCCGAGCAGGGCCAGGAGGCCTGGTTCATGGGGGATACCGAAAACTACGATGCCGTCATCCTGGATCTCGGCCTGCCCGGGATGGACGGGATTTCGGTGCTGAAGCGCTGGCGGCAGAACGCCCGCAGCATGCCGGTACTGATTCTGACCGCCCGGGACAGCTGGCATGACAAGGTCGAGGGCATTGATGCCGGCGCGGATGACTATCTTGCCAAGCCATTTCATATGGAAGAGCTACTGGCGCGGGTCCGTGCGCTGATCCGTCGCGCCCATGGCCTGGCCTCACCATTACTCTCCTGCCACAACATCACGCTGGATACCCGAAGCGGCAAAGTCTGTGTCAGCGGCGTACCGGTCAACCTGACCCGCCATGAGTACCTGGTGCTGGCCTACCTGATGCACCGGCCGGATACCATCATCTCCCGCAGCGAATTGACCGAACACATTTACGCCCAGGATTACGACCGGGATTCGAATACCATCGAAGTGTTCATCGGGCGCCTGCGCAAAAAACTCCCCACCGAAGCCATTGAAACCCTGCGGGGACTGGGCTACCGACTGAACAAGGGATAACCATGCCGCTGTGGACCACGCTCCGGGACAGTTTGCGCTGGCGATTGCTGCTCGCCACCGCCATCAGCATCAGTCTGGCGCTGTTGCTGACCGGCTGGTCCCTGCAGCGATTGTTCCACGACCACGTGGATCGCCAGATGGCACAGATGCTCTCCTGGCAACTGGATCAACTCACCGCCCAATTCGACCTCAGTCCCCAAGGCGAGCCGGTGGTGGACCCCTCCCGGCTGTCCGACCCACGCCTGTCCCGCCCCTATGCCGGGTTGTACTGGCAAATTGATCAACTGAAAAACGGTCATGTCCTGCAACTTGGCCGCTTGCGCTCGCGCTCATTGTGGGATGTCACCCTGCGGCTGCCGGACGATGGGCTGGTGGCCGGCTCCCTGCACCAGCACGACATCAGCGGACCGGCAGACCAGCAACTGATGGCGCTGGAGCGCGTCGTTCGCCTGCCGGCGGCGCAGGGCAGCCAGTGGCGGCTGATCGTGGCCGCCGACATGCGCAGCATCCATCAGGCCATGAGTGCCTTTTCCGGCATGCTGACACTGGCACTCGGTCTGCTGTGCCTCTTGCTCATCATTGCCGCCCTGGTTCAGGTCCATGTCGGCCTCGCTCCGATGCGAGGATTGCGCCAGGCCTTGCAGGACATCCAGCAGGGACGAGCCAGCCAGCTTCAGGGACGCTTCCCCCAGGAAATGCAAGCGCTGGCAGCAGATTTCAATCTGGTCCTGCAGCGCAATGCCGAACTGGTCGCACGGGCCAGGATACAGGCAGGCAATCTGGCGCATGCCATCAAGACACCGCTGGCGGTCATGCGCCAAACCGCCGAACAACTGGCATCGTCACAGCCCGGCATGCGCGACATCAGTCAGCGGATGCAGGAGCAGATAGATCTGGCAAGTCGCCAGGTGCAATGGCACCTCGCCCGTGCGCGCGCCGCCGCCGCGGCAGAAGTGCCCGGGCATGCCGTCGAAGTCGGTCCGGTCATCGACGGATTGCTGCGCACCATGCAACTGGTCCATGCCGAGCGGCAACTGAGCATGCAGTGGGATCAGGCCAATGGCCGGCTTCGCTTTGCCGGCGAAAAACAGGACCTGCAGGAAATGCTCGGCAACCTGCTGGACAATGCCTGCAAATGGGCACGGCATCAGGTCACGCTGACGGTGACCACCCGGCAGGGACAACTGCAGTGCCAGATCCGGGATGACGGCCCCGGCATTGCGCCCGAAGCACTGGATGCCGTGCGGCAGCGGGGCGTGCGACTGGACGAGTCGGTACCGGGACATGGCATGGGTCTGTCGATCGTCGCCGAACTGGCAGCGCTTTACCGCGGGCAGCTGCAGCTCGAACCTTCACCGCAGGGCGGACTGTGCGCCACCTTGCGATTACCGATGATCCCCCCAACCACCTCTGCCGCGGAGTCACCGCCATGAAACATCACGCGATGGGATGGAATCTGCTGCTGCTGGCGATTCCCTTGCTGTCTTTGATGCTGCACTGGCTTGGCGCGGCCAGTGACTGGCACCTGCCGACCCGCTGGCTGCTGGTGTGCGCCACGATACCGGCCCTGCTGGTATTGCTGTTTGAAACCGGCAGCGCGCTGATCCGCCGGCAGTTTGGCGTCGACCTGCTGGCCATTCTGTCCATGCTCGGGGCCTTATGGATGGGAGAGCCGGCCACCGCGGCCGTCATTGCCGCCATGACCGCCACCGGCAGAGGGCTCGATCGCTATGCCACAGGCCGTGCCGAACGCGAGATGACCGCCCTGCTGGCCAGAGCACCCCACCAGGCCAATCGCCTCCACGCAGAACAGCTCGAACGCATCCCGGTCGAGGCCATCGCGCCGGGCGACCTGCTGCTGGTCAGACAGGGGGAGACGGTCCCGGTGGACGGGCCCCTGATGAGCGAATACGCCACCCTGGATGAATCCTCCCTGACCGGCGAGGCCCTGCCGGTCACCAGACAAGCCGGTGATCTGCTGCTCAGCGGCGTGATCAATGCCGGCGAAGCCATCCGCATGCGGGCGGCCCGCGCCGCGACAGACAGTACCTTTCAGGGCATCATCCGCATCGTCGGGCAAGCCAGCCAGACCCGCTCGCCAGCCACCCGGCTGGCAGACCGTCATGCCCTCTGGTTCATTCCGTTCGCCCTCCTGCTGTCACTGCTGGCCTGGCTGATCAGCCATGACCCGGTCCGTGCGCTGGCCGTACTGGTCGTGGCAACCCCCTGCCCGCTATTGCTGGCAGTGCCGGTCGCCCTGGTCTCCGGCATGTCGCGCGCGGCCCGGCGCGGCGTATTGATCAAGGGCAGTGCGGCGCTGGAACAGCTGGCCAGGGCGGACCACCTGTTCTTTGACAAGACCGGCACGCTGACCGGGGGAACCGCCCGCCTGACGGCGATCCGCTGCTTCGAGCCGCCGCATACACCACAGACACTGCTCAGGCTGGCCGCCAGCATGGACCAGATGTCCTGCCATGTGATGGCCACCGCCATCTTGCAGGCGGCACATGAACAGGGCCTGACGCCACTCCCCTTGCCGGAGGACGTGCAGGAAGTCGCCGGTGCCGGCCTGACCGGACGGGTAGGGACGCAGCAGGTTTGCCTGGGAACACTGGATTTTGTCCTGACCCATGCCAGCGCCGGACCCTGGTTCGAACAGGAACGCAAACGCCTGCCGCTGGAGACCGCCTCGGTGGTGGCCGTCGCCATTGATGGCCAGTTGGCCGGATGGCTGCTGCTCGCCGATCAGCTGCGTCTGGAAACCCCACGCGCCCTGCGCATGCTGCGCCGGGCCGGCGTGCAGAAAATCGTCATGCTGACCGGCGACAAGCAGGAGGTCGCCGAGGGCATCGGCACCGGCATCGGTGTCGATCAGGTGCTGGCGGAACTGACACCGGACATGAAGCTGCAGCAGATCCGTGCCGCTTCCGGTCAGCACTGCACCATGATGGTCGGCGACGGCGTCAATGACGCCCCCGCACTGGCGGCAGCCGGCGTGGGTGTGGCCATGGGCGTCCGGGGAGCGGCAGCGGCGGCAGAGAGCGCCGATATCGTGCTGATGGTCGACCGGCTGGATCGCCTGGCCGATGCCAAGCAGATTGCCATGCGGACCATGCGTATCGCCCGCCAGAGCGTCATGCTGGGCATGGGGCTGTGCCTGCTGGCCATGCTGACGGCCGCACTGGGCGACTTGCCGCCCCTGCAGGGCGCGCTGTTACAGGAGGTGATCGATGTGCTGGCCATCCTCTCCGCCCTGCGGGCACTGCTTGGCCAGTCCGCTCGCCCGGCGGACCGGACGCTGAGCACCGAACGGGTCAATGCCCTGCGCGAAGAACATCAGCAATTGCTGCCGCTGCTCAACCGCCTGACCGAGGTGGCCGCCTTGCTGCCGCAAGCCAGTGAAGCAGAGCAGTACCAGAGACTGCAGGCGCTCTGCCACCAGCTGACCGAAGAACTGCTCACCCATGAACAGCAGGACGAGCAAGGCTTGTATCCCGCCGTGACCGCCATGCTGCCCGGCGAAGACCCCCTGGCGGCACTGAGCCGCAGCCATCAGGAAATCCATCGCGAAGTGCGCAGACTGGCACAACTCACCACCCTGCTGCAGACCAGCTGCACCGTGGCGGCCATTCAGGATATCCAGCGCAGTCTCTACGGACTGGAGGCCATCCTACGACTGCATTTCGCCCAGGAAGAAGAACTGTTCGGCAGCCTGCAGGCCTGAGCGGCCCCCGCCGGCTCAGCCCAGCGGATGAGCCTGGCGCGTCAGCGCGATGAAAGCGCGTGCCGCGAAAGACAGGCTGGCACCCTGGCGCCAGACCAGCGCCAGCCGCCAGCGCAGATCACTGCCGGTCAGCGGGCGCAACACCACCCCCTCGACCGCATGGCGCTGCGCCACGATGTCCGGCAACAACATCGCCCCGGCCCCGGCCGCCACCAGCGCCAGACCGAAACCGGGCTGACCAATGCGCGCCACTTCGCGCGGCGTAAAGCCGACCGACTGACACGCCTCGCGAATCAGCCGGTTGAGTACGAAACCATGCTCGAACATCACCAGCGGCGTCTCCGCCAGCGCACCCAGGGCAATCTCTGACTGGCCGGCCAGCGGATGCGAGCGCGGCAGCGCCACCCGGATCGGATCGTCATGAACAAACAACATCGCCATGTCCTCGCGCAACGGCAGGATGGTCGCCGCCAGCTCGATCTGCTCATCACGCACCGCCGCCGCCAGCTCCTCGCCCCCGCGCTCCAGCAGCGACAACTGAATCGCCGGATACTGCTCACGAAAGCGCGCCAGAATCGGCGCAAAAATCTCGCCACTCCCCAGCGGCGGCAGACCCAGCCGCAACTCGCCCCGCTGCAGCGCCGTCATATCCTGCAGATCCGCCAGCAGCCGCGCCCGGCCGGCCAGCAACTGGCGCGCGTGCTCCAGCACCAGCTCGCCTGCTGCCGTCACCTTCAGACCGACCCCGCGCTTGCCGCGCTCCAGCAACACCACCCCCAGCTCGTCTTCCAGTTGATGAATGGCCTTGCTCAGTGCCGGCTGGGTGATATGCACCCGCTCAGCCGCCCGGGCGAAACTGCCGCTCTGCACCACTTCCTCGAAGTACTTCAGTACGCGCAAGTCCATTGAATAACCAAAAGTTATCTAATCATGTAATTGTATTCATTATATTTATTTTTCAGCCGTGCATATACTCTGAATCCTGTTCCTTCGTGTTTCTCGAGGTTGATCGTGAAGTTGTCTCGTCTGTTGCGCACCGTGGTGCAAGTCGCGCTGATCTGCCTGCTGCTGTGGCTGTGCAACCTGCTGGTGGCCTGGAGCCACCTGCCCCTGCCGGGCAGCGTGCTCGGGCTCGGCATCCTCGCCCTGCTGCTGATCGGCAAGGTGGTGCCGGAAAACGTGGTCGAGCTGGGCGCCGCCTGGCTGCTGGCCGACATGCTGCTGTTCTTCATTCCGCCGGTGGTGGCCGTGCTCAAATACGGCACCCTGATCAGTCAGAGCGGCCTCTCCCTGTTCGTGGTACTGCTCGGCGGCACCGCCACCGTGATGATCGGCACCGCCCTGGTCGTCGATCGGGTCTTCGCCTTCGAAACCCGCCTGCGCGAGGGGAAACAACATGCCTGACTATCTCTGGGCCCTGCTCAGCCTGGCCGTCACCCTGACCCTGTACTACCTGGCCAAGCACCATTACGGCCAGACCCGCCGCTTCTGGGCGACCCCGCTGCTGGCGGCGCCGGCCGGCGTCATCCTGCTGGTGTACTCGCTGCAGATCCCGCTGAATGACTATTTCCGCTACACCCACTGGCTGGTGATGCTGCTCGGGCCGGCCACCATTGCCTTTGCCCTGCCGATCTACCGCCAGCGCCAGATGATCCTGCGCTACCCGATCACCATCCTGTCCGGCGTCGTCACCGGGCTGATCCTCGGGCTGGCCTCCAACTGGGCCCTGGCCCATCTGATGGGGCTGCCGGCGGTACTGGAACGCAGCGTACTGCCACGCTCGGTGTCGACACCCTTTGCCCTGCAGGTCTCGGCCAAGTTCGGCGGCATGCCCGACATCACCGCCATGCTGGTGGTGCTGACCGGCTTGATCGGCATGCTGTGCTGCGAACCGCTGTTCAAGCTGACGCGCATCCGCACCGCCCATGGCCGTGGTGCCGGCCTCGGCTCCTCCGCCCATGGCGCCGGCACCGCCAAGGCCCATGAACTCGGCCTGGAAGAAGGCGTGATCTCCAGCCTGACCATGATCTTCACCGGCATCGGCATGGTACTGCTGGCCCCCCTGGTCGCCAGCTGGCTGAATTGACCCCCTGACTTGAGCAAAACACCGGCGTCTTGCAGGATCAGGCAAGAAACCTGCAGGACTGAGATACCGGTTTTCAGTCCCTCCCCCCTAGACTTTCCTCCGTGTCATGTCGCCACCGAACCCGGCCGGTGGCGACCCGACGACAGCCCGTCTTGATTACACGGAGGCCCCTGCCATGTTTGCATCAACCCCCCGCTTTCCCTCCCTCGGAGGCTTGCTGTCGCTGTGCTCGGCACTGCTGATGAGTTCACTGCCACTCCTGTCCAAGGCAGACACCTTGCCGGCACAAGGCAGCGCCATGCACCTGAGTCAACAATGGGACAAGACCTTTCCCGAAAGCAGCAAGGTCAATCACCGCAAAGTCACCTTCGTCAACCGCTACGGCATCACCCTGGCGGCCGATCTGTATCTGCCGAAACAACACCCGGCCGGCCCCTTGCCCGCCATTGCCGTCAGCGGCCCATTCGGCGCCGTGAAAGAACAGTCCTCCGGACGCTATGCCCAGACCATGGCCGAGCGCGGCTTTGTGACCCTGGCCTTTGATCCCTCCTACACCGGAGAAAGCAGCGGCACCCCGCGCAATGTCTCCTCACCGGAAATCAACACCGAAGACTTCATGGCCGCCGTCGATTATCTCGGTCTGCAAGCCAACGTTGACCGCCAGCGCATCGGCATCATCGGTATCTGCGGCTTCGGCGGCATGGCCCTGAATGCCGCTGCCGCCGACAAGCGCATCAAAGCCGTCGTCACCACCAGCATGTACGACATGTCGCGCGTCATGGCCCGTGGACTGGGCGACAGCATGAGCGACGCCCAGCGCAACCAGGTATTGACCTTCCTGAGCGAGCAACGCTGGAAAGACGCCGCCGCCGGCCAGCCGGCCCCCGGCAGCCACAGCTTTGCCTTCGATGCCGAGGGGAAAGTGCTGATGACGGCACGCGGCCTGCCGGAAACCCTGCCGGCCAACCCGCACCCGGTGCTGCAGGAATTCTTCGAGTACTACCGCACCCCGCGCGGCTACCACAGCCGTTCCGTCAACTCGACCGGTGCCTTCACCGCCACCAGCGCCATGGCCTTCATGAACATGCCCCTGATGAGCCACATCCAGGACATCGCCCCGCGGCCGATCCTGCTGATCGCCGGCGAACAGGCCCACTCGCGCTATTTCAGCGAAGACGCCTACCGGGCGGCGGCAGAACCAAAACAGCTGCTGATTATCCCGGGCGCCAACCACGTCGACCTGTACGACCGCATGGACGTCATCCCCTTTGACACCATCACGGCCTTCTTCAACCGCAACCTGAAATGACACGGCGCCGGGGGCATGGCCTCCGGCCAACCGGTGTCCGAGAACGAACCCGAATGCCACCAACCCAAGCCATCCCGCCGCCGGCACGCGCCGCCGTCTGGTCGCTGTCCCTGTGCGTCGGCCTGCTGATCGCGGCCGAATTCATGCCCGTCAGCCTGCTGACCCCCATGGCGCGCGACCTGCAGGCCACCGACGGCATGGCCGGACAAGCCATCTCCCTCTCCGGCCTGTTTGCCGTGCTGGCCAGCCTGACCATCGCCCGTCTGACTGCCCGTCTGGATCGCAAGCGGGTCTTGCTCACCCTGGCCGGCTTGATGCTGCTGTCACTGCTGCTGATGGCGCAGGCGGCAGACTTTACCGGCCTGATGCTGTCGCGTGCGCTGCTGGGACTGGTGATTGGCGGCTTCTGGTCCCTGGCGACCGCCACCGTCAGCCGACTGGTGCCGGCGCCCGCCGTCCCGGCCGCGCTCGGTACCGTCTACATGGGCAACGCCGTCGCGACCACCCTGGCCGCCCCGCTGGGCAGCTACCTGGGCGGCCTGATCGGCTGGCGCGGCGTATTCTGGCTGCTGGTGCCGCTGGCCGCCCTCAACCTGCTGGCACTCTGGCGCACACTGCCGGTCATGCCCCGTCAGGCCGCACGCGCCACGACATCACCCTGGCAGCTATTGCGACGGCGTCATGTCCGCCTGGCCCTGCCGGCCGTCATGCTGACCTTTGCCGGCGCCTTCTGCGCCTTCACCTATTTCCGGCCCTTCCTCGAGCAGCAAGCCCACGTCAGCCCGCAGCAACTGTCGCTGATGCTGTTCAGCCTGGGCATTGCCGGCCTGGCCGGCACCCGCCTGGCCACCGCCCTGCTGCCGCGCCATCTCTATCGCCTGCTCGGCCGCGCGCCCCTGGCGCTGACCCTGGTGACCCTCGCCCTGCTGATGCCGGGGGCCAGCCTGTGGGGGGTGGCCATGCTGCTGTTTGTCTGGGGCTGCCTGAACGCCGCCATCCCGGTCGGCTGGTCCGCCTGGCTGGCGCTGGGCGTGGCCGACCAGCAGGAAAGCGCCGGCGGTCTGCTGGTCGCCGGCATCCAGCTGGCCATCCTGCTCGGCGGCCTGCTCGGCGGCACCTTGCTCGACCATCTGTCGATCCAGGCCACCCTGCTTGGCGCCGGCAGCCTGATGCTGCTGGCGACCCTGCTGCTGGGCAACGGCCAGCAACTACAACCGGCACGACCGCCCGAAAGGCAAGCCTTACTCCCCAACCCTGTGGAACCATGAAGAAAGGACAATCATGAGCACATCAAACGTTAAAGCTTATGCGGCCACCTCCGCCACCACCCCGCTGGGCCCCTATCCGATACAGCGTCGCCGGGTGCGCGACAATGACGTCGAAATCGACATCCACTACTGCGGCGTCTGCCATTCCGATCTGCATACCGCCCGCAACGACTGGAACTGGACGGTGTACCCGATCGTTCCCGGCCACGAAATCATCGGCAAAGTGAAAGCCGTCGGCCCCGGCGTCACCCGCTTCAAGGTCGGCGACACCGTCGGCGTCGGCTGCATGGTCGATTCCTGCGGCCACTGTGCCGCCTGCGAAGACGGCTACGAGCAGCATTGCCACAGCGGTGCTACCTTTACCTATGGCTGGCCCGACAGCGAACTGGGCGGCATCACCCAGGGCGGCTATTCCGAGAAGATCGTCGTCAACCAGGACTTCGTCCTGCGCGTACCCGATCAACTCGACATGGCCAGCGCCGCCCCCTTGCTGTGCGCCGGCATCACCACCTGGGCCCCGCTGCAGGAAGCCGGCATCGGTCCGGGCAGCAAGGTGGCAGTCGTCGGGCTCGGCGGCCTGGGCCATATGGCCATCAAGCTGGCCAGCGCCCTGGGGGCGGAAGTGACCCTGATGACCCGCTCGGCCGGCAAGGAACAGGAAGCCCGGCGCCTGGGTGCCCACCATGTCGTGGTCAGCGGCGACGATGCCAGCATGACGGCGGTGGCCAATCAGTTCCATCTGATCGTCGACACCGTGCCCTATGAACATGACCTGAACCCGTACCTGCCGACCCTGACCCACAAGGGCAAGCTGGTGCTGGTCGGCTACCTCGGCCCGCTGGAACCGACACTCAACTCGGTGGTGATGATCATGGGCGGACGCAGCCTGGCCGGATCGATGATCGGCGGCATTGCCGCCACTCAGCAAATGCTGGACTTCTGCGGCGAACACCACATTGGTGCCGATATCGAGGTGATTCGCATGCAGGACATCAATCAGGCCTATGAGCGTATGCTCAAGAGTGATGTGAAGTACCGTTTCGTCATCGACATGGCCTCCCTGAAGCAGGAAGGCTGACAGACACCGGGCCGCCTCGCCTGTGCCGGCGGCCCGGCAGAAACACAGAGGAAAACCTGCCCATGAACCTTGCCAGAGACACCGATTCAGCCGCCATGCTGGCCCGGCTGGGCACCATCATCGCAGCCCGCACCGTCGGCAACGAAGACCGGGAATCCGGCATTCCGAACCTGAGCTTCTACCGGCGCGAAAACCGCACCGAACCCTGTGCCTGCCTGGTGGAACCCAGCCTGGTGCTGGTGGTACAGGGCAGCAAGCAGATGCTGGTGGGCGACCAGCACTATCCCTACAATGCCGAACATTTTCTGCTGACCGCCATCGACCTGCCGGCCAGCTCGCAAGTCCTGGAGGCCAGCCAAGACACCCCCTGCCTGGGCATGGTGCTGCGCCTCGACCTGAGCATCATGAACGAACTGATCGCCCAGGGCGGCCTCTGCCCGCCGCCGGAACGCCCGGCCGGCGGCCAGTGCATGGCCCAGGGCAAAGTGACCCCGAGCCTGCTCGACGCCTTCTGCCGCCTGCTGGCCCTGCTCGACCAGCCGCAACACCTGGCCGTGCTCGGCCCCCTGATCCAGCGCGAAATCCACTACCGCCTGCTGGTCAGCGAACAAGCCTCGCGCCTGTGGCACATCCTCTCCGCCGGCAGCAACAGCCAGCGCATCGCCCGCGCCATCGACTGGCTGAAAACCCACTACACCGAACCACTGACCATCGACGAACTGGCATCCCGGGCACAAATGAGCCCCTCCAGCCTGCACCACCACTTCCGCCAACTCACCGCCATGAGCCCGCTGCAATACGTCAAATGGCTGCGACTCAACGAAGCCCGGCGCCTGATGCTCAACGACGGACTGGAAGCCGCCACCGCCGCCTTCCGCGTCGGCTACGAAAGCCCGTCCCAGTTCAGCCGCGAATACGGCCGCCTGTTCGGCCTGCCCCCCAAGCGCGACATCAGCCAGATGACACGACAAAGCGCCTAGCCCAGTCACCCAGGGGTCAGGTCTTGTATTTTGCATCGAGACGCAAAATACAAGACCTGACCCCGTCATGATGGCCTTCCTGTTTTCTGAAGTTGCAGGCGGCAGGAAATCGTTGGCACATCCAGGCATCCAAGCGGTTTTGTCAGTGCGGAGGCTTCGATGTCCAGACCGTTACGTATCGAATTTGCAGGGGCAACTTACCATGTCACCACACGAGGTAATCAACAGCAGCAGGTGTTTCTGGACGAGCACGACCGGACTGGCTTCCTCACCCTGCTGAGTGATGTTTGCACGCATTTCAACTGGCAGGTCTATGCCTACTGCCTGATGGGCAACCATTACCACCTGCTGCTGCAAACCCTGCATGGCAACTTGTCCAGAGGCATGCGCCAGCTCAACGGCGTCTATACCCAGACGTTCAATCGTCGCCATCAGCGGGTGGGGCATGTGTTTCAGGGGCGATATCACGCGGTACTGGTCGATGCCGATGCGCATCTGCTGGAGGTCGCACGCTACGTGGTGCTGAACCCGGTCCGTGCCGGGCTGGTGCAACAGGTTGCGCAGTGGCGCTGGAGCAGCTACTCGGCCATGCTGCAAGACAGCACAAGCCCCTGGCTGGCCACCCGCAGCCTGCTGGCGATGTTTGCCGAAGATCGTGCCATGGCGCGCCTGCACTACCGGCAATTTGTCCAGCAAGGCCTGAGTGCGGCCTCCCCCTGGCACCAGTTGCAAGGGCAGGTGTTTCTGGGCGATGACGCCTTTGTCGCGCAAATGCAGCGCCGGGCCAAAAAAGTCGTGTCCGTGCCGACCGCCAGTGAAATCCCCAGGGTCCAGCGCCGACTGCCGGCACCAACGCTGACCCAGTGTGTGAGTCAAACCTCAGACAGGAATGAAGCCATCCGGCTGGCATGGCAGAGCGGCGGCTTTACCCTGGTACAACTCGCCGCTTATTTCGGCCTGCACTACGCCACCATCAGCCGGATCATTGCAGGGAAAAAGGCCGGCTGAAGCATCACGCCAAGACGGCGCAAAGACGGCGCGCAAAGACGGGGTCAGGTCTTGTTTTTTGCATCACGACGCAAAAAACAAGACCTGACCCCGTCTTGGATGCTTTATTTGCCGATGCAGAAGCGGCTGAAGATGACGCCCAGCAGGTCGTCCGAGCTGAATTCGCCGGTGATCTCCGACAAGGCGTGCTGAGCCAGTCGCAGTTCTTCGGCGAAGATTTCGATCTGCTGCCAGCCGGTGGCGGCCAGTTCCAGATGGTGGGCGGCGCGGGCGATGGCGTCCATGTGGCGCGCCCGGGCCAGATAAACCCCCTCGCTGCCGCCGCTGAAGCCAATCATCTGCAACAGCCGCGCCTTGAGCAGATCCACCCCGTCCTGCGTCTTGGCCGACAGATACACCGCCGGGTGACCGTTGTGCGTATCCTGCTGCGCGACATCGTCGGTCAGGTCGATCTTGTTGAACACAAAGACCAGCGGCAGGCTGGCCGGCAGCCGTGCCAGAATCGCCTCCAGCGCCTCGTCCACCCCCTCCTGACTATCCACCAGCACCAGCGCCAGATCCGCGGTTTCCACCG
Source organism: Paludibacterium sp. B53371 (assembly GCF_018802765.1). Classification (NCBI taxonomy): domain Bacteria; kingdom Pseudomonadati; phylum Pseudomonadota; class Betaproteobacteria; order Neisseriales; family Chromobacteriaceae; genus Paludibacterium; species Paludibacterium sp. B53371. Next base: position 3,623,233 of record NZ_CP069163.1, read on the forward strand.
CCTGCCAGGTACGCTCGATGCCGATGCGCTCGACCACATCATTGGTCTCGCGCAGACCGGCGGTATCGATAATGTGCATCGGCACCCCGTCCAGCACGATTTCCTCGCGCACCGTATCGCGGGTAGTGCCGGCGATGTCGGTGACAATCGCCACCTCATCGCCGGCCAGCGCGTTCATCAGGCTCGACTTGCCGACATTCGGCTGGCCGACCAGCACCACATGCATGCCCTCGCGCAGAATCGCCCCCTGACGCGCGGTGGCACGCACCTTTTCCAGCCGCTCGCGCAACGTTGCCAGCTTGCCGGTGGCATCCGCCGCCTTGAGGAAGTCGATGTCCTCCTCCGGGAAATCCAGCGTCGCCTCGACCAGCATGCGCAGCGTGATCAGCTCGTCAGTCAGCGCATGAATTTCGTCCGAGAACGCCCCCTTGAGCGACTTGAGCGCACTGCGCGCCGCCGACTCGCTGGCAGCGTCGATCAGATCGGCCACACTCTCCGCCTGCGCCAGATCCATCTTGTCGTTGAGGAAGGCCCGCTTGGAAAACTCGCCCGGCTCGGCCAGCCTCGCCCCCAGCTCGACACAACGCGCCAGCAGCATGCGCATCACCACCGGCCCGCCATGTCCCTGCAACTCGATCACATCCTCGCCGGTAAACGAATTCGGCCCGGGGAAATACAACAGCAGCCCATTGTCGATGGCATGGCCGTCGGCGGCCAGGAAATCGGTATACAGCGCATAACGCGGCTTCGGCGTCTTGCCGCCGGCAATCGCGCTGGCAAACGGCAGCAGATCGCGGCCGGAAATGCGGATGACGCCGACACCGCCGCGACCGGGCGCGGTAGCGATGGCACAGATGGTGACCGGACTGTAGGCAATGGACATGGTCGACTCTTGAAAGTGAAAAAGCCCAACCGCAGGCGGTCGGGCTCGTGGATCAGATCAGCCGTGAATCAGCTCTGTTGAGCAACCTTCTTGGCCTGTTCGATCGAGCGGTTGATGTACCACTGCTGCGCGATCGACAGGATGCTGTTGACCGTATAGTAGAGCACCAGGCCCGCCGGGAAGAAGAAGAACATGATCGAGAATGCCAGCGGCATGATCTTCATCATCTTCGCCTGCACCGGATCGGTGGGCGGCGGGTTCAGGAACGTCTGCAGGAACATGGTGGCCATCATGATGATCGGCAACAGGCCGACCGGCATGTGAATCACCGGAATGGTAAACAACGCTTCCGGACGAGCCAGGTCGGTGTACCACAGAATCCACGGCGCCTGACGCAGCTCAACCGACGACAGCAGCGCCCAGTACAGACCGATGAACACCGGGATCTGGATCAGCATCGGCAGGCAGCCGCCCAGCGGATTGACCTTCTCGCTCTTGTACATTTCCATGACCGCCTGCTGGAACTTGACGCGGTCATCACCGAACTGTTCCTTCAGACGCTCCAGACGCGGCGACAAGGCCTTCATCTTGCCCATCGAGCGATACGAAGCCGCGGTCAGCGGGTAGAACACCGCCTTGACGATCAGCGTCAGCAGGATGATGGCCCAGCCCCAGTTCGACACCAGACCGTGCAGCTTGGTCAGCAGCCAGAACAGCGGCGAAGCGAAGATATAGAAGATACCGTAGTCCTTGGAGTACTCCAGGCCATCCGCCACCTTGGTGATGGTGCTGTACTCTTCCGGGCCGGCATACAGCGGCACGGTCAGGTCAAAGGTCTTGCCCGGGGCGATCGGCTTCAGATCCAGCAGCGCGTCAGCCGAGTACAGACCATCCCTGGCACCCATGTCGAAGCGGCAGCTCTTCACCGCCAGGCACACGTCCTGGCCACCGGTCGGCTTCATCAGCCAGGCGGTCATGAAGTAGTGCTGCAGCATGCCGATCCAGCCACCGTGACCGTCCTTGGTGTAATCGCCCTTGCCCTTGACCAGATCGTCAAACTTCACCTTCTGGAACTTGTTGGCTTCGGTGTACACCGCCGGACCGGTAAAGGTCTGGGCAAAACTGCTCGCGCCTTCCGGTGCCTTGCCGTCGCGCATCAGGCGATAGTAGGCCGTCGGCGCGATCGGGGTGCTGCCGCCATTGGTGATCTCATAACGCACGCCGATGTCGTAGGAACCGCGCTTGAAGATGTAGATCTTGCTCACCTTGACGCCGTTGGCATCCGGGGCAGTCAGCTTCACTTCCAGCGAGTCACCGGTCAGCTGATAGCTTTGCTGAGCCGAGGTGAACACGGTCTTGTGCGTCGGCAGAGCCGGGTTGCTGTCCGCCAGCAGACCGGTCTGAGCCACATACACGCGGCCATTGGTGTCGGTCAGCAGATCGAACGGCTTCTTGGCATCCGTGGTCGAGTCATGCTTCAGCAGCTGCAGGGAACGCAGATCGCCACCCGTGGTGTCGATTTCGGCGTGGATCAGGTCAGTATTGACCGTGATGCGCTGACCACGGGCCAGCTTGTCCACTTCTGCGGCACTGGTGTTGCCGGCAGGTTGGGCCGCGGCGCTGGCCGAGGCGGTCTGGCTTTGCACGACAGCGGCGGGCTGCGGCTTGGGCGCGAATTTTTCCTGCCAGATCAGCAGAATGCCCAAGGACAGCACGATAAACAGGATAAGGCGCTTGGAATCCATCTTGGTTACCGGAAAGTTAGGGTACCGGGTCATAGCCGCTGCCGCCCCAGGGGTGACAGCGCGCAATCCGTTTTGCCGCGAGCGCGGTGCCTTTGCAGGCACCGTGTTTCCTCACTGCTTCGATCGCATAGCTAGAACAGGTGGGCATAAAGCGGCACCGGGGCGCGAGCCACGGGCTGATGGCCAGCTGATAGAAACGGATCAGGAGGATGAGGAGTCGCGACATCGAGCTAGTTTAGCAAACAGAGCCGACAATGCGATGACAGCTTCGGAACTTTTGTCGCGATCAAAGACAAGCTTGGAGCGCACTACAAAGTCCATGCCACCGAGCTGGTGCTGGTTGAGCCGGAACCACTCGCGCACGGTGCGCTTGATATAGTTGCGGCGAACCGCCCGTTTGGCGACCTTCTTGCCGACCACCAGACCCAGACGGGGGTGGCCCAGATCGTTCGGCCGGGCAAACACCTGAAAGAGAGCATTGCTGCGTGCCTGCCGCATACCAAAAACGGATGAAAAATCATCCGTTTTCAGAAGCCGGTGGGCGCGGCGAAAGCTGTAGTCCAAGTCCGGTTATACGGCCAGACGCTTACGACCCTTGGCGCGGCGAGCAGCCAGGACGGCGCGGCCACCACGGGTCTTAGAGCGGACGAGGAAGCCGTGGGTGCGCTTGCGGCGCGTGGTAGAAGGCTGATAAGTACGCTTCATGATGCGGTGTTCCTATTATCGAAACGGTAAAGAGATAAACGCGAGATTTGACAACATGTTACAGGAAAAGTCAACCGCTAATTTTTTATGCGCCTGTGGATAACTAGGGCAAAAACCATTAGAATGATGGCTGTTTGCAGAACCCCGGCCGAGTCCTTGTGCCTGAACCAACCAACAGGTGCCAACCGGGGTCCTTCGTATCCATGCCGAATACCGCTCCGGGCGCGGCAACGCGCCGGAGCTCCCGCCGCCTTCCAGCTCCGGATCACGGCGGGATTTTGCTTTAAGAACATTGCGTAAAACATTA